>NZ_CM128255.1:0-1396942 GCF_052828685.1 Daquilactobacillus linshuiensis | reverse complement strand
GAAGTTCCTCCAATATTTAAGAGAATATTAAGATATTAACAAGTAAGTATGTACTATTTTAGCATTCTATAAAAATGTTTTCCACAGATTTAACAAAGAATAATACACAGAAATAACAAAACAGTGGAAAAAGAAGTAAAAAAATATGTGCATTTTGTTAATAACAATAATTTTTAAAAAATATGCACAGGATCTTGTGGAAAAAAAGACTGATATACAAATGATTATAAAAGTTATTCACAGAAAAAATAATAGTGTGGATAATTTTTTCAATACGGTGTTCATCTGTTGAAAACTTCTTAAAAAAATTGTGGATTAAAAAAAATAAAAATAAATTATAAAAAGTTTTACACAATTCTTGATTTTATAAAGTGGAAAACTCTTTGAGATAGCGATGACTTTTTTTAAAAATTATATTTTAATTTGTTTTAATTCATGGTAATATATTCGAGTAATTGTCTTAGAGATTAATTTAGTAACAATTAATTATTGAAGATAAATATTCGGATGGAGGCAAAAAGATGAAAACAAAAAGAACATTCCAACCTAAGAAACGCCATCGTGAAAGAGTTCATGGTTTCATGAAAAGAATGAGTACAAGTAACGGTAGAAAAGTATTGGCTCGTCGCCGTAAAAAAGGTAGAAAAGTTCTATCAGCATAGACTACTGATAATCAGTGGTCTTTTTTTATAAATTCATTTAAGTATGGTGATTGTTTTATGAGAAAAAGTTACCGAATAAAAAAAGAAGATGAGTTTCAAAAGGTATTTTTCGGTGGAAATTCAGTAGCTAATAAGAACTTTGTTTTATATCAGATACCTAAACAAGGACAAAAACATTTCCGTGTTGGATTATCAGTTGGAAAAAAAGTTGCTTTAAGGGCTAATAAAAGAAATCGTATTAAAAGATATATTAGACAATCTTTATTTGAATTGAAGGATCAGATTCCAGCAGAGGTGGATTTTTTAATTATTGCTAGGAAACCTTCAATAAATTTAGATATGAAAGATACAAAAAATAATATTACTCATTTGCTAAAGTTAGGTAAAATAATAGAAGAAACTCTATAAAGGTAAGGTCTATACAGTGAAAAAATTAAGAAGAAATAAGTTATTACTCTTTGCCCTTTTAATGGTTTTTGTTGTAGTACTTTCAGGATGTTCAGCGAACTACTATAACACTCCTATTACTAGCCATAGTTCAGGATTTTGGGATCATTATGTAATTTATTCTTTCTCAAGATTTATTTTATGGTTAGCAAGCTTAGTTCATAATAGTTATGGATGGGCAATAATAATTTTTACTATCATAATAAGAATTATTTTGCTTCCTTTGAACTATTATCAAACTAAGACAATGAATAAACAGATGGCACTACAGCCTCAGATTCAAGAATTACAAAAGAAATATCCTGGTAAAGATTTAGAATCAAGACAAAAACTTTCAGAAGAACAACAAAAAATTTATTCTGATGCCGGTGTTCATCCATTTGCTAGTTTGCTTCCAATGCTTATTCAATTGCCTGTAATGTTTGCTTTGTATCAAGCAATTTATAAGACTACAGAGTTAAGAACTGGTAGTTTTTTATGGATGAAATTAGGACAACCTGATCCTTACTATGTAATGGCGATTTTAGCTGCTTTATTTACGTTCTTAAGTACATATATAACAAGTCTTTCACAACCTAATCAAAATGGCATGAATAAGATAATGATGTTTATTATGCCTGTCATTATTTTTATTCCAGCTCTAACATTTGCAAGTGCAATTACAATATATTGGGTAATTACCAATGCATTCCAAGTATTGCAAACATTGGCTTTTCAAAATCCATTTAAATATAGACGTGAACAAAGACAAAAGGAACAAGAAAAAAAAGCAAAACAAAAAGCTTTACGAAAAGCTAAGAAAAAAGCATATAAAAATAAAAAATAATTGACGTATTTTTTATTTATGTTTATTATCTTATTAAATTAAATATTAAAAGTAGTCAAAGTGCTTTAAACCAACTCAAGATTTTTTTGAGTCGGTTTTATTGCGCTTTTTTTATTGCAAAAAGGAAGAAAAGATGAGTACAGTAACAGATTATGACACAATAACAGCAATCTCTACCCCACCAGGTGAAGGTGCAATTTCAATTGTAAGATTATCTGGAGACAAGAGTATAGAAATTGCCAATAGTATTTTTAAAGGGAAAGACCTAACTAAAGTTGATTCTCATACTATTAATTATGGACACATTGTTGATAAAAATAATACAGTCGATGAAGTAATGGTTAGTGTTATGAAAGCTCCTAAGACGTTTACCACTGAAGATGTTGTAGAAATAAATACTCATGGTGGAATTGTTGCAACAAATGAAGTTTTACAATTGCTAATTGGATGTGGAGCTAGATTAGCAGAGCCAGGGGAATTTACAAAAAGAGCATATTTAAATGGTCGTATAGATCTTACACAAGCTGAATCAGTGATGGATGTTATAAGAGCAAAGACCGATAAAGCAATGCAAGTTGCGGTTAATCAGCTTGAAGGAAGTTTGTCAAAATTAATTAAGAACTTAAGACAAGAAATACTTGATGTATTAGCCAATGTTGAAGTTAATATCGACTATCCAGAATACGATACTGATGAATTAACAACAAAAATGCTGTTAGAAAAAGCTCAAATTGTTAAAGAAAATATCAATCAATTATTAAAAACATCTCAAAATGGTGAAATACTTCGTGAAGGTCTAGCAACAGCAATAGTTGGTAAACCTAACGTAGGAAAATCCAGTATTTTAAATACTTTGCTCGATGAAGATCGTGCAATCGTCACTGATGTTGCCGGTACTACAAGGGATGTAATTGAACAATTCGTCAACTTAGATGGAATCCCACTAAGACTCATTGATACAGCAGGAATCCATGATACGGATGATAAAGTTGAAAAAATTGGTGTCGATAGAAGTAAAAATGCCATTGATAATGCCGACTTAATCATTTTAGTATTAGATGCAAGTAAAAAGCTCGTTCAAGAAGATGTTGATCTATTAGAGCTAACTAGAGATAAAAAAAGAATCATTATTATGAATAAAAATGATTTGAATTCAGTTATTACAAATGCTTCAATATCCAGTTATATTACCGATTCAGATATTTTAATTTCTACTTCAGCAGTAACTAATGACGGTATTGATGATATCAAAGAGTCAGTAAAGAAATTGTTTATGTTAGGTATTGAAGACAGTAGAAATGATGTTTTGGTAACTAATGCAAGACAAGCTGGATTATTAAGACAAGCTGGTAATTCACTTGATGATGTTATAAGTGGAATTGAATCGGGTATGCCAATTGATTTAGTACAAATAGATATGACAAATTGTTGGGAAAAACTCGGTGAAATCACCGGTGAAAGTTATCCAGATGAATTAATTACACAGCTATTTAGTCAATTTTGTTTAGGGAAGTAGTAATGAAAATGAAAAAATATAAATCAAATAATTATGATGTTATTGTTGTCGGGGCTGGTCATGCAGGTACAGAAGCAGCACTTGCAGCAGCAAGAATGGGTGAAAAAACCTTATTAATTACAATTAATTTAGACATGGTCGCTTTTATGCCATGCAACCCTTCTGTTGGTGGTCCAGCAAAAGGTATTGTTGTAAGAGAAATTGATGCACTTGGTGGTCAAATGGGTAAGGCAATTGATGCCACTTATATTCAAATGAGGATGTTAAATACTGGTAAAGGTCCCGCTGTTAGAGCTTTACGTGCGCAAGCAGATAAAGAACTATATCATAGCGTAATGAAAAATACCTTGGAAAATCAACCTAACCTAACTCTTAGACAAGGTATGGTTGAAGAACTAATAATTGAAGATGGAGTTTGTAAAGGTGTTATAACAGATACAGGAGCTTCATATGAGGCAAAAAGCGTCATTTTAACAGCCGGAACATCTTCTCGAGGTAAAATCATTATAGGTGAACTAATGTACTCCTCAGGGCCTAACAATTCGCTTCCATCAATTAAGCTATCCGATAATCTAGAGAAAAATGGATTTAAACTTACTCGTTTTAAAACAGGAACACCACCAAGAGTTAATAAAAATACTATCAATTTTGAAAAAACTGAAGAGCAGCCTGGTGATGAAAAACCAAATCACTTTTCATTTGAAACTCCAGATGAGAACTATTTGAAGCTTAAAGAACAATTATCATGCTGGATGACTTATACAAATGAAAAAACACATGAAATCATTCGTGAAAATTTGGATCGTGCTCCCATGTTTTCAGGAATAATTGAAGGTGTTGGACCAAGATATTGTCCTTCAATTGAAGACAAAATAGTGCGTTTTGCTGATAAACCTCGTCATCAAATATTCTTAGAACCTGAAGGAAGGAATACCCAAGAATATTATGTTGGTGATTTTTCAACATCTATGCCAGAAGAAGTTCAATTAGATATGATTCATTCTGTTGCTGGACTAGAAAATGCAGAAATGATGAGACCAGGATATGCTATTGAGTACGATGTAATTGAACCATGGCAATTAAAAGCAAATTTAGAAACTAAAATTATTGAAAATCTATTCACTGCTGGTCAAATGAATGGAACTTCTGGTTATGAAGAAGCAGCTGGTCAAGGGCTTATGGCCGGAATAAATGCTGCTTTGAAGAATCAAAATAAAGATCCATTTATTTTGGGTAGAGATGAAGCATATATTGGAGTGCTAATTGATGATTTGGTAACTAAAGGTACCAATGAGCCCTATCGTTTATTAACAAGTAGAGCTGAGTATAGATTGATTCTTCGTCATGATAATGCCGACTTACGTTTGACTCAAAAAGGATATGACTTAGGATTAATTTCTGATAGTAGATATAATGAATTCACTAAGAAAAAAGAAGACATAAAGAGTGAATTTGAAAGACTATCTAAGACAATGATTAAACCAAATGAAAAAGTTCAAGACTTTATGGTTAAAAATAATTTCAAAAAATTACAAGACGGAATTTTGGCAGCAGATTTATTAAAAAGACCAGAAGTTCATTATGAAGATATTGAGAATTTTATAGGATCTGCAGATGTTGACCACAGAGTTAAAGAACAAGTTGAAATCACTGTTAAATACGAAGGTTATATCAAAAAAGAAAAAGCTAATATCGAACATTTAAGAAAAATGGAATCAAAAATCATTCCAGAAAATCTTGACTATACAAAAGTTAATAGCTTAGCAACTGAAGCAGTTCAAAAACTAGAAAAAATAAATCCTAGAACTATTGCACAAGCAAGTCGTATAAGCGGCGTTAACCCAGCTGATATTGGGATATTAAGCGTATATATTGAACGTGGCAGAATAGCAAAAAAGGAAGCTCAATAATATGAGCTTCCTTTTTATTTCCCAGGAAATATTTTTATTAAAGTTTTGAAGCGGCTGCTTCATCAATAATAATTGTAACATCAGGATGATTTTGAAGAATGGAACTTGGTACCTCTTCTGTAACAGGACCGTTAATAGTATTTGCAATTGCTTCAGCTTTGTCCTCACCATAAGCAATTAAAAGAATTTTTTTAGATTTCATGATAGAACCAATTCCCATTGAATATGCAAACTTAGGAACATCTTCTTCTTTTTCAAAAAATCTTTTGTTTGCATCAATAGTTGATTGAGTCAATGCAACTTTTCTAGTAGTACCATCAAATGGTGAACCTGGTTCATTAAATCCGATATGGGCATTTCTTCCAATTCCTAATAATTGCAAATCAAGAGGGTTCTCATCAATGATTTTATCGTAATCAGAAGTAGCTTTTTTTTCATCAAGATTTGAGCCATCAGGAACATAAGATTTTTTAAAAGGTTTTGCATTAAAAAGATTTTTCTTCATGAAATAATGATAACTTTGTTCATTATCAGCATCTAATCCAACATATTCATCTAAATTAACTGAGATTTTATCAGAGAAATCTAAATTACTTTTTGATAGTTCTTGATACAAAGTTATAGGAGTACTTCCTGTCGCTAATCCAAAAACTTGTGCATTGTTATTTAAAGCTTCATTAAAAATTTCGAATGCTTTTTTTCCGCCTTCGTTGGCGTCTTTTACTCTAATGATTTTCATCAATAAATCCTCCACATTTCTTTATTGGTCTAGTCCAATCTATAGTAAAAAAGGTTTTTTGTCAAGAAATGGGTAATAAAAAAGCCCAGTTTAATAACTGGACTAGTAATTTTATAATTTTCCTTTTGCTAAAGCAATTTTTAATTTGCTTACTTCAAGAATAGATTTATCCTTAGAAAAGTTCTTTGCATGTGAAGCTAGGTAGCCCTTTGTTTTAAAGTGCTTGCCTCCAATAATCATATCGGCAATACCTTTATGTTGACCAAGTGATGCGATTGTACCAAGTGATTTATAAACAAATTTAATTTGTGGTTTTCCTTCTATTGATGCAACAATATTTTCTGCAACTACATCACCTTGAGCAATTGCAAGTTGAGCAGTTGTTGGATATGGACGATTTGAGTCAGGATCCATTGATGCTGAAACATCACCAATAATAAATACTTCTGGATTTGATTCTATATTTAAGTAATCGGTAACCATTACGCGATTTCTTTTAGCATCAAAACCGGAGTCTTTAATTACATCACTACCACTTACTCCAACAGTCCAGATGATTGTGTTGCCACCGTCTTTATGTTCATTTCCTTCAGGATCATCATACAAAACGCCATCTTTTTGAATTTCTTTAATTTTAGAACCAGTTTTTAAATTAATACCATTAGTTTTTAGATAATCAACTGCATAATTTGCAAGTTCTTCATCAAACATTGGTAAAATTCGTGTTGCCATTTCTAGACAAGTAATATTTATTTCAGGAACATTGTATTTTTCTTTAAGTTTTCTTGTTGAGTCAATTAGTTCACCTAAAATTTCAACACCTGTAAATCCGGCACCACATACTAAAATGTTTAAATCGTTAGGATCATTTGAGTTTTTATAATTTGCAACATTTTTTTCAATTGTCTCATAAATTTTTTTTGCGGTTGGAATATCTTCTAACACTAATGAATATTGATCAGCACCAGGAAGTCCAAAGTTTTCAGATCTAAATCCTAAACCAACTACTAGATAGTCATATGTCATATCTTCATGATCTGAAAATGAAACCCTTTTACTATCTTTGTCAATTCTTGACACTGTAGCTTGAATAAAGTTAATTTTTTGATTATCGATAGCATCTTTTATTGGAAAACTCATTGAATCGACGCTAGCTGTACCAGCAGCTATTTCATGAAGAGACATTTTTTCAACATGAATGTCATTTTTATCAACTAAATCAATTTGTGTATCAGTTGGTGCTGATTTTGCCAACATTTTTGCTGTTCTAATTCCAGCATACCCTGCACCTAAAATTAAAATACGAGCCATAATACAAAAACCTCCGATAAATCTATCTAATTTTTCTATACAATAAATATTATACCCTTGATTTTTTAAACTACAAATAATATAGTAAGCGGTTTATTTTTTTTGAATTTTTCTTAAAATAGAATGTTTTAAAATTAAAGGTGCAATTAGAGTTGTTAATACTACTGCCAATATAATAGCTGAATAATATTCTTTACTCATTAATCCGGCTGCAAATCCAGATTGAGCAATGATTAATGCCATTTCTCCTCGAGAAATCATTCCGGCGCCTACAATATAGGATGTATCAAACGAAAATCCAGAGATTCTCGATCCAATTCCTGCACCCACTAACTTTGTAAGTACACCAATAACTGTTAGTGATAGGATTAAAAAAATGTCTTTTCCAATGGTTGAAAAGGAAATATTTAAACCGATACTAACAAAGAATATTGGAATGAACATAGAATAACCAATTGTTTGAATAGATTTATTTATTTGTTTATTATTTGTTACTTCTGAATACGCTATACCCGCGATAAACGCACCTAAAACGGCATCTAGTTTAACAAATGTGGCTAATATCGCTACGGAAAAACAAAGCGATATAGCGATTATAGATTCTGAATTTGAGGCAATTAACTTTGTGGAAATATGATTTATATATGGAATTATTTTTTTAATTAGAAAATATGCAAATATAAAGAAAATAATCCATATGATTATCATCAATATTGAGTCTTTAAGCTTAAGATTTCCTTTAAGGGTTCCTGTCATAACACTTAAAAGAAAAATTGCAATAATATCATCTGCCACTGCAGCGCCTAAAATAGTAGTACCTGCTGCACCACTTAAATAGTTTAGACTTTTTAAAACTTCTACAGATATTGAAACTGAGGTAGCAGCAAATACTATAGATATAAATAGATTTTCTTTAATTGGAAAACCATAAAAATAATCAAATATAAAGACTGTAGAAATGGGAACTACAACTCCTAAAATTGCTACTAAGATACTTGGCTTAAAATATTTTTTAAGAAGCTTTAGGTCACTTTCAATGCCAGCAATAAACATTAGTAAAATCACCCCTATCTCAGAAAAAACATCTAATATATGAGTTTGGTGAACTGTATTTGTTACTCCTGGTCCTAAAATTATGCCTAAGATAATCACTCCAAGAACAGCAGGAATTCCTGTTTTATTAAAAAAATGGCTTACTATAACGGATAATAATAGAATTATAACTATTGGTATTATTGTATTCATTTGTACCTCTCTTTATTTTTATAAAAAAAGACACCTTTAGGTGTCTAAATTAATGAATTTGGTAGTTTTGCACTATTAGCTTCGTAATCAGGCTTTTTTATCACACTTACATTAATATCTCTGTCTGTTATATCTTCGATTGATTGAAGGTCGTCTTGTGTTGTAACTAATATATCATTAATTATGGGTTTACTGTGTAGTAATGCTCTAATTCTGCCAATATTGCTATGAACATTTTCTAAGTAAACTAATGATTCGATATTTAATTCTTTATCGGAAGACATATTTTTAAAAGTATCATCAGTGGGATCACCAATAAGAACAAGATTTTCATAATCTTTTTTAATGTTGGTAATCCACCATTTAGCTAATTGGTATTCATTGCTGAAGACATTTGTTTGAAGTCCATCCTCGTCAAACAGCTGTACAGAAGTTAATTGTTCGCTTTCGAATTGCTTCGTAAGAACAGTGCTACCATCGGTTCTATAGTATGTTTCTTCGTCAATTGTTTCTTTTTCTGTGTAAAATTTAGTTTTTGATAAAATACCATCTTGATTATAAATGTTAGTTTTATTTAGATGCTCATCAGTAAAATAATCTATTGATGAAATTTTTTGATTTTTGAAATGAACAGTCATTAATAAGTTATCTGATTGATCTAATATTTTTGTTTCATTTTCATTTTTTAAGGTTTTCCAATCAGGTCTGTCTTGAATTGAAACTCTTTTTTCAGTAGGTTTAGAGCTGAATTGTAAATCAGCGTATAAATTAAATATCTTACCTTCAGGTAAAATGGTATCGGTATTTTCTAGATTAGTTAAAGTTAGTGCTTTACTTTTATTAATTTGAGAAATGTAATTATAAATCTCTTTAGTTAATTGCCCTGATTTGTCATTAGAAGGTTGTAAAATAGCATACGTTTTTTTTGTACTAAAGGAAACATCTCTTACTAAATAGTTAGAATTAAATGTTTCTTGTATTTTAGAATCCAGTGATTTAATACTTTTATTAATTGAAAGTAATTGATTCTTGTTATTATTTAATTCTTTAGAAATTATTGATAATTGATTTTCAAGTTGTGAGATATTTTGAGTTCTTTTTTGAGTATTTGTTTTTATTTGAGTATCTAATTGTGTAATTTGTTTTTTAATATTTGTCGAAATGTTCGTTGCTTCTTCGATATTATTAAGTAATTGTTGATTTTCGGAAGTTAATTCTTCATTTTTTTTGAGTAACTTGTCGCGACTTTTTGAAAGTTTTTCCCTATCTTCATATAAATGAGCGACTGATTTCTTTTGTTTTTCCATTAACTCGTACATTTTTTTTAGATCAGTTTCGTTTTTGATTTCTTCAGATAGGTTACTTTCGGCTTGTTTATTACTTTCGATTGCGTTTTCTACTTCTTTTATATCATCATTATTATTTTTTAATTCATCTTCAACACCATTGTTTTGTTCTTGGTATTTTTCAATTAGTTCTGTTTGATTTAGTAATTGTTGTTTATTGCTTTCAAGCTTTTCAAGAAGGTCAGCATCGTCTTCAGCCAAAAGAGCTTCTTTTTGTTTTGAATATTTTTCTTGATTTGCTGTTAAATCTGCAATTTTTTGTTCAGTTGTATTTTTACTTGATTGAAATTCGTCTCTTTCAGCAAATAAAGTTTTCTTAAGAGAACCACGCAATGAGCTATATTCAGTAGCCAAACTAGCCATTTTTTCTTCAAGCTGAACTCGCTTATCGTGATTTGATAATGAATTATTAAAAGTTACTTGAGGTTTTGGTTTTACAATCTTTATATCTGATTTTTCTTCCGGTTTATTTTGAGTTGAATCGGCGATATTAGTGTGTTTATTATCACTTACCTCGTCGGGAAAAAGTTTATCTAAAAAGCTCATATTGATTCCTCCATTTGAATCGTTCTAAACAAATAAATACTACCATTAACTTAAATACCTGTCAAAGCTATGTATATAGCCGATTGTTAGTGATATTTAGGATGTTATTTATAGAAAAATGAATAACGTTGTTTAATAAGATAAATGTAATGATATAATGTAATCGCTAACAATTATATTGAAGAGTGGTGTTATATATGGTAAAAGTTATTTCAATTAATGCAGGGAGTAGTACATTAAAGTGGCAGTTATTTAATATGCCACAAAAACAATTAATTGCTAAAGGTATGATTGATCGTCTTGGTAAAGCAAATGCAGTATTTACTGTTAAGTATGGTCATGAAAAGAAATTTAAACAAGAAGAGCCAATTGAGACAAATGAGAAGGCAGTTACATTAATTTTAACTAGACTAAAGGATTTAAATATTGTTGATAAATTAGAAGAAATAAAAGCAGTTGGTCATAGGGTCGTTGCTGGTGGAGAAATTTTTAAAAAATCATCAATTATTACCGCTAGTTCTTTAGAAGATATTAAAAAACTTAGTGAATATGCTCCATTACATAATCCTGTTGAAGCTTATTATATTGAGGTATTTAGCAAGTTATTACCAAATGCAATTCAGGTAGCAGTATTCGACTCATCTTTTTTCAGCGATTTAAGTCCTGTTAATTATCTTTATAGTATTGAAAAAGAATATTATGATAAATATGGTGTGAGAAAATATGGCGCACATGGAACTAGTCATCGTTTTGTTTCTAATAGAGTTAATGAGTTGCTTGGAGAAAATAGCGAAAAGCGTGTTATTACTCTACATTTAGGAAGTGGAGCTTCAATTAGTGCAATAAAAAATGGAGTAGCTATTGATACTTCAATGGGATTTACACCTCTGGCAGGTGTCACTATGAGTACTCGAAGTGGTGATATTGATGTGTCTTTGATTCCATATATAATGAATAAATTAAGTATTTATGATATTAAAGAATTTATTGATATCTTAAATAATGAATCTGGATTATTAGGTATTTCAGGTATTTCAAATGATATGAGAGATCTTGAAGACATTGAAGATAAAAATGAACGAGCTAAACTGGCTCTTGATATATTTGTAAACAGAGTTATTAAGTACATTGGTTCATATATTGCTGAACTTGGTGGATTGGATGCTTTAGTATTTACTGCTGGTGTTGGTGAAAATGGAATTGAAATGCGAAAAAAAATAGGTGATAAACTTAAATATTTTGGAATTGATATAGATTCAGAAAAAAATAATTCTCGTGGTAAAGAAACAGAGATAAGCATTGATAAATCGCCGGTTAAGACATATGTAATTCCAACAAATGAAGAGTTGATGATTGCAATAGATACATATAATTTATTACAAAAAGTTGATAAACAAAAAGAACAACTTTAATAGTTGTTCTTTTTTAAAATCCTGTTAATAAGCCGATTATAAAAGAAATTACTTGAGCAATTGATAATATAGCTAAGTTTTTTGCAAATTTAGGAAAGGCCTCTTTTTTTATCTGGTTTGTATATAAAAATTTAGTATTCTTATATATGATAGGTACTGTTATAAGAGTTAACAAAATCGACTTTGGTAGATATCCAAGAAGTGCTGATACAATTAGCATTAAAAAACCTATTATATATAATATTGGAACTAAGTTTATTGCTGCTTTTTTTCCTATATAATAAATTAAAGTTTTACGACCAAGTTGTATATCTTCTTGCTGATCACAAATTGTATTTGCTAATAAAAGATTAGAAATAGAAAACATTGTTAACCCTGAAGCAATAAATATTGGCCAAATAAAGTTCCAATTAAGAGGAATTTTATTTGCAGTATTTACATAAACTGAAATTAAAAATATCATGAATCCCATTGTAAAGCCGGAAAGAGGTTCTCCAAAAGCTGTTCTGTTAATTGGATGCGGTCCTCCTGCATAAAAGTATCCAATTAAAAAACAAAATATTCCCATAAATAATAAGGCAATACTTGTTTTAAAAACTAGGAAGATTCCTATAAGTGCCGAAAATGACATCAATATAATATTTATTTTAGTAACAAGACTTAAACTTAATTTGTTAACACCGACAACGTTAGTTTTATTTCTAAAAGTATGTGCATTTGTAGCATTTTTAAAATCCTTTAAATTGTCATTAACGTTAACAGCCATATGAAATAAAATAGACGCAATAAAGATTAGAATAAGATTTTGCCAGTTTATTATTCCGTAATAATAAGATGAGTATAATGATCCAAGCAGTAATGGTAAAATTGATGCAGATAGTGAAGTAATTTCTACTAATTCGAGAAAAACAGCAATATTCATTTAAATCATTTCCTTTGTTAATTTTTTATAATACTATTAGTATAATAACAAACATTTGAGGTTAATAAACATTGATAAATAAAATTTGGAAGCCCTATCCAAAAATTCAAAAACAATTAAAAAGTACACAAATTTTTATTTTGTCGCAAGTAAAAATAAGAAATAATGAAATATCTGAAATGATAGAAGAATTAATTAAATCTGGTGGAAAAATGACTCGACCTGCATTTTTTTATTTGTTCAGTGAATTTGGGGATAATAAAATATCAGATGATGATTTGAAAGTAGCAGCTGGAATTTTAGAAATATTACATTTAGCAACTTTAATTCATGATGATGTTATTGATAATTCACCACTTAGAAGAAAAGCTGCAACAATTCACTCTAAATATGGGATGAGAAATGCCATTTATGCTGGAGATTTTTTATTTACTGTTTATTTTGAATTATTGACTAAAATTGCTCCAACTAAAAAAGAAATATTATTAAATTCTCAAAGTATGAAAAAAATACTACTTGGTGAATTAGATCAAATGCTGATTAATGATAATCCTAATGCTACGTTAAAAATGTATTTGAGAGAAATTAGTGGTAAGACAGCAGAATTATTTCAATTAAGTACTGAATTTGGTGCAATAATGGGTGGAGCAAATTCGAAAATAATTAAAAAAGCAAAATACATTGGACATGATATAGGTATGGCTTTTCAAATAATTGATGATTTATTAGATTATTCGGTCCCTAACAAAACTGGTAAACCTAACTATGAAGACCTAGATAATAAGATTTATTCACTTCCAATAATTTTAGCATTGAGAAATGATAAGGGTGAACTTACTAGTTTACTTAGTAAAGATGAACTAACTGATACCGATAAAAAGCGGGCAATTGAACTAATTAAGAAAAATAATGGTCTAAAACAGGCAAAAAAAATTGCCGAGCATTATACTAACTCAGCAATTAAGAGGATTAATACTCTAGAAGAAAGTGAAGAAAAAGATATTTTATTAAAAATCACAAAACAAATGCTAAAAAGAAGTAAATAAAAACGAGTTGTGGTAGAAGTATTAGATACTAAAATTAAAAATGATGTTTCTATTCAACGAATTTTATTAGTTGACCAATTTTACTTAAAAAGAATATCCCATAATCACGAACTCGTGATTATGGGATATTTTTCCTTAATGTTCAATTGCTAAACGGCTTATGTCATTGTTTATAAGCCTTGATCCATTTTATATAAATCTTGAAAGTGTTTATTAGTTTTAAATAGATATTTGGGACTTCCTTGCATTTCTATGTGTGAATTAGCTAAAAAAACTACAGTATTAGCGTAATTAATGTTATGTAGATGATGAGTTACCCATATAACAGTTTTGTCCTTTAAAACATCAAATAATGTTTCTAAGAGATTATTTTCAGTTATTGGATCTAGTCCAACTGTAGGTTCATCTAAAATGACTATTGGAGTATCTTGAAGAATAATCCTTGCTAACGCTAAACGTTGTTTTTCTCCACCGGAAAATCTCTGACCTGATTCTTCTACTAGTGTATTTAATTTGTCGGGAAGTTTTTCAATAGTATTAAGCATTCCGACTTTTTTTAAAGCATCAACGACTTGAGTATCACTTGCTTGTTGGTTTCCTAATCGTATATTATTCATAACCGATGTATTAAATAAAAATGGATTTTGATTAAGAACTGAAAAAATTTCACTTCTCTGAGTTTGAAGACTTAATACATCAATATCATTAATAGTAATCGATCCTTTGATTGGTCTTAAATCCCCCATTAATAGTTGTAAGATAGTGGTCTTACCAGAACCACTAGGTCCAATTATTGCTAAGTTACTACCTGCAGGAATTTCTTGTGAGAATGAAGATATTAACTCACTAGATTCATTTGAATATTTAAAAGAAATATCATTTATTTTTATTGATAAATTATTTAGATCAATTTTATTTTGTATATTTTTTTCTTTATTAACTAATTTAATAGAGTTAAGTCTAGTTATTGAGTTTTTGTACTCTGGCCACTCGTCAAAACCTTGACTAACTGGAATTAAAGAGTCTGAAAGCGGTAAAAGACCTAAAGCAAAAGCTGACACCCAGTTTGCTGCTTCTTGATTATTTGTAAATGTAAGATTTGTAAATATTAATAAAGAAACAACCATTAAACCAAAAATTATTTGCAAAAATAAATCTCGATTTTCAGAAAAATTAGAAGTTTTATTTTTGGATTGATTTAACTCCTTAATACTATTTGATGTTAGGTATTTAAAGTCTTCTTTTCTACCTGAAATTATCCAATCATTAGCGCCAAGAACATTATCTGTAAGTTCAGTATATAATTTTGACTTTATTTGTTTTTGCTTAAATTTCCTTACTTCTTGAACAGAAACTGAAATTAAAGGAACTAAGACGGTTTCAATTAGTAAAAGAAGTAATATTAAAAAGCCAAACCATAAATTGAACCAACCTAATCCGATACTTATTAATATAACAACTATATAACCGATTATTGTTGGAAAAATAGTTCTCAAAAATAGATTTTGAATATGATCAATATCATCGGCTAGTATTCCTAATATTTCACCGGTTTTATGTGTTTCATTAAAATAACTGGCATCATTTTCTAAAGTTGAATAGAGCTTTGTACGTAAATCAGAAGTGATTTTTAAAACCCAGTTATGGCTTCTTAGACGTTCTAAATATCTAAATACAGGTCTACCAATACCAAATGCGCGAGTTAATAAAACAGGGACATAGATTAATAAAATATTGTAGGGATGTGTGGCTGATTTATCAATGGTATATCCTGAAGTGAACATTAAAGCACCACCACAAAAAACGGTCATTGTACCAAGAAAGAAAATTACTAGAAGTAAAGATTTGTATTTGGTGAAATAAGGTTTTACCCACGTATCATTTTTCATATAGTATCACCTCTCATACTGCTTACTAAATCTACAAAGTATCCTTTTGAATTTTGCAGACTACTTGGAGTTCCCTGCTGAACTATTGAACCATCTTTTATAACAAGTACATAGTCCATTTCGTTAATCCAGTGTAAGCGATGTGTCGCTAAAATAACTAGATGATTATCAAATGCTTTTTCAAAATTTTTCTTTAAATTATATTCAGTTTCAATATCTAAATGGGCTGTAGGTTCATCAAGAAGGATAATTTTTCTTGATTTATCTAAAACTGCCCTAGCAATCATAATTCTTTGAGCTTGACCACCAGATATACCACGACCACCTTCACCAACTACTGTATTTAATCCTTTACTTAAAGAATTAATAAAATCTGTTAGTCCAGCGGTCTCAACAGCCTCATTAATTTCTTGATCCGTTGCTGATGGTTTATAAAATATTATATTATCTCTTATAGTTCCAGAAAACATATAAGGATTTTGCGGTATATAAGAAAACATTCTTTGCCAATTTTTCTGTGCAAAATTTGGTATTTTTTGTTGATTTATCTCTATTTTTTGAGGAGTATCTGGGTTTAAAAAACCTCCTAAAAGATTAATTAATGTTGTTTTACCAGAACCAGAAGCGCCAATAATTCCTATTTTTTGGTATCCTTTAAACTCAAAACTAGCATTTTTTATATCAGAATCTGAATTTGCTTTTGAATATGTAAAATTTAAGTTCTGTACTTTTAATGTACTATTTATTTCCCAGGAAATACTGGAGAGTAGGTCACTACTTTGACTGTCTTTTATAGATAGAATACTTAAAAGGTTACTCATTGCATTTTTACCATCAAGGGTTGCGTGATAGTCGTTAGAAAAGTCCCTTAGAGGTAAGAAGTATTCAGGAGCTAAAATTAAAGCTACAAGAGCTGGATATAATGAAATATTTCCATTTATTAATCCAAGGCCTAAAAAAATGGCTAAAATGGCAATTGATAGTGTTGTAATCCAATCCAATGCAAACGTTGATAATATAGCAACTTTCAAAGTGCTCATTGTACTCTTTCGATATTCTTCACTAACTTTATAAATATTATTGGTATATTTTTTACTAAGTCCGAGCATTTTTAAAGTAGGAAGACCACGTAAAGAGTCTAGATAATGATTTGATAAGATCTTGTATTGATCGTATTGCTTATTAGCTTTATCTTGCGCAGCATAACCGAGAATAATCATGAATAGTATTATTAATGGAACTAGTATTGTTAATGTGATACCAGATTTTATATCTTGAAAATAAATATATATTAATAAGATTGGTGGAATTACAGACATATTAATCATTTTTTCTGAGATTAAATTAATATAGTTTTCTGCCTGATCCATGCCGTCCAATGCATTTGTAACCAAGTTACCTGTACCAGTTGTACCAATCATTTTAGGTCCAGTTGTATATATTTTTTCAAGTAAGGATGATCTTAGATTATTGGCTGATTTTTGTGCAATTTTTTTCGTATATTTATGTTTAATCAAATTGATTAAGTGTCTAATTAAAAACGAAGTAAAGAATAAGAAAGTAGGTAAAAATATCGTTTTTAATTGTTTTTGTTCCCAGGAATTTACAAGAGCTTGAGATAAAAAAGTTGCTTGTAATAAAATAGCAAATGCTTGCAAAACGGTAAGTCCTGCAAGCATTGTAAATAGCTGCCTAATTCCTGGTAAACGTAGTAATCGTTTATCAATCATTTATGTTCACAGCCTTTATTATTATTTTTTATTTTTTGAGCTAACACGATGACTAAATACAACATATGCCCAAATGAAGTAGGCAAGCATTATAGGTAAAAGAACGCAAGCCACAATTGTCATTATAGTCAAAGTGTAAGGTGAAGCAGCAGCATCTTTAATTAAGATACTATGTGCGGGGTTTGTAGCAATCATAACACGAGGGAATAGTCCGTTGAATAACAAAACTACGACAAATGCTAATGATAAGCCACTGCCTACAAGAGATAGGCCTTCTTTGTCTTTTAATACACCAAAGTAACCTATTAAAGACATGATTACTATTAACAATGTAATTATTAATGAAGAAGTAAAACGTCTAGTAAAGAAATCTGTTTGTAAGTAAACTAATACAGCAAAGACAACTTCACCAATAAATAAAATTGGATATAAAATTTTATTCAAGTCTAGTGCTCTTTGACGCAATGCACCAGTAGTTTTCATTCTTATAAAATTAAGTCCGTGGATTAAAGACATTAGTGTTCCGGCTACACCACCAACGATAGATAATAGATTTACAATTTGTCCAAAAGTTGGAAAGGCATTTCCAGAAGCATCCATTGTTATCCCTTGTACAAGACTTAAAAACATCATACATAATAAAAATGGTGCAGCTGTACTTCCGATGAATAACATCCAAAGCCAGAAATTCTTGCCTGCTTTAGTTTCAGCATGTGCAGTGAATTCAAAAGAAACACCACGAATAATTAAAGAAGTTAAAACTAAAAGTAATAAAATGTAATATCCAGAAAATAATGAAGCATACCACATTGGAAGTGAAGCAAACATTGCACCTCCAGCAGTTACCAACCAAGTTTCATTACCGTCCCAGTGAGGGCCGATAGAAGACATTAAAGCTAAACGTTCATCTTGATTCTTGGCGATTAGTCTAGTTGCCATTCCAACCCCATAGTCAAATCCTTCTAGGAAGAAGAAACCAACAAATAATACACAAATTAAAACGAACCATAATAATTGTAATGAAGTCATTATTCAAACGCCTCCTTATTTAGAGGATCGACATTTAATACTTCTGAATTACCGTCAAAACTTGGTCCATGATTTAAAGTCTTCTTTGAATACCAAATCATAACACCACCAAGTAAAGTAAATAATGCGAAGTATAAAATATTACTAAATAGAAGTTGACCAACAGTTGATGTTGGTGAAACAGCATCAGCAATTGTGTACAATCCATAAACAATCCAAGGATATCTTCCTAGTTCGGTTACTAACCATCCGGCAGTATTGCCTAAGAAAGGAACCCAAATGAATACTCCAAGGATATATAACCACCATCTTTTTGTTTCAACATTGTCGGTTTTTTTACGATTAAAGAATAAACCAAGTGCAGAAATTAAAACAAATAATCCGCCGATTCCAGCCATCAATCTGAAACTATAAAATAGTGTCTTTGGTGGAACATAGTAATCTTTTATTTTCTTACTAAATTTATTATCAAATTTTTCATGCATTTCCTTATTAATTGTATTCATACCTTTTACAGAACCTGATGGTTTGTGATATGTAAGTATACTTAATACATAAGGAACTTCGATTTGATTAGATGCTTTATGATGCTTTGCATCAATAGATTCAACAATTGCCCAAGGGGCAGGATCTTTTGTATCTTTGTAGATACCTTCAGTTGCAGCAAACTTCATTGGTTGATCTTTAATAACTTGTTGCATTTGAAGATCACCAGTTATTAAAGTTGTAAGAGAAGCTATAAATGCTACCCATAAACCAACGCGCATTGATCTTTTGTAGAAAGGAATTTCTTGTTTCTTTAAAAGACCCCATGCACTCATACCCACAATTACAAAAGCTGCAGTAGCAAAAGCTGCAATAATTAAATGTGGGAATACATTCCATAGTTGTGGATTTTTTACAACAGCACCAAAATCAAGTAACTTAACACGATGTGTCACAGTGTTAATTTCATAACCTGTTGGATGTTGCATAAAACTGTTCGCAGCTAAAATCCAAATGGCTGATAACATCGTACCAATACTTGTTAGCCAAATAAATGATAAATGAGTACCTGGTTTAACACGATCCCAAGTGAACATCCATAAACCAATAAAAACTGATTCCATGAAAAAAGCTAATAAAGCTTCAATTGCTAAAGGAGCTCCAAAAATATCTCCCATAAATCTAGAATAATTTGACCAATTCATACCGAATTGGAATTCTTGAATAAGACCAGTAACAATACCTACAGCAAAACTAAGTAGAAATATTTTTCCCCAAAATTGTGCCATCTTTTTATAAACATCGTCTTTTTTTCTCACATATAAAGTTTCCATTATTGCAACAATGAATCCCATACCAATAGAAAATGGTACAAAGAAAAAGTGGAAAATTGTTGTCATAGCAAACTGAAAGCGTGCTAAATTGACGATGCTAAGCCCAAGACCTAACATTTCTATATCCTCCTTATATAAGTGCTTTCATAAGTAATATTAAGTGTGCACGTATATATTATCAAGAGGTTAACATTAATTTTTTTATAAAGATAAAAGATTGACCACAAAAGCGGTGAAAACGTGTACAAAAAAAGACGATTTTAAAATATCGTCTTTTAAATTTTAACAAAATGATTAATTGGACCAAATTTATGTCCGATATCCATTTCATTTTTTATAGCAGCATGGGTAAATAATTTTGCTGTTTTTACACTATCAGAAAGACTGTTTCCTTTAGAAATTTCTGAAACTATACAAGCGGCTAATGTATCGCCTGTTCCATTTACACGATTTGTCTTTATATATTCTTCAGATAGCCAAAGGGTTTCACCATTTTCTAGTAATAATAAGTCCTTAACTTCAGACTGATTATCGTCATTGTGCTTTCCTTTTAGTAGAACATTTTTTACACCCATCTTCTGTAATTTCTTAGCGGCAACAATCATATCGTCGTCATTTAATATTTGCATATCGGCTAATTTTTGAGCTTCATAAAAGTTTGGTGTGATTATGTCAGCTAGTGGAAGAAGTTCATTTATCAAAGTTTTGTAGGCTGATTCTTCAAGTAACATATCACCATGTTTTGTAATAATGACAGGGTCAAGAACAAAGAAACCAAAGTCATATTTTTTTATATTATCGACAACTGTTTTTATTGTTGGTGTATCTGCTAGCATACCAGTTTTAAAGGCTGAAATATTAAAATCTTCAGCCAGAGCTTTGAATTGGGCTTCAATAAAATCAACAGGCATAATGTGACTTGCTGATATTTGATAGGAATTACCTGCTACAGCAGCAGTCAATATGGACATTCCATAAGTATTACGAGCCATAAAAGTTTTTAAATCAGCCTGAGCACCTGCACTTCCATCACTATCTGATCCTGCAATTGTTAAGACTTGTGGATATGAAATCATGATAGTTACCTCTCTTTGTATTTTTTTATTATATATTAATTAAATAATAACATTTGTTGTTAGCATAGTTCTTATTAATTCATAAATAAACTAAAATGGTTTATGATTTTAATAATGACAAAAAGTTTTCAAGGAGAAAATTATGAAAATTGGGTTTATAGGTGCTGGAAGCATTGGTAGCGCGATGATAAAAGGGTTGATCCATTCAGGAATTAATCCAGATGATATATTAGTTAAAGGTGGGCGCTCTAATAGAACAAAAGAGCTCCAAAAAGAACTGAATTTCAAAATCGTTAGCAACATAATCGATTTAAGAGATACCGATATAATTGTTATAGCCGTTGGTTCTCTTGCATTAAAAGATGTTTTTAATGAGTTGAAAGAATTTGTTAAAAACCAAGTTATAGTGTCCGTTTCAGGTGGATCAACGATTGAATTTATGCAAAGTTACCTTCCTAATCATGCAACGGCTTTTGCGATTCCTAACACTCCAGTAAGTATTGGCGAAGGAGTAACTGGAATATCTTACGCCAAAGAATTTAATGAAGGCCAAAAAGAATTAGTAAAAGATGTTTTTGAAAGAATGGGTAAACTGATTGAAGTTCCCGAAGAACAGTTAGGAATATTTGGAACTGTTGCAGGATGTAGCCCAGCATTTATTGATATTTTAATAGAAGCATTAAGCGATGCGGGCGTCTTAAATGGACTACCAAGAAAACTATCTTATGAAGCAGTTATTCAAATGCTAATTGGTTCTTCTAAACTTGCACAGCAAAGCAAAGGACATGTTGCACAGTTGAAAGATCAAGTTACGAGTCCTGGAGGAAGTACAATTAGAGGAGTAGCAGCATTAGAAGAAAATGGATTTAGAAATGCACTTATTAAGGCAATAAACGCTGCAAATAATGGGTAAAAAAGCTGACTAAATAACTAATAGTCAGCTTTTTTATTTGAATTGGGCGTTATATAGTTGTGCATATTGACCGTTCTTTTCTAAAAGTTCGTTGTGAGTTCCTGTTTCAACAACTTTACCATTATCCATTACCACAATTTTATCAGCGCTATGAACGGTAGATAGTCTGTGTGCGATTACAAGGGATGTTTTATTTTTTAATAAATTATCTAAAGCATGTTGAATATTTTTTTCTGACTCATTATCAAGTGCTGCAGTTGCTTCATCAAGTATAATAACTGGAGCATTTTTTAAGACTGCTCTAGCAATTGAAATACGTTGCTTTTGTCCACCGGATAATCTCATTCCTCGTTCTCCAACTTGTGTTTTAATGCCATCTGGAAGATCGGATATAAACTTATCAATATCAGCAATTTTTGCAGCTTGCCAAACTTCTTCATCACTAGCATCTTGATTTCCGTAGCGAATATTTTCTTCTAAAGTACCATCGGTAATCAAAATGTCTTGAGCAACAATGGAAATATTTTTTCTTAAAGAGTTAATTTTAATTTTGCTTATTGGAGTATCGTCATATAAAATTTTCCCACTATTTATATCAAATAATCTATCAAGTAATTGGGTTATTGTAGTCTTTCCAGCACCAGAATGTCCTACTAATGCAGTTACTTTTCCAAATGGGATATTAAAAGTAATATCTTTCAAAACAGATGGATTCTTACCGGAAGATTCTTTATTTGGATATTTGAAATAAACTTTGTTTAAAAATATTCCATTTGAAAGTTTTGGAAAATCAACAGCTTCCGGACTATCAACAATTTCAGGTTCAGTTTTTAGAATTTCAGTAATTCTACCATATGAAACTAAAGATTGTTGGAGTTGGTTTAATAGAGCTGTCATTGCACGAATTGGTGTTTGTAACATTGAAACATAGCTAATATAAGCTACTAATTGTCCAATTGTAAGTTGTCTATGTATTACAAAATAGGTTCCTAACAATAATACAATTGCAGTTCCAAGATAATTTATAAAATCAACAAGTGGAGAAAATATAGCCTGATTTTGAATTGCATTTATATTATTTTCCCTATTGTCATGAGCAAACTTGTTAAATCTTTCTTCTTCAAAGTCTTCGCTGGAATAGCTTTTTATTAGTTGAATTTGAGTAAGAGTATTTTGCATTTGATTAGACATCTTAGCTTGTGATGCTCTAACTTTCATAAATGCAGAACGAATACGATTTCTAAATACTCTATAAATCAAAAACATGAATGGTAAAGTGAGTGATACTGCAAGAGCAATTATCCAGTTTTCTATGAATAAAAAACTTAAAACGCCTATAAATGTGAATATGTTACCT
Source organism: Daquilactobacillus linshuiensis (assembly GCF_052828685.1). Classification (NCBI taxonomy): domain Bacteria; kingdom Bacillati; phylum Bacillota; class Bacilli; order Lactobacillales; family Lactobacillaceae; genus Daquilactobacillus; species Daquilactobacillus linshuiensis. Next base: position 1,373,701 of record NZ_CM128255.1, on the reverse strand, counting down.
ATCATAGCTAGCATATTTGGTGAGATTAAACTCTGTAAGTTATTAATATCACCATTTAAGCGTTCCATTAGGTCACCAGTCTTACTGGACTTAAAAAAGTTAGTATCCATTCGTAATATATCTTTATAGAGATTTTCTCGTAATTTGGTTATAGAATTTTGACTCATAACTCCAATATAATAGGTCGAAAGATAATTAAATATGCCTAAAATAGCAGCTGTAATAAGTAATGTAATTATTGATAGTAGTAGTAATCGGTAATCTGATTTTGGAATAACTTTATCAATAATAAACTGCGTGAATTGGGGCATTACAAACTTTAAGAAAGTGATTATAATCAGTAACAAAATATTACTAATCAATAACCAACGTCTCTTTAAAACGGTTCTAAAGACAAAGGTAAACATGTCTAGCATGGAGTTTTCTTGACTGTTTTTATCCATAAGATAACCTCCTATAATAAATTTTTTATCACATCATTCTACTTCTTAATTAATTATAATGATAATAAAAAAGCTTAGATATTAATCTAGGCTTTATTTGATATAATTTTCTTCACATTTTTTTTGAAATTGGGTAACTGTTAGTAATGCAGCAATTACAATTCCTATAATTACTACTCCATAAAATGTACCTATTATTAGGTTGCTAGAAAAAATAGAAACAGTGGCTTTAAAAAACCAAGTAGACGCAGCAAACCCTAAACTTGTAATAGCAGAGAAGCTACCAATAATAATCGGATATTTCTTTTTTGAAGATAAATTTGAAAGAATAAAAGGAATTGTAGAAAGTGTAATTGATGTACCAGATCCCATAATAAATGCTCCTATTACAGAAGCAATGAAACTATGGAAGCAAATAAAAATAATTGCCCCTAAAACAAAAGCAAGTTGTCCAATTGCTAGAAGATAGCGTTTAAAAATATGAGTAAGTGTATTTATTGACAGACCTACGACAATAGAAGCTGCCCTTAAAAATAGTAGTGTAGTACCCGCAGTACTTGGTCCACCAATATTAAATTCGTGTAGGTAGACAGCAATTTTTGTATTTAAAACAGCTCCTAAAACTAGACTGAAGAAACCAAGAAGTAATAAAGAAATGATTAGGATCCAGCCTGTTTTACTAATTTCTTGATCTGGAATGTCTCTAGATTCAATATTTGATTGGTCGTTTGGTTTAATATTTGGAATAAACAGTATCGCAAATATTAAAGTGACTAAAGCAGCCCCATAAACATAGTAGTTATGTACCCAACTAATCTCTGCCAGGAGTCCTCCGGTAAACATAAATAGCATTGAAAATCCATCTTCTAAAGCGATGTTTATACCAAACATTTTGGATAGCTTTTTTCCTGAAAAAGTTTTAGCGGTTAAGCTGGGAATAACTGTTGTTATTGCACCTGTACCAAATCCTACTATTAAGGCAAATGTAAGAAGTTGGTTTACATCATGATGAATTATTATTGGAAATAACCCACCTATTATTAATAAAATTGAACCAATAATTGCGGCCATTTTATAAGTGATTTTTTGAAGAAGATAACCAAAAATAATTGCAGAAAGCATTGATGAGATATCACCTATTGATGCAATAGATTCAACTTTTGTTGGATCAGTATTTGGAAAAGCTTGTTGAATTTTGCTAATAGATGGAGATAAGACAGATCCTAATCTACTAGCCATAGTTAAAGCAATAATTCCAATAAATATAAATACGATACGATTTTTATTTTGTTTGGTCATAAAATAGTGTCTCCTTTACACACTTTATTAATATTACTGAATTTATAATTTATTTCAAATAATACCCCTTGTTTGGAATTGTATTTTTTTTTGTTAAAATGTGGTTAGTGAGAATATCTAGTCAGATATATTTTGAGGAGATAATTATGAAAAGATCAAAAGCATATAGAGTTGCAATTTTGGGGATTTTAAGTGCAATTATTATCTTGCAATCATTAGTTCCAATGATTGGATATTTGCCACTTGGATTTGTAAATCTAACAATTGTTCATATTACCGTAATTGTCGCTGCTGTAATTCTAGGTCCTACAGACGGGGCAATTATAGGACTGATTTGGGGGATATTTTCTTTATTTAGAGCTTTGACATCTCCAACAAGCCCTATAGAAGCTATTGTATTTACTAATCCAATTGTTTCAATTATTCCAAGAATTTTAGTTGGATGGTTCTCAGGATTAGTATATAAAGGATTAAAACCAAGATTTAATAAAGTATTGTCAATGGGATTTGCCGCTGCAATAGGATCAATTACAAATACTGTGTTGGTACTTACCTTGATGAGACTAATGTATACAGGAGTCTTGATGAGTACTTACAAAGTGACATCAGGTGCTTTAAATGGAGTATTAATGGGAATAGTTGGCGCAAATGGTATTCCCGAAATGATTGGAGCAATTATATTAGTTCCATTAATTTCAATGACAATAATAAAGACAAATAAGTTTTTAGATGACTAAAAAAGTTACTAACAATTAGTTAGTAACTTTTTTATTTTCTAATATCTTGTTGGCTATAGCATTTGCAATATTCATATTGCGTAACAATGGTCCATGAGAGTAACTACCAATTGTAGATTTGTATCTCATACCCTCAAAACCTTCATCAGGATTATTTCCATATCCTTCAATCATTTTTCCAAATGGTTTTAATACTTCTTTATCATCAAAATAAGTTCTTCCACTATGATTTTCAAACGCAGTAACAGTTCCCCACTCTGTTTCGTATTTTGTATCACCAATCATTCTACTGTCTGCTTTGAATATTGTATGAAGCGGTAAGATTCCTAATCCTTGAATCTTTTTACCAGCACTAGTTAAGTAATATTCCCCTAATAGTTGATACCCTCCGCAGATTCCGAGCATTGGACGATCTGATTCTATGTATTTAGATATGGTTTCTTTATGGTGTTGCAAGTCTTGAGCAACAACGGATTGTTCAAAATCTTGTCCACCGCCAAAAAACAAAAAATCATAATCAAAAGCATCAAAATCGTCATCAAGACTGATGTTGTCTACTGTTGTTGTATAACCTTTTTCCTTAAAAATATAAGATAGTATTTTAATGTCTCCGCTATCTCCGTACGTGTTCATTAAGTCTTCGTATAAATATGCAATTTTTATATTTTTATTTTCTGTTGTCATGGCTATCCTCAAATGTAAATTTGTTATATTCTTATTATTATAGTAGAAAATGGAGCAAAAGATATGAATAAAGAAATTAATAAACAAAGTTTATCAGAATTTAAAGAAAATTTGAAACAACATGCAAAAAGTGAGGTTTTAAAAAATGCAGTTGCTAATGTTGGAATTAATAAAGTGGCACAAAATTTCAATAATGCACATATGAATGATACTTTTTCCATAGATTTAAAAACTGGAAAAGTAAGCAATCAAAAAAAGTCGGGGCGCTGTTGGTTGTTTTCAACTTTAACCAATTTAAGAACAGATTTTGCGAAAAATTATAAAGTGAAGGATTTTGAATTATCTCAAAATTACTTATCTTTTTATGACAGACTAGAAAAAGCTAATTATTTTTTTAAGAATGTAGTAGAGACTGCTAATTTACCAATAGATGATAGAAAAGTTTCTGTTATCTTTCAATATTCTAATGATGATGGAGGACAGTGGCAATATTCTGCTAATCTTGTAAAAAAATATGGAGTAGTTCCTAATTATGTAATGCCAGAAACATATAATTCCGAAAACACTGAAGAGTTCAGTTCAATAATAAATAATTACTTAAGAAAAAAGGGACTTGAATTAAGAGAGTTAATCAAAAAAGGAAAATCAATTGATACGTTTATTGATAAAAGTATGAATGATGTTTACAGAATGTGTACTTATGCATTTGGTGAACCTGTTAATAAATTTGATTTAATGATTCGTGATGATAATGAAAAATTAATAGAAGAAAAGAATATATCACCACAAGAGTTTTATGAAAAATATTTTAATCTAGATTTAGATGAATACATTTCAATTATGAATTCACCACAAGAGAGTAAAGAATTTAATAAAGTATATACTATTGACACTCAGGGTAATATTGTAGGAATGACTGATGAAAAATTCTTAAATAAGCCAATCGAAAGGTTAAAAGAATTGGCAATAAAACAAATGAAAAATGGAGAAACTGTCTGGTTTGGAAATGATGTAGGCGCACAGTCATTAAGAGAAGAGGGAATGTTGTCGGGAGAGTTATTTGATTATGATTCCTTATTTGATATTGATTCTAAAATGACAAAAGGACAACGTTTAGATACACATGAAGGGCAAGTTTCACATGCAATGGTATTAACTGGAGTAGATCTTGAAAAAAACAAGCCTACAAAGTGGAAAGTTGAAAATTCATGGGGAGAAGAAGTCGGCAAAAAAGGTTACTTTGTAATGGACGATAAATGGTTTGATGAATATGTTTATGAGGTAGTAATAAATAAAAAATACCTAACTGAAGAAGAAGTTCAACAATATAATCAAGAACCAATTGTACTTCCAAGTTGGGATGCGATGGCATAAATAAATATTATAAAATAAAAATATTTTATATTTTACTCTGAAGGTTTAAATGGACTTTCAGAGTATTTTTGTAATTAAATTAGTAAGAAGTAAAGTTGAATTTATGCAACTTTTCATATACTATTATTACTGATGTGAAACAAAAATTTGTTTCATAAAACACAGGTAGGGTGAATAATGTTTCCGGATGAATTTAAAGAAAAACTTTTAGAAAATAATATTGAATTAACACAAACTCAGATGGATCAGTTTGCCATTTATTTTGACTTTTTGATAGCCGAAAATAAAAAAATGAATCTAACTGCTATAACTGACGAAAAGCAAGTTTATTTGAAGCATTTTTATGATTCTATTACCTTAGGATTTGAATATGAGGATCTTTTAGATAAAAGTATTAAGATATGTGATGTTGGGTCTGGAGCGGGTTTTCCTATTATTCCACTTAAAATTGTAAATCCCAACCTGGATATCACGATAATTGATTCCCTTGGAAAAAGAATTAATTTTTTAAATGAATTAGCAACAAAGTTAGGAATTACAAATTATAATTTTGTTCATATGCGTGCAGAAGATGCTGGAAAAAACATTGAGTATCGAGAAAAATTTGATTTAGTTGTTGCCAGAGCAGTTGCAAGGTTAAATGTATTATCAGAGCTTTGTTTACCGCTAACAAGAATAAACGGTACTTTTTTAGCAATGAAATCAGAAAGTGCACCTCAAGAACTTATTGATGCTAAAAAAGCTATTGCAACTCTAGGTGGAAAAATTATAGACACTAAAGAATTCATTCTTTCTAACGACACTGGAAAAAGAGTGATTATTGAAATTGAGAAGAAAAAAATCACTCCTAATCAATATCCTAGAAAAGCTGGAACTCCAAATAAAAAACCAATTAAATAGGAGATAAAAATGGCATCATTTTTTAATAAAATAACTGGAAAAAAAGATGAAGATAATATTCCTAATAAAAATGAAATAGTTTCAATAAAAGTTGATAGCATTATTCCTAATAGATATCAACCAAGAACCGAGTTTGATGAAAGTGCTATAGAAGAGCTATCAAAAACTATAAATGAACATGGACTGCTTCAACCCATTGTTGTTCGTGAATATGATCAAGATAAATATGAAATAATTGCCGGAGAAAGGCGTTATAGAGCTGTTAAAAAGTTAGGTTGGGAAAATATTCATGCAATAGTTAACAACCTAACTGATAGTGAAACAGCTTCAATGGGAGTTATTGAAAATCTTCAAAGAGAAAATTTAAACCCCATTGAAGAGGCTGAAGCTTATCTTGAATTAATGAGAGTGAACGATTTAACTCAAAGTGAGCTTTCAGAGCAATTAGGAAAAAGCCAGTCGTATGTAGCCAATAAATTAAGACTTTTAAAGTTGGATAATAAAATTACTGTTGCGATTGCTAACGAAAAAATATCTCAGCGTCATGGAAGAGCTCTGTTAGCTTTAGATGACAAAAATAAGCAAATTGAAGTATTCGAAAAAATTCTTCAAGATGGTTTGAATGTTAAGCAAACTGAAAATCTAATAACTAAAATTATATCTGGAAAAGGTGTCGTTAAACAAAACGAAAGAAAAGCAGTTTCAATTAATAAAAATATAAAAATTGCTGCAAATACAATTAAAAAGTCAGTGTCTATGATTAAAGATACCGGTATAAATGTAAAAACTGAAGAACATGACAATAAAGAAGAATATGAAATAATTATTAAGATTAAAAAATAATAAGGAGTAGCAAAATGGCCAAAGTAATATCTGTTGCCAATCAAAAAGGTGGTGTTGGTAAAACAACTACAACTATTAATCTTGGTGCAAGTTTGACTGAGTTAGATCAACGTGTATTAATTGTTGATATTGATCCACAAGGTAATGCGACAAGTGGATTAGGAATAAAAAAAGCTGATGTAGAAAAAGATGTTTATGATGTACTAGTAAACGAATATCCATTGAAAGAAACGATAATCCACACTCAAAGAAAAAACCTTGATATTGTACCTGCTACTATTCAATTAGCTGGAGCTGAGATGGAACTAACTTCTATGATAGCAAGAGAAACGCGGCTAAAATCTGGTCTGGAAGAAGTTCAAAAAGATTATGACTTCATATTGTTAGATTGTCCTCCATCACTGGGCCAATTATCAATTAATGCTTTTACAGCAAGCAATTCAATAGTTATACCAGTACAAACTGAGTACTATGCGCTTGAAGGATTAAGCCAATTATTAAATACAGTTAGATTGGTTCAAAAACATTTTAATAAAGATTTAGCTATAGAAGGTGTTTTACTAACGATGTTAGATAGTAGAACTAACTTAGGTGCTCAAGTTGTAGAAGAAGTGCAAAGCTATTTTGGAGATCGTGTTTATGAAACAATAATTCCACGTAATACAAAATTAGCACAAGCACCAAGTTACGGTTTGCCAATTATAGATTTTGAAAAAACATCACCAGGTGCAAAGCTTTATATGGATTTAGCAAAGGAAGTGTTATCTGATGCCAAATAGTAAAAATACAAAGGGATTAGGAAAAGGAATTGATGCAATTTTTTCTGATTTCGAAGGACAGAATGTGGATGCAACAGAAGAAAATGTTCTAGATCTTAGAATTGATAAAATTCGTCCTAATCCATATCAACCAAGAAAAAATTTTAATGAAGAGTCTTTAGAAGATCTTTCTAATTCAATTAAAGAAAATGGTGTTTTTCAACCAATCATTGTCAGACAAAGTGTTAATGGATATGAAATAATTGCTGGAGAAAGACGCTTTAGAGCAAGTAAATTAGCAAAAAAAGAAACAATACCAGCTATTGTTAGAGATTTAGATGAACGTCAGATGCTTGAAATTGCAGTTCTTGAAAATCTTCAAAGAGAAGACCTATCTCCAATTGAAGAAGCTGAAGCATATGATACGTTAATAAAAAAATTAAAGATAACTCAAGAAGAAGTATCTAAAAGATTAGGAAAAAGTAGACCTTATATTGCAAACTACTTAAGACTACTTAACTTGCCAACAATGACTAAGAAATATTTGAAAAATGGCAAGCTATCAATGGGACAGGCTAGAACATTACTTGGTTTAAAAGATAAAGAAAAAATAGATTATTTAGCTAAAATGGTTGTTCAAAAAGGAATTACAGTTAGAGAACTTGAAAGAATGGTTACAGAAGCTAATAATTCTAAACCCAGACCATTAAAGAGAGTTCCACAAAAATCTCCATTTATTAAAGCTAGTGTTGAAGAATTAATTACAAAATTTGATACACCTATTGATATTTCTGAAAATAAAGATGGACATGGAAAAATTCAAATAGATTTTAAATCTACTGATGATTTAAATAGAATTTTAGATATTTTGGGAATTAATATCGACTAGGAGGAAGTATTATGTACGACTTAGGCGATATAGTAACAATGAAAAAGCCACATGCTTGTGGTGAGAACAGATGGGAAATTATTAGAATGGGTGCTGATTTTAAAATTAAATGTTTAAACTGTGGCCATATTGTAATGATGTCTAGAAAAGATTTCGAAAAAAAAATAAAGGGTATCAAAACAAAAGTGAAAGATGCTGACGATACTCAAGAAAATTACGTTAAGTTTTAATTATTAAGGAGATTTAAAATGTCACTAACTGCTGGAATTGTTGGATTACCTAATGTTGGTAAATCCACATTGTTTAATGCCATAACAAAAGCTGGAGCTGAAATGGCAAATTATCCGTTTGCTACAATTGAGCCTAATGTAGGAATGGTTGAAGTACCAGATAAACGTCTAAAAAGGATTGATGAAATCATACCCGCTCAAAAAATAATTCATACAACATTTGAATTCACTGATATTGCTGGAATTGTTAAAGGAGCAAGTAAAGGTGAAGGACTCGGTAATAAATTTTTAGAAAACATTAGACAAGTAGATGCAATTGTTCATGTAGTTAGAGCCTTTGATGATGACAATATTACAAGTGTGACTGGCGTTGTTGATCCTATTTCAGATATTGAAACTATTAATCTTGAACTAGGGCTTGCCGATCTTGAAAGTGTTGATAAAAGATACTCAAAAGTCGAAAAAGTAGCAAGAACAAAAGACAAAGATGCTTTAGCTGAGTTTGAAGTATTGAAGAAGATAAAACCGGTTTTGGAAGCTGGAGGTGCTGTTAGATCAATTGAATTTAATGAAGAGGAAGAAAAGATTGTAAAAGGCTTATTTTTATTAACATCAAAGCCAATTATATACGTTGCTAATATTTCTGAAGATGATATGTCAAATCCAAAAAATTCTAAATATTATCAACAAATAGTTGATTATGCACAAAAAGAAAATGCTGAGGTAATTGGTGTTTCCGCTAGAGCTGAAGAAGAAATTGCAGAATTAGATGATGAAGATCGTGCAGAATTTTTGGCAGATGCTGGTGTCAGTGAATCTGGGTTAGATAAACTAATTAAATCAAGTTATAAATTATTAGGATTAAGAACATTTTTTACAGCCGGCGGAAAAGAAACACGTGCTTGGACATTTAAAGAAGGTATGAAAGCTCCTCAAGTAGCAGGAGTAATTCATTCTGATTTTGAACGAGGATTTATTAGAGCTGAGACAATGTCATTTGAAGATTTAGATAAATATGGTAGTGAACAAGCGGTAAAAGAAGCTGGAAGGTTAAGGTCTGAAGGTAAAGAATATGAAGTTCAAGATGGTGACATTATTGAATTTAGATTTAATGTCTAGGAGGAAGAGTAGTTGAGTGAAAGCACTAGAGAAAAAAATGAAAAAATAATAAAGAAACAAGAAACCAAACAAAAAGATGTTGAAGTTAAAAATAACATTGAAGAAATGACTCAAGAAGAGTTAAACAATAAGCTAAGTAAGAAAAATACAGAATATTTATATAAATTAAAAAAAGAATTAATAGATTCTGGAAAAACTGAAGAAGAAACAGATCTACTTTTAAATGGATTAATAAAAGATATTTATCTAAATCAAATAAAGGGTATTCCAGCAAATAAATTGTTCGGTACACCTACACAAAAAGCTAATGATTTATTACATGTAAAAAAAGCACCAATAAAACAACCGTTTTGGAAAATTGCCGTTGATACTTCATTATTATTTTTAGCACTATTTGCAGCAATGTATGGAATAATGGGGATGTTTAGTAAAAACAGTAAGGGTCAAAATCAAACTGGAATTATTACACTGATATTAATTTCAGTGATGTGGGGAATAATTCTTTCTTGGTTCAATATACAAATGAAAAAAGAAAAATCCAAACGACCTAACTTACTAAAAACAATTCTTTATATGGCAGGTGGATTAATAATAATGTTTGCTGTATTAATGTTAACAACTAACTTGCCAGTGGCAATTAATCCTGTTTTAAACCCAACAATTTATTTGATAATAGCAATTGTGTCGTTTACAATTAGATATTTCTTTAGAAAAACTAATAAAATAACAACATCAACATTTTTTTAAATGATAATTAAAACTGTTAGCCTCTTGGCTAACATTTTTTTTACGAAAAAACCTTGCTTTTAAAAAAGAAAGCGATTACAATATCATTGTAAGTTGGTTGTTTGAAAAAACTAACACAAAGGAGAAAACGATGGACAGAGAAAATTTATCAGTAAAAAATAGTCATCAGGTTCCGTGGAAAGAACGTATTGCATACTCTATGAGTGATTTTGGTTGCAATACCGTATTTCAAGTTTTAGGAACATATTTTTTGGTTTTTTGTACAGATACGCTAGGTATTGCTGTAGCAGCAACTACAGGATTATTTTTAATTACAGCAATTATTGATTCTATTGATGGAGTTTTTTGGGGACAATTTATTGATAGAACTCATACCAAATGGGGTAAATCGAGACCATACTGGTTATGGTTTACAATACCATTTGTCATATTTTGTATAATGTCATTTTCTGCTCCTAAATTTATTATGGGTAGTGAATTAACGAAGGTAATTTGGATATATATCGGATATATCGGTGCTAAAATTTTATATTCAGCAATTAACATACCAGTTACTTCAATATTGCCATCACTAACATCTAATCCTCAAGAAAGAGTTGCATTATCTACAATTAGACAATTCTTTGGTAATTTTGGTTCTGCTATTTTCTTGCCACTTACATTACCAGCGGTTGCATTTTTTGGTAGTGTTTGGGGAGAAAGTAATAAGGGAACAAAATCAGCAGCAGGATGGTCAACTTGGGCAATTATATTAGGTGTTATCACAATAATAGCTATGTTTACTGCCTTTTTTGGAACTCATGAAAGAGTTGTAACAAAAGATTCACAACGTTCAGTGCCAATGAAAGAAAGTATAAAAGCTGTTAAGGGCAATTATCCTTGGTTCATTATTATTTTTATTAATTTTGTATACTGGGGAGGATTTGCAATTCGTTCAAGTGCCTTGCCATATTATTTTAAATACAACTTGGGGCAAGAAGGACTTGGTTCATTAACACTTTTAGGAACAACACTACAATTGGTAACTACGGCAATGGTACCTTTTTTCGTTAAGAAGATTGGAAAAAGAAATACTATGATGATAGGAATGATTGGAACTGTAGTATCTCAATTACTTTTATTTATGTCTGAAAAGTTAAATGGAAATGTTCCAATAATATTAATAGCTATATCAATGTTCTATTTAAGCCAAGGATTGATCGGAGCTTTAATTGCTGTTATGTTATCTGACGCAGTAGATTTCGGTGAATGGAAAAATGGAATAAGAGCAGAAGGATTTGTAACATCATTTTCATCGTTTTCTGCAAAGTTAGGAATGGGAATTGGTTCAATGATTCTTTCAACAGTTTTAACAATGGGACATTATATTGAATCCACAGGAAATAATATCCATCAATCAAGTACAGCTTTAAACGCAATTTCGCTAGGATTTATATGGATTCCATTTGTTTTATATGTTATATCTGCAATAGCTCTATGGTTTAATGATGTTGATAAGTTTGAAGATAAAATGACGAGTGATTTGGAAGAAAAACATACAAGAGAATTGGGAAATTAATAGGAGTAAGATTATGAAATTTAATGATGGTTATTGGTTGGACAAAGAACAATATATTATTGAAACACCTAAAGAGGTCTATGAATCAGTTAAGGAAAAAGATGAAAATAATAATGATTCTATAAAAGCATACGCAACTTATAAAGAATGGAATGAGCGCGGAGATACATTAAATGTAGGAAATACTACAATGAAAATCACATCACCGATGGATGATGTAATAGGTGTCAGGTTAACGCATTTTGATATTGATGATAATAATCCTAAGTATGATTTAGTTTATGCAAATAAGGTTAATTCTATAGTCAATATTGATAACGGCGAGGTTGATGGACAAGGTGCAGGCACAAAGCCTGGTAATGCTAATCTAACATCTGGAAATTTGAGTGTTGATATTCCCTTACACGATACTTTTAGAATGTCTTTCAAGTTTAAAAACAAAAAAGGAGAAATAAATGAAATAACTGCCTCAGAGTTAAATGCTCAGGGCTCAATAGATGATCTTTCTACAGGTTCTATGTACCCAGGGAGTGTCTCAGGTGCACAAATGAGTTTTCAAGATGCAATATCTTCAGGAATGAAATTGAATAGACCCAAACACTTTATGCGTGAAATGTTGAATATAGATATAGATACTAAAATTTACGGAACTGGTGAAAGATTCACACCTTTTGTTAAAAATGGACAATCAGTAGATATTATTAATAAAGATGGTGGTACGGGTTCTGAGCAATCATATAAAAATATTCCATTTTATTTAGCATGTAAGCCGGGAAGCGGGAATAATGAAGGAATTTATTACGGGGTATTTGTTAATCATAGTCAACCTGTTAGTTTTGAGTTTGCTTCGGAGAATGTACAGCGTGTGCAGTTTTCAACTGAAGGAGAACACCTTGAGTACTATGTAATTGCTGGAAATTCTGCAAAAGATGTTCTAGGAAAATTTAATAAATTAACGGGAGGAGGGACACTTCCTCCAGCATGGACATTTGGTTTATGGTTATCTACATCATTTACAACTGATTACTCAGAAAAAACTGTTATGAAATTTATCAACGGAATGGAAGAAAGAGATTTACCACTGGATGTATTTCACTTCGACTGTTTTTGGATGAAAGGGTTTGAATGGTCGAACTTTCAATGGGATAAAGAGGCCTTTCCAGATCCCGAGGGGTTACTTACAAGGCTACATAAAAAAAATCTAAAAATTTGTGTATGGATTAATCCTTATATTGCTCAAAAATCACCGTTATTCAAAGAAGGTGTAAAAAATAACTATTTTATAAAACATGAAGATGGAACCCCATGGCAGTGGGATTTGTGGCAAGCAGGAAATGCATATGTTGATTTTACTAATCCAGATGCTGTTAACTGGTATAAAGAAAAATTAAGAGCACTCTTAAAAATGGGAGTTGACTGCTTTAAAACTGATTTTGGAGAAAGAATTCCCATGCATGACGTTAAATTCTTTGATGGTTCAAACCCTCAAGGTAGCCATAATTTCTATACTAAACTTTATAATGAAGCTGTTTATGATGTATTGAAGGAAGAAAAAGGTGAAAAAGAAGCGGTAGTATTTGCGAGAAGCGCAACAGTTGGTAGCCAAAGAATGCCTATACATTGGGGAGGAGATAATGTATCAAATTACACTTCTATGGCTGATACCTTAAGAGGTGGTTTATCTTTTCTTGTAAGCGGATTTAATTTTTGGAGTCACGATATTGGTGGATTTGAAGAAAATACACCTGCTGACTTGTATAAACGTTGGACACAGTTTGGTTTACTATCTTCTCATTCTAGATATCATGGCAATATTCAGTATCGTGTTCCTTGGCTATTTGATGAAGAAGCGGTAAATGTGACACGTAAATTTACAAAACTTAAAGTTCATATGATGCCTTATTTATATTCTCAAGCTAAAAAGGCTGTAGAATTAGGAATTCCATTAATGCGTCCAATGTTTTTGGAATTCCCCAATGATCCTAATACATATAATATTGATTTACAGTATATGCTAGGAGAGAACTTACTAGTTGCTCCTGTATTTAATAAAGAAGGAAAGGTTAGATTTTATTTACCAAAGGGAGAATGGACAAGACTTGTTATGGATGAAGGAATGGAAAAGTCTATTCAATCAAATGGCGAGTGGTTTGAAGAAAAACATAGTTTTATGAGTCTTCCTTTATTTGTTAGAGAGGGACGCAATATAGAGATGGATGATTCCTTAAAACAAGCTTCTGATTTTAAAGAATCCTAAAAAATAAAAAGATTCTCATTTTTGAGAATCTTTTTATTTTACATTTTTAGATACAGGGTATATTCATCGAGACTTAAAAGTAAATGAGTAAGCAGAGATGCGCCACCATATAAAGGAGCATCTTCAGTCATTGGAGAAAGTATTAGCCTAAAATCTTCATTTTTTTGACTGAGTTCAAAATAGTTTTTATTTATTTTTTCAATTAGTTCTGGAGCTTCACCTACGATCCTGGATTGAAGAGAAATAATTTCTGGACTAAGCATTTGTTTAATATTAAAAATAATAAAAGCAATTGCCTTAGAAAAAGAATTTAAAATAGATATAGCATCTGAATCTTGTTTTTTATAAAGTGCAAGTAAATCAAGTCGATCCATATGCTTTATCTTTTTGATTTTTTTAAGCTCGTTAATTATAGCGTCTTCACTGAATACCTTTTCAATAGGAATAATTTTGTTTGAATTATTCTTTGAAGGAAAAAGAATTGAACGACCTAACTCTCCTGCTTCTCCGTGAGAACCTTTGTACAGTTTATTATTAATTATTATTCCCGCACCAATACCATTGTGGACGTTCAATGCAATTAAATTTTTTATATTGCTTGAAGTAGTAAAATCCCTCGTTGCAATAGCTGCAAGATTAGCTTCGTTTTCTAGTAGAACAGGAACGTTGAAAATACTTAATTCTTTTACTAAATCTACATTTTTCATATCTATAAAGGGAGAATCAACGACAGTATTGTTAAAAACAATACCGTTTATTGCTACTGATATTCCTAATAAGCCATTTAATGAAGGAATTTGTGTCTTTTTAATATGTTGTTTCATTAGTTCAATAATACTGTATATGTTTAAATCAATAACTGAAACAGATGTGAATGTGATTTTTTCTCCAGTAATCCAATTTGTCATTGCACGAAGGTGATGATGACCTAGTTCGAAATTGACTGTATAACCATAATTTTGATTAAATTTTATAAGGGTCGGTTTTCGACCACCACTTTCAGAACTAGTTCCTTGCCCAATTTCTGTAATGTATCCCTTTTTGTTTAATTCATTGAATAGAGAAGAAATTGTTGACTTGTTTAGTTTTAGATGATTAGCAATATCGATTCTAGAAGTACTTGGATTATTAAATAAATATTGAAGAACGTATTTTAAATTTAAATCTCGCATGGAGTCTTGGTTTATTGAACTTGGCATGGCCTGCTCCTAAATAAGAATATATTTGAATAGTTAAAGTGTACTATAAAAATAAGATTAGTGGTATTTATAAAAAGAACTTGCAATTAAATTTGAAAGGGTTTACATTATATTTATAAAGTTAGTTGTTTTAAAAAACTAACTAATATAAATATGGAGATAGTGGAGATGTTATTTAAACAAAATAAAGTAGAATTTGTTGGAAATAATGGATTAAAAGCTGGAGATGGTTTTCATTATTATAATCCTGATGAAATAATTAACGGAAAAAAAATGAGCGAGTGGCTTAAATTTTCTGTTGCTTACTGGCATACAATGGATCAAAGATTAGTAGATCCTTTCGGAGATGGGACAGCTCAAAGACCATGGGATGATATTTCTGACCCTATGGAACAAGCATTAGCAAAAGTAGATTATCTGTTTGAATTTTTGGAAAAAATGAATGTTGAATATTTTGCATTTCATGATCGTGACTTAGCACCAGAAGGTAAAACTTTGCGTGAAACTAATGAAAATTTAGATAAAGTTGTTGATAAGATTGTTCAAAAAATGGAACAAACAGGTAAAAAGGTTCTTTGGAACACTTCTAGCTTGTTTACTAATCCTAGATTTGTTGCTGGTGGAGCAACAGCGCCATTTGCAGATATACTAGCTTATTCAGCAGCACAAATAAAACATTCGTTAGAAATAGCAAAACGAGTAAACTCAAGAAATTATGTGTTCTGGGGCGGAAGAGAAGGCTATGAATCACTATTAAATACCGATATGAAACGTGAACAAGAACACATTGCAAAATTCTTTAGAATGGCTAAAGATTATGCTAATGAAATTGGTTATACTGGACAATTTTTACTTGAACCTAAACCAAAAGAACCAACCTCACATCAATATGATACTGATGCAGCAACAACAATAGCTTTTCTTAAAGAATATGGTTTAGAAGATATATTTAAACTTAACCTTGAAGGAAATCATGCCTATCTTGCAGGTCATACTTATGAGCATGAAGTTAGAGTTGCTAGAGATGCTGGTTTGTTAGGATCTTTAGATGCCAACATGGGAGACAAGTTGATTGGATGGGATATTGATGAATTCCCTAATGATATTTATGAAGCAACGTTAGTAATGTATGAGATGCTTAAAGACGGTGGACTAAAGACAGGTGGTTTAAACTTTGATGCTAAACCTCGCCGTCAATCATTTACAATGGACGATTTATTCTTAGCACATACAGCGGGTATGGATACTTATGCAGCAGGATTAAAAGTTGCCAGTCGTTTACTTGAAGATAAAGTATTTGATAATGTAATTACAGATAGATATAGTTCATTTGATTCTGGAATTGGTGCTGACTTTGAATCTGGAGAAGTTACATTTAAAGAGTTGGAAGAATATATAATTGATATACCACAAGAAAAATTAATCGAATCGACTAAATCTGGTCATTTAGAGCAACTTAAAGCAACATTGAATAATTATATTTTTTCAACTTTAGGAAAATAGTTTGAAAGAGCAAATAGACATAATCTGTTTGCTTTTTTAATAATATTGTGAGGTATTCAAATATGAAAGTAGTTTTAGGAGTGGATTTAGGAACTAGTTCGGTAAAAGTTTCAGCTTTAAATAAATCAGGAAAAATAGTTGCGCAGGAAAGTTATGATTATCCAGTGTTTCAAGAACGTCCCGGATATTCTGAACAAAATCCAGAAGATTGGGTCTTGGGAACAACGGTTGCAATTGTTAGATTGTTATTAAATGACGGGATAAAGTCTGATGAAATAGAGGGGATTTCGTATTCGGGACAAATGCATGGATTGGTTTTATTAGATAAAGAAAACAAAGTTATTCGTCCAGCAATTTTATGGAATGATACAAGAACTACTACACAGGTTAAAGAAATTGAAGAAAAAATGGGCAATAGGTTTATTGATATTACAGGAAACAGAGCTCTTGAAGGATTTACATTACCTAAAATTTTGTGGGTTAAAGAAAATGAGCCAGAATTGTTTGCAAAAACAAAAACTATTTTATTACCTAAAGACTATGTGAGATTTAAAATGACTGGAAAATTAGGAATGGATTACTCAGATGCAGCAGGAACTGTTGTATTAGATGTTAAGAATAAACAATGGTCAGATGAGATAATATCTGTCTTTCAGCTACCTAGAGAAGTTTTTCCTAAATTAATTGAATCAGTTGAAGAAGTTGGAACAATTACAAAAAATTTTGCTGAATTTTCTGGATTATCCACTAAAACAAAGGTTTTTGGAGGTGCTGCTGATAATGCTGCTGGTGCAGTTGGTGCAGGAATCTTAAAATCTAATACAATCATGAGTTCTATTGGAACTTCAGGTGTGTTATTGAAGTATGAAAAGAATCAGTCGGTTGACTATCATGGTAAAGTTCACTTTTTCAATCATGCAATACCTAATAGTTATTATGCTATGGGAGTAACACTTTCAGCTGGTGATGCAAATTCTTGGTTTAAAAAGGCCTTTGGTGAAGATTATTCATTTGCTGAATGGGTTGAGCTCGCTAAAAAATCGACTGTCGGTTCAAATGGATTAATATTTACTCCATATATTTCTGGAGAAAGAACTCCTTATGCTGATGCAGATATACGCGGTAGTTTTGTTGGCATTGATCGAATGCATAAAAAAGGAGATTTTATCAGGGCAGTACTAGAAGGAATTGTCTTTAGCTTCAAAGATATCTTAAAGATATTTGAGGAAAAGAGTAATAGTATAGATACAGTTATTGCTATTGGTGGTGGTGCAAAAAGTGAATTATGGCTCCAAATTCAAGCTGATATTTTTAATAAAAAGGTTGTTACATTAAAAAATGAACAAGGACCTGGATTAGGTGCTGCTATGATTGCTGCCAATGGTGTTGGTTGGTTTGATACTTTGCAAGGTGCTGTTGATACGTTCGTTAGTTACAATAAAGTTTATATTCCAAATGAATCAAATGTAAGAAAATATGCTGAAGTATATGAAATATATAACAAAATATATGAGCAGACAAAAGATGTTAGTCATGAATTAATGGACTTTAGAAGATCTATGAATAAATAGAATATAATTTGAATATCATAAAAGACGAGAATTTATCCAATTATGAAACGTTGACCTCAATTTATTTTCTACGTATACTAGATAATAAACTTTTAGGAGGGTACGACTTTGTCAAATTGGGATAATAAGTTTAAAAAGAAGGGGTACACATTTGATGATGTACTTTTAATACCAGCGGAGAGTCATGTTTTACCTAATGATGCTGATTTATCAACTAAGTTAGGGAAGAATCTAAATTTAAAAACACCTATATTAAGTGCCGGAATGGATACAGTTACTGAATCTAAGATGGCAATAGCAATGGCTCGACAAGGTGGAATGGGCGTAATACATAAGAATATGTCTATTGAACAGCAGGCTGAAGAAGTGAGAAAAGTTAAACGTTCAGAAAGTGGAGTTATAACAGATCCTTTCTTTTTAACTGCTGATCGCTTAGTTTCTGAAGCAGATAAATTAATGGGACAATATAGAATTTCAGGTGTTCCAATAGTTGATTCACCAGAGTCAAAAAAACTAGTTGGTGTAATAACTAATCGTGATTTGCGTTTCATAAATGATTATAATATTCCAATTTCAAAAGTAATGACTTCTGAAAAACTTATAACGGCTCCAGCAAAAACCAGTTTGCAAGAAGCTGAAAAAATACTTCAAAAAAATCGTATTGAAAAGCTTCCTTTGGTTGATGAAAAAGGCGAATTAACAGGACTAATTACAATTAAAGATATTGAAAATGTTTTGCAATATCCTAATTCTGCAAAAGATAAAGACGGTAGATTATTAGTAGGTGCTGCAGTTGGTGTAACTAGTGATACTTTTGACAGAGCTGATGCATTAATTAAAGCTGGTGTTGATGCTATTATTGTAGATACAGCTCATGGTCATTCAGCAGGAGTTCTTAGAAAAATTTCTGAAATTAGAAATTCATACAAAGATATTACTTTGATTGCTGGAAACGTTGCTACAGCTGAAGGTACTAAAGCTTTATTTGATGCAGGAGTGGATGTAGTAAAAGTAGGAATAGGTCCTGGATCAATTTGTACAACAAGAGTGGTTGCTGGAGTTGGTGTTCCACAAATCACTGCTATCTATGATGCTGCTAATGTAGCTAAAGAATATGGTAAACAAATCATTGCTGATGGTGGTATTAAATATTCAGGAGATATAGTAAAAGCCCTTGCTGCTGGAGGAAATGCGGTAATGTTAGGTAGCATGTTAGCTGGTACTGATGAAACTCCAGGGGAGTTTGAAATTTTTCATGGTCGTCGTTTTAAAACGTACCGCGGTATGGGTAGTTTGGCTGCAATGTCTCATGGATCAGCTGATCGTTATTTCCAAGGTGGAGTAAATGAAGCTAAAAAGTTAGTCCCTGAAGGAATTGAAGGAAGAGTTGCTTATAAAGGAACTCTAGCTGATGTTATTTTTCAACAAGTAGGTGGTATTCGTTCTGGTATGGGATATGTTGGTGCAGCCAATTTAGAAGAATTAAGAGAAAACGCTCAATTTGTTGAAATAACTGGAGCTGGCTTAGTTGAATCACACCCACATGATGTACAAATTACAAAAGAGGCTCCTAACTATAGTGCAGAAAAATAAGGCCGAAAGGCCTTTTTTTGTGTAAACAATTAGTTTCTTGTTAAAAGATATAAGTCATTGTAGATTTGTATTATCAATTTAGGAGAAGATATTATGGATCTAGGAAATACGTTAAAAAAATATCGTGAAAATAATAATTATTCACAAGAAGAATTGGCAAAGAAATTGTTTGTAACTAGGCAGGCAATCTCTAGATGGGAAAATAATAAAACAATTCCAGGAGTTCAAATATTAATGCAACTTTCAGATCTATATAACATTTCTGTTGATAATTTTTTGAAAGAAGGGAATTATGAAGTGGCTAATCAAATAGACAAAGAAGTTAGACAATCAAAATTACTTAAAAAAATAATATTATTTTGTATAGGTATCTGCTTTATTTTTTTAGGAATTTTAAGCTATGGGAGAAAAAATCAAATAGAAGTTATTGATCGATTTAATCCATTTTTAAAAAAGGAAATTAGTTATGCGATAGTTCCCCAAAAAACACCAACAAAAATTGTAGAAGTAGTCGTAAATGGAAAAAAAGAAAAGGAAAAAAGATTTTTACCTATTACAACGTGGGTTACGAATAATTCCTTTGGAGAAGGGGAATGGATAACTTTTGATATTGGAATGATTCCTGAAAAAAGTCAGAACTATGTAGTTTTACAGCATAAAGGGTCATATGTTAAATCTGTCAGGTTAATTACTCGAAAAGAAATCCCAACCCTAGTTAAAATTAACATACCGGATGAATATTATAAGTTTAATAAAAATGCTGAACCAACTGGTGGGCACTATAATCCGTTTATTTAACTCTAAAGCATTGAACTATTCCATATATTAAAAATCCGCCACTAAATATTTTTAATAATTGAGAAATGAAAATAATTCTAGTACTGCTGTGTGTAATAAAATCATTTTTTGAAAGTGTAAAAAATAATATTATGGCTGAAAAAATGATAATTAAGATAAATCTTGCTCTCTTTTTTATAAAATTCATTTAATTTATACCTTTTATTAGTTGTTTTTTGAATGTTTGATATAATATTATCATATGAACGAAATACAACGTAAATTTGAGGGGATGTATTATGAAAATTTTGGTTGTTGATGATGATAAAGAGATTGTTGAATTATTAAGTATCTATGTAAAAAATGAAGGATACGAACCTGTCACAGCATACTCTGGTCAAGAAGCTATTGATCAACTGGAAAAAAATCCTGATATTGCATTAATGATACTAGATGTTATGATGCCTAATATGACGGGAATTGAAGTTATCAAAACGGTTAGAAAAAATTCCCAAATTCCTATTATAATTGTCTCAGCTAAAACAGCTGATATGGATAAAATTCAAGGCCTAATAACAGGAGCAGACGACTACGTTTCAAAACCTTTTAACCCGCTTGAAGTCATGGCTCGCGTTAAGTCACTTCTTAGGAGAAGTGAACAACAAGCTGCACAAGAAGTCCCTGATAAATTAGAAATTGGACCTATAACTATAAATAAAGATTCTCATGAAGTTTTAACTTCTGATGGAAAAAAAGTTCAACTAACTGCTCTTGAATTTGGAGTTCTTTATTTACTAGCCAGCCATCCCAACAGAGTTTTTTCGGCTGATGAAATTTTTGAACGTGTTTGGAAGCAAGAAAGTGTCATATCTGCTAAAACAGTCATGGTTCATGTTAGTCATTTAAGAGATAAATTAGAAGAAGCAACAGATGGTGAAAAAGTTATCGAAACTGTTTGGGGTGTGGGTTACAAAGTGGAGGTCTAACTTTAGATGAATAAAAAAAGTATTAGACTCACAGGTCGACAAAAAGGCGTGTTAATCCTAATAGGGATTGGCACTTTTTTGTTATTATCTACAACTGAATTATTTTTATTCTATCCATTGTTTAAAATGGATGTTATTTTTAGCTTAATAACAAGTAATGATATTGTCTCTCAAGCTTTGGTTATAAGTAGATGGATTTTTTTGTTATTACTTAACTTAGCGATTACATTATTACAAGTTAGAAGAAGATATAAAAAGTATGAAGTAAGATACGTAACTAATGCCGTACACCAAAGCATTGATGTAAACATGAAAAAGTTAGATATAAAAGTAAATAGAGATCTTCAAAATACAGTAAATGCAATTAATATGCTGATTGAGAACATGACTAAACTAGTTGAAGATGAAAGAAATCTTGAAAAAAGTAAGGATGAATTAATTACAAATGTTAGTCATGATATTAGAACCCCTCTTACATCTGTAATTGGATACTTAGGATTGATCGAAAATTCCCCAGACTTAGCAAAAAAAGATATTTATAAATATACTCATATTGCTTTTTTAAAGGCTCAGCAAATGCAAGGATTAGTCAATGACTTATTTGATTATACGAATGCACAACATTCTGATGCTATATTAAACGTTAACGAATTTGATATGGGGCAATTGATGGAACAATTTTCAGCTGAATATGAATTAGAAGCTAAACGTAAGGGAATTGAGATTATTTCAAGAACAAGTCCACAAAGTTTTAAAATGAAAGCTGATACTGATAAATTGGGAAGAGTATTTAATAATTTGATTTCTAATGCTTTTAAATATGGACAAGGTGCAAGACATATTTGGTTAGAGGCTGTAAAAGATGAAAAATTTGCAGTAATAAGAATTTCAAATGATGGCAAAAAAATTCCTGAAGATTCTTTAAGTCAATTATTTGAAAGGTTTTACAGAGTTGAAGAATCAAGGTCTAAGGAAACCGGTGGTACAGGGTTAGGTTTGGCAATTGCTCAAAGTATGGTTCAAATGCACGGAGGGAAAATCTCGGTAGAATCTAATGATAAAAAAACAAGTTTTATAATATATTTACCTTTGAATCCAACAAACTAAAAGAGGACTTAAAATGAATATTTCCATAGATGAAGCAATACAGATTTTAAAGCAACATGATTTATTAGTTAAAAGTGAGCTGATTTCTCAAAAAAATGCCGATTATATAAGTTACAATTCAAAAGATATAAAAGATAACACTCTTTTCTTTTGTAAGGGTGCTTCTTTTAAAGAAGAATATTTGATTGATGCAGTGAATAAAGGTGTAACAACTTATATTTCTGAAGTTGAATATTCAGTAAAAAACGTAAATAAGATTATTGTTAAAGATATTCAAAAGGCAATGTCTTTATTAAGCGCATTATATTTTAAAAATCCTCAAGATAACCTATTCATTATTGCTTATACAGGTACTAAAGGAAAGACAACGTCATCTTATTTAACTTATACAATTTTAGAAAAAATGAATAATAAAAAAACTGCATTATTTTCTACAATGGATAGAATTGTAGGAAAAAAAGCAGGAATGAAATTTAAATCAGATTTGACTACTCCTGAATCTTTAGACTTGTTTAGAGATATGAGAAATGCAGTAGATAATGGGATGACACATTTGGTGATGGAAGTTTCGTCACAAGCATATAAAAAAAATCGTGTTTATAATTTGAAATATGATGTTGGAATATTTTTAAACATTTCACCTGATCATATTGGAAAAAATGAGCATCCAACTTTTGAAGACTACCTATATTGTAAGAAACAAATAATGGCTAATTCAAAAATTTGTATAATAAATAAGGACACTGATCATTTTGATGAGGTGTTAAAAGAAGCTCAAGCTCACGTTTCAGAAGAAAAAATTTATTTATATTCACAAAAAGATGATGTAGTAGATTTCAAATTTAGTGATATAAAAACAGTTCCAACAAAGGGAAAATTTAAGATCTCTTCACAATCAGATAAAGCTAAGAAAATGAATGTGGATGATGAATATGTGGTTAATATTCCTGGAATATTTAACGAGAGTAATTCTGTTGCCGCTTTAATATCAACAGCACTTGCAGGTGCTTCTAAAGAAAATATTAAGCAAGGGCTAAGTACTACTGTTGTTCCTGGAAGAATGGAAGTAATTGAAACAAAAAATCACGGATATGTTTATGTAGACTATGCTCATAACTATGCAAGTATGAAAGCGTTGTTGAGTTTTGCAATTGGAAATCACCCAAAGTCTAAAATTATTGTGGTTGTTGGAAGTACTGGTGACAAGGGTATTTCTAGAAGAGAAGGATTTGCAAAGGCTCTAAGTGAATATGCAAATATTGCGTTTTTAACAACAGATGATCCGGGCTTTGAAGATCCTCAAAAAATTTGTGAAGAAATTGATTCAAAGATTGACCATAAAAAAGTTAAAGTAAATATTGTTTTAGACAGGATAGAAGCAATAAGTGAGGCATTAGAAATGAGCAATAAAGAAAGTGTTGTTATAATAGCTGGGAAGGGTGCAGACCCTTATCAAAAAATAAAAGGTATTGATACTCCTTATCCAACGGATTCAGTAGTTGCTCGCACTGTTTTAGATGATATTGACTAATTATTAAGAAATTATCACGAAATAATAAAAATCGCTTGTGTTACAGAAATGTTACAGTTATGATAAGAGAGTGTTAAGGAGGAGCCAATTATGATAAAAAAGATTTCAATAATAGCTTTAAGTGTAGTAGGTATTGCACTGGCTGGATGCAGCAATCAGACTAGTGATAACGCTAGTCAAAGTGATAGTAAACCTAAAACTGAAAATACAGTAAGCGACAAGAAAAGTAGCACCTCAAAAGATACAAATAGTAAAACAAAAGTAACTGACAATAATTTTAAAAAATCAGAACCAGGTAATAATTCTGATGTAAATAATGCAACACAAAATAACAGTCAACAAAGTAATAACAAGCAAAACGGTAATCAGCAAAATGATGCCCAACAAAGCAATAATCAACAAGCTAATGATAACAATACACAAAAGGTTACAATTTCAAGTGGACAACAAGCAGTTACATATTTGTTGGATAAGTTAACAAATATTGATAAGACTCAAGTTTCAGGACTTTATAATGGTACTGTAACTGATGATAATGGTGCTTCAGCTTATTTGATAAATATTTATCATAAAGGTCAATCAGCTCCATTTACTGCATACAGAGTTTACTCAAATGGCGTATATACACAAGTTTGGTAATAGTTTAAGATAGATAAGTAAATTACTTATCTATTTTTTTGTTGTAAAAGAGGACAGAATGAAAAAACTTTTTAAATATACTATGATTTTTTTTGCCCTATTAATATTAGCGGGATGTAGTAGTGAAAAAAATAAACACAGTAAAGTCAAGATTGTAACATCTATTTCTACTTATGAAGATATATCTAAAAATATAACTGGAAAGTATGGGGATGTAGAGGCAATTATTAGATCGTCAAATGTTGATCCTCATGATTTTAATCCAGATACGTCGACAGCTAAAACAGTGGCTAACGCTGATATTATTGTGGCTAATGGTTTGGGATATGATGATTGGATTTTAAAGCTCAAAGATCATAACCAATTAATTAATGTAAGCGAAGATATAGCAAAACTTTCTGATGGTCAAAATGAACATATTTGGTTTGATATCCACTATATGAAAAAACTCGTAAAAAAAGTAACTCAAGAAGTATCAAAAAAAGATCCTAAACATAAAAAATATTTTAAACAAAATTCAAATGAATATTTAATAAAATTAGACAATATTGAAAATAAAGAAAATATATTAAAGAAAAAACTAATTGGGAAAAAAGCATATGTTAGTGAGCCTGTTTTTTCATATTTATTAAACGATATTGGAATTAAAGTTGAAAATCCAAAGTTTGCTAAAGCTATTGAAGATGGTACGGATCCTTCTATTTCAGATGTAAAAAATATGGAGTATGGTCTTCGTAATAAAAAGATAGATTTTATGGTTTTAAATAAACAAGTTGATAGTAATGTTGTTAATAAAATGGAAAAAGTTGCCAAAGATAATGATGTTCCTATATTATATGTAACTGAAACTTTACCAAGTAAAACAACATATATTAAATGGATCAATGGTTATCTAAATAAATTAAATGAAATAAATTAGAGGTTTTAATGATTGAATTTAAAAATTTAAGTAAGATATTTTCTGATAAAGCACTCTTTAAAAATGCTAATTTCACTATTAACGAAGGTGATTTTATTGGTGTTGTTGGTAAAAACGGTTCTGGAAAGACAACTTTAATTAAAATACTGATGGGATTAGAAAAACCTAGTTCAGGAAGCGTTAAATTTTCTAAAAATAAACTTAAGTTTGGTTATGTTCCTCAATTTAGGAATATTGATGGTGATTATCCATTGAGTATTAAAAGTTTTGTTGAGCTGAATCTTAAAAAATCAGGATTTCTATTTAAAAATGACAAAGATAAAAAAAGACTTGAGGATGCACTTAAAAAAACAGGATTGCTAAAATTAAAAGATTTACCGTTAGGGTTAGCATCTGGTGGAGAAAAGCAAAAAGCCTATCTTGCTCAGGCAATTGTAAATGATCCAGATGTTTTAATATTAGATGAGTCTACTGCAAGTCTTGATGGAGTCGCTAAAGAAAAATTAATGGAAGTAGTTGAGTCATTAAACAAGGAAAAAAAATTAACTGTTATTTTTATAACTCATGATTATTTCTTGATTAAAAAATACGTTGATAAGTATCTTTGGTTTGAGAATAAACAAATTAAGATGAAAGATATATCAGATTTAAAAGAAAAAGTATTTGAGGAGTAAGTATGTTTCAATATGAATTTATGCGTCAGGCTTTTGTTGCTAGCACTTTCATTGCAATTACTTGTGGGATTGTAGGAGTTTTTGTCGTAGCTAGAAATATGTCATTTTTGTCTCATACTTTATCTGAAATTGGTTTTGCAGGTGCTGCATTTGGTGTATTAACTGGAATCTCACCATTATCAGGAATGATTATATTCACTCTTGTTAGTTCGATTTTAGTAGGTTCAATGAGTTCAAAAAAAGAAAGAAGCGAAGCTTCAACCAGTGCAATATCTTCTTTATTTATAGGAGCGGGTATTTTGTTTTTGGCCTTATCTTCTAAAACAAGTAGTTATGCAACTAATATTTTGTTTGGAAGTATTGTCGGAATCAGTCAAGAAAATTTATTAGAATTAATTATATTAGCTGTAGCTATTTTATTGACGGTCTTAATTTTTTTTAAAAAATTAAGTTTTGATTCTTTTGATGCAATTGGTGCAAAGTCGGCCGGATTACCGACAGTATTTTTATCCGTAATTTTTTTGATAATGATTGCTTTAAGCGTTAGTATTGGGGCTCAAGTAGTAGGATCACTATTAGTTTTTGTATTATTAACTCTTCCAGGGGCAACAGCCAAGTTTTTTGCGCACTCGGTTCTAGGATTATTGGCTGTTTCTGTTATGCTTGCTTTATCTGGAGTTTGGTTAGGGTTGATTTTAGGGTATTATACAAATTGGCCAGTAACGTTCTTTATTTCTATTTTTGAAGTATTAAGTTATTTTATAGGTTTGTTAATAAATAAAATAAAAGTTAACTAAAGTGATATAATTCTTAACATTAAAATTTTTAGTTGAGGGTAATTATGGCTAATCAGTTTCGAGGCGAAGGTCCTAGAGTATCTAGAACCGAAACGAAAAAAAGAGAAAAAGAAAAAAGAAATGGGAAAAACGTAATCCTAAGAGTTATAGGTTTATTTTTTGTTTTAACACTTTTTGTTAGTGGAGCATATGTTCTTAGACTTTTGTCTCAAACACAAAATGCGTTAAATAATACTTATTCACCACTTTCTTCAAAAGATGTTTCAAAAAAAATTAGCGAGAAAAAACCTTTTAGTATTTTATTAGTAGGTGCTGATACGGGTGGATTAGGTAGAACAGATCGAGGGAACTCCGATACTCTGATTCTGACTACTGTTAACCCAAAGAAAAATAAAGTTAAAATGATAAGTATACCTCGTGATACTTTAGCAGAAATTGAAGTGCCACAATCATATCAAAATTCTGAAACCTCACAATTAGACGGATATGCTCTTCAAAAAATTAATTCTGCGTATAGTATGGGTGGATTGCCACTATCAATGAAAACAGTTGAGAAAAATTTAAATGTTCCAATTGATTACTATATGATGGTTAATTTCTCATCTCTTCAAAAAATTGTTGATGGGATAGGCGGAATTGATGTAGATGTGCCATTTACTTTTACTAGTCCAGCTACTGGTGGACAACATTTTGAAAAAGGAAAAGCTCACTTAAATGGAGAATACGCACTAGCATATTCTAGAATGAGACATGAAGATCCACAAGGTGATTATGGTAGACAAAAGCGTCAGCGACAAGTTATACAAGCAATTGTAAAAAAACTTCTTTCAGCTAATACATTAACGAAGTATCAAAAAATTCTAAATAGTGTATCAGGATCAATGAAGACTGATTTAACTTTTGATGATATGACTACATTGGCTCAAAGTTATAGATCTGCTGGAAAACATATGGATTCAGATTTTATTCAAGGAAATAGTACAAGTGTAATCTATGAGAAATATCCAAGTGGATTAAGTGTTGAAGTCCCCTCCAATGAAGAACTCCAAAGAGTATCTGATGAAGCAAGAACTAGTCTTGGTATGAAAAAAGAAACTCTTAAGACTGAAGTAATGAGACAAAATAAACTTAATGAACAAAATGGTTTTGTATTTGGTAGTGGAGTTGATCAGGTTTACAAACTTTATTCAAAAGATTATGATACGCAAGTATCAGTACCATATATTTAAATAGTTAATCGGGGTAATATTTAACCTCGATTTTTTTATTGCAAAGGAAAGAAAATGAGTATTTTAACGGTAGAACATTTAAGTCATCAATTTTTAGATAAACAATTATATGATGATGCTAGATTACAATTAAATAAAGAAGATCACATGGGTATTATTGGACAAAATGGTGTAGGTAAAAGTACTTTAATTAAAATTTTGACAAAAGAGCAAGATGCTGATGAATCACAAATTAATTGGCAAAAAAATATTTCTATTGGGTATTTAGATCAATATGCAAATTTGACTCAAGGATTATCAATAAGAGAGTTTCTAAGAACAGCATTTGATGAATTATTTAAAGCACAAGAAAAAATGCTAAAAATATACAGTGAATCTCTAGGCGAAGAAGAATTGCAAAAAGCCGGACAAATCCAAGAAAAGTTAGATGTATCTGGATTTTACGATACAGATACAAAAATTGAACAAGTTGCTACTGGACTTGGGATAGATGCTCTTGGTTACGAAAATGATGTATCAAAATTAAGCGGTGGACAAAGATCAAAAATAATATTGGCAAAGTTATTATTACAAAGGCCAGACGTGTTATTGCTAGATGAGCCAACTAATTATTTAGATACAAATCATATTGATTGGTTAGAAAATTATTTGAATTCTTTTGAAGGTGCTTTTATTGTTATTTCTCATGATTATGATTTTCTTGAGAAAACAACAAATTGCATTTGTGATATTGAGTTTGGCAAAATAACTCGTTATACGGGGAACTTAAAACAAGCACTCAGGCAAAAAGAAGAAAATAAGAAAACATATTTAAAGGCTTATGAAAATCAACAGAAAAAAATTGCTAAAGAAAAAGCATATATTGCAAAATTTAAAGCAGGTTCTCGTTCTAAAAGTGCTAAGAGTAGGGAAAAACAATTAAATAGAATGGAAATAATAACACCACCTGAAAGTAAGCCGATACCTAAAATATCATTTCCATATTTTGAAACAGCTAATAGCCAAATATTGATAGAAACCAATGACTTAGTTATTGGATATGACTTTCCAATATTAGATGAAAAATTTAATTTTTCTGTCGTTTCAGGTGAAAAAATTGTTATTAAGGGATTTAATGGAATTGGCAAATCAACTTTAATAAAGACCTTAATAGGACAAATTAAACCAATAAGGGGCAATTATTCAGTATCTCCTATAACGAGAGTTGGGTATTTTAAACAAGATTTAAAATGGGAAAATAAATTTGATACACCATTTCAAATTTTAAAAAAATTACATCCTGAAGCTGAACAAAAAGAGATTAGACAAAATCTCGCTAGAACAGGATTGACTGCACAACAAGCACTTTCCCAGATACATACATTATCGGGTGGAGAGCAATCAAAAGTGAAAGTGGCAGATTTGATGTTTAATAAAATTAATATTTTATTTATGGATGAGCCAACCAATCATTTAGATGATGAAAGTAAGAATTCTTTAAAATATGCACTAGCTCATTTTGAGGGCGCAGTTATTTTGGTTACGCATGAAGATGGATTTTATGATAGCAGTTGGATTGATAAAACAATTGACATTGAAAAATTAAGTAAAAAGTAAGGACTTCTAATGATAGAAGTCTTTTTACTTTTGAAGGTCAAATTTATATAATGAATTAATTAGTAATTACAGGAGAATAGCCATGGATGAGAAAAAAAGAACTGAAAAAGTTATTTCTGTATGTCTTGAAGCTGGAAAAATAATGGTTCAAAGCGGATCTGAAATGTATAGAGTTGAAGATACTATGACAAGAATGGCACAAGCTGCTGGAGTTCAAAAAGTAAATGTTTTTGGAACTCCAACAGCTATAGCCATGGGTGTTGATGATGTTTCTGGAATTCAGTTAAAACAAATTAAAAGTAGGACTATTAATCTAGAAAAAGTTAGTAGAGTAAATGAATTATCAAGAAAATTTTCTGCAGGAACAATAACTTTAGAAGAATTAGCTATAAAATTAAAATTTATAGACGAAGATGTTCTTGATTTTCCTTTCTGGTTACAGGCTGTATCTGCCGCAATGGTTGGTTCAACTTTGATGATCCTGTTTATTAAGCAATATGATTGGATAGATTTTCCAATATCTGCATTTTTAGGGATGTTAGGATTTATTTTATTTACTTGGATAAATAAAAAAATAAAACTAAAATTTATGTCAGAATTTTTTGCGTCTATCATTATAGGTTTTTTAACAATTGGTGCAGTGAAACTAGGCTTGGGTAAAAATATAGATAATATATTAATAGGGGCAGTAATGCCATTGGTTCCAGGTGTACCGCTAACTAATTCGTTACGAGATTTATTAGAAGCGCATCTTCTTGCGGGTATTGCTCGAGGTGTTGAGGCTGTTTTAAGTGCATTGGCAATAGGAATTGGAATTGCTGTTGTTTTAAAAATGTTTTTGTGAGGGTGAAAAATGAACATATATTTACAAATACTAATACAAGTTTTATTTTCCTTTTCTGCAACGGTAGGTTTTGCAATCATCATTAATAATCCACGAAAAGCTTTATTTGCTTGTGGGATTGCTGGTACTGCAGGGTGGTTAGTATATTGGAGCTTATATAATTTAAGTCTGGGTAAAATCTTTTCAAACTTTGCCGCTGCGTTTATTGCGGGATTTTTAGGATTAGTTTTTGCAAGAAAAAAGAAAATGCCAGCTATTTTATTTAATATTCCTGCGCTTGTTCCCTTAGTTCCGGGCGTAACTGCATATGAAGCAGTGAGGACGATGGTAATTGGAAATATTGATAAGGCTATCCAGTCATTTATCATTGTTTCACTTGTTACAGGGGCTATTGCTATGGGATATATGTTTGCTCAATTGATTAATGATTTATATTTAAAAATTAAGAAAATATAAAGTTGAGAAATAGTGTTGACAACCACTAGATTTAGATGGTATTCTATTTAAGCTGTTTCAGACGGACAGCAAAGTTGTAAAAAATAAATTTTAAATTAATTCAATAAACTTCTTGACAATGTTAAATATTCGAG
The DNA here is from genome assembly GCF_052828685.1 of Daquilactobacillus linshuiensis. Lineage (NCBI taxonomy): Bacteria > Bacillati > Bacillota > Bacilli > Lactobacillales > Lactobacillaceae > Daquilactobacillus > Daquilactobacillus linshuiensis. The sequence goes on along the minus strand of NZ_CM128255.1, from coordinate 1,342,308 downwards.
ATATGATATATGAGTTGTTTAAAACGAAAGCAACAAGGTAGACCTTTGAAAACTGAACAAAGTTTTAACGCTAATTGTGTAGGGCTACAAGAGATTGTAGTAAAACAATTGCGAAGTCAATTCGCTAGTAATAAAAAAGAGTCACAAACTTAATATGAGAGTTTGATCCTGGCTCAGGATGAACGCTGGCGGCGTGCCTAATACATGCAAGTCGAGCGAGATATCGTTTTTGACTGAAGGTGCTTGCACCTGAAGGATAAGACATTGTATCGAGCGGCGGACGGGTGAGTAACACGTAGGTAACCTACCCTAAAGAGGGGGATAACATCTGGAAACAGGTGCTAATACCGCATAACAACAATCATCGCATGATGGATGTTTGAAAGATGGTTTCGGCTATCACTTTAGGATGGACCTGCGGCGCATTAGTTAGTTGGTGAGGTAACGGCTCACCAAGACGATGATGCGTAGCCGAACTGAGAGGTTGATCGGCCACATTGGGACTGAGACACGGCCCAAACTCCTACGGGAGGCAGCAGTAGGGAATCTTCCACAATGGACGAAAGTCTGATGGAGCAACGCCGCGTGAGTGAAGAAGGTTTTCGGATCGTAAAACTCTGTTGTTGGAGAAGAATGTATCTAATAGTAACTGATTAGGTAGTGACGGTATCCAACCAGAAAGCCACGGCTAACTACGTGCCAGCAGCCGCGGTAATACGTAGGTGGCAAGCGTTATCCGGATTTATTGGGCGTAAAGCGAGTGCAGGCGGTTAATTAAGTCTGATGTGAAAGCCCTCGGCTCAACCGAGGAAGTGCATCGGAAACTGGTTAACTTGAGTGCAGAAGAGGAGAGTGGAACTCCATGTGTAGCGGTGGAATGCGTAGATATATGGAAGAACACCAGTGGCGAAGGCGGCTCTCTGGTCTGTTACTGACGCTGAGGCTCGAAAGTATGGGTAGCAAACAGGATTAGATACCCTGGTAGTCCATACCGTAAACGATGAGTGCTAAGTGTTTGGGGGTTTCCGCCCCTAAGTGCTGCAGCTAACGCATTAAGCACTCCGCCTGGGGAGTACGACCGCAAGGTTGAAACTCAAAGGAATTGACGGGGGCCCGCACAAGCGGTGGAGCATGTGGTTTAATTCGAAGCAACGCGAAGAACCTTACCAGGTCTTGACATCTCCTGAAAAATCTAGAGATAGATCTTTCTCTTCGGAGACAGGATGACAGGTGGTGCATGGTTGTCGTCAGCTCGTGTCGTGAGATGTTGGGTTAAGTCCCGCAACGAGCGCAACCCTTATTGTCAGTTGCCAGCATTAAGTTGGGCACTCTGGCGAGACTGCCGGTGACAAACCGGAGGAAGGTGGGGACGACGTCAAATCATCATGCCCCTTATGACCTGGGCTACACACGTGCTACAATGGTCGGTACAACGAGCAGCGAGTTCGCGAGGACAAGCAAATCTCTTAAAACCGATCTCAGTTCGGATTGTAGTCTGCAACTCGACTACATGAAGCTGGAATCGCTAGTAATCGCGGATCAGAATGCCGCGGTGAATACGTTCCCGGGCCTTGTACACACCGCCCGTCACACCATGAGAGTTTGTAACACCCAAAGCCGGTGGGGTAACCTTTTAGGAGCTAGCCGTCTAAGGTGGGACAGATGATTAGGGTGAAGTCGTAACAAGGTAGCCGTAGGAGAACCTGCGGCTGGATCACCTCCTTTCTAAGGATAAATACCAAATGGTATAAACGGAATCTGCACAAGTTAAAACTTTGTTTAGTTTTGAGAGGTCTACTCTCAACTTCGTACCTTGAAAACTGAATACTAACGAAAAGAAACACCGAAAACTGCGCGGCTAAGAAATTAGCCAAGAAAAGTAATTTAATAGGTTAAGTTATAAAGGGCGCATGGTGGATGCCTAGGCACTAGGAGCCGATGAAGGACGGAACTAACACCGATATGCTTCGGGGAGCTGTACGTAAGCTTTGATCCGGAGATTTCCGAATGGGGGAACCCAATTGTTTTTATCGACAATTACATGTAAGTGAATACATAGCTTATGTGAGGAAGACGCAATGAACTGAAACATCTAAGTAGTTGCAGGAAGAGAAAGAAAAATCGATTCCCTGAGTAGCGGCGAGCGAAACGGGAAGAGCCCAAACCAGAGAGCTTGCTTTCTGGGGTTGTAGGACTGATGTAGTGAGAACAAAAGGCAGAGATAGTTGAATGATTTGGGAAGATCAACCAAAGAAGGTGACAGTCCTGTAAACGAAATCAAAGCCACTCCAATCAGTATCCTGAGTACGGCGGAACACGCGAAATTCCGTCGGAATCCGGGAGGACCATCTCCCAAGGCTAAATACTCCCTAGTGACCGATAGTGAACCAGTACCGTGAGGGAAAGGTGAAAAGCACCCCGGGAGGGGAGTGAAATAGATCCTGAAACCATGTGCCTACAAATAGTCAGAGCTCGTTAATGAGTGATGGCGTGCCTTTTGTAGAATGAACCGGCGAGTTACGTTTACATGCAAGGTTAAGTAGAAGATACGGAGCCGAAGCGAAAGCGAGTCTGAAATGGGCGACATAGTATGTAGACGTAGACCCGAAACCAAGTGACCTACCCATGTCCAGGTTGAAGGTGAGGTAACACTCACTGGAGGACCGAACCCACGTATGTTGAAAAATGCGGGGATGAGGTGTGGGTAGCGGTGAAATTCCAAACGAACTTGGAGATAGCTGGTTCTCTCCGAAATAGCTTTAGGGTTAGCCTCGAGGTAAGGATCATGGAGGTAGAGCACTGTTTGGACTAGGGGTCCGTCAAGGATTACTGAATTCAGATAAACTCCGAATGCCATTGATTTATACTCGGGAGTCAGACTATGAGTGATAAGATCCGTAGTCGAAAGGGAAACAGCCCAGATCACCAGTTAAGGTCCCAAAATCTATACTAAGTGGAAAAGGATGTGGGGTTGCTTAGACAACTAGGATGTTGGCTTAGAAGCAGCAATTCATTTAAAGAGTGCGTAACAGCTCACTAGTCGAGTGACCCTGCGCCGAAAATGTACCGGGGCTAAGTATAGTACCGAAACTGTGGATGTATCGTAAGATACGTGGTAGGAGAGCGTTGTATGAGGGAAGAAGCTGTACCGTGAGGAGCAGTGGACTTCATAGAAGTGAGAATGCCGGTATGAGTAGCGAAAGACCAGTGAGAATCTGGTCCACCGTATGACTAAGGTTTCCTGGGGAAGGCTCGTCCGCCCAGGGTTAGTCGGGACCTAAGATGAGGCCGAGAGGCGTAATCGATGGATAACAGGTTGATATTCCTGTACTAGTATATATTGTTTGACCGATGGAGGGACGCAGGAGGATGATGTGTGCATGCAGCTGGAAAAGCATGTTCAAGCAACAAGTTTTGTTATGAGTTAAATGCTTGTAACTATAAGGACAAGTTGTGATGAGGAGCGAAATTATAGTAGCGAAGCACAGTAACTCACACTGCCAAGAAAAGCTTCTAGTTAGATATATACTACCCGTACCGCAAACCGACACAGGTAGTCGAGGAGAGTATCCTAAGGTGAGCGAGAGAACTCTCGTTAAGGAACTCGGCAAAATGACCCCGTAACTTCGGGAGAAGGGGTGCTGATCGCAAGGTCAGCCGCAGTGAATAGGCCCAAACAACTGTTTATCAAAAACACAGGTCTCTGCAAAATCGTAAGATGACGTATAGGGGCTGACGCCTGCCCGGTGCTGGAAGGTTAAGAGGATGAGTTAGCTTCGGCGAAGCCCAGAATTGAAGCCCCAGTAAACGGCGGCCGTAACTATAACGGTCCTAAGGTAGCGAAATTCCTTGTCGGGTAAGTTCCGACCCGCACGAAAGGCGTAATGATTTGGGCACTGTCTCAACGAGAGACTCGGTGAAATTATAATATCCGTGAAGATGCGGATTACCCGCGACAGGACGGAAAGACCCCATGGAGCTTTACTGTAGCTTGATATTGAGTTTTTGTGTAACATGTACAGGATAGGTAGGAGCCGTAGAGCTCGGAACGCTAGTTTCGAAGGAGGCATTGGTGGGATACTACCCTTGTTATATGAAGGCTCTAACCCTCGCCGGCAATCACGGCGGGAGACAGTGTCAGGTGGGCAGTTTGACTGGGGCGGTCGCCTCCTAAACAGTAACGGAGGCGCTCAAAGGTTCCCTCAGAATGGTTGGAAATCATTCGCAGAGTGTAAAGGTATAAGGGAGCTTGACTGTGAGACTTACAAGTCGAGCAGGTACGAAAGTAGGACTTAGTGATCCGGTGGTTCCGCATGGAAGGGCCATCGCTCAACGGATAAAAGCTACCCTGGGGATAACAGGCTTATCTCCCCCAAGAGTTCACATCGACGGGGAGGTTTGGCACCTCGATGTCGGCTCATCGCATCCTGGGGCTGTAGTCGGTCCCAAGGGTTGGGCTGTTCGCCCATTAAAGCGGTACGCGAGCTGGGTTCAGAACGTCGTGAGACAGTTCGGTCCCTATCCGTCGCGGGCGTAGGAAATTTGAGAGGAGCTGTTCCTAGTACGAGAGGACCGGAATGGACATACCTCTGGTGTACCAGTTGTTCTGCCAAGGGCATCGCTGGGTAGCTATGTATGGAAGGGATAAACGCTGAAAGCATCTAAGTGTGAAGCCTCCCTCGAGATGAGATTTCCCATTCCGTTAAGGAAGTAAGACCCCTTATAGATGATGAGGTTGATAGGCTGAGCGTGGAAGTACAGTGATGTATGGAGCGGATCAGTACTAATAGGTCGAGGGCTTAACCGAGCCGTAGTAAGTAGGAAAGAGTAGTTAGTATTTAGTTTTGAAGGTACGAAAGTACTAAGTGTGGTGATGATGGCAAGAAGGATACACCTGTTCCCATGTCGAACACAGAAGTTAAGCTTCTTAACGCCGATAGTAGTTGGTGGGAAACTGCCTGCGAGGATAGGAAGTCGCCACGCGATTTAAAGATCTTAGTTTTTAACTAAGATCTTTTTTTGTGTTTGAATAATTGAAAATATGTCCATACTCATGTAGTATAGATAGTGCGATGAGTCGAGAGCTATTTAATAGCAATTGATAGTGACGGAATATTGTTTTTCTACCGGATGTAGATGTATTTTTACAATTGTGTGAACCTTTTGTAATTACCTTATAGGGTACCGTCTTGCATGCCATGGGATTTCTCCCATGGCTTTTTTATAATAATTTAATTTAAGGAGGAAAATCTATGAAGGAACAACGTCGCTGGCTTTTATTACTGAACATAATATTTAATATGGTACTTGGTTTTATATTACCGGTTAATACAATCTTTATTAATAAGAACCTTGGTGAACCTTTAATGACGGCTGGATTTGTGTTGATGATTTATTCAGCAATGATGATGATTGGTAATACTGTTGGAGGCGTCATGTTTGATAGATTTTCCAAGAGATTAACTTTAATTATAGGATATGTTATTTCAGCATTTTGTCTTTTAGTTATGTCTGTTCATCATGTTTGGCCTTCATATGCAATTATATTATCTGTTTTAGGATTTGGTATGGGGCTTTCTTACACAGCTATTAATGGTTATACTGCTTTTATTGCTGAACAATTTTTGGGTGATTCTAGAATTATTTTTAATAATATGTATCTTGCAGCAAATATTGGTATTGCCATCGGTTCGACTGCAGTTGGTTTTATTTTTAAAGCAAGTATTTTTTTAACTTTTTTAATTCCAGCTATTATATTTATTTTAAGTATTTTTGTTGCTCTAATTAAAGGCTCAGTACTTGATACTTATAAAAACATTTCTCATAGCAATAGAGAAAGTATTAAGATTAGTGAAAAAGATCCTAAGGAAATTATTGGAAGTACAAGATTTCTTATTAATCTGATCATTATATCTTCTGCTGTATTTATAGTTTGGGTTGGATACTCTCAATGGGATAGTAATATGTCGGTTTATATGCTTGATCAAGGCTTATCTACTAGAGAGTACGGATTAGTATTTACTGTAAATGCAGTATCGTTACTTGTAATTCAGCCTGTTGTTAATAGATTTATTTCGAAGATTTTTAAACTTCTTAAGTTTCAACTATTACTCGGTATAGCAATTATGAGTTTATCTTTTTTATTACTACCTTCTGCCAAGACATTTTTGGCTTTTATATTGAGTATGTTGGTTTTAACACTTGGTGAATCAATGGTATTTCCAACAATACCTGCATTATTGAGTAAATTATCTACCAATAAAAATCGCGGAACTATGCAAAGTATATATAGTATATTTGGTTCATTAGGTAGAGCTGTAGGTCCCTATGTTGGCAGTATGATTATAACTTTGATTTCGTATCCTAGCTTATTTTTTATAATAACTGTTACTATGCTTGTTATGGGAGTTTTAATGATAGGTATTAAGGAGACTAATTAATGATTTATCTTTTGTTAGCTATACTGTTAGTACTATTAAATTTATTTGTTGTAGTAAAAAAAGTTTTCGATATTATTCATTCTCGCGGTTCAAATGCTCTTGGTGGTGAAAAAATAGTTATTTCAAAAAATCATCCTTTATTTAAAAGAACTTTAGAATTTAGTGAACAAAATCATGAAATATGGGAAATTAATAATGATAATTTAAATTTAAAGGCGTTTTATTATCCTCAAAAAGAAAGTAAAAAAACGGTTATTTTGACGCATGGTTTTGGTGCCACACATAAATCGCTAGATATTTTTGGACAATTATTTTTTAAACTTGGGTATAATGTATTAATGCCAGATAATCGAGCTGCTGGAGATAGTGAAGGCAGATATTTAACATTTGGATTTTATGAAAAAAAAGACTTACTTTGTTGGATTAATGAATTAAATAATAAGCATAAAGATCAAAATATTCTTCTTTTTGGTGCTTCAATGGGTGCTGCAACTGTATTACAACTTTTGGCAGAGGACGATCTTCCATTAAATGTAAAAGCGGTGGTTGAAGATTCTTCTTATACCGATGCTGAAAGTATTATTAAATTTCACGCTATTAAAAAAATTGGTAGAACAGCTAACTTGTTAATACCACTTGTTTCACTTTATTCAAAAATAAGGTTAGGTTTTTTTTATAAAGAAGCTAGCCCTATAAATGTTATAAAAAATGATAAACTTCCTATATTATTTGTTATTGGTGATAAGGATGTTACGGTTCCATCAATAATGGGGAAAAAGCTGTATGATAGTTATCAAGGAGAAAAAGATTTATACGAAAATCCTGAAGGTATTCATATTAGGTCATATAACCAAAACCCTAAAGAATATGAAGAAAAATTAATTAATTTTTTAAATAAAAATTTTGAAGTGTAGGTATTATTATGAAAATTACTGCAAGTGATTATATGGATTTAATTGAAAACGAAAAATATGAAACAAAAGCAGTTGCTATCAAAGATAAAGAATTTGAAAATAAAATAAATTCAGAAATAAAAAAAGCTGCAACTTTTGGAGACGATAGCCTTAACTCTGGTAAATTGTTTGAATATCAAATTAATGTTGGTAATACAGTGTTTTTGATTCAATCAGGAATTATAAATTTACCATTTCAGGACTATAAAAAAGTTACGCATTTTTTTGATGATGATGAGGAAATTGAAACTAAAATATATTTAGTGACTAAATCTGAATTTATTAACAAATCTAAGTTGAGAATTGAAAAAGTTTCTGATGATTCTGAGATTGATAGTAAAGTTCAGGAATTGATTGTTGATTTTATGAAGAAACAATTAAGTGCAATTAAAGAAAATGAATCTGAAAGTGATGATATTAAATAATGCATAGTTTATTGTTATTGGTTATTGTTGGCGTACTAGCAGGAGTGATTGGTTCACTTCTTGGCCTAGGTGGAGGAATGATAGTTACTCCTGTTTTAACTATGATTATGGGTTTGGATATTAAGTATGCCATAGGTGCCAGTGTGATTTCTGTTATTGCAACAAGTTCAGGTGCTTCAATTGCTTATTTAAAAGATGACATGCTCAATTTAAGAGTAGCTATGTTTTTAGAAATTGCTACTACAATAGGTGCAATTGTAGGTGCGTTATTAGCAGGAGTCTTTTCTTCTAAAGTATTATATATTTTATTTGGATTGTTGTTAGCTTACTCAGCTGCAAATATGGTTATGAAACTATTAAAAAAACAATCCGATAATATAATTAATTCTAATGATAACATTGCCACTCGGCTAAAACTTAACGGCAGTTATTATGATAAGGTTGTAAAAAAGCAAGTTGATTATTCTGTAACACACGTTCCTGGTGGATTTGTTATGATGCTGGCAGCTGGTTTAGCTAGCGGATTGTTAGGAATTGGTAGTGGAGCTTTTAAAGTAATCGCAATGGATACAATAATGAAAATGCCACTTAAACCTTCAAGTGCAACAAGTAATTTAATGATGGGAGTAACTGCAGCTGCAAGTACTACTGTGTATTTTTTTAGTGGGGCAATTAAACCTGAGATCGCTGCACCTCTTGCTGTTGGGGTATTAGTGGGAGCTACAATTGGTTCAAGGATTATGCAGCGACTTAGTGCAAAAACCATTAGATTGATTTTTATTCCTATAATATTATACATGGGTGTACAGATGATTCTGAAAGGCTTTGGTGTAGGTATATGATTGACGAAAAAAAAGCACTTGAAATGAAAAAAATTGAAATAGTTATTGGTAAAATATTAAGATTAGGGGTAATGATATCTGTTGCCGTAATATTAATTGGAATAGTTATGTATTTAATTAATAATGGCAGTGGCTATAGTCAAGATACTTTTCCGATAACTTTGACAGAAATTATTAAAGGGGTATTTAATGGTAAATCATATGCCATTATGATGTTAGGTCTATTACTTTTAATTTTTACGCCGGTATTAAGAGTCATTGTGTCTATATATGCATTTGCTAAGGAAAAAGATATAATGTACACGGTTATTACAATAATTGTATTATTAATTTTGATAGTTGCTATGACAATTGGATTTTACAAATAAAAAGCATTCCATTTTACTGGAATGCTTTTTATTGATTATCAATATCTGTCATGACTTTTTCTTTGAATTCATTCATCAAAGTTAACATCTCTTGTGTCTTTTTCTTGCCAAAAGCGTCTACCCAGCCACTGAATCTTTCGCGAATCTTGGGCATTAATTCATTGACGGCTTTTTTTCCTTTTTCAGTAAGGTGCAAAATCATACGACGACGATCATTAGGATCGATTTCTTGAACTATAAAATCATTTTTTATCAAAACACCTGCTTGACGAGATATAGCTCCACGAGTCACATTTCTTTTTGCAGCTATATCTTTTAAAGAAATTGAACTATCGTCGTTGATTTCACGCAAAATTAAAAATTGTTCAAATGACAGTCCATAATATTCTTGTGTTGGCTTTGATACTAATTCTTCAATATATTTGATTGCTGATACATAGATATCGATATAATCTTGTAATAACTGCTGATTTTCCATAAGTTCAACTCCTAATTAGGCTCTTTGAATATTCTATCAAAAATTCAGTTAGTTTGTAAGTGGAAAACGTTATTATATTAAGTAATTAGCCAGTTTTTGATATTCTGTAGAGTTTAAGTTTAATTTGAATTTTGTCCCTGTTTCAAGATATTCTTTTGACAAAATTTCTAGGTTATTTTGTATATATGAAGTTACGTCTCCTTTATTAAATGGAATTAAAAATTCTGCTTGTTTAAAGTCTTTATAGATATTATCTTTAATTAGTTTTATTAATAAGGAGATTGATTTTTCATCAATAGCCGAATAATAAATATTCTCCCCTTCAATAGAAGGATATGCAATATTAGCTAAATCAGATTTATTGTATGCAATAATTGTTGGCTTATTTAAAACACCGATTTCTTTTAAAGTTTTTTCAGTAACTTCAATATTTTTTTGTGAGTTTGGATCTGAATAATCAACGACATGTATTATTAAGTCTGCATCTTTTGCTTCTGATAATGTAGTTTTGAATGATTCTACTAAGTTGTGAGGTAATTTACTAACAAAACCTACTGTATCTGATAATAAGAAATTGGTATTGTCGGATAGAGTAATATTTCTAACACTTGTGTCTAAAGTGGCAAATAGCATGTCTTTTTCAAAGACTTTACTATCTTCATTTGAGCTTATACTTTTATTTAATAATGCATTCATTGTTGTTGATTTACCAGCATTGGTATATCCAACCAACGCAACAGTTGGCAAAATGTTATTTTTTCTTTTTTGACTTTGTGTATCTAGATTTTTATCAACCTCTAATAGTTGTTTTTTTAAGGCGGTTATTCTGTTTCTAATAACACGTCTATCAAGTTCTAATTTTGTTTCTCCAGATCCACGAGTTGCTGAGCTTCCCCCACGTTGTTGATCAAGTGGATTACCTGATGGATGAATTCTTGGAAGTTCATATTGTAACTGTGCAATTTCGACTTGAAGCTTTGCTTGTTTTGTTTTAGCACGGCTTGCAAAAACTTGTAAGATAAGTTCAGTTCTATCAATCACATTTAAACCAGTTTGTTTTTCCAAGTTTCTAATTTGAGATGGTGATAATTCATCATTGATAACAATAATTTTTACATCATTTTCTTCTGCAACATGTTTGATTTCTTCAACTTTTCCAGATCCAAAATAGGTTGCGGCGACAAGTCTGTCTAAATTTTGTATTATAGTTGTTTTCACTTCCATATTGTTCGCTTCACAAAGAGCTGTTAGTTCATTCATTGTATAGTCAAAGTCATTTTGAAGGTGACTAACTCCACCTGTTATTACTTTTGTACTTTCTTCATTCATATAAAAATCCTCTGTCTACATCAAGTAGATTGTTGAACAACTTAATGTATAATTTATTAGTAATTTACTACCTTATCTTAACTAAATGATAGTAACATTTTGAAATACATAATACAAAAATTGATAAAAGAAAAAGTTGCCATTAGGCAACTTTTTTGCTTTCTTTTAAAGACCTAATTCCGAGAACGAAACCAGTAGATGCAACTATTATAATTATTAAAATCTCTACTATCAATTCAATAGTATTTACAAATTTAGAGTTAAGTGTATTTTTTTGAGAGATTCTAAGTAAAGGAATGATTGTACTTAAGATAAATATTGAACCGATAATATAAAAAACTGCTAAGTTTCGTTTATTTACGGATTCACTATGATTTTTTTCGTATTTTGCTATATATGGAAGAAGAATACCGATTGCTAGCATAATAACTGGCTCAATCAGATTGAGAGTAATTACATGCCAATAAGCAGCTGTTCCAAACTTTTCATCTATTTGAAATACAGATAGACAAGCAAATGTGAATGTAAATAATAGACACCACCAACCAACAATTAAGGCAAATTTTCTATTTTTTAAGAAAACAAATTCAGAGGGAAATTCTTTTTGTCTTAAGCGTACAGTTATGAATGAAGTAAATAAAAAACATGTGGCAAATGGAGAGACTATACCGTTTAAATTAAGTAATTGATTAAAAATTGAGTTCATATTAGGTAAGGTAGCACTCAAAACTAAAATAACAGTACAAATACCTGTTGTTAGCCAATAACCATTTATCGGTAATCCGCGTCTATCTGTTTTAGTAAGACCACTTGGTAAATATTTTTTAGCTGTGTCTGATAGAAACATCCTAGTTCCCGCATCAATTAAAACGGCTAATTGAGCCATCATATAGATGGCTTGTGTTACTGAAAAAATATACATAAATAATTGACCCACTCCAAATTCGTTACCCATGTATTGGAATGCATAATATGATCCGTTCATTTTTAAATCATTAGGTAGGTTATGAGCATTGAAGAAAATTCCCAAAGAAAATGAGCCTAAAACTGTCAAAAATCCAGTCATAATTGCTAACATCCACATTGCCTTTGGGAAATCTCGTTTTCCATTTTTCATTTCATTTACATAAGGTGCAATGTATTCAGATCCGTTCATGGCAAAAATAAATAAACCTAGTGTAGTAAAGTATTGGAAATTAAATTTTGGAATAATTGATTTTATTGTAAAAGGTTGTGAATGAGGAATCCCGCCTTTACCTAGGTAAGCAAAAGTCATAATTACATATAAAACAGTCATAATAAACATAGATCCGCCACCCAAAATTCCTAACCACTGTAAGGAATTTCTTAAACGATGTTGAATGAAAATAAATAAGGTAAAAATTAATGCAGTTAAAAGAGCAAATAAACTATTACTCATTTTGTCTTGCATTGAGGCATCACCATTAACTAGCCAACCAAATGAAACTACCATGGAGTTGGCAACGTCAACTAAGTATGGTAATCCTACAACCCAATAAGTCCAGGCTGCGACATAACCCCAAGTATCTCCCCAGGTTCCACGAACCCATGAAGATAATCCTCCACCTTCTTTATTAAAAACAGAGCCTAAATGTCCTACCATCATTTCATAAGGAATGACAAATAAAAATAACATTAAAATCCATGTAGTAATAGTACCAAGCCCTTGGTTTTGAAAATTATAAATAATATCGTCAAAACCAATAACTGTAACGAAATCCATTAAAGCAATAATAGGCCAACTTATATATTTTTTTTCAGAGCCTAATTCTAATTGTTCCTGCGGCATCGGACCGACCTTCCTTTCATATCTTTATAACGTTAAAATTATACCTCAATACTGATTATTATTAAAAAAGGTATAACTTACAATTTTGTAAGATTAGTATCTTGTTTTGTAAGAACAAACTAAGGTATAGGCAAGTTAAATACCATAGAATAGTTTTTATAAACAGGAGGAAGTTAAATATGACAAATGTTGTAAATGTAAAAAACATTGAAAAAATATATGGAACAAAAAATGAAAAAAAATATAAGGCACTTTCAGATATTAATTTTGAAGTTGATTCCGGAGAGTTTGTAGGAATAATGGGTGCCTCAGGATCAGGAAAAACAACACTTTTAAATATTTTATCTACTTTAGATAAACCCACTAGTGGTGAAGTATTAATTAATAATAAAGATGTAACTAAGCTAAAAGGGAATCAAATGGCCGATTTTCGAGCTGAAGAGATTGGATTCATTTTTCAAGATTTCAATTTATTAGAAAATTTAACTGCGTACGAAAATATTGCACTACCTTTATCTTTACAAGGGAAAAATAGTGATGTCATTAATAATTCTGTAGGAAAGATTGCAAAAAAACTTGGTTTAGAGGATATTTTAGATCACTATCCTACAGAATTGTCAGGAGGGCAAAAACAGCGAGTTGCTTCTGCTCGAGCACTTGTACATGAACCAGCAATATTATTTGGTGATGAGCCGACAGGAGCATTAGATTCTAAAAGCGCTCGTGCGTTGTTAGAAACGATGAGCAAAATAAATAGAGAAGATAATACTTCAATTTTGTTAGTAACACATGATCCTTTTTCGGCAAGTTATTGCAATAGAATTTTATTTATTAAAGACGGACAAATCGGACAAGAGCTAAAGAGAGAAAATAGCTCCAGAGCAGAATTTTATCAAGAAATATTAGATTCATTGGGAACATTTGCAGAATAGAAAGGAGGATGAAGATGTTAAATAAATTAGCAATAAGTGGTATTAAGCATCGTTTAAGAGATTATAGTGTTTTATTTTCTGGTTTAACTATTTCTGCCGCAATATTTTATATGTTTATGGCATTAGCAACAAATAGATCTTTTTTAAAAAATAGTTCGCCAGTCAGTGCAACTCCATTCATTTTTGGATTTGGAATAATACTTTTAGCAATTATTACTTTGGTATATATAATATATGCCAATGGATTTTTAATGAGTATGAGGCAGCGTGAATATGGTATGTTTATGATGCTTGGAGCACGTGGAAGCAAAATAGGAAAAATGATTTTTGTGGAAACACTCATATTGGGTGCAATGTCTACAGCAATAGGTGTAGTAGTTGGTATTTTACTTACAGGAGTTTTAAGTAACTGGTTAATAGATGCACTAGATTTAGTTATAAAACACTTTAATCCATTATATTTACCAGCTGTAATATATACTTTTATATTCTTTATAATAATATTTGCATTAGCCGCTTTAAAAAACAGCATAGCTTTAAGAAAAACAAATGTATTAAAGTTATTAAATATGGATAAGCAACCTACTAGAATAAAACGTGTTGGTTGGCTAAAAATGATTCAAGCAATAATTGGAGTTGGATTATTGGCAATTGGATATTATGCAATGATTTTACTAGGAAAAGGAACATTGGTAATGCTTCCAATTGCTTTATTGACAATAGTTGCTGGCACTTATTTTGTAATCAATTCACTATTTAGCTGGATTATTAAAACTTTAAAAAATAATCGTCGCTTCTCTATGAAAAAATTAAATAATTTCACTCTATCTCAACTAGGTTTTAGAATATCTGATTATACAAGAATCTTATCTATGGTAGCAATGCTATTTGCTCTTGCGTTAGGTGCAATTACAGTAGGAAGTGAATTTAAAGATGCAACAGAATATATAACGAATGCTAATAATTATTATGATGCTGTTGTTCATAATATTGATAAAGACCAAAGAAAAAATATTTCCAAAGTTGATGTTAAAGATCAAGTGACTTATAACTATAAAATAACTGATAAAAAGGTTTATTTGGATAAGGAACAATTCAAAAAGCATGAACTGGCCGCTAATAAGCTGACTAATAATATTAAGGAAATGAAAACACCTAAAGTCGTTCATTACAACTTTAGTAATAATAAACAGATTTCACATTTTAGTGAAACAGAATTATTTTCGCAAATACCTGAGGCTATGGACCGTGAAACGGAATTCATTAGTACAACAGAATACAAGAAAATATCTGAAAAAGAAAATACAATAACATTTATTAAATCTAGCGGTTTTAAAAAGAATTTAAAAGCAATCAAAAAAATAGCAAGTTTAGATGTTAAATATAAAAAAACATTAATGGGACAAAAATATATTCAATATACACAAATA
The DNA here is from genome assembly GCF_052828685.1 of Daquilactobacillus linshuiensis. Taxonomy (NCBI): domain Bacteria; kingdom Bacillati; phylum Bacillota; class Bacilli; order Lactobacillales; family Lactobacillaceae; genus Daquilactobacillus; species Daquilactobacillus linshuiensis. The sequence goes on along the minus strand of NZ_CM128255.1, from coordinate 1,327,301 downwards.
AATAGTATATTCTCAGGACTTGAATTTATGGGAATCTTTTTAGGAATTGCATTTCTAGCAATGTTAGCTAGCTGTTTGATGTTTAAAATACTTTCTGGAGCCGCAAGTGATGTTAAAAGATATGAGATGTTACATAAAATGGGGGTTAGAGACGGGCTATTAAGTAAATCAATTAATAAAGAAATTGCAGTATTATTCTTAATACCAGGAATTATGGGAATAACTCACGTATTGTTTGGTTTACAAATGTTTGTTTCTTTATTACCAAAGCCATATATTGGATTAGGAATTCCATTTATTATTTTCTTTATAATGTATGCAGTTTATTACTTAATAACAACAACTCTTTATAAACAAATAGTATTAAAAAAATAAAACTAATATTTCAAAAAAGCAGTCTCAAAATGAGACTGTTTTTTGTTATTTAGAAATCATTGAGCCTTTTTCTTGCTTAGTGCTTCTTCTGTAGATTAAAATTATTTTAATAAACTATGTCTAACAACGGAGGTGCTAATTATGTCAATGATAGAATTTCACGGTGTACAGAAATATTATGGAAAGTTTCACGCCTTAAGAGATATTGATTTAACTATTAATAAAGGTGAGACCGTGGTTTTGATAGGGCCTTCAGGTTCGGGTAAAAGTACATTGGTTAGAACTGTAAACGGATTAGAAGACATCCAAGAAGGTAAACTTGTAGTTAATGGGCATGATCTTTCTAACCCTAAAACTAATATAAACATATTACGTAAAGATGTCGGAATGGTATTTCAACATTTTTATCTTTATCAAAATAAGAATGTATTAGAAAATGTTATGTTGGCTCCAAGGATAGTTTTGAAATTAAATGAAGAAGAAAATAAAAAAAGAGCTGCAGAAATGCTAAATATGGTAGGACTTGTGGGTAAGGAAAAAAATATGCCCTCACAAATATCTGGAGGTCAAGCGCAGCGAGTAGCTATTGCTAGGTCTCTAGCAATGAAACCAAAGTGTATGTTATTTGATGAACCAACAAGTGCTTTAGATCCAGAAATGATTGATGATGTTTTACAAGTTATAAAAAAAGTTGCTGAGCAAGGAGATATGACTTCTTTAATCGTTACTCATGAAATGGGATTTGCCAAAGAAGTTGCCGATAGAGTTATTTTTATGGACGATGGGAAAATTTTAGAAGATACTGATTCAAAATCTTTTTTTGAAAATCCACAAAACGAACGTGCTAAAAAGTTTTTGAGTAAAATCATTTCGCATTAGGTTAGGAGGATCAGCTATGAGAAATAAAAAAATATTGTTAAGTATTATTTTAATGTTGATCTTAATACTATCTGGGTGTTCAAATACAAAAAGTTTATCAAAACAATTGGTTTTAAAAAATGCATATGAAAGTAAAACTATAACCTGGGGTGTAAAAGCTGATACTAAGTTATTTGGTTTAACGGATGTTAAAGACGGCAAGCAAAAAGGCTTTGATATTGATATGGCAAAATTAATAACCAAAAAGATTTTGGGTAAAACAGGTAAAGCAAAATTTGTAACTGTAACTTCACAGTCTAGAATTCCTTTACTGAAAAATGGAAATATAGATGCAATTATTGCTACAATGTCAAATACTCCTGAAAGAGCAAAGATTGTTGATTTCTCTAATTCATATTTTGACGCGGGACAGTCACTTTTAGTACCAGAAAATTCTACGATTAAAAGTACTAAAGACTTATCCGGAAAGACTGTATTAGGAGTTGTCGGTTCCAATTCTGTTCAGAATATAAAAATAGCTGCACCTAAAGCAAAAGTTTTACAACTTCAAGATTATGCTCAGACTATGACAGCATTAAAATCAAAACAAGGTGACGCTTTAACAACAGATAACGGAATATTATATGGAATGGCAGTGGAAAATAAGGGTTACAAAGTTGTTGGTGGAACATTTACAAAAGAGCCATATAGTATTGCGGTGAATAAAGGCCAAAAGGACTTCTTAAAAGAGACTAATAAAGCTATTAAGGAAATAGAAAAGAGTGGAGAATATAATAAATTAATAAAAAAATGGTTCGGGGATGTGCCTGGATTTAACTATAAGGAGTTGTATCGCTAATGATGAATATAATAACGAGCCATTGGTCAGAACTTCTAGCAGGGTTTGGATGGACAATATTTTCTAGTGTACTAGCACTTATATTTAGTTTAGTTATTGGATTAATTTTTGCTATCCTGGAAGTTTTGCCAAATAAGATTGCAAGAATAATAGGTCAAATATACGTAGAAATATTTAGAAATATTCCGTTGCTAGTTATTACAATGTTTTTTTACATAGTAATTCCATTGTATGTTGTTAAAATAAATGGATTTATAGCGGGAACAATCGGACTTACTATATATACTTCTGCGTTTATAGCTGAAACTATTCGATCAGGAATTTTGTCAATTGATAAAGGACAAATGGAAGGAGCTAGAGCAACAGGAATGACTTATTGGCAAAGCATGCGTTATATAATTTTGCCACAAGCATTTAAGATTGTAATTCCACCACTAGGAAATCAATTTGTTAATCTAGTTAAGAATTCGTCAGTGTTAGCATTTGTTGCTGGATTTGACTTAATGTATCAAGGAAATATGATAGCATCTACTACTTTTGATACTATAAATACTTACATAATCGTTGGATTGTTATATTTAGTAATTACATTACCGTTAAGTTATTATATGCAGCATTTAGAAAAGAAAATAGTCTAAGGAGGAAATGGACATGCAAAATTTTATTGATGCTTATTCAGTAGTTAATTTACGTTTTCTTCTAATGGGACTTGCAGTAACTGTTTTTATATCGGTAGTATCTGTTGTATTGAGTTTTATTCTTGGCTCAATTTTAGGAATAATTAGATACTCTAAGTTAAAATTTATTTCAAAAATAACAGGACTTATTATTGATATTTTGAGAAATCTCCCACTATTATTAATAATATTCTTTACTTATTTTGGATTACCAAACTTAGGATTTAAACCAGATACAATACCTGCTGCAATATTAGCTATGACTATTTTTGAATCAGCAATGATAGCCGAAATTGTGAGATCCGGTATTATGGCAGTTCCTAGAGGACAAATGGAAGGTGCCAGGGCAACAGGAATGACATATTTACAAGCAATGTGGCATATAATTTTACCTCAAGCTTATAAAAAAATGATTCCAGCAATGGTGAGTCAATTTATTTCATTAATAAAAGATACTTCATTAGCAACGATTATTGTTGTTCCTGAATTAATGCAACACTCACAAATTATATATGGGCAAAATGCTAACTATATAATTCCAATGTTCTTAGCAATGTCAGTAATGTATTTTGTGGTTTGTTATGGATTGTCTTTATTGTCTAAAGGAATTAATAGGAAAATTAAGATATAAAAAAGCTCAATTTAATTGAGCTTTTTTATTTTTGTCAAAATGTAATAAGTAAATGAAGTAATAGCTATTGAAATGAAAGTTGTACCAATTGTTTGTTCAAAAAAGCTTATTTGTTTTAGTGAGAAATAAGATACAACACCAACTATCCATGAAATAAAGGCAATAATATTGATGCCATGGTAATACCAATAACTTCCACTTTTTTTATCGAATTCATCAATGTTGTATTTTCTTTTTCTAAGTAAGAAATAGTCAGTTAAAAATATTGCAATTTCTGGTCCAAGAAACATACCAATACTATCTAAGAATATTTGGAATGCCTCCAAAAAAGTAGCGAAGTATGCGGGTATAAAAGTTACAAAAGTAGCGACAATTGTTACTATCCAAAGAGCTTTTTTTAGTTTTATTTTTGGAAAAATATTTGTTATAGCAGATCCTGCAGCCATAAGATTTACAGCATTAGCAGTTGTGCTTGTAAGCATGATAACAACTAATGCTAAAGCTCCAAGACCTAATTTTGTAGCAATTGTGCTGGGATCTGAATTATTAGGATCATAGTTATTTAAGGTGATAGCTGTAGCTATTGTTGCTATAAGACCTATTAAAGCGAACCAAATCAATCCTATATTTGCACCTAGAAAAGAATATACAGTAGAAGCTTTTTTTGATTTAGAAAATCTACTAAAATCCGCAGCGGCAGTGACCCAAGCTAGGTTAAATGCAGCTAAAATATCAATTGCGGTTCCTGTAGATAATCTTAACTTGATGGGTGGATTCCAAGAGGCTATTTTAGATAAAGGAACTGTTTTTAAAACAATTATTGATTCCCACATAACAAAAACAGTAACTAAGACTATTCCAATTCTTTCTATCCAACGAACTGATTTTTGACCTAAAGAAATACTAAGTAAGTGAAGTATAGACATAACTATTATGCCGACCAATAGTCCAAATTTGTTCATTGTTTGATTATTTATAGACCATTTAAAAATATCTCTAAGAATAAAACTGACTGAAACTGCAGCAATATATGTATTAACAGCTGCCCATCCAATGAATTGAATGATGTTAATTAAAGAAGGAAATATTGATCCACGTATACCAAATGCCCCTCTTATTAATGACATTGTGTTTAACCCAGTTTCAAACCCCATAAACGAAGTTAAACTAAGTAGTATATACGATAGACCTCCAACAATTATCAAAAGAGTTGATGATGTAAAAAATCCACATGCAGCTATCACACCACCAATATACCAGGTTCCATTGTTTGCATTTGCTCCAATCCAAGTTGCAAACATGTCCCAATTAGACATTGATCGTAAATCTGAAGTTATAGTATTCCTTTTTTTAAAATTCACTTTCACTCTCCATTCCAAGTGAACAACTAGAATAAAAAAAATCGCTCGAAAAGAGCGATTTTTATTAATAGCCGCTCCCTTATCAGTATCTCTGTACTGCCTTAAAAGGATTTAATTTAAAGATAGTTTACTGAATAGCAGACTGTAAGTCAATTACCAAACAGTAATTTTAAATTATTATCACTTAGAATTATTCAGTTAAGGATTTTTCCCATAAGTATTTTTGAAATAAATGCAAATAAAAAAACACCTTTAAGGTGTTTATCTACCAATATCATAATCGTCGTTATTCATTGCTTCAACATGTCCTAATAAATAACCATTACCAACTTGAGAAAAGAAATCGTGGTTGTTTGTTCCTGTTGAAATACCATTCATAACAATTGGATTGACGTCTTCAGCAGTATCTGGAAATAGTGGATTTTGTCCTAAGTTCATCAATGCTTTATTAGCATTGTATCTAAGGAAGGTTTTTACTTGATCAGTCCATCCTATAACATCATATAAACTCTCGGTATATTTTTCTTCATTTTCATAGAGCTGATATAAAAGATCATACATCCATTCTTGAAATCTCTTTTGTTCTTCATCTGAAAGTTCGTTAAATGCAACTTGAAATTTATATCCGATATAAGTTCCATGTACTGATTCGTCGCGAATAATTAGCTTAATAATTTCAGCAACGTTTGCGAGTTTATTGTTTCCTAGGTAATAAAGTGGAGTATAAAATCCTGAATAGAATAGGAATGTTTCTAAAAATACACTTGCGACTTTTTTTTCAAGAGGTGAGCCCGTTTGATAAATTGTATTGATAATCTTAGCTTTTTTTTGAAGATATTCATTATGATTTGTCCAATCAAAAATTTCATCAATTTCTTCAACAGTGTTTAAAGTGCTAAAAATTGAAGAATAACTTTTTGCATGAACAGATTCCATGAATTGAATATTATTAAATACAGCAGTTTCTTCTTGAGTGCGTACATCTTTTTTTAATTGAGCCATTCCGTCTTGAGATTGTAAGGTATCAAGAAGTGTTAATCCTCCAAATACATGTCCTACTAAAGCATGCTCATCTTCACTTAATTCTCGCCAATCATCCATATCATTTGATAAAGGAATACGAGTATCTAGCCAAAATTGTTCCGTCAATTTTTCCCAAGTGGCTTTGTCTATTTTGTCTTCAATTTGATTCCAGTTTATAGCTTTATAATACATATCAGCCATTTTTTAAAATTCTCCTTTTAATTAAATAATGCAACTTTCACAGTCATTACTACCTACTTCATTGTCATCGTCTGTAAAGGTACGTACATAATATAATGATTTTATTCCCTTATAAAAGGCGTAGTTTCTTAAAATGTTAAGATCTCTAGTAGATTGTTTTTCATCAGTTTTCCATTCATAAAGGCCTTCAGGAATTGTTGATCTGATAAATAATGTCAAACTCATGCCTTGGTCAATATGTTGTTGAGCAGAAGCATAAATATCAATTACTTTACGCATATCTGTATCGTAGGCTGACTTATAGTACTTAATAGTTTCATTATCCAAAAATGGTGCTGGGAAATATAATTTACCATTTTTCTTTTCTTGTCTTTCTTCAACTAACCTTGTAATTGGCTGCAGACTAGCACTTGTATTGTTAATGTAAGATATTGATCCTGTAGGAGCTACTGCAAGACGGTTTTGGTTATATAGACCATATTTTTGAACTTTTGATTTAAGTTCTTCCCAATCTTTTGGTTCAGGAATGAAAATTCCATCAAATAATTCTTTAACTCTTTTTAATTTAGGTGAGAAGCTTTTTGATATATAAGTATCAAAATAAGTCCCATCCGCATATTTTGATTTGTCGAAATTATAAAAAGATTCATTGCGTTCTTTTGCTATATTATTACTTTCAACAAGAGTCCAATAGTTTAATAATAAGAAATATGTTCCAATAAATTCAATTGATTCTTCTGAACCATATTTAATATGATTCTTAGCTAGATATGTATGAAGACCAATGGCACCAAGGCCAATTGAATGACTCAATTCATTACCATGTTTAATCGAAGGTACAGCTGCAATGTTTGAAGCGTCGGAAACATACGTTAAAGCGCGTGTCATAGCGGCAACAGATTTTCCAAAATTAGGACTTTGCATCATATTTAAAATATTAGTTGATCCAAGATTACAACTTACATCAGTTCCAAGTTGTTCATATTCCTGAGCATCATTAAGAAATGATGGAATTTGTACTTGTTGGATTTCAGAACATAAGTTACTCATGATGATTTTTCCATCAATAGGATTGGCACGGTTTACAGTGTCTATATTCAAAATATAAGGATAGCCCGATTCTTGTTGTAACTTACTAATTTCATTTTCTAATTCACGAGCATTAATTTTATACTTTTTAATTTCGTCATTAGCAACCATGTTGTCATATTCAGCAGTTATATCAACATATGAAAAAGGCTCTCCATATATTCTTTCAACATCATATGGGCTAAATAGATACATTTCTTTATCTTCTCTGATTAATTCGTAATACTTATCAGGAACAATAACACCTAAAGACAAAGTTTTAACACGAATTTTTTCATCAGCGTTTTCTTTTTTTGCAGATAAAAACGAAATGATATCTGGATGAAAGACGTTTAAATAAACAGCTCCAGCTCCTTGTCTTTGACCGAGTTGGTTACTGTAACTAAAACTGTCTTCTAAAAGCTTCATAACAGGCAATACGCCACTTGAAGCACCTTTGATACCTTTGATAGATGAACCGGCTTCGCGAAGATTTGATAATGTAATTCCCACGCCTCCGCCAATACGAGAGAGCTGTAAAGCACTATTTATGCCTCTGCCGATACTATTCATGTCATCGGTAATTTGGATTAAGAAACAAGAAACAAATTCACCTCTACGTTTTCTACCAGCATTTAAAAAAGTTGGAGTAGCAGGTTGATAACGCTGCGAAATCATTTCATCAGATATTATTCTTGCTTGGTTTTCGTCACCATTTGCATACATAAGAGCATTGAATAATATACGCATTTCGTAATCTTCTAGGTAATACTCTTTATCATCAGTTTTTAAAATATATTGGTTGTATAATTTATAAGCAGCCATAAATGATTTAAACTCAAAATTTTGCTCTTTTAAATGATTGTATAAATCTTCCATAAAAGACATATTGTATTGGTCTACAATTTCCTTTTCAATATAGTCATTTTCTAATAGGTAGTTTATATGTTCATCAAAAGAAGAGAATTTTTTAGTATTTGGTTTGACGTTTTCTTCAAAAAAAGCTTTAATAGCGTCTTTGTCCTTATTTAAAGGGATTTTACCGTTTACTGGACGATTAATTTCGTTATTTAACTCAAAATATGAAACATTTTTAACATCTAGATTATTTAGCCCCAATTGTATTCACTACTTTCTTAAATTCTTCTACATCTCGGTCAGTTCCGTTAAATTCATATTCATATAATACAGGAATTTTTAATCCCTTAGCAATATCTCTTCCGGTATGATTGAATAGTTCATTGAAATTTCTATTGCCACTACCAACCACACCTTTAATATATTTCCTGTTTGATTTGTATCCAAGAAAATCTATTACAGAGTCCATCATTTCATCGTCGTATGAAGGTACTACTAAAATAAAAGGCCGACCCATTTCGTAAAAAGGATCGGCATCGTTTATTTCGTATGCTTGTAATCCGGTTTTTTTAATAAACCGTCTAGTTTGTCCAGTCACTGAATAATAAGCAATGTTTGGCATACTTAATCAACGAGGTCCTTTAAAGCATCTGGTCTGAATCCAACAATTGGATCACTATCATTTGGCATTACGACGGGAACGCTTTGATAGCCTAGTCCTTTTAAGTAATCGATATATTCAGGTTCATTACTTACGTTAATTTCTCGAAAATTAATATCATGCTCTGTCAAATATCTCTTAGTCATTTTACATTGCATGCAGTTATTTTTGCTATATACAACAATATTATCCATATCTCTCACTTCCTAATATATTAAATTGAAATTTATATAATTAGTATACGGCTTCTACAATAAAACACAATATATTGTGTTTTATTTTTTTTATAATACATTATAGTGTGTCCTTTTAATTCAATAATAATAAGGGATTTGCTAAAAATATTAAATTTTGTAAATTGTTAGTTTCATTACTTGATTGAAAAAGATTAAATTATGAAGATTGTATTCAACTAAATTTAAAGGAATATGTTAAAATTTATTATAAGTTTTTAAGAGGAGATATTTATGAGTTTAAGTTGGAATTTAGTTGGAATAGCAGCTTGGATTATACTAATAATTTGGTTTGTATTTACTATTCACGATATAAGACGTAGACACTTAAAGATGATAGTTGTTGAGAAAAAGAAATTTTCTATATTAGGTACAACTATTGACTTTGTTGAGGTTTTGATTTTAATTGTTGGATTTGGTTTTATGAATTCAACAACTTTTTTAAATCATGCAAACATAAATGATAATAGTAAAGTTAGCATAACTTATAAATATGAACCATTGGTAATTCAAACAAATGGTGACATTGGATTTTATGTAAAAAAAGAAACTAATGAAAAAACATCTACAGATGAATACACATATTGGGAAAAAAGTGCAAAATATAAAGTTTCTAGTAAAAATGCATTTATCGTTAGTGAAACTAAAAATTTAAAAAATACAATTGATAACTATCCATGGAATAAGGAAGCTTTGATAAAAGCTGATAAAGAAAACCAAGGAGCTTTTGTAGCAAAAATTACAAGTAGATATAAAAATACTTTTATTAATGGATTGGGCATGCATGCAGGTAAAAAAGCTGATGAATTTAGAATTATTAAAGTTCCAGCTGAAAATTTTGTAATTGAAAAATAAAAAGCGACTCATTGAGTCGCTTTTTATTTACTAGGTTTTAGTTTTTCTATATTTACTACGATTTTATTATTTAATTCAGCAACATTTTGATCATCTGCTGGATCATTGCTGACAATTTCTAATAATGCAGAATGTTCATAGATTTTTTCAACTTTTCCTACAAATGGATGATCCATGTCTTCGTCAACTTTACCTTTAACAAAATCATCAACTTTTAAGTCTTCAATTTTCATAATTAACACTTCCTATATTTTGAGTAAAAACAGTAACAATATACTACTATATATTAAAGATATTTACAATTTATTGTGGTTTTGATACATAAAGGAGAAAAAAACTTTATAATAATAACAATTAATTTAAAGGAGATTAAATTAACATGGTATGTCCAAACTGTAGTCATCCAATAGAACCAGGACAAAAATTCTGTCCTAATTGTGGATTTCAATTAATTAATCAAGAAGCAAGAAAAAGAACACAACATAATATTGCTAATGAAAATGAGAATAATGTATTTCTAAATTACGCAAAAAATAATTTTGTTTTATTAACGTTATTAATATTAATTGATTGTCTATTATTCTGGTGGAAAATTCTTTTTGGTGGAATATTTCTTGCTTTGATAATTCTAATTTATTACTTGCGAGCTACCGCAATTAATGGAAATCAAGAAAAAATTGAGAAGAAATTACGTAATTTAAATAATAGTAGGAAGAACAAAAATTCTGCTACTGCTAATGAAGAAGTGACTGGTAGAAAAATAAAATTTTCCAAGCCTTCTAATTTAGTTATTTTACTTATTAGTACATTAGTCACTATCGCATCAAGTTTTGTGGGGAATTTTATTAGAATAGATGCACAAACCACAAATTATAATACAAGTACGCCTTTAAGTTTATATGATGCACTTAATTTAGGTGGGGTGGCAACCAAGTTATCAAATGCATTTGGAGTTCAAATTGATATACAGGGTGTGTTACTAATTGCCTTTTATATATTAGTGTTAATTCCTATCTTAGTAATTGTTTTAACATTTTTAGGAGGAAGATTTTTAAGAACATTGTTAAGTTTTATTTCTTTTATAGTCTATACTGGAGCATTGATCTTTATATACTACGAAACGTCGAAATTAAAATTAGTAGGATATAATTTAGGATTAACTCCAGGAGTAATGTTCTTTGTTATTATTATTTCAACATTTGTAATGACAATATATTCATCAAGAGTAAAAAAAGCTGATTAATCAGCTTTTTTATTTTCTTTTAAAAGTGATAATATAATTAAATATAAAATTTAAGGAAATAAAAAGTGGAAAACAAATATTTAATTGTAATAACTGGTGCAAGCGGTGCCGGTAAATCATCGCTTGCAAAGGTGTTAAAAGAAGAACTAAATATACAACCTGTAATAACACATACAACTAGACAACCTCGCGAATATGAAAAAGATGGAGTTGACTATTATTTTGAGACTGAAACTTCTTTTTTTAAAAATCATCTACTAGAAGATGTACAGTACGGAAGTTATCGTTATGGTTCTTCTGAGGAAGGATTAAAAAGAGCATGGGAAAAAAATGATGTTGTTTCAATTGTTGTAGAAACAAAAGGGGCAGCAACCTATCTAGATAAGTTCCCTCAAAATGTATTAGTAGTTTATATTGAAGTTGATTCTCTTGAAGAAATAAAAAAGAGATTACAAAAAAGAGGGGATAGTCCTCAAAAAATAGATCAACGAATAAAAAGCGAGGAATTTTTAAGAGATATGAAAATTCCAGAATATCTTAAAAACAGGATTTTTGAAGTGAAAAATAATGATTTTGACGTAATGAAATCCGAAGTGATTCAATATTTGAAGTCTAAAATATATAAATAAAAAGTATAGTAAAAAAAGTTTTTGTAACATTTCTGTAAAATTAAATTAATTTACTGTTAATTGTTTTAAATGAATATAATGGTATTCTATTTACCGTAGGTTAATTAATATAAATAAAAATTATAAAAACATAAATTATTTTAGGGAGAAATAAATTGAAAAAAAATATTTTAAAGAAAAGTATTATCGGTTTATCTGGGGTTGCACTTTTAAGTGTTGCTGCTAATGAAGTATCAGCTGCAACTGAAGGTGTAGTAAGTTATACAAAGGGTGCTACAACAGTTTGGTCAAGTACTGATAAAGGACAAAAAGTTAAATCATACTTAGGTCAAGGACAAAAAGTTTCTATTTCTTCACAAAAACAAGTTTTTGGTGAAAAATGGTACAACTTGGGAAACGATAACTGGGTTTCTGCAAAATACATTTCAACAAATGGTCAACAAGCTACAACAGAACAAACACAAGCTTCTTCACAAAAAGTAACAATCAATTATGCTAACGGTGCTGTTACATTGTGGACAGATGCTAACTCAGGTGTTGCAACAGGTAATTATGTATTCAACGGTCAAACAAAAGACGTTAAGAGTACAAAAACTGTAAATGGTTCAGTTTGGTATCAATTAGATAATGGATGGGTTCCAGCTGAATTTGTATCAACAAATGGAACATCTGCACAACCAGCTCCTGCTGCACCAGCAGCTAACACACAACAAGCACAACCAGCTGCCCCTGCAGCAAATAATACACAATCTAACAATGCACAACCAGCTGCTCCTGCAACAAGTGCTCCTAGCCATCCTGCATATAATGGTGCAAACACATATCCAGCAGGACAATGTACATGGTACGTTAAGAACCGTGCTTCATGGGTAGGTAATTATTGGGGAAATGCAGCTAACTGGGCAAACTCAGCTCGTGCTGCTGGATTCCTAGTAAATGGTACACCTGAAGTTGGATCAGTTGCCGTATTTGCACCTGGTGTTGCATACGCAAGTGCATATGGACACGTTGCATATGTTGAATCAGTAAATGGAAATGGTACAGTTACTATTTCTGAAGCAAACTTTGCTGGACAATCATATCACGTACGTACAGTTTCAATCGCCGGCGTACAATTTATTCACAGATAAAGATAAGTAGTAATCATTACTTAAAGGACAACTCAAATGGGTTGTCCTTTTTAATTTCTATAAAAAACTCGAACATTTTAAAAGGGTTTTATAACAAATGTTCATAGATTGGTTGTTGATTAGTCGTATTAGTGATAATATAGGTATACTAATTTTAAATACACGGATGATTGGAGAAATAATGGAAGTAAGAAGTAAAAATGTATCTGTAATAAAAAATGCAATTCTAGGTTTTCAACATTTATTGGCAATGTATTCAGGTGACATATTAATTCCACTTTTGGTTGGGGCTTCATTAGGATTTAATTCTAAGCAAATGACTTATTTGATATCGGTAGATATTTTTATGTGTGGAGTGGCAACACTACTTCAGTTAAAAAGAACTCCTTTAACAGGAATTGGATTACCTGTTGTTTTAGGGTCTGCAGTAGAGTACGTTACACCTTTACAGAATATAGGTAAAAATCATGGCATTGCATATATGTATGGTGCAATTATTATAACTGGAATTTGTATTTTTCTAATTGCCGGAATTTTTTCTAAACTTAAAAGATTTTTTCCAACAATTGTAACTGGGTCACTAATTACGTTGATAGGATTTACTTTGATTCCAGTTGCTTTTCAAAATATTGGTGGAGGAAATATTGAAGCTAAGAATTTTGGAAGTCCAACTAATTTGTTACTTGGTTTTAGCACAACTTTAATTATTATATTGATTAATATATTTGGACGTGGATTTTTAAAACAAGTATCTATTTTAATTGGAATTGTGGTTATGAGTTTGGTTGCTTTGGCAATGGGTAAAATTGGGTTGAGCACTGTAGGCTCGGCTCATTGGTTCCAAATTCCGCAACCATTTTATTTTTCTACTCCTAAATTTGAATGGTCATCTGTTTTAATAATGCTTCTTGCAGCATTAACATGTATGATTGAATCTACTGGTGTTTTTTTTGCATTATCAGAAATTACTCATCAAGAATTAAGTGAATATGACTTAAAAAAAGGCTATAGGTCAGAAGGACTTGCCGCAATTTTTGGTGGTATATTTAATACTTTTCCTTATTCAACTTTTTCTCAAAATGTAGGAGTAGTCGAATTATCTGGGATTAAGAATGTAATTCCTGTATTCTACTCTGCTATAATGTTAATGATTCTTGGCTTAATTCCTAAATTTGGTGCAATAGCAACGCTTATACCAACGTCAGTTCTTGGAGGAGCGATGCTTGTTATGTTCGGAATTGTCGGAGCTGAAGGTATAAAAATGTTAAGTAATGTTAAAATGACGAGTAATAACTTGTTAATAATTGGTATATCAATCGGAATGGGAATTGGTGTTACTGTTCAGCCGACTTTGCTACAATTCTTACCAACAACAGTTCAAACAATACTTAATAATGGATTGGTAGTTGGTAGTTTTACAGCTATTATTTTAAATCTATTTTTAAATGAAATTATGTCAAAAAAAGCAGCCTAAAATTATTAGACTGCTTTTATTTTATATTCGCAATTGAATCTTTAAATCCTCTTTTGTTACCACTCCAATAGAAATCTTCATACCAAAGAGAGCGATTATTTTGATCCAAGTTATTAATATTATTCATATCCTCATTTGCTAATTCAAAATCAAAAATATTAGAATTTTCAATTATTCTTTTTTCGTGTATAGATTTAGGAATAGGTAAAACTCGTTTTTGAATATCCCATCTTAATATTATTTGAGCGGGTGTTTTATGATATTTTTTTGCAAGGTTATTAATAACTGAATCTTTCAAAAGATCTCCACCGCCAAGAGGGGACCATGCTTCTAATTGAATGTTATGATTTAAACAGAATTTTAGTATATCTTTTTCCTGACAATGTGGGTGAAATTCCATTTGATTTATTACAGGGACTGTTTTGAAATTATTTAAAATTGTTGTTAATTTTTCAATATCAAAATTAGAAACACCGATTGCTCTTATTTTTCCTTGCTTATATAATTCTTCTAAAGCTCGATAGGTTTCTAAATATTTATCAAAAACAGGCCAATGTATCAAAAGTAAGTCAATGTAACTAGTCTGCAATCTTTTAAGTTGTTCATTAATACTATCTAATGTGGAATTGTAGCCTTGATCACCGTTAAAAACTTTTGTAGTTAAAAAAATATCTTCTCTTTTTAAATTGTTTTCTTTCAACGCTTCTGTAATACCTTGTCCAACACCAGCTTCATTACCGTATTGTTTGGCAGTATCAATTAATCTGTATCCATTTTTTACAGCTAATTTTACTGAATTAGTTGCATCTTTATTACTAGTTTTCCAAACTCCTAATCCTAAAACGGGAATTTCAATGCCATTATTTAAAGTAATTTTTGTATTTAAGTCCATAGTTCTTGACCTCCGATAGGTTAATTATAATATCATTTGACTATTTGGTATAGATATAAATGTGTTATTATTGTTGTAAATAATAAGGAAATTAGGAATTGGTATATACAATTATGGATAAAATCACAACAAAAGTTATACACGAATATTTTCCAAATAAAAATGATATTAAAACTGAAATAATTAATTTGTCTGCTATTTTAAATTTACCAAAAAGTACAGAAGAATTTGTTAGTGATATTCATGGAGAATATGATGCTTTTGCGCATATTTTTAGAAATGGTTCAGGAAATATCGCTCAAAAAATCAGTGAAAGATTTAAGAAGGAGTTAAGTGAAGTTCAACAAAAGGAATTATCATTTTTAGTTTATTACCCAAGTGAGATGATATCAAGACAACAAAAGAATAATAAAAATATTAGAAGATGGTATGAAGAAAATTTTTATTTTGTCATTGAATTATTAAAGGTGGTAAGTAGAAAGTATACTAGGTCAAAAGTTAGAAAAGCAATGAATAAAGATTTTATATACATAACAGAAGAATTATTATATACAAATGAAAATGATGTTAACAAAGATGAATATTACCATCAAATAATTGAAAATCTAATTGATTTAGAGATTTCTGACCAATTTATTATTGAGACTTGTCATACAATTCAAAAACTTGTGGTTGATAGATTGCATGTAATTGGTGATATATATGATCGTGGTCCACATCCTGATTTTATTGTTGAAAAATTAATGAAGCTTAAAAATGTTGATATTCAATGGGGAAATCATGATATCTTATGGATTGGTGGTGCTTCTGGATCTCCATTGTGTATTTGTAATTTAATTAGAATTAGTGCTAGATACAGTAATTTATCAATTTTGGAGGATAGTTACGGTATTAATCTAAGGCATTTATCTATGTTCGCCGATAAGAATTATCAATTAAATCCTGCATTCGAACCTAAAATTGATAAAGGACAAGAAGTTACAAAAGAAGAACTTAATCAAACAAATAAAATTCAACAAGCAATATCTATTATTCAATTTAAATTAGAGGGAAGAGCAATAAGGCGTCGTCCTGAGTTTAAAATGGATAATAGAAAAATGCTAGAAAAGATGAATAAGAAATTTAGTGAAATAGAGATTCAAGGTAACACTTACTCTATTAATAATGGATGTTTTCAAACTGTAGATCCCAACGACCCTTATAAATTAACTCAAGAGGAACAAGAAATAGTTGATGGTCTTGTTAATTCGTTTATATCTTCAAGCAAGTTAAGAAAACATATGGATTTTCTTGTTTCTAAGGGATCTATGTATTTAAAACACAATGGAAATTTATTATTACATGGATGTGTGCCTGTTGATTTAAATGGGGATTTTGAAAAATTAGAATTTAATGGGAAAAATTATTCAGGAAAAAAATTATTCGAATTTTTAGAAGATAATTTAAGAAATAGTTATGAAAATCCTCAATGCGTTAATGATATGGCTACCGATTTAATGTGGTATTTGTGGACGGGTTCTTTATCACCATTATTTGGAAAACAAGCTATGAAAACTTTTGAACGGTATTTTATTGATGATAAAAGTACGCATAAAGAGAACAAAAATTCTTATTATAAATTACGGCATGAAGAATGGTTCGTAGAAAAGATTTTACAAGAGTTTGACTTAGATAGTAAAAATGGACATGTTATAAATGGACATACGCCTGTAAAAAAAGGACATTCTCCAATAATGGCAAACAAAAAAATGTTTGTAATTGATGGTGGTATGTCAAAACCATACCAAAAAACAACTGGTATTGGAGGATATACTTTACTTTCTAATTCTTATGGGTTTCAGCTTGTGACGCATGAACCTTTTACAAATCGTGATCAAGCTATAAAAAATATGACAGATATTGTGTCTACTAAAAAAGTTATTGAAAAAGTTGATCATAGAATGAAAGTAGCAGATACAGATATAGGAAGATCAATTAAAGAAGAAATAAGTGAATTGAAAAAAATTTTGCAAGACTACTAAAAAAGACTTCGAAAAGAAGTCTTTTTTAGTAACTTTTTTGCATTGCCCATTTAGCAGAGTACTGTTTTCCGGAAACAATATCATATTGAATTAATTTGTAATCCTTTAGTAATTGCTTTTGGTTCTTAGAAAGTTGAGAATATTTTATGATTTTGTTCTTATCGTTTATAAAAACTTGAGCTCCGTTATAAGTGTTTTTTACTGTTGTATAAGGATCATTCATTGAAGCAGGCAAGGATTCGGTTATATCAGTCAACATTGCATAATAAGGAGTTACTTTAATATTTGCTTGTTTTAGTGCCAATGAAGAAAAAGAATAAGGTGAAATTAATTTATTGAATCTAATGTTATTTTTTGCTGATTTATTATTAAAAATAAAATAATCCGTTTGATGCAAGGAAACTGCATATTTTGACATTGAGTCACCAGAATAAATTCCTGGGAGATGATCTCCATACCAGACTAAAGTAATTGGACGATCAAGACTATCAAGATAATCTAGAAAAGACTTAGTAGCAGTGTCTGTATATTGAATTCTTTGAATATAATTATCTATTGCATCTTTATTATTGCCAATTGCTGATCCTGAGATATTAATCGTTTTACTGTAACTTTTTTTGTCAAAGGGTAAATGATTTTGCATGGTGGATAATTGAATAAACTGTGATTTGCTATTGTTGCTAGAAATTAATCTTTCAGTTTCTTTATATGCTGATTCATCTGAGATATAAGGACTTGCTGGAATTTTATCAGTATATTTCAATTTATCAGTACTACCTTGATGATAGAAGTGTTGAAATCCGAAGTCTTTAAAAACATCTTTGCGATTGTAAAGGCTAGCATTGTAAGGATGTATTGCAATTTTTTCATCAAATAGGTTTGTTATGTTAGGACTGTAATTTATGTTATCTACTAGTTGACTGTAAGGTGTGGGTAATGTGGGTGATAGCGCACTTAAATCAAGTCCTGTAAGAGATTGCCATTCCATATTAGCAGTTCCACCACCATATCCAGAAGATAACATTAAACCAGATGAATTGAGTTTCTTGGCATTTAAGATATTTGAAATTGGAGTATTATCCAACTTTAAATTGGGAACTCTACTTGGATCGCTAAAGCTTTCGCTCAACACAAAAATAAAAGTCTGATTTTTTTGCCATTCTTTTCTGGTTTTGTTGATAGATGCAGCGCGGACATCATATTTATTCATTATTTTATGAATATTTTTCTTAGAATAACCTGAAGGTTTTTTCATTACTGAAACATCTAAATTATTAATGAATTGTAGGAAGGGACCATTAATTCGAGCACCATTTTCTTGATTGAAAAATTTCTTTTGAATATTGAATAAGTCGAAAACTTTTGATGGTACTGATTGGGCATGATTGATAAATAACAATCCAAAAAGACTTGTAGTTAGTAAAACAATAGAAATAATTCTTTTTTTAAAGTTAAGTTTAATTTGATACTTCTTTTGATATTTTAATTGCAAAGTAAATGTAAAAATTACAAAAATAACCATAATTATAATACCTAAAATTATAATTATTGGATCTATCATATTTAAAATATCATTCGCGCTCTTTAGTGCACTCATGTCAGTTGGAAGAACAGGTTCATGTCGAAGTTGTATTTTTAAAAAAGTTGAAATTGTTAATAAAAGTTCAATTATAAAAATAAAGCCATATACGTACCAAAATCTATTGGTTAGTAAATACATCAGCAAAAAGAATGCAGTAAGTATGAAAGTAGATAAAAAAATAGCAGCTTGATAGTTTAAGAATAATTCAAAAATAGTACCGTGATTTGCTGCAAGTGCGACTAAACCCATTTGAATTAGAGTTATCACATAAAAAGATGCCATTACTATAAGAAGTCTTTTATTTTTTAAGAGTATTTGTTTAAATTTTGATACGTTAATAAAAAAATCATCTATTGAATTAAATTGTAGCTTTTGGTTAATTGATGTAAACAAAGCTGTATGTTCAAGCCACGTAAAGATAGTTGTCAAAATAAGTGAAATAATTATTAGAGTTAAAAATATCCGAAAGCAAAGTAACCATATATTATCATTTGAATTTTCACTAAAAATATTATTAATTTGATTGATATTTGAAGGAAGCATAGTTATTAGTGTGGATATAATTAAAAAATTAGAAGTAAAATCAGATGATAATTTTAATTTTTTATTTAACAATATGAATAGATATATTGACGCATAGACTGCAAAAAAAGAGTTTGAAACATTAAATCTATTTATTGTACTTAAGTCATTATGAGTATTTTTTGATATGAGAAACATTAAAAAAGTAGATAAGGAATAAACAGAAATGGATATGAATGACTTTGTAAGAATTAGGTTTGTATTTATGAACTTTAATCTATTGATTGAGTAACCTAAAAGAACTAAGTAAGTGTTAAATAGTATCATTCCTCCTGCTTGAATCGACCAGATATCTTTTCCAAATAATGTCGGAGCAATAACAAATAAATAAGTAGAAATAAGTAATATTTGTTTTAGTTGATGATTTGAAATTTTTTGCAAAAAGTTAATAATAATCGGCATACTTATGAATATTAAAATAATCGATAAACCATAAGGATATGAATTTTGGCTAATCGGAAACAGAGTTGTCCAGAAGTATTTTAAAGTATTATTTTCACAAAGAAAAAAATTAACAATATTTGTTAATAAAGCTACTGAAAAATAAATGATAATATACTTACTGACTTTGTGAATAGTTTTTTTAAAATAAATATAATTAAAACCTAGATATAAAGGAATTAAATTCATTCCTAATATACTTATTCCTTTAATGATTGTATATATGATATAGTCACTGTGATCAGTTTTAGTTATGGAAGGAATGTTTAGTAATTGATTTAGAATTAATAAAATTCCTGCGATTATTAGGGGAAGGCTGGGGATTTTTTTTCTTTTCATATTTACCTCGTAAAAATAAAATAATGAAATTATTTTATCATAGTTAAAAGTAAATAAAAAAACCGATTCCTAAGAATCGGTTTTTGTTTAATCATTCAAGTTATATCTTAATTTCATATGTTCTGATCCAGAAATAACCATTTCACCAAGAAGTTTTGTTTGACGTTTGAAAGATTCATCAGCTAATTGTTTATTCGCCTTTGATAATAAAGAAATATCGGGGTTCTTGATAAATTCTTCATCAGTTGTATTTTGAATATTACGATAAGTACTCATTGCTTCAAGCTCAAATGTATTTCTCATATCGACATAAAAGTCGTAGTTAGTGTCTCCAAGTAGAGCAGTTGTACAACTTAGCCAGTACATATTATTCATATCAAAAGTACCAGTTGCATTTTTATAGCTTTCAGGAGTATCTTCTACATTGGCGTAGAAAGGAACAACAGAATTAAAAGTATTAGCACCATATGCTAACCAATGAATACCTGAGATTTCTTCAGGAACATTGTTTCTGATCTGTAGGATATGAACATTATGATTCCTATTAATTCCGATTGGGCGGAATAATGTTTTTTCATCTTCAGTACCATAACCGTAAGGATCAAATTCAGTATTTTCAAAATGAGAACTTAAAACAAATTTCACATCTTCAATAGAAATTTTGAAGTCAGCTCTACAAATAAATGGTTGGTCATGATCCATTGGATCTGTATCCATTTCAGGATTAAAATATTTTTGACCATACCAAGTTCTTGGGTTGTTATAAACAGTATCCTTAATAGTTGAACTACCAAAAATATGACGTAGATTATATCCTTGCATATCTGGATTTAAATTATATTTTTCAATTAAATCTTTTAAATCCTTTGAACATAGAGTATCGTCTGAGTCAAAGTCAAAATCATCGATATTCATGCGGTTTGGAGCAACAACATAAGCATCATCTGGAATACGAATAGCGGCCCAATGATGCCCACCAATAGTCTCTAACCACCAAACTTCTTCTTTATCAGAAAAAGCAATACCGTTAGGTTCGTAAGTTCCAAATTCTTCAAGCAATGATCCTAAACGCTCAACACCTTCTTTAGCGCTATGAATGTATGGTAGTACTAATGTTACTATATCTTCTTCACCAATACCGTTCTCTACATAAGGATCTACTCCCATAATACGTGAATTTGTAGTGATGGTTTCAGTAGCAGACATAGCAATGTTTTCACTGTTAATACCTGCTGCAGGCCAGATACCATTAGTTAAAATTGAATTAGGCATAGAAGTGTAACGTAATGGATTATCTGGAAGATTTATTTCTACTCCACTAATAACAGCTTTATAGTTTTTTGGTTGTTTATCTGGAGTTACAACAACAAAACGTTGAGGATCAAGAGCTTCATGACCATCGTCATTTCTTGAAATGATTGTAGAACCATCGATTGATGCTTTCTTACCAACTAAAATAGTAGTACATGAACCTTGAATTTTTTTATTCATTATTAGCTCCTTTATTAATAAGTATTTAATGTTAGTATAACTCTAATTTATGATTTTTTAAGGAAATAGCACATTTAATTATTTTTTGACAAAAGTTATAATTGTTATTAATTAAATATAATAAAAGTGTTGACATTGTGATTTTAGTAACTATAATATAGTTATATCTTTAATTAAAATATTTCTAATATTTGAAAGGTATAACTATTTCCCCCCGATATTTGCGAATGAATATATTCGTATATAGATAAATTCCCCTTTAAAAAAAGTTATGGTTATTAGCCATAACTTTTTTAATTTTTGCTAGTTTTTGTAGAGAAAAATAATCCAATCAGTAAGAAAAATAATAAAATGATAAAGAAGTGAATACCGACACTATATGTGTTATCTAAGGTATTTATATTTATTCCCATCAAAGTTACTTTATTAAATCCAATACCTGAAAAAACATTATTCAATCTATCAGCAAAAGAATTATCCTGAATTTCAATAAGAGTATCTACTATAAGTAGTACTACCCAACTTAAAAATGAAATAATTAGTGGTATGTATTTTTTCATAATAACCTCATAATAATATATTTTTGTTAATTATATATAAAAAATATAATAAGAGCAATTTTACAATAATTTTTAATAAAAATAATAGATTAAAAAAGTTGAATTAGTTTTTAACTAATTCAACTTTTATTTATTTAGTAAATTCACTATAAGCGTCTTTATCTAAAACATAATCTATTTCACCAATATATTCAACAACATCTTGATGTGGTGCAAAGGGATGTTTAAATCTATATAAACCATCATCATTATCAAGGCCCCAAACACCACCCATATCATAGCGCTTTTTACCTGTTTCAGTAGACCATTCTATCATTTCATGTTGTAAGAAATATGGAATCATTAGACTGTTTTGCACACGCATAGAGCCGCCATACATATGCCAAACCTTATCTCCATAATTAAACGCCATTGCAGATGCTTGAAGCTTACCTTCATACCTGGCAATAAAGATTTTCATTATTCCTGTACCATGAAATACTTCGACCATTCTTTGGAAATATTCAATGGGGCGATAAGTAATGCCATGAATATCACTCATTGTTTTATACGCAGTGTAAAAGTCTTCAATATCTGACATATCATCTGATGATGTCACTTCTACGCCACTTTTCATAGATTTTCTAATTTTGGTTCTTGTTTTACCAGTCATGTTTGCCATTACTTCATCTATATTTTTGTCAGCAACGTCAACAACAATATTATAAAGAGGTTGAATTGTATCATGGGCTTTTGTCATGTTGCGATTACGTGTAATGTAGCCATGCTCTTGGAACTTAGCGTCTAGCTCTTCTGAAAAAGGAATTTCAGGATCAAAACGTAGTAAGAAAACATCTTGAGCTTTTAATTCTTCTAGACCTTCTTGAACTAAAGCATCAATAGTATCAACATCACTAGGATCACAAACAGGTCCCTTTGAACAATATGCAAATTTTTTCCCAGTTTGATTTTTAATCATCAAAATAGACATGGCAGCAGTTATTTCACCATCTTTTTCGAGATAAACGTACATAGGTTCCCAGTTATTTTTTACATGTGACCAACCAACATCTTGTGTTACAGATGTGTATGGAGCATTTCTAACAAATTCTTCGTATTTTTTTAATTCTTCATTATTATTTAAATCAACAATTGGCATATCAAATCTCCATCTTTAATAAAAATTATTACTGATTATTATAACATAGGAAGAAAGTGGTGAAATTTAGCTTAATAAATTTATTAGATTATATAAATTTCATGTTAAAAAACTATTGATTATATGTAATAGTACTGTGAAAATAAAACTATAAATTAAACAAGGAGTATAGAATATATCATGACTAAAAATATAAGTTTAGGATTAGATATTGGAGTTAGCTCTGTGGGGTTTTCAGTAATTGATGCTGACAAAGGGAAAATATTAGAACTAGGGGTTAGATTATTTAACGCTTCCGTATCCGCAGAAAACCAAACAAGAAGAGATAGACGTGGAACAAGAAGATTAACTAATAGAAAGCAACAAAGAAGAAGAGATGTTACCAGACTTTTTGAAGATGTTGGACTTATAACAAAAAATGATAAATATGATAGAACTGATAAAAGATATGAATACTACAAAGAATATAATAATTCTTTGAATCCGTACGAATTACGCGTTAGAGGATTAAATGAAAAATTAACAAAAAAAGAAATTGCTAAAGCTCTTTACCATATTGTAAAAAGGCGCGGAATTAGTTTTGATTTACGTGATGCAGATGCCGACTTTGGGGGAAATGATTATTCTAGTAGTTTGCAAAAAAACAATATAGAACTTAAGGAAAAATATCCAGCAGAGATACAATTAAGTAGGTTAGAGAACCTGCATAAAGTCAGGGGAATTGTAACTGATAGTGAGAATGAAGATAATTTATTAAATGTTTTTCCAACTAAAGCTTTTGTTTCAGAAGCAAAGAAAATTATAGAGACACAAAGGAAATATTATCCTGAAGTTATAACAGAAGAGTTTGAAGAAAAATATTTAGAAATCTTAACTAGAAAACGTGATTATTTTGTAGGTCCTGGTAGTGAAAAATCCAGAACTAATTATGGAATTTATAGAGAAGATGGTAAAACTTTAGATAATTTATTTGAAGAATTAATCGGACATGACAAAGTTTTTCCTGATCAATTAAGAGCATCAGGAGCATCATATACAGCTCAAGTATTCAATGTTTTAAATGATTTGAATAACCTTACAATTGCCAATCATGAAGATGGTAAGTTAACAACTGATGAAAAAGAAAAAATTATTGAAGAGCTAAAAACGACTACAAAAACAGTTCAAATGATTAAACTGATTAAAAAAATTGCCAATTGTGAAGAGGATGATATTAAAGGATATCGAAAAGATCCTAAGACTGACAAGCCTGACATTCATTCAATGAATATTTATAGAAAAGTTCATAAACTATTTTTTAAAAATGATATTGATGTGACAAAATGGCCAATTGAATTTTGGGATAAATTAAGTTTTATACTTACTTTAAATACAGAAAATGGAGAAATCAGAAAACAATTAGAAAATAGACTAACTCCGGAGTTTAAGTTTTTGGATGATCAATTAATTCAATTTATTATTGATAATAAATCCAGTTTTGATATTACAAGTAATAAAAAATGGCATCGTTTTTCACTTAAAACAATGAATAAACTAATTCCTGAAATGATACAAAATCCTGTAGAACAAATGACCGCTTTAAGTAATTTAGGACTTTTGAAACATGACGGAATGGACTTTAGTAGTTATAAATACTTACCTTATAATAAATTAACAAATGAAATATTTAATCCTGTTGTGGCTAAGTCAGTTCGTGAAGCACTAAAAATAGTTAATGAGGTAATGAAGAAATACGGATCAATAGAGTATTTAATTGTGGAAATGCCTCGTGATAAAAATGCTGATGAAGAAAAAAAGAATATAGCGGATAGACAAAAAGAAAATGCAAAAAGAAAAGATGCTGCTATGGTTGCATTTTATGATGACGCCAATAGTTCTAGTTTAGTTGATAAAGCATTAAAAGAATATCGTGGAAAAATGAATATGATGATTCGTCTTTGGTATGAACAAGACGGGCACAGTTACTATTCAGGAAAGAAAATTACTGCTGATGAAATAATAAGCAATCCAGGTAATTTTGAAATAGACCATATTATTCCTCAGTCAATCTCTTTTGACGACAGTTTTAACAATAAAACATTATGTTATAAGTCTGAAAACCAAGAAAAGGGACAGATGACACCTTACGAATCTATGAATAATGGAAATGGACAAAGTTTTGAACAATTAAAAGCCATGGTGTTAAAAAATAGTAAGATAGGTCCTGGGAAACGTGCTAACTACTTATTTGATGAGAATGTAAGTGATATTGATGTACGTAAAAGATTTATTGCAAGAAATTTGGTTGATACAAGTTATGCATCAAGAGTTGTTTTAAATAATTTACAAGATTTTTTCACTCAAAAACAAAAAGAAACAAAAATTTCTGTAGTTAGAGGAAAATTCACATCTAATTTACGATCAAGATGGAAGATTAATAAGACAAGAGATACTTATCATCACCATGCTGTGGATGCGTCAATTATCGCTTCAACTCCGTTTTTAAATGTGTGGAAGAAAAGTAATTCATCAATTATTCCAACTACTGTTAAAGAAAATGTAGTAGATGTTGAAACTGGAGAAATATTAGATAAAAAAGAATTTGAATATGGTTTATATGAAGAACCTTATAAAGGATTCTTTAATGATATTAAAAATTCAGAAGATAGAATTAAGTTTTCACATCAAGTAGATAAAAAGATAAATAGAAAGATAAGTGACGAAACTATATATTCAACAAGAAAAACTCAGCTATCAAAAGATAAGGAAGAAGCTGATTATGTAATATCTAAAATTAAGGATATATATACAGTTGATGGGTATGAGAAATTTAAAAAAGTATACGAAAAAGATCCCGAAAAGTTTTTGATGTCAAAAATTGACCCAAAGACTTTTGAAAAAATTGAAAAAATATATAAAGAATATCCTAATACTGTTGAAACACAAGATCAGTCAGGAAAAGTTAAGACAGTTTCAGTTAGTCCGTTTGAACTATATAAGCAAAAACACGGATTAATTAAGAAAAGTGAAAAAGGTCCTTTTGTTAAGCAATTAAAATATTACGATAAGAAACTAGGCTCACATGTTGACATAACACCTAATAATGCACGTAATAAAAAAGTGGTTTTACAATCATTAAACCCTTGGAGAACAGATGTATATTTCAATCATGAAACAAATGAGTATGAAATTATGGGTATTAAATATGCAGACTTAAAATTTTATGATAAAGGGAATTATGGAATTAATAGAGAGAAATATAATTCAATAAAAGAATCTGAAGGCATATCTAAGGATTCGGAATTTATGTTTACTTTGTATAAAAAAGATAGAATTAAAGCACTCAATATTGACTTTGGAGAACAGATCGAAATGCTCCATTGGTCAAGATCGACGAACAATAAGGGATATGTAGAGCTAAAACCTATCGATTCGCAGGCTAATTTAAGAGAAGAATGGCCTATTTATGGGAAAAATAGAGTTGAAAAACAAATTATAAAACGTTTAGCACCAAAAGGATGCAAAATTTGGAAAGTTAATACTGATGTTTTAGGAAATCCATTCTATATAGAAAAAGAAGGAGATTTTCCTAAAGATATAATTGACTAATTATAAAATAATAGTAGAATAATAGGTGTAGGGTAGCTCCCTACAGTAGATTGTTTTACTATTGCTAAATCTTTAAGAATCTACAAAAATAAGGGTTTATCCCGGATTTCCCACTTATCTTTTTAGATGAGTGGGTTTTTTAATAACACTTTGTGAAAGGGGTTTCATAAATGGGTTGGAGAATGGTTCACATTAAAGAAGGAGATCTTTTAAAAGTCCGGTTGGATAATTTAGAGATACATAAATTAGATAATAAGGTATATATTCCGTTATCTGATATTAATATGGTTGTATTGGAAGGAAATAAAACAACGGTTACTACTAAGTTGTTGACCAGATTTAGTGAAAATAATATAGGACTAGTAATCTGTGATGATCGCTACCTACCAGCAGGAATATATTTACCATATGGACAATATCATCACATGTCAAAAAGAGTAATTGAACAATCAAATTGGACTCAAAAACAAAGAGATGTAATTTGGAAATCTGTAATAACTCAAAAAGTTAATAATCAAATAACATTTGCCCAAATGCTAGGTGTGGAACAAGATCGTCTAGAACTTATGAGAAGATTAGCTAATGAAATTGTAGATGGAGACAAAACAAATCGTGAGGGACATATTGCTAAAGTCTATTTTGACTCATTATATGGTAACTCTTTTACCAGAGATCAAGATATACTTGAAAACTATGCAATGAATTTTGGATATGCAATTATTCGATCATGTATGGCACGAACTGTTATAGGCAATGGGTTGATAACAATGTTAGGGATTTTTCATAAAAATGAATTTAATAGTTTTAATTTAGCAGATGATTTGATGGAACCTTTTAGACCATTAATGGATTATTGGATTCACAAAGTTGTTATGGATAAAAATGATTATCTTAGTTATGAATCTAGACTAAATATTATTGAATTTATGAATCAAAAGTTAGAAGTTAATGGTAAAAAAATGACGATTGATAATGCAATGCAAGAATTTGTAAAGTCTTTTTTGGCATCAATGGAAAATGAAAATACTGAGCTTTTGTTAAAAATAGATCTAAAAAAATTTATAGGTGATTAAGGATGAAATATCAAAAAATGAGAATTTTATGTATGTTCGATTTGCCAATGGATACAAGTGAAGAGAAAAGAAGATACGGAATATTTCGTAAAGCATTAATTAAAAATGGTTTTACAATGTTACAATATTCTGTTTACTGTAGGGCAATACCTAATAGATCGGCTGGTAAAAAATATGAAAGTTCAATTAAAAAATTCTTACCTGCAGGAGGAGAAGTTAGATTAGTCTCTGTTAGTGAAAAACAATTTGATGATATGAAATTGTTGGTTGGTAATCGCAGTAAACAAGAGGAATTAGTGGGGAATAGAAATCTGGTGATTATATGATTCTTAAAATTGAGTTAGAAGACAATCAATTTGTAGATTTTGATTTTGAAGATATATTATATGTTTCTGGATATAATCAAAATTTACTATGGAAACTTTATAGAAGTTTATATTTTTATTTTCAAAAAGCTCCAGAATTGACACAAAATATATATGGTGACAACGGCATAGAAGTATTACTCGATAATCAGAAGATATCCAGTAAACATAATAAAGTGTTTTTTATAGACAGTAGAAATAGTATCTATGAAGAAATGATTTATAAAAAAGGAAATATGATTTTTAATATTATCAATGAGATAAATGATGATATTTCTACAAATAGATTTATGGAAAAAATAAATGATGAAGTATATAAGTTGAATTTTTTAATTCAAGAGAAGCTAAACGTATTATCTGACAGTTTAACTTTTGATATACAAGATATTAACTTTTTAGAATTAATGAAAAACAATTTAGAAATAGGATATTTTAATAATGAAAAAAGCTATCCTTTAAGTTTTATGAGTACAGATGAATTAATTGATGAGTATTTAAAATTTCTTGAATATGAACTAAAAAGAACATCCGATACTTTTTGGGTTGTTACTTATAATTTAAGTAGCTATCTTTCAAAAAACAAACTAAAAGAATTTATTAATCAATTGAAAATACTAACTAAAAAATTTTCACTAAAAGTAATATACATAGGTAATGACTTGAATGACTTATATTTAGATTCTGAAGATATACGAGATATTGTCGTAGCCGCTGATAATTTTGAACAAATATTACCATTTGAAGAATTAAAAAGATCGATAACTAACAATTATCCTAATGAATTTGAACTAAAAAATGAAGACCTAGTTGAGTCATTTCGAAGAATAGTCCCATTTATAGGCAAAACTAAAGATGTTTACCTTTCTAATAAAGATTTGGTATTATTAAAAGTAGTAAATCATATTTTAAGTTTAGATAATATTAAATTATTAAAAAATGATGTACTAACCAGTGCAGAGACCGAATTTTTAGAGTCAAACGATTAAAATTTGATTCTAAATTTGAGGTTTTTGTACTCTTAAAGATTTAGCAATAGTAAAACATGTTTTCGGTCGTGATATAGTGGTGGAGGGTTTTTGTACTCTTAAAGATTTAGCAATAGTAAAACATTTACGATACCAAAATTAAACTCGAATTAGTTTTTGTACTCTTAAAGATTTAGCAATAGTAAAACTTGATAATTTTGAATCAGAATAACTAGAAGGTTTTTGTACTCTTAAAGATTTAGCAATAGTAAAACAAAAACCTATTGTATTAGATGCAAAAATTGGTTTTTGTACTCTTAAAGATTTAGCAATAGTAAAACCCGTTAAATTCGATACACCTTGGAACACAGGTTTTTGTACTCTTAAAGATTTAGCAATAGTAAAACATTAATTAACCTATTTTTAAACTTTGGAATGTTTTTGTACTCTTAAAGATTTAGCAATAGTAAAACTGATGTTTATTCAGATTTAATAACAAGTTCGTTTTTGTACTCTTAAAGATTTAGCAATAGTAAAACTTATGTATTTTCATTTAGCGTACTCCTCACGTTTTTGTACTCTTAAAGATTTAGCAATAGTAAAACAAGAATTATATAGTATGGGTCTTTTTATATGTTTTTGTACTCTTAAAGATTTAGCAATAGTAAAACTAATAACAGCAGAAATTATAGGTTCGATTTGTTTTTGTACTCTTAAAGATTTAGCAATAGTAAAACTTTGAGTGTTACAATCCTTATTCTCATTCAGTTTTTGTACTCTTAAAGATTTAGCAATAGTAAAACTTCACGTAAAGGTGATGCTATAAGACGTTGGTTTTTGTACTCTTAAAGATTTAGCAATAGTAAAACAGACGATTCAAAGTGCTTGGAAGTCGGTTGGTTTTTGTACTCTTAAAGATTTAGCAATAGTAAAACATTGGTGGACATCGATTAGACGGTGATCCAGTTTTTGTACTCTTAAAGATTTAGCAATAGTAAAACTAACGTCTTTTAAACCTGTGTATTGTTCAAGTTTTTGTACTCTTAAAGATTTAGCAATAGTAAAACTTTTAATAGTTACATTATCAAAATCATTATGTTTTTGTACTCTTAAAGATTTAGCAATAGTAAAACAATAGAATATACAAATCTTGAAACTATCGGGTTTTTGTACTCTTAAAGATTTAGCAATAGTAAAACAAATTTGATTCAGAAGCATTCTTTAAAAATGTTTTTGTACTCTTAAAGATTTAGCAATAGTAAAACAATACAATTTTAAAATCTTTAAAAGATACGGTTTTTGTACTCTTAAAGATTTAGCAATAGTAAAACAAACCAGGTGGCCCAAATTCTTATCCATACGTTTTTGTACTCTTAAAGATTTAGCAATAGTAAAACTAGATTTATCAGACTTAAAAGTACGAAAGTGTTTTTGTACTCTTAAAGATTTAGCAATAGTAAAACCTTAACTTTATATACATATTATAACGACTAGTTTTTGTACTCTTAAAGATTTAGCAATAGTAAAACAAAAAAAGTTACATCAAGTGTAGATTCTGCGTTTTTGTACTCTTAAAGATTTAGCAATAGTAAAACTCCACTTACTGAAACAGTGATTTCTCTAGTGTTTTTGTACTCTTAAAGATTTAGCAATAGTAAAACAGAATTTTGATGATGTATCTAGAACACTAAGTTTTTGTACTCTTAAAGATTTAGCAATAGTAAAACAGCAATTCTTGATGCTATTGACGGAAAGCTGTTTTTGTACTCTTAAAGATTTAGCAATAGTAAAACCAAGCATTTCGGCTATCAATGGAATAGAATGTTTTTGTACTCTTAAAGATTTAGCAATAGTAAAACGGGAATGGGCTAAAAAAGGTGATCCAGGTGGTTTTTGTACTCTTAAAGATTTAGCAATAGTAAAACACGTCCACGTCTTGTTTCTAATTTTGGATGGTTTTTGTACTCTTAAAGATTTAGCAATAGTAAAACGAACCACCGCTTTTAAATAATTTCCCATCGGTTTTTGTACTCTTAAAGATTTAGCAATAGTAAAACTTTTACTTATTGCATTAATAATAAATGCACGTTTTTGTACTCTTAAAGATTTAGCAATAGTAAAACATTTCCATAGATTTCATGTCTTTTTGTATGTTTTTGTACTCTTAAAGATTTAGCAATAGTAAAACCAATCTTTAATTCCAGCATATGCAATTTTGGTTTTTGTACTCTTAAAGATTTAGCAATAGTAAAACGTAGGTATTTAAAATGAATATCGAGGAAGTGTTTTTGTACTCTTAAAGATTTAGCAATAGTAAAACCCCGGCTCAACGTTTTCAAAAACGTCAGGTGTTTTTGTACTCTTAAAGATTTAGCAATAGTAAAACCTTAAAACATTAAAGGCAGCACTAGCAACTTGTTTTTGTACTCTTAAAGATTTAGCAATAGTGAAACCTATATGTTCTTGGTACGATATCTACTTCTGTTTTTGTACTCTTAAAGATTTAGCAATAGTAAAACTCTGCTTGGGTTTCATATTTTTGAGTTAGGGTTTTTGTACTCTTAAAGATTTAGCAATAGTAAAACAAAAAAAAGGTGGTCAATTATGAATAATATGTTTTTGTACTCTTAAAGATTTAGCAATAGTAAAACTTTAGCACTAATATGGTCAGATGTAGATTTGTTTTTGTACTCTTAAAGATTTAGCAATAGTAAAACTCCGCATTTTCATTAGTGTCTTCTACTTCAGTTTTTGTACTCTTAAAGATTTAATAATGAATAAGGAGAAGTTAAAATGGAAAAGAAAACATTAAAAGAATGGGTTAATGAATGGAATAAGGAGAAAGGTCATACCAAAGTTTTACTAGCTAAAGAAATAGGTATTACTATTAGATATTTTTATTTCATATTAGATAACGTTGACAGAACTAAATTAGGTACAATCAAAGCAATTGCTAAGGCTATAGGAATTAGTTTAGATAATATAGATTGGGAGGAATAACATATTGTTTATTTTCTTTAAAAATCTTATGATGATTAAGATAAATGGGAGAAAAATATGAAAACAATTTTTGCACATCGTGGAATTTCAAGTCTTGCACCAGAAAATACTATGGCTGCTTTTAATAAAACTGCAGATATCGGTGATGGGTGGTTAGAAACGGATGTTTCTATAACTAAAGACGGTCAGATTTTTATTTTGCATGATGATTTATTGGATAGAACTACAAATTTAACTGGTTTAATCACTGAAAAAAATAGTGATGAAGTTGCTAGTGCCGATGCTGGTTTTTGGTTTGGGGAAAAATATAAAAATGAAAGAATACCAACTCTAGAGGATGTAATTAATTTTGCCAACACAAACAATATTAATCTTAATATTGAGTTGAAATCTGTGGTTAGTAAAAATTCAAATGAATTAGCCGATATTCTTGTTGATGAGTTAAGTAAACAAATAAAGAGATTAAATTCTAATATTGAATTATTAATATCTAGTTTTAATCCTATAATGCTATTAAAAATGCAGAAGTATAATCCTGATTTGGACTACGCATGTTTATTTGAAGATGAAACTTTAGGTGATGATTGGAGTCTTTATATGCAAGCTTGTCACTCAAAAGCAATCAATGTAGAAGACAAGGGATTAACAAGGCAAAAAATTAAACAATTCAAAAGTTTTGGATATGAAGTAAATGTATGGACTGTTGATAGCAAAGTTCGTGCCAACGAGTTATTTAATTGGGGTGTGGATGGAATTTTTACAAACAAAGCTCATGAATTAAAATTGATAAAATAAAAAAATCTCACGTAAATTTGAAGTGAGATTTTTTTGATTTATTCATCTGTTAATGTGTCTCTTGGATCTAACTTAGCTGCTCTTCTTGATGGAGCAAGGGCTGCTAATAAGGATATTACAACACTGACTATAATACCAAATGCTGCATGTCCGGTTGTAATTGCAATAATTGGCATATGGATAGCCGACTGTGCAAGCCCATTACCTAGTACTTGTATGATATAAGCAATTCCGACTGCAAGTACACTTGAAATCAATCCTAGTAAGAAAGCTTCTGATATAAATAGATTTCTTATATCTTTTCTTCTAGCACCAATTGCACGTAGAATTCCTATTTCTTGAGTTCTTTCAGATACACTTATATACAATACAACAATTATCATAATTGCTGAAACCAGTAATGATATACCAGCTATTGCAGCAAGGATATAAAAGGCTAGGTTCAAGTAAGTTGTAAGTGTATCAATAATGGCACCTACACCTGTAATTTGATAAGTTTTTACAGCTTTATTTTTGGAATTTTTATGAGTGAAGTTTTTAATTTTTGTTTGAACAGCTTTAACGTTTTCAGTTTTGTTAACATTAACAACTAAAAAGTTTGGCTTAATATTAATATTCTGTGCTGCAAACATTGAAGAAAGTGTATCGTAGGTGACAGAACTTTGGCCTGAGGATATTATTCCTGAAACTGTTAGTGAGCGTTGTATTTGTACGGGTTGTTTTTTATCGTTGGCAGTTGTAACAAATAATTGTACTTTTTTACCTATCATTTGTTTGTAATTCTTTTTATTGAATTTCTTTGCTTCATCTTTTGTAATTAAAATTTCATTCTTACCTGGTTTTTTACCTTGTTTAATATCATTTGTTTTGATAGTTTTATTAAATGTTTGGAAAAATGTCTCTTCACTAGATTTTCCGTTAGAAACAAGTTTAGCACCTTGAATAAAATAACCGTCTTCGATATTTTTAACATTTTTAATATGTTTAAATTTGTTTTCATCTTTTTTAGTCATATTAATTGAAGACGTGTCAGGTTGAGACTCTGCATTTGTTGCTTGAATGTTTTTAGTTACTTCAACTGCTGTAGGATTAACTTGCTTAGTCATTTCATGATTGATATATCCTGTTACCCCATTACCAAGTCCAAGCATAAATACAACTGAAAAAATACCAATCATAGCACCAAAAATTATTAATAGGTTTCTGCCTAAATAATAACGCATATGATCCATAGCCATTACAAAGGTATTTTTAAAACTTAAATGGTTAACTTTAATATCTTTGATATCTTTTTTAGCAGCTGCTTTTTCACGTAATTGTTTATCGGAATCAACTTTTCCGTCAACCATATGAATTACACGTGTACCGTAATCAGCAACTTTATCAGAATGGGTAACAGCAATAACAAGCTTTCCTTGTTTTGAAATATCATTAAGGATTTCTAGTATTTCATTAGTATTTTGAGAATCCAGAGCTCCGGTTGGTTCATCAGCGATAATAATATCAGGATCATTTGCTAATGCACGTGCGATAGCAACACGTTGTTTTTGACCACCGGATAATTGCCCTGGATGTTTATGTATATGCTCAGATAGGCCAACTTGTTTAAGCAAGTCTTTAGCACGATTTACTCGTTGGGCTTTGCTTAAATTTGTCATTTCAAGTGGAACCATAACATTTTGCAAAACAGTTAAATGACTTATTAGATGAAAACTTTGAAAAATAAAACCTATTGTCTTGCTTCTATAGTTATCTAGTCCTTTTTCAGAACCACTTTTAACAGACTGACCATCTAATAATACATCCCCATCATATTGAGAATCTAATCCTCCGATTATATTTAATAAGGTGGTTTTACCTCCACCCGATTCGCCAAGAATAGAAACAAACTCTCCACGTTCAAAACTTATACTAATATCTTTTAACACGGGGAATTCTTTTTTACCTAAGAAAAAAGATTTTTTAATATTTTTTAATTCTAAGAAATTCATATATTCATCCTCCATAAGAATAGAGTAAATTTACTACTTTTATTTATATTATGCAATATAATTTTCGTTATTTAAAAATATATACAAATTTTAATTATCTGATAAAATTTAGTTACTAAGATTAGGATGTGATTATTTTGGAGAACAGCTATAAAATTACTGTTGTTATGCCGGTTTATAATGCTGAACAATACTTAAATAGAGCTCTAACTTCGTTTGTTAATCAAACATTTAAAAATTTTCAACTAATAATCGTTGATGATAATTCTACAGATGGAAGTGTTAAAATCTGTGAAGACTTTTTAACAACTAATAAAAATTTTAAGCTTATCAAGCATAAAGAAAATTTGGGTGTTTCCGCCGCTAGAAATACGGGGATTAAGGGTGCAGATAGTGAATTTATTACCTTTGTAGATTGTGATGACTGGGTTGATAAAGAGTATTTAGAGTTTTTTATTGATTCATTTAAAAGACATGATGTTGATATGGTTAGCTGTGGATTTATGATTGAAACTGACAAAACGTCGAAATCTAAAGGGATTTTTAAAAACACAGGTTCTATAACTGATAGAAATGATATGTTAAAAAGAATTATTAGTGTTAATGGTACTGTTATGGGATATACTTGGAACAAGGCCTATAAATTAAAAAAAATTATAGATAATCATTTAGAATTTTCAACTGATGTAAATTTAATGGAAGATGCTATCTTTAATGTTCAATATGTAAGTGCTACAAATAGTTTTTACTATTGTACTGATCCGTTGTATCATTATTACCAAAGAAAAAATAGTGCTAGTCACAATTATTTTGATTGGGATAATATAAAAGATGTCGGCATAGCAAATTACAGAATTCATAAGCAAATCATTCAAAATATTGGTGAGCAAATAGATATTGATAATAAGGAGAAATAATGAAAAAAAACATTGATATTATTTTAAACGAACGAGGATTTACTAAGGAAACTTTGGCCAAAGCTTTGTCACTTAGTAAACAAGATGTAGAAAAAATTATTAATGGTGAGACTATAGAAGGAATTTCTCAAGAAAAATTAGAATCGAAGTTATTTCATCTTGCAAATGGTTTTGTATTTGAAACACCAAAAGATAAACTAGAAGAATTAATCAGTCGATTAAAAAATCAATATGGTTTAACAACTAAGCAGTTATGTTTTTATGCTGATGTTAGTGAAAGTGAATTTGAAAGATTTATGAATAATGAATTGATTGAAAGAGACAGTAAAATCAGAATATATAGCTATTTAGCATCTTTGTATCATATATTAAATTAAAAAGGTTGAGAGATAATCTCAACCTTTTTATATACGATCAACTAGATCATATTCAATTATAGAAGCATCTGATAAATTTTTTGCAGCATCTTTTTCGAAATATACGGCAAATGATTTTTTATTTTTTACATCTTTAGCTATGATTAATGGTGACTCTAATGGATCTTTTGACTTATATATTTGTGCACTTCTCATTGCTTCACTAAAATCATGTGTATTGGCAATAGCATCACCTGGGTTAAAGAATACTTTTTCATCCATAAATACCACTTCCTTAACTTATTTTCTTAATTATACTTCTTATAATGAATATAAAGCCAATATTTTGTATAATAGTTATATTAATTAATTTGAGGTAATTCATGGAAGAAGTAGAAAAATATCTTAAAGATCATGTATTTGGTAATCCACAATTAAAACCAGAAGAAAAAAGTAAATATCTTGGCAATTTTCAAGAGAGAGTAGCAATAGCCTTAACTATAGTAGAATCAAAAAATCTAGGCAACATAAAAACCGTAGAGAAAGTTATAGATGATAACCCTGATTATCATATGTATATAAATGGCGATATGGATCAATTAATTCAAGGAAAATATATTTCGTTAGCCGCAAGTAAGGATTTTAAATTTACTATTATTGCTAAAGATAATGTTCGTGTTGAAAAAGTTAATACTGATAATGATATGGGGCTAGTAATTGCTGATGAGCATTCGCCAATATCAAAACCTGTTATTTTATAAGGAGTGTAAACAAAATGTCTAAAAAAATGAAGTTGATGGCTTTAAATGGGAACATTGAGTTATCAAAAAGAATCGCTGATTATATGAATATGCCATTATTAGACTGCACAATTAGTCATTTTTCAGATGGTGAAATATCAATTAATCTTAATGAAAGTGTTCGTGGATGCAGCGTGTATATTCTAGATTCTGTTTCTGAACCGGTTAATGATAACTGGATGGAATTATTAATAGCAATTGATACACTAAAGCGAGCTAGTGTTGCTGAGGTTGCTGCAGTATTACCATA
The DNA here is from genome assembly GCF_052828685.1 of Daquilactobacillus linshuiensis. Classification (NCBI taxonomy): domain Bacteria; kingdom Bacillati; phylum Bacillota; class Bacilli; order Lactobacillales; family Lactobacillaceae; genus Daquilactobacillus; species Daquilactobacillus linshuiensis. Next base: position 1,290,019 of record NZ_CM128255.1, on the reverse strand, counting down.
TTTTTCATATACTAGATCAGATCGCAAATCCCGTTCTAGAGAGCCTATTACAGCAAAACTTTTTGCTAATTTAATTGAAATGACAGAAATTAATAGAGTTGTAGCCATGGACATGCATGCAGATCAAATTCAAGGATTTTTCGATATGCCAGTTGATCATCTAAAAGCAATGCCATTATTTGAACGTTATTTTCATGATAAAGAAGCCAATTCAGATGTTGTAGTTGTTGCTCCTAGTCACTCATCAAGTAAAAGGGCAAGACAACTAGCTGAAGTTTTTAATTCACAAATAGCCATTATTGATCAAAGAAAAGATTCAAAAACAAATGTTCCAGATATTGTTGGTAACGTAGAAGGTAAGATATGTATTATTATGGATGACCTTATTGATACAGGAACTCGTCTAATTAATACTGCTAGAGCATTGAATGTTGCTGGAGCTGATACTGTTTATGCGGCAGCTACACATGCAATTTTTTCAGGAGATGCTGCAAAAAGATTAAATGATTCAATTATTAAAGAAATTGTTGTTACCGATACAATAGTAGTCCCAGAAGAGAAAAAATTTGATAAATTAGTTAGATTATCAGTTGCACCAATTATTGGAGATGCAATTACTAGTATTGAAAACCATGTTTCTACTGATGATTTATTTAAAATGAGAGAAAGTGTAGAAATAGTAGACTAAAAAAATCTCAAGATAAAATCTTGAGATTTTTTATTTTGCAAACTTGCTAAAAACTCTACGTCCTAATAATTCTCTTGTGATTTCAAATAATGGATAAGATCCAAAAATTATTGTTAAAGTATAAAAAATAATATCTTTGTTGAATGGATTTACTAAGCTAAATAGTTTACCACTAAATATAAATATTAATAACATCGAAATTATAAGTAAAAAAAGTATTACTATTTTTGTTTGATTAATAGGTCGTGCAATTATAAATAAAGCTGCAAAGCCAATTGAACAAATTAATAAAACAACTAATGTAGAGGAATTTTCGTGACTCATACTAGTATTTTTTGCTAGATAAGTAATAACTAAAGTCCAAACCACAATATTTATAGCAGCTGGAAGAGCTATTTCTAAAACATTTCTCATGAATTTTCCGGCTGGTGGCCGATAGTCAGGCTGTAAGGCAAGTAAAAAGGTTGGGATTCCAACTGTTAAAGCATTAATAGGTGTCATTTGAGAAGGATGAAATGGTAATTGTGAATTCATAAAAATAAATATCATAGTTAAGATCACTGAATAAATGGTTTTTATTAGATATAAAGAAGCAACTCTTTCAATATTATTAATTACTCTTCGTCCTTCATTCAAAACAAAAATCATAGAATCAAATTTTTTATCTAATAAAACAAAGTCAGCAGTCGACTCTGCGGCATCACTACCGCCAGCAATAGCAATGCTACAATCTGCTTGTTTCATGGCTAATATATCGTTGACCCCATCGCCAGTCATTCCAACAGTTAATCCATTTTTTTGCATAGCAATAAGTAACGATTTTTTTTGATCAGGTTTTACACGTCCAAAAATAGAATACTTATTTACTAGTTCAAGATAATCAATATTTTGTCCGAGTTTTGATAGATCAATAAATTTATCTGCATTTTTTATATTAGCTTGTTGTGCAACGTTAGAAACGGTTAGTGGATTATCACCAGAAATTATTTTTAAGGTTATTCCTTGTCTGTTTAGATATGAAAAAGTATCATTAGCTTCTTTTCTAATTTCATCAACAATTAATAAATGACCTAATAATAAATCGTTCTTAACTATAGATATAACTCTTTTGCCTTCTTTAGAAAAGTTATTAATTTTTTGGATATCAGAACTTTTTGCAGAGTTAGTCATAAATTCTAAAGCACCCATTAAGTAAGTGTTTTCGTCTTTATCAATTATTCCAGAACTCTTCTTTTCTGAAGAAAAAGGCAATACTTTTACAGCATCAATTTTATTAAAGTTAGAATCGTAGTTTTCGATTGCTTTAGCTGTTTGATTTTTTTCATCCGTAGCTAAAACTATACTTTTAGCTATATCTATTAAGTATTGATTAGAGATTGAATCTTTTGAATCAATGGCAGTTATTTTGAGATTGCCTGTTGTAATAGTTCCGGTTTTATCAAGACATAAAACGTCAACGCGAGCTAGTGTTTCTATTGATGATAGGGACCTAACTAATGTTTTCTTTTTTGTTAAATTAAGAGCACCTACACTTAAAGCAACAGTAGTTAATAAGACTAATCCTTCTGGAATCATACCCAAAACTAAAGCCGATGTACCAAGAATAGACTGATTATAACTGTGGTTATTTAAAAATGATGAAAAAAACAATGCCAGTCCTAGTGGTATTAAAGTATAAGTTAGCAAGCGAATAATGGTGTTTATTGTTCTCATTAAAAAACTTATTTTATGTTTTTCATGTTTTACTTCTAGAGACATTTTTGAAATAAAACTGTTATTACCCACATTAACAAGCTGAATAATAGCATTTCCGCTAACAATAAAACTTCCGGATAAGACGGTATCATTGACTTGCTTTTCGATTGAATTTGATTCGCCAGTTAATGACGACTCATTCACTTCAATACCAGTTGTTGATCTGATTATGCCATCTGCGGGAATCTGCTCACCACGACTTAGTTTAATTAGGTCATCTTTTACCAGATTTTCTTTTTTCAAAGAAATGAAATTACCGTTACGCAATGTTTTTATTTCGTGCTCGCTGACTAAACTGATACGATCAATTTCGTGTTTTGCTTTTAATTCTTGATAAGTTCCAAAAATAGTATTAACAATTACTGGCCCTAAAAAAAATAAATTATTTAAAACACCTGTTAAGCCTACCAAAACTGCCATGACCAAATTAATGATGTTAAACAGAGTGAATAAATTATCTAAAACTATCTGTAAATTTGTTCTTGTTAATTTGTCGATTGTTTTATTAGTTTGATTATTTTTTAATCGTTGTTGTACTTGTGAACTTAAGAGACCCGTATTTATATTGGTTAGCTCCATAACTATACCTCGAAAATCTTTATTCTAATATAACAAAAATAAAAGATTGTTTTTACTTTTTTGTGTTACTATAATAAAACTTAAATATTTCGAGGAGATTGCAATGATATCAAGCGTATTTTTTGATTTAGATGGGACAATTATTAATTCTCAAGAGGGGATTATTAAAGCTTTGCAATATATGTATAAAAAAATTGGTTTATATCATGATGAAGCCACTTTAAAAACTTTTATCGGCCCACCATTAGGTGAAACTTTTGTGAAATATGATGGCATGGATCCTGATAATGAAGAGGGTATTCAAGAGTGGATTAATATTTTTAGAGAATATTATGATGATAAAGGATGGCGAGAAAATACAATATATTCAGGTGTTGAAGAAATGTTAACTAGCTTGAATAAACAAAAAGTTCCAGTGTATATTGCAACTTCAAAGCCAGAAAGAACCGCAAAAAGAATAATTAATGATTTAAATATGGATAAGTATATAGAAGATGTTTTTGGTGCTGCAGATATTGAGAGTCAAAGAAATGCAAAAAAAGACGTCATTACTTATGGATTAAATAATCTACCTTCTAGTTTTGATAAATCGAACATTGCAATGGTTGGAGATAGAAAAAATGATATTGAGGGAGGCCATTACAATGACCTTCGTTCAATAGGTGTTTTATATGGATATGGGGATTTAACAGAATTGAAAAATGCAAAATCCTTTAGAAATTTCTAAAATAGTTCATAATGAAAATAGTAAAAAATAGGAGGTGTCTTTATGAAAGTTACTTTTGATAATGATGCAAAAAAATTGATTGAACAAAAGACAACAGAAAACGAAGTTATTTTGATCGATCTTGATGATGGTGTAGGAATGTTTTCTAAAGTTGGAATGTGTTCTTTAGACACAAGTTTTAGAGTTTTATTAGTTGATAAAAATATAGATTTTGAAAAAGACTATAATGTAGAACTAGAAAGTAATATTGGACCAATATTTATTAAAAAGAGTTCGGATTATTATTTCAAGGATGACATTAATTTTAAAGTGAAGAAAAATACTAATACGCTACAAATGAGTGATACATCTGAGATGCTTGATGGAGCCGTAGCAATTGAACATATCAAAAAAGATGAAGTCCATTAGACTCCATCTTTTTTTGTGTCATCATTTTCAATATCAATTGAAGGATTCGTAAGTTTTTTAACTGTAAACAGTGAAGGAAATGTATGATCAAATTCAACAACAGTAAATTCTAAATTTTCAATTGTAATTTGGCTTTTTTCCTTAGTCTCAGGATAATTTTCCATAATAAAACCACCAATGGTTACAATATCAGATCCCTCAAAATCATCTATATCTACATCGAAATATCTTTCAATATCATAAAGCGTAGTTTTACCAGATACGTTTATTTTATTTGAATCATCTTTATATATATATTCATCTGAAACATCATCATTTTCATCATACATTGGTCCAAATAATTCTTCATAAATATCATCATCAGTAATTAATCCGCTTGTTCCTCCATACTCATCAACAACGATAACAAATGGAGTTTGACGATGAATCATTCGATTCATTATTGTTTGTATAGGCATGGTTTCAGGAACTGTTATGATATTTCTCAATAGTCGACTTACTTTCAAAGTTCCATCCACTTGATTTTGTCTTACTAAATCGTATGAATATACATATCCTAATATATTATCTTTGTCACCTTCAGCAACAACCGGAATTCTAGAGTACCCTTCTTGCAAGTAGTCTTTAACGGCATCAGCAACTGATGCATTTATATCGATTGTATATAGTCGTGTTCTATCGACCATAACATCTTTTGCGATCTTATCGTTAAACTCAAAAGCACGTTCCATATAAACGTAATCTTCTTTATCAAGTTCACCACTAGTTACGGCAGTTTGTGACAATCGTAATATTTCAGATTGTGAAAAAGATTGGTCATCAGTATTTGCAGGTTTAAATCCAAGCATACGTACAATTCCTGTTGCAGAAATATTAAGTAGCCATACAAAAGGATAAAAAATTGTATGGAATACATGTAACGGATTAACTACAAAAAGAGACATTTTTAACGGCATATCTATACTAATATTTTTTGGTACAATCTCTGTTAAGACAACTTCTAAGTAAGTTAAAACTATAACACCAATGATTGAACCAACAGCATGCATACTTGCACCACCGTGGACGTGAAAAACACCTAATATGTCAACAAAAATTGTTTCAATAGTACTTTCACCAATCCAACCGATAATTATACCAACAGCAGAGACTCCAACCTGTGTTGTGGATAGGTATTCATTAAGATTACGAGTCATGTGTAAGATACGTTTAAGTTTTTTCTTGTTGGCAGAACCGTTTTCTAAGGCCTCTTCTATTTGACTTGGTCTAACTGTAACTAGTGCAAATTCAGCGGCTACAAAATAAAATGCTAAAATGAATGTAATAAGAATTATTACTAAATTCATTATTAATTGCGTATTTCCCAATTGATAAATTCCTCTATATAAAATATGAATGAAATGATTATAACAAATTTTAAATATTTTTTCTTAAAATCTCTAAAACCTATGCATATTGTAGTATTCTTAAATAGAAAAGACAAATATACGGATATTGAATAATACATATTATTTTTTTATAATTAGTTTATGATATTGGGGGTTAATTATGGTATTAGGCGAAAACTTTGTAGATTTATTAACTCCAGCACAAGCTGCTGAAAAGTTGGGCGTTAATGTAACAACTCTAAGAAAATATTCTTTATTAGTTGAAAAAGTAACAGCAAATGACGCTTTTTTTGCAAGAAAAAACAATAAAAGAAGAAATTATACGCAAAAAAATATTGAAGATTTACAACAAATGTTAAAACTATCTCAAAAAGATGATATGACATTAGAACTTGCTGCTGAAAGATTGTTTGATGGGAAGGTACCCGATAAGGATATAGAAGAGGCTGTTGTTGAAACTATGTCTAGTACTGAAAAAAAACTTAACGAAAAAATATCTAAGCAAGCTAAAGAATTAAAACATTTAAAAAAGCAGTTAAAAGATATTCAACAAGAAAATTATGCATTAATTAGAGCTTTAAAAAACAGTCAAGAGACTCCATTATTTGATTATGATATGAATGTTAATGAAGAACTAATTCCAAAAAAACAAAATAAAATTAATACTAATGAAGTTGAAAGTGAGTCTAAAGAAGATAAATATGCAGAGGCCTTAGCTCGGGCGCGTAAAATAAGAGATCAAAAAAAAGAGCAAACAACGATTATTGAAGATGGTCAAGATTTAGCTCAAAAACCACAAAAACTAAGAACTCTTTCAAGTATGCAATTAAATGAAAAAAGTAATAAAAAAAGATGGTGGCAAAGATAATAAAAAAACGACAATGGGGAGTCGCCGTTTTTTTAGCATATCATATTCTGAGGGGAATAAATTAAAGGTAATTCTTGGGGGAAATATCCTTTAACTTACATTCACATAATAGACTTTAAATGTGAATTTTTTGTGAACAAAGTTAATAAAAAATAAGAATTAAACTAAATAAATTTTTTTTAGGTCATTAATTTCTTGTTTTGAGAGATCTAAAGATTCTTTTAAATAATTTTCCATACTGCCATTTTCAGCTAGGATACTTCTCTTTGCAACATTTAAGTAGTCCTCATTTACTGACATTAACGCTTTGACAGATGAAATAATATCTGAAGAAGTATGTTTAGCTTTCAATAGTTCAATTTTTTTGTCGATATATGATTTCATTAATTTGTTTGTTAATAAATAATCGTTTTTAATAGTTTCTTGATCGACTCCAAGAGCCCATAAAAAGTAAACCGCAGCCATACCGGTTCTGTCTTTACCGGCAGTGCAGTGGAATAATGTAACCTGATTGTCTTCAGTATTATCCAATAAGTGATTAAAAAAGATTCTGTATGCATGTTTAGATTCATCATCAAGAGTTATATTTTCATAAACTTGAAGCATTTGTTTATATCCATCATTAAAAGTAAAGCCAAACTCTTTTTCTATTTCACTTGTAGATTTTGAAACTTTAGTTTCATCCTCTTTTAATACTGGATTAAAAACATATTCTACTCCATCAGGAATTCTGTCTGGTTCTTTTTGAACTTCATCTTTAGACCGGAAATCGATATCTTTTATCAAACCGTAATTAAATAAAAAATCTTGATCTTTTTTCGTTAGTTCAGCAAGATTAGCTGATCTTAAAATTTTGTGATATTTCAAAGTTTTACCGTCTTGAGTTTTATAACCGCCAAGTTCTCTGAAATTTCTACCTGATTCAAGATAAGGATCTAATATTCTTTCATTCATAAATTGGAATCCCCTTTTTTAAAAAATTTACTTAATTACTAAAGTATAACAAGGAAATTTAAATTAGCATAATTATTGTAAACTTTACCCATAACATATATTATTAATATAAGCAAAAGCACTGGAGGACAGAGAAATGTCACAAGATTATAAAAGAATTTTAGTTCCAGTTGATGGATCGGAAGAATCTGAAAAAGCGTTCGACAAAGCTGTCAAGGTAGCACTTTTAAATAATGCTCACTTAGATGTGTTAAATGTATTGAATACAAAACAATTTATTGGAATGTATGGCGGCATGTTAAATGGAGATGTGGTATATAAAATCTCAGAAGATGCTCAAGAATATTTAACAGATTTACAAGAAAGAGCATTCAAAAAGGGAATGACTGAAGAAAATTTAAGTTCACACATTCGTTTTGGTGATCCTAAAACAATAATTGCCACTGAATTTCCTGAAGAATATAAAAATGATCTTATAATGATTGGATCCACAGGACTTAATGCAGTTGAAAGATTGCTTATTGGATCAGTATCGGAATTTGTTACCAGAAATGCTTTATCTGATGTAATAATAGTTAGAACAGATGTTGATAACAAGTAAATTCAAGAAGAGGTAATAAGGCCTCTTTTTTTATTGAGGAAAATATCGTATGAATAGATGTAAATGGGCGCAAACAACTCCTGAAATGATGAAGTATCATGATGAAGAGTGGGGAATTGCAGAATATAATGATCAATATTTATTTGAAATGTTAACTTTAGAACTTTTTCAATCTGGTTTGAGTTGGCAAACAATTCTGAACAAAAGAGATGCATTTAAAAAAGCGTTTGATAACTTTGATGTTCAAAAAGTTAAAAATTATGATGATGACAAATTTAATGAATTAATGAATAATAAAGGTATTATAAGAAATAAGCTTAAAATTAATGCTGCAATTAATAATGCGGATGTAATATCAGAATTTTATAAAAGAAATAAAACTTTTAGTGATTTTATATGGTCTTTTACTCAAAAAAAGATAATAATCAACCATTATAATATTGATGAAGAGTTACCTGCTTATAATGAATTATCAATAACTATTAGTAAAGAAATGAAAAGAATTGGATTTAAGTTTGTTGGTCCAACTACTATTTATTCATTTTTACAGGCAGCAGGAGTAATAAATGATCACATTGATAGCTGCGATTTTAAATGAGGTTTAAAATTTGAAAAAATATTATGGAATTTTAATTGCTGGATTGGCAGCAACATTTTGGGGATTGTCAGATACTATGTCCGACGCACTGATAAAGTTAGAACACTTAAATTCGGATTTATTAGTTAGTACAAAAATGCTTTTTGCAGGGTTTGTATTGCTTGTTTATGCTTATTTTAAAAGTGGAAGAAAACAAGTTTTTGGAATCGTAACTAATAAAAAAGATATTGTCAGACTACTTTCATATGTAGTATTTGGAATGACTTTAATGCAATTAGCTTATTACAAAACAATGGTATATTCAGACGCTCCAACAGCTACAATATTACAATTTACATCACCCATTTTTGTTATTATTTGGTTGGCAGTTGCTACTAAATCTGCTCCAAGAAGAACTGATATTATAGGACTGATACTTGCATTATTGGGGACTGTTTTAATTGTAACCCAAGGTAATATTTCATCTATATCTATTGGGACTAAAGCGTTAGTTTGGGGAATTATTGCTTCAATAACCTCGGCACTGTCAATTCTTTTGCCAGGAAGATTGTTGAAAAATTACGGATCAATTATAGTTGTTGGTTGGGCCATGTTTATTGGTGGTGCAATCTTGAATATAAAGCATCCTTTTTGGCAAATGCCTAAATTAAGCTTATTAGGAATGTTTTTGTATGGGTTTGTATTTTTCTTTGGTACGGTGTTAGCGTATTTTATGAACTTAGCCAGTTTAAAATATGCAAAAGCAAGTACAGTTTCTTTAATTGATTCTTTTGAACCACTTGCTGCAACCATAGCATCTGTAGCTTTTATGAATTTACATATTGGAATTATAGAAATATTTGGTATGATTTTAATAATATCTACTGCATTTATAATGGCATATGGAAGTTCCAAAGAAGAACCATTATAATTATACAACGAGGTGGGAAAATGAATTTTTCAGAAATAAGTGAATTTGCTTCAAAATTATATGACGATACAAAAGATATTGAAAACAAAAAAAAGAAACTAGACGTAGAAAAAATATATGAATTCATTGATGAAATATCGCTATTAAGAAAGCCTATTAAAGAGTATTTTGATATGACTGAAAATGAATATTATGAAGAAGAATCAGATCATGGACTAACTTTGCAAGATAAAGATCAAAAGTTAAGTCAACTTCATGATCGTGTATTATTAAATCATGTTGATGGTTCAATGACTAAGGAAGAAATTAATTTTACTTACAATCATGAAAACCCATATGATGATGACGGAAAATATCAACCAATTGAAGATTTACACATTATCAGCTTTGCATTTGAAATAATAGGTGCTGTATCAGCAAATACAAGAATTGGTAATATCAGAAATATATTATCAAGAGATGCATTGTTAAGTATCGGATTGGCTGCAAATGCGGTTGATCAATGGCAAAACAATTAATAAATAAGTTAACTTGATTTAAATTGAGTTAACTTTTTTTATTTATTTTTGAAAAAACTGTTGTAATTTACAGTAAAGTTTGTTTAAATCTTTCGGTATATATTTTATCGAGGTGAAGAACTATGGCAACAATTTATATGAAACAAGCAACAAAAAAAGATTTTGATAGAGTAAATGAAATTATTGATTCAGCAAAAAGTACCTTAAAAAAACGTGGGGTAAATCAATGGCAAAATGGATATCCTGATAAAGAAATTTTAGCTCAGGATATTGAAGATGGAATTAATTATGTTATGGTTTTAGACGGTGCAATTGTAGGAACCGCTGCTCTTCAACAAGGTGTTGAAGAAAATTATGAAAAAATAATTGATGGAAATTGGGATCTTGATTCTGATCCTGAATACACAGTAATTCATAGAATTGCTGTAGACCCAAGTTATGCAGGACATAATCTATCAGATACTATGATTCATCATTTGTTGACCTTATCTCGTGTTTTGGGGTATACAGATGTAAGAATAGATACACATTTTGAAAACATGGCAATGCAACATGTTATAGAAAAAAATGGCTTTATACATCGAGGAACTATAACAATGATGGAAGATGAAAATACCGTTCCAAGAATTGCATATCAAATGTTGATAAAATAAGACAGTTGTCTATTTATTAGGCGACTTTTTTTATATCTAAGTGGTATATTATAAATATCAATTAGAAGTGGGGGTATTAGGTATTGTTTCGCAATCTTACAAATCTTTTTAGAAGAATAAAAAGTGTGAAAAATGTCAATTTATTGGACACTTACGCTAACGGAATGCGAGGCAATATCTCGTACCGAAAATTTGTAGAGGAATATTTAACAGAATTTAATAAAAAAATTGTTGAAGATAATACTTCTTACGGATCCTTTACGTTAGCTGTAATAACAGATACGCATGCCAAAGATACGTACAATTCAACTTTTTATGGGATTAATGGTCTAGTTCATACCCAAGAGCTAAGTTTTTTTGATAAAAATTATAAAATTGATTTAAAGGCTCATTTAGGGGATGTTATTGATGGAAGTGATAGCCCAGAAAATAGCAAAACATTGTTAAGACTTACTTTGAAAACTTTAAATAATTCAAAATTGCCGTTTGCTATAGCTAAAGGGAATCATGATGATAATGACAAATTTGATGAACATACATTTAGTAAAAAAGCATCATTTAATGAAAATACGTATTCAAAAATTGTAAATCCAGTATTATATAATCAACCTCAAATTAAATATATTTCCGAAGAGACTGGTCTTTATTATTTTGATAAAGGCGCGGTAAGGACTATATTTATCAATACTAGCGATGTCCCATATAAACTTAATGTTATGGGTGTTAAAAAATATGATGTAAAAAAAATAAAAGCAGTTAGACAAAAACAAGTGGAAGAGCTAGTTGAGATATTAGAAAAATCATCAGGAAGAAAAATTGTTGTTTTTGGACATTCTCCATTAGTGAATCCAAAAGGAGAAAGTAGTCTTGCATACAATGGCATATCAATGCATGAATTGTTTGTAGCGTTTAATCAAAAATTAAAGGGAAAAGTTGATAACAAATTAGATAATGAGTTTTCTCTTAATGTTGATTTTGATTTTTCTCATATTAAAAACGCTAAAATTTCTGCTTATATTTGTGGACATAGGCATATTGAAAAAAATTATATGTTTGATGACATTAATTATATTTTGTTAAATTGTTCAGCGTTGATGGGAAAAAATCATGGATTAACAACGAATTATAATAAAAAGTGGAATCGTAAAATAAACGAGCCTTCTGAATTTGCAGGTTATATAATTGATATTAATCCTAAGACTGAAATAATTAATGTACTAGGATATGGTGCAGCAACTAATATCAGGCAGTTTCAGATTTAGTATATGATATAATTATACTAATAGGAGGTATTAATTTATGGATAATGAAAATTTAGATGAATATATTGTAGAACCACTTCAATACAATAAAATTTTAGTATGTATTGATGATGACGATTTTATATCATCAAAAGCAGCGTTTGATTACGCATGTACAATGGCAAAATCTATGGATTTACCTTTGGGTATTATTTCAGTTATGGAAATAGGCGATTTAAATATTTTTCAATCTCTTTCACCTCAACTAGTTGAAGAAAGGAGAGAAGAAATTAAAGAACACTTGAATGTATATGTTCAAAAAGCAGAAGAATTTGGTGTTTCTAATGTTAAACCAATGGTTAGTGAAGGAAATCCAGGCCATGTAATTGTGGACAAAGTAATTCCTAAGTTTGATCCTGATTTAGTCATTATTGGATCTGAAAGATCAAATAACCAGCATGGTAAACTAGGATCACAGGCTGAACACATTGTAAGATATTCACCAGTTACTGTATCTGTTGTAAGATAAAAAGTCGTTATTTAACGGCTTTTTTTAATATATGTTATTATCAATTTAATTGAATGTTTAGGAGTGAGCGTAATGAAAATAAAACAAGTTTTAGGTGGAGCTGGGGATACTACAGTAGGAGCAACTTCACAAATTAAAGATAATTTATATCTATCAGTAAATGGTGAATGGCTAAAAACGGCTGTTATTCCTAATGACAAGCCAAGAACTGGTGGATTTTCTGATTTAGATTTAGATGTTGAAAAACAATTGATGTCTGATTTTAGTGAATTTTCAAATGATGAAACCAAAGTTCCAAATGAGTTGATGAAAGAAGCAGTTAAGCTATATTCATTAGGAATGAATACAAATAAACTTGATGAAGATGGCGCAAAACCAATACAAGATGATTTAGAGTTAATAAAAAGTTTAAAAAATTACAATGACTTAGATTCTAAATTGCAAGAATTTGTACTAAAAGGTTATTCATTACCTTTTTCAATCGATATTGATGCAGATATGAAAGATACTAGCAAAAATGTCGTCTATTTTTATGCACCAAGTTTAATTCTTCCAGATAAAACGTACTATGATAATAATCCTTCTGGAGTTGAACTATTGAATGTTTACAAAAAAACAGCAATAAGTACACTTGAAAAAGTCGGTTTCTCTGAAAGTGAAGCAAGAAAAGTAAGTGATAAAGCTATAGAATTTGATGCAAAGTTAGTACCTCTAGTTAAGAGTTCAGAAGAATGGGCTGATTATACTAAAGCATATAATCCTGTTAGCTATAATGACTTTATTAAAAAAATAGATTTATTCGATCTAAATACATTAATTAGCAGCTTGATAAATGATACTCCAGATAAAGTTATTGTTACTGAGCCTAGATATTTTGATGGAATAAATAAAGCTTTAAATGAAAACTTTGAAAACTTAAAAGCATGGATGGTACTAAAAAAAGTTTTATCTAGTTCTTCATTGTTAAGTGAAGACATAAGACAAACAGCTGGGCAATATAACTTAGCACTTAGTGGTAGTAAGGAACTATCAAACAGAACTAAAGCTGCTTACAATAGAACAAGTAATATATTTAGTGAAGTGTTAGGAAAATACTATGGTGAAAAATACTTCGGACAAGATGCTAAACAAGACGTTATAAAAATGATTCAAAAGATGATTACTATTTATAAAAATAGAATCAAAAAAAACACTTGGTTAGGTGAAGAAACAAAACAAAAAGCAATAGTTAAACTTGAAAAAATAGCGATTAAAGTTGGTTATCCAGATAAAGTTGATGAGATTTATAAGAAATTTAAAATTGATACCAATCAATCCTTATACGCAAATATGATGAAAATTTCTCAAATAGTTCGTCAACATAATTTTGATAAATTTAAAAAGCCTGTTGATAGGACTGAATGGGGAATGCCAGGTCACACGGTAAATGCATGTTATGACCCATCAAGAAATGACATAACATTCCCTGCGGCTATTTTACAGGCACCTTTTTATAGTTTGAATCAAACAGCAAGTCAAAATTACGGTGGAATTGGAGCTGTAATTGCACATGAAATCTCGCATGCTTTTGATAATAATGGTGCAAAATTTGATGAATTAGGTAACTTAAATAATTGGTGGACTAAACAAGATTACGCACAGTTTGAAAAATTAACTCAAGCTATGATAAAAGAATTTGATGGTGTTGAGTTTGCTGGTAAAAAAATAAATGGAACACTAGTAGTGAGCGAAAATGTTGCCGATGTAGGTGGATTAAGCTGTGCATTAGAAGCCACTAAAACACATGAAGATGCAGATTTAAAGGGATTTTTCATAAATTGGGCTAGAGTTTGGAGAATTAAATCAACTCAACAATTTGCTGAATTATTATTATCAACAGATGTCCATGCGCCAGGACCAATGAGAGCTAATATTCATGCTCAAAACATGGATGATTTTTATGAAGCTTTTGATATAAAACCTGGGGATGGTATGTGGCTTGAAAAAGAACAAAGAGTAAGTATTTGGTAAAATGAAAATAATTGTATTAGCCAGAGATATTGAAAATATTCCTGTTTTAGAAGTAGTAGATGAGAGCTTAAGAAAAGAAAAAATCCCGATTGTAGTTTTTTATCACGGATGGAAATCGAGCAAAGAACTAGTATTAACTCAAGCAAGAAAACTAGCACAGAAAAAAATTCGAGTGATATTACCAGATGCACAAAATCATGGAAAAAGAAAACAACCAATATCTTCTATTCCATCATTTACTTTTTGGAATAGTATTCAGTCTAATATTGCTGAATTTGGGATATTAATAAATTTCTATGAAAAAATTAAACTTTTAAATAGAAATCATCTAGGTGTTGGCGGTTATTCTATGGGTGCGATTACTACGTGTGCTTTATTGACACATCATAGTGAAATAACAGTAGCGTCCAGTATAATGGGATCGCCGTCACCATATAAATATTTTCAAAGAGTGAAGAAAAAAGCTCAAGAGTATGGTGTATATATGCCTAAAGATATAGATGGTCTTTTGGGATGGATAAAAAAATATGATTTAAGTCTGCACCCAGAAAAAATAGATAATCGACCATTTTTTATTTGGCACGGAACTAAAGATGAAAGAATTCTTTTTTTGGAACCTAAAGAATTTTTTAGCAAAATAAAAAATGAAAATTATGCGAAAAAAACAAAATTTTTGATAGGTGACAATCAAGGACATCTAGTTACCACTGATTTGATGGATGAAATTGCTGAATTTTTTGAAAAAAATATCTAAAAAGACGTCGACTAAAAAGTCGGCGTCTTTATTTGTATATACGAGTATTAATAAGTTCAAATACTGAAAGAATTATAAGCCCTGCACCAAATAACCAAAAAAATAAATTAACAATATTCATTGGATTTAAAATAAAAATAAGACCCAGAGCAATCATTAAGAGTGAATACAGATAGTCTAACCAAGGAGTAACATTTACAAATTGTCTATCTTCATTAGAATCTCTGAATTGATTAATACCATTAAATATTAAAATAATTCCTAAAATAACAGGAATAAGCAACATTAAAAATTTTGCTATAAATAAAGTGACTATTGATAGAATAATGCTACCAACACCAAGGGTTAAAGAAATACTGTCTGTTTTGGCAATTTTATAAAGTTTAATATTATCAGCGATTGCAATTAAACCAAAAATAAACAAATAGGTGCTTACGAAATATACAATAAAATCTAGTGACTCAGTTGGATTAATAACGATGATAAGTCCAGTAGCAAATAAAAATAATATTCTAAGCCATCTATATAAGTGAAATTGTGTTGAAAAAGGTCCCATAAAACTCCTCCTAAGATATAACTAAGATATTTTACCATAATTAATTATTGTAGAACCTTTTCATAATTAATAAATCTAAGGTAAAATAATACTTGAAGCGAAATTTGGGAGATATAATATGTTCAAGTCAAAAAGCTCTATACTGTCAATACATTTTGATGACACAATTGAGATACCAGTTGGTGAGAGAGTAGAAAAATATTTAAATCCGGATGATTTTAATATAGAAATTGATAGTGGTAAATATAAATTTGCTGTTGAGAGAATAAGAATTTCTTTGCCGGATATTGATGGTGAAGATGAAATAGAAGAAGTTTTTAAAAACGAAAAAAAATATAATCAAACTATATATGTTGTTATACCGGGAGTTAGAGAATTTCCAGAAGCCAAAACTGCAATAAACGGTCGACCAATAGATCCTGCAGAGCGTATTTTAATTGATCAAGATATATTGGTTTTAAAAAGAGAGTTAAATGTTGTTGAAAATGTTAATGAAGTACTAGGTGAGTACGAACCAATAGATTTGAATAAAGAGCTAGAACAGAACACAAATTCTGTCTGGAATAATATTGAAATTGGCCCACAGCAGTTTATCACTAAAGATGATTTGAAAGAAATACCTTTGTTTGATGATTTTGGAAATATTTATGACAATGAAATTTTAACTCCTGGTGAAGAATTTAATGTACATATAAAAAGAATAAATATTTTAGAAAAAATCGAATATTATAAGATATACGAAAATAGATATGTAAGAGCAGAAGATGTATTCCCTAAAGAAAATTCGTTAGGAGATAATCTATTCCTTGAAAACTCATATCCACAAGAAAACTTAGAAGCAAATGAATTAATTGAGATAGAAGACGTCACTCCATTTGAAGTTAAATATATAAATAAAAATAACCCTACTTTGTATGATTTTGCAGGCAATTTAATTCCAGATTTTGTTATTGATTATGGAACAATTATTTCGGTACAAGGGGTATCAACCGATGGCAAGTATTATAGAATATTTGGCGAAACTCTAGTTTTAATTGATGACGTTGAAGAAATTAGTTCAGGTAATGAATATAGTAATCTAACTGAAGAACAAGAACTTGCAAAATCAGATATAAATGAAACTACATACGATCAAGAAGATGTGAACGTAGAAACAAAAGATGTAGAAGAAGTGGATTTAAGTAATAATATAGTTGAACAAGATGATTCACAAGAATTTACAGAAACTGATACAAGTGAAGATACATATGATCAACGAAATATTGAAGATAGTGAATTTGAATTTTCAAGAGAAGAAGATGATTTTGTTGATGAAGATTATAATGAAGAAATGGCTAAAACAGATGCCAACGCTGTAAAAAAAGCCTTTGATATTGTTTTTGATGAGAATTCACGTGAAATAAATGGAATAGTTCAGATTAAAGGTGAAGAGAAGAATAGTTACCAATTGTTTAATACATACTCATCTAAAAAAAGACGTCTATTAAAAGAAAACGTCAAAGGTGGAACATTCTGGTATACATCTGAAGTTGGTAATGATAATAAAGGTGACAAATACTATAAAATAGCGGGCGGAACTTGGGTCGCTGCAAAGAATGTAATTTATTTTGATAAATAAGTTTTAGAGAGTATATTTTATATACTCTCTTTTTAAGTTGGTGAAGCAATTGTTAAAAATTATGCTGATACTTTTAGGAATAATATTAGGAAGTTTATTAGGGATAACTATAGTATTTATTATTGATATAATGTATTCATTTTGGCCTAGAAAATTAAAAAAATTCAAAAATGTGATTGTTCTGGGTGCAAGAATAAATGATGATGATTCAGTTACTGAAACACTAAAAAATAGGCTTGATCTAGGAATAAAACTTCTAAAAAAAGATGGAATTATAATTGTAAGTGGTGGAAAAGATAAAGGAAACAAAGTTTCTGAGGCTTTAGCAATGAAAAAGTATTTAGTATTTAAAGGGATTTCAGAAAAAGTAATTATACTAGAAGAAAAATCCAAAAATACTTTAGAAAATATAATTAATTCTAAAAAAATTGCAAAGTCTGATGATGTGGCAATTGCAACAAGTAATTATCATGTTTCAAGAGTTAAAACAGAAGCTTTAAAAAATGGATTTCATGTTAAAGTTTATGGAGCTAAAACAAGAAAAGATATACTGTATAGATTAACCAGGATAGAATTGTTAGCAATTTTATGGAAAAATAAAAAGTTTTTTTTCACTTTATTGATAATACTGATACTATTAGTAATAGCAATAATTATGGGAGTTTAAATATGTATGAAAAATTTATCAAAAATCAGAGATTAAGAAGAAATACAGTCTTGTTGACTACTATCTTTTTGTTTTGGTTAATGAGAGGAATGATGAACATTTTCTTGTTAACATTTATTTTGACCTTTTTGTCAGTAAAAATGGTAAGAAGAGTTCAGAAAACTATCCATATTAAACCAATATGGATAATTGTTCCTGTTTATTTATTAATAATATATTTAATATATTTAGCAGCAACAATGTATTTTCCACAATTGATTACACAAATAATAAAAATGTTTAAATCATTAACAAAATTCTACAATGATCCTGATTTACAAAAAAATCCTATTTTTTCATACATTATGGATTGGATAAATCAGGTTAATCTAGACGGACAGATAAAAATGGGTATCTCTAAAGTTGTTACTTATATAAGTAATGTGGGAGAAGTAGGTTTAACAATATTTGTTTCATTTATTTTAAGCTTTTTTTATGCCTTTGATGTTGATGAAATAAATTCATTTGGGAATCTTTTTTTGAAGAGTCGAAATAGTTGGTTGTTTGAAGATTTGAAATATTTTGCTGATAAATTTATTAATACTTTTGGGGTTGTTCTTGAAGCTCAATTATTTATAGCATTGACCAATACAGTTATCACAACAATAACTTTGATTTTTATGAAAATGCCAGGGATTTTAGCACTTTCGGTTATGGTATTTATTATGTCGTTAATACCGGTCGCAGGAGTGGTGATTTCTTTAATACCTTTGTCGATAGTTGCATATTCAGTTGGAGGAATAAAGGATGTTATTTATATAATAATTATGATTATTGTTATTCATGCATTTGAGACTTACTTCTTGAATCCTAAGTTTATGTCCAGTAAAACGCATTTGCCAATGTTTTTTACTTTTATAATATTATTAATTTCAGAAAAGTTTATAGGACCATGGGGGTTGATTATCGGAATACCGATTTTTACATTTTTATTAGATATTTTAGGTGTAAAAGTAACGCCACAAGAAAAAAAGCTTCCTATTAGATTAAAATCTAAAAAGAAATAAATCTAACGATTATTGATACGTACTATTTTATGGTGTAAAATAAATAATTATTAAATAAGAAAGAGGCATATTATAAATGGCTAAATTAGTATTTATTCGTCATGGTCAAAGTGAATGGAACCTATCTAACCTATTTACTGGTTGGGTTGATGTTGATTTGAGTGAAGAAGGAGTTAAACAAGCTCAAAATGCTGGACGTCTTCTAAAAGAAGAAGGAATTGAATTTGATCAAGCATATACTTCAGTATTGACTCGTGCAATCAAAACACTGCACTACGCACTAGAAGGATCAGGACAATTATGGGTACCTGAAATGAAAACATGGCGCTTAAATGAACGTCATTACGGTGCTCTTCAAGGACAAAACAAAGCAGAAGCAGCAGAAAAATTTGGTGAAGATCAAGTTCATATCTGGCGTCGTTCATATGACGTTTTACCACCTTTATTGGATGCTAGTGATGAAGGCTCAGCAGCAAACGATCGTCGTTATGCTGATCTTGATCCAAGAGCAATTCCTGGTGGAGAAAATCTAAAAGTTACATTAGAACGTGTTATTCCTTTTTGGGAAGATGAAATTGCTCCAAAACTTTTAGATGGTAAAAACGTAATTATTGCAGCTCATGGTAACTCATTAAGAGCATTAACAAAATATATTGAAGAAATCTCTGATGAAGATATCATGGATGTTGAAATGGCTACAGGTGAACCAGTAGTTTATGATCTAGATAAAAACTTAAAAGTTGTAAGCAAGAAAAAATTGAACTAATAATTTAAACTATCCTTTTATTAGGATAGTTTTTTTTCACACTTAGGATATAGATAATAAATATTTATAAAATGAATATTATATGCAACAGATTAATGTAAAAATAAAATGTCAAAAAATAATTATAATTTTCCATAATAATGACTTGTTTTTTTTGCTAAATTATACTAAGCTATTTTGGTTATGAAAGTTATAGTTATTTATAAATAGGAGTTTTATATATATGAAAATGATTAAAAATGAATTTAAATTCATATTCTCAAATAAAATAATATTGATTTCTTTATTTGCGATTATGTTTATTCCATTTCTATACAGTATTTTCTTCTTAAAATCTGTTTGGGATCCATATGGAAGTACTGGAGACTTGCCAGTTGCTGTTGTTAATGAGGATCGACCTGTTACGTATCAAGGGCAAAAGATGCATGCCGGAGACGATATGGTCAAAGAACTTAAGCATAATAAACAAATTGGCTGGAAGTTTGTTTCAGCTGATACAGCAAAACAAGGTCTCAAAAACAAAAAATATTATACAATCGTTACTCTTCCAAAGGATTTTTCAAAAAATGCTGCTACTGTTTTAGATAAAAATCCTAAAAAGATGCAAATAAAATATAAGACTAACGATTCATTGAACTATATTGCTGAAGTTATAAGTGAAACTGGTGCAAAAGAGCTTAATTCACAAGTTAGAGAGGCTGTTACTACTGCCTATGCAAAAGTAATGTTCTCTCAAGTTAAAGAAGCTGGAAAAGGCTTCAAAGATGCTGCCCGTGGAGCTAAACAATTGAGTGATGGCTCAAATAAACTTAGTGACGGATTGAATGTTTATACATCTGGTATTGATCAAGTAAATGATGGTGTATTAACCATGCAAACAAGTGTAGTGCCACTATCTAATGGTGTTAGTCAACTTGCAAGTGGCTCAAGCCAACTAGCTACAGGAGTTGGAGCATATACTAATGGTGTTGGTACTTTAAATAATGGTTTGCAAACATTAGCAAGTAAAAATGGTCAATTACAAAGTGGTGCTTCAAGTTTATCAACAGGTGTAGAACAACTAAAAAATGGTAGTTCTCAAATTGATGCAGGATTGAAACAAATGCAATCTAAGATCAATAACAATCCAAGCTTTTCATCTGATCAGAATTATAAAAATGCTGTAGATGGTTATAAGGGATTACAAACCAAAATAACAGAAATACAAAGCCAGTTACAAAATCTAGATCAAGTTTTACAACCAATAATTGATCAAGTAGAAGCTCAAGATTACTCTGCAAAAGCTCAAGAAATTATTGATGCTGAAAAGAAATTAGGAGTAACATTTGATCAATTTCAAGAAAAAGCGTTAAAAGTTGCCTTAACTCAGAAATTAAAAGAAGGTGCTGTTGACGAAGCAACTCAAATTGTAAATGGTGTTAAAACTCAAGTCAGTGGAAAAATATCTAATGAGGAGTTTGCTCAATTACAAGCCGCTACACAAGGCTCAATTGATATGCTTCAAAGCTTGAGAGAAATTCAGACTGGTCTTAATTCAAAACTTGTTCCTGGGATGGATCAATTAGACTCGGGAATCTCACAATTACAGAGTGGATCAACTACAATTGCTGAAGGACTTAGTCAATACACTAATGGTGTTGCTACAGCTGCTAATGGTGCTAGTCAATTAAACGCAAATAGTGGAGCTCTTAATTCTGGAGCTAATCAATTATCTGCAGGAACTGGTGAATTAAACGCCAAAATACCTGTGCTATCTTCAGGTGTAAATCAACTTGCTAATGGAACAAAGCAATTAGCTGCAAACTCACCACAATTGACAAATGGTGTTGCTCAATTAAGTGATGGTAATAATACGTTAGCTACTGCATTAAAAGATGGTTCTAAGAAAGTTAATTCAATAAAATTAACTGATAAAACTGCAAATCAATTTGCTGCTCCATCAGAATTAAAACACTCTAATTATAGTAAGGTTCCAAATTATGGACATGCCCTAGCTCCTTATGTACTATCACTTGCATTGTATGTTGGAGCGTTGGTATTTAACTTCGCATTCCCAATTAGAAAAATCTCTATGACAGGCCAATCATCAACTGCTTGGTTCTTGAGTAAGATTTCTGTTGGTGGAATAGTGGCGATAGCTATGGCTATTATTGAACCAGCACTAATGATGGCTGCCGGATTGCAGGTTGATAACCCAGGACAATTCTTTGCCGTAGCAATTTCGTTCTCAATAGCTTCTATGGCAATTGTTATGTTCTTATCAATGACCTTTGATAATCCAGGACGTTTTTTGGCTATGATTTTATTGATGCTACAACTTGGTGGTTCTGGTGGTACTTTCCCAATGGAAGTTACAAACGGATTCTATAACTTTATTCATCCATTACTTCCTATGAGCTATTCAAACCTTGGATTCAGACAGGCAATTACTTCTGGTCTAGGTAGTGGACAGATCACTCAAACAGTAAGTGTTCTTGCATTATTTACAATAATTAATTTAGCATTATTGTGGACGGGAATGTATTACTTACAAAAACGCGGTAATAATGGCGAATCAGTATTAGACGATAACCAAAAATTACAAGAAGTAGAAAAATAAGAAGATTCTTTGTCAACAGATATTGATGAAGAGAAGAAGAGGTATTTATCGAAAGATAAATACCTTTTTCTTTTCAAAATCTTCTAAAGGAATCCAGAAACTCATTAGTGTATAATTCTCACATGAGGTAATTTTATGTTTGATGAGTTATTAATAAAAAGCAAAATAAGACTGAGTAAAATTTGGATTATTCCAATAATGATTGTTTTAGGCATGGCAGGTTTATCTTTTGGTTGGCTTCGTTTGCCTTGGATTTGGCTACCTATAACTAGTTCAATCTCTTTAATTGTTACATTTGGCTGGAGTAACTTTAAGAAGTTCTTTAAGTTTCCTGTTAAAAAGGACTGGAAAACTATTTTTCAAATGGGATTATTAGCGTATGGTCTTGCCATGTTGGTTTTCATAATTGGATCACTTTTATTTCATTTGAAGTTTTCGGCCAATCCTATATTAAATAGTGATAAAAGTTCTATTTTAATTAGTTTATTATTTATTTGGATATCTTTAGTTGGTGAGGAATTAATTGTTGCATCGGTTGTTCTACCTATTTACAGTTATCTAGCTCAAAGAAAGACTAATAAGAAAAATGCGTGGCTTATTGCTTTAATAGTTGGATCTGTATTTTTTGGAATGTTACATCTACCAACTTATTCTTGGAACTGGTATCATGCAGTAGTTATTATTGGCTTAGCACGTGTGCCATTTAGTATGGCTTGGAAAAAAACAGACAGTTTATTAGGTGGAATATTTACGCATATCATTTATGATTATGTATTGATTTTAATAGTATTGTTAGGAATGTAAAAAAGGATTGAAGAAAAAAATCTTCAATCCTTTTTTGCTAGTCGATTATATATTTCTTGTCCTACAACGTCATTAGTCCACATCCATGCAATATGTCCCAGAGCTTCTGACAAGTGTTCTTCAAATGGTTGTTCTTTTGCAGAGGGTATTGTTTTCATAGCAGGCATTACTAAAAGGTGATATGTAATCCAAACTGCTAATCCAAAAATAGTTCCACTGCCTGCGCGTAATTTATCTTTATATTGTATTAAAACTTCATAGATTATCGCAAATGAAGCTGAAAACCCAAAATGAATTATATAACTAACATATGGTAGTTCTTGTCTTGAGTATTTGTATGTTGCATGGGTAATTGAGCTTGGAATACCTAGTTGTTCTAACATTTTTTGTGGTGGATTAGTCTTATTTCTTTGTGGCGTACGTGGAGGTAAGATGTTTTCCCAGCCTAATTTGACTAATCCTGATGTAATACCAGCTGCTGTTCCAGCGAGTACAGCAGCCTTTAAATTTATTTTTTTATTCATATGAAATACCTGACTATTTCTTTATATTTACTATATTAAGAATAGCAGAATATTTTTATTAAAAAAATAAATTAAACTATATACTATTTAAGCTCAATTGAACTTAAATTGCTTTTAAAATACGTGTCAAGTCATGCCAATAATCAATTCAAATTAAAAATTTATTCCTTTTTCTGCATAAAATTTTTCAATATCTAATCTTTCTGGTTCTAATCTGTCTGGAAGACTTAAATGCTGTCCAAGAAAATCTAAAGGTTCATCAACAGTCATACCTGGATATGATGTGGCAAATTCAATTCTGTTATGATTTGGATCTTTGAAGTATAAAGAATAAAAAAATTTTCTATCAATATCTTCTTCATATTCAAAATTACTATCAAGACCTAACTGTTTAACTCTGGTAATGTCACTTTTATCAAGAACTGAAAGAGCAATATGGTCTATACTTCCACGTCCCATGCGCTTTCTTCCTGGGTTAGACGATTGTATTAGTGTTATTGTCTGATTATCGTCAAGAGGTAATATATTACCAGAGAATTTAATAGAAGTTAATGTTTCAAAGAAGTTTTTTTCTGCATTCATATCATTTACATAGATATTTGAATTTTTAAAACGAATTATTTGATTATCACGTGAAATATCACTAAGAGTATTTACAAGATGTTCTGGCAGGTGCTCATTTATAAAGTTAAGTGATAAAGGAACGTCTTCAAAATCTTTAAAGGATAAAATATTGTTTTGAAAACTAAATGGAATATTAAAATGTGTTAATCTGTTTTGCCAAAATTCTTCACTACCTAATGGAGCATAAAAATCGACTCCTTGAATATAACTATCTTCATCTGTTCTTTGACCTAGTCTGGGAACTTCTATAAATGTTATATCCATACCAATACTGCCCATATAATCTCCATAAAAGACATGACGCATATGAGGATTTTCTTGATTAATGGAATTTTTCACTAATCTAAATCCAAGTATTTTTATGTAAAAATCTGAATTTTTAGAGACATCTTTAGTTAGTAACGTAATATGGTGTAGTTTCATATTATTATCCTCCTGTCTGTAATCACCTAAATTATAAATCTATTAAAAAAAATATCGAGAACTAAGTCTCGATACTATAATAAATACTTATGTATACCAAATCCTACACCATCTTCTTTGTTTGATTTGGTAATATATTTTGCATGTTTTTTAATGTCATCATTAGCATTTGCCATGACAATAGGTGTTCCAATAAGTTTTAACATGGGTAAGTCATTGTGACCGTCGCCAAATGCAGCAGCTTGGTCATATGATAGGTTTTCTGAATCTAAAATGTACTTAACACCTGATGATTTTTTTGCTTTGTCACTGGTGAATTCAAAATAATTATAACCTGAACCAACAAAACTTACTTCAGGTAGATTTAATTGTTTAAAATAATTGTTTATATCCGAACAATCTTTTGATGTTTTTGAGATGGTCATTATTTTAAAGAGTTTTTTATTTTTATCAGTAAATAAGTCGTTGAATTCAACGATTTCTGGATAATGATTTACAAATTTATGCTCCGATTCAATTCCAAAATCAATTTTTTCTGCATACCAATGATCAGTATCGTAAAGACTGACACTTGTGTTTGGAAAATTATTTTTTAATTCATTTACGATTATTTCTGCTGCAGAGATATTTAAAAGATTTTCTTGTATTGGAATTATCTCATTTTCTTCAAATTTAAAGATTAAGCCACCATTAAAGGCAACCTGTTCATCAGTAAGATGTAATTCTTTTATGAAGTCGATCATTTCTATAGGTGAGCGAGCAGATACTAATGTTAAGGGAATATTGCTCTCATCAATTAAGGCGGCATTATTATTTGTTAGAATTCCCTTTTCGTTTAGTAATGTTCCGTCCATATCTGAAAAAATGTGTTTTATCATATTATTATCCTTAAATAAAAAAAGTCTTAGTTACTAACTAAGACTTACTGTAAAGTAAGATATTTGTTTTGTAAACAGTCAAATATTATATTTCTTCCAAAGATTCTTGTCTTGAACTCTTTAAACTTAAAACCTTTTGGTATGTAAATGCTAATGAAAAGAAAAAAGCTGAGGCAATTAAAGCGGTAGTTGGTAAATTATTAAAAATATTTGTAGGTAAAACTATTGCTAAAAGTGGAAAAGCATAGGCAGCAGGTAGTTGTATTTTTAAAATTGTTAATAGTAAAAATACAAGAGGTAAAGAAATTAAAGTAGTGATTAGCCATGATGCAAAAATGCTATGAACAAAGAAACCTATTGTGGCAGCTAATGTTAAGGCAGTTGCTTGCTTGATTGCCATTATTCCGGAATATTTTGGTTTTTGTAGTACTTCAAAAATAACGACAAGAATAGGCGGAATTGCAGACATAGATTCTTTTCCTAGTAAGCTAACAATTACTATCCAACTAAGAGAAATAATAAAGAAAAAGATAATTCCGTTATTATTTAACGTAAATTCTTGTGAATATTTTTTATCTAGTTTTCTAAGTTTAGCTACTAGCATTAATAAAAATGTGAAAGCAAGAATAGAGATGATAAATGAATATTTGTGTGCATTTACTATTATTGGAAGTAGTCCTGTGGCAAATGAAGGCGCCAAGCTAGAATTAGTTAGGTATAGAATTATAAGCATTATGAACAATAAAATAATGACTTTTTGAAAATATTCAATTTGTAATTTGTTAATAAAAAATCCAATAATTGCAGTAATTGATGGAATATAAAATATTTTAATGGGGTTATTTAGCCAGTGAGTTTCATGATAAATCCACAATCCAGCGGTTAAAGCACCTAACTCTGGCAAAATTATTTCGATATCTTTTGTTATTGTCGCAGTACCAATCATTAGTAAAATAAAAACTAATCCAATTACGTACTCAAAAAACTTGTATACTGTACTTCTTTTCATTATTTGTAGCTCCTTAAATAAAAAAACACAATAAATAGAATACCACGAAAAAAACTATATATGCAACTTTGAACGACCTTGAGTGCAATTGTGCTAATATGTAGTCACAAGTATATAGTTAGGAGAATTCTTATGACTGAGGTAAAACATTTTTTTGAATATTTTAAGCCAGAAACATACAATATTTTTTTGGATATAAATAGAAAGAATAAAACTATTAAAGGTGAAACTGAAATTAACGGTGAAGCAAGAGATTCAACGATTTTTTTAAATCAGAAGAATTTAAAAATTGAATCAATAACTTCTAACGGAAATAGTCTTGATTTTTCAGTTAATAATGAAGATGATTCAATTACGATTTCACTAAATAAAACAGGATTAACAAATTTAAAAATTAAGTATCATGCTGATTTAACCGATACAATGATGGGAATTTATCCTTCTTATTATGAAGTGGACGGAGAACAAAAACAGCTTGTTGGGACACAGTTTGAAACGACTTTTGCTAGACAAGCATTTCCAAGTATTGATGAACCTGAAGCGAAAGCTAAGTTCAATTTGGCTATAAAATTTGACGAACAACCTGGCGAGACAATATTAAGCAATATGCCAGAAATAAAAAATGAAAATGGAATTCATTACTTTGATACTACGGTCCGTATGTCTACCTATCTCGTGGCATTTGCTTTTGGTGATTTACAAAGTGTTAAGACAAAAACAAAAAATGGAACGCAGATAGGTGTGTTTTCGACTAAAGCACATAAGTTAAGCGAGCTAGACTTTTCTTTAGATATAGCAAAACGTGCTATTGAGTTTTATGAAGATTTTTATCAAACTCCTTATCCTTTGCCACACTCATGGCAACTTGCCTTGCCAGATTTTTCAGCAGGAGCAATGGAAAACTGGGGACTGGTTACATATCGTGAAGCTTATTTACTAGTTGATCCAAGAAACACTTCAATAGAAACAAAGCAAAGAGTAGCAACTGTTGTTGCTCATGAATTGGCTCATCAATGGTTTGGTGACCTTGTTACTATGAAGTGGTGGGAAGATTTGTGGTTAAACGAAAGTTTTGCCAATATGATGGAATATCTTTCAATTGATGCTATTGAACCAAGCTGGAATATATGGGAGTCATTTCAAACTGGTGAAGTTGCAAGAGCTTTAAAAAGAGATGCAACTGATGGTGTTCAGTCAGTCCATGTTAAAGTAGAAGACCCAGCTGAAATTGATGCATTATTTGACGGTGCAATTGTATATGCCAAGGGATCAAGAATATTGGTGATGGTAAGGTCGTTAATTGGCGACGAAGCACTTAGATCAGGATTAAAAGATTACTTCAAAAATCATAGTTATGGTAATGCACAAGGAGATGACTTGTGGAATGCTTTAAGCAAATATTCAAAACTGGACATCACAAAAATTATGCATTCTTGGCTTGAACAACCAGGTTATCCTGTGGTATCAGCAAGTGTCGTAAATGGAGATTTGATACTAAAACAAAAACAATTCTTTATAGGTGAAGGCAAAGAAGTAGGGCGTAAATGGGAAATACCTTTAAATACAAACTACAAAAATACGCCACTAATTATGTCACAAGAAGAGTTAAATCTTGGTAGATATAAAGAATTACGTGAACAAAATAATCAGCCATTTAGGTTAAATGTAGGTAATAGTTCTCATTTTGTAGTGAAATATGACGATGCTTTATTAGAAGATATTTTTAAAGATATAGACAGTCTAGACAATATTTCCCAACTACAAATACTACAAGACTTAAGATTATTGGCTGAAAGTAATCAAATTTCATACGCAAATGTGGTCGGTTATTTGAAACACTTCTCAAATAGTAAGTCTGCAATTGTAAATACAGGATTATATGTATTAGCTAATAATTTGAAAAAATTTGTTGATAATGATTCTGATGAAGAAAGAAATTTAAAAAAATTATTTAATAAATTAAGTGCCGATATTGTTAACGATTTGACTGCTGAGAACAGAGAAAATGATTCTTTAGATGATACATTATCTCGTCCTGTCGTGGTGAATGCAGCGATGTATGGTGAAAATATAGCAGTAGAGAAACAACTTCATGATATTTTTGAGCTTAATAAAGATAGTTTAGAAAAATTACCAGCGGCAACAAGAATGCTAATAATGAAAAATGAAGTACAGAACTTTGGTAATGATAGTCTTTACGAAAAACTATTTAAAGAATATCAAAATACCACAAGTCCAAGTTATAAAGCTGATCTAGTAAGAGCGATAACAAGTGCTGAGAGTAAAAACTTTTTACAAAAAGTAGTAGGTGAATTTGAAAATTCTCAAATTATCAAACCTCAAGATTTACGTGCGTGGTTCCAAGGAGTGCTAGAAAATGGCATAGGTGAACAATTAGCTTGGGATTGGATAAGAAATGATTGGGACTGGTTAGAAAAAACAGTTGGTGGAGATATGGAATTTGCAACATTCATAACTGTTATTTCAACAGTACTTAATAATCGTCAAAGATTAAATGAATTCAAAAAGTTTTTTGAGCCTAAACTTCAAACACCTGGATTAACTCGAGAAATAATAATGGATACGAAAGTTATTGAAACTAGAGTAAAACTAGTTGAAGAAGAAAAAAATACAGTAAACCAAGCGATCTCAGATGAAATGTGAGGGCTTTTAAATGAAAAGTATAAAAATCGGTAATTCTAATTGGAAAGCATCAGCAATTGCATTAGGAATTATGCGTATGAACGTTTTAGATAGTAATAAGGCAGTTGAAGTGATTGAAACAGCTTATAAAAATGGAATTAATTTCATTGATACTGCAGATATTTACGATCTAGGAAAATCAGATGAAGTTTTTGGTGAAGCATTAAAAAAATCTTCTTTAACTCGAGATAATTTCTATATTCAATCTAAAGGTGGCATTATTAACAATAATGGTAAGTCTAAGAGTTTTCCTGAAGGTCTTAGATATGATTTTTCTAAAAAACATATTATTGAATCTGTTGAAGGCAGTCTTAAAAGACTGAAAACTGATTATCTTGACTCGTTTTTATTGCATAGACCAGATACTTTGATGGAAGTTGAGCAAATAGCAGAAGCGTTTGATGAATTGGAAACGTCGGGAAAAGTTAGACATTTTGGTGTATCAAATTTTAATCCGGAGCAATATAAGTTGGTACAAAGTGGTATTAATCAAAAATTAATGATTAATCAGTTGCAGTTTAGCATTATGCATACTGGTATGATAGATTTTGGGATTCATACTAATATGACAGATAATGGATCAATAAGTCATGATGGAAGCATCTTAGAGTTTTCTCGCCGTAAGAATATTACAATTCAAGCATGGTCACCATTTCAATATGGATTTTTTGATGGGACTTTCATAAATAATGAAAAATTTCCTGAATTAAATCAAAAGTTAAAGCAATTAGGTGATAAATACGATGTAGGGAAAAACGCAATTGCTACTGCGTGGATATTAAAACATCCAGCTAATATGCAGGTGATTTTAGGGACTATGAATCCTAAACATATTGAAGATAGTGCTGCAGGTGGAGATGTTGTATTAACAAATCAAGAATGGTATGACGTATATTTTGCAGCTGGAAATGATTTACCATAAATTAAAAAAGCACGTATGAAGTTATTCTTCATTACGTGCTTTTTGTGGTAATACAGCGTTTAATAGCATGCCTACAATTGTTGCTACTGCTACACCGGAAAATTGAAAAGTTCCGATTTGTAAGAAAACATTTCCGATTCCTATTACAAGGACTGATGAGGCAATCATTAAGTTTCGATTTTTATTAAAATCAATATGGTTATCAACAAGAATTCTTAATCCACTTGAGGCGATAACTCCAAATAATAAGAAACTAATTCCACCAATAACGGGTAAGGGAATACTTTGTATAAGGGCGCTAAGTTTTCCGATGAATCCAAAAATTATAGCAAATATTGCAGCGCCGATTATGACGTATACACTATAGATTTTGTTTAAGGCCATAACTCCAATATTTTCTCCGTATGAAGTAATTGATGGCCCTCCAATTAATCCGGCGATTATTGAAGCTGCTCCGTCACCGGCAAGAGTTTTATTAAGACCTGGATCCTTTAAAAAATTTTTACCAGTTAATTCATCTAAAACCATAATATGACCCATATGCTCTGTCATTGTTACGAATGCGATAGGTGCCATTCCTAAAATAGCTCCCCAATATATTTGGGGTTTGTATGAAATGAAAGGTATTTGAAAATTAGGAATTTTAAACCAAGGGGTGTTTATAACGGTAGAAAAATCTACTAGTCCAAATCCGACAGAGATAATGTATCCAAAAAAAACACCTATAAGAATAGAAATTTGACTAGCAAAACCTTTTAATAACATGTTAAAAGCAATTGTGATAAATAGTGTAGCAAAGGCAACAATGAAAAATCTGATATCATAATGTCCATTATTCATGGTTGCATCTTTTCCAGCATTTGAAGCAAGTGATAATCCAATCACCATGATAATTGGGCCAACAACAATAGGAGGAAGAGCTTTATCAATCCATTCAGTTCCTAAAAAACTTACTAACGTAGAAACAATTAGATAGACAATACCGACAGCAATGGTTCCTTGAGCAACTGCAGGATAGCCAATTGTTTTCATAAGAGCAATCATTGGAGTTATAAAAGCAAAACTAGAACTCATATATGATGGAATTTTTCCTCTAGTTACGAGAATATGCATTAAAGTTCCCACCCCGGAGCTAAATAAAGCAATTCCAGGATTAAGACCAACCAAGATAGGAACCAAAACAGTTGAACCAAACATTGCAAATAAGTGCTGAATTGATAATCCTAACCACTGAAGTGGTTCAGGACGATCATGGACATCTAAAACAATTTTGTTATTTTTCATAAAATCCTCCATAAAAAAAGACCTTTTATCCGCGTGAAGATAGAAGGCCTCTAATGTTAATAGAGTTTTAGCATAAATTTATGACTACCTTGCAAGCCTCACGGGACTTAATTAAAGGTTTATTTAGTTTTTAATAGAATACATATAAAAAATGAGTATGTCAATGGTAGAATGTTATTAGTTAAGGAAGGTACTCATTATGGATCAAAAAGAAAAGAAACGAAGAAATAAAGTTTTTTTATGGGCAATAATTGTAGTTGCTGTTAATATAATTCAATATATTTATCATAATTCAATTACTATTGGAATTGCGTTGGTAATAACGGTGTATGCCTTATATGTTATCACTATAAAAGATAGGGTTGAAAAAGATAAGAAAGAAAAAAGCAAGAAATCCAACTAAGGATTTCTTGCTTTTTAATCGATCCTATTTGTCCAAGGAGTAGCAGTTTCTGCAAGTACTTTGTTTAAATCTTCAATATTTTTTTTACCTTCTGTACGCATCCATTGTCTTCCTGCTTCTTCACCATCTTTAGCAAATGGTTCGATACCAAGTTTCCACGTTGCACGTCCACAAAGAACACCATTAAATGTTGATCCTGCTTCTTTAGCAAAGATTAATTCTTCTTGGAATAGTTGCGGTGTAACGCCAGCACTCAAGAAAATAAATGGTAATTCAGTAGCATCACTTTGTTCTTTATAGAAGTTTGCTGCCTCCGACTTAGAATAGATTGCCTCGCTATTATTTTCATTGAATCCCTCAACGTATTTTTGGTTAACAGGTACTTCGACTTTTAAAACTGTAACATTGTATTGAGGTTTTGAAAATTCTTTCATTGCTTCAATAACCTTATGAGGCTTTACTTTAGCGTATTCAGGTGAACTTACATCATCTATGTGTGCATCATATGATACTAATTCTAAGAAAAATGGCATTTCTTCTGCAACGCATTCTGAACCTATACGTTCTATGAAAGCGTGTTTTTTGTTATTAATTTCTTCTGATTCATCTGTATCGTAGTATAGAAGGAACTTAATAGCATCGGCTCCTTCATTTTTTAAACGTTTAACAGACCAAACGTCAAGAATGTCAGGCATACGTCCTGGTTCAGTAACATCGTAACCTGTTTTTTCATAAGCTGCTAAAAATCCAGCGTTAGTATCTCTAACATTTGCGGCTGGTAATCCGTATTCTGGATCAAGAAGAATTGAAGAAGAATATTTAGTTAACTCACTAGAGATAACTTTTTTAAATTCAACTATATCTGTTTCGTTAGCTTCTTTACCACTAGCTGAAGCTAACATTTTTTTTAAGGATTCACGTTGGTCTATCGCTAAAGCACCGATAACATTATCAGAATTAGATAATTTTTTTAGTCTTGTTTTTACTTCATCTGTTACTTGTATCATTTATTGCTCTCCTTAATAGTAATTAGTTCTTATTTGCTGCATATTCAGCGTTACGTTTCTTCATTTGTTTTGCATACCACATGAAGATTAGTAGATAAGCTACTAAAACTAATATTGCATACATGATGAATTTAATATCACCTTTACTTGCATTACCAACTAAATAGCCAAGGAATTTTTCAACGGGTCCTTCCATTGTTGAATGAGAAATTAGTGTTGATGAAGCCATTCCCTTTGGAAATGCTCCAACATGTTTAGCGGTTTCTGTTACAAATGGTGCTGTTAATGTTCCTGCCCATAAAAATAATGGTAATTCGATAGTACCGATGATAATCATTCTCAAAATTTTTCCTCTAGTTACAACTAGAAGTGCGGGTGTAACACCCATTGCAATAATTCCACCTAAAGGTAGAATTTTGTTTCCTGGTAGTACAAGAGACTCTAATAACATAATAGGAGCAAGTACGTTTGCTGCTGCCCATACTTCAGCACGACCGGCAATGAATGGCCAATCAAGACCGACATTCATTGTACGACCATTAAATCTCTTGTTTGCAAAGTTTGTAATACCTTGAGATAAAGGCTCAACAGCGGCAATGAACCATGAACCGATAATTGAGAATAATTCCAAACATGTTGCAGCTGTTAGTGATAATGTAAATATTTCTTTAGGGTTAGATTGTGAAAGCAGACCAATAAAGATACCTAAATAAATACCTATAGCAAATTTACTTCCCCAAAAGCCAATTTTTTCGTTTAGTTTAGCTGAGTCAAAATCATATTTATCTAGCCAAGGGAAAAGCTTATCGAATAATTTATCCAAAATCATTATGTATGGATTCATCATGTAATTCATATGTGTAGTTGTCATTGGGTTCGAATCTGGGGCATCTAATAAATCGTTAAAAGTAGGTTTCATTAAATCGGAATTGATAATTTTTAGAATTCCGATAAATACTACTAATAATGTTGCTACGAGAAGATTTGCACCACAGAATATTGCAAATAATCCAACGAATGATGAGTGCCAAACATCAAAAATATCTACATCTAAAGTGTTGGTTTTTTTCAAAACGAGCATTACTGCATTAACTATCACTAATATCATAAGAAAGAATAATGTATATGGGGAACCCCAAGTAATTGTTGCTAGGGGAGCCCATCCTAAATCGGTAACGGTTAGATGAATACCAGTATTTTCAACAAATCTTTGAAGAGCATCTTGATATGCTGTTGTTAAAAGTCCAATAATATCACCGATTGCAGTAAGAGCTATCGCTAATTTAATACCACCTTCAAGAGCTTTTGAAAATTTAACTCTAAAGATAAGTGCAATGACTGTCAGTACAATAAGCATTAATGGAGCAGCACCTAAATCTATTAAAGGTTTGAAAATTGTATTGGCAAAATTAATAATTCCATTCATATTCATACTCCTTTATTTTAGTTATTTAACTATTTTCTATTTTTTTTACGGCGTCTTCGACTTGATTAAATACAGGATCAGCCATAGCTGGCATTCTGTACAAAATTGGTCCGGCATCAATAACTGGAACATCAGGAGTAAAACCTAAATCTGTTTTTGCAATTGGTGTAAAAATATCGTATTTAGACATCAATTCTTCGTTAACATCTTTAACCATGTAGGCATCAGCTTTAACTTGATGTCCTCTTTTTTTCATTTCTTCATTAAGTGCATCTGCAATTTGATGTGATGAGTTTACTCCTGCACCACACGCTGTAAGAATTTTTACGAGTTTTGTCATGATTTTTCTCCATTTCTAATTAAATTTATTTTCCAATATACTGAAAATTGTTTTTGTATCATTAGAATTAAATAACTCTTGAAGATATTCAACTTCGCTAGAAGAAATAAATTCCATAATTTCAGATAATATATTTGCTTGTCCTTCAGGATCGTTATTTAAAATCATAAATAAAAAATTAACCTTAATGGTTTGAGAAGGGTTAATCATATTGTTAAATTCTACTGAGCTAGTTAACTTAACAGGAATAATTCTTCTGGAATTGACGAAACCACTTTCAGTATGTGGAATAGCAATATTTGATAATGAATTGTCTATTACTGATAAATCCATTCCTGTAGGGAATTCTTCTTCTCTTTTGATGATATTATACAAAAAATCTTTTTTGACTAGTCCTGATTCATAAAGCTTTTTGGAAATATCAGCGAATACCTCATTGGATGTATTTTTATCAGAAATAAAAATTGAACCTTGTGATATAAGTGCTTCAACAACGTTTGACAGTTTAATCACCTTCCTTTTTTGTTCTTTTTTGTTCTGTTTACACCACGAATTATCTAGCAAACGCTTTCAAAAGTCAAGAAAAAAATAAAAATGCCTATTTAATAGATGATTTATTAGGTAAATAATAAATTCTAATTTGTTGTTATTATTGGAATTACATAGTTGACAATAAACTACAGTGTGTTATATTTTTGTTGTTATCAAAAAAGAACATTTTAGAACATTTAGAAAGAGAGATGATGCTTTCTGCTTAAAAATGAAAGACTATTGAAAATAGTAAAATTGGTAGATGAAAGTAATATTATTACTGTAAATACCTTGGTAAAAAAGTTAGGCGTCTCAACTATGACTATTAGAAGAGACTTAGAAGAATTAAGTAAAAACGGTCAAATAATTAGGATACATGGTGGGGCAGAAAGCGCTAAATCTAAACTTAGCAAAAAAGAACTCACGTATGTACAAAAGAAGAGTATAAATGTCTTTGAAAAAAAAGAAGTGGCACAACTTGTCGCTTCTATGATAAATGAAGATGAGACTGTATATATAGGGCCTGGAACTACTAACGAATTTATTGCGATGTATTGTAAGCAAAAAAATATAAGAGTAGTAACTAATAGTTTGCCTGTTTTTAATTCTTTTAGAGAGCTACATGATTATGAGATTTGTCTTGTTGGTGGAGTTCTCCGAGAACGGAGTGGGGCATTTATAGGTGGAATTACCTTAGACTCATTAAAACATCTAAGGACAAGTAAGGCGTTTGTGAGTGTAAATGGTATCAATGAAGATTCACTGATGAATGCAAGCCCTGAGGAAGGAAATACTCAAAGAATTGCATTACAAAATGCAGATAGAAAATTTGTTGTAGCAGATCATAGTAAATTTAATCATTCTGATTTTTTTAGTTTTTGGAATCTAAAAGATGTTGACGCTGTAATTACAGATTCTGCATTGGATGTTGAAGTGAAAAAAGAATATGAAAATGAAGTGGCAATTATACAACCATAGGTTTAGGAGGAACGAAAATGAAAGTAGTAGTTGGATCAGATAAAGATGGGTTTCAATTAAAGGAAAAAATAAAAGAATATCTTATTAAAAATAATCATGAGGTAATTGACGTTAGTGAAGAACCATCTGTTGATTTTACTGAATCGGCATTAGCAGTAACTAAAGAAGTGCTTGATAATGGAATAAAAAAAGCTTTGATGTTTGATGAGTATGGTGTTGGATCAGCAATGGTAAGTAATAAAGTGAAGGGAATGGTAACAGCTAACGTTAATGAGGAAAGAACTGCTCATATGACAGCAGAACATAATGGTGCTAAAGCGATAGCAATGGGTGCCGGTATTGTTGGTTATAAATTAGCAGAATCAATAATAGCTGATTATTTAAAAACTGATTATGCTGCTGGACGTCATCAAGTTAGACTAGATATGCTAGAAAAGATGATTTAATGGAGGAAATTAAAATGTTAGATAATGATAGACCACAACCAGAGTTTGTTGAACCAGATATTAATAAAAATACTATAATTGCAATAGGAAACGATCATATTGTTACAGATGTTAAAATTAAAGTTTCTGATCATCTTAAATCTTTAGGATATCAGGTTATTGATGAAGGAACACATGATTTTTCAAGAACTCACTACCCTATATATGGGAAAAGAGTCGCAGAAGATGTAGCAGACGGCAGAGCTGACTTAGGAATAGTTTTGTGCGGTACAGGTATAGGAATTTCAACTGCTGCAGATAAAAACGACGGAATTCGTGCTGCAATGGTTGGCGATGCTACTCAAGCAAAATATGCAAAAGAACAATTAAATGCTAATGTCTTAGGATTTGGTGGGATTGTATTAGGAAGAGACTTTATATTTGATATCGTCGATTCATTTTTAAATGCTGAATATAAGCCAACAGAAGAAAATAAAAAAATAATAGAAAAAATTGATAATATTGCTATTCCTAATCCTGAACAAAGAGATAATGAACATTTCTTTGATGAAGAAAATGAGAAATGGGCGCGTGGTGTATATCACGATTAAAAATAAAAAGCCGTGACATATGTCATGGCTTTTTTATGGAGGAGAAAAATGATACTAACACTAACAATGAATCCATCTATTGATATGGCTTATTCATTAGATACTCTAAAGATAGATCAAGTGAATAGAGCATCTGAGGTAATTAAAACTGCTGGTGGTAAAGGTTTAAATGTTACTAGGGTGATCAAAATGATGGGAAGAAATGTAACTGCAACTGGATATAATGGTGGAAATTTAGGTGCGTTTCTAGAAAAAAAATTAGATGATGATGGAATTCAATATGAATTTGTTAAGATTAATGATGAAATCAGAAATTCTATCGCAATAATCCATGATAATGGTATGCAAACGGAAATACTAGAACCAGGGCCTACAATAAATAAAGAAGATAAAATAAAGTTTTTAGAATATTTTAAAAAGAATGTTTCAAGATATTCTGTAGTAACAATTTCGGGAAGCTTACCTAAGGGACTTGATACAAGTTTTTATTCAAAAATAATTGAGATTGCTGATAAAAATAATGTAAAAATATTATTAGACACATCGGGAGAAGCACTTAAAGAAAGTTTAATACCTGAAAAAAAACCTTTTTTAATTAAGCCAAATGAAGCAGAAATTTCACAATTGTTAGATGCTCAATATACTGAAGAGAACATCAATTATGATAGTTTAAAAGAAAAGTTGCAAAATGACATGTTTAAAGGAATAGAATGGATTGTTGTCTCTTTAGGTGCTCAAGGGGCATTTGTAAAAGTAAATGGTGATTTTTATAAAGCAATAATTCCATCTATTAATGTGGTGAGCCCTGTTGGATCAGGGGATTCCACTTTAGCGGGCTTAGCAATAGGGATTGATGAAAAAATGTCTATTGAAGATACAATAAAAACTGCGATGACAACGGGTATGTTAAATACTATGTCTTCAAAAACGGGTTACATTGATAAAAGTAAATTTGATGAATATTTTAAAAAAGTAAAAGTTGAGGAATATTAGTTTGGATAAAATTACAAGATTTAGAGAGGCAAATCCAAATAAAAAGATACATACTATTGATTCTAGTGATTTTAAAAAATTTGGAGAAATAAAAACAGGATATGATATTTCTGATATTAGTGAATATTTTTCAAATTCTGTAAAAATAAAAGAAAAAAATTTATATACTACATCAAATTCAGAGATTGAAAATTTCGATGTTGTAAAACAGCTTTCTAATGATATTTATCCGGGTGTGGAAACACAGGCAGGAGAGTGCACAGGGCATTCAAAAGACTTTTCGGCAGTGGAATATCATCAAGGAAGTGAAACAAATATATTCTTTACCGATGTTATAATGGTTTTGGCCAAAAGAAGTCAAATGACCAATAATAATATAAATATACAAGAATCTGGTGAGATTTATTTTGTCCCTAAAGGAACAGTTATAGAATTTTATAGTGATACCTTACATTATGCACCAATTCAAGTAACAGATGAGGGAATTAAAATATTAGTTATGCTCATTAAAGGGACAAATGAAGAATTGCCAAATAATTTTAAATCTAGTAATCGTATTATTACTAAAATAAATAAATTTCAAGTGGTTCATAAATCAAGAAAAGATAAAATTAATAATGGAGCAGTAATTGGAGTTACTGGTGAACTTCTTACCTTTAACATGATAAACTAGAGATAATATCAAATATTAGAGGTGCTTTTATGGTTGAAGTATATATAATTCGTCATGGAGAAACAGATACAAATAAAGAAAAAAGAATAAATGGGAACTCTACAGATTTACCATTAAATGAAAAGGGACGAAAACAAGCCAATCAACTAAGAGAAGTTTTTGATCTATCAGACTTTGATGAAGTTATTTCAAGTCCACTAATTCGTGCATATGAAACGGCTCAAATTCTTACAGAAAATACGGGTATCGAAGTTAAGACAGATGTTCGACTTAGAGAAGCTGACTATGGTAGTTGGGATGGTGTATCAGAAGAAAAATTATATAAAGAACATCCAGAAGTATTTGATGATAATGGTTATTTGCTACCTGATTATATTAAGTATGCTCAAGATGCAGAAAATTATGAAGATGTTTATCAAAGAGTAGATGATATTTTAAATGAGATTAGTCAACTAGGTGATAATAAAAAAGTTGCTCTAGTTTGCCATGGCTTTATTAGTAGAGCTTTGATGAAAGTTATCATGAATATTGATGATATATCTAAAATTATCCAACCAAGAAATTGTGGTGTAAGTAGA
This sequence comes from Daquilactobacillus linshuiensis, assembly GCF_052828685.1. Classification (NCBI taxonomy): domain Bacteria; kingdom Bacillati; phylum Bacillota; class Bacilli; order Lactobacillales; family Lactobacillaceae; genus Daquilactobacillus; species Daquilactobacillus linshuiensis. The sequence continues at coordinate 1,250,450 of NZ_CM128255.1, read as the reverse complement.
TATAGATTAAATAAAGATGGAAAACGTTATTTAATTTATTATGGACGTAAGACCCCTTTAGAATTTTAGGTGAATTATGAAAAAAACAAACAACGTTTCTGAAGAAAAAGTTCAAAATATTTTTAATCATATTGCTGGTGAATATGATAAAGTGAATTCTCTAATAAGCATGGGAACTCATAGAAAATGGCGCTCTCAAGCCACAAGGAAATTCAATCCTAATGTTGATAGTGTACTTGATTTATGCTGTGGAACTGGTGATTGGACCATAGATATATTGAATCAAGTTTCAAAAAAGACAAAAGTGACAGCCTTGGATTTCAGTGAAGGGATGTTAAATGTAGCCAGAAAAAAGCTTAAAGAAAATAATTACGAAAATCGTGTAAAAATTGTTCAAGCAGATGCCATGCATTTACCTTTTGATGATGAGTCATTTGATGTTGTGACTATTGGTTTTGGCCTAAGAAATGTTCCTGATGCAAATGTCGTCTTGTCAGAAATTTATAGAGTCTTAAAGCCAAATGGTAAATTAGTATGTTTGGACGCATTTAAAGTTGAAATTCCTGTAATTAAATTAGGCTGGAAGTTTTATTTTGGAAAAATAATGCCAGTAGTAGGTAAAACATTTAACAAAAAGGCAACTAACGAGTATGAATATTTAAATTCATCAGTAAATAATTTTGTCTCAATAAATCAGTTGAAACACATGTTTGAAAAAGTAGGATTTAAAAATATTAAAATTAAAGAATATATTTTTGGTTCAGCAGCAATGCATGTTGGAACAAAATAAAAAGAGTGCCAAGGGGAAAGGCACTCTTTTTATATATTATAGAGGAGTAAGAATATAAGGAAGTTATAAAAAGAATTTAGGGGGAAACTCTTTATAACTTTCTATATTTATAGACTAACTTTTAAATTTGAATTTCTAAGTTATAAAACTTGAAAAAAGTGTGAAAATTAATCGATTTTAATGAAATTATCTCCGTTTTTACTTTCTTCATTCTTAGGAAGTGTAATATTTAGAGTTCCATCCTTGTAATTTGCAGTAATGCCACTTTTATCTGCGTTTGGAAGTCTAAAACTTCTTGAGAATTGTCCGTAACTACGTTCACTCATTAAAAGGTTTCCCTTATTATCTTCATGATCTGAGAAACTTTCACGTTTTCCAGAAACTGATAATACTCCGTCTGTATAAGAAATTTTTATGTCATCTTTATTCATGTCAGGCATGTCAACTTTTACAAGATATTCTTTATCGGTTTCAGAAATATCTGCTTTCATATTCATTTTTGGAAATGATCCAAAATTGTGAAACATATCTCCAAAATCATTAAACCAATTTCCCATATCACCATTACGATTCATCATTTCATTTCTCATAGATACGTACTTCCTTTCTCTTATGTTTACAATTATATTTTAGTTCCTGCATCTAGCTTTGTTAAATAATTTGATTGCGGTAATATGTAAATGGGAGTGATTATTATGATAAAGATCGCACGTATTTATGAGAGTTATGAAATGCCGGAATTTTATCGAATATTGGTTGATAGAGTTTGGCCTAGAGGAGTTTCAAAACAAAAAGCTAGATTATTTATGTGGGCAAAAGATATAGCACCGTCAAAAGAGTTGAGAGAATGGTTTAATCATGAAGATGAAAAGTTTGATGACTTTAGAAAAAAATATCTCGAAGAGTTAAGATTGAATCCTAAAACTTTTGATTTCGTACAAGAAGTTCAAGCTCATGAAGATATAGTATTGTTATATGCTGCAAAGAATAAAGAACATAATCAAGCGGTAGTTTTACAAGAGTATTTAAAAAGCCTAGAAAGTTAATTTCTAGACTTTTTTGTTATTTATGAGGTGTAAAACAATAGTAATTACAAAAACGAGAATGGTAAAAATAAGAAATAAGTATGAAGGTATTTCAATTCCGATAAATGGTATGGTCAAAAATAATTTGATTGCTATAAAGAAAATTAAAATATAAGCAGCGGAGATTAATTCGGGAATTTTGTTCATTATTGAAGATATTACTTCTGCAATAAGTCGCATAGCCAGTATCCCAATTAGACCGCCTAAAATTAAAATGATTGGGTTCTCAGATAGTGCTAGCGAAGCTAATACAGAATCGACTGAAAAAGCTATATCCATTAACTCGATTGAAATGACGACTCTCCAAAATAACGATAATTTTTTAAGAGCTGGTAGATGACTATGTCCATTTTTGCCGTCAGTAGCTTTTATAAAAAATGAAATTGATAAATATAACAAGTAAATGGCACCAATAACTTTAATAATCCAAAACTGAATTAAATAACTTCCAATTCCAATTGCAATAAATCTAAAAATGTATGCACCGAATAATCCGTATAATAACGACTTTTCTTGTTCATGCTTATCAGGAAGAATTTTAGTTTGTGCCGCTAAGACAACAGCATTATCTAAAGACATCATGCATTCTAATATAATTAGAGAAATAATTATAATCCAGTCTTGTTTACTATTGAAGACTGCAATCCAATTATTCCAATCAAAGAATGGTTCATAAAATGTTAAAAAGTTATTCATCTTTTTTCACTTTCCTCCGATAAATAAAAAAGAGCTAATGCTCTTTTAAAATGACTTAATAATTAACCAAATATTTAATGCGGTTAAAATGGCAGCAATGAAATATCCTAGCCATTTTATCCATGCTTTGTTAGCAAAATTTCCCATTAATTTTTTACTACTTGAGAAGTATACTAGTGGAAAGATTGAAAAAGGTAAAGCAATACTTAAAAATACTTGAGAAAATGTAAGTAAGCTTTCAATTTTTGCCTCATTTCCATGATAGTAAATAGTAAAGAAAATAACTGGTGATATTGAAAGAAGACGTGTTATTACTCTTCTAGCCCAAAGCGGAATCTTCATGTGAACGAAACCTTCCATAACAATTTGCCCTGAAAGAGTACCTGTTATTGTTGAGTTTTGACCAGAAGCAAGTAATGCTATGGCAAACAAAATACTTAATGTTGGGCTAGCAATTGCACCGGCAACTTTTGGATTTTGTAAAGCATTAAATAAGTCACCTAGTCGACCTAAATCTGTCTTAGTTCCATAAAATAATGCAGCACCTAATACAAGTAATAAAGTATTAACAATGAATGCTAAAGTTAATTGTATGTTGGAATCCCATGTAGAAAAACGAACGGCGTCTGCAACACTTTTTTCATCATCTCTATCATATTTTCTTGCTTGAGAAATTGAAGAATGTAAGTAAAGATTATGTGGCATAACTGTGGCACCTACAATACCTAAAGCAATATATAACATTGATTGATTGTGTGTAATTTCAATACTTGGAATATACCCAATCATCATTTCACCAAAATTAGGTTGAGCAAGAAGAACTTCGTATAAGAAGACTCCAAGTATAATTGTGATTAACATAGCAACAAGTGCTTCAATTTTTCTAAAGCCTAATTTCATTAATAATAGTAAAAGCAAAACATCAGCGGCAGTTATTAAGACACCAACTAATAAAGGTACATGAAATAGTAATTTGATGGCTATTGCAGAACCAATAATTTCAGCAATATCGGTCGCCATGATTGCTAATTCAGACATAATCCATAATGCTAGTCCACCCCATTTACTAGTGTGGTCACGTGTGAGTTGAGCTAAATCGCGATTTGTTACAATACCTACTTTAGATGCCATATATTGTAATAACATCGCAACTAAACTAGAGATCAAAACAACGCTTAGTAATGTGTATTTGAATTGTGCACCACCAGCAATTGATGTTACCCAGTTACCAGGGTCCATGTAACCAACGGCAACTAAAGCACCAGGTCCAGAATATGCTACTAGTTTTTTGAAAAAACTACCATTTTCAGGAACTTCAACAGTGGCATTTATTTCTTCAAGTGAAGGTCCATTAGCGTAAGTCATGAACTTTTTCTTTTCAGACATAGATTTTTCCTCCTAATCTTTTATCCTAACCAATATAGTACACTATAAATATTAGGAATGAAACTATTTTTTAGGCTAACTTAACTTTCTTAATTAATATACATTTCATTTTATTGATGTTAAGCTATATGTATAGAATTGAGGTATAAGTATAATGAATATTTTTGTTTGGATTGCTATTGCAATTTTTGTTGCAGGGGCTGCTTTTAATATCTATTGGCAGTCACAAATAACAATAAAAGCTAAATATAAATTTATGCCAGTAGTTGTATCTGCCTTTTTTGTGGCCTGGATTTTCACTGGCTTTGAGTATTCTCTAAGTTACATTATTTTAGTTGCTCTATTCTTAACTGTAGGGATTATGGATGGAGTGGGTGGAATTGGTGAAAAGAGAATAGTTAGCAGTGGATTTTTGTCCAGCGTTTATGAGTATTCAAAATTAACTAATATTACTTTAATTCCAATTAATCTTGGAAATAAAAATAGAGTAGTTGCAATATTTAATCTAAACACTAGACAATCTACTCAAATGATTTTCAATAAAGAGTTAAATGTCATTAAAAACGAACTTGAAAAACATATAAATGATTCTACAAAAATAGAAATAGGAAGTATTCAATAAAAGCTTGAGAAATTATCTCAAGCTTTTTTGATATTTTGATATACTTATTATTAAAATTGGAGGGAAAAATTTTGTTTGAAGTTAATACTACACAGATATTTATTAGACTAGCACTAGCGACATTGATCGCAGCATTAATAGGTACAGATAGAGAATATAAAAACAGCCTGCTGGTATGAGAACTCATGTATTAGTATGCGTAGGTGCGTGCGTAGTCGCTATGATTCAACAAGAAATAGCTTATCAAAATATAGAATTTGCTAAAGAACATTTAGCGTTGGCTACAACAATAAGAACAGATCCTGCACGACTAATTGCACAAGTAGTTAGCGGAATTGGTTTTTTAGGAGCTGGAACAATTATTGTTACAAGAAGAAAAATTATGGGATTAACTACTGCTGCATCATTATGGGCAACGGCTGGAATAGGTTTAGCTGTTGGTATGGGATATTATGAAATAGCTATTATAAGTTCAATATTTGTAATTTTAATATTGGTATTCTTAAAGAAAATTATTCATATCAATACGCTGAAAAAAATTGAAATAAAATATCAGCATAAATTAGAGACAAAAGAATTTATTCAAAATTATTTTGATGAACATGGAATTAAAGTTAGAGATGTTAATTTCACTGTTAGTCAAACAGAGGATTTTAAAATATATACAAATGTTTATAGAATAGAAGTTCCAAGAGGAATGAAATACTCTGATATAGTTGAAGATATTTCTTTAAATAAAAATATTAATACTATTAGAATGGTTTCAGTATAAAAAGGGTATGATAATATAAGTATTGGATGCTGTAATTAATGCGAACCTTTCTATTCAGCGTGGTTCATAAATCAGTAAGTTCCACTAAAAAACAGTCCGTAATCATAAACTATGATTACGGACTGTTTTTTAGCGCTCAATTATAAACGACTTCTGTCACAGCTCGTTTATAGTATTGGAGACAATAATCTTGAAAAGTATTGTTTAAATGTTAACCATCTACTTTGATTGTTAATGTTTTCTTTAGTAATAAGAGAAGATTCTTTAATATCCTCATAAAAAATATTTACTAATTCTTTTGCTAAATTTGAATCATAAAAATAAGCATTAGCTTCAAAATTTAAACTATAACTTCTGAAGTCGTGGTTCATTGAACCAACAATAGCAATCTCGTCGTCAAAAACTGCTGTTTTAGCATGCATAAAGCCTTTGTTGTAGTTATATACTTTGATTCCATATTTGGTAAGGTGGTTAGCATAATATTGAGTCGCACGATATATAAATGGATGATCAGGCATATCTGGAATCATAATTTTTATATTTATTCCGGAGTGCGCTGCAACTATTAATGCATCTATCATTGAATCATCAGGAACAAGATAAGGTGTTTGTATATAAATACTTTGCTTAGCATTTAAAACCATACTTAAAAAGCCACCTTTTAAAATGTCTTCAGTGTGATCGGGACCATCGGCAACTATCTGAGTGCGAGTATTTGCTTCGTAGGGGATTTTATTTTCTGGGAAAAATCTTGATTCAAAAGAAATTTTTTCCGCATCCTTTTTTACTGATGCATTCCAATCCATAATAAAACGTTCTTGCATCAAAAATACTGCAGAACCATAAATTCTTACATGAGTATCACGCCAATAACCAAATTTTTTTGTTGTATTAATATATTGGTCACCAACATTAAATCCGCCGATCCAACCATATATCCCATCAATTACAACTATTTTTCTATGTAAATGATAATTTAATCGAGCTTTAGAAATTATATTTCGCCCAGTTACAAAAGGGATGACTTGCACACCACGTTTTTTGTAAGATTTAAATAACTCGCCACGAACTTTTCCAGATCCCCAGGCGTCATAAATCACACGAACTTCTAATCCTTGTTCTGCTTTAGACGCAAGCAATTCCATTAACTCATTACCGATATCATCATTGAAAATTGAGTAGTATTCAATATGAATATACTCCTTTGCATTTTTTATATCCTTAAATAAATCTTTGAATTTTTCTTTACCATCGGTATAAACTGCGACTTTATTGTGCCTTGTTAAAGGAGAATCTTCTGTCTTGTCAAAATAGTTTATTATTTTATTACATTTTTTTGAAGTGTCTGATTTTATGTTTTCAACAATCGACTGGTTATTTTTTTTAATAATTCTTTTTAGAGTCTCTAACCCTATATGGTCTTGATTTGAAATTGCAAAAAGTTTGTCATCGGCTAATCCGCGTCCGAAAAATGCAAAAACAAAAAAACCAATTATAGGAAGAAAGAATAAGACAATTAACCAAGCTAGCGTAGATGATATACTTCTAGGTTTGTGAAAAACTGTAATTATTGCACCAATTGTATTTGCAAGTAAAATAAAACTAATAATAGTTAAAACGATAACATCTATTTTCATAATCTAATCCTTAAAAAAACAGTAAACTAATATAAATTAGTTTACTGTTTTAAAAGATAAAAATCTAGTCGCGTTGATTACCAAATAAGATAACCAAACGTAAGAATTGAAGAGCTGTTGATAATACAGCAGCTACATATGTTAGCGCCGCTGCAGTCAATACTTTTTTTACTGCAGGAATTTCGCTATTTTCAAGTAATGTTCCTTGAGATAAGATATTTACTGCTCGCATAGATGCGTTGAATTCAACAGGTAAAGTAATGATTTGAAAAATTAAAACTAATGCGAATGCATAAATACCTATGTTTATCAATGTATGGTTCATTCCCAAAAGCATGCCTATTAAGATTAAAGGAAATGAAATCGTTGATCCGATATTTACCAAAGGGACAAAGGACGCACGTAATCTCATTGGAAGGTATCCTTCATGATCTTGAATAGCATGTCCAACTTCATGGGCGGCAACTCCAATTGCTGCAACAGAAGTTGAAGTAAAAGAAGCATCAGATAAGTTTAAAGTTTTATTACCTGGATTATAGTTATCTGTAAGGTGTCCACTTATGTGATTAACAGTAATATCATTTATATTTGCCGATTTCATAATTTCTTCGGCAGCTTGGGCAGCGGTTATTTGATTTTTGCTGGTAACTTTATCATATCTGCTGAAAGTGCTTGTTACATTTAATTGTGCAATACCTGCAATTGCTGCACCGATAATTACTAAAATGAATGTAGGATCAAATCCAAATCCATATCCCATACCAATTGGAAACATTTAGTCACCTCATTTTTTTAATATTAATGTATCATTTATCGTATTATAGTAATTTAAAAGTTCAGTGTAAACTTTATTATTTATTCTTGAAGAAATTGTAAACTTTTGTAGATTTAAATTGATGGTACAAATTTCTGCAATCCTAAAGCTGATTTCGTGAGCATCTTCATCACTAAGAGAAGAATCCAATTTTGCATTAAGTGTATTATTTTTAAAATTAAATTTTACTAAGCCAATTATTTTTTTGGAGAGTTTATCTTGAATAAACCAAAAAATTACATTTCCTTCCATAATTTCTTTCATTAATTCACTAGACTTTTGTGTGACTGTGTCATAATCTTCTTCAGAAAATTCACTGATTTGTTTAGTTGTGAATTGAGAAGGAAAATCAAAAATATATCCCTTTGTCATAAGAGGTCGTAAATAAGAAAATTCTGCCATTTTATCTCCTTTAGTTAAATAAAAAGGTAGTCATTGCATCAAGAATTTCATCATCATCATGCATTTGAGAATGTTCTCCACGATTTCCTAAAATCTCATATTCGTTAAAAGAACGAACTTGGTCTTTTAAAATGTAGCCAATTGATCTAGCTGAAGTTACAGATACATATTTATCCGAGTTTGAAAAATCGTTAACATTTCCATATATATTTATAACATCAACATCTTTAGGAAACTTTTTTTTCAATAACATCAATTGCATGAAGGTAAAACCAATAAACAATGGTCGCCCGTCTTTATTTAATCTATTAATATTAGGTAAATCACCCAAGCCAATAACTCCTGAGAAAGGTCCGGCTATTAAAACCATTTTATCAATTTTTGGCAGAAAAGGTTTGTTTGAAGCACTGATTTCCATCAAAGTAAGTGCTACAGCACCTAATGAATGTCCAACTGCATAATATTTTTTGAAGTTAAAATTTCTTGCTAGGTCTTTTAATACTTTTAAAAGCCAATAAGACATTATTTGCGAAATGGTAAATTTATCTTTAAATACTATTTGTATAAGGGGATGTTTATTATTAGTCCAAGTACCTTCATACGAAATTTTTCCAAGCCTGTTAACAGTGATCTTTAAAAAATCATCAGCGTCTGTTTTATTTAAAGATGCAAGTACCATTTTTTCGGTTGTATAATCTCCGCCTCTAAAGCCATGTATAAATAGTGTTGGAATTTGATTGGGAATTAATCCGTCTTGATGTTTAGGTATAGAGTTATTATTATTTTTTTTCAAATTTTTCATTCCTATTTATTTTCTCGTTCCTATATTATAATACTTCGTAATGTGTTGAGGTGAATAATATGAAATTTTATGCAATTAAAAAAGGAAGAAAACCAGGGATTTATACGAATTGGCCAGAAGCAAAAAAGCAAGTTGAAGGCTTTTCTGGTGCGGTATACAAAGGATTTACTACAAAAAAAGAAGCAGAATTATTTATAAATCAAGATAAAAAAAATATAAAAGTCTCAGATGATGCAATCATTGTTTATACAGACGGTGGTTCTAGAAACACCGGAAATATCTCTGGCGGGCATGTTAAAAGTAATGATAAAGCAGCTTGGGCGTATCTGATTAATGATCATTCAAAAATATATGAAGATTCCGCTGGTGAGTATGGTGTAACTAATAATAAAATGGAACTTACGGCGTTGATAGCTGCACTAAAGAAATTAGAAGAATTAAATAAAAAAGAATCAGAAATATTGATTATATCTGATTCAAAATATTTAATTAATGCAATAACTTTAGGATGGATGAATGGTTGGAAAAAGCGCGGTTGGAAAAAATCAGATGGAACAGTTCCAGCAAATGTCGAGTTATGGAAAGAAATGAGTAGTATTTTGCCTAGCTTTTCTAATCTGCAAATTAAATGGACTAAAGGACACGCAAATAATGATGGCAATAATCTTGTGGATGAATTGTTAAATAAAACGATGGATAGGATGTAAAAAGAGCTGACATATGTCAGCTCTTTTTTTAAAACAATCCTTTGAAAAAGGACACTATATTGTCCCAAAGTTTTTGAAGGAAGTTTCTGTTTTCTTTAGTATTTAGTTTGTCAAAAATATTTGAAGCTGATTTTTTTATATTATTGCTTAGCTTATCGGCTTGATTTTTAAAATTATTATTATTTAAAGCTCCAGAATCACGGATTGTTACCATGGTTTTAACAATTTGTTGTCTTTGAGTATCTGTAATACTATTTTCTAAACCATTGTTTGATATTTGAGTATTAACAATATTAGTGATTTCATTGACAGTAATATTTGGTCCTTTTTTTGCCATATCACTTTTAGTACCTGCTATTGCGTTGTTTAGTTGTTGATCAGAATAATTGTCTTTGTTCTTGTTTTCTTGATTTATTTGGCTTAGTGTACTCATTTCATCTTGAGCAGCAGATACTTGCTCTTGATTCAATGAGTTTCCGTTTTGAGCATAGGCTGCATAAACACCTGCAAGAGCACCGGAACCATCTATAGGAACAGCGGAAGTAACATAAATGTTTGCATCTGATATTCCTGCAGTTAGTGCCGCATTTTTGTATTGATCTGCTGTAATAGTAGTAATATTTTTGTTGCCATTATAGTCCAGAATTTGTACATTAATACCGGAATTTCTATTACTTGGAACGATTAGTGCAGATGACCAAACACCAGAATTATTTGTAAAATTAGAACCAGATGGATTTAAATATTGTACTAATGTACTTCCGTCTACAGTAAGTTGACTATAATCTTGATTTTTTATTTGGGACGATAAGACATCGATTGTTCCTTGTTTTTGGCTCTGTGTTAAAGATGTTCCCAAAGTCATGACGGGTTTATTTAAGTCAGCAGCTTTTGCGTTTGTAGTAAAAGAGAATATTCCTGTTATAAGTAATGTAAGGATAAATAAAAATTTTGTCTTTTTCATGACAAATACCTCCTATTTGTAAATAAATGATAACAATAAAATTGAAAATTAACGAGAATTCTAAATATATATTAAGAAATTCTGTTTATTAAACACGAATAATGTTCGATTAGAATTTGATTTTTAATCTTGATTTACGATATATAATAATTTACAATAGTTATTGTGTTAAAAAATACGAACAATATCGCGAGGTAATTCAATAATGATTGGAAAAATCGAACAATATTTTGATTTTGAATCTTTAAAGACAAATTTTAAAACAGAAATAATTGCTGGAATAACAACTTTTGTTTCTATGGCTTATATATTATTTGTAAATCCTAATGTTTTGGGTGCATCTGGTATGAATAAAGGTGCTGTGTTTACTGCAACAGCTTTAACAGCTGCTATCGGTTGTTTAATCATGGGAGTGGTTGCTAAGTATCCTTTTACAGTTGCGCCTGGACTTGGAATTAACGCATTCTTTACTTTTACAGTAGTTAAAGGAATGGGTGTTTCTTGGAAAACAGCATTATCAGGTGTATTTTTAGCATCAATTATTTTTATTTTAATAACAGTATTTAAAATTCGTGAAGCTATTATTAATTCCATACCTCAGGATATGAAATTGGCTATTGCTGCAGGTATTGGTATGTTTATTGCATTTTTAGGATTGCAAGAAGGTGGGGTAATAGTTGCTAACGATTCTACTCTAGTAGGAATGGGATCATTAAGTGTTGGTACAACATGGCTTACAATTTTTGGAATAATAATAACTGCAATACTAATGGTAAAAAAAATACCTGGATCAGTTTTCATTGGAATGATCCTAACAACCATTGTTGGCTTAGTAACTAAACTAATACCTTTGCCTAGTGCAATAATATCTAGTGTACCAAGTATTAAATCTACATTTATGGTGGCTCCTCAACATATTGGAGATTTTAATAGTATTCAAATGATTGCAGTAGTTTTGACATTTTTAATGGTAACCTTTTTTGACACTGCAGGTACTTTTGTTGCTTTAGCTGAGCAAGCCGGATTTATGAAAAATAATGAATTACCAAGAGTGGGGAAGGCTTTGACAGCAGATTCTTCAACAATGATGATTGGTTCATTGCTAGGAACTTCTCCAACTACATCATATGTGGAAGCTTCAGCAGGTATAGCTGTTGGAGGTCGTTCAGGATTTACTTCTGTGATAGTTTCGATTTTATTTGTTTTGAGTTTATTCTTCTCACCACTACTAACAATAATTACAAGCAATGTAACAGCTCCTGCATTGATTGTTGTTGGTGTTTTAATGGCAACATCATTGAAAAAAATTAATTGGGACAATTTAGAAATAGCAATTCCAGCATTTATGACAATAATAAGTATGCCACTTACATATAGTATTTCAGACGGAATAGCAATTGGATTTATTTTTTACCCAGTTACAATGATTACCGCTAAACGTGGCAAGGAAATACACCCTTTAATGTATGTATTGGCGTTAATATTTATTGCATTCTTTTTAATAACTAATAAATAAACTCGCACATTGCGAGTTTTATTTATTTTAAAATTATTCTTAAAATATTTCTTTTGAAAGTGTTTTTGTGGTAAAGTAAAGATTCTAGAAAAACACGTTAATTATGACACGGGAGGAAAAACCGGTGAAAATAGTAGTATTATCTGGTGGTCGTAGTACTGAAAGAAATGTTTCTTTATCGTCAGGTGCAAAAATAACAAATGCGTTGAGAAGTAAAGGACATAAAGTAGCATACATTGATTCTTTTTTAGGAAGAGATGTTGATAACGACGAAGAAATTGAAGCATTGTTTACAACAGTTCCTGAAGATGAAAGTAAACAAAAAATTAGTGACGAGGTTCTTACCACAGAAAAGATAAACGCATTGAGAACTGATGGAACTAGAGGATTATTTGGGAAAAATGTGTTAAAAATCTGTCAGGCAGCAGACATTGTGTACATGGGTCTTCATGGTGAAGATGGAGAGAATGGAAAGGTTCAAGCAGTACTTGATTTGAATGAAATCAAATATACTGGTTCAGGAACATTAGCTTCTGGTTTAGCAATGGATAAAAAATTCTCAAAAGAAATTTTCTTCCAGAATAAAATTCCTACTGCTAAGTATTTTGCAACTAAATCAGCAGGGGTAACTTCTAAAGATTTAGATTTTGATTTTCCAATGGTAGTGAAACCGGCAAATGGTGGTTCTTCAGTTGGAACAAGTATTGTAAAAGATGAATCAGAATTAAAAGCTTCATTGGAAGAAGCGTTAAAATTTGATAGTGAAGCACTAATTGAAGAATTTATAAAGGGACGCGAGTTTTCAATTGGATTAGTGGATGGTCATGTTTTTCCGGCAATCGAAATTGTTGTAGATACTGGTTGGTATGATTTTGAACATAAATTCCAAGAAAATAATGTTACGCATTTTATCACACCTCCCAAGAATTTAGACGATGATATTCATAAAGAAATGCAAGATTTGTCTTTGAAAACTTTTGAAGCTTTGGGAATGGCAAATTATGGTCGAATAGATGTATTGTTAAATGATTCAGGAGCTTACGTAATAGAAGCAAATTCATTACCAGGAATGACTCCTTTATCATTACTTCCCCAAGAAGCGGCAGCTGACGGTGTAGATTATGCAGATTTGTGTGAAATGATTATTAACAGTAAACTAAAATGGTATGAACAAAATAAATAGAGAGGTAAAAAATGCAAGATTCTAGGGATTTCACTTTATTATTAGTGGTTGTCTTATTGATAATATTAATTGTATTAATTACAGCTGAATGGATTTGGTTGAATGGCTACCTAAAAAAAAGAAGATCAGTTGAAAAAGCTGAAAGAGGTCGCTACATAAAATATTATGTTGGACGTGGTGGAACAGGGTTTGTTGGAATCCATAAACACAGTTTGACAATATTTATCGATACCAAAAAAGTAAAAAAAATCCCTTACGAAAAATTATATATTTACCGAACAAGAAATAGATTTGATTTTAAAGATAGTGCAGAGCCGCTAACTATGACAGACCGAACTTACGGTGTAATATTAAGTCATGCTGATACTAAGTCATTTAAACATTTTATTAAGGAAAATAATTTAAGATTGATTCAAAATTAAAGAACCCAAGTGGTTCTTTTTTATTTTCAATTCGTATTGGTATAGACCTGTTATAATGATATAATAAAATCAGAAAATATTGGAGGTATATGTATGTCGTATTTTATTCACGCAAATAAATTCTTCTTTCAAAATGCTACTGAAAATGGTGGTTATTTAGAAATTACTGAGGACAATAAATTTGGTGATTATTTTAAAGAAAATCAAAAACCAGATGGAAAGATTGTTGATTATTCTAATCAATGGATAGCCCCAGGCCTTGTTGATACTCATATTCATGGACTTTTGGGTCACGACGTTATGGATAATGATTGGGATAAATTAAATGAAATGTCAGAAGGGTTATTAAAAACAGGTGTAACTTCATGGCTACCAACAACCTTAACTGCTTCATTTGATCAACTTGATGCAATTTGTAAAACAATTGGCGACAATTATCAAAATGCAACAGGTGCAAAGATTCAAGGTATCCATTTTGAAGGCCCTTATTATACTGAGGAACACAAAGGTGCACAAAATCCTAAATATTTTAGAGATCCAGATATCAACGAATATATAAAATGGCAAGAATCAGCCAAAGGGATGTTAAAAAAAATTTCACTAGCTCCTGAAAGAAAAGGTGCTGTAGAATTCACAAGAGAGGTTACAAATGATGGCACTGTGGTTGCTTTAGGACATTCAGCCGCTACATTTGAACAAGCTAAAGACTGTGTTGAAGCTGGTGCATCAATGTTTACACATACATATAACGGAATGAGTGCTTTTGGTCATCGTGAACCTGGAATGGTCGGAGCGGCAATGAGTATGAACTTAGTTGATGATGAATTGATTTGTGATGGATATCATGTTCAGCCATATGCTGCTAAAGCGCTTATTGAAAGCAAAACACCAGAACATGTTGCATTGATTACTGACTGCATGCGCGCAGGATTAATGCCTGATGGAGATTATGTACTAGGAGAATTTCCAGTTGTAGTTGAAAACGGAACAGCAAGATTGAAAGATGAGTCACACAATCTTGCAGGAAGTATTTTAAAATTAAATGATGCTATTAAAAATGTTGTGGATTGGAATATTGTAACTCCTGAAGATGCAATTATGATGGCAAGTTATGTTGCAGCTAAAAGTAGTAAAGTTAATGATAGATGTGGATCAATCTTGCCAGGAAGAGATGCTGATTTCTTGGTATTAAATAAAGATATGAGTCTATCAGAAACTTACTTAGATGGAGTTTCAAGATATAAAGCATGAAAATAAGGAAGTCATATGACTTCCTTATTTTTTTCTATTGTCTGTTATATTTAAAACCACTCTAACCTGACGATCTGGATATTCAGAAGTATCGATAGATAGTATTTTGGCTTCAAATATATTTTCATGACCAAAATATAAAATAGTATTTAAAAAGCTATTTTTATCGCTCGGAACATAGCCTAATTTATATTTGTTGTAATAAATTGCAATTGCATTAGGATCATATGGATTATCTTCTTCAGTAACTAAAGTTAAATTATCATTTAATTTTAGTTTATTAATTATATTTAAGCCATCATAATACTTGAAACCAGCAATTGTAAAATCATCAATATATGAACTTTTAATGTAAGGTATATCAATATTTTCTGAATTTTTCATAATATAATCCTCTCTTTAATTACATTTTAAACTTAAAATATTTTAAATTAAAGCTAAAATATTTATAAAAATTTACTAAAATGTAAGATGTTTTTTTGTTAGTTTAGTAGTAATATTTAAGTTATTGTAATTTGTTGAAGGAGTATTTATGAAGAAATTAACAATTGTTGTCCCTGCTTTTAATGAAGAGGAAATGTTACATATATCTATTGATACATTAATAAAAATTGAAGATAGATTAATTGAAAATTCTAAGATAAGCGAGCAATCTGATATTTTAATAGTAAATGATGGTTCTAAAGATAAAACTTGGGATGTTATAAAGAATTTACATGAAAAGAATGAAAGAATAAAAGGAATTAAATTTAGTCGAAATTTTGGTCATCAAAATGCTTTGATCGCTGGACTTACCGAGGCAATAAAAGAATCCGATACAACGGTAACTATTGATGCCGATCTACAAGATGACCCTAATGCAATTATTGAGATGGTCGATAAAAATATGGAAGGTGCAGATATTGTTTATGGTGTTCGTAACAATCGAGAAACAGACTCTTGGTTTAAAAGAACAACTGCAGAATTATTTTATAAATTTTTAAATTTTTTAGGTGTAAAGCTAGTTAATAATCATGCTGACTTTAGACTTATGTCAAAAAGAGCAGTAAAGACCTTACTTTCATATGAAGAAAGAAACTTATTCTTAAGAGGATTAGTACCATTAATAGGTTACAAAACTGATAAGGTCTATTATAAACGTGGGAAACGTGAAGCTGGTGAGTCCAAGTATCCTTTGAAAAAGATGTTGTCATTTGCTTGGGAAGGATTAACATCTTTTTCAATTGCACCAGTCAGGTTAATTACAGTTTTGGGTCTTTTAGCAAGCACTTTTGGATTCGTTATGTTTATTTATACATTGGTAGCTAAGTTTATGGGCCAAACTAGTCAAGGATGGTCATCTCTTATGATATCTATATGGGTTCTTGGTGGATTACAAATGCTTAGCCTTGGTGTAATTGGAGAGTATATTGGTAAAATTATCCTTGAAGTTAAAAGCCGTCCAAGATATATAATTGAGGAGATTTTAAAATAGTGATAGTTAAGTTATATAAAATATTTCCTGTTAGTTTAATTGTTATATTGATTGTGGGTATTGTGTCTAATCTGTCATCTCCACTAAGTGTTGTAATGTTAAGTGCATTAATTATAAGCACTTTAATAATATGGAGAAATTGGCGTTCATTAAAAAGAAAAACACAGAATATAAATTCAAAAAGTATGAATAAAATCATAATTAGTTTTCTAATTATGATTTTTGTTATTCAGATAATTACTTTAAAATATTTTCAAGCAACGGTTTACCATGATCCTTTTAGGGTTTTGTATCAAGCTGAATTACTGAGTAGAGGTCATAATTATTGGGGAAGCACAACTTATTTTTGGCGATATCCTAATAATGTATCAATTGCATTTATAATTTCTTTATGGATGAGATTTACTAATTTATTTCATTTGACAAGTAGCTCATCAATACATTTACTAGCGTTAATTTTTTTAGATTCTTTTATAGTACTGTCAATATTCACAGTAAGAAAACGGTATAAAAGAAATATTGGAATATTAGCGTTAATGTTGTTTTTACTATTTAGTCCATTTGCATATACCTATTATTTACAAGTGTTTTATACAGATTTACCTAATATGTTATTTCTACTTATTGTTTTTAATTTAGTTAGTTCATGGGAAAAAATGACAGCAGTTAAACAGATACTGTCGGGTTTTTTAATTATTGTATTAATAACACTAGGACAGCTGCTAAAACCTAATTTAATTATTCTCGGAATTGCAGTTCTTATTATTACAATTGGGTTTTTTATAATTAATAAAAATGTATTAAAAAATATATTGATACCTTTAATATTAATTTTATTGGGATTAGGTTTGGCAACTCCAGTTAAATCAGCCATACAAAAAAGTATTAACTTCCATCAAAATGCAAAATATCAATTACCTACAAGTCATTGGATATGGATGAGTTATAACCTTCATGGAAATGGAGAGTATATGCAGTCTGATGTCCAAGAAATGTTAGATATTCCTACAAAAAGACAACGAATAAACTATTTAGATAAAGAAGGACTTCCTAATAGATTGAAATCTCTGGGTCCTCTTGGTGTTTTAAGAAGATGGACTACGAAATTAGGTTTATTATTAAATGTAAATAATATTCAAAAAGCGTATACAGGCGGATTTATACAAACACCTAAATTTTATACAAAAATACAATATTTCATGAGTATTTTTGGACAATTTATTATAAGACTAGGTTTTATTATATTATATGGGATGAGTTTATTAACTGCTATTAGATTGACTATGCAAAAAAAGGAAGAAATAGATATAATTCAAGCCTTTTCCACTGTAACAATAGTAGGTTTTATGTTATTTCATACAATTTTTTGGGAAGCAGGAGCAAGATATGGTCAAATATTAATTCCTTTATTATTTATGATTAATACTGGTGAATCATATGAAATAAAAAAAAGAATTGATTGGTCAAGATTTGAAATTGCTGTACCAATAGCTGGATTGTCTGCAATAATGATTATGCTTTTTGTGCCAAGGCCTTTAATACCACATAGTCCTATAGTTGTTTCAGCACAAAGAAGTCAATTATCAAAACAATATGGTGATAAGGCTCAAAAAATTCC
Organism: Daquilactobacillus linshuiensis; assembly: GCF_052828685.1. Lineage (NCBI taxonomy): Bacteria > Bacillati > Bacillota > Bacilli > Lactobacillales > Lactobacillaceae > Daquilactobacillus > Daquilactobacillus linshuiensis. The sequence continues at coordinate 1,232,309 of NZ_CM128255.1, read as the reverse complement.
TGGGAATTCAAAAGTTTCTCAAATAATAAAAATAAATCATGAAGTTAAAGAGATAGCAATAAACTCACCGAGTGAAGATAGTAACCTAAAAGCAACTTTAGTTAATTTAAGAAGTAAAGAAATTATAAAAATGAAAAAAGATAAAAGTGTAATTTATTTAAACGGGAAAATTAAACCGGGTAAATATAGGGTTATTTTTGAAGCTAAAAATAAAAAGAAACCTTTTTACTTTACATCTACAAGCACTAAAAGCTATAAATTAGCAAATTATCCAATCGAAATTAATGGAGAAAAAAATAATTATCGTTCTATGATTTATCAAGCAAGTTATTTACATTAAGCCTTATATAGTAAGGCTTTTTTTATTTGAAGATATTCATGTATAATTACAACTATGTGTGAAAGGAGCATTTTATGAGTGGTAAAAGAGTTATAGATATAATTCCTGGTTTTGCGTTATCTTTTATCGTTGCCATTGTTGCAAAGCTATTAGCGATTTTCTTACCTAGTTTAGGAGCAGCAACTATTGCAATATTAGTAGGCATAATTTTAGGTAATATTTTTTTTAAGCAAGAAGTTTTAAATAAAGGTACTAAGTTTTCTGAAAGTAAATTACTAGAATATTCTGTAGTTTTATTAGGATTCACAGTGACATTTCAGACAATTAGTAAAATGGGCATTAATGGTTTGATATTTGTTTTGTTAATGATGACTATTGTTATTTTTAGTGCATATAATATTGGAAGAAAATTAGGTTTTAATGAAAAAATGTCTCTAATGTTTGCTGGTGGCAATGCAGTTTGTGGATCATCTGCTATTGGTGCAATTGCTCCTGCAATAGATGCTGACGATGAAGAAAAGGGTCAAATCATTACACTAGTAAACTTGCTTGGAACGGTTATGATGTTGACTTTGCCATTTTTAGGGACTTTGATTTTTGGAGATAATTTATTATCTAAAAGTGCCTTATTAGGTGGAAGCTTACAATCGGTTGGTCAAGTTGTTGCTGGGGCCAGCTTGATAAATTCTGATACTGTTAAATTTGCAATGTTATTTAAGATAACTAGAATTATCTTATTAGTAGTTGTCGTATTTGCTTTTGAAAAAAAAGTAAAACCAACATCTAAAGCTAAAAAAAATAAATTCAAATTGCCAATACCTTGGTATGTATTGTTGTTTTTAGTTCTTTGTCTAATTAATAGCTTTGTTGATTTACCAATATTGTTTAATAATACTGCTCATTTTTTAAGTGGTTGGTTTGAAACAATAGCTCTTGCGGCTATTGGATTAAGATTAGATTTTAGAAAATTTATTAAAGAGGGACCTAAATTTTTAATCTATGGTCTTTCTGTTGGAACTGTACAAACAGTATCAGCCATCTTATTAATAGTATTATTAAATGTTAAATAAGCATAATCTTCGTTCTTTTATAAGCTTGATTATATAATGATTATAAATATAAGAAGTGAGGTAATTATTATGCATATTATATGGGTATTAATTGTAGGAGCTATTATAGGTGCGATTGCAGGTGCAATTACTAAGACATCATTAGGATGGATACTAAATATTTTGGCTGGTCTTGTTGGTTCATATTTAGGTGAAATGGTATTAGGAAGCTGGGGCCCTCATCTAGCTGGAATGGCAATATTTCCATCAATAATTGGTGCAGTTATACTTGTAATTGTGGCTTCACTAATAGTTGGTGCGATGAGGAAAAAATAAAGCAAATCATATAGTGATTTGCCTTTTTATTTGTTCTTATAACATCAAAAAATATGAATTAAGTATGTAAAGAGTCCTAATTGAAGGAAAAATTCTATAATTAATGTATAATTTCTTTGAATGGGGGAATATGTAATGAAACCAGATCGTGTTCAGGCTTTTAGTGACGGTATATTTGCAATATTAATTACTATTCTAGTCTTGGAGTTTAAACTACCAAAATATACCGCAGGACATTTAGTTGATAGTGTAATTAAACAGTGGCCAATACTTTTTTCATATATTTTAACGTATTCTTATATAGGCTTTTTATGGTTATTTCATCATGATTTGTTTAGTAAATTGAAAGTTACTACAATTGGATTTAATATAATAAATTTATTTTCGATTTTTTTAATAACATTGCTAAATTATGTGACTCTTTTATTGGCAGAAACTATTTCAACAGAAAACACTGCAGATATGAGATTTGCTTTTGGTTTGTATGACGTAGTGGCTTTTTTAATTTCACTTTCATTTATTGTTTACTATATGTATTTGTACAATAATCCTAAGGTATTAAAAGATACTTTTAGAGATAGGTATGATCTAAGAATAAATAGGTATCCATTAACGAGTATGAGCCTATATTTGTTAGCATTTTTATTAAATTATGTTCAAGTATATTTAGGCTTATTATTTTTGATTTTAGGCATGGTATTTCATTCGGTAGCATATTTTAAAACCTCAAGAATTATACATGGTAATAAAAAAGTGATTGAAGATTAATCTTCAATCACTTTTTTTGTATGAATTAAGCTTAAGATACCTCTAGAAAATGGGCCTACAAGTATTAATTGTAAAGGTAAAGCCATAATAAAGTTCATCATCCATACATGAATATATGTAGTAATAAAGCTGTTAGGTATATCTCCATCAATTAATAATCCAAATAAAGTCATCAGGGTAACCATACCGAGAATCATAAGAGTTGAAATAGCTAATATCATTTGAATTTTACTAGTTTTATCAATGAAGCTCAGATGAGAAACGATTTTCTTTGCTGTAATTCCAACTATGAAAGTATCCAAAAATAAGGCAATAATAAATCCTAGAATAAATCCAAAAATGAAATTAGATAATATTATTGGTCCATGGAGTAATGAGTTATAAAGACTCATACATAAAACCATACAAAAACACATTAATGTTGTGAAAATAATTCCTTCTTTTTTGTTAGTTGGCATGTAAAAACCCTCTTTCATTAAAATTAACACAATGATTAACATATCATATTAAAAAAATCTTCGTAAGCAAAAAATTATTAAAGATAAATATAAATGGCTATATTAATTTTATTGTTGATAAATACTTTAAAAATGTTCAAATCGATGTTTACAAAATGTAAAATATGTATTATAGTGTAAGCGTTAACAAACAAGAAGGAGATTTTTAAAATGAATTTAGCAAAATATATTGATCATACAATTTTGAACCCAGAAGCAACAGAGGATCAAGTTGAAAAAATAATAAATGAGGCAAAAGAATATGATTTTGCATCAGTATGTGTAAACCCTTATTGGGTTGAAAAATCAGCAAAAGAATTAGCTGAATCAGACGTTATGGTATGTACAGTTATTGGTTTTCCGTTAGGGGCAACAACTACAAATTCAAAGGTTCTAGAAGCAAAAGATGCTATACAAAATGGGGCTGACGAATTAGATATGGTTATCAATATCGGTGAACTAAAAGCGGGACATTATGAAAATGTTTTAAATGACATTAAAGCTGTAGTTAATGCCGGTCATGAAAATGACAAGCACGTAAAAGTAATTATTGAAACTAGTTTATTAACTGATGATGAGAAAATAAAAGCTTGTGAATTATCAGAAGAAGCCGGTGCAGATTTTGTAAAAACATCAACAGGATTTTCAACAGGTGGAGCAACAGTTGAAGATGTTAAATTGATGCGTAAAACTGTTGGTAATCGTCTAGGTGTTAAGGCATCAGGTGGAATTCATTCAAAAGAAGAAGCATTAGCATTGATTGAAGCAGGAGCAACTCGTTTGGGAGCAAGTGCCGGCGTAAAAATAATGAATAGCTAATATTAAGAATGGAGGAAAGTTCGGTGAAATATAATAGAGTTTTTGCAATTGTAATGGATTCAGTAGGGATAGGAGAGTCACCAGATTCAGTAGATTTTGATGATGCTGGAGCAGATACCTTGGGACATGTCGCTAAGTTTTATGGGAAGAATTTTAAAATCCCCAACTTAGTAAAATTAGGAATTGGAAATATTAGAAAAGATAATCCTTTATCAGACGTAGAAATTATGGATTCTCCAATTGGAAGTTTCGGTAAAATGCAAGAAACATCAGTTGGAAAAGATAGTATGGATGGACATTGGGAGATGATGGGCTTACCTGTTAAGGAGCCACTTGGATTTTTTCCTAATGGTTTTCCTAAAGAATTAATTGAAAAGTTAGAAAAATTTAGTGGAAGAAAAGCAATTGTTAATAAACCATATTCTGGAACAGATGTAATAAGAGACTATGGAGAACACCAATTAGAAACTGGAGATTTAATTGTTTATACATCAGGAGATTCGGTTTTACAAATTGCTGCCAATGAAGAAAAAATTCCATTGAAAGAATTATATAAAATATGTGAGTATGCTAGATCAATAACTAGAGATCAACCATATAGAATTGGTAGGATTATTGCTAGACCTTACGTTGGAACAAATAAAGAAAATTTTGAAAGAACTTCAAACAGACATGATTACGCTCTAGAACCAACAGCAGAAACTGATATGAATAGAATTCAAAAATCAGGACTGGAAGTACTAGGAGTTGGGAAAATAAACGATATTTTCTCAGGTAATGGAATTACATCAGGCGTTCATACAACGAGCAATCATGATGGAATGGAAAAAACTATTGAAAACTTAAATAAAGATTTCAAAGGATTTAGTTTTACTAACTTAGTAGATTTTGATGCAATGTATGGACACCGACGTAATCCAGAAGGATTTGGTAAGGCATTGATGGAATTTGACATTCAATTAGGGGAATTTTTAGATCAAATGAAACCAGACGATTTACTGATGATTACTGCTGACCACGGGAATGACCCTGGATATAAGGGAACTGACCATACTAGGGAATATGTTCCATTATTAGCATATTCTCCAAGTATGAAAAAAGGTGATTCACTAGGAATTAGATCAACATTTGCAGACCTCGGCGCAACAATTATTGATAATTTTGGTATTGAAGGTAATGGTGTTGGTACAAGCTTTTTGGATCAATTAAATTAAAGGATGGTAGATAAATGAGTACACATATTAATGCACAACCAGGTGATATTGCAGATGTTGTTTTATTGCCCGGAGATCCTTTGAGAGCAAAATATATTGCAGAAACATTTTTGGAAGATGTAACTCAATATAATACGGTTAGGAATGCTTTTGGATTTACTGGAACTTACAAGGGAAAGAAAGTTTCAGTTCAAGGAACTGGAATGGGTATTCCTTCTATATCGATTTATACAAATGAATTGATTCAATTTTACGGAGTAAAAAAATTAATTCGTGTGGGTACATGTGGTGGATTAGGTAAAGATGTTCACGTAAGAGATGTTGTTATCGCTCAATCTGCAAGTACAGATTCGGGTATTATCAATAATACTTTTGGCAGCGGTTTTTACTATGCACCAACTGCTGATTTTAGTATGTTGCTGGACGCATATAATTCAGCTAAAGAAAATAATATTAATATAAAAGTAGGAAATATTTTATCAGAAGATAGATTCTATAATGATGAAATTAATCGTGAAAAATTAATTGAATACGGAATACTTGGTAGTGAAATGGAAGCCGCTGCATTATATATGCTAGCTGCAAAATTCAATATAAAAGCACTTGCTGTTCTTACAATTAGCAATCATATAATTACCGGAGCAGAAACCACTTCAGAAGAACGTGAAAAATCATTTAATGACATGATTTCGGTATCTTTAGAAACAGCTATTGCCTAAGGAGGAAAAAGTATGTTTTTAATTACAAATATAATTGGACTGTTGATTTTTCTTGCAATTGCTATTTTGTTTTCAAAAAATAGAAAAAATGTTAAGTGGAAATCAATAATTGTTATGGTTGCTATTAATTTAGTCTTATCTTGGTTTTTAACTGATTTTTCAGTTGGAAGACAGATAGTCTTAGGTGCTGCAAATGGATTTAATCAATTGGTACAAATTGCTTATACAGGAATAGCTTTCGCACTTCCAAGTATGGTTCATGTTAAACAAATGGATTTTTTTGTAAGTGTATTGTTACCAATTTTAATGATTATTCCATTGTTTGATATCTTAACTTATGTCGGAATATTACCATGGATAATCAAATGGGTTGGTCGTGGTTTGGCAAAAATCACTGGACAACCAAAGTTTGAATCTTTCTTTGCAGTTGAAATGATGTTTCTTGGAAACACTGAAGCGCTAGCGATTTCAGGCTTGCAATTACGGAAAATGAGTAAGGAAAGAAATCTTACCTTAGCTATGATGTCAATGAGTTGTGTCACTGCTTCTATTGTAGGAGCATATACACAAATGATGCCTGGACAATATGTATTAACAGCAATTCCTATAAATATTATCAACGCAATTATTGTCTCAAACATCTTGAATCCAGTATCTGTACCAGAGTCTGAAGATACTATCGCTACAATTGGTGAGGCTGATGAAGAAAACGGTGAGAATACAAATAATAAAAAAGAACCATTCTTTTCATTTCTTGGCGATTCAATCATTGGAGCTGGTAAGCTTATCTTAATTATTGCTGCAAATGTAATTGCATTTGTTGCTTTAGCCGCATTAGTTGATAAATTATTAGGTATAATTAATCCATGGCTAAGCCTAGAACATATTTTGGGAATTATTATGTTCCCATTTGCATGGTTAATGGGAGTTGATACAAGTACAGCATTTGAATTTGCTCAATACATGGGAACAAAATTAGTTACTAATGAATTTGTTGTTATGGGACAAATAACTAAGACTGTTCATACATTTTCAGCACATTATCAAGCAATATTAACTGTTTTCTTAACATCATTTGCTAACTTTTCAACAGTTGGAATGATAATTGGTGCATTTAAAGGATTAGTTAATCAAGAAAAAAATGATCATATTGCTAAAAATGTTGGATATATGATTTTAGCAGGAATTTTAGTATCACTATTATCAGCAGCAACTGTTGGATTGTTTGTATGGTAATAATTCTAGATGGGATGTATGTTTAAGTGTCAGAATTTTTCAAATTATTTAAAACAAAAAAATTAAAAACAGAAATTATCGCTGGAATAACAAGCTTCTTCGCAATTTCTTATATAATGATAGTAAATCCAATGATTTTAAAAGATGCTGGAATACCAATGAATCTAAGTGTATTCGCAACCATATTTATATCTGTTATCGGATGTTTATTAATGTTTGTTTGGGCAGATGCTCCGGTTATTTTAACTCCAGGAATGGGTGTCAATGCATTTTTTACATATACTTTAGTTGTTGGACTTAAGTTTAGTTGGCAAGAAGCTATCGCCGTTTCAATAGTTAGCAGTATTTTTTACTTAATTATTGCATTTACTCCATTAAGTAATATTTTGTCTAAGTCAATTCCTGATACTTTAAAATCTGGAATTACCGTTGGGATTGGATTGTTTTTAGTTGAGATTGGGTTAGAAAAAGCCGGACTAATAGTAGCGGGCAGTAACGGTTCCTTATTAGCATTTGGATCATTAAATAATTCAACAACTATTTTAGGATTATTTGGGTTATTATTAACTTTGGTATTATTTATTAAGAAAGTTCCAGGAAATTTTATTATCGGAATTGTTATAACAACAATTATCGGTGTGATTTTTCAAATAAAGGGACAAGCAACCAGTATAAGTATTACTCAATTAAATGATTATTCCAATATTTTGATAAAAGGTGACTTTTCTCATATTGTTGACTTGAAGTTTTTGTTGGCTGTCTTTTCTATGACTATGATTTTAGTTTTTGAATCTATGGGATTGTTAGAAGGAATATTACCCGATAAAAAGAAGTTTAAAAAATCTTTTCAAAGTAGTGCAATAACTTCATTACTGTCTGGTTTTTTTGGAACAAGTCCGACAGTTGCTGCAGCAGAAAGTGCTTCAGGTATTGAAAGTGGCGGAAAAACGGGAATTGTGTCACTAGTTGCAGGAATGTTATTTGCTATATCAACATTTTTTGTGGGATTTTTAAGCTATGTTCCGCAAGCAGCAATAGCTCCAGTGATTATTATTACAGGTGCATTGATGATGCAGCAATTAAGATTTATTCACTTAGAAGATTTTAGTGAATGGTTTCCGGCATTTTTAATTATTGTTTTAATTCCGCTGACTGGAAGTATTGCTACAGGAATATCTTTTGGATTTATTTGTTATCCAATTGTTAAAGTAGTAAACAAGGAATATAAAAAAGTACATCCTATTATGTGGATAATTGGAATGTTATTCTTACTAAATTTAATTACTAATTCTTTACTGGTGTAATATTAGAAGGATATTTATGAAAGATAATTCGTTAAGTATAAAAATACACCAAAGTATAAAAGCCGCACATTTATATTATGAAGCTGCTTATAGCCAAGAAAAAATTGCTAAAGAACTAAATGTCTCACGACCCACTGTTGTTAGATTATTAAAATATGCTAAGGACAATGGATTTGTAAAAATAACAATATCTGATCCATGTGGCCAAATTGCTGAACTGGAATCCAAGTTAAAAACAAAATATAACTTGAAAAAAGTTAGAGTAGTTAGTACGCCAAGCAGTGAGTATAAAGATATTGTTAATAAACTTGGTGAAAATACTGCAGATATGCTGGAAAGTATTGTTAAAGATGGAGACACTTTAGGGGTATCTTGGGGGCAAACAATGAATGAAGTTGCTAAGCATTTAAGGCCTCAGAAAGCAGAAAATGTAGAAATCGTTGAGTTAAAAGGAAATGTAACTTATACTGAAACCCCAATTTTTGCTGAATCGGTACTTATGGAGTTTGGAGAGGCATATCATACAAGTCCTTACAAGCTACCTCTTCCTGTTATTTTTGATGATCAAGAGACACATAATTTAGTTTTAAAAGAAAGATATATTAATTCTCTTATTCAAAAAGGAAAAAGTGCAAATATAGCATTATTTACTGTAGGAACAGTGAGAGACGAAGCGTTATTGTTTAAAACAGGATATTTTAATGAAGAAGAAATTAGATATTTAAAAAAACATTCAGTTGGAGATATATGTTCAAGATTCTTTGATGAGAATGGGGAAATAGCTTGGCCTCAGTTAAATAAAAGGACAGTAGCTATTCAGTTGGACGATTTAAAATCAAAAAAATATTCAATCTTAATTGCAGGTGGTCAACACAAAGTTCGTTCGATTAAAGCTGCATTAATAGGAGGATACGCTAACGTTTTAATCATTGATGAACAAACGGCCCAGTCAATTATTGATTGACGGAGGTATGATGTTATGAGAATGGTAGATGTTATTCAAAAAAAACGTGATAAAAAAGAATTAACAAAGGAAGAAATTGAATTTTTTGTTAATGGCTACACGGATGGATCAATTCCTGATTATCAAGCAAGCGCATTATTAATGAGTATTTATTTCAATGATATGACTGATGATGAACGAGCAGCACTAACTATGACCATGCTCAATTCTGGTGACAAACTAGATTTATCAGCTATTAGTGGAATTAAGGTAGATAAACACTCGACAGGTGGTGTAGGAGATAAAACAAGCCTACCATTAGCACCAATTGTAGCGGCGTTGGGAATTTCTGTCCCTATGATTTCTGGTAGAGGACTAGGACATACAGGTGGAACTCTTGATAAACTTGAATCCATTCCAGGTTTTAAAGTTGAAATTTCTGAAAAAGATTTTATTAAACAAGTTTCTGAAATGGGTTTAGCAATTGTGGGGGCTACAGGGAATATTGCTCCAGCCGATAAGAAGATTTATGCATTGAGAGATGTAACTGATACTGTTGACTCTATACCATTGATTGCTGGATCAATTATGAGTAAAAAAATTGCTTCTGGAACAGATGCTTTAGTGTTAGATGTTAAGACTGGTTCAGGGGCATTTATGAAGTCTGAAGAAGACGCTATAAAACTAGCTAATGCCTTGGTTAGAATTGGAAAAAGTGTTGGAATGAATTGTATGGCAGTAATTTCTGATATGAATCAACCACTAGGTAATACTGTTGGAAATACACTTGAAATTGAAGAAACAGTAGATATTTTAAAAGATAAAGGTCCTAAAGATATAACTAAATTAGTGGAAATATTAGCTTGTCAGATGGCTGTTCTTGGTGAAAAAGCTAGTTCCATTGAAGATGCTCAAAAAATGGTTGATGAAGTCATAAAAAATGGAAAAGCACTTGAAAAATTTAAGGAAATGATCGAGTATCAAGGTGGAGATTCAAATATAATTGATGATTACACATTGATGCCACATGCCAAATTTAAGATTGAGCTCCCCGCATTAAAAACTGGAACAGTAAGCAAAATAACAGCTGATGAAGTGGGTATTGCAAGTATGTTACTTGGTGGTGGAAGACAGTCAAAAGATGATCTAATTGATTATGGTGTTGGAATTAAGTTTCATAAAAAAGTTGGAGACAAAGTTGACGAAGGTCAAAGTATATTAACTATATACAGTAATACAGAGAATGTTGATAATATAAAGGAACTGTTATATAACAATATTAATATTGGAAATGAAGTTAAACCCATAGAATTAATTCATAAAATAATTCAATAAAAGTTAATTTGTTATATTTTTTGTAATCGCTATTATTAATAATGTGATAGTATCAAAGTATATATCTTAAAGGGAAGGATTAATATGACTAAAAAAATTATTTTGGATTGTGATCCAGGTCATGATGATGCCTTAGCTATGATGTTGGCATACGCAAATCCAGAAATTGATCTTGTTGCTGTGACTACGGTGGCGGGTAATCAAACACTAAAAAAAGTAACAAATAATGCACTTTCACTTGCTACATTAATTGGAATGAACGAAGTTCCAATAGCTGCAGGATGTGAGAATCCTTTGGTTAACAAAATAAAAGTTGCAGATGATGTTCATGGAGAATCAGGAATAGATGGAACAGATTTACCTGATCCTGAAGTTGAATTACAAGATATTCACGCTGTTGATTTGATTATTGATATTATTATGAATAATCCCGAAAATACAATTACTCTTGTTCCAACTGGAGCTTTGACTAATATTGCTATGGCTGTTAGAAAAGAGCCTAAGATAGTAAATAGAGTAAAAGAAGTTGTTTTAATGGGTGGAGGATATTTGGAGTCTAACGCTAGTGCAGTTGCAGAATTTAATATAATTACTGATCCAGAGGCAGCACATATTGTATTTAATGCTGGTTGGAAATTAACAATGGTTGGATTAGATGTTACCCATAAAGCACTAGCAACACAGGATGTATTAGATGAGTTACTAAAAATCAATACAGAAACTTCTGTTAAGGTGAATGAATTATTATCATTTTTTCAAGCTATGTACAAAGAAAATCAGGGGTTTGATTTTCCTCCAGTGCATGATCCAGTAACTGTGGCATATTTAATTGATCCAAGTATTATGGAAGTTAAAAATGTTCCTGTTGATATTGAATTAAGTGGTAAACTTACCAGGGGTATGACGGTTGTAGACTTTAGTCATGTTATTAAAGAAAAATGTAATACATACGTAGGTATGAGTCTAGATAAAGAAAAATTTTGGAATTTAATATATGATGCATTAAGAAAAATAAGATAAATAAAAAATTGACTTAAAAAGTCGATTTTTTATTTATCTGGGCCTGAATTTAGTGACCACTGTATAGTTCCTGAATAAGATTTATTACCTATGAATTTTTGGTTATTAGATATTTTTAATTCTGGGCCGGAAGTAGTAGGCCAAGTAAAATCTAAGATTCCGTCATTTGATAAACTATTTTCGTATATAGTATTTGAATTACCAGGTGTTAAAGACAAGTTTTCATCAAACATCCCTGGATATTGATTTTTTAGATTAGGATCTTGTATTAAAAGTAATGTTGAATTCAATGAATCACCATCTTGATCCGTTAAAGCATTAACTACTTTTCCCGATAATGTCCAATTGAAATCATCATCATCATAGGTATCAAGAATTTTTATGAAGAATTCATCAGGAGATTGGCGATGATATGTTTTAACTTTGTCAGGTACTGTTTGTTGACCAAACGCAATATTCTTTGTCACATCTTGAAATCTTAATTCTCCCAACTTAATATTGATATTTGATGCATTTGTTTCACCGATTGTATGTACTTTGTTATCTACTTTTGAAGGGGCTTCAATTAAATCTTTTGGTACAGGTAAAGTTTTACCTTTATCGTTTTTAGAAGTTGAAACTTTATAACTTAGTTTAATGGCTGTGTCTTTTGGTATAAAGTCTAAATTATATATTAACTGTCCATTTTGCCAAAGATTGTCTGAAATATTGATAATCTTAGAACCGGCTACTAGTTTAGTTGAGTTCGGAATAAGTGATGTTGAATCTGGTAATGTTGACTTGATGGTTGATTGAATTAAATCAACACTTTTTTCGGGGGAAAAAGTTGAAACTATATTTACGTCTTCACCGGGGGTGATTGTTAATGTATTAGTGGATCTATCAGTTGATGTGAAGAGAGTTTTTTCACTTTTAAAGTTTGGAATATCTAAAACGGTATATTCGTAAGTGACAGTGACAGTGCGATTAAATTCATCGTTAAAAGTAAGTATTAACATATGTTTGCCAGAAGCTGAATACTCGCTAGGGAGAGCGACGATAGATTGTTCCTGTTCTCCGGGCTTGTTTACAGATATATTTGTTTTATTTGCAGTTGAAGATAATAAATCTTGAATTGATACAGAAAGTTTTTTTGACCTGGTATCGTATTGCGTAAAATCTATAGGGACTTTTATAGATTCGCCAAACATATAAGTGTTCTTAGCTGATGAACTTAATTTCACAAATAGTGATTCATCATCTCTTGTAAAAGTTACTTTTCTTGGACTTAATCTTGTCCAGGTTGAATCTGTACCATGAAAAGTGACAGTAGTTTTCTTTTTTGTGGTTAGGTTATCTATATCATGAGTTATATTACTACCATCTGTGGTATCTTGCTGTGTATAAATATTAACAATTCGATTGAATCTATTACCAACTTCTGTTAATTCAGGGTGTTCCCAAGATTTAAATGAAACTTCACGATTAGAAAAGGGTCCTGGTAAAAATGAGTCTTGTAATTTACCGTCTCTTACAATATTTTCCCAATTTTCAGTGGTGTTTTTTTCACCGGTATTAAATGTCTCTCCATTATCCCAAGGGGAAATGTATTCGTTCCAAGTAGAGAAACTGTCATGACTTTCATTAGCATTTTCGTTTCCTGGTTTTGGTTTTATTTTTTTGTTACTATCCCAATCTATTTGATCATGTCCATAAAAATTAACCCCAAATTTTAATTTTTTATCGGGTGATGGGGGAGCCATTCCTCTTGTCAGTTGCTGATTAGGGCTTTTGTCGATGTCAGGATATCCGTTTTTTGTAAGTTTATTTACATCTATTTTTGCAACTAATTTAACATCAAGAGAACCACTGAAATTTGTAATTATTGATTTAACAATATCAATAATCCACTGAATTAATTTATTAAACTCTGCACCTTTACGCATTGTGAAATATAGATAGTGATCACTGGGATTATCGTATGAAAAGAATCCAGAGTCCAAAACATAGGGCTCAGCAGATCCAACATACAAATATGAGTTTTTATAATCTAATGAATCAATTACATCTTTGGCAGTAATTGATTCTGGTAAATTAATTCTTGCTCCAAAGTTAAGTCCATTTTTAGCGGCTTGTAGTGCATCAGAACCTGCTAATGCTGTAAGAGTAGGAACAACTGTATCTTCCCAAACGAAATCAGCACTTCCGCCTTTCCATGGATCAATTCCGGGATTTTCGGGGTAGTAAAGAACTTTAGTTTTCGGGGTAACGCTCCGTTTTTGTTTAACTAAAACACCATTTTCAATATCGCCATATAACCAATGTGCACTTACCATATTAGGCGTAGAGATAACTTGAGCGATGAGAAGAAGCATAATAGATAGATTAATAATTATTTTTCTTTTCAATAGTACTATCTCCTTTTTGAAAGTTTGAGTCTAATTAGTAAATAGATAACAGTAATAACTAAAATAAAAATAATTAGAACAAAAAATATATATATCCAATTTATATTCTTATGTAACCCTGATTCTTTATTAATAGCGTTAGCAGTTTTATTTGAAATGTTGATTTCTTTAGTAAAGTGTCGTGAAGTTTTATCACTTTTTACGTTTAAATCCAAAATATATATTCCTGGGTCAAGATATTTTTTTACAATTTTAGTTGTATGTGTAAATTTGGAGTTTGGAGCGATTTTAAGATTATTGGAAGTATCAGATATAAACACTTTTTTATTGGATTTTTTATATAATTTTGAAGTTATTTTTAAGTTTGATTCAATATTATTACTCCAATTATTTAAAGAATATTCCACTGAAGGGTAATTAAAACTAGATTTAATTTTAATATTTGAGAGCTTTAGATTTGATTTATCAATAATGCTACTATTTCTTACAACAATGGCAATATTATAAGCAAAAACATTTTTTATTGAAGAATTGTTAGAAGAAACATTTGAACCATTTTTCTTATATACATGAAACGCCCCTAATTTCATTCCGTTAAATGAATTTTTAGGCATGGTAATTTTTATTTGTACGTCTTTGCTACTATTTTTTGGTATTTTTATTTCTTGTTTCCTTTTATCTACTAAGTCTTCAAAGTCTAGATTTAGTTTATTAGTTCTTTTAAATTGTCCGTAATCTATTGCACCTGACTCACTAGTAGTAGCTTGATTAGTTTCAATAATGAATGCTTGTTCCTTATTGGAACTGTTATGAATAGATATAGTTACTACTTTTTGTTGTTTTGGTTTTAAAGTTAAATCAAAATATGTGTTAATGTTAGAATTATTAGTATTTTCAATCAATGGAGTAACTGAAAATTCACTATCACTAGAAGCAAAAATTGCATTTGTGGATAATATAAACAGTAGCGGTGCTCCAACTAATAATTTTTTTAATATTTTTTTCAACAGTCTTCTCCTTAACAATTATTTGTCTGGCCCGGAGTTTAGTTCCCAAATTAGGTTTGCCGAATACTTTCCTTCATACGCAGAGCTAGGAATTTTAAGCTGGATATTACTATTTTCACTTGAATTAGGATCATAAAAGAGTGCATTCCAATGTCCTATTCCTTCATTTGAAGAAGCTTTTAATATTTCTGTTGGGGAGTCATTAGCAATTATTTCAGTGTTTTTAAATGTTGGTGCTAAAGTGGCGTCGTTATCTTTTGAAGGAACAATTTTTGGTTGTTTAAAAATTAATTTAAAATTAGTATTGGTTTTTCCATTCACAGTAAAACCATGTGTTTTTACCGTGAGATTCCATCCCGTGTAAGATCCTGTTGAGTCTTTTATATGAATGTAGGGCTCTTGAGATTTGTCGCTTATAGTTGAATTTTGACCATAAGTATAAGTTCCAAAATCTAGATTTGGAACATGTATTATTTCTAGAGAGTTTTCTGATTGAGTTTTAAAAGATATTTCTGCAGTGGTTAAATTATTTTCTGCGAATGTAATGTTATTAGGTATTGATATGGAAAATATAAATAGCATAAAAAGAATATTTTTTTTAGAAAATAACATATCTTTGTTCTTCCCCCCCCTTTTAAAATGTATAGCCCCATAAAGTGTAAGTATCTTATACTAATTGTAACTGCAATGATTTAAGTATTTATTCATGTTTATTGACGTTAATAATAATCTATGAATATAATTTGTTGAGTCTTAACTTTTAGGAGGTAACTTATGTATGACTTTTTAAGTAAACAGGATCAAAAAAGAATGGATGTTTTTAAATACCTTTATTTGCATGGAAATAGTCATACTAAAGAAGTAGCTGAAGCACTAGATGTTTCAACATCTACAGTTAGCAAGGTTATTGAAGATATTACAGAAAAAAATGAGGAATTCAAAAAGCAAATTACAGAATTAAATGGTGAAATATTAGTCGAAAAACTAGATCTAAATGCTCTTTTAAATCATTACTTACAGTCTTCGGTAATATACGAGATGTTAAGATCGTTAATGAAGACTGGAACAATGAGTCAAGAATACTTTGAAAAGAATCTTTATATAAGCCAGCCAACTTTTTCGAGAAATAGAACACGATTGAAGCATATATTGAAGCATTTCAATATAGAATTGAGTAGTAATAATGAATTAATCGGTAGTGAATATATAATTAGAAAATTCTTTTATTTTTTTTATACAGGGATATCAGGGTATTTAAAACAAGATAAAAATGATATCAAAATTAAAATGCATTACTTATTTGAAGCAGCGCCATTTTTAAAAACTAATAACTATAATTTATATAATAAGATGTATCGTCTTTTAAAAATAAGTTCATTACGTGTTAATCAAGGGAATTTTATTGATGTAGATATTTTTGTTGATAGAGATAAATCACAAGTTGTTGATAAAATGATGAATAGTTTTCCAAAGTACATTGTTTCTACAAAAATAACTTCAGAAATTAAAAATAAAGAAATTAAATATTTTATTTATACACTATACAGAGAATATATAACTAATTTTAATTTAAAAAATGAAGAATTGACTGAACTATTTAAAGTGCCAGATGAAAGATTTTACAAAGTTGAAAAAGATATTGTCAATGAAATTCTTGGAGAAATAGCGTTCGAAAATAAAAAATCTGAAGATGTCACTAAAAAAATTGATGAATTAGTAAATAGATATCATTTAGAAATGATGTATGGATTAATAGATAGGAGTTTTTTTGAAATAGTAAGTCTTGATAGAAGTGCTTTGCATGCAGTAGAGGAAAAATTGGTTCATAAATCTGAGAAAATATATGAAAAACTCAGTTTGAATAAAGAATATAGAAACTGGGTTGTTAACAATGATGTTTATGTGGATAAAGATTTGTTTATAACGGATATTTTCTTTTTGCTTTATAGAGCCAAAATATTTCAAGCAAAAACGGATAAGTTAGTTTTGAATATTCAAAGAATTAAGCTACTTATTCAAATGTCACATCCAGAAATAGAAAGATTTATACATACAAGATTTGAACTTTTATTTTGGAACCGAATAACTTTTGTAGATGATGTTTCAAAAAAACCTGATTTTATAATTGCTGATATAGAATATCCAGAGTACAAAGGAATTCCAACTTATTATTTGGCGTCTATCCCGACTGAACAACAGACTAAAAAAATAATGATAGAATTATCGGAAAGTATTTTAGATATGTTTTTAGAAAGAATAATTTAGGAAAAACTAGATTTTTTTAAAATGTTATTTCTTGGTCTATACTATAAAGGATATAAATTTTGATGGGAGAAACTTATGATTTTATCAATAATTGGTGCTGGACCTAGGGGAATGTTAGCTCTTGAACGATTAATTTCGTGGCAAAAAGAAACGACTAAATTTAAAAATATAGATATAAAAATATTTGATCCTTATGGAGTTGGTGGACGTGTTTGGGATGTTAATCAACCTCATGAGTTAATAATGAATACGACTGCTCAAGATATAACTTTGTTTCAAGATCAAAGCGTTGAATCTACTGGACCGATTAATAATGGACCAAGTTTGTATGAATGGATTAAAAACAATGCAGAAGAGTATTTAAAGATTAATAATTACTCTGAAGTCTTTTTAGATGAAATAAAAAGGATCTCAGCTAATGACTATACATCAAGAGCATTGTTTGGAATTTATATTCACTGGTTTTATGAAGAACAGTTAAAAAGAATAGAAAATAATATTAAAATTGAATTTATTAACGAAGAAGTAAAAGATATACAAAAATCAAGAGATAACTTTGTTATAAGTTATAAAAATGAACAAATTATTAGTGATATTGTAATTGCTTCTTTAGGTAATTTATTTACAGTCCCAACAAAAGTTGAAAAAGAGCTTTTAGAATTTGCTAAGAATAATAAATTGATTTATTTTGAACCTAATTTTGCTAATGAACCGGATCTCACTAATATTACAAGTGATAAAACGGTTGCTGTAAGGGGATTGGGATTGAACTTTTTTGATCTGATGGCTCGGTTTACTTATGGCAGAAATGGTAAGTTCAAAAGAAATACTGAAGGTTATTTAGAATATATAAAAAGCGGTGATGAACCACGTATTATTGCGGGATCCCTACATGGATTACCTAATCATTCAAAAGGAAAAAACGAAAAAGCACCTGGTGAAGAATATGAACCTAAATATTTAACTCAATCAGTATTGGGTAGATATAAAAAAGGTGAGTTAAGCTATGAATATTTCTGGAAAATGATAAAGCGTGAAATGAATTATGTTTATTATTTCAATCTTTTATTACAAAAATATCCAGAAATTGATATAGATTATTTTCAGTTAAGTATTTTAAGAAACCCTGAAAAATCAATTAAGGAATTACCAATTAATATTGAAGATCACATAGACTGGGATGTATTTTTACACCCTAAAGAAGCAAACCAAAATGATGGATTTGAAGAGTTTATCGAACAATTTATTAAAGAGGATTTCCAAGAAGCGAAAAAGGGTACTAAAACAGGAGCAATAACAAGTGCTTTAGAAGTATTGCGAGATATTAGGGCAACTATACGTTATATCATTGATAATGAATTATTCTCAAAAAGTGATTACGTGGAGAAATTTTTGGGACAATTTAATTCGGCTAATAATCTATTATCAATGGGGCCTCCAGTTTCAAGATTGGAAGAATTATATGCATTGATTAAAAGTGGAATAATTGAAATAATTCCTGGTGAAATGATAGTAAAAACCGGGCAAACAAAGTTTGAAGTTTCAAGTAAAGCTCAAAACGCCAATGTATATAAAGCCGATGCTTTAATTGAAGCCAGAATACCGAGAGGATCAGCTACTAGTTCAAATAACACATTAATAAATAATTTAAATAAACAAAAAATGATAAAAAACTGGTCGTTCAAAAAAGAGAATGGTGATTTATTTACAAGTGGGGCAATTGACTTTGATAGAAATACATATCAATTAGTTAATGCAGATGATGAAATAGTTAATAATTTTTATTTCTGGGGAGTTCCTACTGAAGGCAAGATGTGGTTAACAACAGCTAGTCCAAGACCTTATATTAACGATCCAAGTTTGAGAGGGATTAATAAAATTATCAGTAATATTTGGAATACTAAATAAAAAGGTTGCCTTTTAAAGGGCAACCTTTTTAAAAATGAATTGAAAATGAAGATACTTCAGGAATTACGTTAAATCTTGCATGGATAGAAGTAGTTCCTAATCCAGTATTAACATACAATTTTGTGCCGTCAGACAGTGTATATAACCCGCGAGTGTATTTTCTTGCTAAATTATTTGTTATAGGATGGAATGGAATCCAAATTTGACCACCGTGGCTATGTCCAGCTAACACTAACTGTGTATTTGTATTTACAAAATTATCAGCAACATCTGGTTCATGAGTTAGCAATATCGAATAATCGTATTGTTTGCGATATGCTAATGTGTCACTGACGGATGGATTTCCAAGTAAGGAATCGTCTAAACCACCAATAAATAAAGTTTTACCATTTTGTAATGTTATAGTTCGGCCTTCATTTTTTAAAACTTTAAAGCCGGATTGAGTCATAACATTATCATAGATTCGTGAAGCTCCTCCACCGTAATCATGATTTCCCCAAACTGCATATTTTCCAAGTGTTGCATTCATTGAACTGAGTTTTTGAATTATTTCATCACTATGTGAGTATTTTGAATAGTTGTCAAACAAATCACCAGTAAAAACAATTATGTCTGGATTCTCTTTATTAACTTTAGAAATAACCCTATCCAGTCTATTTGATGCATAGGCTTCTGATACTTGGATATCAGAAATCTGGACTACTTTTAATTGCTCTTGTTTGTGAGGATCACCAAGTTGAATATGATTAGTGTGAACTAAGAAAGGTTCAATTTTGAATGCATAAATTGGTATAAAAATAATGATTAGTACAATAAAAAATAGAATTTTTTTAAACATATTTTGTCCTTGCTAATTTTTAGTATACGGATAACAATAACAAATATTTTTTTAAATTCAATTGATGTTAATTAATCTTAAAAACTAATATAATAAAGTGAGTTTTAAAAAAGGAGAAAATATATGTCATATCCACAATTAGATTTACAAAATGTAAATGGAACTAAGGTAACAATTAAAACA
Organism: Daquilactobacillus linshuiensis; assembly: GCF_052828685.1. NCBI lineage: Bacteria > Bacillati > Bacillota > Bacilli > Lactobacillales > Lactobacillaceae > Daquilactobacillus > Daquilactobacillus linshuiensis. The sequence continues at coordinate 1,212,141 of NZ_CM128255.1, read as the reverse complement.
AATCATGGAAATATAAAAATTCAGTTGTTTGATGAGCTAGTACCAAAAACAGTGAAGAATTTTGTTGAGCTAGCAAAAAAAGATTATTATAACGGTGTTGTATTTCACCGAGTAATCCCTGACTTTATGATTCAAGGTGGGGATCCCACTGGAACAGGTATGGGTGGAGAGAGTATTTATGGAGAAGCATTTGAAGATGAATTTTCAAATGAGCTATTTAATTTAAACGGGGCTTTATCAATGGCAAATGCGGGTCCCAATACTAATGGAAGCCAGTTTTTTATTGTGACAAATAAGAATGTTCCTGAAAATATGATTGCACAAATGGAACAAGCAGGTTACCCAAAAGAAATTATTGAGGAATATAAAAAAGGTGGAACACCTTGGCTTGATCACCGTCATACGGTCTTTGGACAAGTAATTGAAGGTATGAAAAATGTTGAAGAGATTAGTAATGTCGATCGTGACAACATGGACAAGCCTAATGCAGCTGTAGTAATTGAAGAAGTTGAGATAGATTAAAAAGGTTAGCAAACAATCAGTTTGCTAACCTTTTTAATCTTGCCAATAATATAAGTATTAAGAAAATATAATGTATAATATATCCTATAGTATAATAACGGAAAAATTATAGGGAGGTATTTAATGACAATTCAATGGTGGGCTGCTTTAATCGGTTTAGCAATTTCAATTATTTTAATTTTATACAAGGTGAATTCAGTTTATTCACTGCTTTTTGGTACAATCGCAGGTTCTTTAATCGGAGGACTTAGTCTTTCCCAAACGGTAAATGTAATTGTTACGGGTGCATCTGGTGTTATGGGAACAATAATAAGAGTTTTAGCAGCAGGAATACTTGCTGGAGTAATGATGGAATCTGGTGCTGCTGATGTAATAGCCAGAGCAATTGTTGACAAATTAGGAGATAAAATGGCTATAGTTTCATTGGCATTATCGACAATGATTATAACGAGTGTAGGTGTATTTATTCCTGTGGCTGTTTTAATAGTTGCACCAATTGCTTTAGAAGTTGGCCAAAGAATGAAGATCAGTAAGATAGCTCTACTAGTTGCACTTTCTGGTGGTGGAAAGGCAGGAAATATTATATCGCCTAATCCTAATACTATTGCAGCTGCTAAAGGATTTAATATTGAGCTTAGTCAATTAATGGTGGCAGATTTTATCCCTGCAGTAGTAGGCATAGTTGTTACGATAATAGTTGCATCACTTTTAAAAAAACATGGTGTAATGGTGAAAGAAACAGATGTAGTTAATGAGAGCGAATATGAAAAAAAGAATTACCAAGTTTAGTAAAATCACTAGTTACGCCAGTTGTGGCTGTTGTTTTATTACTTATTAATCCTCTAGGAAATATTTTTAATATAGAAATTATGAAAAGTTTTAACGTAGATGCTATGTATATTTTGCCATTAGCAGGCATTTTAGGGACTATTGCTATGGGAAAGTATAACAAACTACTGTCATATATGTCTGCTGGACTTTCTAGAATGACAGATGTTGTTTTGATTTTAATTGGTGCAGGAGCAATCGCAGGATTAATTGGGACGTCAAATTTACCACAAGAAATTGTTACTTTGGTAAAAAATAGTGGGATATCAGGAACGTTCCTTGCGCCTATTTCAGGTATTTTAATGGCAGCAGCAACAGCATCAACATCAACAGGTGTAATATTAGCTTCAGGATCGTTTGGAAAGTCAATATTATCACTTGGTATTCCAGCGGTTGGAGCGGCTGCAATGGTTCATACTGGTGCTACATTCATCGATCATTTGCCACATGGAAACTATTTCCATGTAACTGGAAATTCAATGAAGATGTCATTTAAAGAACGTATGCAAACAGTTATTTGGGAAACTATCGTTGGTGCTTCAATGACAATCTGTGCTGTATTAATTTATGGAATTTTTTAGGAGAATATTATGAAAATAGTAATTGCACCTGATTCATTTAAAAATTCACTAACTGCAAAAGAAGTTGCAGATAATATAGAGATAGGGTTCAAAAAAGGTTTACCGGAGGCTGAATATGTAAAAGTGCCGATGGCAGATGGAGGTGAGGGTACAGTTCAATCAATGGTTGATGCTAGAAATGGGAAAATAGTAACAGCTAATGTTACAGGTCCACTAGGTAGTATTGTTGAGGCAGATTATGGCTTAATTGATAATAATCAAATTGCAATCATTGAAATGTCTGCTGCTAGTGGAATTCAGTTTGTAGATGAAAACACAAAAAATCCTTATATTACAACTACTTATGGTACTGGAGAACTTATAAAAGATGCTATAAAAAAAGGCGTAAAAAAAATAATAATTGGCATTGGCGGAAGCGCTACTAATGATGGTGGAGCAGGCATGGCTCAAGCACTTGGATATAATTTGCTAGATGTTAATGGACATGAATTGGACTTTGGCGGTAAGAATTTAGAAAATTTATCAAAAATTAAGACAAATAATGTTTTAAAAGAATTAAAAAATGTAGAAATTCTAATTGCTTCAGATGTAAGTAGTCCATTAACTGGTAGTAAAGGTGCATCAGTAGTATTTGGACCACAAAAGGGTGCTAATGAAGAAATGGTAAAGGTACTAGATAACGCTTTACATCATTATGCAAAAATAATAAAAAAAGACTTAAATAAAGATATAGAAAAATTACCTGGATCTGGTGCAGCTGGTGGCTTGGGAGCAGGACTTTTGGCTTTTACTAAATCTTCTATGAAATCTGGAGTTGAGATAGTTACCGAATATACAAGGTTAAAAGAAAAATTGGTTAATGCAGATTTTGTTGTAGTTGGTGAAGGGAGTATTGATTTTCAAACACAATATGGTAAAACACCAATTGGTGTTACTAAAACTGCTAAAGAAATTGCACCTGATTCAAAGGTCATTGCAATTGCAGGACTACTTGGAAAAGACGCACAAGTATTATACAACCAGGGAATAGACGCTATGTTTAGTTGCGTTCCTGGTGTTGAGACACTAGAAAAAGCAATAGAAAATACTGATATTAATTTACAACAAATTTCAGAAAATATTGCGAGAATGATAAAAGACTAAAAAGGGATTTTTCTTTTTGAGCAAAATAATTTCTTTAATATATTAGAATAGTTATAATACGTTTAGAAATCGCTTACAGTTTTATGATTTTTGTTTCTTTGTTTTGAACTCAGGCAAGACAGGAGGCTTATTTATGAAGCTGAAGGAGATAGATGATCTTGCCCATAATCAAAAACAACGACCTAAAACATTAGGTTTGTTTGATTTATCAATTATGGGAATTGGTGCCATTATAGGTACTGGGATTTTAGTATTAACAGGTATAGTTGCAGCCACTGACGCAGGACCAGGAGTAATATTTTCGTTTCTAATTGCTGCTCTTGCTAGCGGGTTGATAGGACTTTGTTATTCAGAATTGACAACCTCTATTCCAAGTTCTGGTAGTGCGTATGTATATACATGGGTATCTATGGGGCAGACAGTCGCATATTTTACTGGATGGACAATGCTAGGGGTTTATATAACAACAACGGCTACTGTGGCTGCTGGTTGGACAGGTTATTTCACTTCATTTCTTGGCGAATTGGAAATTGTTTTTCCAAAGGTGCTTTCGACAACACCTTTTAATGGAGGAATTATTAACTTACCAGCAACAATAATAGTTATATTAATCATGTTATTGCTTATGCGAGGAATGAGTGAGAGTAAAACAATAAACAATATTTTAGTAATAGTAAAATTATCTATAATTATTTTGTTTATAATCGTAGGGATATTTAGTGTTAAAGTAAAAAATTGGTCACCACTTTTACCTTACGGATTAAAAGGAGTTTTTAATGGAGCATCAACGGTGTTTTTCGCATTTTTAGGGTTTGATGCATTGGCAACATCTGCAGAAGAGGCTAAAGATGTACAAAAAAATTTGCCAAGAGCAATTATTATTTCTTTAGTGGTATCAACATTACTTTATATTGTTGTTAGTTTAGTTATGACAGGAGATGTATTTTACAAAAAATTAAATGTTGCTGAAGCAATGTCTTTTGTGCTTATAACTACTCATCATCCGTTAGTGGCACAAATAATTTCGGCGGGAGCCTTGTTAGGGATTATTGCTGTTATATTAGCATTTATATATGCATCATCCAATATAGCGATGGCAATGAGTCGTGGAGGTTTTTTGCCTAAAAAATTTTCTGAGTTAAATAATAAAACAGGTAGTCCTAATAAGTCCTTGTTATTAATAGGAATTGTTGCTGCAGTTGGAGCTGGCTTTTTAGATTTGAAAAATCTAGCAACTTTTTCAAATGTAGGATCAATATGTGTGTTTGCTCTTATTTCTTTAGCAGTAATATTACTTAGAAAATTATATCCAAATCTAAAAAGACCTTTTAAGGTTCCGTTCGGAATGATTATTCCTGTCAGTTCAATTTTAATTTGTATTTTCTTACTTTCAAATTTACCATTTTCCGCTTGGTTAAATTATATTGGATGGTTACTGATAGGATTAATAATTTATCTAGTTTACTCTATAAAACATGTTGAATATTAATTGGCGTATACCAATTAATAAATTATTTTAATCACAAAGTTAATAGATTAAATGCCATTTTTATGGGATATATTGACTTTTGTTAGAAAAAAATTCACAAAGTATAAATATGAAAAAAAGAAAATGGTTATATATTGTTAAGTTTTTACTGGTGTGATATTTTAATGGTGTAAGCGATTTCAAAAATATATTTTGGAGGATATAACAATGATTATAGGTGTTCCAAAAGAAATAAAAAATGAAGAAGAACGTGTTGGTAGTACACCAGCTGGTGTATCTAATTTGGTAAAAGCAGGACATGAGGTTCGTGTTCAGTCTGGTGCTGGTATTGGTTCAGGTTATTCTGATTCCGACTATGAGAGTGTTGGTGCAAAAATTGTTTCAGTTGATGAAGCTTGGGCTTCTGATATGGTAATTAAAGTAAAAGAGCCACTTGAAGAAGAGTACCATTATTTTAGAGATGATCTAATTATTTATACTTATTTACATTTAGCTGCTGATCCTAAATTAACAGATGCATTATTAAATGCAAAAACAACAGGTATTGCTTATGAAACAATGGTAGGAAGAGATGGTGGATTGCCATTACTTGTGCCAATGAGTGAAATAGCAGGGCGTATGTCTGTGCAACTAGGTTCACATTTCCTAGAGCAAAATCATGGTGGCAAAGGTATTGTTCTTGCTGGAGTTCCAGGAGTAAAACGTGGTGAAGTTGTTGTTATTGGTGGTGGAACCGTTGGTGTTAATGCGGCTAAGATTGCCGTTGGAATGGGTGCTAACGTGACACTTCTAGATATTAATGCTAAAAGATTGGCAGAGATTGAAGATATATTTGATGGAAAAGTACAAACATTAATGTCCAATACTCATAATATTGCTACCGCAGTTAAAAAAGCTGATTTAGTGATTGGTGCTGTATTGATACCTGGTGCAGCTGCACCTAAACTAGTTTCTGAAGAAATGATTAAAAGTATGGAAGCAGGCTCGGTTGTCGTAGATATTCCAATTGATCAAGGTGGTATATTTGAAACTTCTACTAAAATAACAAGTCATGATGATCCAACTTTCGTTGTTCATGATGTTGTACATTACACAGTTCCTAATATTCCAGGTGCAGTTCCAAAGACTGCAACAGAAGCACTATCTGCTGCAACTAATATGTATGCTATACAGATTGCAAATAAGGGACTTAAAGAAGCAGCCAAAAATAATACTGTTTTAACAGGAATTAATACTTTTAATGGTAAACTAACAAATCAGGCCGTTGCTGAAAGTCTAAATATTGAATATGAACCTTTCTAAAAAAGAAAATAGTAAGAAAAAAGCATCTCAAAATTAATTTTGGGATGCTTTTTGTTGAAAATTTTTGGAAATATATGATTCTCCCCAATCGCTCATCCAATTAAAGATTGGAATTAAAGTCTTACCGGTTGTTGTCAAAGAATATAATGTTCTTCGTTTGTTTTTTTGAATATATTCGTTTTTCATAATTAGTTTATCAGTTACTAACTCTTTTAATTGTTGTGCTAAAACTTGTTTAGTAGCTTCTGGAATTTTTAATTGTAATTCTGAAAAATGCAAGTTAGTGTTTTCGCTTAGATTTACTAATATTGCCATTTTGTATTTACCGCTAAACATTGATAATGCAACTTCTTTTTCGCACTTAAAATCATTATTTATAAGTTTATTTTTTACTGATTTTCTGATAACGTCTGTCATTTTTAAATATTCCTCATTTGGTTGGTAATAAAAATATTACCTATTTTCTTTGATTTCTCGGGTGGTATATTATATATACTAACAAAAAAGGAGAATTTTTAAATGCTTAATGTACAACGCAAAAGTGTTGATGATTTGGAACTTATTATTTTTGTATCAGACGAAAATAGTTTCATGATAACAACAACTCTAATAACTAAAGGTAGTCGAGCTGTATTAATAGGGACATCCTTTACAAAAGATGATGCTAATGAGATTGCACAATTTATTAAAAATAATGAATATAGTCTAGAAAGTATTTATTTGTTACACGGAGATCCAGATTATTATTTTGGATTAGAGCAAATAAAGCAATATTTTCCTAAAGTTATAGCATATTCAACTCAATCAACGTTTTCACATATTGCAAAAACAGTTGAATCTAAGTTAACAGTATGGTCGGAAACACTAGGAAACCAATTGCCACAAAATATTGTGATGCCAAAAATTATTCAAGAAAATAAATTTGAAATTTTTGAAGAAAATTGGGAAATAGTTGGAGAGAAAAAACGTACCAATCTTTGGAATAGCAAAAAAAATATACTTATTGGTGGAATAGATACGTTTAATGAAATAAATCTATTTTTAGCAGATACAGCAAGCTCACCAGAATTAGAACAATGGATAAATAGATTAGATTTATTGATTGATCTTAATTCTGAGATTGTAATTCCAAGTCATTCTTCAGCTAAGAAATCATATGATAAGAAAGCACTTGAATTTGAAAAAAAGTATATTCAAACAGTTTTAAAAATAATGAAAAATGTTAAAAAATCTGATCAATTTATTGATGAAGTAAAAAAAGAATTTCCTAACTTAGAAAATGAATCTGTTTTAGCATTAAGTGCTAAAGTGCTTACAAAGGAAATTAATTGGGGGTAAAGTAGAATGAATGAACTATATGAAAAATTATTACATGAAACATATATATTAACTGGACAGGGAAAATTAGATGAATTTAAATCATATTTAGCTGATGACGTATCTTGGACAGAAGCAAAGGGTTTTCCTTATGCGGGTACATATGTTGGACCAGATGAAGTAATAAAAAATGTGCATCAAAGACTAGGAACAGAGTGGAACAATTATTCAGCAAAGGATATATCTTATGGATTTAATGGAAATAAGGTATATGTTTATGGCCAATACAGTGGTGAATATAAAGAAACGAAAAAATCTTTTATTGCAGACTTTGTTCATATTTATGAATTTAATAATGATAAAAAAGTCCAAAAATTTACTCAGGTTGTTGATAGTCATACTGTTGTACAAGCAATGAAAAACTAGAAAAAAATAGGGAGCTTTAACTCCCTATTTTTTATTTGAGTTTATATCTTAATACAGTCTTTAATTTTTCTGGAGCAGTACGTCTATTATCTGATAAATAGATTTCTCTATGTTGATAAATATTTTGAAAGGTTGTTTTTTCTAAATTGTTTTCCTTCATAAATTCTTCCATTTTTTGAAATGTATTTATTTCAGTTTCAAAAGGACCATTATGAAGAGCTTCTACAACTTTGCCATCAGTTATTTTTTCAAAAGTCACTTCTGAAAAGTATTTATTTTCTTTTTTTTCTAAAACATTTTTTTTGATATCATTAAATAATTCTTCTGTAACAATCTCTGGTTGGCGAATCATTATTTTATAGACAAGTGCATCTTTATTTAAATACTCATCTCTTGAACCATCTGATGTTGTCCATATTCCTTCTAATGGATATACAGTATATTCAAAAGGCTCACCAAGTTCACCTTTTTTTAATGCCATTCTTATTCCATAGGCAATTGGATATAAAGCTTGTATATGTTCAGAGAAATCTTCACTATTAGGATTTCCAGTTCCTTCAAGTGTGATGTAATTATATTCGGGAAGATCTAACTTAACAACTCCCTTCGGAAGATAAATGTCTTTTTCATTTTTTCGCCATTCGTATTTCAAAATTAAGTCCCCATTTTCTATAAGTTATTTTAAAGAAACTTTGTGATTGATAGTTTCTCTTATTTTATTTTATACTTATTTAGTTAGAAAAATGGAGGTAAAAATGAAATCTTTTAAATTTAGGTTTGTAGTTTTAGTTTTAATCGCTTTTACACTAGGATGTAGTGAGTTTTTAATTTCGGGTATTATTGGTAATATTTCAAAAGATTTTAATCAACCATTGGCAACAGTTGGACTTTTAGTTACTATATTTGCTTTTGTATACGCAATATTCACCCCCATTGTTACTTTGATTATTGGGAAGTATAAATATTATTATTCATTTATTGTATTAATGCTAATTTATATTATTGGAAATATAATGAGTGCCTTAGCTTTTAACTATGTGATTTTAGTAATATCGCGTATAATTACGGCGGGTGTATCAGGAGCAATGTTGTCGGTTGCCTTAACCTTTGGTAATGCAATTGCGCCTCCTAAAAAAAGAGCATTTATGGTTTCTTGGATTTTTTCAGGATTTAGTATAGCTACTGTTGCCGGCCTTCCAATGGGAACATACATTGCACACATCGCTAATTGGCATTACTCTTTTTGGGCAGTAATACTTCTTTCTATTACGACTCTTTTATTAGGAGTTTTTGCTCTTCCAAAAGATTTAAGAGCCCAAGTAGGGGATACTTCAGCTAATCAATTAGACTTAATGAAAGACCCATTAATTATAGTTGGTGTGTTATTACCTGTATTTAATGCAGCATCTAGTAATTTATTTAATACATTTCTAGCTCCACTATTTACTGATATATTAAAATTTAGTGCCACAGAGTTAAGTTTATTATTGTCACTTATTGGAATTTTATCTATTATTAGTAGTCAAATTGCTGGATGGTTAGCTAATCATGAAGGGCTAAAAAAAATACCTCTAATATTTGTTCTTCAGTTTTTATTATTTATATCTATATATTTTGCTTTAGGGAATGTTTTAAGTTCTTTAGCCATAATTTTTATTCTTGAATTAACATTTAATATGGTGGGATCTTCGATGCAAATTCATTTTTTTGATGTTGCAGAAAGATCCTACCCTCAATCAATGGTCTTGGCTTCTTCTTTGAACCCAGTATTTTTTAATTTAGGAATTTCTCTGGGATCAGGGACTGGTAGCTGGGTTGTTTCAAAATATGGTTTGAATTCAATAGGGTTCGGATCAGCTGTATATGTAGTTATTGCGTTAGTCGTATTATTAATTTTAAATAAGATGATAGGAGCTAGCAAAAATGAAACCAAATTATCAAACAAAAATTTTGAATGATCAAGGATTGTACGGCAGAGTAAAGGTTAGTAATGGTAATGATTTTGTGACTAGTAGTCCTCAAAGTGGTGATAAAAACAACAATCCAGAACAATTTATAGGAGCTGCATTGGCGACTTGTTTAAATGCCACTTTAGAATATTTGAATAAGGAAGAAAATTTACCACAAACGTCAAGTGTAGAAGTTACTGTTGATCAATATTTAGATATTAAAGGCTACAAATTTAAACTTGATGCATCAGTTAAATTACCAGATGTCTCTAGAAAAAAAGCAAAAGAATTATTAGAAGAAGCAGAAAAAAGATGCCCTGTAGCAAAATTATTAACTAGTAGCGGTCAAGTTAATGTACATTTAGAGTAAAAAAGTCCTTCATGAGTGAAGGACTTTTTTATACGCTATCTCTGTTTAAAATTGTTATATCTTCACCTTTTTCATGACGACGATCAATATCGTTTTCTCCCCAGACACAAAGTAGGTTTAAAATCTTATTCAATGATTCTCCGTATTCGGACAATTGATATTCAACATGTGGAGGAACTTCTTGGAAAACGTGTCTTGTGATAATATCGTCTTCTTCAAGTTCACGAAGTTGTTGAGTTAATACTTTTTGAGAGATATTTGGAATTTTTTTCATTAATTCATTAGTTCTTAATGGCACGTTTCTTAAATGGCATAAGATAATTGGCTTCCATTTTCCACCAATTATATCAATCGTAGCTTCTACACCAATATTATAAATTTTTTCAGTCATTAATAAATTCTCCGTTACTGTTATCATACAAAAGTTACTTTTAAGTAACTTACTGACTAATAAGTACGTAATTGTACTTATTTTTTTACTGCCTATAATAATATCACGTCGTTATTTTTTTTACACGTGGAGGTAGTTATGAAAAATAAGAATAAATCGAGTTTAACACTGTTAGCGTTGGCATTAAGTGCTTTTTCAATTGGATCAACAGAATTTATTAGTGTTGGTCTTATGCCTTTATTAGTCAAGGATTTTGGCATTAGTATACAATTAGCTGGATTGACGGTTTCTGTATATGCACTTGGAATAACAATCGGTGCACCAATATTAGCGATACTAACGAACAACTGGGATCGTAAAAAATTATTGTTAGGTATTATGCTTACTTTTATTATTGGTAATTTAACAGTTGCTCTTGCACCGAGTTTTTCAGTTGTATTAGTTGGCCGAGTGATTTCGTCTTTGGCTCATGGCATATTTATGTCAATTTCTTCAATTATTGCTGCTGATGTGGTTGCTCCTAATAAGCGTGCTAGCGCAATAGCTGTCATGTTTACTGGATTGACAGTAGCTACTGTTACCGGTGTTCCTCTTGGAACATTTATTGGCCAGATATCTACATGGCATATGTCATTTTACTTTATAGCATTAATTGGTGTAATAGGATTTATAGCAAATTGGTTGTTAGTACCTAATAATCTTCCTAAAAGTAAGAAAACAAGTTTTTCAGGAATTATTAGAGTTTTAAAGACAAAGCCATTGGTTTTTGCATTGATTATTACCGCATTTGGTTATGGATCAACATTTACAGTGTATACTTTTATAACCCCAATTTTGCAAACTAAAATGAAATGGAGTCCTAATGCTATTGTAATAATTCTAATTGTGTACGGATTGATGGTAGCAATTGGAAATACACTTGGCGGAAAATGGTCTAATAAAAATATTTTATCTGGATTAATAAAGATGTTTATCGGATTGTTAGTAACATTGTTGCTATTTCTTGTAACAATGGGAAGTCACTGGATAGGATTAGTTAATGTTATGCTATTAGGATTATTTGCATTTATGAATGTTCCTGGCTTACAACTATATATTGTACAATTGGCAGAAAAATTCACACCTAATGATATATCAATAGCATCAGCCTTGAATATATCAGCATTTAATATCGGTATAACTTTGGGCTCGTTACTTGGAGGTCAAGCAGTTTCAAAAGTAGGACTAATTGCAACACCGTTTTTTGGTGCAATAATGATTTTAATCAGTATTATTTTGACGATCTATTTGCAAAGAATAGAGAAAAAATAAATAAATATAGTGACTTAGCTTGCCTGAAAAAATAATAAATGATAATATATCTCTGTAAACGTTTGCAGTAATGGGGATTGTTACTTTAAGTAGGCAAAACTTCACGGAACCTAATAAGGGGTCTTGTGGAGTTTTTTTAATACTAAGAATTGGAGGTGATAAATCTTGCTGATTGATTCAGTTGTTAATAATAATGTTGTAATGAGTAAAGATGACGACAATAATGAATTGATTTTGGTCGGTAAAGGGCTTGGTTTTAAGGCTAAAAAAGGCGATGAAATTGAAGAATCAAGGATTCAAAAGAGATTTTATTTAGAAGATCAGACTCTCTTTTCAAAATTCAAAAGTATTCTTAATGAATTGTCTTCTGAAGAATTAATAATTACTTCTGAAATTATTAACTATGCTCAAGCTAGTCTAGGGAAAAAATTAAATGAGTCAATTTATATAACATTATCAGATCACATACATTTTGTGATTGAACGATATAACAAAAATGAGTTAATAACTAATACGTTTATTTGGGATATAAAAAGATATTACTCAACAGAATTTGAAATAGCTCAATATGCGGTTCGTTTAATCAATCAACGTTTTAAAGCTCAACTAGATGATAATGAAGCGGGATTTATCGCGTTTCACTTCATCAACGCATCAAGTGAGATGAATAAATCTATTGGCGCTAACAAATTAATGGATTTGGTTCATCAGATTGTAAATATCGTTAGTTATAATTTAAATATTTCTATTGATATGTCAGATGTAAATGGTTATAGATTCATTAATCATGTTAAATATTTCGCTCAAAGAGTGCTTGAAAAAATATCGACTGATGTCACCGATCAATCTGATAATGAGTTGTATGAAATTGTTAAAAGTAAGTATAAAGAATCTTTTATTATAATGAAAAAAATTAGTGAATTTTTATTGCAGCAATATCAACATAAAATGAGTAAAAACGATCAACTATATTTTATGATTCATATTCATAGATTAATAACGCATTTTAAAAAAGAATGATTTTTCGAAGTTGTTACTTTAAGTAGGCAAAACTCGAAATATATCCATTAAGCCAATGGATATATTTTGAGTTTTTTTATTAGAAAAAGGAGGAAGAAATATGGACTACTCAAAATTAGCAAGTGAAATATTAAGTGAAGTTGGTGGAGAAGAAAATGTTAATACACTAATTCATTGTGCAACAAGACTTAGATTCACGTTAAAAGATATTTCAAAAGCTCAAAAAGATAAAATCTCTAATCTTGACGGTGTGATTTCTGTTGTTGAAAGTGGTGGGCAGTTCCAAGTGGTTATTGGGAACAATGTCTCTAAAGCTTATGAGGCTATCATGGATATAACTCACTTGGGTGATGATAGTTCACCTGATGATCCTACAATTAATAAAAATAAGGGTATAAAAGCGATAATTGCTTCTTTTATTGATGTTATTTCAGGAGTATTCTCACCAATATTAGGTGTATTAGCAGGATCAGCTGTTTTAAAAGGAGTACTGGCTATTTGGGTAGCAATGGGTGCTAATCAAAAAAGTGGAACTTACATAATATTGTATGCAGCGGCAGATAGCTTATTTTATTTCTTACCGTTAATGCTAGCAGTTTCAGCAGCTCGTAAATTTAAAGCTAACATGTATGTGTCATTAGCTTTAGCTGGGGCTTTGATATATCCATCAATCGTTACTGCATTTACCAATGCTACTAAATTAGATTTTTTAGGAATACCAGTGGTTTTAGCACAATATAGTAGTACTGTTATTCCTTCGATAGTTGCGGTTTATGTGTTATCAAAACTTCAAAATTTTGTAGAAAAATATTTACATGAGAGTGTAAGAAATATATTGGCTCCTTTTATTAGTTTAACAATCATGGTTCCCTTGACATTAATAGTAGTAGGACCTGTTACAACTTATTTAAGTGATTTATTAGCAAAAGGTTACTTAGCTATATATACATTTAGCCCAATATTATCTGGTATTTTAATAGGTTCATTATGGCAGGTACTTGTTATATTTGGTTTACATTGGGGAATGGTACCAATTATGATGAACAATGTTTCTAAATTTGGTAGAGATACTTTATCAGCAATGATTGTACCCGCAATAGGAGGACAAACTGGAGCTGCTTTAGGTGTATTCTTTAAAACAAATGATAAGAAAGTAAAAAGTCTATCAGTATCATCGTTTGTTACTGGACTATTTGGAATTACTGAACCGGCAATTTACGGAATAACTTTAAAATATAAAAAGCCATTTGTAGTAGGAGTAATTGCAGGTGGAATTGGTGGTGCGATTGTTGGAGCCGCAGGTTCAGCAGCCTCAGCATTTAATATTCCAAGTTTATTAACATTCCCAGTTTATTTAGGAAAAGGATTTGTATGGTTTATCTTAGCTTATGTCATTGCATTAGTTATTGGTTTTGTTGGAACTTTAATTGTTGGTATAACAATTCCGGATTCAGAAAAAAAAGAAGTAGAAAACTCATTAGAAACGCCAGTTGATAAGTTAATCGAAAATGAGATGATTGCTTCTCCAATAAGTGGTGAGATTATTCCACTAACTGAAGTGAAAGATAAGACGTTTTCTAGCGGTGCTCTGGGTAAAGGATTTGGAATAATCCCTGATGGGGACACAGTTTCATCACCAGTAAATGGGAAAATAACAATGATATTCCCAACTAAACATGCTGTAGGAATAATTTCAAATTCAGGTGCAGAAATTCTTATTCATATTGGAATTGACACTGTTCAACTTGATGGACAGGGATTTGAAAGTTATGTTGATGTTGGTCAAGAAGTCAAAATTGGAGATAAATTAATTAAGTTTGATAATAAAGAAATATTGAAAAAAGGTTTTGATACTACAATAATGGTTGTAGTTACTAATTCTGACAATTATTTAGATATTTTAGATAAATTTGAAAAAAATTCAGAAGTAAAACAAGGTCAAAATAGTTTGGCACTAATGATTTAATAGGAGGTAAGGTTATGAGTAAATTTAAAAAAAATTTTTTATGGGGTGGTGCCACAGCCGCCAATCAATTAGAAGGGGCATATAATAAGGACGGAAAAGGTCTCTCAATTGCTGATGTTCTTCCTGGAGGACCTAAGAGATTTGAAATAGTTAATCAACCAGACTTTAAATTTGAAATAGATGAAGGTACTTATAAATATCCTAATCATTTAGCAATAAATCATTATGAGAGATTCAAAGAAGATATTGAAATGTTTGCAGAAATGGGGTTTAAAGTTTATCGATTTTCTGTTGCTTGGAGTAGAATTTTCCCACAAGGTGATGAGAATACTCCTAATGAAAAAGGATTAAAATTTTACGATCAAGTAATTGATGAATGTTTAAAGTATGGAATTGAGCCTGTTATAACTATCTCACATTATGAGATGCCTCTTAACTTAGTTACTAAATATGGCGGATGGAAAAATAAAAAGTTAATTGAGTTTTATGAAAGATACTCAAATGTTGTATTAAATCGTTGGTACAAAAAAGTTAAATATTGGATGACTTTTAATGAAATTAATAGTGCACAACATTTTCCAATTATGAGTCAAGGTTTAGTAAATTCTAATGGTGCTTTAGATAAGAAAAATGTTTTTCAGGCATGGCATAATCAATTTGTAGCAAGTGCTAGAGCTGTAAAAATTGGACATGAATTAGATAAAAATCTTCAAATAGGTGCTATGATTTTATATGGAACATCTTATTCAATTGACGCAAACCCAAAGAATCAAATGGCAAATCTTGAGAATAATCAAGAATTTAATAACTTTTGTGGGGATGTTCAGTCTCGAGGACAATATCCGGCCTATACCAAAAGATACATGAAAAAGTATGGTGTTAAGTTATCTGATTTAGATATTACAAAAGAAGATTTGAAACAGATAAAAGAAGGAACTGTTGACTATATTGGCTTTAGTTATTACATGTCTACTGTGACTGATATAACAGGAACTGAAAATAAAAAAGCAACTGGTAACTTTATTGGTGGTTCAGTAAATCCATTTTTAAAATCCAGTGAATGGGGATGGCAAATTGATCCGATGGGATTAAGAATTGCTTTAAATGAGTTGTATGACAGATATCAAAAGCCACTATTTATTGTTGAAAATGGCCTTGGGGCTAAAGATGAGATAAATGAAAAAGGTGAAATAGATGATTATTATCGCATTGATTATTTAAAACAACATATCCAAGCAATGAGTGATGCGGTTGATGATGGTGTTGATTTGATGGGATATACTCCTTGGGGATGTATCGATTTGGTAAGTGCATCAACAGGACAGATGAGTAAAAGATATGGATTTATCTATGTTGATCTAGATGATGATGGTAATGGAACAATGAATAGATATAAAAAGAAGTCCTTTAATTGGTATAAGAATGTTATAAAAACTAACGGCGAAACACTATAGAACTGATAGATTTAAAATAAGACCTCACTAAAAATTAATTTCAGTGAGGTTTTTATTAATTAGATATTAAACTAACAAGTTACTTTAATTATTCTAAATGTTAATGCTACAATAAGTACAATCATTTGGAGGTGTCGTATGAAAATTGCACTATTTGTTAGTGGTAGTATAGCCGCATTTAAGATTCCTACACTAGTTAGCTCGCTTATTAAAAATGGACATGAAGTTCGAGTGGCAATGACTTCTTCTGCCAAATATTTTGTTACAGAAAAATCATTGGCGATTATGTCAAAACACCCTGTCTTGACTGATGAAAATCAATTCCAAAATGCTGAACATGTGTCACATATTGAACTCGCACAATGGGCAGAGCTTGCACTCATTGCTCCAGCTTCAGCGAATACGATTGCTAAATTAGCTAATGGTATCGCTGATAATGTTGTTACTACGACATTACTGGCAACCAATGCTCCTAAAATAGTCATTCCTGCAATGAATAATCAAATGTGGTCATCACAACAAACACAAGAAAATATAAGTCGTTTAAGAAAATTCAATATAAATGTTATAGAACCAGAAGTAGGAATGCTTGCCGAAGGTTATGAAGCAAAAGGAAAAATGCCAGAGCCATCCACAATTAGTCTAATAGTAGAAAACTTTGATTCCTCTCAATTTTTAAAAGGGAAAAAAATATTAATTTCAGCAGGTGGAACTAAAGAACGCTTGGATCCAGTTAGATTTCTTACTAATGATTCTTCTGGAAAAATGGGAACTGCTCTCGCTAATGCAGCTGCTGGAGCTGGAGCTTTAGTTACACTTGTTACGACTAAAGACCTGCCTACAATTCCTAATGTAAAAAAAATATTTGTAGAGAGTGCACAAGAGTTAAACAATAAAATATTAGAAAACTTTTCTAATACAGACATTGTAATTATGGCAGCAGCTGTTTCCGATTATCGTGTTGATCATGTCGCTAATCAAAAAATTAAAAAAACATCACCAACTGCAGGACTTGACTTACATTTAATACAAAATCCTGATATATTATCAGAACTTGGACAAAAAAAAGAGAACCAATATGTAGTCGGTTTTGCTGCAGAAACCAATGATTTAGTAGCTAATGCTACAAAAAAACTTGAAGCCAAAAAAGCGGATATGATAATTGCCAATTCAGTTGGTGGAGAAAACAAAGGATTCAACTCAGAAGATAATGAAATCACAATTTTAAGACATAACCAAGAGCCAAAAGTGGTTTCAAAAATGGCAAAAACTCAAATTGCTAAAATAATTTTAAAAGAATTACTTTAAAACAAAAAAACATTTAAATTAGGACTTAACAGCTCATAGTCTTAATCTAAATGCTTTTTTAGTATGGAAATAATCAATTAAATACTACCATTGTGAACTTCTGCCATTGTATCAGCTAGAATAAAAGATTTTTTATCAATACTATGGATAATATGTAATATTTGTCCGTAAAATTGAGTTTCTGTAACAATCATTAACATTTTTTTGTCATCATTTGTATACATTCCTTGAACATTAAAAACAGTACCACCGACATCTAGTGATTTAGAGATAGCAGCTTGTATCTCGTCAATTCTGTTTTCACTCATTATATAAATAATTTGTTTTTTATCTATACCTGTTTCTATATAGTTAATAACTATTGTCGATAATCCAACGGACAAAATAGCTAGGAAAAAAGTTTCTATACCTGAAGTAAAGATATTTCCTAAGCAGACTATTGCATCAATTACAAATAAACTATTGGCATTTCTAATATGAAATAGTTTTTTGAAAATGAGCGGTGGGACCGTAGTTCCACCACTTGGAGTATTTAAACGATAAAGTATAGTTAGACCAACACCAAAAATAATACTACCAATTATAGTCGATAAAAAGATATCTTTAATTACCATATAGTTAGGAGTGACTGCAACCAATATAGGTAAGACGATACTGCTAAAAGTTATACGTGCAGTAGTGATTCTATCTAAAAAAATATAGGAAAGAATCAACATTAAAATATTAATTGAAAATAGTGAAATACCAAGAGGAATATTAAATAATCCTTTAAAAAGAATAGATATTCCGGTTGCTCCTCCAGCAGCTATTGAATGAGGATCAAAAAACATAGTAACACTCATTGCTATTAGCTCTAATCCAATTAATATTAAAAGAATTTGAATAAGCTTATTAATAATTTTGTTTTGAGTAAGTTTAGATATATTCATATATATATTATTGCAAATTGCGTATAAAATATCACGAAATATGAAGAGCGATTTTATGTTTACGCGTGAAATAATTAGCGATGGTAAATAATTGTCAAAACAATGAATTTTTTTTAGTTTTTTTTGAAATATTATTAGTGTATGGTAATCTATATAACTATGGGGGAGGTTTAATTTGATTAGAGCATATAAAGATTTTTGGAAAAAATATATAGATTTCAAGGGGAAATCAACTGTAACTGACTATTGGTGGTCAGTTTTAGGAAATGTTATTATTTCGATTTTATTGATAATTTTAATGCTTATTTCTTTTAGAAATATGAGTATTCAAGAATTCACTGGTCAAGAAACATTTGCAACAATTTATGTAGTCATAATGGTGTTAGTTTTTGCTATATGGTTACTTGCACTGATAATTCCTAATATTGCAATTAGAATTAGGCGATTTCGTGATGCTGGATTATCACCATGGTGGACATTATTAGTAGTTGTTCCAACTTTGATACCTATTTTTAGTGTAAGTACGTTGGCAGTTATATCAAGTCAGATATTAAATGTGGGGTATGGCTTTGATTCATCCTTATCATTTTTTCATAGTGGTTTAATGACAACATTAGTGTTGGTAAGAATTGTTTTGGGAATAATTAATTTTGGAATATCAATATTCTTTTTTATTGCATCATTATTGCCAACAAAAAAGGAGAAAATAAGTGAATAAATCTTTAATTAAAAGCGTTTTTATATTAACAATTATTCAAGCAATTATATATTTATTTGGATTTGGAAATTGGGCAGCTAGCGTATCAGGATGGAAACCATGGCTAAACATTTATGAGAGCGGGTTTGGTACAATAATGTTCTGGTCAATTTTAGGATGTTTAAGTATTGTAATTGTTGTATTATCAATTTACATAATATCAACAAAATCGGTACCTAAGTCTGATAGGTTAGGAATATTTTTAGCAATTGTGGGTGCACTGTTGCCTATTGTTTTAATATTTTTCTTAATATTGCCAGCAACAGTAATGATTTTAGCGGCGATATTTATTAATTATTTAAATTTTAAAAAAGATAAATGAGGAGAATCTGATTTAATGAAAAGTAGAGCAGAACTAAAACAAGAAGTAAAAGATACATTTAGAGGTAATTGGGGAAGTGCCATAATTATGGTGTTTATTCCTGGCTTGATTTTTATGGTTTTAGAAATATTACTTTCAGTAATTTTTCCGGCAGAAGTGATAGATGGAAGAGTATATCCTAACTCAATTTCACAGTCATTATCGTATGTAGTTTCTATAATTTTTGCTATGTTAGTAACAGGGGCAACTTATCAATTTATTGATTGGTTAAAGAACAAGGATTTAGAGTTTTCACCAGTGAAGGCAGTCTTTGTACTTTTTAATGCTAAAGATTTCTGGAAAATAGTAGGAGTAATTGTCATTAGAAGCTTATTTACATTTTTATGGACATTACTATTTTTCGTTCCTGGTGTTATTAAATCATGCAGTTACTCTCAAGCACTTAATCTATACAAAAAAGCTAAAGAAGATGGAACTAGTAGTGAATATAAATTAACTGACTATATTACTCAAAGTAGAAAACTAATGAATGGACATAAATTTGATTACTTTGTACTTCAATTAAGTTATATTGGTTGGATGCTTTTAGGAATAATAACTTTGGGAATAGGTTTATTGTGGGTCGCACCATATGTGCAAGCTACTAATGCGGCATTCTTTAATGATTTGGTTAAGAATCAGGAATAAAATAAAAGGAGCTATGACAGATTTGTCATAGCTCTTTATTTTTCAGCCTCATCAATTGCAGCTGCAGTTTGAGAATTATCAAATTTATGATTCATATATGTTTCATTTGTTATTGGTAAGTGTTGAGTAAAGGTATCAAAAACTTGTAACTCTGACGTACCATTATCAAGTTCGAAATCTAAAACATGTCCACCAATTGAATGATCATCTGCTAAAAAGTGACTATGACAGCCTCCAACTGCAGCTCCATTAAATACTTCGGGTGAATAGTAAGTCAATAATGTACCCTCAATGTTTTCTGCATCAAAGACACGTTGGTCATGAGCAGTTTGAACAAGAGTAGGATATGGTTTTTTTGATTTCTTTACGACCCTAGTTTTTATTTTAGAAAATTTTCCTTTAGTTATTACAGCAAAAAAAGTATTTTCTGAGTTTGATTTTTCTATAATTTCTTTTTCAAAATCATTTAGGGTTATTTTTTTAAGATCGATAAATTTTTTGAAATTACTAAAATGTGCTGTTGCAAATGGCATTGTAAAATCATCTTTTACAAGATTTACTGATCCAGTACTATCAACTTGATAAGGAATTCCATCAAGAATTATTAGCTCTCCATCCAAGCCTTCACCAGATCCAATTCCCATATTTCCGTGGGTTAATAAATCACCCATAGAAATAGTTCCTTCTAGTAATCCAGGAACAAGAAGTGCTAAAGTTCCATGTTGGTATACAACATTTTCTTCATTCATATTTATACCTTCTTTTAATAAAATGAGTCTTCAATCATTTGTTTACTTAATTCTATATTATTTCGATAATCAATTGGAATATCAATAACTACCGGTCCATTTGTTGAAAATGCTTCATCCAATGCTGATGCAATGTCATGATTTTTATCTACTTTAATTCCTTTAGCTCCAAAACTTTCGGCATATTTTGCAAAATCAACACCACCAACTTTTACACCTGCGGCTTTTCCATATTTTGCTTCTGCTTGGAATTTTACCATATCATAATAGCCATCGTTCCATACTAAATGAACAATATTTAAATTATGTTCTACTGCAGTTGCTAATTCTTGACTAGAATACATAAAACCAGCATCCCCAGATACAGAAACAACCTTTTGTCCAGGATTAAGTAAAGCAGCGCTGATTGCCCAAGGCAATGCTACTCCTAAAGTTTGCATACCATTACTAAATAGTAATTTTCTTGGTTCATAACTTTTAAAGTGACGAGCCATCCAAATATAATTACTTCCTACGTCAACTGTAACTGTTGTATCATCATTAACTCTTTGTTGTAATTCTTTAATAACAGTTAAAGGGTGAACCAAATTGTCATTATCTGATACTGGTGGAATATCTTTTAATTTGTGATCTTCACGGACTTTATTTAGATACTCTGAAGTTTCTTTTGATAAATTAAATTTAGAATCAAATTCTTCACTAAGTGCATCAAGGGTATCAGCTAAATCGCCACGTAAAATTAAGTCGGGTTGATAGTCTGTTGATATTTCAGGTAATATACTATCAAGGTTAATGATTGAACCTTGACGATTCTTATTCCAATTACGTGCTTCATATTCAATGGGATCGTAGCCAATAGTAATTACCAAATCACTTTTACTTAGTAAAATATCTCCAGTTTGATTAGTAAATAATCCAACTCTTCCAAAGAAGTTATCAATTAAGTCGTGAGAAATAATTCCAGCACCTTGAAAAGTTTCTACTACAGGTATATTTATTTGTTTCAAAAGCTTTCTTAAAGATGATGTGGCATTTTGTTCTGATGCTCTCATTCCAGCAAGAATAACTGGCATTTTAGCATTTTTAATTCTATCAGCAAATTCTTTAAGTTGTGTTTTAGCTGGAATTCCTTGTGCTACTTCTTGAACAGAAGTGATATTTTTTCTAGTTACAACTCCGTCCATAACATCTTGTGGAATAGAAATAAAACTTGCACCACCTTTAGGCGCTTTAGCAATTTGATAAGCGTTAGCAAATGTTTCAGATAGATTATTAGCATCTTCAACTTCTGCACTCATTTTTGTAACAGGTGATAATAATTCTCGGTTAGCGATACTTTGATGGCTGCGACGTACTAAGTCATCGCGAGTTACTTGTCCACCAATAGCTACTATGGGGTCTCCTTCAGATGTTGCGGTAACTAAACCTGTAGCAAGATTTGCCACACCAGGTCCTGAAGTTACGGCTACAACACCTGGATTTCCTGTAATTCTACCAATTGCTCCAGCCATAAAAGCAGCATTTTGTTCGTGTCGCGTAACTATAAGTTTTGGTGCGTTTTTTATATTTTTGTTCTCGATAATATCAAACAATTTATCTACTTTTGCACCTGGTAAACCAAAAACGTATTTGATTTTGTGATTTATCATTGTTTCTAAGAGTGCTTCAGCACCAGATTTTTTAACAGTCATTAGAAAAAGCTCCTTAATTGTATGTTGATTTGTCAACTTAAAATCATCATATAAATCGCAAGTTGATTTGTCAACTAAAATATTATATTATACCTTTTAAATAAGGAGTATTAAATGGATGATCTAGGTAAATTAGCACAGAATATATCAGTATTACACCGACAGTTTTATAAAGATACAAATGAAAAATATAAAAAGTATAATCTAAATCCCACAGCCTCTTGCATTTTATTAATGGTTTCCGATAATCCAGGCATTATTCAAAAAGAAATTTGTGATGGGCTAGTTATTGATAAAGCACTGGCAACAAGAGAAATAAATAAAATGAAAGGAATGGATTATATTAAAAAAATTTCTGGCACAGGAAGAACAATTAAGTTATATTTAGGCAACGAAGGAGAATTAGTAGCACCAATTATTAGAGAGATAAGACAAGAATGGTGGACTGATAAGTTTGCCTCAACCGGTGTTAGTCAAGATTCAAAGTTAGTGCAAGGAATTCAAACTATAGTAAAGACAATAACAAATTAGAGATGACATGTTGTCATCTCTTTTTTTACAAAGAAAAACAACCCAATAATTAGGGTTGTTTATTTAAAATATTCAGTTGTAACTAACAAATACCAGCCACATACTAATATCCTGTTTTTCTTATACGCTGAAAAGTCTAGCGATTTTCTTTAGAGAATTTGGAGCTGGTACTGCTATTATTTGTGATCTCGACTTCATATCCCATCGGAACCACCTCCCTTAGTTTCTCTTTATTTTGTAACTATATTATATATCTTGAGTTCTGATAAAGCACGAATTATGCTTATGATTTTTTAGTAAATGGACAATATTAAATTTTTGTCCCTTAAAAATTAAGCGCTTACATTTTATAGTGTAATTAAGTTAATAAAGGAGGCAAAAATGTTAACTACTGAAAACTCAAAAAAGTGGATGAAAAATTTTGCAAAAAAAATAGATGAAAAAAAAGATGAATTAAGTCGCATTGACAGTATAGTTGGTGATGGAGATCACGGTAATAATATGAGTCGTGGAATGCATGAAGTAATTGAACAATTTGAAGTTCAAAATCCCCAAACTATTACTGAGGTCTTTAAAGTGACAGCAATGTCAATTATGAATAAAGTCGGTGGAGCGTCTGGAGCGCTGTATGGAACTGCATTTTTAGAAATGGCAAGAGAAAGTAGAAATTCAGAAAAGCTAACAGATATGTTACAAGCATCAGTTGATAAATTGATGAAACGTGGTGGAGCAAAACTTGGTGATAAGACAATGCTTGATACATGGATTCCTGTTACGCAAGCAATAAAAGAAAATAGACTAGATGAAGATACTATTCAACTAGCTGTTGATAACACAAAGAGTATAAGAGCTTCAAAAGGAAGGTCATCATATATTGGTGATAGATCAATAGGATATCCTGATCTAGGAGCTCTTTCAAGCAGTTATCTATTTCAAAGCTTATTAGAAACAGAAGATATTTTATAGGAGAAAAATAATGAAAAAAATTATTAACAATCCAAGTGATATTTTAAAAGAAATGGTAAGCGGATTAGTTCGTGCTTACCCAAAATATTTAAAACAGTTAGATGATACATATGTAGTTGCAAGAAATGACAATAAAAAAATAAAAAAAGTAGGAATCGTTTCAGGTGGTGGAAGTGGACATGAGCCACTCCATGCAGGATTTGTAGGAGAAGGAATGCTTGATGCAGCAGTTTGTGGACAAGTATTTACATCACCAACACCTAATGAAGTATTAGCAGCAATTAAAGAAAGTGATCAAGGAATGGGAGTTTTATTGATCGTTAAAAATTATGCTGGAGATGTAATGAATTTTGATATTGCCAAGGATTTAGCAGACTTAGAAGATATTAGAGTTGAACAGATTATTGTTGATGATGATATCTCAGTTGAAGATAGCACGTACACTCAAGGTAAACGTGGTGTCGCAGGAACAATTCTTGTTGAAAAAATTATAGGTGCTGCTGCACAAAATGGTGCTTCATTAGATGAATTAGTTGAACTTGGAAACAAAGTAATTGAAAAAACAAATACAATTGGAGTTGCTTTAGAACCAGCGACAGTTCCCGAAGTTGGAAAACCTGGATTTGAAATTGCTGATGATGAGATTGAATATGGTGTTGGAATTCATGGAGAACCTGGGTATAAGAGACAAAAATTAGTTCCTTCAAAAGAATTAGTTGAAGAATTGATTGTGAAATTAGAAAAATCATTTGATGGATTAGAAAACAAAAAATTTGCAGTTTTGGTTAATGGGTTAGGCGCAACTCCATTAATGGAACAATATATTTTTATGAATGATGTGCTAAATAAACTGGAAGAAAAAAATGCCAGTGTTGAATTTACAAAAGTTGGTTCATACGTGACCTCAATAGAAATGGCAGGTATTTCACTAACACTACTCGAATTAACACAAGAAGACTGGTTGAATAAGTTGAATGCTAATACAGAAACAATAGGCTGGGGTGATACTCATGTTGAATAATGAACAAATTTTAACGTGGATGAAAATATATCAAGAAAAAATTTCTCAAAATAAACAAACACTAAGTGATCTAGATGATGTTATTGGTGATGGCGATCATGGTAATAATATGGATCGTGGAATGACAGCAGTGATATC
This sequence comes from Daquilactobacillus linshuiensis, assembly GCF_052828685.1. Classification (NCBI taxonomy): domain Bacteria; kingdom Bacillati; phylum Bacillota; class Bacilli; order Lactobacillales; family Lactobacillaceae; genus Daquilactobacillus; species Daquilactobacillus linshuiensis. The sequence continues at coordinate 1,186,973 of NZ_CM128255.1, read as the reverse complement.
TGATTTAGAATCAAAAAAACCTAATAATATAACTGAAAGTTTTAAATTGATAGCAATGGCTTTGATGTCAAAAGTAGGAGGGGCCTCTGGACCATTATACGGAACTGCATTTTTAGAAATGGGAAAAACCTCTAAAGATAGTCAAGATATAGCTGAATTAATAGCAGCTGGAGCAAAAGGAATTGCAAAACGTGGCGGGGCTTCAATGGGTGATAAAACTATGTTAGATGTATGGTTGCCTGTTGCTGATGAAATAAGACATGAAAGTTTAACAAACGAAAAAATAGATGGTTTTGTTGAATTAACCAAAAATATGCAAGCCAAAAAAGGAAGAGCTTCCTATCTTGGTGAAAGATCAATAGGACATATCGATCCGGGTGCTGAATCAACAGGGATGTTATTTAAGTCTTTGTTAGAATCAATGAAATAAGTAGGAGTTAACAATGGCAAAATATGGAATTTTATTAGTTTCACATGTTTCTGAAATAGTTTCAGGTATTAATAGATTAATATCTCAAGTTGCAAAAGATGTGCCAGTTACTATTGCAGGTGGGACTGAAGGAAATGATGTAGGAACAAGTATTGAAAAAATAAATAATGCAATTCAACAAAATAATGGTGAAGAATTATTGGTATTTTACGATTTAGGTAGTGCCAAAATGAATTTAGAAATGGCTGAGGAGTTATCTGAAAAACCTCTGCACATTTTTAATACGGCATTCGTTGAAAGCGCTTACTCAGCTGCTGCGTTATTGCAAGTGGGAGTACCACTTGCAAAGATTGAAGAAGAACTAAAAGAATTAACTATTAAATAAAATTAAGGAGATTTATCATGGATAAAATGTTTGTAAGCCCAGATACATATATACAAGGATCAGGATTATTAGAGCACAGTGCTGAATATATTAAAAAATTAGGTAAACACATTTTAATTATGTCTGACGAAACAGTTTGGAAAATTGTAGGAGATGAGTTTGCTGATTATTTATTAGATAATGATTTTGAAATAGAAAAAGTAGTATTTAATGGTGAAGCATCAGTTCAAGAGATTGAAAGAATTACTAAAATTGCCAAAGATAAAAAAGTAGATGTAGTAGTTGGACTAGGTGGTGGTAAAACTATTGATACATCTAAAGGAATAGCATTAGAAGCAAATACTAAGCTAGTAATTGCACCAACAGCCGCATCTGCTGATGCACCAACAGCAGGACTTTCAGTATTATATACTGAAGATGGTGTATTTGATCAATATAAATTCTATCCAAAACATTCTGATTTAGTATTACTTGATACTAAAGTAATTGCTAATGCTCCAGTAAGAACTTTAGTATCTGGTATATCAGATGCAATGGCAACAAATATTGAAGCAAAAGCAACTGCAATGAAGCATGGTGTAACAATGGGAAATGGAGCTGCAACTTTTGCTGGAAGAGCAATAGCCGCAGAATGTGAAAGAGTTATTTGGGATTACGCATATGAAGCAGTTGAATCAAATAAAAATAAAGTAGTTACACCTGCCATAGAAGCAATTGTCGAAGCAAACACTTTGTTGTCAGGTTTAGGATTTGAAAATGCTGGATTAGCTGCAGCTCATGCAATTCACAATGGCTTCACAGCCGTAAAAGGAGAAATACATCATTTAACTCATGGTGAAAAAGTCGCATTTGGTTCAATGGTAGAACTAGTACTTGAAGATACACCACATGATGTATTAGATAAGTATATTAATTTCTGGTTAACACTAGGATTACCAATAACAATGGAAGATACACATTTAGATCAATTATCAGAAGATGAATTAATGCAAATTGGTAAGTTAGCAACTGCTCCGGACGAAACAATGAAGAATATGCCTTTTGAAGTAACTCCTGAAATGGTTGTTAATGCTATGAAAGCAGCAAGCGCTTATGTAAATGCATATAGAAAATCACATGATATTAAACCTATTTTTGAAAGAAAATAAATATAATAAAAAGGCATTCAAAAGAGAATGCCTTTTTTGATACAATTGAGTCAAATGAATGTATTGGGGATTAAACTTGAAAAAACTAATAAATAACTCAAAAAATGTTGTTCATGAAATGCTACGTGGATTGGTGTTAGCCCATCCAGAGCTTACAAAACCGCATGGAATTAATAGTATTATTTATGATAATAAAAGAAAAGTAACATTGATATCTGGAGGTGGAAGTGGGCACGAACCCTTAGATATTGGCTATGTTGGTGAAGGACTATTAGATGCTGCTGTAATTGGAGAGCCATTTACTCCTCCAACTGCAGATCAAATAGTTAAAACTGCAGAACAATTTAGTATAAGTAAACCAATTTTATTTATTGTTAAAAACTTTGAAGAAGATATTAAAGAGTTTGAAAATGCAGGGAAAAAATTAGAAAAAAAAGGTTATGTAGTTAAAACAGTAATCGTAAATGATGATGCTTCAGTTGATCCAGATACAAAAAAGACTCGGAAACGTGGGGTTGCTGGAACGGTTTTAATTCATAAGATTTTAGGCGCAGCTGCAACTAGAAGAATGGATATTTTTGAGCTTGTAGAATTAGGCAAACAAGTGAATGAAAATTTATTTACTCTAGGAGTTGCTTTAACAGGATCAGAACTTCCCGGACAAAATAAACCAACATTTGAACTTAATGAGAACCAAATTTTTTATGGTATAGGAATTCACGGAGAACGTGGCTATCGAAAAGAAGAATTCACCTCTTCTGAACTATTAGGAAGAGAATTGGTTAATAAACTAGTTCAAGTAAGTTCAGCTAAAGAAAATGAGAAAATAGTACTATTAATTAATGGCTTAGGAAATTTACCAATGATGGAGAGCTTTATATTTACTAATGATGTAAATAAGTTGCTGCAATTAAAGGGGATTAATCCAGTGCTGGTAAAAACAAGTAATTATTTGAGCTCATACAATATGGATGGAGTATCTATTACCGTATTAAAAATAAGAAATGATGAGTGGTTAGAGTATATTAATCAAAGTTGCGGTGGTTTTGGGTGGTACTAATCAAAATAATGATATTTATGTCTACCAGGTTTTTCTCGTAACAACATCCCATTAATAGTATCTTCAATAAATAATGTTAAGAACTTGGATTCATCTTCAACACTTCTACGGTGATGATTTGAAATCCAAGTTTTTAATTGTCCTACAAGAGAGTTAGCAAATAATTCAGTTGAGAATTCAATTTGGTTATCACTAAATTGAATTTTTTGCTTATCTGAAATTTCCAACATAATAACTTTCACTAGGTTTTGAATATGCTTTTCAATAAGCTTTTCGGAGAAATTACTTTGATTAGAATCATTTAAAATTTTTCGAAAAAAATTTCTATTTTTGAAAAAATAAATACACAAATAATTAACTATGTTATGCCACTTTTCATAGTCAAGATTATCTTCAATAATTTCCGTGATTTCATCGTTATAAAGCCACTCTATGGCATCATATTTATCAAGAAAAAAATCATAAAAAGTCTGTCTTCTCATATTTATACTTTTCATAATTTTTGTAACACTAACTTGATCAATATCTGTTTTGACAACCAAGTCTTTGCAGGCATTGGCTATTTTCTTTTTTGTTATATATGACATTTATCTCACCAATTATAGTTTATAAGAAAGCGCTTCATATTACAAAGAGAGTTTCTGGACAAAAATAGACTTTTGTCCGATGTAAGCGTTTTAATTAGTGATAATATTAACAATATAAAGAAAGGAAGGGAATAAATATGAAAGAAAATTTTGATTTCTTAATGCCAAGTGTCAATTTTTTTGGTTCAGGAGTAATTGAAAAAATTGGTGATCGTGCCAAAATGGTAAATATAAGTAAGGCACTAGTTATAACAGACTCATTTTTAGAAAAAATGGAAAATGGTCCCGTTGAGCAGACCATTAATTCATTGAAAGAATCAAATGTACAGTATGTTATCTATAATGGAGTAGAGCCCAACCCTAAAGTTAGAAACATTAAAGAAGCAAAAGAAATTTATTTAGAGAATAGCTGTGATGGAATTATCACTGTTGGAGGTGGCTCTGCACATGATACCGGTAAAGGTGCTGGTATCATTTTGACAAATGGTGATGACATCACTAAATTGGCTGGTATTGAAACACTGAAGAATGCTTTGCCCCCACTTATTGCGGTGAATACAACTGCAGGAACTGCATCAGAATTAACTAGACACTGTGTAATTACTAATGAACAAACACATCTTAAATTTGTAGTAGTGTCTTGGCGAAATGTTCCGCTTGTTTCGTTTAATGACCCCAAATTAATGCTTAATGTACCACCTAAATTAACTGCTGCAACTGGTATGGATACTTTTGTTCAAGCAATTGAACCATATGTTTCAACAAATAGAAACGATATAACAGATGGACAGTGTATTCAGGCAATTAAATTGGTTGAACAAAGTTTAAGACAAGCAGTTGCTAATGGTCAAAACTTAGAAGCACGAACAAAGATGGTAGAAGCAGAAATGTTGGGAGGAATGGCATTTAATAATGCTGATCTTGGCTATGTACATGCTATGGCACATCAACTTGGTGGTCAATATGATGCTCCACATGGGGTATGCTGTGCAATTTTATTACCTATTGTAGAAAGATTTAATATAATTGCTTGTCCAGATAGATTTGCAGATTTAGCAGTAGCAATGGGTGAAAATATTGATGGATTATCAACTCGTGATGCTGCAGATAAAGCTATTGAAGCAATGCAAAAGATGAATGATGATGTAGGAATACCTCGAAGTATAAAAGACATAGGAGCAGATCCTAAAGATTTTGAGATAATGGCAGAAAATGCATTGAAAGATGGAAATGCATTTTCAAATCCAAGAAAAGCTAGCAAAGAACAAATTGTTGAGTTATTCCAACAAGCTTATGACGCAAAATAAAAAAACGGTAGCGAAATATCAAAAAAAACAGCCATTGGCTGTTTTTTTAAACTATTGTTGCACCAAGAGAGTTTTTGAAATGTTCTAATGACCATTCTTGACCATTTTTTGTAAAAGTTGCTATTCCTTCTTTATGGATTATTAATTTGTATCCTAGATTGTATGCATCAACAGCTGTATGTAAAATACATATATCTGAACATACGCCGACTAAGTGCAATGTATCAATTTTTCTTTCTTGTAAAAGAATGTCTAAATTGGTTCCAGCAAAAGAACTATAACGAGTTTTATCAATAATTTTTATTGAATCTGAATTATTTTTTTTGTACCAAGAATTTAAATCACCATAAAATTCTCTTCCCCAAGTATCTTTTTGATTATGAATAGGAAATAATTTTGATTCAGGATGAAATGTGTCATTTTTTTCGTGAATATCTGTTGGTAAGTATATAAACGAATTCTTCTTCACAGAATCAGCTAAATTTATAATGTATGGCTCAAGTTTTTGACCAGGTTTCCCACAAGATAACGCACCATTTGTAGCGACAAAATCATTTGTATAATCTATAATTAATAAAGATTCATTATTCATAAGTCTTCTCCTCAGATTTAATTGAGTTAAATATATAAGATATTATTAGTTTATTCAAGAAAATAGATATATAATAATTTGTACAACGGGGAGCTGAAAATGGACGATTTTAATGAATATTTATTGACGATTGATAATAAAGAACATTTAGAAAAAATAGCCAATGTTTTAAAATGGATACATAAAGAATTTCCACAACTAAAACCAAGAATTGCATGGAATCAGCCTATGTATACAGATCATGGAACATTTATTATTGGTTTTAGTGTGGCTAAAAATCATTTCTCAGTTTCAGCTGAAAAAGCAAATGAGAAGTTTAAAAATGAAATAAAAAAAGTGGCTATGAGAGTGGTAAAAAATTATTTAGAATTCCATTTGATAGCGACGTTAATTATGAGTTATTAAAAATGCTAATAGAATGGAATATAAACAATAAAAAAAATATAGATACATTTTGGTGGAAGTAAGGAGTTTTTTATTGAAGTGGTTAAGTAAGTCCTCTGTATTTACAATTTTAATTTTAGAAATAATTTTAATAGGTGTATTAGGATATTCTCAAAATGTTGATGCTACAAAAAATGCATTAATATTGTTTGGAATTAGTATAATTTTTGTCGGCTATTTAATAAGCTTTAAGCTACGTGGTGATTTAGTTGACTATTTTGTGAGTAATAATAACGATAAAACAGTATTAAAAGTAACAGGAATGATTGTGTTTTTAGTGGGTGTTGCAGTACTTGCATTATCATTTGCAATTTAAAAAAGATAATCCTTATTTATTAGGGTTATCTTTTTCTGTTTCTTTAACTATATAAATAGGACGTTTTTTTGTTTCAACGAAGATTTTTCCGATATATTCACCTAAAATACCAAGACATAGTAATTGAATACCACCAATAAAGAGAATTAAACAGATGATAGATGACCATCCACTAATTGCAATTTCTGGCGATATTATTTTACGAATAATTATCCAAACGATTCCTAGTCCAGCTAAAGTTGAAAAGAATCCTCCACTCCAAGTAGCAATATGTAAAGGTGCTTCAGAAAAATCTGATATTCCATTTATAGCATATTTTAATAGTTTCCAAAATGACCAAGAAGTTTGTCCAGCAACACGCTCTCTATTTTTAAACGATAGGAATGTTGTCTTATATCCGACCCAACTAAATAATCCCTTAGAAAAACGATTGCTTTCTGAAAGTCTTAAAATCGAATCAACCACCTGTCGAGTCATTAGTCTATAATCTCGAGCACCATTAGTCATCTTAGTGTCAGAAATTTTGTTAATAAGTTGATAGAATTTCTTTGCAAAAAAGCTCCTAATAGCGGGTTCACCATCACGATTTTCTCTTCTTGTCGTTACGCAATCAAAGCCCTTATTTTCGATTAGATCAATCATTTCCGGTATTAATTCTGGAGGATCTTGTAAATCCACATCCATTACGGTAACTAATTCGCCAGTTGATGCTTGCAAACCTGCATATAAAGCTGATTCTTTACCGAAATTTCTAGAAAATGAGATATATCTTACATTTTCATGTTTAGAAGATAATTTTCTTAATTCTTCTATAGTATTATCACTTGATCCATCGTTAATAAAAATATATTCAAAAGTATATTCTATTTCACTTTGAATTTTTTGCATTTCTTCATAAAAAATAGGGATTGTTACTTCCTCGTTGTAGCAAGGAATAATTACTGAAAGTTTCATTATAACTCCTTCAAATAAGTAATTTATTAAATTATAGCATTAGTAGTAATTGCTTTTTGAAAAAATAATTATTTTGTATCAAAAAACTTTAAAAAAATATTGATAAATAATTTGAGTGGTATTAGAATGGAAACTCTGATACTAATAAATGTGTCAAATCTTAAAATAGAAAAGAGTTGGTTTTGTGTCTTTACTTAAACAACACATTAGACCATATTTGGGGGTCTTATCTGTTTCTATAATAGCAACTATTTTTTCAGTTATTGCCGCCTTATGGCAACCAAAGTTGCTACAAAACATATTGGAAGCCATTATGAAAGAAGATCAAAGTAAAGTTAACCATTATGGTATTTACTTGTTGGTTATTGCTTCAGTTGGCTTGATTGCTGGAATAGTTAATACTATTGCATCAGCAAGTACTGCACAAGGTATGACAGCAGATATTCGTGAAACAGCATTTAAAAAAATACAAACATTTTCTTTTGGAAATATTGAAAAGTTTTCTGCTGGTAATTTATCAGTTAGATTAACTAATGATATGACTCAAGTTCAAAATGTTATTATGATGACTTTACAAACGATTGTTAGAATTCCTTTCTTATTTATTGGAAGTTTTATTTTGGCAATGAATTCAATTCCAAGTCTTTGGTGGATTATTATTGTTTTGGTCATATTAGTATTTGTGATTACGTTTATTTCATTTGGACAAATGGGTAAACACTTTGGCGCTATTCAAAAATTAATTGATAGAACAAACAATCTTGCTAAAGAAAATTTAATGGGAGTAAGAATTGTAAAATCTTTTGTTCAAGAAGATAATCAAGATAAAAAATTTAAAAGCACAAGTGATGAGTTACAAAGCCACACAGCAACTGTTGGGGTTTTATTTTCAATTATGATTCCTGCATTTATGCTTGTAGCTAATTTAGCTATTGTAGCTTCAATTTATTTCGTAGGGAATCTAGTTGATTCAGACCCACAAGCTGTTGCAGCAATTGCATCATTTATGAATTATTTAATGCAAATAATGATGTCAATCATTATGGGTGGAATGATGATTATGGGAGCTTCTCGTGCGGCTATTTCTATTGTACGTATTAACGAAATAATGAATACTGAACCTGATATTAAATTCAAAGATACAGCAGATAAAGATATTAATGGTTCTGTTGAATTTGATAATGTTACTTTTAGATATTTCGGTGAAGATCATGATACTTTAAAGAACATATCATTTTCAATTAATCCAGGTGAAATGGTAGGAATAGTTGGTGCAACAGGTTCAGGTAAGTCAACTCTTGCACAATTAATTCCAAGATTATTTGATCCACAAGAAGGTACTGTAAAAGTTGGTGGAGTTGATGTAAAAGATTTGAATGAAAAAAATCTCCATTCTTCTGTATCAATGATCTTGCAAAAACCAATTTTATTCTCAGGGAAAATTTCTGATAATCTTAGACAAGGCAAGTCTGATGCAACTCTTGAAGATATGAAAAAAGCTGCAAAAATTGCTCAATCTGAGGAATTTATTGAAACTAGACCTAAAAAATACGATGACATTGTTGAAGAAAGAAGTGCTAACTTCTCAGGTGGACAAAAACAACGTTTGTCTATTACTCGTGGTGTTATTGGAACTCCTAAAGTATTAATTCTTGATGATTCAACAAGTGCTTTAGATGCAAAATCTGAAAAATTAGTAAAAGAAGCACTTGATAAAATGACAGGAACAACAAAAGTCATTATTGCAGAAAAAATTTCCTCTGTTGTAAATGCAGATAAAATTTTGGTTATGGATGATGGTAAATTAGTTGGTGTCGGTAATCATAAAGAATTGGTAGAAAATAATGATGTATATCGTGAAATTTTCGAAACACAAAAAGGAAGGAGAGATAAATAATGGCTGAATTTAAAAATTCTATGAAGTTTTTCTATCGTTATTTAAAGCGTTATAAGTTTTCTTTCCTAGTTGCAATTATAATGACAATTATCGCTGTGTATTTACAAGTAAAAGCTCCTATTTATATAGGTGATGCGTTGAATGAACTTGTTAAGTACGCTGGAAAATATCAATATTTAAAAGCAATGCATTTGCCAACTAGTGGTGCTTCTAAAGATGCATTTATCAGTGTAATATGGTCGTTATTACTATTTTATGTATTTAATGCTCTTGCTACATTTGTACAATCCATAGTTCTATCAATTGTTAATGCAAAATCTACTAATCAAATGAGAACAGGATTATTTTCAAAGTTACAAAAATTAACTGTTGCATTTTTTGATCGTCATTCAGATGGAGATATCTTGAGTAGATTTACTTCGGATCTTGATAATATTTATAATGCGATGAATCAAGTATTATCACAATTAATGACTGGTATTGCATTGATTATTGGATTATTAATAATGATGTTTCAAAAAAATTCTCAACTTGCTTGGGTTACCATTGCTAGTGTTCCGGTATCAATTATTTTAGCTGCTTTTGTTATTGTGAAAGCTCGTAAGTATGTTGATTTGCAGCAAGATGAAGTTGGTAAGCTAAACGGATATATTAATGAACGTATAACTGGGCAAAAAATAATCATTACTAATTCACTACAAAAAGAAACAGTAGATGGCTTTAAAGTTCATAATGAAAAAGTTAGAAAAGCAAGTTTAAAGGGACAAATTTATTCAGGAATGATTTTTCCTGTAATGCAAGGAATGTCACTTGTTAATACTGCTATTGTTATTTTCTTTGGAAGTTGGTTGGCAGTTCATGGAGATATCAAAAAAACTGTTGCGCTAGGATTAGTAGTTACATTTGTTCAATATTCTCAGCAATTTTACAACCAAATTGCACAATTGGCATCTTCTTATAGCATGATCCAATTGGCATTAACTGGTGCAAGACGTGTTGATGAAATGCTTGACGAAGTTGAAGAAGTAAATCCAGAAAACGGAAAGAAAATTGCAGGAGTTGAAAATAACATAAAATTAGAACATGTTGATTTTCAATATTTACCTGATAAACCGATTTTAAAAGATGTTAATATTGAAGTTGATAAAGGACAGATGATTGCTTTAGTTGGACCTACTGGTTCAGGTAAAACAACTGTTATGAACTTAATGAATCGCTTTTATGATGTGAATAATGGTTCAGTTAAGTTCGATGATACTGATATTCGTGATATCGATTTAGATTCGTTGAGATCCCATGTTGGTATTGTTCTTCAAGAATCAGTTCTATTTGGTGGAACAATTCGCGAAAATATTGCTTTTGGTAAACCTGATGCAACTGATGAAGAAATAATAGCAGCTGCAAAGCAAGCACATATTCATAGCTTTATTGAGACACTTGAAAAAGGTTATGATACTGAAGTTAGTGAAGAAAATAATATATTCAGTACAGGTCAAAAACAACTAATTAGTATTGCCAGAACTATATTGACAGACCCTTCATTATTAATTCTTGATGAAGCAACAAGTAATGTTGATACAGTTACAGAAGCAAGAATTCAAAAGGCAATGAATAATGTTATAAAAGGTAGAACAAGTTTTGTAATTGCTCATCGATTAAAAACAATATTAAATGCTGATAGAATTATCGTTCTTCGTAATGGAGAAATTATTGAAGAGGGTAATCATGATGAATTAATGAATCAAAATGGATTCTATGCTGAGTTGTATAATAATCAATTTGTTTTTGAATAAAAAAAGAGGCTTAATTCTTACAGAATTAGGCTTTTTTTGTTGCAATAGTTATTAAAATAAAATGATATAATTGTAAAAAAGTGGAGAAAATAATGACTGAAAAATCAATAATTGAGAAGCTTAAACTTAACAAATATAAAGATCCTATTATTATAAATCCTTTAGATGATGGTCTATCAAAACAGCTGAAGGCAAGAATTAATGTTTTTGAAAAAACTGAATTAATGATAATTTTTGTAAAAGATATTAATGAGTTTGTTACGTATTTTGAAAAAGCTAAAAATTTGATATTAGAAAATGGAATCTTAGCTTTTGCCTATGCTAAAAAAGGGAATAAGCTGTATGATTCTTATATTCCACGTGATGATATTTTTCCAGCACTAAAAGTTGATGATGATGGATATCCAAAAGCTAGTCTATTAAAGTTCAATAGGATGATAAAGTATGATGATAACTTTACACTTGTAGCCTTAAAGAAGACTAAAAGACACGAAGTTCATAAAAAAGATGGGCGTATTAAAGACTATGAAAAATATGTTCCTAAACTTATGGAAGTAATGAACGAAGAAATAAAAAATAAGTTTGAAAAACTAACTCCTGGATACCAAAAAGATTGGGCAAGATATGTATATAGTGCAAAAACTGAATTGACTAGAAAAAAACATATTGAGGAAATGATAAGTATTTTACAAAAGGGTTATAAAACAAGAGACATGTATAAACGAGGAAAAAAATAAAGATGAAAAAATTTATTGTTTTATTAAGAGGAATTAATGTTGGTGGTAAAAATAAGATTCCAATGAAAGAATTAAAAGAAAATCTTGAGAGATATTTTTTTAATGTATTAACATATCTAAATACAGGTAACATTATTTTAGAGTCAGATAAAGATGAAGTAGAAATTCAAAATGAAATTCATAATATCATACTAGAAAAATTTGAATGTGATATTTTTACTCTTTGTATAAATTCAGATGATTACTTAGAAATGATGAATAACTTACCAGAATGGTTTGGAAAGAATAAAGAAGACAAAAATAATTTTATTTTTGTAATAAAACCTTATTCCGGAAAAGAAATAGTGGAGTCTATAGGAGAAGGAAAGCCGGAATTTGAAAGGGTAGACTATTTTAAGAATGTTATTTTTTGGTCGGCACCACTTAAAACATTTAGTAAAACTCGTTGGTCAAAAATAGTAGGAACAAAAGAATATAAATATATAACAATTAGAAATATTAAGACTGCTAAAAAGTTGTCCGATATAATTCAAAATGAGTGAGAAATTTTCTTTTATGTAATATGATTTAAACTGGAGGGATTTATTATGACAAATATACCTAATATAAAATTAAATAATGATGTATTGATTCCACAATTTGGATTGGGAGTCTATAAAATGCAAGAAAAATCTGAATTTATGGATGCCATTAATTGGGCATTTGAAGCAGGTTATAGACATATAGATACTGCAGCATATTATGGTAATGAAGAATGGTTAGGACAAGCAATCAAGGAATCAGGGCTTGCTCGTGAAGAATTATTTATAACATCAAAAGTATGGAATGCAGATCATGGTTATGAAGAAACAAAATCTGCATTTGAAAAAACTATGAAAAAACTAGATTTAGACTATCTAGATTTGTATTTAATACATTGGCCATCAGATAATTATGTTGAAACTTGGAAAGCAATGGAAGAGTTTTATAAAGAAGGACGTATTAAATCTATTGGTGTGTCAAATTTTCAAATACATCATTTACAAGACTTAATGAGTAAAACAGATGTTGTACCAGCAGTTGATCAAGTTGAGACACATCCATATTTTCAACAAGATGAGTTGAGAGAATTTTTATTAAAAAATAATATTGCCCATGAAGCCTGGGGACCACTAGGACATGGTAAAAATGACCTATTTACTGATCCTATTTTGACGAAAATTTCAGAAAGTCATAATAAAACAGTAGCACAAGTCATTTTACGTTGGCACATTCAAAGAAATACAATTGTTTTTCCTAAGTCCGTTCATAAAGAACGTCTTGCTCAAAATATTGATATTTTTGATTTTGAGCTTAGCGATGAAGAAATGACTGAAATTAAGAAGTTAGAAACAGGAAAGAGATTTGCTGCAAATCCAGATGATAAAGAATTTCTTGCAGAGTCAGCAAAAAAGAAAATTGATTAATTAAAAAATGAGCTAATTAATTAGCTCATTTTTTAATTTTATTTTAAATTCAATAGTATCCACTTAGTTGATTAAGTATAATAATCATATTAAAGTGGGTAAATTTATATGAATAATGTTGAATCAAAAGGTGTTACATTTTTTAGATATATATTTTGGTTGTTATTTGCAGCAATGACAACTTTTTTACGTGAAGCAGCTGTTAGTAAAAGTGGACTAAATATATTTTTAGCTATTTTCTTTGCTATATTCGGAATTACTACGTCACGAATTATGTCTCATCGATATGGAAGAGAGCAAATAATTTTAAAAGAATCTCGTATTTATTTTAGAGATACGGTGGCTCAAAAATTTGGATTAATTATAATAATGGCTATTTTGATAGGGGTTACTAGAATAGGTGTAACTTATTTACAATTGAAGGGTGTTTTACCTAAATTTAATAATGATTACTATGCAAGCTCAGATCAAAAAGTATTAATTTTTAATATGTTGGCTAATATATTTATAATTTCGTTTCAGCAAATGATGGTTTCTCAAGTATTCTTGTACAATTATTTTTGGAGGCGAAATACTACCAGCAATTATGTCTCTGGAATGGTAATGAGTGGAATTGTTTTGGCTGTTATTAGTCTTACAACAACATATCAAGAATTTATTTTGTACTTCTTATTAGGAATTGTATATACAATAATTTATCGTAAAACTAAAGACTTTAAGGTTACGTTATTATTAATTATATTTAGCAATATTATGGGAACGTTAATTGTATAAAAAAAAGCTAACGAAAGTTAGCTTTTTTGATATACAAGTTTTTATCTATTTTATTTAGTATTGAAGAACTTTCTCCAATACATGTAACAGTTAAATCATGCATTGCACGTGTAAATATCGTATATAATACATCTAAGTTTTTCATCTCTGAAGAAATATTATCAGCAATTACTGCATCAAACTCCAATCCTTTAGCAAGATATATCGGTAAAATTAATAAACCTGAATGAAGTTTACGATTATTGTCATTTATCAATGAAACATTGATGCTTGTATTTAATTTATCATATAAGTACTTTGCTCTCGTTTTCGAAGTCGTCAAAATTGCAACAGTATCATTTTTTTGAGATAGATTTTTATAAATATCTGGCAAACTTTGTAAATATCTTTTTTCACTACCAAAATTAATAAGCTCGGGTTTATTTCCATCTCTACTAAAAGTTCTAATTTGATTACCATTAGGTAAAATCTGTTTAGCAAAGTTAGTTATAGAAGCTGTTGAACGATAACTTTGATTAAGAGTTACTAATTGTGTTTTTTTATTAGAAAAAATACTTTGTAATTCATCTAATCGATTATTTTTTGTGTACGTTGAAGCAAAAATATCTTGTGAAAAGTCTCCAAGCAATGTGAATTTTGCGATTGGAAAAGAATAATCAAGATATTTGAATACTGAAATAGGATAGTCTTGCATTTCGTCAACAAACAAATGTTGAATACTGTAATTTTTCCCAGTACCGGTAACGATATCTCGTATTAATAGTACAAAAATTGCGTCACTCAATCGGATTTTATGATATTCGATATTGTTTACTACGGTTTCAATCATCATAGTCCAAGTTGTTTCATCTATGTTTTCAGGACGATTGTCAAATAAGTATTGACTGTATGCTTTGTAAGGATCCCAATAAAAATCGTTAAAAATACCGTTATAAATAGTGCGATATCTTTCTTTTAAGAACTTTTGTGATAAAAATTCTCGTTGCTTTTCAGAGTCTTCAATATGATTATCTTTTAGTAATTGTTGAAAATCCATGTCATCTAAATTATCAATTTCATCTTGGACCCACTCTTGCATAGCATCTGTTTTAATGCGGTGCTTTAATTCTTTAATCAAAGTATTTTTTGTTTTAAGATAACGTTGTTCAATAGGTAGTCTAATATTCAAAGAATTAAAAATTTCATTTATATGCTCGCTACTAAAGAAAATTTCTCCTTCAAAATAAACATCTTCAAATTCTAAATGCAAATTGTTATTTGAAAAATATTTTTTTATTTTTTCAAAAAATGATGAACTTTCTTTAAACTTACGAATCTCCTTTGTTTCCTCTGGAATATTAGCTAAGTCATTTTCGAATCTTTCAAAAAGCGATTCAACTTTTATTCCATATAATCTTCTTGATAAAAAGTCATCAAGAGTTACTTGTCGCATGTTCTTTTCACCTAAACTGGGTAGGACTTGTGAAATGTAGTTACTAAAAAGCTTGTTGGGTGAAAATAAAATCATATTATCTGAATTTAATTGAGAACGGCTATGATACAAAAGATAGGCAACTCGTTGTAATATTGCGGAAGTTTTTCCTGAGCCTGCAGCACCTTGAACAATTAGTACATCTGAACTAGTGTCTCTTATAATAGTATTTTGTTCTTTTTGAATTGTAGCAACAATATTTTTCATGTATTCGCTACTTTTTGATCCTAGAGCGTTTTGCAGTATTTCATCACCGACAGTCTCGTTGGTATCAAACATGTTTTTAATTTTTCCATTAACTATATTAAATTGCCTTTTTAATGTTAAATTGGCTTCTTTAGTAGTATTTGGTAGTTCATAATTAACTTTGCCAAGAGTACCATTATAATAAAGACTAGAAATGGGTGCACGCCAATCATGAACTAAAAAATTATTGTCTTTATCTTGAAGTGTTCCTGTTCCAATATAGTAAGTATTCTTTTTTTCTGATTCTTCAACATCAATACGTCCAAAATAAGGGGATCCTTGTAGGGCATGTAATTGTGTATTTCTATTATTAAGAACTGTTTCGTTTTCTGTTGCCATGGAAATAAGCTGTTTTTGTTGTTGTACGGAAGCATTAGTTTCCATTTGATCATCAACTTCTAAAGTATTAACACGGGTATTTGCACCATATGAAGTTTCAATTTCGTGTGTTTGTTTTTTTGCGGTTGATATTTTTTCTTCTGTTTCTAACAATTGATCCTTAATAATATTTTCAACTGTATCCACACGTTTTTGCTCTTGTGATTTTGTCGTATTAGCCATTAACTTCCCCTTTGTTGACAAAAGATTTAGTTGCCGTTATGCTATTAATAATTCAGCTTGAATATTATAGTGTTTTTACAGTACTAATTCAATCAATTGATACAGAGAGCGAAATGAATTCTGAAAATTTTGCCAATATTGTTTTAGGAAATGGATATAGGTGGTGCTTTATAGCTAATTAAGGTAGAGTAATATTTCTACAAAAACAGGTGGTACCACGGTAAAGCGTCCTATTAGTCATAGGATGCTTTTTTAATTTAGGAGGTAGTTATTATGACAAAACATACAATATTAACAGGCGATAGACCAACAGGTAAATTACATATAGGTCATTATATTGGATCATTAAAAAATAGAGTTAATATGCAAAATGAAGGAACTTATGATACTAACATCATGATTGCCGATATGCAGGCGTTAACTGATAATGCAAGAAATCCTGAAAAAATTCGTAATAGTTTAATAGAAGTTGCTTTGGATTATTTAGCGGTGGGATTAGATCCGAATAAGTCAACGATATTTGTTCAATCGCAAATTCCGGCTTTAAATGAATTAACAATGTATTATTTAGATTTAGTAAGTGTTTCAAGACTTGAAAGAAATCCAACAGTTAAAGCAGAGATTAAACAAAAAGAGTTTGGTCAAAGCATTCCTTCTGGATTTTTAATTTATCCAATCAGTCAGGCAGCCGACATTACAGCTTTTAAGGCAGACACAGTTCCTGTTGGTGACGATCAAGAACCGATGATTGAACAAACAAGAGAAATTGTTCGCTCTTTTAACCATACTTACAACAAAGAAGTTCTTATAGAGCCAAAAGGAATATTTCCTCCTGCTGGACAAGGACGTTTGCCAGGATTAGATGGCAATGCAAAAATGAGCAAGTCTTTAGGAAATGCAATTTATCTGGCAGATTCTGAAGATGAAGTTCAAAAAAAAGTTATGTCTATGTATACTGATCCTAATCATATTAGAGTAGAAGATCCTGGTCAGATTGAAGGTAACACAGTATTTACGTATTTAGATGTATTTGCTAAAGATAAACAAGAAGTTGCTAAATTAAAGGAACGGTATCAAGCCGGTGGATTAGGTGATGTTAAGGTTAAAAGATATCTAAATGACGTATTACAAGCAGAGCTTGAGCCAATTAGAAAAAGAAGAGAAGAGTTTTCTAAAGATATTCCAGCAGTATATGAAATGTTGAAACAAGGTAGCCAAAAAGCAAATGTAGTAGCTAATAGAACTTTAGATGAAGTTAGAAATGCTATTGGTGTTAATTATTTTTAAAAAGAAGCCTGTATAGGCTTCTTTTTATTGAAAACGCATTCTTGATTTTTTCAAGTATTATTCTTGATTTTTTCAAGAGTCAGAGTAAAATAGTCTATGTTTTCTAAAAGGAGATAATAATTTGGAAATAGGACAAAAAATATTCTTCCTTGCTCGACAAAAAGGGATGTTCTTAAAACAAATAGCTAAAGAACATAATTACAAAGTAATTGAACTTGCTATTTTGGCGGTTGCAGATCATAAACCTGGGGTTAGTCAAGAAGAAATAAGAGATGTGACTAGTTTTGATGAAGCTAGTGTAGCAAGAAGTTTGAAGAGCTTGGAAGACAGAAATCTTATTAAAAGAGAAGTTAATCCAGAAAATAAACGTCTTAAAAAAGTACTTTTAACTAGTGAAGGTCAAAAAGCAAATGACAAATTTAAAAGTATTTTAGATTTTTGGGATGATGAACTTTTATCTGAATTAACAAAAAACGAAAGAGATCGTTTAGGTGAACTTTTAGATAAAGCAACTATTGACTCTGAAAAATTTAAAGTGGATTCAATGGTTAAAAAATGGAGGGAAAATAATGAATAACACAGATATAAATGGAAAACATTATAATCGAACATTAATGGTTATTGTTTTGTTGATTGGTTCATTTTGTACTGTTTTAAATCAAACAATTTTATCAACAGCATTTCCAACCTTAATGAAAGATTTTGATGTTTCAACATCAACTATTCAATGGTTGACAACAGGATTCATGATGGTAAATGGGGTTATGATACCTGTTAGTGCGTGGTTAATTACAAGATTTAAGTCTAAATGGCTCTATTTAGGAGCAATGACAACGTTTTTGATTGGTACAATTATTTGTTTTATTGCCGATAATTTTACTACAATGTTGATCGGTCGCTTGGTACAAGCTGTTGGTGTTGGGTTGTCAATGCCTCTTTTACAAACAATTATGCTATCAATTTTTCCACCTGAAAAGCGTGGAGTTGCAATGGGTATGGCGGGACTTGTTATCGGTGTAGCACCTGCTATAGGACCAACTTTGTCGGGTTGGGTTATTGATAATATGACTTGGAGAGATTTGTTTGGAATGATTATTCCAGTTGTGGTAATTGTTATAATCTTAGCGATGTTCTTCATGAAAAATGTTTTACAAACACGTAAGGAAAAACTTGATGTCACATCATTTATACTATCAACAATAGGTTTTGGAGCATTATTGTATGGATTTTCAACTGTAGGTGATAAAGGTTGGTCATCAATGGAAGTCATTTTACCAATAATTGGTGGACTTATTCTTATTGTCATATTTGGATATCGTCAATTACACATGGACAAGCCATTTCTTGAATTACGTGTATTTACATCACGTGAATTTACAATTGCTGCAGCATTGTCATCAGTAACAAATATGGCGATGGTTGGTGTAGAAATGATTTTGCCTATGTATTTGCAAATTATTAAAGGATTGTCAGCATTTCATTCGGGACTAGCATTACTTGGTGGTGCTGTTATGATGGCAATTATGAGTCCCATTACAGGAAGAGCTTTTGATAAATTTGGTGTAAAGAGACTAGCAATTACAGGTATGTTATTTCTAACAATTGGAACTGTACCATTTGTCTTTTTAACAAAAGATTCTTCAACACTTTATTTAACAGTTTTGTATGCAATTAGGATGTTTGGTATTTCAATGGTTATGATGCCTGTGACAACATCAGGTATGAATTCGTTACCTAACAATCTAATTAGTCACGGAACGGCTGTAAACAATACTACTAGACAAGTATTCTCATCAATGGGAACAGCTATATTAATTAGTGTTCTTTCAAATGTAACAAAGAATAATATGCCAGGAAAGCACTTACTAAAACAAATGCCTTTGGTATATAAAGACCATGCAATAAATGCTACACTTACTGGATACCATGCAGCATTTATGGTAGCTATATTATTTTGTATAATAGCTGTTTGTTTAACATTTATATTAAAAAATACAAATGCCAAGGGGGTAAAGTAAGATGATTATATTTACATTAATACTTTTTGTCCTTCTAGCTTTTATTAGTATTGTTTACATCAAAAATAAAACAATTAGTAATATGTTGGGAATTTTGTTTTTTGCATTGGTAATTGGAAATATTTCATTAATGATGATGAATGATCATAATCATTTTGGAATGAAGACAATTACTGAAGAAAGAACAGTAGATTTAGTTTCAGCTTCGCCAAAAAAAGGTATGAATATGCTTTTGTATAAACCTGTTGGAACAAAGGGAAAAGAAAATGTATATATCTATAGAACAGATAAGAATCAAAAGAAACCAAAATATACAAAGGTAGACACAAATATAAGTATAAGTAATAAAGTGGTAACAACAACAGGTGCTGACAAACTAGTGCAAAAATCTAAATATCGAGTATATAAATCTGAATTTATGAAATTTGTATTTGGAATATCAGGAAATGATCATAAATTTGTTTCAAGAAAAAATGTTTTCTATGTAAATAAAAATTGGTTAGTTTTATCAACTAATCAGGCACAAGAATTACAGAAGAAAATGAAAGATAAGAATTATCAAGCACAGCTAAAAATTGAGGGAAAATCATATGTTCAAAAAGCTGTAATGACTGCAATGATGCAAAATCCTCAAATGACAGAAGATCAAAAAAATAGAATAGTTAATGATGCAACACAACAATTCCAGATGATGAAAATGGAAGAACTAATAAAAAATTTAAAAAATGATTAATTAAACGAGCTGTGACAGAAGTCGTTTAGCAATTGAGCATTAAGGAAGAATAACCTGTAATCATGAACATGTGATTACAGGTTATTCTTTTTTTAGCGGAATTTGCTGACTTATGGATCGCGTTGAGTTGTAACGTTCGTACTAATTGAAGTATTTAATACTTATGTCATATTCTTTTTTTGAAATCAGTGCTTAAACTTTATTTAGAATCATTCCAATTTGAATATTTTTATGATAAATTTAATTATAAATATCCTTTAGGAGTAAATTATGACTGAAATAATAAAGCTAAATCATGTTAATTATTCTGTAAATAATTCTAAAATATTAGATGATATTAATTTGACAATAAATAAAGGCGATTTTTTAACCTTTTCAGGTCCTTCTGGCTCTGGTAAAAGTACAATTATGAGATTAATTGCCAATATGATTAGTCCAAACAGTGGTGAAATTTTATATCAAAATAAAGATATTAATGATTATGAACCTACTGAGTATAGAAGAGAAGTTTCTTATTGTTTTCAACAACCGACTTTATTTGGTGAAACTGTTAAGGATAACCTTGAATTTCCTTTTAAGGTTAGAAATAAAAAGATAGATAATGAGTTACTGATTCAAAAACTAGAGATGGCTAATTTAAATAAGAATTTCATAAATCAAAAAGTAATTGATCTATCAGGTGGTCAACGTCAAAGAATAGCATTACTTAGAAATCTTATGTTCTTGCCTAGTGTATTAATTCTCGATGAAGTAACTACTGGTCTAGATAAGGATAATAAGGAAATAATTCATAATTTAGTAACAGATTTAAATAAAAATCACGACGTTACTGTTCTTGCAATTACTCATGATCAAAGTGAATTAAACGATTCAAAAAGTATTGTAAATATTGAATCTGGAAAAATTGTGGAGGGAAAATAATGCAAAATTTAGCAGTTAACAACTTATCATTAGCATTATCATTTGTACTTGTTTTAGTAGCTCTATATTTTGGTTATAAGGAAAAGTTAGGTATTGATAAAGATATAATAATTGGAGTTATTCGTGCGATTATCCAGCTGTTTGTAGTTGGATATATATTAAAATATATTATTCGTACAAACAATGTAATTTTGACACTAGCAATGATGATTATAATAGTTACTAACGCAGCCTGGAATGCAAAAAAACGTGGTGCTGGAATTCCTGATATCTTTTGGACTTCATTACTTGCAATTGTTACAAGTACAGGAGCTACCATTGGTGTATTAGTTGCTTCTGGATCCATTAGGTTTATTCCACAACAAATAGTTCCTGTTTCTGGAATGATTGCCAGTAATTCAATGGTTGCAATTGGACTTTGTTATCGTAATATGATTGCTGCTTTTAAAGATAGACATCAACAAGTGCTTGAAAAATTAGCCCTTGGAGCAAACATTAAACTAGCTTCTATGGATATTTTAAGAGATAGTATAAGAACAGGAATGTCTCCTACAATTGATTCTGCTAAAACGGTAGGACTTGTAAGTCTGCCAGGGATGATGTCAGGATTAATATTTGCAGGAGTTGATCCAGTCAAAGCTATTAAATACCAGATTATGGTAACGTTTATGCTACTTTCAGCAACAAGTATTGCTTCTGTAATTTCTTGTTATTTTGCATATAAGAAATTTTATAACGATAAAAGCCAACTTGTACTATAATAATAGCAATTCGTTAATAAGGAGAAATAATAATGAGTAATAGTAAAAGAAATATATGGATTGGAATTGGAGCAGTAGTTGCAATTATTGTGATTTTTGCTATTTCAACGTATAACGGCCTAGCAAAAAGAAATCAAGAAGTTGATGCACAATGGAGCCAAGTTGAGAATGTAATGCAAAGAAGATACGACTTGATCCCCAATTTAGTTAACTCAGTTAAAGGAAGCATGAAGCAAGAAAAAGATGTATTTGGAGATATTGCTAAAGCTCGCCAAAACTATAATAAAGCTGATACAACTAAAGAAAAAGCAAATGCAAATGCAAAACTTGATCAATCAGTTGGTACTTTGATTAATGTTATTAGAGAAGACTATCCTCAACTTAAATCAAGTGAGAATGTATCTACACTAATGACTCAACTAGAAGGTTCAGAAAACAGAATAGCAACAGAACGTAAACGTTATAATGACAAAGTTGCTGATTATAATAAGTCTATTATTACTTTCCCTAAAAACATGTTTGCAGGGATGTTTGGTTTCCACCAAAAGAGTTACTTCAAAGCAGATGAAAGTGCAAAAGAAGCTCCTAAAGTAGACTTCAATAATTAATGATGAAAAAGAGATCAATTCTTTTAACATTTTTAATAGTTTATTTGTTTGTATTAGCAATTGGTGGAAAAAAAGTTTATGCACAAATACCATCACGACCTGATTCTTATTATTATGATGAAACCAATATATTAGATGATAAGACTAAAGAATTAGTAGAAAAAACTTCAGAAAATTATCAAAAAACTAAGAAAAAGCCGCAAGTTGTTGTTGCAGCTATTAAGTCAACGGATGGCGATAGTATAGACTCTTATGCTCCTGACTTATTTGAAAACTGGGGAATAGGTAATTCAAAATATAATAATGGAGTACTGATTTTATATGCTCTAAATAATGGGCAGAGAAATGTTCGTATCGAAGTAGGATATGGTTTAGAAGGTGCAATAACTGATGCACAAACTGGACAAATTCTACAAAAATATAAAAACGATTTAAAGTCAAACGATACTCAAAAAATAAATTATGGATTACAACATGTATTTAATTCTGTCACTACGTTAATAGATAAAGAATACGGCTATAAGGTGACTAAAGAAAAAAATAAAGAAGAATCTGGTAATGACAATAACCCGTGGGGAAGTTTAGTTATTTTTGTTATTATTATTCTCATTGCATTATTCTTTAATGGTGGAGGATCATCAGGTCCAGGAGGACGCTATTATAGAAGAGGTACGTATGTAGGTACAGGAATGGGTGGATATTTTGGTAGTGGAAGTGGCGGCTCTTCAGGCGGTGGTTTTGGAGGGTTCGGCGGTGGAAGTTCTGGAGGAGGAGGTTCTTCGATTTGATTAAAAAAATAGCGATAATTGAATTTGGTTCTAACGCTATAAGAACCGCTGAATTTTCTGTGAACTCTACAACCTTTAAAGAAGAATTGCTTGAAAGAATACCTTTAAGATTAATTGAAGATCTTGGACAAGAAAAAGAAGTATCAAAAAAGACAATCAAAAAAGTCATTAATATTATTAATGACTTTTTGAATAGAATTAATGCCAATGTAAAATTATATGCAATAGCTACAGCGGCGGTTCGTAGTGCTGATAATAAAGAAGAATTCATTAAAGAAGTGCAAAAAAGCACTAATATTAAAATAGAAATAATTTCTTCTGACAAGGAAGCTTACTATGACTATTTGGCAGTAGAAAATAAATTAGGTATTTCTGATTTATTAATTGCAGATGTTGGTGGCGGATCGACTGAACTAATCGGTGTGAAGAATAAAAAAATAATTGGAAAAACTAGCGTACCAATTGGTGGCGTAAATATAACAAACAATTTTTTTACTGATATTCCAATAAATAAATACGAGCAAAACTTAGCACAAACAGAAATCAGAAGACATCTACAAAAATTAGATTGGCTAAAAGATTTTAGACAACCTTTAGTATTACTTGGTGGAGCGGGCATTGTTTTATTTAAGATGGCTCAAAATTCAGATTTTATTAAGACCGATGCTTTGAACTTACAGATATCTAGACTTCAAAAGATGAGTAAATATCAAATGAATGAGCTTGCAATAATTCCATCAGGGACAATAGATATTATAAATGGCGGAATTAGTATTATTAGTGAACTACTTAGATATTCGCAACCACAAAAAGTAACTACAATAAAAGCAAGTGTTCGAGAAGGATATTTGATAGATAAGATAAATGGGATGTGACATAAGTATTAAATACTACAATTTAGTAAGAACGTTTCAATTCGAAATGTTCTATAAGTCAGCAAATTTCGCTTAAAAATGAATAGCCAGTAATCATGGACATATGATTACTGGCTATCTTTTTAATGCTCAATTGTTAAGCAACTTCTGTCATGGCTCTTTCAATTATAACTTTCGGCTATTTCTTTCCAATCTTGAGACCAGATAACTGCGATTGCACCTTGTCCTGTATGGACTCCAACCACTGGCCCAATGATACTTGTATCAACTTCCATATCTGGAAAAATATTTTTGAATGTTGTTACCCATTCGTTACTTTTTTCTGGATCGTGAGCATCAATAATAGTTGCTCTTACTTTATAATTTTTATTTTTAATTTGATTAGAGACATCTTGTTGTACTTTTTTAAATGCTTTTATATAAGTGCGCTCTTTTTCAATTACTGATAATTTACCATTACCTGATTCTTGAACATCCATGCCAATTATTGGTTTTATATTCAAAATTCCACCGATAAAACTTGCAGCATTACTCAAACGACCTGTTCTATTTAAGTGCTTTAAATCGTCAACAATTAAACGAACGTTAGTAGTGTCTCTTAATTGGGATAATGCCTCGAATATTTCGTCACTATTATGATTGTCACGTACCATTTTTGAAGCCAATAATGTCATATTAGCTAGTCCAGCGCAAGTTACATGAGAATCAAAAACTCTAAATGTAATATCTTTTCTTTGCTGTGCGTATGTTTTAGCGTTTGAAATAAATGAGCTTATTCCACTTGAAATAAAAATTCCAATAATTTCATCGAAACCCTTTGATTTTAGCTCATCAATCTTTTTTTCTAATGCACCAATTGATGGAGTTGATGTAGTCGGTAATTGTTTTTTTGTGATTAAATTTTTATAAAAATCATCAAATGAAATATCAACCATATCAAGATATTCCTTGTTATCCCATATAATAGGAATCGGTAGAATTTCAATATTATTTTGTTTGATTTGATCATTAGTTAGATAAGAAGAACTATCTGTTAAAATTGCTATGTTAGTCATTATTGTCCACCTCTTGTTAGGATAAGAATAATTCACCCCGTATTCATTAAAGAAAATTATAGTCTAAGTGATATAATTTGCATAGAAAAAGAGGTATTTAGAATGAAAAGGATTGTCATTAATAATTTATCAGATAAGCTACAAAATTTAATTAAAGAAGTTTCTGAATTGGCGCAAAAAGAAATAATAATTAATTTTGAAAATGAAAGAACTACTCCATATATCGAGTTGAGCCAGTCTGAACATAAAGTTAGTGGAAATGTTATTAATATTGAGATAAAAAATTCTCCAAATATTGAGTATATGATTGCTCACGAGTTATTTCATATTAAGTTGGATTATTCTGATTTTACGAAATTAAATTTTAATCTTTATAGTAGTGATGCTAATTTTAACCAACAAGCTCAAGCTACAGCAGTCTCTTTAAAAACTGTTATAGACCATAGATTAATAAAAAATTGGGAACTGTCTAATGAATTCATAACAACAGATATTCAAGAGTCTATTAATTATGGGGCAAAAGAGATGCTGGCCGCTGACGAAGTAAATGCAAGTGATGAACAGTTAATTTTGTATAGAACTCTAATTATGCTAGACAATGATATTTATGATAGCAAGTATATAACTGCTAATGATTTAGCCAAGAGATTAAATGAAGTGATAGGAGATATTCAAAATAGTACGCAACATCATAGTGCATTGGTTAGACTATTTAATACGTTTGATGGGAATGTTAAAAATATTGGTTATATTGATTTAATGCATAATCAATTTACAACATTAACTCCAATCTTTAGTAAGCGACAATTAAGATTAGAAGTTAATCAAATATTTGAAGTATTGCATACTGAATTTGTGAATAAGCAAAATACACATCCATATATTTTATTGACAAAAAATAATAATCAGAATGCAGGCATTATTGAAATACCCGTAAATAAACAAATACCTGATTTTTTTAAAGAATTATATTCGATGACTTTATTAGACTTTTTAGATAGTTACCATATTGAATATTTACTTAGATAGGAGATAACTATGGAACTTCAAAATGAAATTGATCAAGCTGAGTATATTGTTTTTTTAACTGGAGCAGGTATATCAACGGCTTCTGGGATTCCAGATTATAGATCAAAAAAAGGATTATATACAACTAGTGATGATGAAACGCCAGAATATATGTTAAGTCATGATAATTTTATAAATAATCCAAAAAAATTTTATGAATTTGTAATGAAAAATATGTACTTTCCTGATGCTCTTCCTAATATCATCCATAAAAAAATGGCGGATATTACTAATGAAAAAGGAATGGTTATTACTCAAAATGTTGATAATCTTCACGTAAAGGCTGGAACAAAAAATTTAGTTGAGTTTCATGGTAATCTGTATAAAACTTATTGTACAAAGTGTGGCAAACAAGTTGATTATCATGAATATCCTAAAGATTATCATCATAAAGAAGACGGTGGAATTTTAAGAGGAACAACTGTTTTATATGGTGAATCAATAAAACCAGAGGCAATACAAAGATCAGCTATAGCAATTAGTAAGGCTGATTTAATAGTTATAGTAGGAACAAGTTTTAAAGTATATCCATTTGCCAATCTTTTACAGTATAGGAATCAGAACTCAAAAATTATCGCTATTAATAAGGAGAATATTAGTGATGATGATAATATAGAGATGATTGTTGCTGATGCAGTTGATATATTTGAAAAATTAAAATAGGTGAATAATGATTAAAATTGGATTAACAAATTGGGCAAAACATCCAGATTTAATTGATAAAAAAACTATTAGTTTAAAGGATTATGCAAGTTTTTATTCTTGTGTAGAAGTTGATAGTTTTTTTTATGGAATAAAAAATGCTCAAGTAGTAAAAAAATGGTCAGAAACTGTAGACGAAAATTTTGATTTTATTGTAAAAGCGAGTAAGGAAATTACTAAACAAGCAGATGCTTCAGAAATTGAGATTCAAGAACAATGTAATAAGTTAGTAGAATCACTTGTACCATTAAAAAATAAATTAGCAGGTGTATTGTTACAGTTTCCTCCTTTTTTTGACGTAAAAAAAGAAAATATTGAATACTTGTCAACAATATTTAATTTGTTGCATAAATTGCCTTTAATAGTTGAGTTTCGACACAAAAGTTGGTATTCAAAAGATTACTACTTACGGACAATAAATTTTATTAAAAAAAATAAAGTCACATTAGCAATGGTTGATGAACCACAGATAACTGATGGATGTATCCCGTTTGATATAACTGTAACAAATAATGACTTAGGATTTTTTAGATTTCATGGAAGAAATACAAACGGATGGTTCGCACCACTTGGGTTTGAAACGGGTAGTAGAACTAATTATGACTATTCAGACGAAGAACTAGAACAATTAGCAAAAAAAGTTAAAAGTGTTTCAAAAAATGTTAAAAAAGTAGTCGTCATTTTTAATAATAATGGTGGACTACATGCAAATAAAAATGCTATTAAGTTTCAAAAAATATTGAATTTAAAACCTAAAAATATGCAAGTAGAGCAAATTGAACTATTGTAACGTTTATTGAAATGTAAATTTATGCTATAATTTCAATACTTTATATAGGAATTAAAGAACTCGGGAAGAAAATTTAAATTCCCGTTTTTTTATTGAAGGAGCCAGTTATGACTAACCAAAAACCAACATTTTATGTAACCACACCAATATATTATCCATCAGGAAAATTGACTATAGGAAATTCATATACAACTATTGCTGCTGACACTTTGGCACGCTATAAAAGGAATCAAGGATATGATGTTTTCTTTCTGACTGGAACTGATGAGCATGGGCTAAAAATTGAACAAAAAGCCGCTGAAAAAAATATGTCTCCTCAAGAATATGTTGATATGATGGCTAAAGATATCAAAGAACTTTGGAAAAAACTTGAGATTTCTAATGATAAATTTATTAGAACAACCGATCATGAACATGTTGAAGCAGTTCAAAAAATTGTTCAAAAGTTAATTGATCAAGGGGATGTTTATTTAGGTGAATATTCCGGATGGTATTCAGTATCAGATGAAGAATATTTTACTGAGTCTCAATTAGAAGAAGTTTATAAAGATGCCCAAGGAAAAGTAATTGGTGGTAAAGCACCATCAGGGCATGAAGTACAGTTAGTTACTGAGCCAACTTATTTCTTTAAGATGAGTAAATATGCAGACAGATTATTAAAATACTATCAAGATAATCCCGAATTTATTCAACCAGCTTCACGAATGAATGAAATGATTAATAATTTTATTAAACCAGGCTTAGAAGATCTAGCAATGTCACGTACAAGCTTTAATTGGGGTGTTCAAATTCCAAGCGATCCTAAACATGTTGTATATGTTTGGATTGACGCATTATTAAACTATATTACTGCACTTGGATATACTAGTGACGATGATCAGTTATTTAAAAAATTTTGGCCAGCAAATGTTCAGTTTGTTGGAAAAGAAATTGTACGTTTTCATACAATATATTGGCCTATTATATTGATGGCACTTGACTTACCACTTCCCAAACAAGTATTTGGACATGGCTGGTTACTAATGAAAGATGGCAAGATGTCTAAATCTAAGGGAAATGTTGTCTATCCTGAAATGATTGTGGAAAAATACGGTTTGGACGCTCTTCGTTATTACCTAATGCGTGCTATGCCATTTGGTAATGATGGTACATTTACACCTGAAGATTTTGTTGAAAAGATAAATTATGATCTTGCTAATGACCTAGGAAACCTATTGAATCGTACAGTTACAATGATTAATAAATATGACAATGGTGAAATACTTTCTGTTGAAAATATGACTGAATTTGATACAGGGTTGGTTAATACAGCGGAAAGCGTGATTAGTGATTATCATAAACAAATGAATAAATTCCAATTTCCGAGTGCTTTAGATGATGTTTGGAAGCTAATTTCTCGTGCTAACAAGTATATTGATGAAACGCAACCATGGATTTTAGCTAAAGATGATTCAAATAAAAAGATTTTATCTTCAGTTCTTGGACATTTAGCCGAAGTATTAAGATTAGTTGGTTTAATGATTTCTCCAGTTATGACACAAACACCTTCAAAAATATTTACTCAACTAGGATTAGATTTAGATAAAGATAATCAACTTAGCTTTGGAAAAACTGTTGTTGGTAAAAAAGTGATTAAAAAAGGTCAACCAATTTTTCCACGCTTAGATATTAAAGAAGAAGTAGAATATATAAAAAATAAAATGGCTGAAGAACAAGCTAAAGCTGGTGGCGCAAAAATAAGTAAGTCGGCAGCAAAGAAAGCAAAAAGCCAGAGTGAAGTTTCAGAAATTGAATTTGATGACTTTGCAAAAGTTAAAATGATAACCGTTCAAATTAAAGAGGTTTCAAAAGTTAAAAATGCGGATAAATTATTGAAATTTCAATTAGATGATGGCAGCGAAAATCCTAGACAAATTCTTTCTGGAATAGCAGAATACTATCCAAACTTTGAAGAATTAGTTGGGAAAAAAGTAATAGCTGTAATTAACTTAAAACCAAGAAAAATTCGTGGGGAGATGAGTAACGGTATGTTACTTTCTTCAGAAAAAAATGGAAAAGTACAGCTTTTAGTAGTTGATGATTCACACGAAAATGGAGCAGAAGTTGGATAAAATAAAAATTTTTGATTCTCATACACATTTAAATGATAAGCCATTTCAAAATGATATAAATCAATATAATATGAATGCAAGGGAATTAGATGTAATAAAAATTGCTAATGTTGGTTCTGATTACGAATTAAATAATGGAGCAATTGAATTAGCAAATAAGTTCGATAATATGTACGCAATTATTGGATGGCATCCTGAATTTGCAGATCAATATGATGATAAAGCTAAACAGTATCTAAAAGATAATTTGAAGAATGAAAAAGTAGTGGCAATTGGTGAGATAGGGCTTGATTATCATTGGGAAGATGCACCCAGTAAAGAAATTCAAAAACAAGCATTCATAGAACAATTAAAACTTGCCAATGAACTAGGCGTACCAGTATCTATTCATTGCCGAGATGCATATGATGATGCCTATCAAATATTTACATCAATTGATTTGAGTAATACTAAGGTGATTATGCATAGCTTTAATGGAAATGTTGACTGGTTAAATAAGTTTTTAGATTTAGATTTTTATATTTCATATAGTGGTGTTGTATCTTTTAAAAATGCAAAAGAAGTTCATGAGTCAGCGGCAAACACGCCACTTACAAAATTATTACTAGAAACAGATGCACCTTATCTAACTCCAGAGCCTTATAGAGGTTCTCAAAACCAACCAGCTTATACTAGATATGTGTTAGAAGCAATTTCAAAGTTGAGAAATGAATCGATAGAAGAGATTGCTCTTCAAACTTATAAGAATACTTGTGAGATATTTAAAATAAATGAATGAAATAAATGAAGTTATAATTGTAGAAGGTAAGTCAGATACTACACATCTAAGAAGTTTTTTTAAAAATATTGATACAATTGAAACAAATGGTTCAGCCATTGATGAAAAAATTATTGAACAAATAAAATTAGTTAATGAAAAAAGAGGAGCAATTGTATTAACTGATCCTGATTTTAATGGAAATAAGATACGTCAAAAAATCGTTTCACAGATTCCTGAAATAAAGCAAGCCTTTCTACCTAGAAAAAAAGCAGTACCTAAAAAATCAGGAAATAGTCTAGGTGTTGAGCACGCGTCTAAAGAAGACTTGATAGAAGCTCTTAATAATGTTATTACACTGAAAAAATATAAAGAAGAAATAACTCAATCACAACTAATACAATTAAAACTAATAGGATTTAAAGAATCCAAACAACTTAGAGAATATTTGGGAGATAGGCTCCATATTGGGTATGGAAACTCTAAACAATTCTTAAAAAAAGTAAATCAGTTTAATATAAGTATTGAAGAATTAAAAGAAGCAATAAACAGGAGAAATAATGGAGAGTAGACTAAGTATAGCCAATCCAATCAGAACAAATGCAATTATTAAGAAGTTCAATTTACGAGCAAAAAAAAATCTTGGACAAAATTTTTTAACTAATGAACAAGCTATAAATGGAATTGTTGAAGCAGCAAAATTAATAGATACAGACACAGTAATAGAAATTGGCCCAGGAATTGGAGCATTAACTGAAAAGCTTGCTCAAAAAGCTGGTCGAGTTTATGCATTTGAAATTGATTCAACATTGTTACCTGTTTTAGACGATACATTATCTCAATATAATAATATTGAAATAATAAACCAAGATATTTTAAAAGTTAATTTAGTTGAGTTCATAAAAGAAAAAAATATTAGTGGATCAATAAAAGTAGTTGCAAATTTACCTTATTACATAACTACACCAATTTTACTGGGACTTTTAGATGAAGAAATAGAATTTGATAAAATGGTTTTAATGATGCAAAAAGAAGTTGCAGA
Source organism: Daquilactobacillus linshuiensis (assembly GCF_052828685.1). NCBI lineage: Bacteria > Bacillati > Bacillota > Bacilli > Lactobacillales > Lactobacillaceae > Daquilactobacillus > Daquilactobacillus linshuiensis. The sequence goes on along the minus strand of NZ_CM128255.1, from coordinate 1,155,310 downwards.
AAGAATAACTGCAACTCCAGGACATCGAGAATTTGGATCATTAACAATTACTATTCAAAGTAGGATGGATTCGCAAATTTCGTTAATGATTGGGAAAAATTCTTTCTTTCCAAGACCAAAAGTAGATTCAGCAGTTGTAACATTAAGTAAAATGAAAACTAACAAATATGAAATTGAAAATTTTGCAAAATTTAATAAGTTTGTTAGGGCCTGTTTTGCTCAAAAAAGAAAAAGTTTGTGGAATAACCTTTTAAACTTATTAGGTAGGACAGATGAACAAAAAGCTAAAATTAGTAACGCTTTTGAACAAATTAATGTTGAAACTAATGTAAGAGCTGAACAGCTTTCTATCAATAAAATCAAAGAATTATTTGACTTGTTAGATATATAGCTTAATTAGTTTATGCCATTGATTTTCTAAAAAAAATATGATAAAATATTCGCCAGGGAGTTGATAATATGCCAACATCACTAGCAAACATCAAAAATACACTTGATGAACATATCGGAGAAAATCTAACTGTTGTAGCTCAAGCAGGTAGAAAAAAAGTTATACGTCGTAAAGGAAAATTAGCTGAAACATTTCATTCAGTATTTGTTGTTGATTTAGATCAAGACGAGAATTCATTTGAAAGAGTTTCATATAGCTATGCTGACTTATTGACAAAATCAATCGACATCACTTTTGAAAGTGATGAAGATACAATAGAAGAATAGTTAAAACTACATCTATCAAGTAATTGGTAGATGTTTTTTTGTTTAAAAATTTTATAAGAATGTTAAATAAAAGTAATGGCTTTCAGCATTTTTCTAATATATAAGTTAAATTATATTTAGAGGAGTGTATATTATGAAAAAAAACTATGATGCCATTGATTTGATGAAATTTATTGCCGCTATTTTTATAATTGGAATTCACTCGTCCGCTTTAAGAGATATAAGTCCCGTTTTAAATGATGTAATATTTCAAGGAATTGGAAGATTAGGATTTCCTTTGTTTTTTGTTGCTTCGGGATTTTTATTGAGTAAAAAAATTCAAAGTGATACTAAAAACACTAAAATAATTGTAAAAAATTATGTAAAAAGAATTGGTATTGTATATCTTTTTTGGCTTGCTTTTAATTGGAAGTGGGTTTGGGAAAGCTGGTTTGCAAATTCAACAGGTACTTTTGAGAGCAACTTTGTAAAGCTTTGTTTAGACATTGTGTTTCAATCGACGTTTAGCGGATCTTGGTACTTAATGTCATGTATTTTTTCTGCAATATTATATTTTATAGTTTTAAAAAGATTATCTAGAACTCAAAAATTGATTCTTACCGGAATTATCTTTTTTGTAGTAGCAACTTTTTCTTTAAGGATAAACAATCCAATAATTAATTACATAAAAAATGTTTTGTATTTACCTGTTTCAATATTTGTTGGTCCAATATATTTTGCGATTGGAGACCTTATTGCAAATGATGATGTCAGAACTATTAAAGAAAATCAAAATGTATATATCATCGGAACTTTACTTTCTGCAATATTATGGATAATTGAGCTTATTATGAAGAGTAAAATATTAATTTCAACAGATCAATTGTTTATTTATCCAATTATTAGTTACTTTATTTTTTCTCTTTTATTAACAGTAGAAATAAAAATACCATTTTCATATGAAATGAGAAAAATTAGTAGTGTAATGTATTTGAGTCAATTTTCATTTTTATTCTTAAATCAAGCATTTTTAAATCTACCAAGCACAGTATTGTTTTCTTTAACTGTAATTGAAACTATAACTCTTGGAATGGTTGTCTTAAAACTAAATAAATTAAAAGAATTTGATTGGCTAAGCTTAGCATATTAGTTTTATTCGATTTTTATCGATAATTACAAAAAATTAGAGTGAATAGTTCGTAAAAATAGTTTATAATTAATCGAGAAAGTAATATTTTATGAGGTTAATGAATGAAAACACGAAGAAGCGAACGTTTAATTGATGCTACGAACTATCTTTTAAGTAATCCACATACTCTAATTCCATTAACATATTTTTCAAAAAGATATGAATCAGCTAAGTCTTCAATAAGTGAAGATTTAGGAATAGTTAAAAAGACTTTTTTAAAGCGTGGTGTAGGATTTCTTGAAACTTTGCCAGGTGCTGGTGGTGGAGTGATTTTTACTCCAGCTATTAATAAAGAAGTGGCTTCTGAATTTATTGATGAAATGGTTGAAACAGTTTCCGATCCTAAGCGTCTGTTACCAGGAGGTTATGTATACCTTTCTGATATATTAGGATCTCCTGAAACACTTAGAAAGATTGGTTTAATAATAGCTACACAGTATGCTAATGACAAAGTAGATGCTGTTATGACTGTTGCAACAAAGGGTATTCCAATTGCCCAAAGTGTTGCTTCTTGTTTAAACGTTCCCTTTGTTATTGTTAGAAGAGACTCAAAAATAACTGAAGGATCAACTGTCAGCGTTAATTATGTTTCAGGTTCATCAAACAGAATTGAAAAGATGGAGCTTTCAAAAAGAAGTCTACCCGAACACTCACGTGTTTTAGTAGTAGATGACTTTATGAAAGGCGGCGGAACTGTAAGTGGAATGCACGGTATGATTAAAGAATTCAATTCTGAATTAGTTGGTGTTACGGTTTTTGCTGAATCTCCACAAAAGGTAAAAACTTCCAATCTAAAAACTACATCATTAATTAAAGTTAAAAAAATTGATACTGAAAAACAAGAATTACAGGTTGAAAAAGGCACCTATTTAGAAGATGTTTCGCCTGATAATTTTTCATAATATATTCAGGCTCTTTGTTGAGAGAACTGTATCTTTAGGGTATTATTTATAGAGACGGTTTAATCAATCGGAGCCTTTTTAATGTTAGGAGATATTTTTGAATGAGTGATCGATTTGTCGTCATTTTGGCTGCTGGTAAAGGTACCAGAATGAAATCAAAATTATACAAGGTATTGCATAAGGTTAGCGGTAAGGCAATGGTTGACCATGTATTGACTCAAGCTGAATCAATTAATGCTAAAGAAATTGTGACAGTTGTTGGACACGGTGCAACTGATGTTGAAGATCTTTTGGGTGATAGAACTAGGTATGCTTTACAAGAAGAGCAATTAGGGACAGCTCATGCAGTTTTACAAACTGAAGACATACTAAAAGATAAAGAAGGAACAGCACTAATTATTAGTGGAGATACTCCTTTATTTACTCATGAAACATTAGATAATTTGTTCAAATTTCATGAAGAACAAAAAGCTTTGGCAACTATATTGACAGCGAAAGCTCCCAATCCATTTGGGTATGGTCGAATTATCCGAAATAACGAAGGCCAAGTAGTAAAAATCGTCGAACAAAAAGACACTTCTGAAGAAGAAGCAATGGTCGATGAAATTAATACTGGGGTCTATTGTTTTGATAATAAAACTCTTTTCCAGAGATTACATGAAATAGGAAATGATAATGCACAAGGTGAATATTATTTACCAGATGTAATTGAAATTATAAAAAATGTTGGTGGGAAAATTTCTGCTTATCAAATGAGTGATTTTAATGAGTCTATGGGTGTAAATGATCGTGTTGCCTTATCTAGTGCTGAAAAAGTAATGCGTAGAAGAATTAATGAAATGCATATGAGAAATGGTGTTACATTAATTGATCCAGAAAGTACATATATAGATTATGGAGTAGAAATTGGCTCAGATACTATAGTTGAGCCAAATACAAAAATTTTTGGGAATACAGTTATTGGTTCTGATTGCTTAATTGGTAGTGGTAGTAGAATTGAAAATTCTAAAATAGGAAATAATATTAAGATAATAAGTTCAACTATTGAAGAAGCAGAGATGAAAGACGGCAGTAATTGTGGACCAAACAGTCACTTAAGACCTAATGCAATTATTGGGGAAGAGGTTCATATTGGTAATTTTTGTGAAATCAAAAATGCAGATATTGGTCCTCGTACAAAAATTGGCCATTTAACATATGTAGGAGACGCTACATTAGGAAGTGATATTAACGTAGGTTGTGGTGTTGTATTCGTAAACTATGACGGAGTTGAAAAATTCCACAGTACTATTGGAGATCATACATTTATAGGAAGTAATTCTAATATAGTAAATCCTGTTAAGATATCTGATCATGCGTTTGTTGCTGCAGGTTCAACTATAACTGATGATATTCCATATCATGCCATGGGTATTGCCAGGGCAAGGCAAACTAATAAAGAAGATTTTTGGAAACGACTTGCTATAGCTGATAGTGAAGAATGGAATAAATAATTGGAGGAACTTATGATAAGTACAAATAATGAAACTAGACCACTGAAAATTTTCGCTTTAAATTCAAATAAACCATTAGCAGAAAAAATTGCTGAATCAATGGGAGTTGAACTTGGTAAGTCATCAGTTACTAAGTTTAGTGATGGTGAAATTCAGATAAATATTGAAGAAAGTATACGTGGAGCAGAGGTCTTTTTAGTACAATCAACTTCAGATCCCGTAAATGATAATTTAATGGAATTATTAATAATGATTGACGCTTTACGACGTGCTTCTGCTTCAATGATCAATGTTGTAATTCCTTATTATGGCTACGCTAGACAAGATCGTAAGGCGCGTTCACGCGAACCTATCACTGCTAAGTTGGTTGCCAATATGCTTGAACGTGATGGAGTAGATAGAGTTTTAGCACTTGATTTACATGCTGCGCAAATTCAAGGATTCTTCGATATACCAGTGGATCACTTGATGGGAGCTCCTTTGTTAGCTGATTATTTCTTAGAAAAAGGTTTAGATGATAATGCAGTTGTAGTATCTCCTGATCATGGTGGTGTAACTAGAGCTAGAAAATTAGCAGAATTTTTGAAAACACCGATTGCAATTATTGATAAAAGAAGACCAAGAGCAAATGTTGCAGAAGTGATGAATATTATTGGAGATGTAACGGATAAGCGAGCAATTATTATTGATGATATGATTGACACTGCTGGTACTTTGACATTGGCATCACAAGCATTGATTGATGCGGGAGCTAAAGAAGTTTATGCTTGCTGTACACACCCTGTATTATCGGGACCCGCAATAAAAAGGATCGCTGAATCACCAATTAAACAATTAATTGTTACTGATTCAATTAATTTACCAGATGAAAAACAAATTGATAAAATGGTACAAATTTCAGTAGGTCCATTAATTGGAGATGCAATTTTAAGAATTCACAATAATGAACCGGTTAGTCCGTTGTTTGTAACAAGATTTAGGCCTAATAAAAAATAAGTTCTAGTTATATATAATAAAAAAAAAATCCACTTTGATTTAAATAAAATCAAAGTGGATTTTTTGTTTTCAAAAGATTGACTTAATTATTTGCTTTCTTTTTGTTCTTTTAGCAAATCACGAATTTCCATTAGGTAGTTCTCAGCTGTGTTAATTTGTGTTTCTTCTTCCTCTTCTTCACTTTGTTTACCAAGTGAACGCATCTTATTAATTGCCTTAACAATAAGGAAGATTACAAACATAATCATAATAAATTCGATAATTGAGTTTATGAACATACCAAACTTGAAGTTTGCATTTCCTATTCTTAATACAATTGAAGATAAATCAACTTGCCCTAGGAATAGACCTAATAATGGGTTAATTAAGTTGGCTACAAGTGATCCGGCAAGATCTTTAAATGCACCACCAACAATAACACCGACGGCCATGTCAATAACACTTCCTCTTGAAATGAATTCTTTAAATTCTTTCAAAAAACTTCTCACAATAATTTCCTCCAAATATACAATACTAATGGTAATTATAGCAGAATAATTAAAGGATATTCAATAAAGAGAAAGTGAAATTTTTATTTTTCTTCTTTATATTCTTTTTTAATTTCAGAAAGATCAGTTAATTGTAATTTTTCATCGATTTCTTCAGTCATTTTTTCTTTAGTTTCATCTGACCAATTAAAATAAGTTTGCATGTAATTAATTACTGGAGTTTTTACACTCTTCATATGATTTATATCAAATAACATCTGACTGCTACGTCTTAACAGATAGTCAATAGGGTGCTCAACCATTTCGTATTCTAGACCGTATTGCACCATAGCATAATCAACTCTGTCTAATCCTGATTTGGTTTTTGTTTCGGGTAGAAGAGAAAAAACAATTGGAGCATTTGAGCCATAACGTTGTACGATTTTTTCAGCATCTTCGCGACTCAAGTCAAATTCGGCAATTCCTTTTTTTACAGTTTCATGGAAATAGTTATCCCAGCCTTTATCACCGCCTACATCTCCTCCTGAAAGAGGCATATTAACTGTGTGTTTTTGTTGGAATACATAGTCTGTTTCGTCTTCAAGTTGATGGGCAACTTTATTAACGATTTTTTCAGCCATTTTACGGTATCCAGTTAATTTACCGCCAGCAATTGAAAGCAAGCCACTTTCTGATTGGAATATTTCGTCTTTTCTAGAAATTTCTGAAGGGGATTTTCCTTCTTCTTGAATTAGTGGTCGTACTCCTGACCAACCTGATTCAACGTCTTCAGGAGTTAGTTTTTGAGGAAGTGAAAACATTTGATTTGCTGCAGCAAGAATATAAGTTACATCTTCTTTAGTGATATCTGGTTCTTTAGGATCTTCTGTCCAAGTAGTATCAGTGGTTCCGATGTAAGTTTTTCCTTCACGAGGTATTGCAAACATCATACGATTATCGTGGAAAGGTGTATCAAAAAATAATGAGTTGGAAATAGGGAATTTTTCATGATCAATTACAAGATGAACACCTTTTGTTAAGTGTAGATGCTTGCCTGTATTTGAACCATCCATTTCGCGAATGTCATCAACCCAAGGACCACTTGCATTAATAACTTTTTTTGCGTGCACCTCAAAAATATCACCTGTTAAAGTGTCTTGAGCCTTGACCCCGCTTACCTTATTATCAGTGTATAATAAGTCGATTACTTTAACATAGTTAGCAATTAATGCACCTTTTTCACTTGCCTTTTTCACTACTTCAAGAGTTAAACGCGCATCGTCTGTACGGTATTCTACATAGACCCCAGTACCTTTTAATCCGTCACCTTTAATATATGGCTCACGGGTTAGTGAGTCTTCAGGATTTAGCATAAATTTTCTTTCGGATTTTTTAACTCTGGCTAATCTATCATATACATCAAGCCCAATTGCAGTTGTGAAAGGACCAAAAGTACCACCTTTATAAAAAGGAAGCATCATTTTTAATGGAGTAGTGACTGCTGGTGCATTGTTATAAACAATGGCACGTTCTTGACCAACTTCAGCTACTTCTTTAATAGCAGCTTGTTTTAAATATCTTAGTCCACCGTGAACGAGTTTGGTAGATCTACTCGATGTTCCTGAAGCAAAGTCACGCATTTCCAGCATAGCTGTCTGAATACCTCTGGTCTGTGCATCGAGAGTAATACCACTACCAGTGATACCACCACCTATTACAAGTAGATCAGTTTGTTCTTCTTGCATTTTTTTTATATTATCAGTTCTTGTTTCATTTGAAAATTTCATTATTTTACCTCCAAGAATTTTACTTACACTTATAATAATAAAACATCTCGCACTCGTTTGAAAGCGGTACCACTACTTATAAATAAAATAAAACTACCAAAAAGGTAGTTTATATTAATTGGTTATTATTTATATGTGACTGAAATTCATCATAATAGCTATCAAATATACTATTTCTAGTTTTTGTCAGCATTTGTTTAGGGAAGAATAAACGCTCATCTTTAGAGATTTTATCTGAAATCGATGCTACTAGATAACTAAGAGTAGATAATTCATTTAATGTTCCATCTTCTTGGATGATTTCAATAGGTGTTTTAGGCTCGTTATATGCGTCATATGGAAGATCTGAACTATTATTAATTGCTGTGTAGTATTGTTTATCAAAGCCGCATTTTTCCACTAAATCTTTCATATTTGGTATTAAATATTTAGTAGAGTCTGTAAATTGAATTGACTTAAAAGGATGTCTATTTAAAAATCTTCTTGTTAAGTCTTTTAAAATTTTATCAGGATGATCAATCCATAGATTAAAGTAAGTGTTCAATACACCATCGTCAAGGCGTAAATAATCATTAACAGATACATTTTTTTCGAAGAATGGGACTAATAAGCTTGGCATATCAAAGCCTTCCATATCTCCATTTTCATAAAGTGTTTTGGCTCTTTGAAGTAGATTAGTTAAAATCACCTCCATGCCTCTTGATACTGGGTGAAAATAAATTTGCTGATACATTTGAAATCTTGCTAAGATGTAATCTTCAACAGCATGCATTCCATCAGTTTCAAAAGCAATTCCTTCTTTGTAAGGTCGCATTACTCGTAAAACTCGGGTCAAATCAAACATACCATAATTTGTTCCAGTATTATATGCATCACGAAGTAGATAATCCATTCTATCAGCATCAAGTTGACTAGATATTATTTGAACGACTTGAGGATTAGGATATGTTTTTTTTATAACACTTGCAACTCTTTCAGGAAAATTAGAAGCGACTTTTCTTAGAACGGCGTTGATTTCAGTTTTTTCATTTGTAATTATTTCTTGAGTCCATTGCTCGTGGTCAGTGTCAAAAATATGCTCAAATGTATGAGAATAAGGACCATGCCCTACATCGTGAAGTAAGGCAGCACAAAGTGCAACGATACGTTCTTCATCATTCCAAAGACCGTCTTCTTTTGAATGGCTAGGATAGTTTCTTTTAAAATTGTCACATATTTGACGTGTTATTTCATAAACTCCAATACTATGTGTAAAACGAGTATGTTCAGCCCCATGAAATGTGAAAGAAGATGTACCTAGTTGTTTTATTCTACGTAGTCGTTGAAATTCTTTAGTATTAATTAAATCTAAAATAACTTTATGTTCAATATGTATGTAGTTATGAATTGGATCTCTAAAAACTTTTTCTCTTGGAAGGTATATTATATTATCCATTTTTAACCTCTATAAAATAATATTTTTATTTCTGGTTTTTAAATCATTTAAAGCGATATCTAATTGTTCTTGATATTCTTGTGTCTGAGTATACAAGTTAAGGGTTTTTGAGTCTAATTTAATGGTGGGTAAAGAATTAAAAATTGATTTTTTATATTCCTCAATAGACATATGTTTATTAAGCAAGACATCTAAATTTTCCATTACGGCTGGATCAACATCTGGATAAGTATATTTCTCGTTTTTTGGAATATTGCTTTTTGAATAAAAGTTTTTAATTAATAAACTTCTTTTATTTTGATTACCTGTAATGCTTAAATATGCCATGACAACAATACCATTAGTTACTCGTCGCTGTGAAATTCCTGCAAATTTTTTTCCGTTAATACTTAAATCAAAATCTCCTGGACAATACGAATTGGCAATTTCTTTAACGTCGATTTTTTTTTCTGGTATTGAAAGTTGTATTAAATCAACCATTATCTGATAAGCAGAATCGATGGATAGATTATATTTTTTTCTTGGGATAAATAAAGAAATATTTAGTATGTCTTTATCATTAATTACAGCAAGCCCACCAGAATTTCTTACAAAGTATTTGTAATTATTTTTTTTAAAAATTTTTAGGCCTTCGGTTAGGTTAGGTAGACGTTGATCAGTCATTCCAAGAATTACTGTGTCATCCATTGTCCAAAAATTTAAAATTGTATCTGATTCTAAAGATTTTAATAAAACATTATTTTCAGCAAACGGTAAATAAATTTTGGTTGGTTGTTTGTAATTTCGGTCGTATAATAACAAAGTATCTAAATTTTTTAACATAACTATCTCCTGATTACTATTATATAAGAAAGTACGTAAAATGAATAATTCTAAACAGATAAAAGTTAAATTAGAAACATTAATAAAACAAGATGAAAACATTGATTCATTTACAATTGAATCTGAAGGGACTATTGAGTCTTTTAAAGATAGACATGTAATACAATTTTTAGAAGAAAACTCTGAGAATATATTTAATATTCGTTTTGATCTAATGAAAACTGGAGAGGTCTTATTAAATAGACAATCAAAAAATAGGCAAGAAATGTCTGATTTTTACTTTAAAGAACAAGATCAAAAAGATGTTATTTATAAAACTATTTATGGTACGATGAATTTAATTGCTAAAACCCTAAAAATAAATATAAATTTGGACGAAAAATCTGAAAAAGGTGAGATTAAGATTCAATATAATTTATATAATCAAGATCAAATACTTGGAGAATATAAGTTACGATTGATTTTTAGGGGGTAAATAGGTTAATATTATAAGAAGGCTGTTTGAAAGGACGTGGACCCGTGAAATTAGATATTTTCGATGGTCAACTTAAAGATGAATTATCAATGATTGAAGTTGCCCATGCTATTCTCGAACAAAAAGAAGAAGCAATCTCATTCGCTGATTTAGTTAACATGATCCAAGAATTCTTGGAAAAAGATGACTCAGACGTTAGAGATCAACTTCCACAATTTTATACAGATTTAAATAATGATGGTAGTTTTATATCATTAGGTGATAATGTTTGGGCATTACGTAAATGGTATGCTGTAGATTCAATTGATGAAGAAGTAAATCACCCAGAAGATATGGGAGATGAACCAACAATTAATACAGGTGCTAAAGTTAATGCATTCTTAAATGATGATGCAGAAGATGATGATGTTGTTGATTATGACGACGATGATGCAGATGATGACGATACTGTAATCGGTGCTGGTGAAGGACCTGATTTATCTAAGTTTACTAATAGTGATTTAACTTTAGATGATGACGATGATGAAGATAAAAGCGATGATTTACCAGACGGAATTGAAGGTCAACTAACTGAATTTGATGATGCAGATGATGAAGATATTGACCTTGATGAAGAAGATGACGACGAAGACGATGATGAAGAATAAAAAAATAGCATTTTTTATTTGACGAATCGACTATATATCTATATTATATTGTTTGGGCTCTTAAGAGACGTCTTAAATAACAAGCTCCCTGTTCGAAATGAATAGGGGGCTTGTTTTATATTTAAGAAGAGTTGCTACCTCAAGTTGTGTACATAAGAAAGGAATAGATTTTATGACTAAATATATTTTTGTTACTGGTGGAGTTGTGTCATCATTAGGTAAGGGAATTGTTGCTGCTTCATTAGGAAGATTATTAAAGAATCGTGGATTGAAAGTAACTGTTCAAAAATTTGATCCATATATAAATATTGATCCTGGAACAATGAGCCCATATCAGCATGGTGAGGTTTTTGTAACGGATGATGGAACAGAAACTGACTTGGATCTTGGTCATTATGAAAGATTTATTGATAATAACTTGAATAAATATTCAAATGTTACTACAGGTAAAATCTATTCAGAAGTATTGAAAAAAGAACGCCGTGGAGATTACCAAGGCGCAACAGTTCAAGTAATACCACATATTACAAATATGATTAAGGAAAAAATAATGCGTGCAGCCTCAACAACAGACTCAGACGTAATTATTACTGAAATTGGTGGAACTGTTGGTGATATTGAATCTCTTCCATACTTAGAAGCATTACGTCAAATGAAAGCTGAAGTTGGTGCAGAGAACTGTATCTATATTCATACGACTTTAATTCCATACTTACGTGCTGCAGGAGAAATGAAAACCAAACCAACTCAACATAGTGTAAAAGAACTTCGTGGAGTTGGTATTCAACCTAATATCTTGGTCGTAAGAACTGAAAAAGAAGTTCCTCAATCAATGAAAGATAAAATTGCATCATTTTGTGATGTATCACCAGATGCAGTAATTGAATCACGCGATGTGGATACTTTGTATTCAATACCATTAAACTTACAAAAGCAAAATATGGATCAAATAGTTTGTGATTATTTACATATAGAAACTCCAAAGGCAGATATGACATCTTGGAAAAACTTAGAGCAACGTGTTTTGAATTTAAAACATACAACAAATATCACATTAGTTGGTAAATATGTTGAGTTACAAGATGCATATATTTCTGTTACAGAAGCATTAAAACATGCCGGATATGTATATAATTCAGATGTTAAAATCACAAAGATAAAAGCAGAAGATATTACAAAAGATAATGTTGATGAAATGCTAAAAGATAGTGATGGGATAATTGTCCCTGGTGGTTTTGGTGATCGTGGATTAGAAGGAATGATCGAATCAATTAGATATGCTAGAGAAAACGATGTTCCTTATTTAGGAGTTTGTCTAGGTATGCAAATGGCATGTATTGAATTTGCTAGAAATGTTGTGGGTATTAAAGATGCAACAACTGGTGAAGTTGATGAAAATGCTGCCAATAAAGTTATTGATTTGATGGCAGATCAACAAGGTGTAAGAGAAATTGGTGGAACTTTACGTTTAGGCCTATATCCATGTAAACTAAAAGAAGGTTCAAAAGCTAAAGAGTTGTATGACAATCAAGATGAAATTCAAGAACGTCATCGTCATCGTTATGAGTTTAATAATGATTATCGTGAAGAATTTGAAAATAAAGGATTTGTATTTTCAGGGCTATCTCCAGATGGACGTTTAGTTGAAGTAATTGAAAACCCAAATAATAAATTCTTTGTTGCTGCACAATATCATCCAGAGTTCTTATCAAGACCAAATCGTCCAGAAGGATTATTTAAGGCATTTATTGGAGCTGCATCTGATTTAGAAGAATCAGAATTTTAATTGTAAATCATTAGAAAAATAGGTATATTAGATAGAGTATATTTAAAGGATTAGTTGGACTAAAAAATGCAAAAAATTGTTATTAATGGTGGAAAAAAAATATCAGGTGAAGTATCAATTGGTGGGGCAAAGAATAGTACAGTTGCTCTTATTCCTGCTGCTATTTTATCCGACTCAAAAGTTGTTTTAGATTGCGTACCCCGAATAAGGGATGTTTACAATCTAATGGATATTCTAAGTGATATGAATGTCCAATCAGAATTTCGTGAGGATATATTAACAATTGACCCAACAGAAATGGAATTTGGTCCACTCCCAGATGATAAAGTTACGTCTTTACGTGCGTCATATTATTTTATGGGTGCATTATTAGGTAAGTTTAATAAAGCCATTGTTGGATTACCCGGTGGTGATGATATTGGTCCTCGACCAATTGATCAACATATCAAGGGATTTGAAGCGCTTGGCGCAACTGTAGAAAATAAAAATGGAAATATTGTAATTGAAGCTAAAGATGGGTTACATGGTGCAAAGATATTTTTAGATATGGTATCCGTTGGAGCTACAATAAATATTATCTTAGCTGCAGTTAGGGCTAAGGGAGTAACTGTTATTGAAAATGCTGCAAAAGAACCTGAAATTATCGATTTGGCAACATTTTTAAATAATATGGGCGCTCAAATCAGAGGAGCTGGTACTGAAACAATTAGAATTTTGGGAGTTGATCAATTAAATTCCCATAATTCACATACCATTATCCCTGATCGAATTGAAGCAGGTACCTACTTAGCTATGGCAGCAGCAGTTGGTGATGGTGTTTTGGTTAAAAATATTATTGCGGAACATCTAGATGCATACATAGCAAAACTTGAAGAAATGGGTGTTCCTTTAGATGTTCATGAAGATAGTATTTATGTGCATCCCGTTGAAAGACTAAATAGTGTAAGAATTAAAACAATGCCATATCCTGGCTTTGCCACTGACTTGCAACAACCAATTACGCCTTTATTATTAAAAGCTGAAGGGCAAGGAATAATCTCTGATACTATTTATCCAAAAAGAATTAGACATATTCCACAGTTAGTAAAAATGGGAGCTGAAATAACCAACGAGAATGATTTAATTATTGTTGGCAAATCTAATCAGTTGCAAGGAGCTACAGTTACTGCTGATGAGATTCGAGCTGGAGCATGTCTTGTTACAGCCGGTTTAATGGCACAGGGTCAGACAGTCATTGAAAATGCTGAAAATGTTATGCGTGGATATGATCGCGTAATTTGGAAACTTAGAAATCTTGGAGCTGATGTATCCTTGATCGATGAAGATTAATCTGATATATTACTATTTACAATATAACTGAAAGGAAGTGAAGCCGTTGAGAAACTAAGTTGAAATAAGATTAAATATACGAATCAGTATGTTTATTTGCTTTTCAACTTAGTAGTATCAATGGCGAAACTTCGCCTATTTGACGCTACTTTTGTGGCGTCTTTTTTTGTTGAATAAGCTCGTACTGATTTAATAATACGAGGTGAACTATATGGGAACAATACAAATACAAAACTTAAATTTTAAATATTCTAATATGTCACAGAATCTGTTTGAAAATATAGATATACAAATAGATGAGACTTGGAAACTAGGTTTAATTGGAAGAAACGGCCGCGGAAAAACTACATTATTAAAAATAATTCAAAATCAACTAAGTTATGATGGGAAAATTTTAACTAATTTAAACTTTTCCTATTTTCCTAAAGACATTAAAAATCAAACTAGAAAAGTTGAAGAAATTATTTTTGAAATATCTAGTATCGAAGAATATGATTTATGGAAAATACAAATAGAATTTGAAAAATTGAATTTAGATAATGAAATCTTAAAAGAGCCTTACAATATTTTAAGTCCCGGACAGCAAACAAAAGTCCAGTTAGCAGCAATGTTTGTTAATGAAAGAGAGTTTCAGTTGTTAGATGAGCCAACAAATCATCTTGATATAAAAGGACGTCAGATTGTTCAAAAATATTTAAAATCTAAAAAGGGATTTATTGTTGTAAGTCATGATAGAGTGTTTTTAAATAATGTTGTTGATCACGTTATTTCAATAGATCGCAGCAATATAAGTGTATATAAGGGGAATTTTGATACTTGGGAAATAGAAAAAAATAAGCAAGATAAACACGAATTACAACAAAAAGAACAACTACAATCTGAAATTAAAAAAATGAAATTGTCAGCTACAAAAAAAGAAAATTGGTCTAAACAAAAAGAATCAGATAAATATAAAAAACAAGGTATGGAAAATGCCAAACTAGATAAAGGATTTATTGGATCACGGGCGGCAAGAGTGATGAAAAGAGCTAAACAAATAGAAAATAGAGCAAATAACGCTATCAATGAAAAAGAGTCATTACTTAAAAATATCGAAATAGATGAACCATTAAGTTTTAATTATTTAAATGACGTGCATTTTAAGGAAATAATTACTGCAGAAAATTTACAAATGGGATTTAATGGTAATGTTATAAATCAGCCTATTTCATTTAATTTAGAGCTTGGTAAAATTTTTACATTTATCGGTGAAAATGGCGTTGGAAAGTCAACGTTAATAAAAAGTATATTAAATAAAAGTAACGCAAAATTAACTGGAGAATTAAAAGTAAAGTCTAATCTTAAAATATCTTATCTGAGTCAAAATGCTAATGAATTAAATGGAACAATTGAAGAACTCAGCCAAGAAAAAAATATATCTAAAAATGAAATTTTTTCAAATTTAAGAAAATTAGGGTTTGAGAGGTCATTATTTAATTCGAAAATTGAGAGTATGAGCCAAGGACAAAAGAAAAAAGTTGCGTTAGCACTAAGTCTATTGGAACCCGCAAATATTTATATATGGGACGAGCCATTAAATTATTTAGATGTAATAACAAGAAGCCAAATTATTGAGGCTATTAAAAAATATCACCCTACTATGTTAGTAATTGAACATGATCAAGATTTCATTAATGGAATTTCTGATAAAAAAATTATATTTGAGAGTACTACTACTATTGAAAGTGATCAAAAAACATGTTAAACTTTTTAAATGTCAGTTAATAATCTCTAGACTGGCAAACAGTTTAGGGCAAAGGAGAAATTTACAATGAAAAAAGATATTCATCCAGATTTTCATCCAGTTGTGTTTATGGATTCATCAACTGGTGCTAAGTTCCTTGCAGGTTCAACAGTTAACTCAGAAGAAACTGTTGAATTTGAAGGTGCAGAATATCCATTGATTCGTGTTGAAATTTCATCAGATTCTCATCCATTCTACACAGGTAAACAAAAATTTGCTCAAGCAGATGGACGTATCGATCGTTTCAACAAGAAATATGGACTATCAAACAAATAAAAACAGCCAGTATGGCTGTTTTTTTGTTTTTATGTGAGGAAATTAATTATGATTATTACAAATAAAGACCTAAATAAAGAAGACTACAAGCAAATTGCTAACGTTTGGTTAGAATCAAATATTGAGTCACAGGATTTTATAAATAAAAAATATTGGCTTTCTAATCTCGGTTATGTTAAAAATGCTATGCAAAAATCTAAGATTTTCGCATATAAGATTGATGATGAAATACAAGGATTTATAGGACTTAATGATGACTATATCGAAGGAATTTTTGTAAAAAAAGAATACCGTAAACATGGTATTGGAAAGAAGTTATTAGAACAATTAAAAAGAGAGCATGATTTATTAAAACTATTCGTATACAAGAAAAATGAAGTAGCACTTCAATTTTATCTTTCTAATGGCTTTACTATTTTTAATGAATCAATCGAAGACGAAACAGGAGAAATTAGTGTTTCTATGGTTTGGAAAAAATAAAAAGAGCAGATAACTATCATTTATCTGCTCTTTTCGTGGTTTTTGTTGCGACTAAGAAATTTATTAATTCTAAGCAACTTGTACTTAAAAATACGGCACCATATCCTAATATACTCGATATACTTGAACCGAGTAATGGTCCTGTGACATTACCAATTGCTTGGAAGGATTGATTAAATCCAAATATTCTACCTGCAGATTCATGTGGAGAATTTTTAGCTATTAATGTTTGAACTTGTGGTATCAATGCTGCATCAGAAATACCAACAATAAATCTCAATACCATTAATTGATAGACGTTTGTCACAAAGCCTTGTGGCAGGTAAACTAAGAATGCCAGAATCAATCCAGACAAAAGAATTTTTTGAGTTCCTATTTTGTCACCTAAAGCACCAAACCTTGGAGCAGCAATTACTGTTGCTATTCCAGGAATGGCGGCTACAATTCCACTTATAAAAGCGACATTATTTCCACCGTGCAATAATTGTCTTACGTACAAACTTAAAATTGGGTTGATGGAATTATTAGATGCTTGGATAATCATGGTGGTTATAAACATTCCAAAAATAATTCGTTTGTTTGGTAAAGTACTAAATAACTCTTTTGCATTGATTTGATCATTTTTTTCAACAGGTTTAAAATCTTCATGAACAAAAAATAATGAGAGTAAAAATGCGATAAATAATACAGCACCTGTAATCATAAAGGGAACTCTATATCCGTAAATTTGAGCAACCGCTCCACCAATCATTGGTCCTAATAATGATCCAGATACATTTCCAGTTGTAAGAGTACCTAAAGCTCTACCTGATTCTTCTTTAGGAGTTGTAGTGGCAATTAAAGTATTTGCATTACTGATAAATCCTGAAAATACACCTTGTAATGTTCTTAAAGCTAATAATTGATAGACATTTGTTACCATAGAACAAAGGGCTAGAACAATCGACATTCCTAATGCTGCTCTTAATAACATTAATTTACGGCCCTTGCGATCAGCGATTCTTCCCCAAATTGGAGAAATGAATGCCATAACTAAAAATGTAGATGAAAAAACTGCCCCTGACCAAAGGTTTAATTGGGTTTTGGTGAAACTTCCTAATTCATCGATATATAAAGACATGAATGGGGTGATCATTGAAAAACCAATCCCCACCATAAAATTTCCAAACCATAAAACCTGTAAATTACGTTTCCACTGTGGTTTTGATTTTGAAAAGAAATTTGAAATACGCCCCAAGTTTTACACCTCCAATTCAAGGTTTCTTTTTTATTGAATTTCAATATATATTAAAAGTATAATATTGTAGAAATTAATAGACAATTTAATAATTATAGTACAACAATTCTTAGGAGTACAATTAATGAAGTTATCAGTTAAAGAAATATTAAAAGCTTTAAATTCAAAACAAGTTATAAAAGAAGATGAAGTAATTGTTACAAATGCTTGTTTTGACAGTAGAAAAGTAATACAAGGATCATTATTTATTCCACTTGCAGGTAATAGAGATGGACATGAATTTGTTATTAAAGCTCAAGAATTCGGTGCAACAGCAAGTTTTTGGCAAAAAGATCGAGAGATTCCTACTAATATAAATATACCGCTTATCTTAGTTGATGATGTGTTATCTGCTCTTCAAACTTTGGCAAAATATTATTTGAATAAAGTAAATCCCAAAGTTGTAGCAATTACAGGAAGTAATGGTAAGACAACTACTAAAGATATGGTTGCTTCAATATTAAGTTCAGAAATGAACGTAGTTTATACATATGCAAATTATAATAATGAAATTGGTGTGCCAATAACGGTACTTAATATGGAAACAAATACCGAAACCTTAGTAGTTGAACTTGGGATGGATCGTCCTGGACAAATAGATGCTTTAAGTGAATTAGTACAGCCTGATATTGCTGTTATAACAATGGTTGGAGAGGCACATATTGAATTTTTTGGTACAAGAGATAAAATCGCTGATGCTAAAATGGAGATAACTAATCATCTAAGAGAAGATGGAGTATTTATTTTTAATGGTGATGACGATTTATTACTAGAAAAATCCAAAAAGGTATCACAAAAAATGATTACCTTTGGATTTAATGAATCAAATGATATATATCCAATAAGTTATGATAGTAAAAAAACAGATACTAGTTTTGAATTAAATATTTATGAAGATAGTCAGTTTATCTTGCCTCTAATGGGAGATTACAATGTCAAAAATGCTATGGCTTCAATAGCTGTTGCAAATGAGTTTCAGATTCCAGTAATAGCAATAAAAGAACAATTAAAAAAATTCATTCCAACAAAAAATAGAACCGAGTGGAAAAAAGCGTTTAATGGAGCTGACATTTTAAGCGATGTTTATAATTCTAATCCTACAGCGGTTAAAGATGTATTGCTGAATCTTAAAAAAATTCCGACAAGTGGAAGAAGAGTGGTTGTTTTAGGTGATATGCTCGAGCTAGGAGAGCAATCAAAAAGTTTACATGAATCACTTTTTGATTATTTAGATCCAAAATATTTTCAAGAGATATATCTTATTGGATCAGATATGAACTATTTGAAGAAAAAATTAAATACAAAGTATGACAAGTTACAAGTTAAGTATTTTGAAAAAACACAATTAGAAGAATTATCCATGGCGATTAAGACTGATTTAAAACCAGAAGATATCATTTTACTGAAAGCAAGTAACGGTATTCATTTGAATAAAGTACTGGAGCAAATACAAAAATAGTAAAATGGTTGATATTATAGGTTTTCAGTGGTAATATTATTTAGTGCGTTTTCAGAAAGCAAATTGAAAATAGTAACAATAAATATTCCAGGAGGAAAACATTTGAAATTTAATGAGCTAAATTTAAGCCCTGAAATTTTAAAAGGAATTCAAGAAGCAGGGTTTGAAGAAGCTACTCCTATCCAAGCCGAAACAATTCCTTTGGTAATTAAAGGAAATGACGTAATTGGACAAGCCCAAACAGGTACAGGGAAGACAGCTGCTTTTGGGTTGCCATTGTTGGATAAAGCAGATACAAAGGATAATCATATTCAAACGTTGATTATTTCACCTACACGAGAGTTAGCTATTCAAACACAAGAAGAATTATACAAGCTTGGCAAGCCTAAAAGAGCTAAGGTACAAGCAGTGTATGGTGGATCAGATATTAGAAGACAAATAAATAATTTGAAAAATCATCCGCAAATTCTTGTAGGGACACCAGGAAGGTTATTGGATCATATCAATAGAAAGACTGTACGTTTAGAACATGTTACAACTATTGTTCTAGATGAAGCTGATGAAATGCTAGATATGGGATTCATTGAAGATATCCAAAGCATTTTAGAAACTGTTCCTAATGAACATCAAACATTGTTATTTTCAGCAACAATGCCAAAACCAATTTTAAATATCACAAAGAGATTTATGAAAGATCCCGAAGTGGTTAAAATTAAGTCAAAAGAATTAACAGCAAAAAATATTAAACAATATTTTGTTAAGTCAAAAGACTTTGAAAAATTTGATATCATGACAAGAATTTTTGACGTTCAAGCACCAGAAAAATCAATAATATTTGGTAGAACTAAAAGACGTGTTGATGAATTAACAAGAGGATTACAAGCTCGCGGATACAGAGCAGAAGGTCTTCATGGTGATTTATCACAACAAAAGAGAATGTCAGTGCTTCGTCAATATAAAGAAGGTAAGCTAGAATTTCTTATTGCGACAGATGTTGCAGCACGTGGATTAGATATTTCTAACGTAACCCATGTTTATAATTACGATATTCCACAAGATCCAGATAGTTATGTTCATCGTATAGGAAGAACGGGGCGTGCTGGTAAGTCAGGTATTGCTGTATCATTCATTACACCAAATGAAATGGGATATCTTCGTACGATTGAAGAACTTACAAAAGTAAGAATGGATCCTTTGCAGCCACCAACAGATCAAGAAGCACTTGTAGGACAATTCAATTCTGCTCGTAGTGAAGTTATTGATACAATTGAAAACAACGATTTAACAAAATATGAAGATTTTGCTAAAGATTTACTTGGACAGTATAGTGCAGAGCAACTAGTTGAAGCTTATATCAAAACAATTAGTAAAGATGCTGAAAACATTCCAGTAAAAATCACTCCAGAACGTCCATTGCCATCAAGAAAGAATAGTCGTAATAGACGTGGTAATGGTGGACATCATGGTAACAGAAACAATCGTGGTGGAAATGGAAAGAAACGTTTTAATGATCGCGATCATAGACGTGGTGGTAAAGACGGTAAGCCTAATCGTTCCAATGATTCTAGAAAAAATGGAAGTAGTAAAAAAGGTGAAAAACGTAAGAATCGTAATTTCACAATCAGAACAAATGCATAGATTTATGGTAAAATAGTGTATCCAATATGGTGCACTATTTTTTTGTGGGGTAGCTAAATGATAAAAGGATTTGGTATAGATTTAACTGAAATTTCTAGAATTAAAAAGCTAACAAAAGAGCACGATGGATTTATAGACAAAATTCTTACAAAAAGTGAGAAAAAAGAGTTAAAAAAATTTAGTGACAAAAGAAAGATTGAGTACTTAGCCGGTAGGTATTCAACAAAAGAATCCTTTTCAAAAGCGATAGGTACAGGTATAGGCAAACATGTATCTTTTCAAGATATTGAGGTTTTATCAGATCAATATGGTAAACCATATATAATAACAGATAAAATAAGTCAAAAAATTCATGTATCCATATCGCATACAGATGAATTAGTAATGACACAAGTGATAATAGAGGAGATATAATGGACTTTCCATCAATACATAGACCATCATATGTAGAAATAAACTTAAACAATATTAAAAAAAACATAAAAAATATACAGCATCACTTAAAAAATAATGAGGATATATTTGCGGTTGTTAAAGCAGATGCATACAGTCATGGACTTGTTGAAGTTTCAAGGGCTGCTATTGAATCTGGTGTAACTGGACTTTGTGTTGCAACCTTAGATGAAGCATTAACATTAAGAGAAGCTAGTATAATTGAGCCTATTTTAGTATTAGGAGTTACTGATGCTAAATATGCTCCTTTAGCAGCTCAACAAAATATTTCTTTAACAGTTGCGTCAAAAGGATGGCTTGCATTTACTCAAAACGAAAATTTTGATGGTTTAAAGGTACATATCAAAATTGATTCGGGAATGGGAAGAATAGGAATAACAAAGCGAGAAGAGCTTCTAGAAGCATGCGATATCTTAAAAAAAGATTCTCGATTTATCTCAGAGGGAATATTCACACACTTTGCTACTGCTGATGAACCTGATGATACTTATTTTCAATATCAACTTGATACTTTTAAAAAAATTACTAAAGATTTACCGATCAATTTTAAGTATAAGCATGTAGCTAATTCTGCAACGACTCTTTGGAGAGATGATTCTGGGTTTAATATGATTCGATTAGGAATTGCAATGTACGGTTTGAATCCTTCAGGAACTGCAATTGATTTGCCGTATGAAATAAAGCCAGCTTTTTCTTTACAAAGTGAAATAGTATTTGTAAAAAAAGTTAAGCCAAAAACAAAAATTGGATATGGTGCAACTTATGAAGCGCCCGAAGAAGAATGGATAGCCACTGTACCAATTGGTTATGCAGATGGTTGGTTAAGAAGAATGCAAGGATTTGAAGTCTTAGTAGATGGGAACCGTTGTCCAATAGTGGGACGTGTTTGTATGGATCAATTAATGATTAAATTACCTGGGCCATATGTTCCTGGAACTAAAGTAACCTTGCTTGGACAAAATGGTGACGATGAAGTAAGTATACAAGAAGCAGCAGATTATGCTGATACAATTAACTATGAAATAATTTGTTCGTTGTCATCAAGATTGCCAAGAATATATAAATAAAAACGCTGAATAATTATTCAGCATTTTTATTTTGTATTACAGATCCAGTTTGTAAGTCATCTATTTCAGCAATTTCAAAGCCTTTGCGATTTAGTTTTTTTGAAATTTTTTTTAATGTTTCTTCAGTTGTACCTGTTGGTAAAGTAAATAAAGTTCTTCTAACTCCAATTTCTTCACGAGCGTCTAAAGTCATACATCCACCAATTGATGCATATTTAGCTATTATTTTTGACATAGCTGCAAGATCACCTTGTTTACCATCAGAAAGTACTGTTAAAACGTAACTACTTAAATGTATGTTCCAAGCGTCAGATAACATATCTAATAGTTTGGAGTGAGTTAAAATGCCACTAAACATATTTTGCTCATCTAAGACTGCTATATAAGGTAGATCTTTAATATTAAAGAAAACTTTAAAAAAAGGAGAATCAATTTGAATGGTTTTTGTGGCATTTTTTAAAAGAGTAGTTACTGGTAAAGACATATCACCGCCGTTTGCTTTGTGTCGGTAAATATGCATTTTATATATGTTTCCTCTGAAAATTTTACCTGTTTTATCTACAATAGGAACGCAACGAAAACCAGATTCTTCTAGTATAGAAAGTGCTTCTTGCAAAGTGATATCCTCATTAACTGTTGTTAGTTTTTCCTTATTTAAAATTAAAGATTCTATAAGCATAATATGATCTACCTCTAAATATATTAAGATAATTTAATCTAGCTCATTTATATTAGCATAAAAATAGCCTTATTGCTCTATTAATAAATTAGAGAAAAACTAAGAGTAGAAAAATATTGTACAAAAAAAGCTCACTTTATTTTAAAGTGAACTTTTTTAAATTAATTATCTTTTGATATCTGTTGCAGCAAATCCATCTTCGATAACTTTGTTTAATGCACTAGCTGATGCATCCATTGCAGCTTTTTCTTTGTCATCAAGAGGAACTTCAATAATTTGTCTTAGACCATCTTTATTAACGATTGCAGGTGTTCCAACATAAACATCATTCAATCCATATTGACCTTCCATAAGAACTGAAAGTGGAAGAACTGTGTTTTCATCGTTAAGAAGTGCTTTACAAATACGTGCTAGAGCTGTACCAACACCGTAGAATGTAGCACCTTTACCGTTGATGATTTCGTAAGCAGCATTAACTGTACGTTCTTGAATTGCTTGAAGTTTTTCTTCAGTAAATGAACCTGGGTTAGCAGCCATCCATTCGCGAATTGTGATTCCACCAATTGTTAGATGAGACCATGCGGCAAATTCTGAATCACCGTGTTCACCTAAGATATAACCGTGAACTGAGCGAGGATCAACGTTGATTTCTTCAGCAACGAATTTACGTAAACGGTTTGAATCAAGTGAAGTACCTGAACCGATAACACGTTCTTTAGGGAATCCTGAAAGTTTGTATGTTGCGTATGTCAAGATATCAACTGGGTTAGCAGCAACAAGGAAAATACCATTAAATCCTGATTCAACAACAGGGTTAACGATTGATTTTAGAATGTTTAGATTTTTGTTAACAAGATCAAGTCTTGTTTCACCTGGTTTTTGAGGAGCACCAGCAGTGATAACAACAATATCAGCATCTTTAGCATCTGAATATTCACCACTTCTGATGTTCTTTGGAAATGAGTAAGGTGTAGCATCAGATAAATCTAATGCGTCCCCAACAGTTCTATCTTTAGCAATATCAACAATTACTATTTCTTGAGCGATACCTTGTAATGTCATTGCGTAAGCAAATGATGAACCAACAGCTCCATCACCTACAAGAATAACTTTTTGATGGTTCTTAGCGTTTGTAGCAGTCATAATAGGCCTCCTAATAAATTTACAAATATTATTATACTGTTTTTTTTATTATAAAAAAAGGTAAATAAGATAATTAAATGCTATTGCATGATATAATATTTAATATTGAAATGGTGGTAATAAAATGAAGTTAATAGTTGGATTAGGAAATCCTGGAAAAAAATACGATAAAACAAAACATAATATGGGATTTTTAGTTATCGATAGGTTGGTTGAAGAATTTGGTGAGCCGCTTAATAAAAATAACTTTGACGCTAAATATTGTCGCTTTAAATTTGAAGGAGAAGATATTTTTTTTGTTAAACCATTAACCTACATGAATGATTCTGGACGAGCTGTTGGAATGTTAATGGGATATTTTCAAATTCAAAAAGAAGAGTTATTAGTTATTCAAGACGATATGGACATGCCAATCGGTAAAATACGTCTAAGAGCTAAGGGGTCAGCTGGTGGACACAATGGCATAAAAAGTATTATTAATTCCGTTGGTGGTAATGACTTTAAAAGAATAAAAATAGGTATTCAACATCCAGACAAAAAAAGTGTTGTTGATTGGGTATTAACTCCTTTTAATAAAGATGATGAACCTGTTGCAATGGCTGGAGTAGATAAAGCCAAAGATGCTATTGTCGATTGGATTAAAGATGGGAATTTTGAAAAACTAATGAATCAGTATAATTAATTAAAAGAGGTACCAATTGAATTTAGTAGAGACTTTTTTTCAGAATAAACAATTACAAAATTTTGTAAGTAAAATTGAATATAATACAAAAAGCTTATTGACCGGATTGTCAGGATCTGCAAATACGCTTTTTTTTGCTGGACTGTTAAGTAAACAACAGAAGATATTAGTAATTGAAAATACTAATTTTCATGCAAATCAAACATTTGATGATTTAAACAGAATTTTAGACGAAGATTTAGTTCATATATTTCCAGTTGAAGAAGCAATATCTACAGAGGCAGCTGTTAGTTCACCTGATTCATTGGTTCAAAGATTGGATGCAATGAACTTTTTGGTTTCAAATAACAAGGGAATCGTTGTAACCTCTGTTTCGGGACTTGAGTATATTATTAATGGACAAAAAGAGTTTAAAGAATCAAAATTGATATTTAAAACTGGATTAGAATTTGATTTAAATCAATTGGCAAAACAATTGATTTCTATGGGTTATCATCGAGAAAGTATAGTTGCTAAACCAGCAGATTTTGCTATTAGAGGTGATATTTTAGATTTATATCCACTGAATACAGAAAATCCTGTTAGAATTGAGTTTTTTGGTGATGAAATAGATAGTGTCCGATATTTTGATGAAAATACACAAGTTAAGATATCAAGTGCTGATGAAGTAGAAGTTATTTCAGCGACAGATAGAATTATAGATACAAATAATTTATCAATAATTGCGGACAATATTGAAAAAGATTTTAAAAAAGTAACAGATAAGTTAGATAGTAAAGAATTAAAAGAAAACTATGAAGCCAATATAAATCCAGTTATTGAAAAACTACGCCAAAATGTTATTCCAGAAAATATTGGGTTATTTGCTGATTATATTTATGATAAAAAGAATTTACTTTTGGATTATGTTGATGAAGAAGTAACAATTGTTTTTAATGATTATAATAGGTTAGTAGAACAAGCTAATGAAAATATTTCTGATGAACTTGCGTGGACTACCGGACAATTAGAGTTAGGTAAAATTCTTCCTAATCAAGTTATTAGACAAAAATTTCTTGAGGTTATAAAAGGTAATAAAAATAAACAAGTATATCTTTCAATGTTACAAAAAAGTATGGGAAGAATGAAATTGACGCAGTTAGAGAATATACATATTAGAAGTGTTGCAAAATTTTTCAGTCAAATGCCATTAATCAAATCTGAAATAGATCATTGGAATAAAGAAGAATTCAGAGTGATCATTTTAATTGATTCAAAGCATCGTATTGAAAACATAAAAAATACTTTAAACGATTTTGAAATTGATGCTAAATATGTTACTAATGGGCAGCTAACGGATGATAAGGTACAGATAATTAACTCTAGTTTAGCGACTGGTTTTGAATATATTGATGAAAAGATAGTTGTAATAACGGAAACTGAATTATTCAATAAAGTTTCTAAAAAGCGTCGACGTCCTACTTTAAATAATGCTGAGAGACTAAAAAATTATAATGAACTAAAACCAGGAGACTATGTAGTACATGTAAATCACGGAATTGGTAAATTTACAGGCATTCAGACTATGGAAGTTGATGGTAAGCATCAAGATTACATTAGTATTGAATATCGTGATAGCGGTATGATTTTTGTTCCTGTTGTTCAATTGAATTTAGTTCAAAAATATGTAGCTTCTGAGGGAAAAACACCAAAAGTTAACAAACTAGGTGGAACCGAATGGCAAAAGACAAAAAATAAAGTTCAGTCAAGTATTGAAGATATTGCGGATGATTTGATTGAATTATATGCTAAAAGAGAGTCTGAAGAAGGCTTCAAATTTTCAAAAGATGATGCTATGCAAAGAGAGTTTGAAGATAGTTTTCCTTATCCTGAAACACCTGATCAAGTTAGAAGTACTAATGAGATAAAACATGATATGGAACAAATACGTCCTATGGATAGGCTATTGGTTGGGGATGTTGGTTTTGGAAAAACCGAAGTTGCTTTAAGAGCTATATTTAAGGCGGTCGAAGACCAAAAACAAGTGGCTTTTTTAGTTCCGACAACAATTCTTGCACAACAACATTTAGAAACAATGCAAGACAGATTTGCAAATTTCCCAATAAATGTAGCAATTATGTCTCGCTTTCAAACGCCTAAACAAATTAAAGAAGTAATAAAGGGGCTGAAGAATGGCAGAATTGACGTTGTCGTGGGAACACATAGAGTTTTATCAAAAGATGTAGAATTTAGTGATTTGGGGTTGCTAGTTGTTGATGAAGAACAACGTTTTGGTGTGAAACATAAAGAAAGATTAAAAGAATTAAAATCACAAATAGATGTACTAACTTTAACTGCAACTCCAATACCAAGAACATTAAATATGTCTATGCTAGGAGTTAGAGATTTATCTGTTATTGAAACCCCTCCAAGTAATCGTTATCCAATTCAAACTTATGTTATGGAGCAAAATGCAGCTGCGATAACAAGTGCGATTAATAGAGAGATGGAACGCGATGGTCAGGTATTTTATTTACATAATCGTGTCGAAGATATCGAAAGAACTGTAAGTGAAATTGAATCACTGGTTCCTAATGCAAGAGTTGCTTTTGCACATGGTAGAATGACTGAGACTCAATTAGAGGGTGTTATTTATGATTTTCTTCAAGGAGAGTATGATGTGTTGGTAACAACAACCATCATTGAAACGGGAGTTGATATGCCTAATGCTAATACTCTTATTATTGAAGATGCAGATAAATATGGATTATCGCAGTTATATCAACTAAGAGGACGTGTTGGAAGATCTAGTAGAGTAGCTTATGCATATTTCACTTATAAGCCAAATAAAGTTTTGACAGAAGTTAGTGAGAACCGATTAGAAGCAATTAAGAACTTTACTGAACTAGGATCAGGCTTTAAAATTGCAATGAGAGACTTATCTATACGTGGTGCCGGTAATCTCTTAGGGAAACAACAGCATGGCTTCATTGATTCTGTTGGATATGACTTATATATGCAGATGTTAACAAACGCTGTAAGTCAAAAGCGTGGACTTAAAAAGCAAGAAACAACAGATACTGAATTGAATATCAAAATTGAAGCTTATATTCCAAGTGAATATATTTCAGATGATCGTCAAAAAATTGAAATTTATAAAAGAATAAAATTAATTGATTCAGAAGAAAGTATGAAAGAAATGCAATCTGAGTTGATTGATAGATTCGGTAAGATACCAGTACAGACACAAGCTTTAGTTAGAATAAGTTATATTAAGTCCTTTTTAGATAGAGGACAAGCAGAATCACTTATAAGAAAGAATGGACAGTTGGTATTGAAATTATCAAATGACATTTCAAATAAGCTAAGTGGTGAAGATATTTTTAAGGCACTATCATTTACAACAATGAAGGCCAACGTCAGCCAAGATGATGAAAAATATAATTTGGTATTTAAAAATATTGACGATTATTCGGATGATGAATTATTGGATCAACTTGAAAGCTTTGCTAAAGGACTGGATAATATTGTTAATTCAAAAGAAAGTAGTGACTAATGGCTAATCAAGATAGTAAAAATATAATTACTGGAACTTGGATAATGGCATTTGCAGCGATATTTTCAAAAATACTTAGTGCTGTTTATCGAGTGCCATTACAAAATATGGTTGGCGATCATGGATATTATATATATCAACAGATATATTCTATCTATGGAATTTTTAGTGTCCTATCATTGACAGGACTTCCTTTATTAATTTCTAAGTTATTCTCTAGTTCGTCAGAAGAAGAATTAAATAGATATATTTTGGATGTGTTTTGGATTTTAGTATATATAGCGATTTTTTTAGTTGTTGTTATTCAAATTAGTTCGTCAAAACTTTCGTTAATGATGGGAGACAAAAATATAAAAGAAGAATTGCAATTGACAGCATTCATTTACTTGTTAATGCCGTTTGAAACTGTAATTCGTGGATATTATCAAAGCAAGCTTAATGTTGGAATAAGCGCAATTTCTCAAGTGATTGAGCAATTTATAAGAGTTACCTTAATTTTATTAGTGGCGTTTTTGTTTACAGCTGGATTATTTGACGTTTATAAAATGGGTGCTTGGGCTAACTTTGGTTCGGTTATTGCGGCTATAGTTGCTAGTTTATATTTAGGAATTGTGTTTTTAAAAGATAAGCCAATTAAATATAATTTAATGCCTACTTTTAATAAAAAAATATTTAAATTGTTAGTTACGCAAGGTTTAGGAATTGTATTAGTAACTGGTATATTAGTTTTTTTTCAAATGATTGATTCATTAACTATTGTTCCTGAGCTAATAAAAAGTGGACTTACAGTTATGCAAGCTGGCGTACAAAAGGGTATTTTTGATAGAGCACAACCGCTAGCACAATTAGGAATAGTAGTTGTTATTTCTTTTTTGTCCGTGTTAGTACCTGCAAAGCAAGCAAATATTGATCAATCTTCTTTAAATAAAGTACTTAGGTTTTGTATAAATTTATCTTTAGCTGAAACAGTCGGTCTTTGCTTATTAATAAGGCCAATCAATACCATGTTATTCAAAGATGATAAAGAAAGTATGACTATAGCGATATTTTTAATATCTATAGCTTTATACTCATTAATTAATATTTTGGTTACTTTAAATGATAAAACCCATCATAAACTAGTATTGATTTTTATTGGTATTTCTTTAACTTTAAAGGCTATTCTTAATATTATTTTGATACAACATCTAGGATTAATTGGTGCAAGCATAGCAACTAATATTAGTTTATTGTGTTTATTAATTTTGTTATTGTTTATTAGTGATAAAAAAATTAAACGTGTTTTTACTTCAGATAAATTTATTGGTAAGACTTTAATTGCATTATTAGTAATGGCAGTATTTGTGGAAATAACTGTTAGAATTAGCTTAAGTTTACTAGGTAGTTCAAGAACAGATAGTATAATAATAACGTTTTTAAGTATATTAGTAGGTGTTATAGTTTATGGTATATCTGTTGTTAAATTTAAAGTTTTTCCTAAGGAAGATTTAAATGATATACCTATATTGAAGAGGATAATAAAATGAGATTAGATAAATTTTTAAAAGTAAGTCGCATTATAAAAAGGCGTACGGTCGCAAAGGAAGTAGCAGATAAAGGAAGAATAGAAATAAATGGAAGAGTTGCTAAATCATCAACTGATTTAAGTGTTGGTGATAAGATAACTATTCATTTTGCTGCTAAAGATAGTACTTTTGAAGTTTTGAATTTACAAGATACTACTAAAAAAAATGATGCTGAATTAATGTATCGAGAGTTATAATTATATTTGGTATACTTAATCTAAGTTTTTTGGGGAAAGTGATAGTCATGAAAAAGGATACTTCAAGAAATGTCATTTCCTTTAGAACTAAATCTAAAGGAAAACAAAAAAATCTGACATATGAACAAATAGTTCATAAAAGAAGAATAACTGCAATTGTTTCTATTATCGTTCTTGTAGTACTAATTTTGGGTGGGCAAATAGTTTTTGCCAAACTATCTGAAATGAATACCAATAATTCCATCACGACTAGCCAAAAAAAGTTAGAAAAAGAGAAAAATAAAAATTCGGATTTAAAAATAAAAGCAAAACAATTACAAGATGATGATTACATTGAAAAAATCATCCGTTCAAAATATTATTACTCAAAAGATGGTGAGCAGATATATGCATTGCCTGGAAGTAATAATGTTAATTCAAATGATAATTAGAAGGCGGATAAAGTCCGTCTTTTTTCGTTGGAGAAGCTATGAAAGACTTATATAATAATTTTAAAAAAGAAGTATCAAAACTAAGTGGAACCATCAGTGGTAATAAATATTTGCTTGGTATTTCAGGTGGAGTTGATTCCATTGTTTTGTTTGATATGTTTTATCGTTTGAAAGGAGAGTTTTTATTTGAGTTTGAAGTAATAACGATTGATCATAAATTACGAAAAGAAAGCGAAGAAGAAGTTTCATATGTTAAAAAAATGTGTGAAGCAAAAAACATAATTTGTAATGTAGAAACTTGGAATAACAACAAAGATAAAAGTGAAAATGCAGCTCGTATATTTAGATATGAGATGTATAAAAAAGTTATGAATGAACATAATATTCACAATTTAGTACTTGCACATCATGCTGATGATCAAACAGAGACCGTTTTAATGAAATTAATTCGTGGAGGTAATATCCGTGAAGTTCAATCAATTGAACCTAAAAGGAATTTTAATAATGGTTTTGTAATCCGACCTTTTTTGAAGAATTCAAAAGATGAAATTAAAGAATATGCAAAAAACAATAATCTAAAATATTTTGATGATGTAACCAATTATTCTGATTTTACAATGAGAAATCGTTTGAGAAATAAAGTTGTTCCAGAGTTAAAAAAAGAAAATCCTAAAATTTTACAACACTTTACAGAGTTTACAGAGCAATTACAAACTACTAATTTGATATTAGAGAAATATTTTAATCCTATTTTTTTAAATGATTTTTCTTCTGACTTATTGTCAGGAAGCATAAGAAGTCTAAAAAACTTAAGTTTTGAAGAAAATATTTTATTTTGGAATATTTTCAAAAAGAAAAAACACTTTTTCCAATTGAACGATAAACAAATTAAGCAAATAAGTACATGTGTTAAATCTAAGAAGCCAAATATGGAAGTTTATTTAGACGATGAATTAAGATTTATAAAAGATCATGATAAATTCTCAATTGAAAAAGAAGACAGTTTTGACGGGTTAAATCTCGAATTACCAATGAATGAAAAAATAGCAATTAATGATATTCAAACAGCACTGATAACTGATGAATTTAAAACAACTAATTCTATAAAAATAAATGTTGATGAATATCCTAGTAGAATAGTTTTAAGAACCAGACAACCTGGTGATGTTTTATTACTAAGTAATAATAAGCACCAAAAATTAAAGAAAAGAATGATTGACTTAAAACTTTCGAAAAAGCAAAAAGAAAACGCCTTAATTCTTGCTTTTGATGATAAAATTGTATGGGTAGATGGAATTTATAATATTTCCAACTATGAAAAAAATAAAAACAGGAATTTTTATCTACAAATAAAAGGGAGATATCAATGAGATTAAGTGATGATATTGAAAAAGTTTTAATTAGTGAAGAACAATTGGAGCAAATCAATGAAGAACTTGCTGCTCAATTAAGTAAAGATTATGCAGATAAGAATCCAATTTTTGTTTGTGTACTTAAAGGAGCAGTTTTATTTTTAACTGACCTAGTTAGAAAAATGGATATACCGGTCGAAATTGAATTTATGGATGTTTCTAGTTATGGTGACGGAATTAAATCATCAGGTGATGTTAAAATCTTAAAAGATTTAGATGTTTCTGTTGCTGGAAGAGATGTTGTATTTATTGAAGATATCGTTGATACGGGATTAACTCTTGCTGCTTTGACAGAACTATTTAAGACTAGAAATGCAAAATCAATTAAAATATGTACATTACTTGATAAAAAAGAAAATAGACAAGTTAATGTAAAAAGCGACTATATAGGCACTACTGTTCCAAATGAATTTGTAGTAGGATACGGTTTAGACTATGCTGAAAAATATCGTAATTTACCGTATATTGGTGTTTTAAAACCAGAGATATATCAAAATTAAGATTCCTTATAATAAATAGCTAATTTTATTTTATTGTGTTAATATTCTGTGTATAAAAATTTTAGGAGGCATTAAATTGAAAAACAACAGAAATCGGCTAGTAAATAATAGCCTATTTTATATTTTAGTTTTTGTTGTTTTAGTTTTAGGGATGAGCTGGTTTGTGGGAAACCATGGTGGCTCACAAACTAAAGTAATGGATTCAAGTGAATTTATTTCTAAACTACAAAAAAACAAAATTAAAGATTTTTCTATCCAACCATCTAATGGTACATATCACGTAGTAGGAGAAATGAAAACCTCAAAAAGTGATAAAAAAGATGAAAAATCAAATAACAATGTCTTTCCATTATTTAGTAGTACAAAACAAAATAAACCTGAAGTAATAAACTTTACGTCTACAGTACTTCCTAATGATGCTACATTAAAGACTATCAACGATTTAGCAGCTAAAAATAACGTTAAAGTTAATGCTCAAGAAGAATCTCAAACTGGTGCATGGTTAAATATTGCACTCTTAGTTGTTCCAACTATAGTTGTTTTCTTCTTCCTTTACATGATGATGAGCCAATCTGGCGGCCAAGGTGGCGGAGCTGGAAGAATGATGAACTTTGGCAAAACTCAAGTCAAACCACAAGACCCTAAGAAAAACAGAGTACGTTTTTCAGATGTTGCTGGTGCAGAAGAAGAAAAACAAGAACTTGTTGAAGTTGTTGAATTCTTAAAAGATCCAAGTAAATATATCTCACTTGGTGCAAGAATTCCTGCCGGAGTATTGTTAGAAGGACCTCCTGGTACTGGTAAGACATTACTAGCTAAAGCTGTTGCTGGAGAAGCTGGAGTTCCGTTTTTCTCAATTTCTGGATCAGATTTCGTTGAAATGTTTGTTGGTGTTGGTGCAAGCCGTGTTCGTGATTTATTTGAAACAGCAAAGAAAAATTCACCATCAATTATTTTTATTGATGAAATTGATGCTGTTGCCCGTCAACGTGGAAATGGTATGGGTGGAGGAAACGATGAACGTGAACAAACACTTAACCAATTGTTAGTTGAAATGGATGGTTTCACTGGTAGTGAAGGTGTAATTGTTATCGCAGCAACTAACCGTTCCGATGTTTTAGATCCAGCTTTATTACGTGCTGGACGTTTTGATAGAAAAGTTCTTGTTGGTCGTCCTGATGTAAAAGGGCGTGAGGCAATCTTAAAGGTTCATTCTAAGAATAAGCCTCTAGCAGATGATGTTAATCTAAAAGTAGTTGCTCAACAAACACCAGGCTTTGTTGGTGCTGATCTTGAAAACTTATTAAACGAAGCGGCTCTAGTCGCAGCTCGTCGCGAAAAAAACAAGATAGATAATAAAGATATTGACGAAGCTACTGATCGTGTTATTGCTGGACCAGCTAAAAAGGATAGAGCAATCAGCAAAAAAGAACGCAATATTGTTGCTTATCACGAAGCTGGACATGCTTTAATTGGATTAGTATTGAGTGATTCTAGAGTTGTTAGAAAAGTTACTATTGTTCCTCGTGGTCGTGCAGGCGGATATGCTATTATGCTTCCTAAAGATGATCAATTCTTAGCAACTAAAAAAGAATTAGACGAACAAATTGCGGGATTATTAGGCGGTAGAACTGCTGAAGAAATAATATTTAATTCATTATCATCTGGAGCTTCAAATGATTTTGAGCAGGCAACTGCAATTGCTCGCAGTATGGTTACTGAATACGGAATGTCTGAAAAACTTGGAACAGTTCAACTCGAAAAAGAAGGACAAAGAGGATACGGACAACCGCTATATTCACAACAGACTGCTAAAGAAATTGATAATGAAATTCGCGATATCATAAATGTTCAGCATAAACGTGCTCATGCGATTATAGAAAGTCATCGTGAACAACATAAAGCAATTGCTGAAGCATTATTGAAATACGAAACGCTTAATGAAGAAGAAATTCTTAGTCTTTATAATACTGGAAAAATGCCAGAAAAAACTGATGAATTTCCAAGTGAAGCTGCAGCTACATTCGATGAAGCTAAAGCTGCTTTAGAAAGAAAAGATGCTGAAAAGCAAGCTGAAGAAGGAACAGTTGAAAAGAAGACTGAAGAAAATGAATCAACAGATTCTACTTCTGAAGAAAAAACACAAACTCTTAAGTCAGAAAATGATGATAAAGAATAATAAAAAGACTTCTTAGGAAGTCTTTTTTTATGAAAGGATTTTAAAATGAGCAATTATTTGATAAAAGCTATTACTAAGGATAATAACTTTCGTGTTTACTGTGTTGATGCAACTAGTTTAGTACAAGAGGCGCATGTAAGACACGACACATGGGTTACTTCAACAGCAGTTTTAGGAAGAACTCTCATTGGTACATTGTTGATTTCAACGTCATTGTTAAAAGGAGAGGATAAAATAACTGTTCGTCTACAAGGCAATGGACCTGCAGGAGCAGTAATTGTTGATGGTAATTCTCATGGAACAGTTAAAGGGTATATACAAGAACCACATATTAGTTTGCCAAGTAATGATAAAGGTAAAATTGATGTTAAAGGTGCAGTTGGAACTAAGGGAATATTATCTGTTACTAAAGATCAAGGATTAAAAGAACCATTTACTGGTCAAGTCGGACTAGTATCTGGAGAAATTGCCGAAGATTTTACATATTACATGGCTAAATCTGAACAAACACCATCAGCAATAGGATTGTCCGTATTTGTAGAACCTGATGAGCATGTTGAAGTAGCAGGCGGATTTTTAATTCAAGTACTTCCTGGAGCTGATGAAAGGGCAATAGAAGATCTAGAAAAAAAATTATCTGATATGCCATTAGTTTCTGAATTGTTGAGAGAAGGTAAAAATCCTGAACAAATAATTGAAGAATTATTTAGTAAAGAAAATGTGAAAACATTAGAAAAAATGCCAGTAAGTTTTACTTGTGATTGTAATAAAGAAAGGTTCAAGACAGCTTTGACTTCAATTAGTAAAGATGATTTACAAGAAATGATTGATCAAGATAAAGACATTGAAACAGTATGTAAGTTTTGTGGTAATAAATATCAATTCACCATTGATGAATTAAAGGAATTAATTTAGCATTTAGTGCTATGAGCTTGCTTTTATACCTTTATTTTTGCTATCATTAATCGGATAAAATTTTTCTTGGAGATAATTAAAATGGAATGGAAAATTGGTGACATAACGATACCAAATCAAGTGGTTGTTGCTCCTATGGCAGGAATTACAAATGCTTCTTTTAGACTAACAGCACGTGAGTTCGGTGCTGGTCTTGTAGTGTGTGAAATGATTAGTGATCGTGGAATTATATATCGCAATAAAAAAACATTAAATATGTTATTTGTCGATCCTAAGGAACATCCTGTAAGTATACAAGTTTTTGGTGGAACAAAAGAAACGCTTGTTCAAGCTGCACAATTTGTTGCCGAAAATACAGAAGCAGATATTATTGATATTAATATGGGATGTCCGGTAAATAAAATAGTTAAAACTGATGCAGGAGCAAAATGGCTTTTGGATCCTGATAAAGTCTATGAAATGGTTGACGCTGTAACAAATGCAGTTGATAAACCAGTAACGGTTAAAATGCGTACTGGTTGGGATGAGGACCATATTTTAGCGGTTGAAAATGCTTTAGCTGCTGAAAAAGCAGGTGCAGCAGCTCTTGCAATGCATGGAAGAACAAGAAAACAAATGTATACTGGATATGCAGATTGGGATATCTTGCATCAAGTTGCCCAAGAAATCACTATTCCATTTATGGGAAATGGTGATATTAAAACTCCAGAAGATGCTAAAGTAATGATTGAAGAAGTTGGTGCTGATGCTGTTATGGTAGGACGTGCTGCTTTAGGGAATTTATGGCGATTAGATGCCATGAATCATTACCTAGAAACTGGTGAATTAATTTCTGAACCAACACCGTCTGAAAAAATTCAAACTGCTAAACTACAATTAGATAGATTAATCGAATTAAAAGGTGAACATACTGCTGTACCTGAGTTTAGACAACAAGCTGCATATTACTTAAAGGGTATTCCTCGTGCAGCAAGAGTACGTGCATCAGTTATGAAAGTAGATACAAAAAAAGAAGTGTTTGATATTTTAGATGACTTTATCGAGAAATTAGAAAAGACACAAGCAACTGGAAGATAAAATTGGAGGTTTTATTTTGGCTAAATTAACAGGCGAACAAAGACAAATGAATGATCAATTAAGAGCTAGAAGAGAGAAAATGACAGAACTAGCTGAATCTGGAATTGATCCATTTGGCTCGAGATTTGAACCGAAAAATACTGCAAGTGAACTTCATGAACAATATGAAGATATTGAAAAAGAAGAATTAGATGGCAAGGCTATATCAACAATTATTGCGGGGCGCATGATGACAAAGCGTGGTAAGGGTAAAGTAGGCTTTGCTGACATAAAAGATAGAACTGGACGTATTCAAATTTATGTTAGAAAAGATGTCGTAGGTGAAGATAATTATCATATCTTCAAGCGCTCTGATCTTGGTGATATTTTGGGTATTGAAGGTGAAGTGATGAAAACGGATATGGGTGAGCTAACTGTGAAAGTAACTCATATTACAATGCTTACTAAAGCACTACGTCCACTTCCTGATAAATATCATGGGCTAACAAATATAGAACAAAGATATAGACAAAGATATTTAGATTTAATTACAAATCAAGAAAGTTATGATCGCTTTGTTAAACGTACTAAAATCATTTCGGCAGTTCGCAAGTATTTAGACAATAATGGATTTTTAGAAGTAGAGACTCCTGTTTTGAACTCTCAAGCAGGCGGTGCTTCAGCTAAACCTTTTATCACACATCACAATGCTTTAAATATAGATATGTATATGCGTATTGCTTTAGAACTTCATTTAAAGCGTTTAATTGTTGGTGGTATGGAACGCGTTTATGAAATAGGACGCTTATTCCGTAATGAAGGTGTTGATACACATCATAATCCTGAATTCACATCGCTTGAAACATACGCAGCATATTTTGACTTTAATGATGTTATGGACGAAACAGAAGGAATATTTAGATTCGCTGCTAAAGAAGCGTTAGGAACGGAGCAAATTAACTACCAAGGTGATGATGTTGATTTAGCTAAGCCGTTTAAACGTGTTCACATGGTAGATGCAATTAAAGAAGCAACTGGAATTGATTTCTGGAAAGAAATGACTTTAGAAGAAGCACGTAAATTAGCCGATGAAAAAAATGTTAAATATGAATCTTACTGGAAAGTAGGACATATAATTAATGAATTCTTTGAAACCTTTGTGGAAGAGACAATTAAAGAACCAACATTTATTTATGGTCATCCAGTTGATGTTTCACCACTTGCAAAGAAAAACTCTGAAGATCCTCGATTTACTGATCGCTTTGAATTGTTTATTTTAGGCAATGAGTATGCTAATGCATTTACTGAACTAAACGATCCAATTGATCAAAGACAAAGATTTGAGGACCAAGTTGCAGAACGTGATGCAGGTAATGACGAAGCTGAAGGAATTGATGAAGACTTTATTGAAGCTCTTGAATACGGAATGCCACCTACAGGTGGTTTAGGTATTGGTATTGATAGATTAGTTATGCTATTAACTGATGCAGCATCTATTCGAGATGTATTGTTATTTCCAACAATGAAACCAGAACATAAGGATAACGATTAAAACATAGGTAAATTACCTATGTTTTTTTATTTATCTTATTGACGTACCAATTTAGAGTTGGTAAAATATATGAGTTGCGTTAAGCAAACTCATGGAGGATTAGCTCAGCTGGGAGAGCATCTGCCTTACAAGCAGGGGGTCACAGGTTCGAACCCTGTATCCTCCATTTGAGTCGTTAGCTCAGTTGGTAGAGCATCTGACTTTTAATCAGAGGGTCGGCAGTTCGAGCCTGCCACGACTCATTGCACGTAGTGCAATATTGAATAATAGATATGCGGGTGTGGCGGAATTGGCAGACGCGCCAGATTTAGGTTCTGGTGTCCATTGGACGTGAAGGTTCAAGTCCTTTCACCCGTATAATGTCGCCGACTTAGCTCAGTTGGCAGAGCATCTGTCTTGTAAACAGAGGGTCGGAGGTTCGAATCCTCTAGTCGGCATAATTTTTAAAAGACAATCCAATTGGATTGTCTTTTTTTAGTGATTATAATAAAATTTTAAAAAAAGAAATAGTAGGTATTGAACATATGCTTAATTATGGTTATAATAATTAAGTATTGCGGGTGTAGTTTAGTGGTAAAACCACAGCCTTCCAAGCTGTTGTCGCGAGTTCGATTCTCGTCACCCGCTTAAAAAAGAGACTGCAAATAATTGTGCAGTCTTTTTATTTTGCATTTTTTATAATAAGTTTTATACTATTTAAACTATTGTTATAATTTATGTAAATAATTAAGCGAGGCAATTAATGATTAATGAATTTTCTGATAGTGCAAAAGATGTTTTAACGATTGCACAACAAATGACAAAAAAATTCCGTCACAATGCAGTAGGAACTGAACATTTACTATTAGCATTAGATTTAGAGAATGACGGTATAGCTGGTATTGTCTTAAGAGATATGGCTGTTTTTCCTAATGATATTGAGGAAGAAATTGAAAGCTTGACAGGATATGGGTTTAAAGACTCAAAAGTAGCTAGAAATGTTGAACTCCCTTTTTCTGCTAAAACAAGAATGGTTCTTCAATCTGCTCAAGATCAAGTAACCTTTATGCAGTTAAATGAAATAGGTACAGAACATCTATTACTAGCTTTGTTAAATAATAATGATGCTATTGCCAATAGAATTTTAATTAATCTTGGAGTCAGTGTCGTTAAATTAAAGGAACGTCTGTTTAACGAGATGGGAATGCCAAAACGTAATCGTAATAATGACCAGTTTAAAAGAGCTATTAAAAAAATGGCTGACCAAGGACAAGCTGGAACTCCAACGTTAGATTCTTTAGCTAGAGATTTGACTAAAATTGCGCGTGAAGAGCAAACAGACCCAGTTATTGGACGTCAAAAAGAAGTTGAACGAA
Source organism: Daquilactobacillus linshuiensis (assembly GCF_052828685.1). Lineage (NCBI taxonomy): Bacteria > Bacillati > Bacillota > Bacilli > Lactobacillales > Lactobacillaceae > Daquilactobacillus > Daquilactobacillus linshuiensis. Next base: position 1,115,653 of record NZ_CM128255.1, on the reverse strand, counting down.
GTATTCAAATTTTAAGTAGACGTACAAAAAATAACCCTGTTCTTGTTGGAGAGCCTGGAGTTGGTAAAACAGCAATTGTTGAAGGTCTTGCCCAAGCAATTGTAAACAAAGAAGTTCCCTTTGATATGCAAAATAAAAGAATAATGATGTTAGACATGGGAAGTCTTGTTGCTGGAACTAAATATCGTGGAGAGTTTGAAGATAGACTTAAAAAGATTATTAGTGAGATTTATGATGATGGTCAGGTAATATTATTCATTGATGAGCTTCATACACTTGTGGGTGCAGGAGGTGCTGAAGGTGCAATCGATGCATCGAATATTTTGAAGCCTGCACTTGCTAGAGGAGAACTACAGTTAATTGGTGCGACAACACTAGATGAGTATCAAAAATATATTGAAAAAGATTCAGCCCTAGAACGTCGTTTTGCTACTGTTCAAGTCGAAGAGCCAAGTAAAGATGAATCACTTCAAATATTACAAGGCTTGAAACAAAACTATGAAGAATTTCACAAGATAATAATATCTGACGAAGCTTTGCAAGCTGCAGTTGATTTATCGAGTCGCTATTTAACTAATAGATTTTTGCCAGATAAAGCAATAGACTTGGTTGATGAAGCTGCTGCTAAGGTTAGAATAGGTGCTGTTAATAATTCTAGATCAATAAAAGCTGAAAAATTACAAAATGAATTAAAAGAAAAAATAAATGAAAAAAATTCTGCTTTAGAAAATCAGGATTTTGAATTAGCTGCTACGTATCGCCAAGAAGAAAAAGAGCTTCAAAAAAAACTTGATAAATATAATGAAAGAAATGCTAATGGCATAAACGCTAATGTTGTTGTAACTCAAGAAGATATTGCCACTATTGTTTCTCAATGGACTGGTGTACCAGTAGAACAAATGAGCAAAAAAGAGAATGATCGATTAATTAATCTTGAAAAATCATTACATAAACGTGTGATTGGTCAAGATGAAGCAGTTGATGTAATTTCTAGATCAATTAGACGGGCAAGAAGTGGTATTAAAGATCCAAATCGTCCAATTGGTTCATTCTTATTCCTAGGTCCAACTGGTGTTGGTAAAACAGAATTAGCAAAAACACTAGCTCAGGAAGTATTCGGATCAGAAGAAGACATGATAAGAGTTGATATGTCAGAATTTATGGAACAATATAGTACTTCTAAGTTAGTTGGTTCAGCACCTGGATATGTTGGTTATGAAGAAGGCGGACAACTTACCGAAAAAATAAGAAATCACCCATACTCTGTATTATTACTAGATGAAGTTGAAAAAGCTCATCCAGATGTTTTTAATATTTTATTACAGGTACTAGATGATGGTTACCTTACAGACGCTAAGGGTCGTAAAGTGGACTTTAGAAATACTATTATTATCATGACTTCTAATCTTGGAGCAACTAAGATTCAGGAAGAAAAAAGTGTTGGATTTGGTGCAGATAATGCCTCTGAAAATTATGAAGCAATGAAATCGGCAATTTTTGGTGAAATGAAGAATTTCTTTAGACCTGAATTTATTAACAGAATTGATGAAGTAGTAGTCTTTAAAAAATTAGAAAAAGTTCAACTTCGTCAAGTTGTAAAAATTATGGCCAGAAACTTAACAGAACGCTTAAATCAGCAAGATATTCATTTGAAATTTACTAGTTCAGCACTTGATGAAGTTGCTCAAAAGGGCTTTAGTCCTGAATATGGTGCAAGACCTTTGAGACGTGAGTTACAAAAACAAGTTGAAGATAAATTAAGTGAATTATTACTTGCAGGAGAAATAACTTCAGGTGATACAGTTTCTATTGGAACAAAGAAAAATGAAATCAATATAAAAATTACAAAACCTGAAGAAGTCATGTAAGATTCACTTCATTGACAACTTTAAAAAAAGAGCGTAATATATTAAACAGATTTATAAGTGATGAGATATCGCAATCTCCCCTGATATATTGTCCAGGGAAGGTAATAAAAAGCAAAAGTAATACTGTTACTTTTGTCTTTTTTTTGCTCAAATTTCTTTAAAAATGAAATTGTAATGAAATTGTAATATTTTATCAAAATTAATGAAGAGGTGGAAAATTTGGCACAAGACGTCCAATTTGGAAAAAAATCAACTAGACGTAGTTATGCAAGAATCAAAGAAGTTTTAAAGCTTCCTAACTTGATTGAAATTCAAACGAATTCTTATCAGTGGTTCTTAGATGAAGGTCTACGTTCAATGTTTGAAGACATTATGCCTATCCAAGATTTTGCAGGAAATCTTTCTTTGGAATATGTCGATTATAAGTTATTAACACCAAAATATACCGTAGAAGAAGCTCGTGACCATGATGCTAACTACAGTGCTCCTTTACACGTTACTTTAAAATTAACTAACCACGAAACTGGTGAAATTAAGACTCAAGACGTGTTCTTTGGTGATTTCCCAATCATGACTGAAGAAGGAACATTTATTATTAACGGTGCAGAACGTGTTATTGTTTCTCAATTGGTTCGTTCACCAGGTGTGTACTTTAATTCTGATACTGATAAGAACAGTAGAGTAACTTACGGTACAACTGTAATTCCTAACCGTGGTGCATGGTTAGAATATGAAACAGATGCTAAAAATATTTCTTATGTACGTATTGATCGTACAAGAAAATTACCTGTTACTGAATTGGTTCGTGCATTAGGTTTTGGATCAGATTCTGACATTTTAGATATGTTTGGTGAAAATGATTCACTTAACTTAACTCTTGAAAAAGATGTCCATAAAGATGTATCTGATTCTCGTACTGATGAAGCTTTAAAGGATATTTATGAAAGACTTCGTCCAGGAGAGCCTAAAACAGCTGATAGTTCAAGATCATTATTTTATGCACGTTTTTTTGATCCAAAACGTTATGATCTAGCAGAAGTTGGTCGCTATAAAATTAACAAAAAACTAAATCTTCGTACTAGATTGATGAATCAAACTCTTGCTGAGACTTTAGCTGATCCTGATACAGGTGAAGTTATTTTAAATAAAGATACTGTCTTAGACAGAGAAGCAATGGATACTTTAACACCTTATCTTGAAAGAGAAGATTTTAAAGCAACAACATATCAACCTTCTGAAGACGGTGTATTAAGTGATCCTATTACCTTACAAACTATTGAAGTATATTCAAAAAATGATCCAGAAAAAGTAGTTAAGGTTGTAGGAAATGGACATATCCCAGAAAACGTTAGAACTGTATTACCTGCTGATATTCTTTCATCATTGAATTATTTCTTAAATCTTCAAGAAGGTCTTGGAAATACAGATGATATTGATCATTTAGGTAATCGTCGCATTCGTTCCGTTGGTGAATTACTCCAAAACCAATTTAGAATTGGTCTTTCTCGTATGGAACGTGTTGTACGTGAAAGAATGTCAATTCAAGATGTAGATACAATTACACCTCAACAACTTATCAATATAAGACCAGTTGTTGCCTCTATTAAAGAATTCTTTGGTTCAGCACAACTTTCACAATTTATGGATCAAACTAACCCATTGGGAGAAGTTAACCATAAACGTCGTTTATCAGCCCTTGGACCTGGTGGTTTAACTCGTGATCGTGCTGGATATGAAGTTCGTGATGTTCACTATACTCACTATGGTCGTATGTGTCCTATTGAAACTCCTGAAGGACCTAACATCGGACTTATCAATAACTTAGCTAGTTATGCTGTCGTTAACAAATATGGATTTGTTGAAACACCATATCGTCGTGTTTCATGGAAGACACACAAAGTTACAGATAAAATTGATTATTTAACTGCTGATGAAGAAGATAATTATATTGTTGCTCAAGCAAATACTCCTCTTAATGATGATGGATCATTTGCTGATGATGTAGTGTTGGCTAGACATAAAGATGACAATATTGAAACAACACCTGAAAAACTTGATTATATGGACGTTTCTCCAAAACAAGTAGTTTCAGTAGCTACAGCTTGCATTCCTTTCTTGGAAAATGATGATTCAAACCGTGCCTTGATGGGTGCTAACATGCAAAGACAAGCTGTTCCATTGATCAAACCAGAAGCTCCTATCGTTGGAACTGGTATGGAATATATTGCCGCTCATGACTCTGGATCTGCTTTACTTGCTAGTGCAGACGGTGTTGTTGAATATGTTGATGCAAAACAAATTAGAATTAAAGAAAAATCAGAAACAAAGACTTATAAAGTAACTAAGTTCCGTCGTTCTAACTCTGGTAAGAGTTATAACCAAAGACCTATTGTCAGTGTCGGAGATAAAGTTGACGCTGGAGATATTATTGCTGATGGTCCTGCAATGGAAAACGGTGAGCTAGCACTTGGTCAAAATCCAGTTATTGCATTTATGACATGGAATATGTATAACTACGAAGATGCCATTGTTCTTTCTGAAAAAATGGTTCGTGATGATAAATATACTTCAATTCATATTGAAGAATATGAATCAGAAGCTCGTGATACTAAGCTTGGACCTGAAGAAATTACCCGTGAGATTCCAAATGTTGGCGAAGAAGCTCTAAAAGATCTTGATGAAGATGGAATTATTCGCATTGGTGCCGAAGTTAATGACGGTGATATTTTAGTTGGTAAAGTAACACCTAAGGGAGTTACTGAATTATCTGCTGAAGAACGTCTTTTACATGCAATCTTTGGTGAAAAAGCTCGTGAAGTTCGTGATACTTCACTTCGTGTACCACACGGTGGTGGCGGAATAGTTCAAGATGTAAAAATCTTTACTAGAGAAGCTGGCGATGAATTAAGTCCAGGAGTAAATATGATGGTACGTGTATATATTGCTCAAAAACGTAAAATTCAAGTCGGTGATAAGATGGCTGGACGTCACGGTAATAAAGGTACTGTTTCAATTGTTGTTCCAGAAGAAGATATGCCATTCTTGCCAGACGGTACTCCAGTTGACATCTTGTTGAACCCAATGGGTGTTCCATCACGTATGAATATCGGACAAGTTCTTGAATTACATCTAGGTATGGCCGCAAGAAATCTTGGTATAAAAGTTGCTTCACCTGTTTTTGATGGTGTAAATGATGATGATTTATGGGATATTGTTAAAGAAGCTGGTATGGATTCTGATGCTAAGTCAATTCTTTATGATGGTCGTACCGGTGAACCATTCCATAATCGTGTTGCCGTTGGTGTAATGTATTACATGAAATTGGCTCACATGGTTGACGATAAACTTCATGCAAGATCAATCGGACCATATTCATTAGTTACGCAACAACCACTAGGTGGTAAAGCACAATTTGGTGGACAAAGATTTGGTGAAATGGAAGTTTGGGCCTTAGAAGCTTATGGTGCTGCTTACACACTTCAAGAAATTTTGACTTACAAGTCAGATGATATTGTAGGCCGTGTTAAGACATATGAAGCCATTGTTAAGGGTGAACCAATTCCTAAGCCAGGTGTGCCAGAATCATTCCGTGTTCTTGTAAAAGAATTGCAAGCACTTGGTCTAGATATGAAGGTTCTTGATGTTGATCAAACAGAAATTGAACTACGCGATATGGATGATGACGATGACGTAGTCAGTGTTGATGCACTTTCTAAGTTTGCACAAGAACAAGAACAAAAACGTGCTGAAGAAGAAGCAAAACAAAACGAAGAACAAGAAAATAAAATACAAGCAGAACCAGTAATAACAGATTCTGATAATAGTGAAGAATAGGAGGACACCGCGTGATAGACGTTAACAAATTTGAAAGTATGCAAATTGGTTTGGCCTCTCCTGATAAGATTCGTAGTTGGTCTTATGGAGAAGTTAAAAAACCAGAAACAATTAATTATCGTACTTTAAAACCAGAACGTGATGGTCTTTTTGATGAAAGAATTTTTGGACCACAAAAAGATTGGGAATGTGCGTGTGGTAAGTACAAACGTATAAGATATAAGGGTATTGTTTGTGATCGCTGTGGTGTTGAAGTTACTAGATCAAAAGTACGTCGCGAACGTATGGCTCATATTGAACTAGCAGCTCCTGTAACACATATCTGGTACTTTAAAGGTATTCCAAGTCGTATGGGACTTGTTTTAGACATGAGTCCACGCTCTCTTGAAGAAATCATTTATTTTGCTGCATATGTTGTTATTGAACCTGGTAATACAGATCTAGAAGCAAAACAATTAATTACTGAAGCAGAATATCGTAAAAAAGTTGAAGAATTTGGAAATACTTTTGTTGCTAAAATGGGTGCAGAAGCTATTAAAGAATTACTTGCAAAAGTAGATCTTGAAACAGAAATTAAAGAACTTAAAGAAGTTCTTCACTCTGCACAAGGTCAAAAAAGAACTCGTGCAATTCGTCGTTTAGATATATTGGATGCATTTAAAAAGTCAGGAAATAGTCCTGAATGGATGATTCTTGATTGTATTCCAGTTATTCCCCCAGATTTAAGACCTATGGTACAACTTGAGGGTGGACGTTTTGCTACTTCAGATTTAAATGATTTGTATAGACGTGTTATTAACCGTAACAATCGTTTGAAGAGACTTCTTGATCTAAATGCTCCAAATATTATTGTTCAAAATGAAAAAAGAATGTTACAAGAAGCTGTTGATGCTTTGATTGACAATGGTCGTCGTGGTCGTCCTGTTACTGGTCCTGGTAATAGACCATTGAAATCATTGTCACACATGCTTAAAGGTAAACAAGGACGCTTCCGTCAAAACTTACTTGGTAAGCGTGTTGATTATTCAGGACGTTCCGTTATTGATGTTGGTCCTACACTTAAGTTTTATCAGTGTGGATTACCACGTGAAATGGCTCTTGAATTATTCAAACCATTTGTAATGCATGAACTTGTAAAACGTGAAATTGCTTCAAATATCAAGAATGCTAAAAGAAAAATTGAACGTCAAGATGACGAAGTTTGGGATGTTCTTGAAGATGTAATTAAAGAAAGACCTGTTCTTTTAAACCGTGCACCTACACTACATAGACTTGGTATTCAAGCCTTTGAACCTGTTTTAGTAGATGGAAAAGCAATGAGATTACATCCATTAGCTTGTGAAGCTTATAATGCCGATTTTGACGGTGATCAAATGGCTGTTCACGTACCTTTATCTGATGAAGCTCAAGCTGAGGCTCGTATGTTAATGCTTGCTGCCCATCATATCTTGGCACCAAAAGATGGAAAACCTATTGTTACTCCATCTCAAGACGTTGTTTTAGGTCACTATTTCCTAACTATTGAAGAAAAAGGTCGTAGTGGAGAAGGCACAATTTTCAAAGATACTAATGAAGTAATTATGGCTTATCGTACAGGCCGTGTTCATTTCCATTCAAGAATTGGTTTGGCAGTAAACTCATTGTCTAACAAGCCTTTCACAAAAGAACAAAGAAATAAAATAATGGTTACAAGTGTTGGTAAAGTAATATTTAATGAAGTTTTACCAGAAGACTTTAATTTCTTAAATGAGCCAACACAAAGCAATATTGAAAATGGTGTTCCTGACAAGTATTTCCTAGATGAAGGACAGGATATCAAAGAATATCTATCAGATGCTCCTTTAATTGATCCATTTAAGAGTGGATTTTTAAGTGACATCATTGCTCAGATTTTTAAAGTTTATAGAGTTCAAAGAACCTCAGAATTACTTGATGATATGAAAGAACTTGGATACACAGTATGTACAGTTTCTGGCTTAACTGTTGGTGTTAAAGATGTTCCTCAATTAGCTGAAAAAAGTGAAATAGTAGAAACGGCACATAATGGTGTTGCTACTGTTTCTAAACAATTCCGTCGTGGATTGATAACTGATGAAGAGCGCCACGATAGAGTTATTTCAATTTGGAATGATGCAAAAGATAACATCCAACAAAAATTGATTGATTCTTTTGATCCAACTAATCCTATCAGTATGATGAGTGATTCTGGAGCTCGTGGAAATATCTCTAACTTTACTCAACTTGCCGGTATGCGTGGACTTATGGCTGCTCCTAATGGTGGTATGATGGAAGTTCCTGTTACATCAAACTTCCGTGAAGGACTTTCTGTTTTGGAAATGTTCATGTCAACTCACGGTGCTAGAAAAGGTATGACTGATACAGCCTTGAAGACTGCTAACTCAGGTTACTTGACTCGTCGTCTTGTTGATGTTGCTCAAGATGTTATTGTTCGTGAAGAAGATTGTCATACAGACCGCGGATTAATTGTTTCTGCTTTCAAAGAAGGAAATGAAATGATTGAGCCATTGTTTGATAGAATTGTTGGTCGTTATACACAAAAGACTGTATTTAATCCAGAAACTCATGATGTTATTGTTCCTAAAGGAACATTGATGGATGAAGATATGGCTCAAGAGATTGTTGATGCAGGTGTTGAAACTGTAACAATCCGTTCAGCATTCACATGTAATACAAAACATGGTGTATGTAAGAAATGTTACGGCCGCAACCTTGCTACTGGTGAAGAAGTAGAAATTGGTGAAGCAGTTGGTACAGTTGCTGCTCAATCAATCGGTGAACCAGGTACACAACTTACAATGCGTAACTTCCATACCGGTGGTGTTGCTGGTGGAAATGATATCACTCAAGGGCTTCCTCGTATTCAAGAAATTGTTGAAGCTCGTAATCCTAAGGGACAAGCAATTATTTCTGAAGTAGATGGGATAATTACTGCAATTGATGAAAACCCTGCGGAACACACAAGAGAAATTACAGTTGAAGGTAAAACTGATACTCGTACTTATAGTGTTCCTTATGCTTCAAGTGTTGAAGTTTCAGAAGGTGATCATATTAAACGTGGTGGTAAGTTGACTGGTGGTTCTACAGATCCTAAACAACTTATCCAAATAACTGATGTATTAACAACTGAAACTTATATGCTTTCAGAAGTTCAAAAAGTTTATCGTATGCAAGGTATTGATATTTCAGATAAGCATTTTGAGGTAATGATTAGACAAATGATTCGTAAGATGCGGGTTCTAGATCCGGGTGATGCTGATGTATTACCAGGTGCATTACTTGATATTGCTGATTTCACTGAAATTAACCGTGCCGTTCTTGCTAAGAGTGGTGTTCCTGCAACTGGTAGACCTGTTCTTCTTGGTATTACAAAGGCTAGTTTGGAAACAAATAGTTTCTTATCTGCCGCTTCATTCCAAGAAACAACTAGAGTTCTAACAGATGCATCAATTCGTGGTAAGAATGATCCTCTACTTGGACTTAAAGAAAATGTTATTATCGGTAAAATTATTCCAGCTGGTACAGGTATGGCTAAGTATCGCCATATGGAACCAAAGAAAAATGGTCCGGTAGCAACAAATGCTTTAAACGGAGCCTATACTATCTCAGATATTGAAGCTCAAATGAAAGAAGCAGAAGAATCTAATAAAGAATAAGAAAAACACCCTAGATAGGGTGTTTTTTTGTATACTCTAATTTAAAGGAGTAAATATGAAAAATACAAAATTAAAATTATCTAACGCGTTAAAAGAAATGATGGAAACACAATCAATTGATCACATTACTGTAAACCAATTATCTGAATTTGCTAATGTTTCTAGAAACACTTTTTATTATCATTTTATAGATATTCATGATGCCTTGTCTTGGACATATAATCACGAAGTAATAGAGCAACTTGATAATTATCAAAATCAACAATACTGGAAAGATGGAATAAAATTAGTTCTTGATTATATAGAAGAGAATCAAAAATTTTGTTTAAATACTTTTCGATCTTTAAATAGAGATTTATTGAATCACTTTTTATATGAACATTTGTTTTCAATGGTTGTAGAAGTGGTAGATGAAATTAATGACGAATGTTCTGAACAATTAAGAGATGAAATTGGAAATTTTTATAGTTGGGCAATTGTGGCACAAATCGTTCAATGGTTAGTTACTAACTTAACTGAATCAAAAGAGGAATTTTTAAATAGAATGTATACGATGCTTCATACCACTATTGCACATGTTATTGAATATAATATGAATTTGGACAAATAAGCATTATTGACTATATGAATACGTTTTCAACTCTTTTATGATAGGTCATAAAAGGAGGTAGAAAAATGTTTTTATTTAGTAATATAAATTATATTGATATTTTTGTTTGGATTATTGTTGTTGCAATATTAATGATATTAAATGAAATCGCAAGATTTAGTAAGATAGCGTCTGTTGGATTATTTATAATATTGCCAATTTTATTGACCATTTTTGTTTGGCCAAATACAGCAGGCCCAGGAAGTAGTACGGGAACATGGTTTCATTGGATGAAAGTATATTCCACATTAGCGGGTTGTTTGGGATTTATGGCACTACGTTATTTCCCAAAACTTGCAAAGAATAAATGGTGTTTATTATTTCCACCTTTAATATTAGCATTTAATATATGTGAAGCAGTGATTAGAGATTTCCAAGTTTCAAGTATGCATGGAGTTATTGATGGTGTGTTCATGAACGGTGGAGCTTGGAACATAATGAATGGAATAGCAGGAATAATAAATATTATTACTATCACGGGTTGGTTTGGTATTGTAATTAGCAAAGATAAACAAAAAGATATGTTGTGGCCAGACCAGATATGGTCATGGATTATTGCTTATGATGTTTGGAACTTTGCTTATGTTTATAACTGTGTTGGAGATCATTCGTTTTACGCAGGTCTTGCATTACTAGTTGCGCCAACAACAGCTGCTTTTTTAATTAAAAAGGGTACTTGGCTTCAAGCAAGAGCACAAACATTAGCATTTTGGATGATGTTTACAATGAGCTATCCAATGTTTGTAACTGATAGTCAATTTTCAGTAGCAAGTTCTCATAATAGTGTAGCTTTATTTACAGTAAGTTTACTAGCTCTATTAATAAATATTGCTGTTTTGGTTTTACATATTTATAGAGTTAAAAAGTACCATAAAAATATATTTAAAGATGAAGTATACAAGGGTACAGGCGCTTATTTAAAAGTTATCAAAAGCAAATAAAAATCTAGGGATATTATATTATCCCTAGATTTTTTAATTGTATTACTATCGAAAAACTCCAATAAATATAAGGTACAAAATGAATTTTTTTATCATACGGATTTTTAAAAGTCTCAATGATTATGCAGAAAAAACAAGAAATTAAAATAATTAGTAAACAATAGTATAATGGGAAAAATAATGCTAAAAATGAAAGAATTTCAACATCACCAAATCCTAAACCTTTGGTGAGTAATGAAAAGGCGAGAAGACATACAAAGACTATAAAAAAATTAGCTAACGAAAAACTAAAAAAAGGTAATAGTATTATCATAGGTATAAATAAAATCGGCATTATTATTCCATAAAAAAAGTCCATTGTAGAAAATATTAATAATAATGATAAAACACATATTTGCAATATTGCAGTTGATGAATTCAATTTAATAATAACAATAGTAACTCCAAAAAATAGTTCATTTAAAGGAAAAAATAACGAAATATTGTTATGACAATTAGTACATTTGCCTCTAGACATTACATAGCCCAAAATGGGGATTAGATTAAACCATTTAAGCTGTTTTTTACAGTAATCACAATGTGATCGAGGATAAATAATACTTTGACTAAGTGGCATACGAGTTCCAATTAAACATAAAAAAGAACTGATACATGTTGATAAAATAAAAATATAAAAAGTATAGATATAATTCATAAAATCACCTCATAAGTGAAATTACGCAGAAGTTTGAAATTATGTTGACAAACATTGCTTTTAGATGGTAAATTAGTAACTGTGCTTTTTAGTGGACACTATTGTCTTGCGAAGATAAGCCAACTCAACCACATGCGTGGTATTTTATTTTATTCAAAAATGAAACACCTGGATGTGTGTATTTAAATAATAAAATATATAGGAGGAACCTTTAATGCCAACAATTAATCAATTGGTCCGTAAAGGTCGTAAATCAAAGACATCAAAATCAGATTCACCTGCTTTGAACTTTGGTTACAACAGTATGAAGAAAACTTTGACTGACACACCAGCTCCACAAAAACGTGGTGTTGCAACTCGTGTTGGTACAATGACACCTAAGAAACCTAACTCTGCTTTACGTAAGTATGCTCGTGTTCGTTTATCAAACTTAATTGAAGTTACAGCATACATTCCTGGTGAAGGTCATAACTTACAAGAACATAGTGTTGTTCTTATCCGTGGTGGTCGTGTAAAAGATTTACCTGGTGTTCGTTATCACGTTATCCGTGGTGCTTTAGATACTGCCGGTGTTGATGGCCGTATGCAAAGCCGTTCAAAATATGGTGCTAAAAGACCTAAGAAATAATAAAAAATATATTTAAAATACTGGAGGTAATCTAAATGCCTAGAAAAGGTACTGTAGCAAAACGTGATGTTTTGCCTGACCCAATTTATAACTCAAAACTTGTTACTCGTTTGATTAACCATGTTATGAAAGATGGAAAACGTGGTACATCATCAAAAATTATTTATGATGCATTTAATAAAATTAAAGAAACAACAGGAAATGAACCACTAGACGTATTTGAAGAAGCAATGAACAACATTATGCCTGTTCTTGAAGTTAAAGCTCGTCGTATTGGTGGATCAAACTATCAAATTCCTATCGAAGTTCGTCCAGAACGTCGTACAACATTAGGATTACGTTGGTTAACTAATTATGCTCGTTTACGTGGTGAACATACTATGGTTGACAGACTTGCTAATGAAATTATGGACGCTGCTAACAATACTGGTGCTGCTGTTAAAAAACGTGAAGACACTCATAAGATGGCTGATGCTAACCGTGCCTTTGCACATTATCGTTGGTAATATCGTTTAATCGATAAATTCGAGAGGAGAAATTTAATTAATGGCAAACAAACGTGAATTTCCATTAAAAGATACACGTAATATTGGTATCATGGCTCATATTGATGCTGGTAAAACAACAACTACAGAACGTATTCTGTATTACACAGGTAAAATCCATAAAATTGGTGAAACTCATGAAGGTGCTTCACAAATGGATTGGATGGAACAAGAACAAGAACGTGGTATTACAATTACATCTGCTGCTACAACTGCAGAATGGAAGAAAAATCGTATTAACATCATCGATACTCCGGGTCACGTTGACTTTACAATCGAGGTTGAACGTTCACTACGTGTTTTAGATGGTGCTATCACAGTTCTTGATGCTCAATCAGGTGTTGAGCCACAAACCGAAAATGTTTGGCGTCAAGCTACAACATATTCAGTTCCAAGAATCGTTTTTGTTAACAAAATGGATAAAATTGGTGCTAATTTTGACTATTCTGTTGAAACATTACATGACAGACTAGATGCTAATGCTCATGCTATTCAAATGCCTATTGGTGCTGAAGATCAATTTGAAGGTGTTATTGATTTGATCGAAATGGTTGCTGATATTTATGATGAAGATGAATTGGGTTCAAAATGGGATACAGTTGAAATTCCTGATCAATATAAAGAAGAAGCAGAAAAGAAACGTCAAGAATTAATTGAAGCTGTTGCTGATGTTGATGACGATGTTATGGGTAAGTATCTTGAAGGTGAAGAAATCACTAAAGATGAACTAAAAGCTGCTATTCGTAAAGCTACAATTGATTTGAAATTTTACCCTGTTCTTGCAGGTTCAGCATTTAAAAATAAAGGTGTTCAAATGTTAATGGATGCCGTTGTAGATTACTTACCATCTCCATTAGATGTTAAACCTTATAATGCCGTAAATCCTGCAGATGATTCAGAAGTTTCTCTTGTTGCTGATGATGACAAACCATTTGCTGGACTTGCATTTAAGATTGCAACAGATCCATTCGTTGGTCGTTTGACATTCTTCCGTGTTTACACTGGTACTTTGGAATCAGGCTCATATGTATTGAATGCGTCAAAAGATAAACGTGAACGTGTTGGACGTCTTCTACAAATGCACTCAAATCACCGTAATGAAATTCCAGAAGTATTTTCAGGTGATATTGCCGCAGCTATCGGTTTGAAAGATACAACGACTGGTGATTCCTTGACTGATCCAGATCATCCATTGATTCTTGAATCACTTGAAATTCCTGAACCAGTTATCCAAGTTTCTATTGAACCAAAATCAAAAGAAGATAGAGATAAGTTAGATGTTGGTCTTCAAAAACTAGCAGAAGAAGATCCTACATTTAGAGCTGAAACAAACCCTGAAACTGGAGAAACACTTATTTCTGGTATGGGTGAGCTTCATTTAGATATTCAAGTTGATCGTTTGAGACGTGAATTTAAAGTTGATGCACAAATTGGTGCTCCACAAGTTGCTTATCGTGAAACATTTACTAAAGCAACACAAGCACAAGGTAAATTTGTTCGTCAATCAGGTGGTAAAGGTCAATATGGTGATGTTTGGGTTGAATTTACTCCAAATGAAGAAGGCGCTGGCTTTGAATTTGAAGATGCTATTGTTGGTGGTGTTGTTCCTCGTGAATACATTCCTTCAGTAGAACAAGGTCTTAAAGAAGCAATGCAAAATGGTGTATTAGCTGGATTCCCATTAATTGATGTAAAAGCTAAACTTTATGATGGTAGTTATCATGATGTCGATTCTTCTGAAGCTGCCTTTAAGATTGCCGCTTCAATTGCGTTGAGAAATGCTGCTAAGTCGGCTGGTGCTGTTATCCTTGAACCAATCATGAAAGTTGAAATTGTTGCCCCAGAAGATTATCTAGGTGATGTTATGGGACACGTGACAGCTAGACGTGGTCGTGTTGAAGGAATGGAAGCTCGTGGTAATGCCCAACTTGTTAATGCATATGTTCCTCTTTCAGAAATGTTTGGATATGCAACCACATTACGTTCAGCAACTCAAGGACGTGGTACATTTACTATGGTAATGGATCATTACGAACCAGTTCCTAAGAGTATTCAAGAAGAAATTATTAAAGAAAATGGTGGAAAAATAGTTAATCCAGAAGATGAATAATTATTTTTCAAAAAAGACTCGAATTTATCGAGTCTTTTTTTATTTATTTCGTGAAAAAGCCTTGATATTACTCGTGATTTCTTGTAATATATTACTCGTGCTGATTATCCCTTGGGATAAGTATGCTCAATTGAGTATTTAGGAATACTCTCGGTGAAGAAGTGGGAGGTTGCGACACACCCGGCCGCTTTGCCACGGCAAGTGTGGCGGATATTTCCACTGAGCCGGTCATTTTAAAGACAAAAAGGAGGTAACCCCATGGCAAGTCAAAAGATTCGTATTCGTTTGAAAGCTTATGAACATCGCATTCTTGATCAATCAGCTGACAAGATTGTTGAAACAGCAAAGAGAACTGGTGCTGAAATTTCAGGACCAATTCCATTGCCAACAGAACGTTCACTTTATACAGTACTTCGTTCACCACATAAGCACAAAGATTCTCGTGAACAATTCGAAATGCGTACACATAAAAGACTTATCGACATCGTAAATCCATCAGAAAAGACAGTAGATTCTTTGATGAAATTAGATTTACCAAGTGGTGTGGATATTGAAATCAAATTATAATAACAAAAATAAACTAATGGAGGTGTAAACATGGCCAGAAAAGGTATTCTCGGTAGAAAAGTTGGAATGACTCAAATCTTTACTGACAACGGTGAATTAATTCCTGTAACAGTTGTTGAAGCTACTCCAAACGTTGTTATGCAACTTAAGACAGTTGAAAATGACGGTTATGAAGCTGTACAACTTGGTTTTGAAGACATGCGTGAAGTATTGAGTAACAAACCAGCTAAGGGTCATGCTGAAAAATCAAAATCTACTCCTAAACGCTTCATTCGCGAATTCCGTGATGTAGATATGGGAGCTTACGAGCTTGGTTCTGAAGTGAAGGTTGATACTTTCGCTGAAGGAGAAATTGTTGATGTAACTGGTGTTACTAAGGGTCACGGTTTCCAAGGAAATATTAAAAAAGATGGTCAATCACGTGGTCCAGAAACTCACGGTTCACGTTACCATAGAATCCCAGGTTCAATGGGAGCAGTTATTAACCGTGTATTCAAAGGTAAAAAATTACCTGGACGTATGGGTAACAAGACTGTTACAACACAAAATCTATCAATTGCTAAAATTGATGTTGAAAATAACGTAATTATGATCAAAGGTAATGTTCCTGGTGCTAAGAATTCACTAGTAAAAGTTCAATCAGGTATTAAAGCTTTGGCAAAATCAGAAGATAAATAGGAAAGGAGGAGCTTAAATGACTAAGATTACATCATTCAAAGAAAATGGAACAAAGGGAACAGATGTTGAGTTAAATGATTCAATTTTTAATATTGAACCAAACGATAACGTAATTTTTGATGCTGTTGTTATGCAACGTGCATCAATGAGACAAGGTACTCACGCTGTTAAAAACCGTTCTGAAGTTCGTGGTGGTGGTAGAAAACCATGGCGTCAAAAAGGTACTGGTAGAGCTCGTCAAGGGTCAATCAGATCACCTCAATGGGTTGGTGGTGGAACTGTATTTGGTCCTACACCAAGATCATATGCATACCATCTTCCAAGAAAAGTTAGCCGTTTGGCATTGAAATCTGTTCTTTCACAAAAGGCTAAAGATGGAAATGTAATAGTAATTGATTCAATTGACTATAAAGAACCAAAAACAAAAGTGTTTGCTAAATTGTTGAACAAAGTTAAATCAACAGGTAAGACATTGGTAGTAGTTGAAGAAGAAAATGAAAATGTAGCATTATCTGCAAGAAACTTAGATAAAGTTACAGTAGTTGCTTCTCGTAAGATTAATGTTTTAGATGTTATTAACAATGAAAAACTTGTAATTACAAAAGCTGCACTTTCAAATATTGAGGAGGTGCTTGGATAATGAATGCACGTGATATAGTTCTACGTCCGGTAATCACTGAACAATCTATGGCTATCATGGACGATAAAAAGTACACATTTGACGTTGCTGTTGACGCTAACAAAATCCAAGTACGTCAAGCAATTGAAGAAATCTTTGATGTAAAAGTTAAAGCAGTAAATATTATGAATGTTAAAGGTCATAAAAAACGCGTTGGTCGTTATGAAGGTATGACTAAAAAACGTCGTAAAGCTATTGTTGCTCTTACAGAAGACTCTAAAGAAATTAAAATTTTTGAAGATTAATATAGAAGAAGGAGGAATTTTGTAATGGGTATTATTAAATATAAACCAACTACAAACGGTCGTCGTAATATGACTGCTTTGGACTTTGAAGAAATTACAAAGACAAAGCCTGAAAAGACTTTGCTTGAATCTCAAGGTCATACAGCTGGTCGTAACTCATACGGTCACATTACTGTTCGTCACCGTGGTGGTGGACACAAACAAAAATATCGTATAATCGATTTTAAACGTATCAAAGATGATTCTAAAGCTCTTGTTAAAGCTATTGAATATGATCCAAATAGAACAGCAAATATTGCATTACTACATTATGAAGATGGTGTTAAATCTTATATCTTAGCACCTAAAGGATTAACTGTAGGAACTGTTATTGAATCAGGACCTGCTTCAGATATTAAAGTAGGTAATGCTTTACCACTTGAAAATATCCCAGTTGGTTCAATTATTCATAATATTGAAATGAAACCTGGAAAAGGTGGACAAATTGCTCGTTCAGCGGGTACATCAGCTCAAGTACTTGGTCGTGATGGTAAATATACTCAAGTAAGATTATCATCAGGTGAAGTAAGATTGATTCTTTCAGCTTGCCGTGCAACTATTGGTGAAGTTGGTAATGAACAACACGAATTAATTAATATTGGTAAAGCTGGTCGTAAAAGATGGATGGGTATTCGCCCAACAGTTCGTGGTTCTGTAATGAACCCTAACGATCACCCACACGGTGGTGGTGAAGGTAAAGCTCCTATCGGACGTCCATCTCCATTATCACCATGGGGTAAAAAGACTCTTGGTAAGAAAACACGATCATCTCATGCCAAATCAGAAAAACTTATTATTCGTCATAGAAAAGGTAAATAATCTGATATTTGAATTTATTTTAAAAAAGGAGGCAACAAGATGACTCGTAGTCTTAAAAAAGGACCTTTCGTCGATGAGCATTTGATGAAAAAAGTCCAAGCACAAGAAGATCAAGATAAAAAAGCGGTAATTAAAACTTGGTCTCGTCGTTCAACAATATTCCCTAACTTTGTAGGCGCAACAATCGCTGTACATGACGGACGTAAACATGTTCCAGTTTATATACAAGAAGATATGGTTGGTCACAAACTAGGTGAATTTGTTCCTACACGTACTTTCCACGGTCATGGAGCAGACGACAAAAAAACTAAGTAAAATAGTTTTACTAAATGAAGGGAGAATGTCAGATGGCTGAGCAAATTACTTCAGCAGTAGCAAAAGCTAAAACTGTTCGCATTGCTCCTCGTAAGCTTCGTCTTGTTATTGACCTTGTTCGTGGCAAGAATGTTGCAGAGGCTCTAGCAATATTGCAATTCACACCTAACGCTGGTGCTCCAGTTATTACTAAGGTTGTGAAGTCTGCAGTTGCTAATGCAGAACATAATTTTGATTTAGATGCACAAAACTTATATATCAGTGAAGCATTCGTAGATGAAGGACCAACACTTAAACGTTTCCGTCCTCGTGCTAAGGGATCAGCTTCACCAATTAATAAAAGAACATCTCACGTAACAGTGGTTGTTTCAGAAAAAGAATAGTATAGGAGGGAAACTAGTGGGTCAAAAAATTAATCCTATTGGATTTCGTGTTGGCGTAATTCGTGACTGGGATGCCAAATGGTATGCAGACAAGAAAGATTTTGCTAATTATTTACACGAAGATCTAAGAATACGTAAATTTATTGAAGAAAAATTATCAGACGCTTCAGTTTCACGTATTGAAATTGAACGTGCTGCAAAACGTATTAACGTTTCTATCCATACTGCAAAACCAGGAATGGTTATCGGTAAGGGTGGAGCAGAAGTTGATAACTTGCGTAAGCAACTTAACAATTTAACTGGTAAAAATGTACACATTAATATTGTAGAAATTAAAAAACCTGATTTAGATGCTAAATTAGTTGGTGAAAGTATTGCTCGTCAACTTGAAGCACGTATTGCCTTTCGTCGTGCACAAAGACAAGCTGTTACACGCTCTCGTCGTGCTGGTGCTAAAGGCATTAAGACACAAATTTCTGGTCGTTTGAATGGGGCAGATATGTCACGTCGTGAATGGCATACAGAAGGTACAGTTCCATTGCATACATTAAGAGCAGATATTGACTATGCTTGGGTTGAAGCAACAACTACTTACGGAAATCTTGGTGTTAAAACTTGGATTTATCGTGGAGAAGTTCTTCCAGCTAAAGCTAACAAAGATAATAATCAGGATGCGAAAGGAGGGAAATAGCCAATGCTAGTACCAAAACGTGTTAAACATCGTCGTGAATTTCGTGGTAAGATGCGTGGAGCCGCAAAGGGTGGTAAAGAATTAACATTCGGTAAATACGGTTTACGTTCACTAGATTCACATTGGATTTCAAATAGACAAATCGAAGCTGCTCGTGTTGCGATGACTCGTTACATGAAACGTGGTGGTAAAGTTTGGATTAAAATTTTCCCTCATAAATCTTACACTGCTAAAGGTGTTGGGGTTCGTATGGGTAATGGTAAAGGTGCACCAGCTGGTTGGGTAGCTCCAGTAAAACGTGAAAAAATCATGTTTGAAATTGATGGAGTTTCTGAAGAAGTTGCTCGTGAAGCACTTAGACTTGCATCACACAAATTACCAGTTAGAACCAAATTCGTTAAACGCGAGGAAGTAGGTGGCGAATCTGATGAAAACTAATGAAATTAAAGAATTAACCACTGATCAAATGCTTGATAAAGAAAAGCAATATAAAGAAGAACTTTTTAACTTACGTTTCCAACAAGCAACTGGACAATTGGAAAATACTGCAAGACTTAAAAAAGTTAGAAAAAATATTGCGCGCATTAAAACAGTGTTACAACAAACAGAAAGTAAATAATAAATAGGAAGGAGTACTAAACTTGAGCGAATTAAATGAAAGAAATCGTCGTAAAGTATACCAAGGTCGTGTTGTTTCAGATAAGATGGATCAAACTATTACAGTAGTTGTTGAAACTTATAAGACTCATCCTGTATATGGTAAACGTGTTAAATACTCAAAGAAGTACTACGCACAAGATGATAACAATGAAGCAAAAGTTGGCGATATTGTTCGTATCATGGCTACTAGACCATTATCACGTACAAAACGCTTCCGTTTATTAGAAATCGTTGAAAAAGCGGTAATTATTTAAAACTTCTATTATAAAGTTTAAACGAGAGGAGGACCAACATAGTGATTCAACAAGAAAGTCGTTTGAAAGTTGCTGATAATTCAGGAGCTAGAGAAATTTTAACTATTAAAGTACTTGGTGGCTCAAACCGTAAAACTGCCAACATTGGTGATATTATTGTTGCAACTGTTAAACAAGCAACACCAGGTGGCGTTGTTAAAAAAGGTGATGTTGTTAAAGCTGTTATTGTAAGAACTGTATCAGGAGCACATCGTGCTGATGGTTCATATATTAGATTTGATGAAAATGCAGCAGTTATCATTAACGCTGATAAAACACCTCGAGGCACACGTATCTTTGGACCGGTAGCTCGTGAATTACGTGACAATGATTTCATGAAGATTGTTTCATTGGCACCAGAAGTATTATAAAAATAATTTATGATCTACAGATTGAAAAGATTAAACAAGGAGGTGCTGATCTATGTTTGTAAAAACTGGTGATAATGTCAAAGTTATTTCAGGAAATGACAAAGGCAAAGAAGGTAAAGTCCTTAAAGTATTTCCTAAGAATGACAAGGTATTAGTTGAAGGTATTAATGTTGCAAAGAAACATCAAAAACCAACTAATCAAGAACCAAATGGTGGTATTGTTGATGCTGAAATGCCAATTAGTGTTTCAAATGTTGCACTAGCAAAGAAATCTGCTAAAAAGACAACTACATCAAAAACAACAACAAAGAAAACTACTGCTAAGAAGACAACAAAAAAAGAAACAACAAAATCAACTTCTAAAAAAGATGATAAATAACGGAAGGGAGGACTAATAATAAATGGTAAGTAATTTAAAAAAGAAATATGTTGAAGAAATCACACCAGCTTTGGTAGAAAAATTCAACTATAGTTCAGTTATGCAAACACCCAAAATTGAAAAAATTGTTTTAAATATGGGTGTTGGTGATGCTGTTTCTAATTCAAAAAATTTAGATGATGCTGTTGAAGAACTAACTCTTATCGCAGGTCAAAAACCATTAATAACAAAAGCTAAGAAGTCAATTGCTGGTTTCCGTTTACGTGAAGGTATGTCAATTGGTGCTAAAGTTACATTACGTGGTGAAAAAATGTATGATTTCTTATATAAATTAATCAACATTTCACTTCCTCGTGTTCGTGACTTTCGTGGAGTTAGCGATAAATCTTTTGATGGTCGCGGTAACTACACACTTGGTGTTAAAGAACAATTAATCTTCCCAGAAATCGATTACGATATGGTTAATCGTGTTCGCGGATTAGATATTGTTATTGTTACAACAGCAAATACTGATGAAGAAGCAAAAGAATTGCTTAAACAAGTCGGTATGCCATTTGCTAAATAATAAAGGAGGTCAAATAATTGGCTAAGAAATCTCAAATTGCAAAGAACCATCGTCCAGCAAAGTATAAAGTTCAAGAGTATACACGTTGTGAACGTTGTGGTCGTCCACATTCTGTTTATCGCAAATTTAAGCTTTGCCGTGTTTGCCTTCGCGAATTAGCTCACAAGGGCCAAATTCCTGGTATGAAGAAAGCTAGTTGGTAAAAACAAAATTAATTACAGGAGGTAAATAGAATGGTAATGACAGATCCTATTGCAGATTACCTAACACGTATTCGTAATGCTAATATGGTTAGACATACATCTGTATCAGTTCCTGCTTCAAACATGAAAAAAAATATTTCAGAAATTTTGAAGCGTGAAGGTTTCATTAAAGATTACGAAGTTGTTGAAGATAATAAACAAGGTATGATCAATATCACACTAAAGTTTGATCAAAACAATGAACGTGTATTAACAGGTTTAAAGCGTATTTCAAGACCAGGTCTAAGAAGTTACGTAAATTCTGAAGAAGTTCCCAAAGTTCTTAACGGATTAGGTATTGCTATTATTTCTACTTCTGAAGGTGTTATCACCGATAAAGAAGCTCGCGCTAAGAAAATTGGTGGCGAAGTAATTGCATACGTTTGGTAAGAATAAGAATTAGATAAGGAGGTGCACAACTTGAGTCGTATTGGTTTAAAAACAATCGAAGTACCTGCAGATGTAACAGTTACTAAAAATGGTAACGAAATCACTGTTAAAGGTCCTAAAGGTGAATTGACAAGAGAATTCAGTCCAAAAATTAAATTTGTTCAAGAAGGTAATGTTGCAAGATTTGAACGTGAAAGTGAAAATGATAAAGCATTACATGGAACAATGCGTGCTAATTTAAACAACATGGTTGAAGGTGTTGTTAATGGATTTGAAAAGAAACTTCAACTAATTGGTGTTGGTTACCGTGCACAACTTAAAGGTAGTCAACTAGAACTTAATGTTGGATATTCACATCCAGTACTTATGGATGCTCCAGAAGGCATTAAGATTGAAGTTCCATCAAATACTGAAATTACAATTTCAGGAATCAGTAAACAGGTTGTTGGACAATTTGCTGCTGAAATCAGAGACGTAAGACCACCAGAACCTTATAAAGGTAAAGGAATTCGTTATGTTGATGAATATGTTCGTCGTAAAGAAGGTAAGACTGGTAAATAATTAAGTCTTACAAAAATAATATGAGGTGAAAAAATGATTTCTAAACCAGATAAAAACAAGATACGCCTAAAACGTCATAAACGTGTCCGTGGTAAAATCTCTGGTACTGCTGAGCGCCCACGCTTAAACGTATTTCGCTCAAATGCTAACATCTACGCTCAAGTAATTGATGACGTAGCGGGTGTGACGCTAGTAAGTGCCTCAAGTATTGATAAAGAAATTAAAGACGGTTCAAAAACTGAAAAAGCTGCTGCCGTAGGTGCACTTGTTGCAAAACGTGCTGCAGAAAAGAAGATTGTTGATGTTGTGTTTGACCGTGGTGGTTATATCTATCATGGACGTGTTCAAGCACTAGCAGAAGCAGCTCGTGAAAATGGACTAAAATTCTAAAAAGGAGGATACCTAAGTATGACATTTATCGATCCATCACAATTTGAATTAGAAGATCGTGTTGTTGCTATTAACAGAGTTACAAAAGTTGTAAAAGGTGGACGTCGTCTACGCTTTGCTGCTATTGTAGTTGTTGGTGATAAGAACGGTCATGTAGGTTTTGGTACTGGTAAAGCTCAAGAAGTTCCAGAAGCTATTCGTAAAGCGGTTGAAGATGCTAAAAAGAACTTGATTGAAGTACCAATGGTTGGTACAACTATTCCTCATGAAATCATTGGGAAATTTGGTGCTGGCGAAATCTTATTAAAACCAGCTTCAGAAGGTTCAGGTATTGCTGCTGGTGGTTCAGTTCGTTCAGTTGTTGAACTTGCTGGTATTGCTGATATTACAGGTCAAATGTTGCGTAGTAATACACCAATTAACGTTATTCGTGCAACAATTGACGGTTTAAGTCGTTTAAAAACAGCCGAAGGTGTTTCATCACAACGTGGTGTCTCAGCTCAAGATTTGCTTAACTAGAAAGGTGTGTCGTAAATAATGGCTAAATTAAAAATTACTCTTATTAGAAGTGCAGCACACCGTATTCCAGCTCAACGCAAAATTGTTAAAGAGCTAGGGTTGGGTCGTATTAGTAGTTCTGTTATTAAGAACGATGATCCAGCAACACGCGGTGCTATTGTAAAAATTGCACATTTAGTAAATGTTGAAGAAGTTAAATAATTATAAGAAATAAACAAGGAGGTACCTTTTCATGGAATTACATAATCTTAAACCAAGTACTGGTTCAAGAAGTTCTAGAAAACGTGTAGGTAGAGGTACTTCATCAGGTACAGGTAAAACTGCAGGACGTGGACAAAAGGGTCAACTAGCAAGATCAGGTGGTAAAACACGTATTGGTTTTGAAGGTGGACAAATGCCTTTATTCCGTCGTATGCCAAAACGCGGATTTAACAATATCAATAGAAAAGAATATGCTGTTGTTAATTTAAGCGATTTAGCTAAGTTTAAAGATGGTTCTGAAGTAACTGTTGCTTCATTAAAAGAAGCTGGAATCATTAAAAAAGAACTTGCAGGAGTTAAGTTACTTGCTAATGGTGAGGTTAAAGCTAAGCTTACAGTTAAAGTTGCAAAATGCTCAAATGCTGCTAAAGAAGCAATTGAAGCTGCAGGTGGTTCTGTCGAGGTGATTTAATGTTTAAAACAATCAAAGCTGCTCTGAAAGTTAAAGAAATAAGAAAAAAGATTTTCTTTACTTTAATGATCTTGGCTATATATAGATTGGGTTCATATATTGCTGTGCCAGGTGTTAATGCTTCAGCAATGAATAAAATTAGTGCTACTGGATTAGTTCCATTATTGGATACTGTTTCTGGTGGTGGCTTATCAAATTATTCTATATTCTCAATGGGTGTTTCACCGTTCATTACTGCTCAAATTGTTGTTCAATTATTGCAAATGGATATTGTTCCTCGATTCGTTGAATGGAGTAAACAAGGTGAAGTTGGACGTAGAAAATTAAATCAAGTTACTCGTTACTTAACGATCATACTTGGATTAATTCAGTCAATTGGTATAACAGCTGGATTTAACGCACTTAGCGGCATGGGACTTGTTAAGAAACCAAGTATTCAGACATTTTTGATTATTGGAATCATCTTAACTGGTGGAACAATGTTGCTTACTTGGCTAGGTGAACAAATTACTGATAAGGGTCTTGGTAATGGTGTTTCAATGATAATCTTTGCAGGTATCATTGCAAGAATGCCAAATGGCCTTTATAAGTTATTTAATGATCAGATTGCTAGTTCAAATAAAAGTGATTTAGCTAAAAATATTGGATTTTTAGTTGGAGTTATTTTAGTAATTCTTATAGTCACCGTTTTTGTTACTTTTGTACAGCAAGCGGTTAGAAAAATACCTATCCAATATACAAGACGTGCTACTAGTGGTGGAAGCGAAAGTTTTCTTCCGCTAAAAGTTAACGTTGCTGGTGTTATTCCTGTTATTTTTGCTAGTTCATTTATTGTTACTCCCCAGACTATTATGATGGCTTTTCAAGCAAGTCATGGTGATGAAAATTGGTTCAAAGTATTAAGTAACATTTTTAACATGCAAACTACAACGGGGGCACTTCTTTACACCTTATTGATTATTTTATTTACTTTCTTTTATGCATTTGTTCAAGTCAATCCTGAAAAACTTGCTGAAAATTTACAAAAACAAGGTGCCTATATTCCAGGTGTATGGCCTGGAAATGGAACAATTAAGTTTGTTTCTGGTGTTTTGATGAGACTTTCAACAGTTGGATCATTATTCTTGGGACTAATTGCATTGCTTCCCTTATTAGCATCAAATATATTTGGATTACCTCAATCTATTGGATTAGGTGGGACAAGTTTACTTATTGTTATAGGGGTTGCTTTAGAAAGTGATCGTCAACTTAAGGGATTATTAATGAAACGTAAATATGTAGGTTTTATTAGATAATAAAAATTTAAGTTGGGAGAAAAAAATGAATCTATTACTTATGGGCTTACCGGGTGCTGGTAAAGGTACTCAAGCTGAAAGAATTGTTAATGATTTTAAAGTTGTACATATTTCCACTGGAGATATGTTCAGAGAAGCAATGGCCGAAAAAACTGAGATTGGAATGAAAGCTAAATCATTTATGGATAATGGTGAATTAGTTCCGGATGAAGTTACTTCTGCTATTGTTAAAGAAAGATTAGCAAAAGAAGATGTCAAAAAATCGGGTTACATGCTTGATGGTTTTCCAAGAACTATTGCTCAAGCTGAATCTTTAGATGAAATTTCAAGTGATCTTAATCAGCCGATTGATGGTGTTATCTATATAGATGTTCCTTCAGAAAAGTTAGTTGAACGTCTATCTGGAAGATTTATTTGTAAAAATTGTGGAGCCACATATCATAAGATATTTAATCAACCTAAAGTTGAGGGTACTTGTGACATTTGTGGTGGACATGAATTTTATCAAAGAGATGATGATAAACCTGAGACTGTAAAAAATAGATTAGATGTAAATATTAAAATGAATACTCCATTAATTGATTTTTATGAAAAGAAGAATCTTTTGCATAAAATTAATGGAGACAAAGATATTGAAGAAGTTTATGAAGATGTGAAAAAAGTTATAAAAGGACTTTAGTTACCATTTATTTACTTTTTAGTAGCTTCGTGATATTATTTTTCGATATATGTAGTAGTATTAAACCTTACAAATTCGAGGAGGGTCCAAGTTTGGCCAAAGACGATGTTATTGAAATCGAAGGTACTGTTGTAGAGAACTTACCT
This sequence comes from Daquilactobacillus linshuiensis, assembly GCF_052828685.1. NCBI lineage: Bacteria > Bacillati > Bacillota > Bacilli > Lactobacillales > Lactobacillaceae > Daquilactobacillus > Daquilactobacillus linshuiensis. The sequence continues at coordinate 1,089,131 of NZ_CM128255.1, read as the reverse complement.
AGAGCAATGTTTAAAGTAAAACTAGAAAACGATGCCACAGTATTGGCTCATGTTTCTGGTAAAATTAGAATGCACTATATTAAGATATTGCCTGGTGATAAAGTTACTGTAGAACTTTCACCGTACGATTTAAGTAAGGGACGTATCACATATAGATATAGATAAATATTTTCTGTTTTTTAATATGATGGGAGGTTCACAGAATATGAAAGTAAGACCATCTGTAAAACCAATGTGTGAACACTGTAAAGTTATCAAACGCAAAGGTCGCGTTATGGTAATTTGTTCAGCAGATCCAAAACACAAACAAAGACAAGGTTAATATTATAGAAGGAGGATACTTCAATGGCTCGTATAGCAGGTGTTGATTTGCCACGTGATAAAAGAATTGTCGTGGCACTTACATACATTTTTGGTGTTGGTAACTCAACAGCAGTCAAAGTCTTAAAAGATGCCGGGGTTTCTGAAGATATCAGAACTCGTGATTTGACTCCAGATCAAGAGGATAAAATCAGAACTGAACTTGATAAATTTCCTGTTGAAGGTGATTTACGTCGTTCAGTAAGTATGGACATCAAGAGATTACAAGAAATTGGTTCATATCGTGGAATTCGCCATCGTCGTGGATTACCCGTTCGTGGACAAAATACAAAAAACAATGCACGTACTCGCAAAGGTAAAAAAGTTACTATTGCAGGTAAGAAGAAAGACTAATAAGGAGGTAGGTTCATGGCAGTCAATAAAGGTCGTAAACGTCGTGTAAAGAAACATATTGAATCTGGCGTTGCTCATATTCATTCAACATTTAACAATACACTAGTAATGATTACTGACGTTAATGGTAACGCCGTTGCTTGGTCATCAGCTGGTGCCTTAGGTTTTAAGGGAAGTCGTAAGTCTACTCCTTTTGCCGCACAAATGGCTGGTGAAGCAGCAGCAAAAGAAGCAATGGAACATGGTATGAAAACCGTAGAAGTTGCAGTTAAAGGTCCAGGTTCTGGACGTGAGGCAGCAATTCGTTCTTTACAAGCTACAGGTCTTGACGTTACAGCAATTCGTGATGTTACACCAGTTCCTCATAATGGTTCTCGTCCACCAAAACGTCGTCGTGTATAGTAAGTTCTTTGAAACTAGCGCAATAGATGAAAGGGGCAGAACTGAATGATTGAATTCGAAAAACCAAGTATCATAAAAGTTGAAGAAAAAAATGATTACGGTAAGTATGTAATTGAACCTCTTGAAAGAGGTTATGGTACTACTTTAGGTAACTCACTAAGACGTGTATTACTTGCTTCTTTACCTGGTACAGCAGTTTCTGATGTACAAATTGATGGAGTTCTTCATGAATTTTCAACAATTGATGGTGTTATTGAAGACGTAACTCAAATTATCTTGAATATTAAGAAACTTTCTTTAAAACTTCACGGAGATGAAAAGAAAGTTGAAATTAATGTTAAGGGACCTGCTCAAGTAACAGCTGCTGATATAGTTGCAGATGACGATTTAGAAATTCTAGATCCTACTCAATATATCTGTACTGTTGCTGAAGGTGGCGAACTTAATATGCAAATGACAGTTAAAACTGGTCGCGGATATACACCAGCTGACCAAAACAAAACAGATGCAACACCAATTGGTGTTTTGCCCGTTGATTCGATTTTTACACCTGTTTCAAAAGTTAATTACCAGGTCGAGAGTGCTCGTGTTGGTAAAAGAAGTGATTTTGATAAATTAACTTTAGACGTTTGGACAAATGGATCAATTAACCCCAAAGAAGCAATTAGCTTGGCAGCTAAAGTTCTTACAGAACATTTGAATAGTTTTGTAAACTTAACTGAAGAAGCTATGAACGCTGAAATGATGGTTGAAAAAGAGGAAACTCAAAAAGAAAAGAAACTTGAAATGACTATTGAAGAACTTGATTTATCAGTTCGTTCATACAACTGTTTGAAACGTGCAGGTATTAATACTGTTCAAGAACTTACAGATAAGAGTGAACCTGATATGATGAAAGTTCGTAATCTAGGACGTAAGTCATTAGAAGAAGTCAAAGTTAAGTTAAACAATCTAGGTTTATCACTTAGACAAGACGATTAATAGACAAGGAGGGCACTAAAATGGGCTACCGTAAACTAGGACGTTCAACAGATCAAAGATTAGCTATGCTTCGTGATTTAACTACTGATTTGATTATTAATGAACGTATCGTTACTACTGAAACTCGTGCTAAAGAAGTTCGTCGTACAGCTGAGAAAATGATTACACTTGGTAAAAAGGGTGATTTACAAGCTCGTCGTCAAGCTGCAAAGTTTATTAGAGATGAAGTTGCTAACATTAGTGAACAAGATGATGCAGTTGTTGTTCAGTCTGCTCTTCAAAAACTATTCAGTGATGTTGCACCTCGTTACAAAGATAGACAAGGTGGATACACAAGAATAATGAAGACAGCACCACGTCGTGGAGATGCTGCACCTATGGCAATAATTGAACTAGTTTAATTATTACATCAATCTATTTAAAAACAGTCATTCGTGATTTTAGTGAGCGTTATGATGTTGGGTATATTCCAAGTCTAGCTCTAAGATTTCCCTAATCGGGAGACACTAATTTTATCGAATGATTTTTTTATATACTTATAAATTATTGTGTTATTATATTGTTAATTAAATAAATCTGGGGTGCAATTTGCTGAGATTATACCCATTGAACCTGATACAGTTAATGCTGAAACGGGGAGATAGTAGTTGTAAGTATTAGTGGACCTCTTTGTTTAATATTACAAAGGGGCCTTTATTTTTAAATAAGGTATGTAAATATGACAAATCCAATTATTGAAATTAGTAAATTAAATTACAAATATGATGAATCCACTGAAAATGTATTGTCAGACATTAATCTAAGAATTAAAGAAAAGTCATGGACTGCTATTGTTGGACAAAATGGTAGTGGTAAAAGTACGTTGACTAAGTTATTAAATGGTATTTTACAAACCGATTCTGGAACTATAAAAATTGATAATATCAAATTAACTAATGAAACTATTTGGGACATACGTTCTAAAATGGGAATTGTTTTTCAAAATCCTGATAATCAGTTTGTTGGTGCAACGGTAGAAGATGATGTTGCCTTTGGTTTAGAGAATCAAAGTGTTCCTCAATCAGAGATGAAAAGTAAAGTGATGGATGCTTTAGACAAAGTTCAAATGACTGATTTTGCAAATAGAGATCCACAAAGTCTTTCAGGTGGACAAAAGCAGCGTGTTGCTATTGCTGGAATTATTGCACTAGAACCAAAGATAATTATTTTGGATGAAGCTACTAGTATGCTTGACCCAAGTGGACGATACGAGATAATTGATATCATAAAAAAATTAAAAGATGAGCTTGATTTAACTGTATTGTCAATAACACATGATGTTGAAGAAGTAACTGTTGCCGATGATGTTCTTGTTTTAAGTAAAGGAAAAATTTTAAAGCAGGATAAACCAGAAAATATTTTTACTGATGAAAAATTATTAAAGCAAGCAGGACTAGAGTTACCATTTGTTCAAAAAGTACAGCAGCGTCTTATATCAAGAGGTATTAATATTTCAAACGACTGGATGAACGAAGAAAGATTGGTGAATGAAATTTGGAAATATCATTTGAACAAGTAGAATATATATATCAGCCAGATACTCCTATGGAAAATTTAGGGTTAGAAGATATTAATGCAACAATTAAAAATAATAGTTTTACTGCATTGGTCGGTCATACAGGAAGCGGAAAATCTACTTTTGTACAGCATATAAATGCTCTATTAAAACCAACTAAGGGAAAAATTGTTGTTGGAAATAAAGTAATAACGCCAGATACAAATAATAAAGATTTAAAGTCATTGAGAAAAGAAGTAGGTATGGTTTTTCAATTTCCCGAGAGTCAATTGTTTGAAGAAACCGTTGAAAAGGATATCATGTTTGGTCCGATGAATTTTGGTATAGAAGAAAAAGATGCTAAGATTCTTGCAAAAGAATCACTATTAAAAGTTGGATTAAGTGAAGAATATCTTCAAAAATCTCCTTTCGATTTATCAGGGGGTCAGATGAGAAGGGTTGCAATTGCAGGAGTATTAGCAAGTAACCCTGATACGTTAATTCTTGATGAACCTACAGCCGGTTTAGACCCAGAAGGACGTTTAGAAATGATGACTTTATTTTATAATTTACATAAAGAAGGTAAGACTATTATATTAGTCACTCATCAAATGGAAGATGTCGTTAATTATTCAGATGATGTAATTGTGTTTAATCATGGAAAAATCGTTAAACATGATACTCCAGATAAAATTTTTGAAAACGAAATTTGGGTAAAAAATAACAATCTTGAACTCCCAAGAAGTGTTGAATTTATGAATCGTTTAAAGAGTAAAGGGATGAATAGTACTGATAATCCGTTAGTGATTTCAGATTTAATTGATGTAATTAGTAATGATATTTAAGGGGAATTAATTTTGAATAAATTAATTGTAGGTCGTTATATACCTGGTGATTCGATAATTCATAATTTGGATCCACGAGCAAAGTTTATTGGAACTTTTTATTTTATTGGAATTATATTTTTAGCGAATAGCTGGTACACATATTTGCCATTATTTTTGTTTGTTTTTTTTGCTTTAAAATTGTCAGAAATAAAATTGTCTTTCTTTTTCAAAGGATTAAGACCACTAATGTGGCTAATTTTATTTACTGTGCTTTTGCAAGTATTTTTTACTCCGGGTGAAAAGCAATTATGGCAATGGTGGATTTTTTCATTATCTTGGCAATCTATATTAAATGGTACATATATATTTATGAGATTTTTACTGATAGTTTTCTTTTCAACACTTTTAACGTTAACAACTACTCCAGTTGAATTATCGGATGCAATCGAAGCGGTAATGAAGCCACTGAAGTATATTAAATTTCCAGTTACTCAAGTTGCTTTAATGTTATCTATTGCGTTAAGATTTGTGCCTCAACTAATGGATCAAACTACTAAAATTATGAATGCACAAAGAGCGCGTGGCGTAGATTTTGGTACAGGATCAATAATGCAAAGAATTAAAAGCTTTATTCCATTACTAATCCCACTTTTTGTAAGTAGTTTTTCAATTGCTTATGATTTAGCAATAGCTATGGAATCCAGAGGATATCAGGGTGGTGAGAATAGAACAAGATACAGAGAACTTATTTGGGAAAAAAATGACACAAAAATGATTGTAGCGTTTATCGCTATAACGCTATTACTTTTATATTTAAGGTTTGGTTTGTAGTGAATGAGTAATTATAAGTTAACGTTGAGCTATGATGGTACTAATTATCATGGATTTCAACGCCAAAATGAATTAAGAACAGTACAAGGTATTATTGAAAAAGCATTAAAAAAAATGACAAAAGGAAAAAGTATAGATGTAATTGGCTCTGGAAGAACTGATGCAGGAGTACATGCATTAGGGCAAGTTATTAATTTTAATTACCCAGGAAATATTCCAGCATTAAATATGCAAAAAGCATTAAATAGTTTAATGCCATTGGATATATTATTTACTGATTGCGAGATCATAGATGATAATTTTCATGCAAGATTTTCTACCAAGGGTAAGCGATATATGTATCGGGTTGACTTAGGACACTATACTAATCCTTTTAAAAGAAACTATACTGGTCATTATCCATACAAAATAGATATTGAAAAAATTAGAATCGCATTAGATGATGTAATTGGAACTCATGATTTTACTAGTTTTGCAGCTAGTGGAGGAGTGATTAAAGATAAAGTTAGAACTATATATGATGCGACTGTTGAATTTGATAAAAAAAATAATGAATTAATTTTTGAGTTCTATGGCAATGGTTTTTTATATAATATGGTTAGAATTTTAGTTGCTACATTGCTTGAAATTGGAAATGGTAGAAGAGATATTCATGATTTTTTACGTTTATATGAATTAAAGGATAGGCAAGAAGCTCGAGCAACCGCTCCTGCAAGTGGATTATATCTAAAGGAAGTTTATTACTAATTTAGCCAGAAAAATTGCGATTCATATTGACTTTATAGATAATTTTAAGTATTATGAACTTTGGTATTGTTTGCCCCACGATAAGCCCCGGAAACTTATTGAGTGTCAAACATGTAGAATGATATGGAGGAATTTATTGTGCGTACAACACCTTTTGCTAAATCAGGCGAAGTTGAACGTAAATGGTATGTTGTTGATGCAACAGATGTTGCTTTAGGACGTCTATCAACTGTAGTGGCTTCAATCCTACGCGGAAAGAACAAACCACAATTTACACCAAACGTAGATACAGGTGACAATGTAATTGTTATTAACGCCGAAAAGATTAAATTAACAGGTAAAAAAGATACAGATAAAATTTATTATCGTCACAGTGACTATCCAGGTGGTCTTAAAGCTGTGTCAGCTGGAGAATTAAGAGATACAAAACCTACAAGATTGATTGAAAATTCAATTAAGGGTATGTTACCTAAGAATTCTCTAGGTCATCAACAATACATGAAACTTCATGTATATGCTGGTTCAGAACATGAACAACAAGCTCAAAAACCAGAAGTATTGGATATCAATAAACTAATCTAAGGGAGGAAATAATTTTGGCACAAGTAGTATATGCTGGAACAGGTCGTCGTAAGAACTCAATTGCCCGTGTACGTTTAGTACCAGGTAACGGCGCAATCACAATTAACAAGCGTGATGTTAAAGATTACATCCCTTTTGATAGTTTGATTGCTGATATGGTTCAACCACTTGAAGTAACAGAAACAAAAGACAGCTATGACGTTTTAGTTAACGTTAATGGTGGTGGATTCTCAGGACAAGCAGGAGCTATTAGACATGGTATTTCACGTGCTCTATTAGAAGTAGATCCTGACTTCCGTGGTGCTCTAAAAAGAGCTGGTTTCTTAACACGTGATTCAAGAATGAAAGAACGTAGAAAACCAGGTCTTAAAAAAGCTCGTAAAGCTCCACAATTCTCAAAACGTTAATATATTTATATATCAGTATTTTGGAACACTTCACAATGTATTTTGTGAGGTGTTTTTTTAATTGAATAATTAATAGTATTTTGTTAATTTATTTAAACATTAAAAAGTCTTAAACTTTTTATAAGCTCATTTCTTGTCTCTATAATTTCTACTTGGTAGCATGAAGTTAATATAAAGGAGGTATTATTATGAGTTTAGAAAGTAAAAAAGATCAAGTAAAGGGAAAAATAAACGAAGAAGTTGGTAAAGCAACTGGTGACGACAAAAAAGAACTAAAGGGTAAGGCAGAAGGTTTATTAGGTAAAGCAAAAGATAAACTTGAAGATCTTGGCGATAAAGTTGCTAAAAAGATAAATAATGATGATTAATTTTTATAAAAAGAGTTTAAATTAAATTTAGACTCTTTTTTCTTTGTTAAATAAAACTATAATAATAGCTATGAAGAAAAAATATAAAATACTCATTGGTATATGCTTTGTTATTGTTATAACAATAATTTCTTATTTTGATGCAATGATTTATCAGAATCCCATAATGGTTGTTACTAGTGTAGAACAAATTAGTTCGTTAAGAATTAATGATGATAATAACAAGCAAATCACCCAAAAAATTCAGGGATTTTTAATAGATAATGATCATAGGAAAGTTAATCTAATTAATCAATATTTGAATTCTGAAATGACTGACTATAAAGTCCATCCTGGTCAAGAATTGATTTTAAGTAAAAATAAAAAAATAATTCAAAATGTGAAAAGAGACTATATTGTTATTTTTATATTAGCAGTTTTACTTTTACTACTAATATGTATAGTTCCTTCGATTATTGAAGTATTAAAATTATTTATTCTTTATTTGGTTATTTATATATCCTTTATAAGTATTACTAATCATAGTTCAACTCATGTTTTGTTATGGACTATTTTAGTATGTTTGATTACGTTAATAAGCACAGTGTTATTGCTCTTTGGGAAAAAAATTGACAGTATATATCTTTTATTGGCAATAATATTTTCAATTGCTATTGCTGTTGTCATAGGAATAGCTTGTTTAAAAATTAGTAATTTTCAAGATTTAAATTTTGAACTGTCTGGTGCGGGCATGCAACCTTACATAGATGTATTTATTTCACAGATTATTTTAAGTGTTTCAGGCGTAATACTTGATGAATCAATTGATATCACTGCATCGTTAAAAGAAATTCAAAATCAAAACGAGATAAAAGATAGAAAAGAAATATTCTCAATTGGTATGAATATTGGAAAGGATTTAGTTGGACCGTTATCAGGAATTTTATTTTTCATAATTATTGCTACGCATTTGAATGAATTGACTGTATATCTAAGTAATAATTACCCTCAAAAAGAATTATTCAAGCTAATTATTAGTCCTGATATTGCACAATTTTTAATAAGTGTTTTAGGCATTGTTCTAGCAGTTCCAATTACTAGTTATATTTTTAGTAGAGTTTTAATTAAAAAGGAGAGCTAATGGTTTATTTGAGTCTAATTGTAATCCTACCATTATTTTTAGTTTTGAAAGTTAAAGCAGTTAATTTTATACTAAGTATTTTAATAAATACATTGCTCATATATATTTTATTAATTTTAATATGTGATGGATTTGGAATTATTGCTTCAACAATTATTTTTTCAGGAATGATTTTAGCAGTTTCAATTTATTTAAATGTTAAAAATAGTTTTTCAGCTGATACTTCATTTAAAACTTCTATAATTGTTATTTTTATACTATTATTAATAATAGTTCCTATTTTATTAATTGCCTCAGTTCAAGGCTTTGGAATTATCAATTTAGATGCCATTGAAGGGATGCAACCCGGTAACATAATGTTTCAAAAGCTTGTAAGTTCAATTATGGTTATAAATACGATTGGAGTTATTTCCGAAAGTAGCATTGCAATATCTGAAGGTATTTTTGAAAATTATGAGTTAAATAAAGATAAAAAGAGAATTTTTAATTCTGGAATGATAATTGGTTCGATGATATTAAAAACTCAAATAACCACATTGTTTTTAAATTTAGTATCGTTAACTTTTCCTGTAGTAATTGCCTTAATGAGATTAAATTATGGTATTGTTGATATTTTTAATGACAAGGTAGTAGTCTTTCAAATTATAACTATTTTATTATGTATGATAGCTGTTGTTATAACAGTTCCTATTACGTCAATGTATTGTAATTGGAGAATAAAAAAATCGTAAGAATTATAATTCTTACGATTTTTTATTAATATTTATTTACTAGTTCTACAAAGGCTTCAACTATTGAACTAAAGAATCCAAGTGTTCCCTCATTTGTTACTTTTCCTTCGTCGTTCAATAAGTTTGTAACTCCACCAATGTAGGCTTCTGGTTGTTGAACAACTGGCATATTTAAAAAGACAAGTGATTGGCGTAATTGATGATTTGCACCAAAACCACTAATTGCACCAGGTGAAACTGAGATAATAACAGCAGGTTTATTTTCCCATATATTTTCACCATAAGGGCGTGATCCAACATCTAGTGCATTTTTTAATACAGCGGGTATTCCACGATTATATTCTGGAGTTGCAAAAATAACAGCATCCATTTCCTTCATAGTATTTCTAAATGAAGTATATTCACTTGGAACGTTACCTTCATCATCAAAATCTTGATTATATAATGGCAAATTTCCGATTTCTACAAATTGTGCTTCAAAACCATCTGGTAGCATATCCATAATATTTTGAGCAATTTGTTTTGTAAAAGAACCTTTTCTAAGGCTTCCTACAAGAACAGCAACTTTTTTTGTCATTGTAAAATTCTCCTTTTTATTTATCGACGATATTTAAAATATCATGAAAATTAAATTAGGTAAAATATTTATACTTGAATATTTTTATTGACTTAATTTAAATTTGTCTGTAAGGTAATAGTCATTAAGTAATCAGTAGTGACTTATCTGGGTGTAAGAAAGCCGGTGGTTGATGCGAACCGGTCAGGATAAAATCATGAATTATTTTAGTTAAATATACTTATTTGAGGCACTTTTTTAGTGTAAATATGGGTGGTACCACGATATTATCGTCCCTGTTGCAATTTATTGCAGCAGGGATTTTTTGTTTAAGGAGAAGTAATATGAAGAAGAATGTAGGAACTATTGAATCAGCAATTGTATTAGTAATTATGTTTGTGATTTTAGGAGTGAGTGTAATTAAATTAGGATTAATACCTCAGATACCTATATTATTAATTATTGCTTTGTTAATCGTTTGGGCTTTAATTCATGGATTTACATGGGATGATATTATTGGTGGTATAAAGCGCGGTGTTAATGGAGGAGTAATTCCTATAGTTATATTTATTTTAATTGGTGCTTTGATAGGATCTTGGATTGCAGCAGGAGTTATACCAGCTTTAATGATGGTTGGTTTTAAAGTGATAAGCGTTAAATTCTTTGTACCTTCAGTTTTTATCGTTTGTGCCATAGTAGGAACTTCAATTGGTTCTGCATTTACAATAATATCTACTATAGGAATAGCACTATTAGGGATGGGCAATGCTTTAGGAATTGATCCAGTTATAACGAGTGGCGCAATTATATCGGGTGCTATTTTTGGTGATAAAACATCTCCACTATCAGATTCAACAAACTTAGCTTCTGCAATTTCTGGAGCAGATTTATTTGATCATATTAAGAATTTAATGTGGACAACATTACCTGCATTTTTAATTTCGTTAGTTTTCTTTGCGTGTATCAATCCACAGGCAAGTAATACCCATACTGCGATTATTATGAATCTAGAGAATCAGTTAAATAGTCATTTTACTCTTGGATGGTGGCAAGCAATACCAATTTTATTAATGTTTGTATGTGCAATATTCAAAATCCCAGCTATTGGAACTTTATTACTAAATGTGTCCGTTTCAGTAGGATTAATTTTTGTTCAAAATCCACATATACAGATGAAAAAAATAGTAAGTATTTTAAATGATGGTTATGTAATGCAATCAAACAATAAAAATCTAGATGCACTGTTATCTCGTGGTGGAATTATGAGTATGATGCCAACGGTTGCTTTGATTATTATTACTTTATCATTAGGAGGTTTATTGATTAAATTTAATATAATTCAAAATGTTATTGAGTTACTAACTAAAAATATTAATAACACAGGTCACTTAGTTTTAGTTACAATTCTTTCAGGAATTGGTGTTAATATATTTGTGGGTGAACAGTATTTATCAGTAATTTTACCTGGTAATGCATTTAAAAAAGTATTTGATGAAAAGAAATTTCGACCTGTAGTATTAAGCAGAATTCTTGAAGATGGCGGAACAGTTATTAACTACTTAATACCGTGGGGAGTTGCTGGGTCGTTTGCTGCAACAACCTTGGGAGTTTCAACACAAGCATACTTGCCGTTTGTGATTTTTAGTTGGATTTCACCAATTTTATCTATTATTAGTGGGTACACAGGATTAGGTATTAATAAAAAGGAGAGTTAGCTATGAAAGCATTTGGCTTTAAAAAATATTATCCAATTAGTGATGAAAGGAGCTTTATAGAGTTCGAAGCTCCAACTCCAAAATTAAGAGATGAAGATGTTCTTGTTGAAGTCTTAGGGATAGCTTTAAATCCAGTTGATATAGCTACTAGAAAACAAGTTACAAAAGAGTTAATTGAACCTATGATTGTTGGCTATGATGGATATGGAAAGATAGTTGACAAAGCTAATTCTAAATTTGAGAATGGCGATTTAGTATTTTTCGCGGGAGACCATACTCGTTTTGGTAGTTATGCGGAATTAATTGCAGTAGATCAAAGAACTATAGCTCTTGCACCTAATAAAATTAGCTTAGAAGAAGCTGTGGCAATGCCTTTAACAAGTCTTACTGCGTACGAATCATTAGTTGATAAACTCAATATTGACTTCAGTGATAATAATCAAAATAAATCTATTTTGATTATTAATGGTTCAGGAGGTGTAGGATCTGTAGCTACTCAATTAGCTAAAATAGCGGGTCTTAAAGTTATAGCAACTGCTTCTCCTAATAACCAAGAATGGGTTAAAAACCTTGGAGCTGATATTGTTATTGATCATCATGAAAATATTGTAGAACAGTTGAAAAAACAAGATATTGAAGAAATTGACTATATTCTTGTATATTCTGCGGTTGATCCACACTGGAAAGAAATTACTAGCTTAATAAAACCTTTTGGAAAAATTGTAACCATTACAAGTACTACATCGAATATGAATGATCTGAAATCTAAATCAGTTAGTTTTGAATGGGAATATATGTTTACAAAGACAATATACCAAACAGAATCAATTGACACTCAAGGACAATATTTAGCCAAGATAGCTAAGTGGTTAAATGAAGGGAAATTAAAGTCTACAGTTAAAAAAGTTTACAATGGATTAAATTTGAGAAATATTAAAGATGCTACAAAATTATTAGAAGATGGGCATATGGTGGGTAAAATTGTTATAAAAAAATAGTCGCAAACTGCGACTATTTTTTTATATTAAATTATAATGTTTTAAACCGTTAACAATACCATGATTTGTATTTTTCGTGGTGATATACTCTCCATATTGAAATATATCTTTGCGTGCATTCCCCATTACTACTGAGTGATCTACGTAGTTAAGCATTTCAATGTCATTTGGACCATCACCAAAAGCATAAGTTGGAACATTTGTAAGATTTAAATTTTTTAATAAATTAATGATTCCATTTTTCTTTGACTCTTCTTTCATGACACAATCAATTGAAAAAGTTCCAGTTTTATAAAATTTTAATGAGCTAGAAAATTTCACATTATATTCATTTTCTTTGTCTATACTATAGATAACCATCATGTTGATATCATTATCTTGATAAAAAGTAGAATCTACTTCAGGAATTGGTTCTGCAATAAATTTATGAGTTTGAATAATTGCATTTGTATCAAGATTGGTTCGACGAATTGTTTGGTTGTTATACATTGCAACGGCTTCCTCGAAAGAATCAGCCATTTCTATGACGTTTTTGCATAAATCAGTTGGAATTATTCTTTGATAAATAATTTCGCTATTATTTTTGACTAGACTTCCATTTAAAGTAATGACTGTATCAATATTGGTCATTTCTTGAGTGTGAATTATTTCATGTGGAGATCTACCAGTACAAATAACTGGCAATATATTGTTCTTTTTTAGTTTTTCAGTAGCTTCAGCTACTTCAGGTTCAATTTTTGATTTGTCGTTTAATAAAGTACCGTCTAAATCAAAAAAAACAACGCCTTTAATGTTTGATGTGTTCATATTTGCTCCTTTACTTTATATTGAGAAGTTTTATATATTGAATATAATTTAAGGATAGCAGATTAATGTTAAAATAGAGATATTAGGAGTGTTTTTATGAAAATATTAATGATAGAAGATAATAAATCAGTTTCTGAAATGATGAATATGTTTTTTCAAAAAGAAGGCTGGGAAGTAAGTTTTGCCTATGACGGAAAAGATGCACTTAAAATATTTAATGATGATAAAGACGCATGGGATTTAATCACATTAGATCTAAATTTACCTGAGATAGACGGTATGGAAGTTGCAAAAGAAATAAGAAAAGTTTCTGATTCTGTTCCGATAATAATGTTAACAGCCAGAGATACCGAAAGTGATCAAGTCTTAGGTTTAGAACTTGGAGCGGATGATTATGTCACAAAGCCTTTTAGTCCAATTACATTAATCGCTAGAATTAAGGCACTTCACAGAAGAAGCGAATTAGTAAATACAAAAAATGAGTCTAGTTCTGCTGAAACAGATAGTGAAGAAGAAATTAATGATATTGATACAGGTATATTTAAACTTAACAGTAAAACAAGAGAAGCATCTATTGAAGGGAAAGATATTCCTGACCTAACTCCAAAAGAATTTGACTTATTAAAAACACTAGCAAGCAAACCAAGACAAGTGTTTTCAAGAGAACAATTATTAGAACAAATTTGGGGATATGATTTTTTTGGAGATGAAAGAACAGTTGATGCACATATAAAAAAATTACGTCAAAAAATTGAAAAAGTTGGTCCTCAAGTAATAAGTACTGTTTGGGGAGTAGGGTATAAATTTGATGATACGGATGTATAAATAATATGAAGTTAATTTATCAACAAATGTTGAGTTTTTTTGTAGTTATTTTTACTACATTATGTATTCTTGCATTCTCTATTCAAAAAAATAATGAACGACTAGAGTATGAGCAAACATGGACAAAGCTTGAAAGTTATGGAAACAGTTTGGGGAATTTGGCGTTAAGAATGGATCCTCAAACTCATGAAATAAAGAATATAACAAGTGGGTTTATTGACGATCTTGAAAATGTAATGCAAGATCAATCTGTTCAATTTGCTGTTTTTAATGCTGATAATGATCAAACTTATCCTAAAAATAATTCTAACATTCATTTGAAACCAAAAATATGGAATCAAATTAAAAAGGGAAAGGTAGTTAAAGAAGAAACCAATATTGGTTTAGGATCTCCTAAATTTAATAGTAAAAGTGGAGAAATGACATTTGTTATTGTCCCTTGGTTTATGAATAAACAATTGGTTGGGGCTGTATGGGTTGGTTCAAGGGTATCTGATTTAAAAAATAATTTACAAGATATGAGACAAAACCTCTATACGGCAATAGCAATTGCACTAATTATATCTATAATGTTGAGTTATGTTTTAGCTAGATATCATGTTTCACGAATTAATAGATTAAGAGAAGCTACTAATAAAGTTGCTTCAAATAATTTTGATGTACAAATAAAGACAAGAAATCGTGATGAAATTGATGATTTGGCTAAAGACTTCAATAGTATGGTTAAATCATTGAAAGAATCTAATGATGAGATTAAAAGACAAGAACAAAGACGAAAAGAATTTATGGCTAATGCTTCTCATGAAATGAAAACGCCACTTACTACCATTAATGGTATATTAGAAGGATTACAATATGATGCTATTCCTGAAGAGTCAAAGGATCAAAGTATTCAATTAATGAGAAATGAAACTAATAGGCTTATTAGATTGGTTTCTGAAAATCTTGATTACGAAAAAATTAGAACTAATCAGATAACTTTGACTAAAACGACATTTGATGCAATTGAGCCATTAAAAAATATAATTTCTCAACTAAATAAAAAAGCAAAGGAATCAAATGATAAAATAATTTTTATTTCAGAAGAAACAAAGGTTCCTGTCTTTGCTGACTATGATAGATTTGTACAAATATTTTTTAATATATTACAAAATGCAATTCAATTCACTGATAATGGAAATATAAAAATTGTTGCTACTAAAACAAGTAGGGGTGTAATGATATCTGTTTCCGATACAGGAATAGGATTAACTAAAGAGCAAATTAAGAATATATGGGATAGATACTATAAAGTTGATCCATCTCGCAAGGCTACCAAGGGAGAATCTGGACTTGGACTTTCAATAGTTCACCAACTTGTTGAGATGCATAAAGGAAAGATTGAAGTAGAAAGCGAAGTTGGAAAAGGTACGTCATTTATAGTTAAGTTTTATGATAAAAAATATTTAAATAAAAAATAAAGAGACTCTAATGAGTCTCTTTATTTTTGCTGGAAAATGTATCAATTGTCATTCTATCCCCATTTATTTCAGGTGCATCAGTAATGTAATCGTTTGTTGTTGACTGATTTTTATTCTTAGAATAAACGCTAGTAGATTTAACTCCCAATTGATTTCTAATTTTTTCTATTTGTTGCATTTGGTTGAAATAATCATATTGAGTAGGATCAACTGGTGTAAATCCAATTGGAGTATAAAATCTTAGAAGATTCATATTGTTAACTTTATCTGATAAAGATAGGGATTCGTTTCTATCGTTTTGAATTTTTGTGATTTCTTTTAATAATTTTTTATTTGGGTTATTTATCAATAGTCCATTCTTACTATTATAAATATCTGTTTTGCCATCTTTATTATGAATAATAGTGTAATTTTTGTTTACAATATTTTTGTTCCTAAAAATCACATTACCATTATGTTGATTTGATAGTAGATCGGTACCAAATTGAATATATCCTTTTGTAGGTATACCAGCTAGATGTAGGATTGTTGGCAATGCATCAATTTCGCCACCATATTGATTTTGTATTCCGCCCTTTAAGCCCTTCATATTAATCATGAAAGGAACCCTTTGAAGTTGAGCATTGTCAAAATTATTCCAAGTTGAGGGTTCTTTTCCTAAAAGGGATGAAAGAGATTTGTTATCTGAGTCAGATAATCCATAATGATCTCCGTATAATACAATCATTGAATTATCATATATTCCTGATTTTTTCAAATAATCAAAGAATTCTTTAATTGAACTATCAAGATAATGAGCAGTTGCAAAATAATTATTCACAATTTGACTATCCGTCTGGGGTCGTATGAAACCACTATTATCTTCTTCATCAAGTGGAAATGCGTAATGATTTGTTACAGTGATAAATTTAGTATAAAAAGGTTGTTGTAGCTGCTCTAAATATTTAGCACTTTGCGACAACAAAAGTTTATCCTTTAATCCATATTCAGTACTTGAATTATTCATAGAAGTATCATAATAGCTTTGATCAAAAAAATAATTGTAACCAAAGTTTTTATAAACACTATTTCTGCTCCAAAAACTAGCAACGTTACCATGAAATACAGCTGATGTATATCCTTTTTGTTGATTTAAAATGGCTGGGGCTGCTTGGAATGTGTTGTCAGGGCCTAGTTTAGTAAAAACAGATCCTTCAGGAAGTCCATATAAACTGTTTTCCATCATGGTTTCAGCATCACTTGTTTTACCCTGACCAACTTGATGAAAGAAATTTTTAAAGGCTAAAGTATTATTGTCGTGATATAAAGAATTTAAAAATGGTGTAACTTCTTGGTTATTAACTTTGAAGTCTATTAAAAATTGCTGAAAACTTTCCAAATGGATAACAATAATATTTTTTCCGTTAGCTGCTCCGTAATAATTAATGTTTGGTTCGGCGTAATGTTTATCAACATAATTTAAAACCGGAGTTATATCTGTTCCGTCAGCTGTTGATCTAACGGCATCATTTTGAGCAGTTTTTAAAGTGTCATAGACTAAAAATGAATTAAGACCAAGATATTTAACAATATAAGATCTATCAAATGTCCTACCCAATAATTGTGGTCTGTTTGTTTCAGCGAGTGCTAAGTTAAAACAAAATAATGCAATAGAAAAAATAGTAGTCGCAATGGCAGTAATTCTTTTTACAGGTCTTGAATCAAGTTTAATAATTCCTCTTATAAGTAGAAAAATTATGATAATTAAATCTATCCAATAAATTATGTCATGATACTGCATTAGATTGAAAGTGCTTGAACCGAGTCCTTTTGAAACTTTTCCTGCAGAAGCAATTGTATTAAAAGAAAGAAAGTCAGTAAATTGACGATAATAAATTATGTTTCCGTATAAAATAAGTGTTTCTACAAAATATATAATTAAAGTCAAAATATAAGAAATTTTTTCTTTTTTAATATACAGACCAATACTAAGTAACAAAATGCTTGTAGCAAAAGGATTAATAATTGCTATTAAATGTTGTAGCGGATCTGCTATTCCTAAATTAAATTCAAAATAGTATGCAAAGATAGTTTTAAGCGCAATTAAAATAGTTAAAAGTGAGATAAATCCAAAACGGGTAGTCAATAATTTTTCTTTTTTATTCATTAAGTTATTTCCTTAATTCTTTAATTACTTCAATAAAATTGATAGTATGATTACAGATATTAGTTAATTAGAAAGAATGTATTTATGATATTTTTAAATCCATTATACCAACAAATTGAATATTTATATGCTAATAAATTTAATCATTTTCCTTTGATAAGATTGTCCATCTTAAGTTTAGATAAAACAATCTTTTATTTAATTATTTATATTATTTTACGTATTTTGTATCTCAAAAATAAAAAAAAGAAAGTTACTTTTATTTCAGAACTAAAAAAATTTTTCTTTATGGCATACATTCTACTATTATTTTTTTTGACGGTATTTCGAGCCCAGTATTTTCCTTGGGAAATTCATTTTATTTTAAACAGACCTCTTTCTAGTATTAATTTTGTTCCACTAGTTCAAACGTTTAAATTAGCAAGCGGTGCTTCGATAATTGATTTTCTTTATAATTTTTATGGCAATATTTTATGGTTTATTCCCTTAGGAATTTTTGTACCTTCATTAAGGAAAAAGAATACTAGTTTATTACAAATGACTTTAATTGGTGCAACATTATCAGTAACAATAGAAGCATTACAATTTCTATTAATGTCTGGTATTAGTGATATTGATGATGTTATTTTTAATGTTTTGGGTGTAATCATTGGATATTGTTTATACCAAATAGGAAAATCGTTTAAAAAAATATTTTAATAATAGAATTTTACTGTCAAATGGACTAAAATTATAATTGATTTATGTAAAAGAAAGGGACAATTATGACACATATTAAATTTGATGATTCAAAGTTATCACCATTCATTAATGATAATGAATTAGAAGAAATGCAAGCTATGGTAAATGCTGCTGATGAACAACTACGCCAAGGAACTGGAGCAGGTAGTGATTTTCGTGGTTTTATAGATTTACCAGTTGATTATGATAAAGACGAATTTGCACGCATCAAAGAAGCCGCTAAAAAAATTCAAAATGATTCAGAAGTATTTATAGGAATTGGAATTGGTGGTTCATATCTAGGTGCAAGAGCTGCTATTGACTTTTTAAGCTCAAGTTTTTATAACGTGCATAACGAAAAAAATGTTCCGGAAGTTTATTTTGCAGGAAACTCAATCTCACCTAATTATTTAGCTGATTTAATGGAAGTCATTGGAGACCGTGACTTTAGCATTAATGTTATTTCAAAATCTGGTACAACAACTGAACCTTCAATTGCTTTTCGCATATTAAAAGCAAAATTAATTGAAAAGTATGGTGAAAAAGAAGCTATTAAACGTATTTATGCCACTACTGATCGTGCTAAAGGAGCACTAAAACAAGAATCTGACGCACAAGGTTATGAAGAGTTTGTTGTTCCTGACGATATTGGTGGACGTTTCTCTGTTCTTTCTGCCGTAGGATTGTTACCAATTGCTGTTGCTGGTATTGATATCGATAAATTAATGGAAGGTGCTGCAGCTGCTAGAGAAGATTACAAAGAAAAAGACTTAAATAAAAATGAAGCTTATCGTTATGCTGCAACTAGAAATATTTTATATCGTAAAGGATATACAACTGAGCTATTAGAAAACTATGAACCAAATTTACAATATTTTGGTGAATGGTGGAAACAACTTATGGGTGAGTCTGAAGGAAAAGACCAAAAAGGAATTTATCCATCAAGTGCAAACTTTTCAACTGATTTACACTCTTTAGGACAGTATATTCAAGAAGGTCGTCGTAACTTGATGGAAACAGTTGTTATGATTGATAAGCCAAGACACGATCTTGAAATTCCTAAGTATGATGAGGATCTTGACGGATTAGGCTACTTAGAAGGAAAGACAATGGACTTTGCTAACAAACGCGCTTATGAAGGTGTTGTATTAGCACATACTGATGGTGGTGTTCCTGTAATGTCAGTTCATGTTCCTGAACAAGATGCATTTACTTTGGGATATTTGATATATTTCTTTGAAATTGCTGTTGGAGTTTCTGGATATCTAAATGGAATTAATCCATTTAACCAACCTGGTGTTGAAGCATATAAGAAAAATATGTTCGCTCTTCTTGGTAAACCAGGATTTGAAGAACTAGGTAAAGAGTTAAACAAACGCCTATAAGACAAAGATTTAAGCTGAATTATAAATAAGAATTAAAGCATTTAAATATTAAAAAAGACTGAAATGGTTCCGATAATGGTTCCGTTTCAGTCTTTTTTTTGTTTTTCATTAACAAAATGTTCATAAATTGATGATGCTCTTTTGACAGTCACTTCTGTTGGCTTTGCATATATTTGTGTAGACTTAATAGAAGTATGTCCTAATTGTGCTTGTATGTCTTCCAGTGGAATTCCAGCCTCACGCATTATAATAGCGTGTGAATGTCTCAATCCATGAATTGTTATTTTGGGTAACTCAGCATTTTTGGTAATTCTTGTGAATGCTCCATCTACAGCTCTTGAACGAAGTACATTGCCTTTGTTTCTTTTATAAAAAGAATATCTAAAAATAAAATCATCAATTGTTAAATCGTTATCAGCATTATTTATGGATACAATATCTCTTATACTTTCGGTGTAATCTTTGAATAGCTTTAAATTTGAACTTAATCGCTCAGTCATAAAAATTTTATGTGTTGAACCAATCGACTTTGTAGTATCTAAAACTATTGATCCAACATTTTCTCCAACTTCGCTTCTATAAAGTCTATTCCTTCGAATGAATATTGTATTATTTTTAAAATTGATGTCCTTCCAACATAGAGCCATAGCTTCGCCTTTTCTAATTCCTAATTCAATCAGGGTTAAGAAAAATAAATACCAAACTTTATCCGCTTCATATTCAGCATATTTTAGGAATATTTCCAGCTGTTCAATATTCCAATGATTCTGTTCTATTTTTGCTTCTTCTTTTGGAAATTCAACATTTAAAGTAGGATTGTAAGGTATTAGCCCGAGTTTCTTAGCTTTAGAAAAAGCGTTAGATAGAGTTAAGTTAATCAAAGATACTGTATTTCTTTTTAGTGGCTGTTGATCTTTCCCTCCATGATCTAGTAATTCATTGATGAAGTCCTGATGCATTTTGAAAGAATAATCAGCCATCTTATATTTACCAATTTTAGGAATTAAGTAATGCTCAACTTGATACCTATAGGCAATCATGGAACCTTCTTTTACATTTACCTTATATTCACTAATCCATTTATTTAAATATTCTGCAATGGTCATATTTCCTTTATAATCAGTGGTTATTTTATTGTCCATTACATCTCGTTCAATCTTGTTAGCATATTTCTTAGCTGATCGTTCGGTATCAAATCCACGCTTATGGATTTTTTTCTCTTTACCGGACCCATCTACGCCAATGTAACAAAAGACTTCATATTTAGTTAATCCGGATTTTAGCTTATATGGGACTATCCTTGCCATTGTTTTTTATTCCTTTCGGATGTAAATATCGTATTTACGAACTTATGTTCTTTTTTGACTTAAAATAAAAAGCCATAAGACTTAATTAATTTTAATTCTGCAATTTTAGTTCACTTTAATTCTTCGTAGTTGCAACTTTATATATCATCCAAATAACAATACAGATGAAAAATAAAGAATAAGTAGAGAAAAAAAATCTAAAAAAATAATTAGAAATTTTGTCGTTGTCTATATTATCATTTAGTTTAGAATTTTTAATTTTAATTGGATAGAAAGAAGCAGCTTTAGTTTTTGGAACTTCAAAAAGATAGCTTTCATTAACAAGATCAACTATTTTTATTAAACTTTTGTCTTCAGTTAAAGCAACTGAAAAATTATTATCTTCCTGTCTCTTTAATAGTTCTCCAATAATTCTATTTTTTGAATAAACAAAAGTGATATTTCCTGGTTTTTTATTAAATGATTTTATAGTGAGAAAAATACAAAATAATGCCCCTATGCTAAATAAGGAAATTAGTATTGTTGCAGGAATAATTTTTTTAAAGTTGTTCCAAAATGTTATTACGTATTCAAAAGATATAAAAAGTGAAACTAGAGAAAAGATAATTATTATAACTGCATTATATGAAATTTTTGAGTAAATTTTAGTCTTTGTACTTAATATATTTTTTTCAATAGAAGTATACGATAAATATATAATGTAGAAGTATATTATCGATCCTATCAGACCGATGGATGTAATAATTGCCATAATAATATTAACCATATATAAGGAGTTCCTTTCTTTATTTTTTTATTCCCCAGCCAGGAGTCAAACCCAGCCAAGCTATCATAGTGGGGTAGACAAGTAATTGTTACTTCATACTTGTTTGTGTTTTTCCAGATACCGCTCCATTTTCAATAGTTACATTAAAATTAGCACCGATATCACCTTTTATATCAGATGTATATTCTAATATCTTAGATGTTTGTCCAGAAATTGAAGTCTCTGAGTATCCATTTGGTTTGCCAATCTTTTTCGTTAAATCTGCTTCAGACATTCCATTTTCAATAGAATTAAAAGTATCCAAGTCTATTTTTTTACTTCTAGAAACTTTTAAACCAGAAATAGCTTTAGATACAGCATGTTCATTAGAAAATCCAATAATTACGCTTGATCCCATTTCTCCGCCGTCAACTTTGTCCCAGGTCAAATCTTCTGCTTTAATACCGCCGACAGTATTGTCAGAAGTGGAATTAGCTTTACCTAATTTTGCTATTAAATCACTTTTAGCAGTTCCATCAGTTTCACTTAATTTAACCGCATCATAATCAGCTTTATTCATACCGTCACTTTTTGCATTATGCTTTTTTGCTGAAGTATTACTTGAACTACTGTTCGAATTATTACTATTTGATTTTTTTCCACCCATTGATGAAGCAACAATAATAATTACAATAATTGCTAAAATCCAAAACCAAACTCTTTTATAAAATGGTTTCTTTTGTACATAAGTTTTGCCATTTTCATCTTTAATTTTTTTAGCCACGAATAATTCCTCCAATAAATTCATCTTTTATAGTCTTAAGTGTTTGGACTTATAGTTAATTCTTTTTTATTTTATTTATATTAATAGTATTAGTTAAATCAAAATAATAATCTTTATATTTAAAATTTAAACCAAGTTTATTTCTATAATAATCAATGGCGTTTAATATTTTATCTTCATTTATATTTAAGTGATCTGCAAGTTCAAATAATTTTGTATCACCATCTTCGTAACATTCAATTAAATCATCCAGAGTGACTAGATACGTTACAGCAGTCCGACGAGCTTGTAATTCTTGTTTTCTACTTATGGAATCATTTTTATTAACTATGTTTCCAACGGTAGTAGCATAATGAGCAACTTCTTCTGCTAATAATTCATTTTGAGTTTTCTTGCTTACTCTAGAATCAATAAATATCTCATTATCGTTATTATATCCAGGTAATCCTTCTGGCATCTTAATAAATTCAAATTTTAAAGAAGGGTACATATTTGAAAGCCTTTTTATTATATCCATTTAAGAATCAGTCCTTTTTATCTCTGTTTTTAACAAATTCAATAAAATTAGCTATTTCTTTCTTTTGATCATCGTTTAAATTATCGTCCATGTGAGCTGCAGACGTCCCTCTATTAAAATCATCTTCATTTTTAAATTGAGATTTCCCAAGCAAATAATCTGTAGATACATTGTACAAGTCAGAAAATTGACTAAGCTCGTCACTTTTAACATCTCTTTTTCCACTCTCTATTTTTGAAATAATGGAATTCTCAAGATGTAATCTTTTAGCAACCTCTGACTGGCTATAATTATGATCTTCTCTAAGATTGATTAATCTTCTAATTAAGTTATTATTCGCCAACAGTGTGCTCCTTTCTATGCGCTATTCGCATATAATGTTATCATCTTTGCGATAAAAGATACGATGTTGTGCTAAAAAAGCAAAATAATTGTTGACAATGCTAAAATCGCATATTATAGTATGTATATCGAATGCGATAATCGCATTTAAGAAAGAGGTGATATTTTGCAGTACGAAGTAGATTTGAATTTCTTAAGGAAACGAAGAAAAGAGCTTGGATTATCTAGTATAGATATGTCAAAAGCTTTGAAATTGAAGTCTCCAGACAAGTATTTAAGAAGGGAATCGGGAGTATATAGATTTCAATCAAATGAAATTCCCACACTTGCTTATAAGTTAGAAATTCCCATAGAAAAAATTTTTAAAAAGAATAATGCTAAAATCGCAAATTAGGAGGGAACATGGAAAAAGATATTGATGTAGCTCAGCAAAAAGCAAACAAGTTAGTTGAAACTTTAAAAAAAGCCAACTCATTGGCAGATGAATTGGCCCATAAAGAAATTAATAATAAGCAACTACAAATTTCTAAAGTTGGTGCTGCTCAAGTAATCAAAATAGATTTATAACAAATTACTTAATAATTTAACGATAAATACACCTACAGAAATTCCAAGCTCTGAGTGTTTTTCAAATAAGGATTTGAATTTTGATAAAAAGCCTGCAGACATAGGAATATTTGAGTCTTTAGTTATATCAAGCAATGATATTAGTTCCTCTTTCTGTTTATCAGAAACATCAGAATAAGAATCTAAAAGGTTTTTAATATCTTTTAAGTCATTAACAGAATTGTTAAATACGTTGTTGTTATTGTCACCGATAGAAGCTATGCCGTTAACCGTACCAATGGTAATAGGAGATTTAGGATTGTTTTGCTTGCTAAACTCAGTATCATATTTTACTTCAAATCCAGCATTTGGTTCTCCTGGATAAGGTATTGGATTAACTTCATTGACAAAGTATTTTTTATTTAATTCGTCAACGAGAATATCTCCCTCCATTACTTCGTAACTTGGAGTAACTTGTAGACCGTGATTACCCGTAAAGAATGCTTTTATAGTATCGACCTTAGAATCATTTCTAAACACATCAAAATCTTTACTAGATTCTTCCATAAAGCTTTTCATTTGTTCGAGATCCATATTCATATTTTATCACCTCACTTTCGTGTTAATTATACCAGTGAAGTGATTCAAAATTTTTCAAAGAACTAAAAGGAGGTGATGACATGATTACTAAAGAAGAAAAGATTAAACGTATAACAGAGCTTGACCCTAAATATACTGTGGCAATGTTGAAATCATTAAATGAATCGACTATCGACAACATGCTAATAGTTGCTAGAAATCAATTCGCTAGAGCCGTTCAAGAACAAGCATTTGAAATGGCTTAATCATTTCTACTATTTAAAGATACTAATAAATTAATCGGATAGAAATAAGAACTATTACGAATCGAAAGGAGCAATTTAATGGATATAGCTAAGCCATTAAAAAAGCATTTATTAAAAAATGATATACCTCAAAAAGCATTTGGAATACTTGCTGGTATTAGTCGGTCATCAATGAGTGATTATATGCAAGGAAGAAGTCCTAAAACTGAAAAAGCTGTAGATATTGCTAAAACTTCTAACGACTTTGAATTGAATATGAATATTATCAGTCAAATGTTCGGAATATTTAAGTTAATGGACGGTCCAAAATTAAATGGGGATGCATTAACGATTGATGCATTTACAGAATTGGAAGAGCAAGAACTACAAGCAAAATATAAAAAAAATCATGCTAGAACTTTACTTAGAAATTCTGAATTATCTAAACAAGAGCACAAAGAATTGTTAGATATAACGCTTGATGATATGGATGCGGTAATTATGAGAGTAACTAGATTAAGTGTTGAATGTGAAAAGTTAGGTGTTACTCCCATGGAATTGTTTAGCAAAAAGAAAAAAGAGTACATAGAAAAAGAATATATGGAGGCTTAATAAATGGCATTACAAGTAATTAAACCGCCTAAAAAAGTTAACAGAAGAAAACGTTATAAGAGCTACGAGTTTGTATCGATGGAAGCAATAGCAAAACATTTTAATGTAACTAAACCAACTATTACTAGATGGAGTACACGAGATGATAACCCAATGCCTAGACACAAAGCGCCATTTGGTAAGGTGGTGAATTTTGTTATCGAAGAGTGCGATAGATGGTATGAAGGAGAATGATATGGAAGGAATAATATTTTTTGGAATATTGATAATAGGAAATTGGCTCGACGGTCATAAGTTTAAAGATATGTGGGATTTCAATTTCGAAGAAAACATGAGAGCACAAAAAAAGACCCAATCAGCGGCAACTGATAAGGTCTCGAACATTAAACAAAATATTTAATAAATTAATATTAGAACATTTGGAGGCATATTTCAATGTTCAACTATGATAACTGGTTATCAGATGACGGATATGTATATCAAGATGATGAAATACCAGAACAAGATCCAGATGATTACGATGATGAATTAGGATATTAAAACTAAGGAGAAATTAATTATGGCAAATGAGTTATCAGATAAAAAAGTAAGTTATGAAGTAAATGGAGACACAGTTGAATTATCTCCAAGCATTGTTAGTCAGTTTGTAACTAAAGGAAACAGTAATCTTACAAATGAAGAAATAGTAAATTTCATGCAACTTGCAAGATTCCAAAGACTTAACCCTTTTTTGAATGAAATTTACTTAATAAAATTTGGTAGTCAACCGGCACAAATGGTTGTTTCTAAAGAAGCATTTATGAAACGTGCTGAGAATAATTCACATTATAGAGGTCTGAGAGCAGGAATTTTAGTTGACCGAAACGGTGAAATAAAACAGCTTCAAGGTGCTGTAAAGCTTAAAGATGATACTTTGATTGGTGCATGGGCAGACGTAGATAGAGATGATAGAAATTATCCAGCACACGTTGAAGTTGCTTTAGATGAGTTTTCTAAGTCACAAGCAACTTGGAAACAAATGCCAC
This sequence comes from Daquilactobacillus linshuiensis, assembly GCF_052828685.1. Classification (NCBI taxonomy): domain Bacteria; kingdom Bacillati; phylum Bacillota; class Bacilli; order Lactobacillales; family Lactobacillaceae; genus Daquilactobacillus; species Daquilactobacillus linshuiensis. The sequence continues at coordinate 1,062,573 of NZ_CM128255.1, read as the reverse complement.
AGAATATGATTCGTAAAACAGCGATTGTTAATGCTCTACGTGAGGCATTCCCTGAAAGTCTTGGATCAATGTATACAGAAGATGATAAGGACTTGAATGAAGTTAATGGTAATTCTAAATCTAATCTTAAAAAGGTAACAGGGACTGAAACAGATAATTCATCAGTTAACGACATGCTAAACAAGGTTAAAGACGAAGTGAAAGGAGATATAAACAATGAGCCTAAATCAGAAGGACAATCTGAAACAGTTGAAAATAGTGAGCAAAGTGTCACTGAAGAAACTACAACAGAAACTGAACAACAACAATTACTATAATCCAGAAATGGATTTACCATACATGAGCTTTAGTTTATTCAAGAAATTTATTGAATGTGAAGCTGCGGCAATGAATAAGCTCTTAAATCCTAGTGAAGAAAATAATGCAACTGCCTTGTTAGTTGGTAATTATGTTCATTCATATTTTGAGAGTGAAGAAGCTCATCAAGATTTCTTAAACGAAAAAGAAAAATATATAAAGACAAGAACAGGTACATTGAGATCTGATTTTGTTAAAGCTAGTAAATATATTAAAAGATTGCAAGATTGGAAATTGTTTAATGCGTTTTACAAAGGCGAAAAAGAATCAATAGTCATTGGAAATATTGGCGGTGTTCAATGGAAAGGTAAGATCGATAATTTGAATATTGCTAAAGGTTACTTCTGTGATATTAAAACAGTTAAAGATTTTAGTAGGATTTGGAACCCTGATACTCATGAACGAGAGAATTTCGTTGTTAATCGTCAATACACAATGCAGATGTACATATATAAGACATTGTTAGAACAACAATACGGAAAAGAATTTACACCAATTATATTTGCGGTAACAAAAGAAGAACACCCAGATATTAAAGCAATTAGCTTTCAAGATTGGGACTTCTCAATTGATGAACAAACTATACAGAGTTACTTGCCTCACGTAATGAAGGTGTTATATGGCGAAGAAAAGCCAACGAGGTGTGAAAAGTGTAATTTCTGTAAAGATACTAAACAGCCAACTGATTTAGTTTCGGCTAACGATTTTTAAAGGGATGTCAAGCTGTATTTAAAAAAAGTAATAATCACTGTGCTATATGTGGCTCGAATTATGAGAGGAGGAATCATATGAATAATTATTTTCCTCATGATAGCAACGCTAGAAATTCCGATAAATTACTCCCAGTTAGGATGAAGTACGGTGCGGAAGGGTACGGAATTTACTTTATGCTTTTAGAACGTCTTAGAGAAGAAAAGGACTATACGAGTATCAAAGATTACAACATGCTAGCTTTTGATCTTCGTGTAGATTCTGGAAAATTAAAATCCATCATTGAAGATTTCGGGTTATTTGCCTTCACCGATGACGGTGAGTGTTTCTACTCCGATAGTTTCAAGAAAAGAATGGAAATCAAAGACGCTAAGAGTAAAAAACTTTCCGAAGCTGGAAGACAAGGTGCTGAAAAACGTTGGAATAAAAGCGATCAAGAGGGCAAGCCAAAGGGTAGCTATAGCCACCCTATAGCAAATGCTACAGAAAATGATAGCAAGAAAAGAAAAGGAAAGGAAACTAAAGTAAATGAAAGTAAAGTAAATAATACTGCAAAAGAAACTGACAAAGAAAAGCCCCAGCAGTCAACAGACAATATCTCTGACGCTGTCCCTAGAGAAAAACTAGCCTTAAACACTTTTCAAAACAATATCGGTGTTCTAAGTCCAATCGTGAATGAAAAAATAGCTAATTGGGTTAAAGACTTTACAGACAAGGGGACTGATGATCTAGAGGCTAACGAGATTATTAATCATGCTATCGAGATCGCTGTTAGTAAAAACGCTCGTAATTGGAGTTATGTTAATGGCATTCTTAAAAGCTATTACAACAGCAATCTATTCACCTTAGCTAATATTCAAGCTAGTGAAGATGAGTTCAAAGCAAAGCGTCAATTAAATGATCGGTATAACAAGCCTAGAGTTTTTGAACAAGGTACTGAATGGTCAGAGAAGAATCGGGAAGCTGAAATGTCTGACAAGGATGCCGACAAAATGATTGCTGAGGCTAACGCACGATTAGAACGACTGCATACATGAGGTGTGGCTAGTGAGCAGATGTTCCAAGAAATAGAAAAACATACAAACGAATATTTAAGTATACGAAATAAGGAGTCAAACCATGATAAATAGAGTTGTATTGGTTGGTCGCCTGACAAAAGACCCGGATTTGAGATATACGCAATCAGGTTCAGCAGTTGCTAGTTTTACATTAGCTGTTAACCGTCAATTTACAAATCAACAAGGAGAACGAGAGGCAGATTTCATTAACTGTGTTATCTGGAGAAAAGCTGCAGAAAACTTTGTCAACTTTACTAAAAAAGGTTCATTAGTTGGAATTGATGGTCGTTTACAATCTAGATCTTATGAAAATCAACAAGGACAAAGAGTATATGTGACTGAAGTTGTTGTAGATAACTTCTCATTGCTTGAACCAAAATCAAGTCAAAAGAATGATAATGCGTCAAATCAAGGCTTTAGCGGTGAACCAAAAGTAAATCAAAATCAAAATACTGATATTGATACAAGTAGACCTTACGAAGAAGTGAACGGAATTAAACCTGATAGTAATCCTTTTAATGATAATGGACATCCTGTTGATATATCAGATGAAGACCTTCCATTTTAGGAGTTAGCATGAATGATTTAACAGAAAAACAAGAGAGATTTTTAGCAGCTTTAAATTTCTTAATTAACGATCAATGCGTGGAACCCACAACCTCTAAATTAATGAAGTTGATGAATATTAAAACAGCGCAAGGAATATTGAGATATTTTAAGGAATTGAAACGAAAAGGCGTAATTATTTACGTTTATGGAACCCCAAATAAAGCTGTTATTACAAAAAAAGGATATGAAATTTTAGGAAGATAATTTTAAACGAGGTATGGAGTTAGTCTTGATGAATTTAGGGATTAAGTAGTTTTAGGAGAGATGTTTTGAAGATTGTAGTTGAAGGTACACCACAGGCTCAAGAGAGACCGAGATTTAAAAGATTAGGTAGCCATGTAGCGACATATGACCCAGTTAACTCGAAAAATTATAAAGCCAAACTAAAAGCTGAATGGATTAAGAAATATGGAAGAAAATCAATGCCGGAAGGTGTCCCACTAGAAATTAGTATTGTTGTCTATCGCCCCATTCAAAAGTCTATATCAAAGCGAGAACGCTCATTGAGAATCGCTAATAAGGTATTACCAATAATGAAACCTGATACTGATAATTACATCAAAATATCGATCGACGGTCTGAACGGATTAGCTTTTAAAGATGACAACGTGATAACTGATATACACGCTGCTAAGCGTTATTCAGGTGAACCTAGATTAGAAATTGAAATCAAAGAAATTGAGTTAGTTAGTGAGGAGCAGGTATGAACGCAAAGAAATTTGGAAATGCATTAAGTTATATGATAGTAGGAGCAATCGCTATTTCGGTATCTTTCATTATTATTGCAATAGGTTTTAAGATTGGCTTTTGGATAGGCTTAATAAGGGGTGGCAATATATGAACCTTTTTCCTGATCCTGATGAAAAGAAATCTATTGAAAATGCGAAAAATATTTTAAAAGATTATCGTAAAATTTCACGTATATTAGGACAACCACTAACTAATTATAAATCGCCAATGATAACTGATATTCCTAGAAGTGAAACTTATGGAAATAGCATAGAAGACAAAATCATAGATAATCTATCAGCAAAAGATGAGTATTTAGCGATTAATGATGCCATGAGAACATTATCTCAAGAGTGTTATCAAGTTCTATACTATAAGTATATGTCTAGTGAAGAACACACCAATATTTGGATAGCTGGAGCAGTATTTGGCACACCGAACGCTTATAGGACAGTTCAACGTACAATTGACAAAGGCTTACTTCAATTTAGCTATGGTTACAGAGGCGGTAAATTACTAGAATTTTCAAAATGTCCATAATTTGTCCATAATTTGTCCATAATTTGTCCATTTCACGCGAAATTGAGTGTTAAATTAGTATTATCGAAAATGTAAAAATTCTAAGTTAATTAGTTAATAGATTGAGCTTAGGCGTGAATTTGAACTTCACCCGTTGTTAAAACTACTGGTGCAATTCCAGTGCTAATTATTGCCTCTCGTTCAGGCAAAAATAAAAGTCCTCAATAGAGGCTAGCTTTATTTAACTGGTATATCGGGTTCGAATCCTGATATATCATTAGTGCAGACTCCCGGAAGTGAAATTGATTAACCTACATTTTCAATTTAACTGCACGTATTAAAGTCATTGTTTGATGGCTTTTTTATTTTGAATAATTGTTGACATACACATTTAGTGTGTATATAATGTATTTATTAAGTAAGAGGGAGGTACGCAAATGCCGATGAAGCCAAGGCAGATGATAAAACTGCTAAAAAAGAATGGCTTCATAGAAAAATCACATAATGCCTCATCGCATTGTATAATGTTCAATCCTAAGACAAATAAGACCGTTCCTGTACCAGTACATGCAAAGGAATTAGGAAAAGGATTAGAACATACGATTTTGAAAGAAGCTGGGCTTAAATAAAAAAATAACTAGGACGGTAAGTCCTAATATTTTTTAGAAGGCCGAACTTGACGCTATTTGTGTACGTTCATTTAAGAAAAGGAGGAACTTAGTATGAAAGATGTAGTAATGTATCCTGTAATTCTTCGAAAAGATGACGATGGTTATATTTTTGTACGAATTCCTGACATTGATGGTGGATTTACCCAAGGAGAAAATGAAATTGATGCTATAAAAATGGCTGAAGATGTAATTGGAAACTTATTGGAAAATGAAACCAAATACCCAGAGCCATCTAATATTGAGGATATTGAATTGGAAGATGGAGAAAAACTTGTATATGTCACAACTGATATGACTATATTTAGACAAATGTATTCTAAAAAGGTTAGAAGAAATGTAACTATTCCAGAATATCTAAATGAAATTGCTAAAAAACAAAAAATTAATGTATCTAGCGTCTTAACTGATGCATTAAAAGAAAAAATAGAAGCATAAGAATTAATTATTTAAGCGACACTCATTGAGTGCTCGCTTTTTTATTTTGAATAAAAGGATATGAAATTTTGAAAAATTCAAAAATAATCTCACAGGCTGAGACTAGAGCAAACACTGAATTACTGAACTCTAGAAGAGACAAAATAATCACATTAGAAGATGTAGATGAAACATTTAAAATTGCCGAAGAACTAATTAAAAGTGGTAATCCTGAATGGGTGGAAGATTTACATTTTACATATTCAACTATTAGAAAATTAGAAATACGCGGTTGTGATGTTAAAAGGCTAAAAGAACTATTCACAGAAAAATCAGAGGAACTATTGAAATTATGAAAGAAAGATATTATTTGAAAGTTAAGTACGGCAATTATTCAAAGATTAATGGCTTGTAATATTCATTGAAGAATTGATCTTCGCCTTCATCGTCTTCAAATTCTGGTATCTGGATATCTTCAAGTTCAGTATCAACATTAAAAATTCTTTGTTGACCTTTAATAGGTATAGGAACTATGACGCTAATATCATCTAGCATCCAAGCATACTTATTATCAGCAAGTTTTTTAACATCAACGATATTAACTAAAGCTTGAGCATATCCAGGTATAGTACCTGATATTTTACGAGCTGTTGAACATATTAGAATAGGTCCACGATATTTAGTTGACCATGATCTGTATTCAATATGCTTTCTTCCGGTAACAATGTCAGCGACGAAGTCCGGACGAATTGATAAAGCTTTCATATAATTTATGTCCTTTTTTTAAATGAATTTATTGAATTAATTATAACATTAAATTGGAGTGTGGTGAACATGTAATGGCACAGAGTAAGTACCAAGAATGGGTATCTGATAAGGGTTTGAGCATGATTGCTGGTTGGGCAAGAACTGGCTTGACTGATGAACAAATTGCAAACAATATGGGAATTAGTCGTTCTACTTTGAACGAGTGGAAAAAGAAGTATTCGGACATATCGGACACCCTAAAAGAAAATAAACAAAAAGCTGATATTGAAGTTGAAAATGCACTTTATAAAAAAGCTTTAGGGATGACTACTAAATCCAAAACTTACAAGATGGTTAAAGTTGATGATGATGTTTTAAGGGTTAGACGTGAAAGATTTCTAAATCAGTATAAGCTCAATCATCCAAAAGCTACTAAAAAAGAGTTGGCCATGAAATCAATTGAAGAAGTCCCAACGTATGAACGCATACCTATAGTTGAAAATGAAACAGAGTTAGCGCCGGATACATCAGCTATTATATTCTGGCTTAAGAATAGAATGCCAGAAGTATATAGAGACCAATCATTTAAAGAACTTAATGAAGCACAAGCTGATAAAGCTAAGGCAGATGCTGAAACAGCAATACAGAAGGCTAGAATTGCTAAAATACAAGCCGATAGTTTAGAAGGTTTAAACGATGATGGTTCAAATATTACTATTGTAGATGGGTGGTTAGATGATGAAGACGAAACGTCGACAGACAAAGATGCAGATTGATATTCAAAATGAAGTACAGCCGCACTTTAAAAATGTATGGCTATCTAAAAAACCTTATAATATTTTAAAAGGTGGACGTAACTCTTTTAAATCGTCAGTAATAGCATTGAAATTAGTCTATATGATGATTGCTTATATTATTTTGGGCAAAAAGGCTAATGTTGTAATAATACGTAAGGTTAGCAATACAATTCGTGATTCTGTCTTCTTAAAAATTCAATGGGCTTTAAATAAGTTCGGTATTGCTCATATGTTTAATATGACTGTTGCACCTTTTAAAATTACTCATAAGTTAACAGGTTCAACATTTTATTTCTATGGCCAAGATGACTTTCAAAAGTTAAAGTCTAATGATATTAACGACATAATAGCTGTATGGTATGAAGAAGCTGCTGAATTTAAGAACGCAGAAGAATTTGACCAAACTAACATTACTTTCATGCGTCAGAAACAGTCAGATGCTGAAATGGTACAGTTTTTTTGGTCATATAATCCACCACGTAATCCGTATTCATGGATTAATGAGTGGACGGACTCAAAATTGGGAGATAATAACTATTTAGTAGACTCATCGAGTTATTTAGACGATGAATTGGGCTTTATAACAAATCAAATACTAGATGAGATTAATCGAATTAAAGAAAATGACTACGATTACTACAGATATTTATATCTTGGTGAAGCTGTTGGGTTAGGGTCAAATATTTACAATATGAATTTATTTCATTCTATAAAACAATTACCAGATGACGACTCTATAGGTGGTCTAACATATTCTATTGATGCAGGACACCAAACATCAGCTACAACTTGTTTATGTGTAGGAATTACGCAAAAAGGCAAAGTTATTTTAATAGATACATATTATTATTCACCTGCTGGAAGAGAATATAAAAAATCACCTCAGCAATTAGCGAAAGATATTCACAAGTTCATTGAACGAACAAGTCTTGAATATCCTAATGCAACAATCATTAAAAGAACAATTGATTCTGCGGAAGGTGGTTTAAGAAATCAATATTACAATGATTTTAAAATTAAACTTCATGGCGTTAACAAAGCTATGAAGAAAGAAACTATGATTGATTATATGCAAGACTTACTCGCTCAAGGGCGAGTTTTTATTTTGCAAAAAGAAAGCAATCAAATAGTCATATCCCAGCACAGACAATATCGTTGGGACGAAAAAACAATTGAAACAGATAATCCCAAAGTTATCAAAGAAGAAGATCATACATGTGATGCATTTCAGTACATGGCAATTGATAACAGGAGATTACTTGGTTTAAAAAGGTAGGTTAGTAAATGTTTAATAGATTAAAGAACTTTTTTAGACAGACAGGAGCTGAGATAGGAATGGTTGAATCTTTAACTAATATCACTGATCACAAAAAAATAAATGTTGATCCATTAGAATATCAAAGAATTAATAAAAGCCGACAATATTTGGAAGGTAAATTTGATGATGTGAAGTATAAAAATACGTATGGGGTGGAACAAACAAGGCCTTATATGACTATTAACATGATGAAAGTTGTCGTTAAAAGATTAGCTTCACTTTTATATAACGAACAATGCAGAATTAAAGTTGGAGATGATGAGAAATTTAAAGATGCTAATGATTTTATTGAAAATACTTTTAATGATAATGATTTTAATAAAAATTTTGAGAGATATCTTGAATCAGATTTAGCTTTAGGTGGTTTAGTTATTAGACCTTATTTTGATAAAGCGCAAAATAAAATTAAATTAGCTTGGTGTCAAGCTCCTACTGTATATCCATTGAAGAATAACACTAATGATGTGTCAGATATTGCGATTGCAACAGTTAATCAAAAAATTGAAAATGATAAAGTAATCTATTACACATTACTAGAATTTCACGAATGGATAAATGGCGTATATACAATCACTAATGAACTTTACAGATCAGAAAATAAGAGCAGAGTAGGTATTAAAGTACCTTTAAATACGTACTATGAAGATTTACCTGAGAAATCAGAGATTAATAATATTAAGCATCCCATTTTTGTTTATATGAAGCCACAAGGATTTAACAATAGAAATATAATTAGTCCACTTGGCATAGGTATTTGCGATAATGCATTAGAAACTCTTAAACAGATAAATGATACTTTTGATAAATTTAACTGGGAAATTCAAATGGGACAAAGAAGAGTTGGTGTTCCAAGTGATTTAGTTGCAACAACTTTTGATGAACAGGGTAGTAAGCCAAAAGAAGTATTTGATACAAATCAGAATGTGTTTTTTGAGTTACCTGGTGACTCCGAAAATGGTTTCACGTTAAGTGATTTAACTCCAGATATTAGAACTGATGAGTTTGTTGGAGCAATAAACAATGCTCTTAGAATGCTCGAATTACAAACAGGATTTTCTGCAGGTACTTTTTCATTTGATGCAAAAAACGGAATGCAAACGGCTACAGAAGTTGTTTCAGAAAACAGCATGACTTATCAAACGCGAAATTCTCAACTAACAATGGTTGAACGCGGAATTAAGGAATTAATAATTGCAGTGCTCGAACTCGCGAGCACAGAAGAGATTAATCTTTATGATGGTAAATTGCCAACATTAAATGATATATCTATTGATTTTGACGATGGAGTATTCACTGATAAGAAGCAGAAACTAGACTACTATTCACAACTTTTATCGAGTGGCTTAGTTTCCAAATTAAAAGCCATTAAAATGGTTTTTGGTGTTACAGATGACCAAGCACAGGAAATGTTAGACGAGATCAACGAAGAAGTATCAAATAGTCATGAAGTATCAGCTCAAGCACCAATGTTTGCTAATGGTGATGAATAATGTCATCAAGACAATTAGATCTGTACTCTAGTCAAATTCAAGATACGTATAAAGCTCTTGAAGATGAAATAGTAAGTATGTTCATTAAAAAATTAAATGGGGATGTTTTAGATAAAAAAGATTTTAATATTTACCGTTGGCATTTAAGTAAGTTAAATGAACTACATATTTTAAATAATGAAACTATAGATATCATTTCGAGTGCAACTGGCATTAGTCAAAAGCTAATTAAAAAAATGATTATTGATGGCGGTTATCAAATTGCAGAATCAACAAGTAAAGATTTATCTAATTCACTAAATGCAGATGATAAGGGGATTTCTTCTGACGTTGATGATTTATTAAAGTCAATGCTCGAACAGACTAACGCAGATATGAATAATTTCGTAAATCAAACTCTATTGACAAGTAATTACGGTCAAGGTGCTGTTTACGATGCCTACCAATCAATTTTAAATGAAATGATGGGTAAAGTTATCTCAGGAATTAAAACACCAAGAGAGGCATTAAATAGTGCTATTTATAATTTTATCGATAAAGGATTAAATTCAGGGTTTATTGATAAAGCTGGGAGACAATGGAGCTTAGAATCATATATAAGAATGTTAATGGATACAACTGTATATAACGTGATGAACGAGTCAAGAATGAGAGAAGCACATGAATATGATGTACATACATTTTTAATGAGTTCTCATCCTAAAAGTCGTCCTGCATGTGCTTTTATTCAGGGCCATGTTGTTAATGATGTACCAAGAAATGATGCTCACTTCGATGGTAGATTTCCAACGATTTATGATTATGGATATGGAGAACCTGCAGGAACATTTGGTATTAACTGTAGACATATTAAATATCCATTTATACCTGGGGTAAATATCAATAATCAACCACAATATGACCCAAAGGAAGCGATAAAGAATGGTGAATTACAACAGAGGCAAAGGCAAATCGAACGTGCAATTAGAAATAATAAAAGTAAGTTAAATGCTGCTACTCAGTTAAACGATGAAAATGGAATTTTTAAATATAAAAATTTAATTAGAAATCAACAAGCTGCATTACGTGATTATCTTAAGAAACATTCAGCATTAAATAGAGATTATTCCCGTGAAAAAGTATATAATAAGCCTATATCAAAGGCTGAAAAGGAAGAGATATTAAAACGTAGTACAATCAATACTCAAAAGAATAATAGGCATATTCCTGGTACTTATGAATATAATGAGAAAGTTAAAGTAATGGGAAAAAGAAACAGAAGACCAAGTTATTTAACAATAGATGAAAACGAAATAATAAATCTAGTTGATCAATATGGTGTTAAAGATTTAACAACAAGAACTATTGCATTTGATGCCAAAAAGATAGTTGGCTATTTCGTTGATGCTAACGGAAGAGAATATGCTACAAGTTGGTTATTAGTTACCTATTCAAAAAATGGTTATCACGTAACACCCATTAAACCAAAATAGGAGATGTAATAAATGGATAATGAGTTTTTAGACTATGAAGCTAAATATACTGGAATAAATGTTGATATTATTACGAAAGACAATAAAAGCTACAGTGGCATTGTCTCAGCTGTTATACCTGCTGAAGATATTGATGATAATAGAAATATGATTGTATTAAACGCTACTGATAAATTAACTGAATTGTTTATTGATGAAATTAAACAAATTAAAACAAAATAAACAGCATCTTACGTTTGTAAGGTGCTTTTTTTGTGCACAAAATTAAGGAGAATATTATGTTTAATAAAAAGAAGCGTTCTAAAGAACAAATAGGTTTAGACATAACTTCTGTTAGTCTACAAGCAGATGTTAAAGAAAGAATGAAAGTAAATATTGAATTAGAAATATTTACTAATCCAAACAACGAAAATTTACATTTGATTGAAGATTTAGTAAATAAAATTGGAAAAATAAAACTTTAAAAATTGAATAATTCGACCTGAGCACGTCGTTAAACCGCTTATTTTTTATGCAGAAATTTCGTGTCTCGTGGCACGTTAAAAATAAACGTTAGGAGAGTAGGCATGAAAAGAGAAGATTTAAAAGATTTAGAATTATCTGACGAACAAGTTGATAAGATTATGAGTTTGCACGGAAAAACAGTGAATGATTTGAATAGTCAAATCACTTCGTTAAAAACCGAAAAAGATACACTATCTGAGCAAGTAAATCAATCTAGCAAGCAGCTTGAAGAATTGAAGGAAAGTACAAAAGACAATGAGAGTCTTCAAACTAAAATCCAAGAACTTCAAGATGCAAACAAACAACTTGAAAATGAGAGCAGTTCTAAATTGACTGAGGCACAGAAAGGATTTGCCCTTGAATTAGCATTAAGAGATGCCGGTGCTCATGATGTTAAAACCGTATTGCCTTTACTAGATCAGGACACTATCAAATTTGAAAATGAAAAATTAACTGGTCTTGATGAGCAATTAAAGAATATTCAAGAGAACAAATCATTTTTGTTTCAAAGCAAAGAAGATGGTAAAGGAAAACCAAGCATCACAACTTTGGACAATCCTAATCCACCCTCAAATGGTAATGGTGCGAATGATCCATTCGCTGAAAAAGTTGCTAAATATCAATAGAATATAGGAGGCCATAAGAATGGCAGGAGAAAACAATAATCAAGCAGTAAGAAGTTATCAAAAACAATTTATGAGTTTGCTACAAGCAGTGTTTGCTAAGCAAGCATACTTTGGCGAATTTTTTGGAAATAATCTACAAGCATTAGATGGAGTAACAAATAACGAAACGGCATTTTCTGTTAAGACTAATGATATACCTGTGGTTGTTGGAAGCAAATATAGCAAAGATAAAGATATTGCATTTGGTAAGGGTACATCAAATTCAAACAGATTTGGTGAAAGAACAGAAGTGATTTATAGCGATACTGATGTTAAATATAGTTGGGAATGGGTATTTCATGAAGGTATTGATAGACACACGGTGAATGCTGACTTTAATGGAGCAATAGCTGACAGAACAGATCTTCAAGCACAAGCTAAAGTACAAATGTTTGATAATCATGGCGGTAAATTCATTTCTAGCATTGCAAACGAAGCATTAGAGCTTAAAGATTTTACAGCGGATTCAGTGCTAGCGTTGTTCAATTCACTGGCAAGTAAATATGTGAATATGGAAGCTGTAGGTCAAAAGATGGCATGGGTTAAACCTGAATTGTATAACGCAATTGTTGACCACCCATTAACAACTAAATCAAAAGATTCAAGTGCTGATATCGACAATAACGGTATTTTGAATTTTAAAGGTTTCAGAATTAAAGAAGTTCCTGAAGATAAATTTCAAGATGGAGAAATTGCATACACTTCAATTACAGGAGTTGGACGTCAATTTACTGGCATTAATACAGCTAGAACTATCGAGGCACAAGACTTTGACGGTGTAGCATTCCAGGGAGCTGGAAAGGCTGGAGAATTTATTTTGCCTGCTAATAAAAAGGCAGTTATTAAAGTAATTACTGGTACAGCGTCAAAATAATAGCCCCAAGTAAGGTTGAGGTAACAGCTACTGCAGATGGGGCAACGATTATAACAGAATAAGTAGGAGGAAAGATCATGCCAAGAAAAAAAACAATATCTGCAATTGATCGTACAGGTCAAACTCTATTAGTTCTTGATAATGCAGGTAAAGCTGTCTTTACAGGAAAAATTGGAGAAAAGACAGTTTCTATCACTGGCCTTGCAGCTGGTACAAAAGTTGCAACTGGAGATTATAAAGTTGCTTACACTGATGGAACTCAAACGTCTGATTCAGTAGATGTTCCAGCATTTGAAGTCCCAGCAGAAGGGTAGAGCTAAAATGAACACTACATATTTAACTTTTGCTGAGTTTAAAAAAATGGGATTTGATATTGATGAAAATAATTTTGATGATTTATATAAAAGAGCAATGGATCAATTATTGATTGTAACTCGAAGGTTTTATCAATTTAATGATTTTGAAAAAGACTACACGTTTAGAAAAGATGCATATAAGTTAGCTTTAGCATATCAAGTAATGTATATGTATTCTCAAAGTGTTTCATCCGCTGACGATGTAGCCAATAAACCTAATTCGGTATCACAATCAATTGATGGTACAAGTGTTTCAAAAACGTTTAGTAACACTACCTCTTCAAATAGTAGTGGTGTATCTAGAGCTGTAAGTCAAGAAGCGTTAAATCAGTTAAGTGGTACTGGTCTTTTATATCGAGGTGTTGAATATGACTGAACTAATAGACTCATCGTGGTTAATCCATAATATTAAAATATTTAAAGTTAAAGGTACTGATGAATATAATAATCCGATCTATAAAGATAGGCCGATAGAGCTTAATCATGTCAGAGTCAATATAGAAAATAAATATTCAGGAAGTCAAAATAATAAAGAGATCGTAGCAACTGCTACGGTCTTTTCTTTTGCAGATTTTACAGAAAATTATTTTGTAGCTGATGATAGTTTATTAAAAGCTAAGGTTGAGTATAAAGGCGATGATTATAAATTGGTTGGTTATAAAAATTCATTATATGTAGAAACCGATAAGCCTTATCAAACTAAGTTGAGTTTATTATGACAATAAAAATAAAGGTTGATCTATCAGGTATCAATGAGAAGTTTTCAGTCAGAAATATTCAATATGGAAAAACCGCATTGGCAAATCAAATGCTTTCAGATATGAACAATGAAGTTCCATTAAGAGATGGATATTTACGTAATTCGGGTCATATTGAAAGGAATAGTTCTCAATTGGTGTGGGATACACCATATGCACACCGTCAATATTCCAATAAGTATAGACATCCACGAGGTGGAAGCGATCATTGGGACAAGAAAGCTAAATCGATTTATGGAAAACAATGGGTAGAAGTATTTAAGAAAGGGGCTAAATTCTGATGGATTTTATGGAAAAGTTAAAAGATAACATTAATGGAATCAGTGAATTACCAATGCACATGAAACTTGGATATTTAACCGAATCGGATAGTCTCGTTATGTATGGAATACCTGGAGGAAAGGTTAACCGTAAATATTACGATGGAGTTAAAGATGAGTCTTTAAATTATGAAATTGGTATTAAAACTAAAAATCAAAAATTAGCTAATAGAACTCTATGGTTAATTCAAACTCATTTAGAAGGGTTAGAAGAATTATTAAGTGATGATTCTAGCTTCGAATTTCAAGGAATAGAAATATCAAATAAGCCCTTTTTATCTGGAGAAGATGAACAGGACTTTTTTATTTATCTGCTTAATATTCAAGCAGATTTAACAACGTTTAAAAAATAGGAGGACTTTGACATGCGTCAAAAAAACGCTAAAAGAAAACACTTTATTGCACCATGGACAAGTGATGAAAAAAAACCGGAAGAAGCAGATTATTTGCCATTAGCTCACTGGATTACAACTTTAGAAGATGACTCTGATGAAGATACAGATGATTATGGTGACTATGCAGGAGATGGAAACAAGAAGTCAACTTTAAATGGACGTACTGAAAAATGGAACTTTGAAGGAACATATGATTCTGCAGATCCTGCTCATAAGTTGATTGCTTCAATGCGTCGTAAAACAACAGATGAAGAGCGTATGGTTTGGCACAAAATCATTGAAACTGACGGAACTATTGTTGAAGGACCAGCAATGGTCATGGAACCTAAAGCCGGTTCGGGTGATGCAACTGATTACGAAGACTTAGAAGGTCATATTGATTACACACAAACACCAACTGAAACTCCTGCAACAACAACACCCTAATGATCCCCAAAATGTGGTAGTTACTGCTACAAAAGATGGTGCAATTATTACTGCTGAATAGGGGTTATTCATTTTAGCCCTGACACTTTGAAAAGGTGTTAGGGCTTTTTATTTTTAATAATAAGATTAGGAGAAATATTATGACAATTAAAACTTTAAATTTTAAAGCTCAACAAGAAGGTATACCTTTCAATGTTGAAGTCGAGCAAATGAATGGTTCAACAAAACTAGTGCAAGTCTTTTTAAAAACAGATGAAAATTCATTGATAGAGTTGATGAATAAAGCTAATGAAATAAACGAAAAAACAAAAGATATATCAAAGAAATATCCAGCAATTAATGAAGAACTTTCAGAAGACAATGTTGAAAAAATTGAAGAAGCAGTTAAAGGAGTAACTGAGTTTGTAAAAACTAATTATGATGAACTTTTTGGAGAAGGATCATATCAAAAATTTGTAGATGCAGGATTAAGTCTTAGAAAGTTAATTCCATTGTTAGATGATATGTCTGAGGCTGCTACAAAACAGTTAGAGGAAGATAATAAAGAATCTAAGAAAAAATCAGACAAGAAAAAAGCAAATGCTTTGATTAATAAAAAGAAAAAACAAAACAAGTAGGTGGTTAGATGTTCAGGTTGAACGACCCACTTGAAGATTTTATTAAAATTAACAACAAAAAATATTCAGTAGACATGTCCTTCGATAATGTTCTAGATGCACTTGATTATTTGAATGATAAAGAAATGACAGTCATTGACAGAATCGACACTTTTATAGATTTAATGATCATTGATTTTACAGCTAATTCTGAATTAGAAAAGAAATCTGCTGTTGAGCAAGTAATCAAACTGATAAACATAGAACCGGTTGAAAGTCAGAAATACGATATTGAAGGTAATCCAATGCCAACTAAAAAAGGAAATGAGAATGAACAACTCATTTCCTTTTCTTTTGATTCCAAATATATTTATGCGGCTTTTATGCAAGCTTATGGAATTGACTTAATAGATCAACAAGGAAAACTTCATTGGGTCAAATTTTCTGCAATGTTAAATGCACTTCCGGAAGATACAATGATGAGAAAAATCATTGATATTAGAGGGACCGATTTAAAAGATATCAAGGATAAAAAAGAAAAAGCTCGAATGAGAGAGCTAAAAAAAACATATAGATTACCAAACCAAGAAATAGAGGAAGGAGGAGAAGATTATGGCTAATGATGGAACGGTTAGAATTACTATTGAGGCTGATGGTAATAAAGCTATTAAAACTGCTAAAGATTTAGAATCTGTATTTAATGGTTTGAGTAAAACTAAAGGTACAGATGGTATTAATAAAAGTCTTGACGAGACTGCTCGCAGTGGTGGAAAAGCCAGAGTTTCAATTATGGATATGGCAGCTTCAATGGGAGTAGTAAAAGTTGCTAGCGCCGCTTTTAATGTATTAAAAAGTAATGTTGCCGGCGCAGTACAAAGGTTTGATACTTTAAATCGCTATCCTGTTGTTATGAAAGCACTTGGTTATTCAGCAAAAGATACTAATAAATCAATGAAACTTTTAAACAAAGGAATTGATGGTTTACCAACATCTTTAGATGAAATCACTTCATCATCACAACAATTCGCAACGCTAACTGGTAGTGCAACATCAGGTGCAAAAGCTGCTTTAGCATTGAATGACGCATTCTTAGCGAGTGGTGCAAGCTCTGCCGATGCAAGCCGTGGAATGGTTCAATATACTCAAATGTTATCGTCTGGAAAAGTCGATATGATGTCGTGGCGTACTTTAATGGAAACTATGCCATCATCATTAGACAAAGTTGCCAAGTCATTTGGACTAACAGGTAAATCAGCCAAAATGGATTTATATAATAAGTTGCAAAGCGGCGAGATTACTATTGATCAATTAAATGATAGATTTGTAAAACTTGATGGTGGAGTAGGTGGATTTGCAAAAATGGCAAGAAAGAATTCGGCAGGTATTGGTACATCGTTTACCAATATGTCTAATTCTATTAAAAAAGGTTTAGCCAATACCTTAACTGCAATTGATGATGGATTGAACAATGCGGGATTACCTGGAATAGCCGAATCGTTCAATAATATGAAAGATGTCATTAATACTGCTTTTACTTCTATAAACGCAAAAGTAACTCAGACCATACCACCTATAATTAATACTATAAAAGGTTTAGTAAGCTTTGTTCAAAAAAATAAAGATTGGTTAGAACCATTAGTAGTAGGAATTGGAAGTTTTGCTGTTGCCTTAAAAGTAGTTAGAACTGCCAAAACAGCATTTTCGGGACTTAAAGCTGCAATGACCGTTGGCAAAGTTGTATCTCAACTAGCGGGAGACACTGACTTATTAAAGACAGCATTAGCTAACATGAGTAAAGAAAGCAAACTTGCTGCTTTAGCACAAGAAGCATTAAATGTAGCTCAATCATTAAGTCCTACAACATGGATTATCATTGGAATTATGGCACTTGTTGCAGCTTTAGTATGGTTTTTTACTCAAACAAAAACTGGCAAAAAGATAGTTGAAGATGTTACTAAAGCTATTCAAAACGCATGGAATAAGACTGCTTCTTTCTTATCTCAACTATTTAAGAAAATAGCTAAAGCAGCAAATGATATATGGAATGGATATGTTGATTACATTAAATCTGTAATTAATGGCTTTAAAAATGCATGGAGTGGCGTTGTTTCCTTCTTTTCTGGAATAGTTACTGGAATACAAAATGTTTGGAATGGAATCACTACCTTTTTTAGTAATTTATGGAACGGTATAGTTCAGGCGATGATGCCATACTGGCAAAGTTTTCTTACATCTATTCAACCAATAGTAGATGCTTTTATGAACTTATGGTCAGCATTAAGTTCGTTCTTTTCAACGTTGTGGAACGGTATTGTATCGATTGCAAAAGTAATATGGTCTGCATTTGTATCATATTTCAATTCATTAATAACGACAATCACTAGTGTTTGGATTACTATTTCTTCATTTTTTAGTGGATTATGGCAAAGTATAGTAAATATTTCAATGTCAATCTGGCAGGGAATTGTTACATTCATGACGCCTATAATTCAAACGGTTCAGGTAATGTGGTCAGGGTTAGTAGCATTTTTTGCCATTTTATGGCAATCAATTGTAACTGTCGCTACAGCCATATGGTCTGGACTAGTTGCTTATTTCACTTTTGTTTGGACAACAATTGTAACTATAGCAACCACCATTTGGAATATGCTTCAGACTGTAATAAGTACTGCGATTAATGTCATTATGGTTATAATTCAGACGGTCTTAAACGTTATTGTAGGTATTTGGTCAGTTATTTGGAATTCAATCGTTGCTGTAGTAACAACCATTTGGAATATTATAGTTACTGCAATCTCAACCGCAATTAATGTTCTAGCAGGAATTATTAATGTGGTAACTGCTGCAATTCAAGGTAACTGGACTGCCGTTTGGAATTCGATAAAAGGAATTGCCACAACTATTTGGAACGGTATTAATAAGGTAATAACTTCGGTGATGAATGGAATTAGAGCAGTTGTTTCTTCCGTTCTAAATGGAATTCGTGGTATTTGGAGTTCTGTTTGGAATGGAATAAAAAGTGTGGCTTCTTCTATATGGAATGGTATTAAATCAGTTATAACAATAGCTATTAATGGTATAAAAAGTGTAATTAATGGAATACGATCAGTTATTGGAAGTGTAAGTAGTACATTTAATTCCATTAAAAGTGCTATGGTTGCACCAATTCAAGCAGCTAAAGGTATCATTGATGGAATTATCAACGGAATAAAAAATGCGATTAATGGTGTAAAGAATATCGGTGGAAGTATTAAGAAAAAACTCGGTTTTAGCTTAGAAATACCATCAATTGATAACGGTGCAGGAGAAGGACCAGGTCAAGAATCGACTAGTCCAGTTTCTGCAATGAGTAATTTAGCAAACTCAGCAAGAACAATGATGGCAAGTAAAAGTATGCCAAATTTTGCATTTGCTGGAATAACTCCCGAAACTTTCTCAGGAATAAACACGTCCGCTAGACCAACAAATTCAGTTGTTAATAATTATCAAAAATTTGATAAAGTTTCAACTGAAAATAATGGAAGCAATGAGTTAGATAGTCCTATTGAATTAAATGTATCTGTCGAAGTTGATAATAAATCAATATTTAGAGGTGCTGGAGAGGTAATGCAAAGCGAGTTAAATAGAAGCAAGAAGATGAATTTAAGACTTGGAGGACAAAGATAGTGGCTTTCAAAGTGTTCTTTAATGGATATGATTTAAGTAAGTATTTAAATGTCGTTTGGGGTTTTAGTAGAGATATAATTTCCGATAGAACGAATACTGTTCAAAAAGTTGGTAATAATAGCGGAAGTATTCTTCTAGATTCTACTATTGAGTCTAAAACAATTAAAATGCCATTTATTATGCTTAATAAAAATCTCGATACAATTGATAAGCTTGCAAAAATATTAAATGTTAGTGAAGAAAAAGAATTAGTATTTGAAGATCAAACTGACAGAATATTTTTTGCAATTCCAACAGGAAGCATAGATTTTGACGAATTAAGAAATTCTGGAAAAGGTACTATTAATTGGTTAGTAACAGATTCACATTCTCACGCTGCACAATCAACTAAAGTTGATAATTTTAGCAATTCTAGTTCACCAACTAATACCGTTAAATTTTTTAATAACGGAACTGATAAAACACCAATCAAGGTTAGTGCTGAAATGTTATCTGATAATGGATTTCTCGGGTTAACTCTTGGTAACAGGTTTTATCAGATTGGTAATCCGCAAGAAGTGGATGGAACATATTTTGATAATTCAGAAGAATTAGTAAAAGGTGACCCAATGCCTACTTCAAATCAAGGTGAAATTAACAAGCCTAATTTTGAAGTAATACCTCCGGAACAGGGCAATTTAAAGTTAGGTGGAACTATTGGAACTAATCAATGGAAGCAATTATTCGCTGATGGATTTGGTGATGATTCCTATGAAGGTCCACATGGTCCGTCAATAACATTTAAATTGCCAGCTGATTCATCGAAAAAAGAAGGGTCTAAGGACTTTGAGTTTAGATGGCATTCAGCTTTTAGACCAACTAATCTAAACCAATTGGGAGAAATGACCGCTACTATTCATGATGAAAGCGGTAGAGCATTAGCTTCAATGGCTTTTAATAATTTAACCACTTTAACGACTGACACTACTGTTAGATTTGATATAAATGGTAAGAGCTATTTTAACCAAGTAATACCCAATATGCCTAAAGGGTTTGAAGGTCACGCTAAAATAATTAAATCAGGTAATCAATTCACATTTGCTTGGTTCAATTTAAAGCCTATGACCTTTATTTGCAATGAATTAGCTGAGTCAAAAGCTTACTACGTATCTTTCAGTTTTCTTAAATGGAAAGATTACTCACCCATTGAAATAATGGGAATTATTAACTGGAATTTCAGAAAAAATTTCACTGATTTTAATAACATTCCTAATTTCTTTCAAAATGGTGATGTTTTAACGCTTGATAGTGAAAGTAATCAACTTAAAATTAATGAATTAACTGATTGGGATAGAGTGGATATTGGCTCTCAACCACTACTAGCAGATGTTGGCGAAAATGAATTAAAAATAATTAATTCTGATTGGGCTAAAATTCCAAAGGTATCAGTAGAATTTAGAGAAAGGTGGCTTTAATTTGAATTGGTTTATATTTTCAAGAGATATGCACGTACTTTGTAATCCAAGTACTGATTCTAAAGACAGCTTGCCAATCTATAATGACAAACAGAATATTGTAATTTCAAACAATACAGTTGTTTCAACGTATGATTTCACTGTTCCACAGAATCACCCCGACGCTAAATTCTTAAAATATGGTAATTATATTGTTTTTAAAGATAAATACGAAAAAACAAAGATGTATACATTAATTGAGTTTGATGGAGATGATACTGAAACTGATTGGCATGCTGAAGATGTTGGACTTGATTTGTTAAATGAAACTGCTGATAAATGGGACTTCACAGGTCAACCACACGACATTAAATGGTATTTAGAAAACCATCTACTATTTGATACCGGGTGGACTGTTGGAATTAATGAAGTTTCAGATTTAACTAGAGCATTGAAATTCGAAGGTCAGAGCGATACTTCTTTAAAACGATTAGGCGATATTGCTAATCAATTTGATGGTGCAGAAGTTGATTTTACTATTGAATTAAATGGAAACTTAATTACGAAACAAGAAATTAACATTTATAAGAAAATAGGTTCAAAAGCTATTTCACAACGATTTGTGGACAGTCAAAACTTAATATCTTTAAACAGTAAAGGCAGTATTGCTGATTTAAAAACAGCACTAATTGGCTATGGTTCTCAACCTGAATCCACAGATGGAAAAACTAATGAAGCACCAATTACTTTTAAAGATATTAATTATGATGATGGACAGTTCTTTAGCCCATATGGCTCAGAGTATTTAATGGATAGAGTTAATCATCAACAGTGGTCTAGATATTCAGGTTATGACCCCAACAATCCAAAAGAAACAAATGGGTATATAGTTGGCATATATTCATATGACACTAAAGACCCACAGGAACTTTTGAAACGTACTATTACTCAACTTCAAAAAGTTAATCACCCGAACGAAACATACGAAGCTAACTTATTAGATATCAAGGCGGACATTGGAGATTATGTGCAGATAGCTCATAACAACTTCAATCCGCCTATTTATTTATCCGCTAGAGTTGAATCAGTAACCAATTGTTATACTCAAAAAGGACAAGATACTGGTACTTTAGGTGACTATTCAAAGTTAACTTCTAATGTAGACCAAAATATCAAAGATATTTTAAATAATTTAAATGGTGTAACGATTAATAATTCAACAATGAGTTCTTCAACAGTTAAAGGTTCTAAAATGGTTAACGAGTTTAAATATGATGAAGGTGGTGGAACCCAAGCCGTAGGAACTTCCATAATTGAAAATGGTGCATTTAAAATTGATTATAAAGAAGTTTTAGGAAATGGAGCTGATGGACTTTCAGGTGAAGTTCAATTATATAATCAGGGGTTTCAACAGACTTTAAAAGATTCAAGCGGTAAAGTTTTAACTTCAATGTCTTTAACAGCAGATGGATTGACTTTGATTAACAATTTGAGTAGCAGAAATACGACAGGTCAATTAACTGCTGAAGATATTGATAGTGCGGGACCAATTTATTATAAATCGTCGAATGCAGACGGTAGCTATGTTTTAAGTTTAGAAAAACATTTTAGAAAAGTTTGGATTAGTGGAGTGATTGTGCTACCTCAAGCTTCTTTTCCAAACTATGTACATATATTTGATATTCCTGATACTAAAATGAGGACTAAAATTAATAGATATATTTTTGGTAATTTAGTTGGCAATAACCCAATTCCGGGAATGTTGGAGGTTAGACCTGATGGTTCAGTATGGGCTGCGGGAGTTCCTCAAGCTGGGCGATATTCATTCGAGAGTAAATCATACTCAACAGATGCAGTAGATTTATCGAAAGCAAAATTTATAACAATAAAGTAATGAAAGGAGAAATACATGAGTGAAACCGTAATTAAATTAGATTTAAATAATCAAACAATATTTAATCCCATTGTAAAAATTAGAATGGGTGACGGAAATATATTAAATATCAATGTAAGTATTTTCGATAATGGAGAGACTGCTGACCTATCTAAGTTTAATAAAGCTGAATTTAGAGGGACAAATAGTAATAGTGAGTTAGTAATTAAAGAACTATCTGATTTTCAAAAAAATGAGTTTGAATTTACTTTTCCCAAAACTGCAAGCTCAGTTGCTGGAGCATTTAAAAGAGCATATTTTGTTTTTTATACATCAGATGGTCAAATTTCTACATCTGATTTTAATATTCAGGTATTTCAAAATTCGGACTCAAATAGCAAACACGCTGATGAATTGGTTGATAAATATAATGAGTATTTAAAAAAACTTCAAGATATATTTGATTCTGGCAAAGCTGGTTTGGATACTGAAATCAAAGAATTAAAAGATAAACTTGAAGAAATTTCAAATAAATTAAAAGATGTGAATTTTGTGACTCAAGATGATTTAAAAACGTATGCCAAAAGTTCAGATTTAGATAATTATGTTGAAACTATAGATTTTGAAAACCATAAAAATGAATCAGATAAGAAGTATTTAAATCAAAATGTAGGAACTATTGATAGTACAACAGATTGGAATACAATTACGAAGTCAGGGATATACCATGTAAATGGTAGCAATGGTGCTAATGCACCGCTTGGTAGTACTAAAACATGGGGTGATTTACTTGTAATTGCTAATGGTAATTGGATAGAGCAACACTATTTCTGCGCTACTCAACGAGGAACAGAATATATTAGAAGTTATTCAGGGGAAAATTCCGTATGGAGCCCTTGGAATAGCCCCATTATGGCAAATGATTTTATTAAAAAAATCGATTTAAAGCCAATTAATGGAGCTACTCAAAGCTGCCATTTAACTATAGTTGGTGAAAAATCCATAACATTAACTTTTGATACGAAGATACCTAAAAGTGCTGCTGTTACTTGCTACAAGATTGATTCAAAGTACGCACCAAAAGTTAATACACCATTTACGTTGGGACATAACAGCATGTCATCTCAGGCCGTATTAGTAATTACTGTCAAAGGTGATATTGTGATAACAAACGACGATGATCAGAAAGCAGTATTCGGAAGTTTTTCATATTCAATCTAAATCTAGGAGAAATAAATTGGAAAAATTAATATATTTTTATGATGAGAATTTAATATTCTCAGAATGTAAGATTTTAGAAACAGAAGAGTTACCAGAAAATGCAACTCTTAAAGCCCCAAGAACTGAAGTGGGATATGAACCATATACGTATGATCCTGCTGCAGATGATTGGAAAGGTGTATCAGAAGAAGAGTATTTAAAAGCTCATCCAGAACCTGAACCAGAAGCACCTGAACCAAGTGAAGTAGATAAAGCAATTGCTAAACTAACATTAAACCAAGCTACTCAAAAGGTAGCTCAAGATAAATTCAATGCTAATGTATTGCTACAAATTGCTAAAATTGGAGGTAATAAATAATGTTTGAATATATTAAAAGTTATTTTGAAATGGGTCTATATTCCGAATCAGACTTAGATACATTCGTATCTTCTGGAATGATTACAGAAGAGGAAAAACAAGAAATTTTAAAAGAAAAATCAAAATAGACTAGCTACTGATATTTAGTAGCTAGTCTATTTGTTAGGAGATTAACTTGAATTTAGAAAAAGAGGTAGAAAGTCATACAGGAAGAATTAAAACTCTTGAACATGATGTTAAAGAGCTTAGTCAAAATTTAAGAGATGGTCTTCAAAGAGTAGATCAATCAAACGAATATTTGAGAACTCAAAACAATGACATTTTAAAAGAGATTATTAAAAGAAATTCTAATGCCGAACAGAGAGATTACGAATTAAAAAAATTAGGAAAAACAAATCAAGTTAAAATGTTTGGAATGATTTTTGGAGCGAGCGGTTTAGCTGCTTTGGTTTTAGATTTCTTAATGAAGTTAGTTAAATAGGAGGAATATATATTGAAAAATAAAATAAGTAAATTAGTAGTCGCCTTAATGGCGATTTTTTTGTTGGTTTTAACAAATGTAGCAAGTGCATATAGTGTTGACTACACATATGCATTGAATGGAAATGAAGGAACATATCAAATTCCATACAACAGATTAATTATTGCGCACGATACAGGAACTTATGCTCCAGCTCGTAATAATGCAATATTTGAAAAGCGTACTTGGTTAAGTAATCAAGCATTCGTTCAATACATAGTAGGTGATGGTGGGCATGTTTACAAAGTTGGACGTGATGGAAATGTAAGTTGGGGTGCTGGTTCATGGGCTAATGCTAACGCACCAGTTCAAGTAGAGTTGGCAAGAACCTATAGTCAAGCACAGTTCAATATTGATTATGCGGTATACGTTAATCTTTTGAGAGATTCAGCACGTACATACGGTATATCAACTAATCTAGATACTGGATACGGAATTGTTGGTCATAAATGGGTATCCGATAATGTCTGGGGTGATCATCAAGATCCATACGGATATTTAGCAAGTCACGGAATTAGTAAAGCTCAGTTCGCTCAAGACTTAAAGACAGGATTACCTGAGAACGGAAATTATCACCCTAATAATTCATCATCAATCCAACAATTTAAGAATGCTGGAAACTGGTATACAATCAATAAACCTATAAGGGTAGATGAAGTCAGGTACTGGAGAGGTTGCTGGCAATTCGTTAATTATGAATTAGCAGGTGGACGTGATGTGAACTGGGATAATAACGGTATTCCCTTAGCAATCGTAACTAGAACTGATGGTGGAGATAATGACAATGTTGGTAAAGGTGCAATGGTTAAATTTGATAGTCCTTGGAATACAGGTACAATTGATTCATATGACCCTGCAACAAATGGCGTAGGAGTTAATTATGGAAAATATGGCATGATTTGGTTCAACGCGGATACATTGTTAAAATTATAGAAACATTAAAAAGAGGTCTAGCTACTTAATGTAGTTAGGCCTCTTTTTATTTTAAAGAAATTTATAAATTATAATTTATAAAAAGTTATCCACAATTTCATGTATGATAAATACTGTTAAATAGGTTTTTTACCAATTTTAAAGTTAGTAATTTAAGAAAAATATTTTGTGTTTTCCACAAGAATATTGGTTATAAATGCTGATATGTAAGTATTCTTAATGTGTTGCATTTTTAAAACAATGTTGCTAATATAGTAGATGAGCAAGTCATTGAGTGGCCTTGCTTAGCTTTGCTTTTTTTATTTAGTGTAGTAGATAGCACACTATGTTGCCAGGTGAAAGCTTATTTCACCCCTAGTTCTGAGTAGAGACTGATCTATTCCTGTGCTATATAAAATGCCGGTGCCAGTTTTTCTGGCATCGGTTTTTTATTTGGAGGAGAAGAACATTGGAAAATCAATTTGACAAAGAAGTTCCTATCATTATTGATAAGGAAAATGATATTGATTTTTATAGAATATTAGTAGATTACCGTAATTTCTTTTCTGGTAGATCAATTAAAATTACTACTAATTATAATTTACTTAGTACATTTATTGTATCTTTTAATGATAATGATTTACCTCACTTAATGGGATGGCATAAGTTGAGAAATAGTAGAGCTACAAAATTAATATCTGCTGTTGAAAGTGGTTCTTTGACAAAGGAAAAAGTAAAAAGGCATCCAAAATGGCATGAAGCTTCTCAAAGAATGCTTTCTTATAATTTTATGCATAGAATTTTTGTTGATCAAGATATATCTGCCTTTGTTTATACAAGAGAAATGAAACCCAACAGACAAAATCTTGATATTGTATTTTTAAATAATAGAAAAAAAGATACTGTTATTCTCGGCTTAAGGAAAGCTAATGGTAGGGATACATTTATACCAACAACTTTGCACGTTGAGCCATTGAATAATTCATATAATGGCAGAAGAAGAACTAGAATAAAATCTACTGAGTGGTTATAGTGGTATTTATTTTTTAAATAAAAGATTTATTATGAATAATTACTAAAAAAGCTCACTGCTTACTTGATTAAATTCAGGTAGGTAGTGGGCTTTTTTTTATTTGTCACAATCAACTATTGCTAAGGTTAATTTTATTATGTCTAAGGTTATGAGATAATAAACCAAATTTAAAATATTAATGAGTGGGGAAATTAATATGGTTATAAAAAGTGATAAACATGTAGCTAGTCAATTAGCTAATGGTATTGGGGAATCAATTACTGACTTAAGTGGGATAAAGGGTAACTCAATAGACCAAGATAGCACAACTAATGTATCTGTAGTAAAAACTGCTAGTAATACAATAGATGATGTAGTTGGTTTTGTCTCTAAATATGAATTAGCTGTTAAACAAGTGATGAAAGATATTAAGTCTGTTGCTGATAATTTTGAAGTAACTGATAAGGACACAAAGAAATTATTTGAAAAGATTAAGTAGGCGTAATCATGACAGATAGTAAAATCGATTCAATTAATAATGAACTTAAAGACATAGAAAATAAAAGATTTGATATTGAAGATGAAATACATAAGAACCAAAATCTTCAAGAAGATAACTTTAATAATTTAACTCAATCTAGGGCAACAATGAATGATATACAAACTGATTTTTATCGAGATGAAAAATTAGGTACTTGGTTAAATGATATGAGTTTAGAACTAGAACAAAGACAAAAGAAAACTGAACAATTATTAGAAGACAAAGATAATGATTTAAGAAGTAAGAAGAATAGCTTAAATAATAAGTCAGAAGAATTAATCTCACAAAGACGTAAATTATACTAAGGGGAAGTATATAAATGGGACTAAGATATGTAATTGATAGTGCTGAAGAGCAGTCAGAATCAAGTATTAGATATTGTAATAAAATAATTGAAGCAATGGATTCATCAATTAAAGCTTTAAATAAGTTTGTTAACGATGAAGAATTACAAGGTAAGACATATAGTTCCGCAAAGAACTTTGTAAGACAAATTCATATACCTTTAGCTAAGGGGATAGTTGAAGTATGTGAAGAAGTGATAAAGAAAAACAAACATTACGTTTCAAAATATAGAAGTGATGTAGCTACAGTAACTGTAGATGAAGACAGAGAAAATCAACATATAAGTAAAGTTCAAAGACAAATTTCAAATACAAGAGCTTTAAATGACGCACTACCTAATCCAATGTCTAAGAGTTCTATTGAGATATACCAAGAAATAGAAAAACAATTAAAAAAGAAGATACAAGATTTATATGATTATGACTCAGAAACTCATAATAGTTTTGAATCAGTAGAGAATTTATTAAGTAGTTTATCTAGAGGTTTTCAACAACTATCAGCACATTCAGGATTTAATCCTAAGACTGGTACATTTTCAACAGAGGGAATGGATTTAAGTTGGACAAAGAGTATTAATGATAATTGGAAGAGTTCTAAAGAAGAACAGATAGAAGAATTAGAAAAAAATTTTGGTATTAGTAAAGAGATTGCTAAATTAATTATAAAAATGCAAAATAAGGTTCATGATTATGCCAAGAAACATCATATGAATCAAGATGAAGAAAATCACTTTTATTTTAGTCTTTTGGCTTCGGCTGCAGGATATCAAGGAAATTTTGTTTGGGGAACAGCTGCTAATAATCCTGGAACTAATGATTTGGAAAAAATACTTAAAAATATGGGATTTTCAAATCATGAAATTAATAAAATGATAACAAATAAAGATAAAGAATATTATCCATATGTTAGTAAGAAATATGATTTTGGTCATTTAATGGCTTGCTTATCAGTCATTACAAACAATAATTCTGGGAAGACTATTGCAGATATCGGAACCACTTCTACATTCTCTTTTTTAAATACAGATAATGAAACGATTAACAGAACTTCTAGGGGATCTTATGACAGAATAGATGAAGCAGCAACATTTAGAGGAGATATTGCATCGGGATCATTTGACAGAAAAGATTATATGGCGGATGTTGATTCTTTAAATCTTAAAAAAAGGGGACCAGGAAAAGGTAATGTTTTAGATATATTAAATAAGTATTTTGCATCACTTTCAAATGGAACAAATAGAGCAAATGAGTTAGCAAAAAATTATGGTGGAAAAAATAATTTACATAATAGAGTTTTTGATAGCATAGATGATGCAGGTAATTTGAAATTAGCATTTAACAAATGGAAGTATAATTTGAGCCATAAGGATAAACTAGACAAGAAAAATAATGACATGTGGAATTATTTTTTGAAAGATTTTAACAAGTAGGGATTATTGTATTATGAATGGAAAAATAATGAAGAAGATTATTATATTTGCTTTTTTAGTATGTATATTAATTTATGGATTTTATTATCATGAATTCAGACAAAGAAATGCTTTTTATTTTGCATATAGGAGTGATCCTACTAGTTTTAATAAGACTAGAAAAGGACTTATTAAGTCTATTGATAATAGTGGTGATATGCAGAGAGAGATTTTAAAAGATAATGGTGTAGACTTCGAGGTGTTGCATGGTGGACGTGGAGTTAAATTTATTAGTGTATCAGACAGTCAGAATTATATTACTTTTAGTAATAGTGATTCGTCATATAACATTGGGAATAATAATTCAAAGGATGTATATATGTCAGGATTAAAACCAAATTCAAAAGAACTTAAGATAAAGAAAAAAGGCATGAAAATGTATTTTAAGGTTATTAAAGAACTTTATGAAAAATGGGAATTGAGATAGTTTTAATGACTCTATATAAGAAGAGTTACTGAACTAAAGACTTAAAGATGATAATATCGATCACTAATCTCTTCGTGAAATTCTAACAATTGTTTTACTGTTGCAAAATGTCTAATGTAAATCTTAATTATAATAGAATAAATAGTTTTATACATAATTACCTCCTATATATAATTACGCAAAAATAATATAAAAAATATATGTAACTTTTTGGTTCCGGTAATGGTTCCGAGTGACGTCTGAATATGAAATAAATGAAAGATATGTTACTTGCTAAATACTTATAGATTAAGGTTTGCTATTGATTGATGTTATCTAAAATCATATTGGATATAAGAAAAATATGTTCGCTCTTCTTGGTAAACCAGGATTTGAAGAACTAGGTAAAGAGTTAAACAAACGCCTATAAGACAAAGATTTAAGCTGAATTATAAATAAGAATTAAAGCATTTAAATATTAAAAAAGACTGAAATGGTTCCGATAATGGTTCCGTTTCAGTCTTTTTTTTGTTTTTCATTAACAAAATGTTCATAAATTGATGATGCTCTTTTGACAGTCACTTCTGTTGGCTTTGCATATATTTGTGTAGACTTAATAGAAGTATGTCCTAATTGTGCTTGTATGTCTTCCAGTGGAATTCCAGCCTCACGCATTATAATAGCGTGTGAATGTCTCAATCCATGAATTGTTATTTTGGGTAACTCAGCATTTTTGGTAATTCTTGTGAATGCTCCATCTACAGCTCTTGAACGAAGTACATTGCCTTTGTTTCTTTTATAAAAAGAATATCTAAAAATAAAATCATCAATTGTTAAATCGTTATCAGCATTATTTATGGATACAATATCTCTTATACTTTCGGTGTAATCTTTGAATAGCTTTAAATTTGAACTTAATCGCTCAGTCATAAAAATTTTATGTGTTGAACCAATCGACTTTGTAGTATCTAAAACTATTGATCCAACATTTTCTCCAACTTCGCTTCTATAAAGTCTATTCCTTCGAATGAATATTGTATT
Organism: Daquilactobacillus linshuiensis; assembly: GCF_052828685.1. Lineage (NCBI taxonomy): Bacteria > Bacillati > Bacillota > Bacilli > Lactobacillales > Lactobacillaceae > Daquilactobacillus > Daquilactobacillus linshuiensis. The sequence continues at coordinate 1,031,991 of NZ_CM128255.1, read as the reverse complement.
ATTTTTAAAATTGATGTCCTTCCAACATAGAGCCATAGCTTCGCCTTTTCTAATTCCTAATTCAATCAGGGTTAAGAAAAATAAATACCAAACTTTATCCGCTTCATATTCAGCATATTTTAGGAATATTTCCAGCTGTTCAATATTCCAATGATTCTGTTCTATTTTTGCTTCTTCTTTTGGAAATTCAACATTTAAAGTAGGATTGTAAGGTATTAGCCCGAGTTTCTTAGCTTTAGAAAAAGCGTTAGATAGAGTTAAGTTAATCAAAGATACTGTATTTCTTTTTAGTGGCTGTTGATCTTTCCCTCCATGATCTAGTAATTCATTGATGAAGTCCTGATGCATTTTGAAAGAATAATCAGCCATCTTATATTTACCAATTTTAGGAATTAAGTAATGCTCAACTTGATACCTATAGGCAATCATGGAACCTTCTTTTACATTTACCTTATATTCACTAATCCATTTATTTAAATATTCTGCAATGGTCATATTTCCTTTATAATCAGTGGTTATTTTATTGTCCATTACATCTCGTTCAATCTTGTTAGCATATTTCTTAGCTGATCGTTCGGTATCAAATCCACGCTTATGGATTTTTTTCTCTTTACCGGACCCATCTACGCCAATGTAACAAAAGACTTCATATTTAGTTAATCCGGATTTTAGCTTATATGGGACTATCCTTGCCATTGTTTTTTATTCCTTTCGGATGTAAATATCGTATTTACGAACTTATGTTCTTTTTTGACTTAAAATAAAAAGCCATAAGACTTAATTAATTTTAATTCTGCAATTTTAGTTCACTTTAATTCTTCGTAGTTGCAACTTTATATATCATCCAAATAACAATACAGATGAAAAATAAAGAATAAGTAGAGAAAAAAAATCTAAAAAAATAATTAGAAATTTTGTCGTTGTCTATATTATCATTTAGTTTAGAATTTTTAATTTTAATTGGATAGAAAGAAGCAGCTTTAGTTTTTGGAACTTCAAAAAGATAGCTTTCATTAACAAGATCAACTATTTTTATTAAACTTTTGTCTTCAGTTAAAGCAACTGAAAAATTATTATCTTCCTGTCTCTTTAATAGTTCTCCAATAATTCTATTTTTTGAATAAACAAAAGTGATATTTCCTGGTTTTTTATTAAATGATTTTATAGTGAGAAAAATACAAAATAATGCCCCTATGCTAAATAAGGAAATTAGTATTGTTGCAGGAATAATTTTTTTAAAGTTGTTCCAAAATGTTATTACGTATTCAAAAGATATAAAAAGTGAAACTAGAGAAAAGATAATTATTATAACTGCATTATATGAAATTTTTGAGTAAATTTTAGTCTTTGTACTTAATATATTTTTTTCAATAGAAGTATACGATAAATATATAATGTAGAAGTATATTATCGATCCTATCAGACCGATGGATGTAATAATTGCCATAATAATATTAACCATATATAAGGAGTTCCTTTCTTTATTTTTTTATTCCCCAGCCAGGAGTCAAACCCAGCCAAGCTATCATAGTGGGGTAGACAAGTAATTGTTACTTCATACTTGTTTGTGTTTTTCCAGATACCGCTCCATTTTCAATAGTTACATTAAAATTAGCACCGATATCACCTTTTATATCAGATGTATATTCTAATATCTTAGATGTTTGTCCAGAAATTGAAGTCTCTGAGTATCCATTTGGTTTGCCAATCTTTTTCGTTAAATCTGCTTCAGACATTCCATTTTCAATAGAATTAAAAGTATCCAAGTCTATTTTTTTACTTCTAGAAACTTTTAAACCAGAAATAGCTTTAGATACAGCATGTTCATTAGAAAATCCAATAATTACGCTTGATCCCATTTCTCCGCCGTCAACTTTGTCCCAGGTCAAATCTTCTGCTTTAATACCGCCGACAGTATTGTCAGAAGTGGAATTAGCTTTACCTAATTTTGCTATTAAATCACTTTTAGCAGTTCCATCAGTTTCACTTAATTTAACCGCATCATAATCAGCTTTATTCATACCGTCACTTTTTGCATTATGCTTTTTTGCTGAAGTATTACTTGAACTACTGTTCGAATTATTACTATTTGATTTTTTTCCACCCATTGATGAAGCAACAATAATAATTACAATAATTGCTAAAATCCAAAACCAAACTCTTTTATAAAATGGTTTCTTTTGTACATAAGTTTTGCCATTTTCATCTTTAATTTTTTTAGCCACGAATAATTCCTCCAATAAATTCATCTTTTATAGTCTTAAGTGTTTGGACTTATAGTTAATTCTTTTTTATTTTATTTATATTAATAGTATTAGTTAAATCAAAATAATAATCTTTATATTTAAAATTTAAACCAAGTTTATTTCTATAATAATCAATGGCGTTTAATATTTTATCTTCATTTATATTTAAGTGATCTGCAAGTTCAAATAATTTTGTATCACCATCTTCGTAACATTCAATTAAATCATCCAGAGTGACTAGATACGTTACAGCAGTCCGACGAGCTTGTAATTCTTGTTTTCTACTTATGGAATCATTTTTATTAACTATGTTTCCAACGGTAGTAGCATAATGAGCAACTTCTTCTGCTAATAATTCATTTTGAGTTTTCTTGCTTACTCTAGAATCAATAAATATCTCATTATCGTTATTATATCCAGGTAATCCTTCTGGCATCTTAATAAATTCAAATTTTAAAGAAGGGTACATATTTGAAAGCCTTTTTATTATATCCATTTAAGAATCAGTCCTTTTTATCTCTGTTTTTAACAAATTCAATAAAATTAGCTATTTCTTTCTTTTGATCATCGTTTAAATTATCGTCCATGTGAGCTGCAGACGTCCCTCTATTAAAATCATCTTCATTTTTAAATTGAGATTTCCCAAGCAAATAATCTGTAGATACATTGTACAAGTCAGAAAATTGACTAAGCTCGTCACTTTTAACATCTCTTTTTCCACTCTCTATTTTTGAAATAATGGAATTCTCAAGATGTAATCTTTTAGCAACCTCTGACTGGCTATAATTATGATCTTCTCTAAGATTGATTAATCTTCTAATTAAGTTATTATTCGCCAACAGTGTGCTCCTTTCTATGCGCTATTCGCATATAATGTTATCATCTTTGCGATAAAAGATACGATGTTGTGCTAAAAAAGCAAAATAATTGTTGACAATGCTAAAATCGCATATTATAGTATGTATATCGAATGCGATAATCGCATTTAAGAAAGAGGTGATATTTTGCAGTACGAAGTAGATTTGAATTTCTTAAGGAAACGAAGAAAAGAGCTTGGATTATCTAGTATAGATATGTCAAAAGCTTTGAAATTGAAGTCTCCAGACAAGTATTTAAGAAGGGAATCGGGAGTATATAGATTTCAATCAAATGAAATTCCCACACTTGCTTATAAGTTAGAAATTCCCATAGAAAAAATTTTTAAAAAGAATAATGCTAAAATCGCAAATTAGGAGGGAACATGGAAAAAGATATTGATGTAGCTCAGCAAAAAGCAAACAAGTTAGTTGAAACTTTAAAAAAAGCCAACTCATTGGCAGATGAATTGGCCCATAAAGAAATTAATAATAAGCAACTACAAATTTCTAAAGTTGGTGCTGCTCAAGTAATCAAAATAGATTTATAACAAATTACTTAATAATTTAACGATAAATACACCTACAGAAATTCCAAGCTCTGAGTGTTTTTCAAATAAGGATTTGAATTTTGATAAAAAGCCTGCAGACATAGGAATATTTGAGTCTTTAGTTATATCAAGCAATGATATTAGTTCCTCTTTCTGTTTATCAGAAACATCAGAATAAGAATCTAAAAGGTTTTTAATATCTTTTAAGTCATTAACAGAATTGTTAAATACGTTGTTGTTATTGTCACCGATAGAAGCTATGCCGTTAACCGTACCAATGGTAATAGGAGATTTAGGATTGTTTTGCTTGCTAAACTCAGTATCATATTTTACTTCAAATCCAGCATTTGGTTCTCCTGGATAAGGTATTGGATTAACTTCATTGACAAAGTATTTTTTATTTAATTCGTCAACGAGAATATCTCCCTCCATTACTTCGTAACTTGGAGTAACTTGTAGACCGTGATTACCCGTAAAGAATGCTTTTATAGTATCGACCTTAGAATCATTTCTAAACACATCAAAATCTTTACTAGATTCTTCCATAAAGCTTTTCATTTGTTCGAGATCCATATTCATATTTTATCACCTCACTTTCGTGTTAATTATACCAGTGAAGTGATTCAAAATTTTTCAAAGAACTAAAAGGAGGTGATGACATGATTACTAAAGAAGAAAAGATTAAACGTATAACAGAGCTTGACCCTAAATATACTGTGGCAATGTTGAAATCATTAAATGAATCGACTATCGACAACATGCTAATAGTTGCTAGAAATCAATTCGCTAGAGCCGTTCAAGAACAAGCATTTGAAATGGCTTAATCATTTCTACTATTTAAAGATACTAATAAATTAATCGGATAGAAATAAGAACTATTACGAATCGAAAGGAGCAATTTAATGGATATAGCTAAGCCATTAAAAAAGCATTTATTAAAAAATGATATACCTCAAAAAGCATTTGGAATACTTGCTGGTATTAGTCGGTCATCAATGAGTGATTATATGCAAGGAAGAAGTCCTAAAACTGAAAAAGCTGTAGATATTGCTAAAACTTCTAACGACTTTGAATTGAATATGAATATTATCAGTCAAATGTTCGGAATATTTAAGTTAATGGACGGTCCAAAATTAAATGGGGATGCATTAACGATTGATGCATTTACAGAATTGGAAGAGCAAGAACTACAAGCAAAATATAAAAAAAATCATGCTAGAACTTTACTTAGAAATTCTGAATTATCTAAACAAGAGCACAAAGAATTGTTAGATATAACGCTTGATGATATGGATGCGGTAATTATGAGAGTAACTAGATTAAGTGTTGAATGTGAAAAGTTAGGTGTTACTCCCATGGAATTGTTTAGCAAAAAGAAAAAAGAGTACATAGAAAAAGAATATATGGAGGCTTAATAAATGGCATTACAAGTAATTAAACCGCCTAAAAAAGTTAACAGAAGAAAACGTTATAAGAGCTACGAGTTTGTATCGATGGAAGCAATAGCAAAACATTTTAATGTAACTAAACCAACTATTACTAGATGGAGTACACGAGATGATAACCCAATGCCTAGACACAAAGCGCCATTTGGTAAGGTGGTGAATTTTGTTATCGAAGAGTGCGATAGATGGTATGAAGGAGAATGATATGGAAGGAATAATATTTTTTGGAATATTGATAATAGGAAATTGGCTCGACGGTCATAAGTTTAAAGATATGTGGGATTTCAATTTCGAAGAAAACATGAGAGCACAAAAAAAGACCCAATCAGCGGCAACTGATAAGGTCTCGAACATTAAACAAAATATTTAATAAATTAATATTAGAACATTTGGAGGCATATTTCAATGTTCAACTATGATAACTGGTTATCAGATGACGGATATGTATATCAAGATGATGAAATACCAGAACAAGATCCAGATGATTACGATGATGAATTAGGATATTAAAACTAAGGAGAAATTAATTATGGCAAATGAGTTATCAGATAAAAAAGTAAGTTATGAAGTAAATGGAGACACAGTTGAATTATCTCCAAGCATTGTTAGTCAGTTTGTAACTAAAGGAAACAGTAATCTTACAAATGAAGAAATAGTAAATTTCATGCAACTTGCAAGATTCCAAAGACTTAACCCTTTTTTGAATGAAATTTACTTAATAAAATTTGGTAGTCAACCGGCACAAATGGTTGTTTCTAAAGAAGCATTTATGAAACGTGCTGAGAATAATTCACATTATAGAGGTCTGAGAGCAGGAATTTTAGTTGACCGAAACGGTGAAATAAAACAGCTTCAAGGTGCTGTAAAGCTTAAAGATGATACTTTGATTGGTGCATGGGCAGACGTAGATAGAGATGATAGAAATTATCCAGCACACGTTGAAGTTGCTTTAGATGAGTTTTCTAAGTCACAAGCAACTTGGAAACAAATGCCACAGAATATGATTCGTAAAACAGCGATTGTTAATGCTCTACGTGAGGCATTCCCTGAAAGTCTTGGATCAATGTATACAGAAGATGATAAGGACTTGAATGAAGTTAATGGTAATTCTAAATCTAATCTTAAAAAGGTAACAGGGACTGAAACAGATAATTCATCAGTTAACGACATGCTAAACAAGGTTAAAGACGAAGTGAAAGGAGATATAAACAATGAGCCTAAATCAGAAGGACAATCTGAAACAGTTGAAAATAGTGAGCAAAGTGTCACTGAAGAAACTACAACAGAAACTGAACAACAACAATTACTATAATCCAGAAATGGATTTACCATACATGAGCTTTAGTTTATTCAAGAAATTTATTGAATGTGAAGCTGCGGCAATGAATAAGCTCTTAAATCCTAGTGAAGAAAATAATGCAACTGCCTTGTTAGTTGGTAATTATGTTCATTCATATTTTGAGAGTGAAGAAGCTCATCAAGATTTCTTAAACGAAAAAGAAAAATATATAAAGACAAGAACAGGTACATTGAGATCTGATTTTGTTAAAGCTAGTAAATATATTAAAAGATTGCAAGATTGGAAATTGTTTAATGCGTTTTACAAAGGCGAAAAAGAATCAATAGTCATTGGAAATATTGGCGGTGTTCAATGGAAAGGTAAGATCGATAATTTGAATATTGCTAAAGGTTACTTCTGTGATATTAAAACAGTTAAAGATTTTAGTAGGATTTGGAACCCTGATACTCATGAACGAGAGAATTTCGTTGTTAATCGTCAATACACAATGCAGATGTACATATATAAGACATTGTTAGAACAACAATACGGAAAAGAATTTACACCAATTATATTTGCGGTAACAAAAGAAGAACACCCAGATATTAAAGCAATTAGCTTTCAAGATTGGGACTTCTCAATTGATGAACAAACTATACAGAGTTACTTGCCTCACGTAATGAAGGTGTTATATGGCGAAGAAAAGCCAACGAGGTGTGAAAAGTGTAATTTCTGTAAAGATACTAAACAGCCAACTGATTTAGTTTCGGCTAACGATTTTTAAAGGGATGTCAAGCTGTATTTAAAAAAAGTAATAATCACTGTGCTATATGTGGCTCGAATTATGAGAGGAGGAATCATATGAATAATTATTTTCCTCATGATAGCAACGCTAGAAATTCCGATAAATTACTCCCAGTTAGGATGAAGTACGGTGCGGAAGGGTACGGAATTTACTTTATGCTTTTAGAACGTCTTAGAGAAGAAAAGGACTATACGAGTATCAAAGATTACAACATGCTAGCTTTTGATCTTCGTGTAGATTCTGGAAAATTAAAATCCATCATTGAAGATTTCGGGTTATTTGCCTTCACCGATGACGGTGAGTGTTTCTACTCCGATAGTTTCAAGAAAAGAATGGAAATCAAAGACGCTAAGAGTAAAAAACTTTCCGAAGCTGGAAGACAAGGTGCTGAAAAACGTTGGAATAAAAGCGATCAAGAGGGCAAGCCAAAGGGTAGCTATAGCCACCCTATAGCAAATGCTACAGAAAATGATAGCAAGAAAAGAAAAGGAAAGGAAACTAAAGTAAATGAAAGTAAAGTAAATAATACTGCAAAAGAAACTGACAAAGAAAAGCCCCAGCAGTCAACAGACAATATCTCTGACGCTGTCCCTAGAGAAAAACTAGCCTTAAACACTTTTCAAAACAATATCGGTGTTCTAAGTCCAATCGTGAATGAAAAAATAGCTAATTGGGTTAAAGACTTTACAGACAAGGGGACTGATGATCTAGAGGCTAACGAGATTATTAATCATGCTATCGAGATCGCTGTTAGTAAAAACGCTCGTAATTGGAGTTATGTTAATGGCATTCTTAAAAGCTATTACAACAGCAATCTATTCACCTTAGCTAATATTCAAGCTAGTGAAGATGAGTTCAAAGCAAAGCGTCAATTAAATGATCGGTATAACAAGCCTAGAGTTTTTGAACAAGGTACTGAATGGTCAGAGAAGAATCGGGAAGCTGAAATGTCTGACAAGGATGCCGACAAAATGATTGCTGAGGCTAACGCACGATTAGAACGACTGCATACATGAGGTGTGGCTAGTGAGCAGATGTTCCAAGAAATAGAAAAACATACAAACGAATATTTAAGTATACGAAATAAGGAGTCAAACCATGATAAATAGAGTTGTATTGGTTGGTCGCCTGACAAAAGACCCGGATTTGAGATATACGCAATCAGGTTCAGCAGTTGCTAGTTTTACATTAGCTGTTAACCGTCAATTTACAAATCAACAAGGAGAACGAGAGGCAGATTTCATTAACTGTGTTATCTGGAGAAAAGCTGCAGAAAACTTTGTCAACTTTACTAAAAAAGGTTCATTAGTTGGAATTGATGGTCGTTTACAATCTAGATCTTATGAAAATCAACAAGGACAAAGAGTATATGTGACTGAAGTTGTTGTAGATAACTTCTCATTGCTTGAACCAAAATCAAGTCAAAAGAATGATAATGCGTCAAATCAAGGCTTTAGCGGTGAACCAAAAGTAAATCAAAATCAAAATACTGATATTGATACAAGTAGACCTTACGAAGAAGTGAACGGAATTAAACCTGATAGTAATCCTTTTAATGATAATGGACATCCTGTTGATATATCAGATGAAGACCTTCCATTTTAGGAGTTAGCATGAATGATTTAACAGAAAAACAAGAGAGATTTTTAGCAGCTTTAAATTTCTTAATTAACGATCAATGCGTGGAACCCACAACCTCTAAATTAATGAAGTTGATGAATATTAAAACAGCGCAAGGAATATTGAGATATTTTAAGGAATTGAAACGAAAAGGCGTAATTATTTACGTTTATGGAACCCCAAATAAAGCTGTTATTACAAAAAAAGGATATGAAATTTTAGGAAGATAATTTTAAACGAGGTATGGAGTTAGTCTTGATGAATTTAGGGATTAAGTAGTTTTAGGAGAGATGTTTTGAAGATTGTAGTTGAAGGTACACCACAGGCTCAAGAGAGACCGAGATTTAAAAGATTAGGTAGCCATGTAGCGACATATGACCCAGTTAACTCGAAAAATTATAAAGCCAAACTAAAAGCTGAATGGATTAAGAAATATGGAAGAAAATCAATGCCGGAAGGTGTCCCACTAGAAATTAGTATTGTTGTCTATCGCCCCATTCAAAAGTCTATATCAAAGCGAGAACGCTCATTGAGAATCGCTAATAAGGTATTACCAATAATGAAACCTGATACTGATAATTACATCAAAATATCGATCGACGGTCTGAACGGATTAGCTTTTAAAGATGACAACGTGATAACTGATATACACGCTGCTAAGCGTTATTCAGGTGAACCTAGATTAGAAATTGAAATCAAAGAAATTGAGTTAGTTAGTGAGGAGCAGGTATGAACGCAAAGAAATTTGGAAATGCATTAAGTTATATGATAGTAGGAGCAATCGCTATTTCGGTATCTTTCATTATTATTGCAATAGGTTTTAAGATTGGCTTTTGGATAGGCTTAATAAGGGGTGGCAATATATGAACCTTTTTCCTGATCCTGATGAAAAGAAATCTATTGAAAATGCGAAAAATATTTTAAAAGATTATCGTAAAATTTCACGTATATTAGGACAACCACTAACTAATTATAAATCGCCAATGATAACTGATATTCCTAGAAGTGAAACTTATGGAAATAGCATAGAAGACAAAATCATAGATAATCTATCAGCAAAAGATGAGTATTTAGCGATTAATGATGCCATGAGAACATTATCTCAAGAGTGTTATCAAGTTCTATACTATAAGTATATGTCTAGTGAAGAACACACCAATATTTGGATAGCTGGAGCAGTATTTGGCACACCGAACGCTTATAGGACAGTTCAACGTACAATTGACAAAGGCTTACTTCAATTTAGCTATGGTTACAGAGGCGGTAAATTACTAGAATTTTCAAAATGTCCATAATTTGTCCATAATTTGTCCATAATTTGTCCATTTCACGCGAAATTGAGTGTTAAATTAGTATTATCGAAAATGTAAAAATTCTAAGTTAATTAGTTAATAGATTGAGCTTAGGCGTGAATTTGAACTTCACCCGTTGTTAAAACTACTGGTGCAATTCCAGTGCTAATTATTGCCTCTCGTTCAGGCAAAAATAAAAGTCCTCAATAGAGGCTAGCTTTATTTAACTGGTATATCGGGTTCGAATCCTGATATATCATTAGTGCAGACTCCCGGAAGTGAAATTGATTAACCTACATTTTCAATTTAACTGCACGTATTAAAGTCATTGTTTGATGGCTTTTTTATTTTGAATAATTGTTGACATACACATTTAGTGTGTATATAATGTATTTATTAAGTAAGAGGGAGGTACGCAAATGCCGATGAAGCCAAGGCAGATGATAAAACTGCTAAAAAAGAATGGCTTCATAGAAAAATCACATAATGCCTCATCGCATTGTATAATGTTCAATCCTAAGACAAATAAGACCGTTCCTGTACCAGTACATGCAAAGGAATTAGGAAAAGGATTAGAACATACGATTTTGAAAGAAGCTGGGCTTAAATAAAAAAATAACTAGGACGGTAAGTCCTAATATTTTTTAGAAGGCCGAACTTGACGCTATTTGTGTACGTTCATTTAAGAAAAGGAGGAACTTAGTATGAAAGATGTAGTAATGTATCCTGTAATTCTTCGAAAAGATGACGATGGTTATATTTTTGTACGAATTCCTGACATTGATGGTGGATTTACCCAAGGAGAAAATGAAATTGATGCTATAAAAATGGCTGAAGATGTAATTGGAAACTTATTGGAAAATGAAACCAAATACCCAGAGCCATCTAATATTGAGGATATTGAATTGGAAGATGGAGAAAAACTTGTATATGTCACAACTGATATGACTATATTTAGACAAATGTATTCTAAAAAGGTTAGAAGAAATGTAACTATTCCAGAATATCTAAATGAAATTGCTAAAAAACAAAAAATTAATGTATCTAGCGTCTTAACTGATGCATTAAAAGAAAAAATAGAAGCATAAGAATTAATTATTTAAGCGACACTCATTGAGTGCTCGCTTTTTTATTTTGAATAAAAGGATATGAAATTTTGAAAAATTCAAAAATAATCTCACAGGCTGAGACTAGAGCAAACACTGAATTACTGAACTCTAGAAGAGACAAAATAATCACATTAGAAGATGTAGATGAAACATTTAAAATTGCCGAAGAACTAATTAAAAGTGGTAATCCTGAATGGGTGGAAGATTTACATTTTACATATTCAACTATTAGAAAATTAGAAATACGCGGTTGTGATGTTAAAAGGCTAAAAGAACTATTCACAGAAAAATCAGAGGAACTATTGAAATTATGAAAGAAAGATATTATTTGAAAGTTAAGTACGGCAATTATTCAAAGATTAATGGCTTGTAATATTCATTGAAGAATTGATCTTCGCCTTCATCGTCTTCAAATTCTGGTATCTGGATATCTTCAAGTTCAGTATCAACATTAAAAATTCTTTGTTGACCTTTAATAGGTATAGGAACTATGACGCTAATATCATCTAGCATCCAAGCATACTTATTATCAGCAAGTTTTTTAACATCAACGATATTAACTAAAGCTTGAGCATATCCAGGTATAGTACCTGATATTTTACGAGCTGTTGAACATATTAGAATAGGTCCACGATATTTAGTTGACCATGATCTGTATTCAATATGCTTTCTTCCGGTAACAATGTCAGCGACGAAGTCCGGACGAATTGATAAAGCTTTCATATAATTTATGTCCTTTTTTTAAATGAATTTATTGAATTAATTATAACATTAAATTGGAGTGTGGTGAACATGTAATGGCACAGAGTAAGTACCAAGAATGGGTATCTGATAAGGGTTTGAGCATGATTGCTGGTTGGGCAAGAACTGGCTTGACTGATGAACAAATTGCAAACAATATGGGAATTAGTCGTTCTACTTTGAACGAGTGGAAAAAGAAGTATTCGGACATATCGGACACCCTAAAAGAAAATAAACAAAAAGCTGATATTGAAGTTGAAAATGCACTTTATAAAAAAGCTTTAGGGATGACTACTAAATCCAAAACTTACAAGATGGTTAAAGTTGATGATGATGTTTTAAGGGTTAGACGTGAAAGATTTCTAAATCAGTATAAGCTCAATCATCCAAAAGCTACTAAAAAAGAGTTGGCCATGAAATCAATTGAAGAAGTCCCAACGTATGAACGCATACCTATAGTTGAAAATGAAACAGAGTTAGCGCCGGATACATCAGCTATTATATTCTGGCTTAAGAATAGAATGCCAGAAGTATATAGAGACCAATCATTTAAAGAACTTAATGAAGCACAAGCTGATAAAGCTAAGGCAGATGCTGAAACAGCAATACAGAAGGCTAGAATTGCTAAAATACAAGCCGATAGTTTAGAAGGTTTAAACGATGATGGTTCAAATATTACTATTGTAGATGGGTGGTTAGATGATGAAGACGAAACGTCGACAGACAAAGATGCAGATTGATATTCAAAATGAAGTACAGCCGCACTTTAAAAATGTATGGCTATCTAAAAAACCTTATAATATTTTAAAAGGTGGACGTAACTCTTTTAAATCGTCAGTAATAGCATTGAAATTAGTCTATATGATGATTGCTTATATTATTTTGGGCAAAAAGGCTAATGTTGTAATAATACGTAAGGTTAGCAATACAATTCGTGATTCTGTCTTCTTAAAAATTCAATGGGCTTTAAATAAGTTCGGTATTGCTCATATGTTTAATATGACTGTTGCACCTTTTAAAATTACTCATAAGTTAACAGGTTCAACATTTTATTTCTATGGCCAAGATGACTTTCAAAAGTTAAAGTCTAATGATATTAACGACATAATAGCTGTATGGTATGAAGAAGCTGCTGAATTTAAGAACGCAGAAGAATTTGACCAAACTAACATTACTTTCATGCGTCAGAAACAGTCAGATGCTGAAATGGTACAGTTTTTTTGGTCATATAATCCACCACGTAATCCGTATTCATGGATTAATGAGTGGACGGACTCAAAATTGGGAGATAATAACTATTTAGTAGACTCATCGAGTTATTTAGACGATGAATTGGGCTTTATAACAAATCAAATACTAGATGAGATTAATCGAATTAAAGAAAATGACTACGATTACTACAGATATTTATATCTTGGTGAAGCTGTTGGGTTAGGGTCAAATATTTACAATATGAATTTATTTCATTCTATAAAACAATTACCAGATGACGACTCTATAGGTGGTCTAACATATTCTATTGATGCAGGACACCAAACATCAGCTACAACTTGTTTATGTGTAGGAATTACGCAAAAAGGCAAAGTTATTTTAATAGATACATATTATTATTCACCTGCTGGAAGAGAATATAAAAAATCACCTCAGCAATTAGCGAAAGATATTCACAAGTTCATTGAACGAACAAGTCTTGAATATCCTAATGCAACAATCATTAAAAGAACAATTGATTCTGCGGAAGGTGGTTTAAGAAATCAATATTACAATGATTTTAAAATTAAACTTCATGGCGTTAACAAAGCTATGAAGAAAGAAACTATGATTGATTATATGCAAGACTTACTCGCTCAAGGGCGAGTTTTTATTTTGCAAAAAGAAAGCAATCAAATAGTCATATCCCAGCACAGACAATATCGTTGGGACGAAAAAACAATTGAAACAGATAATCCCAAAGTTATCAAAGAAGAAGATCATACATGTGATGCATTTCAGTACATGGCAATTGATAACAGGAGATTACTTGGTTTAAAAAGGTAGGTTAGTAAATGTTTAATAGATTAAAGAACTTTTTTAGACAGACAGGAGCTGAGATAGGAATGGTTGAATCTTTAACTAATATCACTGATCACAAAAAAATAAATGTTGATCCATTAGAATATCAAAGAATTAATAAAAGCCGACAATATTTGGAAGGTAAATTTGATGATGTGAAGTATAAAAATACGTATGGGGTGGAACAAACAAGGCCTTATATGACTATTAACATGATGAAAGTTGTCGTTAAAAGATTAGCTTCACTTTTATATAACGAACAATGCAGAATTAAAGTTGGAGATGATGAGAAATTTAAAGATGCTAATGATTTTATTGAAAATACTTTTAATGATAATGATTTTAATAAAAATTTTGAGAGATATCTTGAATCAGATTTAGCTTTAGGTGGTTTAGTTATTAGACCTTATTTTGATAAAGCGCAAAATAAAATTAAATTAGCTTGGTGTCAAGCTCCTACTGTATATCCATTGAAGAATAACACTAATGATGTGTCAGATATTGCGATTGCAACAGTTAATCAAAAAATTGAAAATGATAAAGTAATCTATTACACATTACTAGAATTTCACGAATGGATAAATGGCGTATATACAATCACTAATGAACTTTACAGATCAGAAAATAAGAGCAGAGTAGGTATTAAAGTACCTTTAAATACGTACTATGAAGATTTACCTGAGAAATCAGAGATTAATAATATTAAGCATCCCATTTTTGTTTATATGAAGCCACAAGGATTTAACAATAGAAATATAATTAGTCCACTTGGCATAGGTATTTGCGATAATGCATTAGAAACTCTTAAACAGATAAATGATACTTTTGATAAATTTAACTGGGAAATTCAAATGGGACAAAGAAGAGTTGGTGTTCCAAGTGATTTAGTTGCAACAACTTTTGATGAACAGGGTAGTAAGCCAAAAGAAGTATTTGATACAAATCAGAATGTGTTTTTTGAGTTACCTGGTGACTCCGAAAATGGTTTCACGTTAAGTGATTTAACTCCAGATATTAGAACTGATGAGTTTGTTGGAGCAATAAACAATGCTCTTAGAATGCTCGAATTACAAACAGGATTTTCTGCAGGTACTTTTTCATTTGATGCAAAAAACGGAATGCAAACGGCTACAGAAGTTGTTTCAGAAAACAGCATGACTTATCAAACGCGAAATTCTCAACTAACAATGGTTGAACGCGGAATTAAGGAATTAATAATTGCAGTGCTCGAACTCGCGAGCACAGAAGAGATTAATCTTTATGATGGTAAATTGCCAACATTAAATGATATATCTATTGATTTTGACGATGGAGTATTCACTGATAAGAAGCAGAAACTAGACTACTATTCACAACTTTTATCGAGTGGCTTAGTTTCCAAATTAAAAGCCATTAAAATGGTTTTTGGTGTTACAGATGACCAAGCACAGGAAATGTTAGACGAGATCAACGAAGAAGTATCAAATAGTCATGAAGTATCAGCTCAAGCACCAATGTTTGCTAATGGTGATGAATAATGTCATCAAGACAATTAGATCTGTACTCTAGTCAAATTCAAGATACGTATAAAGCTCTTGAAGATGAAATAGTAAGTATGTTCATTAAAAAATTAAATGGGGATGTTTTAGATAAAAAAGATTTTAATATTTACCGTTGGCATTTAAGTAAGTTAAATGAACTACATATTTTAAATAATGAAACTATAGATATCATTTCGAGTGCAACTGGCATTAGTCAAAAGCTAATTAAAAAAATGATTATTGATGGCGGTTATCAAATTGCAGAATCAACAAGTAAAGATTTATCTAATTCACTAAATGCAGATGATAAGGGGATTTCTTCTGACGTTGATGATTTATTAAAGTCAATGCTCGAACAGACTAACGCAGATATGAATAATTTCGTAAATCAAACTCTATTGACAAGTAATTACGGTCAAGGTGCTGTTTACGATGCCTACCAATCAATTTTAAATGAAATGATGGGTAAAGTTATCTCAGGAATTAAAACACCAAGAGAGGCATTAAATAGTGCTATTTATAATTTTATCGATAAAGGATTAAATTCAGGGTTTATTGATAAAGCTGGGAGACAATGGAGCTTAGAATCATATATAAGAATGTTAATGGATACAACTGTATATAACGTGATGAACGAGTCAAGAATGAGAGAAGCACATGAATATGATGTACATACATTTTTAATGAGTTCTCATCCTAAAAGTCGTCCTGCATGTGCTTTTATTCAGGGCCATGTTGTTAATGATGTACCAAGAAATGATGCTCACTTCGATGGTAGATTTCCAACGATTTATGATTATGGATATGGAGAACCTGCAGGAACATTTGGTATTAACTGTAGACATATTAAATATCCATTTATACCTGGGGTAAATATCAATAATCAACCACAATATGACCCAAAGGAAGCGATAAAGAATGGTGAATTACAACAGAGGCAAAGGCAAATCGAACGTGCAATTAGAAATAATAAAAGTAAGTTAAATGCTGCTACTCAGTTAAACGATGAAAATGGAATTTTTAAATATAAAAATTTAATTAGAAATCAACAAGCTGCATTACGTGATTATCTTAAGAAACATTCAGCATTAAATAGAGATTATTCCCGTGAAAAAGTATATAATAAGCCTATATCAAAGGCTGAAAAGGAAGAGATATTAAAACGTAGTACAATCAATACTCAAAAGAATAATAGGCATATTCCTGGTACTTATGAATATAATGAGAAAGTTAAAGTAATGGGAAAAAGAAACAGAAGACCAAGTTATTTAACAATAGATGAAAACGAAATAATAAATCTAGTTGATCAATATGGTGTTAAAGATTTAACAACAAGAACTATTGCATTTGATGCCAAAAAGATAGTTGGCTATTTCGTTGATGCTAACGGAAGAGAATATGCTACAAGTTGGTTATTAGTTACCTATTCAAAAAATGGTTATCACGTAACACCCATTAAACCAAAATAGGAGATGTAATAAATGGATAATGAGTTTTTAGACTATGAAGCTAAATATACTGGAATAAATGTTGATATTATTACGAAAGACAATAAAAGCTACAGTGGCATTGTCTCAGCTGTTATACCTGCTGAAGATATTGATGATAATAGAAATATGATTGTATTAAACGCTACTGATAAATTAACTGAATTGTTTATTGATGAAATTAAACAAATTAAAACAAAATAAACAGCATCTTACGTTTGTAAGGTGCTTTTTTTGTGCACAAAATTAAGGAGAATATTATGTTTAATAAAAAGAAGCGTTCTAAAGAACAAATAGGTTTAGACATAACTTCTGTTAGTCTACAAGCAGATGTTAAAGAAAGAATGAAAGTAAATATTGAATTAGAAATATTTACTAATCCAAACAACGAAAATTTACATTTGATTGAAGATTTAGTAAATAAAATTGGAAAAATAAAACTTTAAAAATTGAATAATTCGACCTGAGCACGTCGTTAAACCGCTTATTTTTTATGCAGAAATTTCGTGTCTCGTGGCACGTTAAAAATAAACGTTAGGAGAGTAGGCATGAAAAGAGAAGATTTAAAAGATTTAGAATTATCTGACGAACAAGTTGATAAGATTATGAGTTTGCACGGAAAAACAGTGAATGATTTGAATAGTCAAATCACTTCGTTAAAAACCGAAAAAGATACACTATCTGAGCAAGTAAATCAATCTAGCAAGCAGCTTGAAGAATTGAAGGAAAGTACAAAAGACAATGAGAGTCTTCAAACTAAAATCCAAGAACTTCAAGATGCAAACAAACAACTTGAAAATGAGAGCAGTTCTAAATTGACTGAGGCACAGAAAGGATTTGCCCTTGAATTAGCATTAAGAGATGCCGGTGCTCATGATGTTAAAACCGTATTGCCTTTACTAGATCAGGACACTATCAAATTTGAAAATGAAAAATTAACTGGTCTTGATGAGCAATTAAAGAATATTCAAGAGAACAAATCATTTTTGTTTCAAAGCAAAGAAGATGGTAAAGGAAAACCAAGCATCACAACTTTGGACAATCCTAATCCACCCTCAAATGGTAATGGTGCGAATGATCCATTCGCTGAAAAAGTTGCTAAATATCAATAGAATATAGGAGGCCATAAGAATGGCAGGAGAAAACAATAATCAAGCAGTAAGAAGTTATCAAAAACAATTTATGAGTTTGCTACAAGCAGTGTTTGCTAAGCAAGCATACTTTGGCGAATTTTTTGGAAATAATCTACAAGCATTAGATGGAGTAACAAATAACGAAACGGCATTTTCTGTTAAGACTAATGATATACCTGTGGTTGTTGGAAGCAAATATAGCAAAGATAAAGATATTGCATTTGGTAAGGGTACATCAAATTCAAACAGATTTGGTGAAAGAACAGAAGTGATTTATAGCGATACTGATGTTAAATATAGTTGGGAATGGGTATTTCATGAAGGTATTGATAGACACACGGTGAATGCTGACTTTAATGGAGCAATAGCTGACAGAACAGATCTTCAAGCACAAGCTAAAGTACAAATGTTTGATAATCATGGCGGTAAATTCATTTCTAGCATTGCAAACGAAGCATTAGAGCTTAAAGATTTTACAGCGGATTCAGTGCTAGCGTTGTTCAATTCACTGGCAAGTAAATATGTGAATATGGAAGCTGTAGGTCAAAAGATGGCATGGGTTAAACCTGAATTGTATAACGCAATTGTTGACCACCCATTAACAACTAAATCAAAAGATTCAAGTGCTGATATCGACAATAACGGTATTTTGAATTTTAAAGGTTTCAGAATTAAAGAAGTTCCTGAAGATAAATTTCAAGATGGAGAAATTGCATACACTTCAATTACAGGAGTTGGACGTCAATTTACTGGCATTAATACAGCTAGAACTATCGAGGCACAAGACTTTGACGGTGTAGCATTCCAGGGAGCTGGAAAGGCTGGAGAATTTATTTTGCCTGCTAATAAAAAGGCAGTTATTAAAGTAATTACTGGTACAGCGTCAAAATAATAGCCCCAAGTAAGGTTGAGGTAACAGCTACTGCAGATGGGGCAACGATTATAACAGAATAAGTAGGAGGAAAGATCATGCCAAGAAAAAAAACAATATCTGCAATTGATCGTACAGGTCAAACTCTATTAGTTCTTGATAATGCAGGTAAAGCTGTCTTTACAGGAAAAATTGGAGAAAAGACAGTTTCTATCACTGGCCTTGCAGCTGGTACAAAAGTTGCAACTGGAGATTATAAAGTTGCTTACACTGATGGAACTCAAACGTCTGATTCAGTAGATGTTCCAGCATTTGAAGTCCCAGCAGAAGGGTAGAGCTAAAATGAACACTACATATTTAACTTTTGCTGAGTTTAAAAAAATGGGATTTGATATTGATGAAAATAATTTTGATGATTTATATAAAAGAGCAATGGATCAATTATTGATTGTAACTCGAAGGTTTTATCAATTTAATGATTTTGAAAAAGACTACACGTTTAGAAAAGATGCATATAAGTTAGCTTTAGCATATCAAGTAATGTATATGTATTCTCAAAGTGTTTCATCCGCTGACGATGTAGCCAATAAACCTAATTCGGTATCACAATCAATTGATGGTACAAGTGTTTCAAAAACGTTTAGTAACACTACCTCTTCAAATAGTAGTGGTGTATCTAGAGCTGTAAGTCAAGAAGCGTTAAATCAGTTAAGTGGTACTGGTCTTTTATATCGAGGTGTTGAATATGACTGAACTAATAGACTCATCGTGGTTAATCCATAATATTAAAATATTTAAAGTTAAAGGTACTGATGAATATAATAATCCGATCTATAAAGATAGGCCGATAGAGCTTAATCATGTCAGAGTCAATATAGAAAATAAATATTCAGGAAGTCAAAATAATAAAGAGATCGTAGCAACTGCTACGGTCTTTTCTTTTGCAGATTTTACAGAAAATTATTTTGTAGCTGATGATAGTTTATTAAAAGCTAAGGTTGAGTATAAAGGCGATGATTATAAATTGGTTGGTTATAAAAATTCATTATATGTAGAAACCGATAAGCCTTATCAAACTAAGTTGAGTTTATTATGACAATAAAAATAAAGGTTGATCTATCAGGTATCAATGAGAAGTTTTCAGTCAGAAATATTCAATATGGAAAAACCGCATTGGCAAATCAAATGCTTTCAGATATGAACAATGAAGTTCCATTAAGAGATGGATATTTACGTAATTCGGGTCATATTGAAAGGAATAGTTCTCAATTGGTGTGGGATACACCATATGCACACCGTCAATATTCCAATAAGTATAGACATCCACGAGGTGGAAGCGATCATTGGGACAAGAAAGCTAAATCGATTTATGGAAAACAATGGGTAGAAGTATTTAAGAAAGGGGCTAAATTCTGATGGATTTTATGGAAAAGTTAAAAGATAACATTAATGGAATCAGTGAATTACCAATGCACATGAAACTTGGATATTTAACCGAATCGGATAGTCTCGTTATGTATGGAATACCTGGAGGAAAGGTTAACCGTAAATATTACGATGGAGTTAAAGATGAGTCTTTAAATTATGAAATTGGTATTAAAACTAAAAATCAAAAATTAGCTAATAGAACTCTATGGTTAATTCAAACTCATTTAGAAGGGTTAGAAGAATTATTAAGTGATGATTCTAGCTTCGAATTTCAAGGAATAGAAATATCAAATAAGCCCTTTTTATCTGGAGAAGATGAACAGGACTTTTTTATTTATCTGCTTAATATTCAAGCAGATTTAACAACGTTTAAAAAATAGGAGGACTTTGACATGCGTCAAAAAAACGCTAAAAGAAAACACTTTATTGCACCATGGACAAGTGATGAAAAAAAACCGGAAGAAGCAGATTATTTGCCATTAGCTCACTGGATTACAACTTTAGAAGATGACTCTGATGAAGATACAGATGATTATGGTGACTATGCAGGAGATGGAAACAAGAAGTCAACTTTAAATGGACGTACTGAAAAATGGAACTTTGAAGGAACATATGATTCTGCAGATCCTGCTCATAAGTTGATTGCTTCAATGCGTCGTAAAACAACAGATGAAGAGCGTATGGTTTGGCACAAAATCATTGAAACTGACGGAACTATTGTTGAAGGACCAGCAATGGTCATGGAACCTAAAGCCGGTTCGGGTGATGCAACTGATTACGAAGACTTAGAAGGTCATATTGATTACACACAAACACCAACTGAAACTCCTGCAACAACAACACCCTAATGATCCCCAAAATGTGGTAGTTACTGCTACAAAAGATGGTGCAATTATTACTGCTGAATAGGGGTTATTCATTTTAGCCCTGACACTTTGAAAAGGTGTTAGGGCTTTTTATTTTTAATAATAAGATTAGGAGAAATATTATGACAATTAAAACTTTAAATTTTAAAGCTCAACAAGAAGGTATACCTTTCAATGTTGAAGTCGAGCAAATGAATGGTTCAACAAAACTAGTGCAAGTCTTTTTAAAAACAGATGAAAATTCATTGATAGAGTTGATGAATAAAGCTAATGAAATAAACGAAAAAACAAAAGATATATCAAAGAAATATCCAGCAATTAATGAAGAACTTTCAGAAGACAATGTTGAAAAAATTGAAGAAGCAGTTAAAGGAGTAACTGAGTTTGTAAAAACTAATTATGATGAACTTTTTGGAGAAGGATCATATCAAAAATTTGTAGATGCAGGATTAAGTCTTAGAAAGTTAATTCCATTGTTAGATGATATGTCTGAGGCTGCTACAAAACAGTTAGAGGAAGATAATAAAGAATCTAAGAAAAAATCAGACAAGAAAAAAGCAAATGCTTTGATTAATAAAAAGAAAAAACAAAACAAGTAGGTGGTTAGATGTTCAGGTTGAACGACCCACTTGAAGATTTTATTAAAATTAACAACAAAAAATATTCAGTAGACATGTCCTTCGATAATGTTCTAGATGCACTTGATTATTTGAATGATAAAGAAATGACAGTCATTGACAGAATCGACACTTTTATAGATTTAATGATCATTGATTTTACAGCTAATTCTGAATTAGAAAAGAAATCTGCTGTTGAGCAAGTAATCAAACTGATAAACATAGAACCGGTTGAAAGTCAGAAATACGATATTGAAGGTAATCCAATGCCAACTAAAAAAGGAAATGAGAATGAACAACTCATTTCCTTTTCTTTTGATTCCAAATATATTTATGCGGCTTTTATGCAAGCTTATGGAATTGACTTAATAGATCAACAAGGAAAACTTCATTGGGTCAAATTTTCTGCAATGTTAAATGCACTTCCGGAAGATACAATGATGAGAAAAATCATTGATATTAGAGGGACCGATTTAAAAGATATCAAGGATAAAAAAGAAAAAGCTCGAATGAGAGAGCTAAAAAAAACATATAGATTACCAAACCAAGAAATAGAGGAAGGAGGAGAAGATTATGGCTAATGATGGAACGGTTAGAATTACTATTGAGGCTGATGGTAATAAAGCTATTAAAACTGCTAAAGATTTAGAATCTGTATTTAATGGTTTGAGTAAAACTAAAGGTACAGATGGTATTAATAAAAGTCTTGACGAGACTGCTCGCAGTGGTGGAAAAGCCAGAGTTTCAATTATGGATATGGCAGCTTCAATGGGAGTAGTAAAAGTTGCTAGCGCCGCTTTTAATGTATTAAAAAGTAATGTTGCCGGCGCAGTACAAAGGTTTGATACTTTAAATCGCTATCCTGTTGTTATGAAAGCACTTGGTTATTCAGCAAAAGATACTAATAAATCAATGAAACTTTTAAACAAAGGAATTGATGGTTTACCAACATCTTTAGATGAAATCACTTCATCATCACAACAATTCGCAACGCTAACTGGTAGTGCAACATCAGGTGCAAAAGCTGCTTTAGCATTGAATGACGCATTCTTAGCGAGTGGTGCAAGCTCTGCCGATGCAAGCCGTGGAATGGTTCAATATACTCAAATGTTATCGTCTGGAAAAGTCGATATGATGTCGTGGCGTACTTTAATGGAAACTATGCCATCATCATTAGACAAAGTTGCCAAGTCATTTGGACTAACAGGTAAATCAGCCAAAATGGATTTATATAATAAGTTGCAAAGCGGCGAGATTACTATTGATCAATTAAATGATAGATTTGTAAAACTTGATGGTGGAGTAGGTGGATTTGCAAAAATGGCAAGAAAGAATTCGGCAGGTATTGGTACATCGTTTACCAATATGTCTAATTCTATTAAAAAAGGTTTAGCCAATACCTTAACTGCAATTGATGATGGATTGAACAATGCGGGATTACCTGGAATAGCCGAATCGTTCAATAATATGAAAGATGTCATTAATACTGCTTTTACTTCTATAAACGCAAAAGTAACTCAGACCATACCACCTATAATTAATACTATAAAAGGTTTAGTAAGCTTTGTTCAAAAAAATAAAGATTGGTTAGAACCATTAGTAGTAGGAATTGGAAGTTTTGCTGTTGCCTTAAAAGTAGTTAGAACTGCCAAAACAGCATTTTCGGGACTTAAAGCTGCAATGACCGTTGGCAAAGTTGTATCTCAACTAGCGGGAGACACTGACTTATTAAAGACAGCATTAGCTAACATGAGTAAAGAAAGCAAACTTGCTGCTTTAGCACAAGAAGCATTAAATGTAGCTCAATCATTAAGTCCTACAACATGGATTATCATTGGAATTATGGCACTTGTTGCAGCTTTAGTATGGTTTTTTACTCAAACAAAAACTGGCAAAAAGATAGTTGAAGATGTTACTAAAGCTATTCAAAACGCATGGAATAAGACTGCTTCTTTCTTATCTCAACTATTTAAGAAAATAGCTAAAGCAGCAAATGATATATGGAATGGATATGTTGATTACATTAAATCTGTAATTAATGGCTTTAAAAATGCATGGAGTGGCGTTGTTTCCTTCTTTTCTGGAATAGTTACTGGAATACAAAATGTTTGGAATGGAATCACTACCTTTTTTAGTAATTTATGGAACGGTATAGTTCAGGCGATGATGCCATACTGGCAAAGTTTTCTTACATCTATTCAACCAATAGTAGATGCTTTTATGAACTTATGGTCAGCATTAAGTTCGTTCTTTTCAACGTTGTGGAACGGTATTGTATCGATTGCAAAAGTAATATGGTCTGCATTTGTATCATATTTCAATTCATTAATAACGACAATCACTAGTGTTTGGATTACTATTTCTTCATTTTTTAGTGGATTATGGCAAAGTATAGTAAATATTTCAATGTCAATCTGGCAGGGAATTGTTACATTCATGACGCCTATAATTCAAACGGTTCAGGTAATGTGGTCAGGGTTAGTAGCATTTTTTGCCATTTTATGGCAATCAATTGTAACTGTCGCTACAGCCATATGGTCTGGACTAGTTGCTTATTTCACTTTTGTTTGGACAACAATTGTAACTATAGCAACCACCATTTGGAATATGCTTCAGACTGTAATAAGTACTGCGATTAATGTCATTATGGTTATAATTCAGACGGTCTTAAACGTTATTGTAGGTATTTGGTCAGTTATTTGGAATTCAATCGTTGCTGTAGTAACAACCATTTGGAATATTATAGTTACTGCAATCTCAACCGCAATTAATGTTCTAGCAGGAATTATTAATGTGGTAACTGCTGCAATTCAAGGTAACTGGACTGCCGTTTGGAATTCGATAAAAGGAATTGCCACAACTATTTGGAACGGTATTAATAAGGTAATAACTTCGGTGATGAATGGAATTAGAGCAGTTGTTTCTTCCGTTCTAAATGGAATTCGTGGTATTTGGAGTTCTGTTTGGAATGGAATAAAAAGTGTGGCTTCTTCTATATGGAATGGTATTAAATCAGTTATAACAATAGCTATTAATGGTATAAAAAGTGTAATTAATGGAATACGATCAGTTATTGGAAGTGTAAGTAGTACATTTAATTCCATTAAAAGTGCTATGGTTGCACCAATTCAAGCAGCTAAAGGTATCATTGATGGAATTATCAACGGAATAAAAAATGCGATTAATGGTGTAAAGAATATCGGTGGAAGTATTAAGAAAAAACTCGGTTTTAGCTTAGAAATACCATCAATTGATAACGGTGCAGGAGAAGGACCAGGTCAAGAATCGACTAGTCCAGTTTCTGCAATGAGTAATTTAGCAAACTCAGCAAGAACAATGATGGCAAGTAAAAGTATGCCAAATTTTGCATTTGCTGGAATAACTCCCGAAACTTTCTCAGGAATAAACACGTCCGCTAGACCAACAAATTCAGTTGTTAATAATTATCAAAAATTTGATAAAGTTTCAACTGAAAATAATGGAAGCAATGAGTTAGATAGTCCTATTGAATTAAATGTATCTGTCGAAGTTGATAATAAATCAATATTTAGAGGTGCTGGAGAGGTAATGCAAAGCGAGTTAAATAGAAGCAAGAAGATGAATTTAAGACTTGGAGGACAAAGATAGTGGCTTTCAAAGTGTTCTTTAATGGATATGATTTAAGTAAGTATTTAAATGTCGTTTGGGGTTTTAGTAGAGATATAATTTCCGATAGAACGAATACTGTTCAAAAAGTTGGTAATAATAGCGGAAGTATTCTTCTAGATTCTACTATTGAGTCTAAAACAATTAAAATGCCATTTATTATGCTTAATAAAAATCTCGATACAATTGATAAGCTTGCAAAAATATTAAATGTTAGTGAAGAAAAAGAATTAGTATTTGAAGATCAAACTGACAGAATATTTTTTGCAATTCCAACAGGAAGCATAGATTTTGACGAATTAAGAAATTCTGGAAAAGGTACTATTAATTGGTTAGTAACAGATTCACATTCTCACGCTGCACAATCAACTAAAGTTGATAATTTTAGCAATTCTAGTTCACCAACTAATACCGTTAAATTTTTTAATAACGGAACTGATAAAACACCAATCAAGGTTAGTGCTGAAATGTTATCTGATAATGGATTTCTCGGGTTAACTCTTGGTAACAGGTTTTATCAGATTGGTAATCCGCAAGAAGTGGATGGAACATATTTTGATAATTCAGAAGAATTAGTAAAAGGTGACCCAATGCCTACTTCAAATCAAGGTGAAATTAACAAGCCTAATTTTGAAGTAATACCTCCGGAACAGGGCAATTTAAAGTTAGGTGGAACTATTGGAACTAATCAATGGAAGCAATTATTCGCTGATGGATTTGGTGATGATTCCTATGAAGGTCCACATGGTCCGTCAATAACATTTAAATTGCCAGCTGATTCATCGAAAAAAGAAGGGTCTAAGGACTTTGAGTTTAGATGGCATTCAGCTTTTAGACCAACTAATCTAAACCAATTGGGAGAAATGACCGCTACTATTCATGATGAAAGCGGTAGAGCATTAGCTTCAATGGCTTTTAATAATTTAACCACTTTAACGACTGACACTACTGTTAGATTTGATATAAATGGTAAGAGCTATTTTAACCAAGTAATACCCAATATGCCTAAAGGGTTTGAAGGTCACGCTAAAATAATTAAATCAGGTAATCAATTCACATTTGCTTGGTTCAATTTAAAGCCTATGACCTTTATTTGCAATGAATTAGCTGAGTCAA
This sequence comes from Daquilactobacillus linshuiensis, assembly GCF_052828685.1. Lineage (NCBI taxonomy): Bacteria > Bacillati > Bacillota > Bacilli > Lactobacillales > Lactobacillaceae > Daquilactobacillus > Daquilactobacillus linshuiensis. The sequence goes on along the minus strand of NZ_CM128255.1, from coordinate 1,005,314 downwards.
AAGCTTACTACGTATCTTTCAGTTTTCTTAAATGGAAAGATTACTCACCCATTGAAATAATGGGAATTATTAACTGGAATTTCAGAAAAAATTTCACTGATTTTAATAACATTCCTAATTTCTTTCAAAATGGTGATGTTTTAACGCTTGATAGTGAAAGTAATCAACTTAAAATTAATGAATTAACTGATTGGGATAGAGTGGATATTGGCTCTCAACCACTACTAGCAGATGTTGGCGAAAATGAATTAAAAATAATTAATTCTGATTGGGCTAAAATTCCAAAGGTATCAGTAGAATTTAGAGAAAGGTGGCTTTAATTTGAATTGGTTTATATTTTCAAGAGATATGCACGTACTTTGTAATCCAAGTACTGATTCTAAAGACAGCTTGCCAATCTATAATGACAAACAGAATATTGTAATTTCAAACAATACAGTTGTTTCAACGTATGATTTCACTGTTCCACAGAATCACCCCGACGCTAAATTCTTAAAATATGGTAATTATATTGTTTTTAAAGATAAATACGAAAAAACAAAGATGTATACATTAATTGAGTTTGATGGAGATGATACTGAAACTGATTGGCATGCTGAAGATGTTGGACTTGATTTGTTAAATGAAACTGCTGATAAATGGGACTTCACAGGTCAACCACACGACATTAAATGGTATTTAGAAAACCATCTACTATTTGATACCGGGTGGACTGTTGGAATTAATGAAGTTTCAGATTTAACTAGAGCATTGAAATTCGAAGGTCAGAGCGATACTTCTTTAAAACGATTAGGCGATATTGCTAATCAATTTGATGGTGCAGAAGTTGATTTTACTATTGAATTAAATGGAAACTTAATTACGAAACAAGAAATTAACATTTATAAGAAAATAGGTTCAAAAGCTATTTCACAACGATTTGTGGACAGTCAAAACTTAATATCTTTAAACAGTAAAGGCAGTATTGCTGATTTAAAAACAGCACTAATTGGCTATGGTTCTCAACCTGAATCCACAGATGGAAAAACTAATGAAGCACCAATTACTTTTAAAGATATTAATTATGATGATGGACAGTTCTTTAGCCCATATGGCTCAGAGTATTTAATGGATAGAGTTAATCATCAACAGTGGTCTAGATATTCAGGTTATGACCCCAACAATCCAAAAGAAACAAATGGGTATATAGTTGGCATATATTCATATGACACTAAAGACCCACAGGAACTTTTGAAACGTACTATTACTCAACTTCAAAAAGTTAATCACCCGAACGAAACATACGAAGCTAACTTATTAGATATCAAGGCGGACATTGGAGATTATGTGCAGATAGCTCATAACAACTTCAATCCGCCTATTTATTTATCCGCTAGAGTTGAATCAGTAACCAATTGTTATACTCAAAAAGGACAAGATACTGGTACTTTAGGTGACTATTCAAAGTTAACTTCTAATGTAGACCAAAATATCAAAGATATTTTAAATAATTTAAATGGTGTAACGATTAATAATTCAACAATGAGTTCTTCAACAGTTAAAGGTTCTAAAATGGTTAACGAGTTTAAATATGATGAAGGTGGTGGAACCCAAGCCGTAGGAACTTCCATAATTGAAAATGGTGCATTTAAAATTGATTATAAAGAAGTTTTAGGAAATGGAGCTGATGGACTTTCAGGTGAAGTTCAATTATATAATCAGGGGTTTCAACAGACTTTAAAAGATTCAAGCGGTAAAGTTTTAACTTCAATGTCTTTAACAGCAGATGGATTGACTTTGATTAACAATTTGAGTAGCAGAAATACGACAGGTCAATTAACTGCTGAAGATATTGATAGTGCGGGACCAATTTATTATAAATCGTCGAATGCAGACGGTAGCTATGTTTTAAGTTTAGAAAAACATTTTAGAAAAGTTTGGATTAGTGGAGTGATTGTGCTACCTCAAGCTTCTTTTCCAAACTATGTACATATATTTGATATTCCTGATACTAAAATGAGGACTAAAATTAATAGATATATTTTTGGTAATTTAGTTGGCAATAACCCAATTCCGGGAATGTTGGAGGTTAGACCTGATGGTTCAGTATGGGCTGCGGGAGTTCCTCAAGCTGGGCGATATTCATTCGAGAGTAAATCATACTCAACAGATGCAGTAGATTTATCGAAAGCAAAATTTATAACAATAAAGTAATGAAAGGAGAAATACATGAGTGAAACCGTAATTAAATTAGATTTAAATAATCAAACAATATTTAATCCCATTGTAAAAATTAGAATGGGTGACGGAAATATATTAAATATCAATGTAAGTATTTTCGATAATGGAGAGACTGCTGACCTATCTAAGTTTAATAAAGCTGAATTTAGAGGGACAAATAGTAATAGTGAGTTAGTAATTAAAGAACTATCTGATTTTCAAAAAAATGAGTTTGAATTTACTTTTCCCAAAACTGCAAGCTCAGTTGCTGGAGCATTTAAAAGAGCATATTTTGTTTTTTATACATCAGATGGTCAAATTTCTACATCTGATTTTAATATTCAGGTATTTCAAAATTCGGACTCAAATAGCAAACACGCTGATGAATTGGTTGATAAATATAATGAGTATTTAAAAAAACTTCAAGATATATTTGATTCTGGCAAAGCTGGTTTGGATACTGAAATCAAAGAATTAAAAGATAAACTTGAAGAAATTTCAAATAAATTAAAAGATGTGAATTTTGTGACTCAAGATGATTTAAAAACGTATGCCAAAAGTTCAGATTTAGATAATTATGTTGAAACTATAGATTTTGAAAACCATAAAAATGAATCAGATAAGAAGTATTTAAATCAAAATGTAGGAACTATTGATAGTACAACAGATTGGAATACAATTACGAAGTCAGGGATATACCATGTAAATGGTAGCAATGGTGCTAATGCACCGCTTGGTAGTACTAAAACATGGGGTGATTTACTTGTAATTGCTAATGGTAATTGGATAGAGCAACACTATTTCTGCGCTACTCAACGAGGAACAGAATATATTAGAAGTTATTCAGGGGAAAATTCCGTATGGAGCCCTTGGAATAGCCCCATTATGGCAAATGATTTTATTAAAAAAATCGATTTAAAGCCAATTAATGGAGCTACTCAAAGCTGCCATTTAACTATAGTTGGTGAAAAATCCATAACATTAACTTTTGATACGAAGATACCTAAAAGTGCTGCTGTTACTTGCTACAAGATTGATTCAAAGTACGCACCAAAAGTTAATACACCATTTACGTTGGGACATAACAGCATGTCATCTCAGGCCGTATTAGTAATTACTGTCAAAGGTGATATTGTGATAACAAACGACGATGATCAGAAAGCAGTATTCGGAAGTTTTTCATATTCAATCTAAATCTAGGAGAAATAAATTGGAAAAATTAATATATTTTTATGATGAGAATTTAATATTCTCAGAATGTAAGATTTTAGAAACAGAAGAGTTACCAGAAAATGCAACTCTTAAAGCCCCAAGAACTGAAGTGGGATATGAACCATATACGTATGATCCTGCTGCAGATGATTGGAAAGGTGTATCAGAAGAAGAGTATTTAAAAGCTCATCCAGAACCTGAACCAGAAGCACCTGAACCAAGTGAAGTAGATAAAGCAATTGCTAAACTAACATTAAACCAAGCTACTCAAAAGGTAGCTCAAGATAAATTCAATGCTAATGTATTGCTACAAATTGCTAAAATTGGAGGTAATAAATAATGTTTGAATATATTAAAAGTTATTTTGAAATGGGTCTATATTCCGAATCAGACTTAGATACATTCGTATCTTCTGGAATGATTACAGAAGAGGAAAAACAAGAAATTTTAAAAGAAAAATCAAAATAGACTAGCTACTGATATTTAGTAGCTAGTCTATTTGTTAGGAGATTAACTTGAATTTAGAAAAAGAGGTAGAAAGTCATACAGGAAGAATTAAAACTCTTGAACATGATGTTAAAGAGCTTAGTCAAAATTTAAGAGATGGTCTTCAAAGAGTAGATCAATCAAACGAATATTTGAGAACTCAAAACAATGACATTTTAAAAGAGATTATTAAAAGAAATTCTAATGCCGAACAGAGAGATTACGAATTAAAAAAATTAGGAAAAACAAATCAAGTTAAAATGTTTGGAATGATTTTTGGAGCGAGCGGTTTAGCTGCTTTGGTTTTAGATTTCTTAATGAAGTTAGTTAAATAGGAGGAATATATATTGAAAAATAAAATAAGTAAATTAGTAGTCGCCTTAATGGCGATTTTTTTGTTGGTTTTAACAAATGTAGCAAGTGCATATAGTGTTGACTACACATATGCATTGAATGGAAATGAAGGAACATATCAAATTCCATACAACAGATTAATTATTGCGCACGATACAGGAACTTATGCTCCAGCTCGTAATAATGCAATATTTGAAAAGCGTACTTGGTTAAGTAATCAAGCATTCGTTCAATACATAGTAGGTGATGGTGGGCATGTTTACAAAGTTGGACGTGATGGAAATGTAAGTTGGGGTGCTGGTTCATGGGCTAATGCTAACGCACCAGTTCAAGTAGAGTTGGCAAGAACCTATAGTCAAGCACAGTTCAATATTGATTATGCGGTATACGTTAATCTTTTGAGAGATTCAGCACGTACATACGGTATATCAACTAATCTAGATACTGGATACGGAATTGTTGGTCATAAATGGGTATCCGATAATGTCTGGGGTGATCATCAAGATCCATACGGATATTTAGCAAGTCACGGAATTAGTAAAGCTCAGTTCGCTCAAGACTTAAAGACAGGATTACCTGAGAACGGAAATTATCACCCTAATAATTCATCATCAATCCAACAATTTAAGAATGCTGGAAACTGGTATACAATCAATAAACCTATAAGGGTAGATGAAGTCAGGTACTGGAGAGGTTGCTGGCAATTCGTTAATTATGAATTAGCAGGTGGACGTGATGTGAACTGGGATAATAACGGTATTCCCTTAGCAATCGTAACTAGAACTGATGGTGGAGATAATGACAATGTTGGTAAAGGTGCAATGGTTAAATTTGATAGTCCTTGGAATACAGGTACAATTGATTCATATGACCCTGCAACAAATGGCGTAGGAGTTAATTATGGAAAATATGGCATGATTTGGTTCAACGCGGATACATTGTTAAAATTATAGAAACATTAAAAAGAGGTCTAGCTACTTAATGTAGTTAGGCCTCTTTTTATTTTAAAGAAATTTATAAATTATAATTTATAAAAAGTTATCCACAATTTCATGTATGATAAATACTGTTAAATAGGTTTTTTACCAATTTTAAAGTTAGTAATTTAAGAAAAATATTTTGTGTTTTCCACAAGAATATTGGTTATAAATGCTGATATGTAAGTATTCTTAATGTGTTGCATTTTTAAAACAATGTTGCTAATATAGTAGATGAGCAAGTCATTGAGTGGCCTTGCTTAGCTTTGCTTTTTTTATTTAGTGTAGTAGATAGCACACTATGTTGCCAGGTGAAAGCTTATTTCACCCCTAGTTCTGAGTAGAGACTGATCTATTCCTGTGCTATATAAAATGCCGGTGCCAGTTTTTCTGGCATCGGTTTTTTATTTGGAGGAGAAGAACATTGGAAAATCAATTTGACAAAGAAGTTCCTATCATTATTGATAAGGAAAATGATATTGATTTTTATAGAATATTAGTAGATTACCGTAATTTCTTTTCTGGTAGATCAATTAAAATTACTACTAATTATAATTTACTTAGTACATTTATTGTATCTTTTAATGATAATGATTTACCTCACTTAATGGGATGGCATAAGTTGAGAAATAGTAGAGCTACAAAATTAATATCTGCTGTTGAAAGTGGTTCTTTGACAAAGGAAAAAGTAAAAAGGCATCCAAAATGGCATGAAGCTTCTCAAAGAATGCTTTCTTATAATTTTATGCATAGAATTTTTGTTGATCAAGATATATCTGCCTTTGTTTATACAAGAGAAATGAAACCCAACAGACAAAATCTTGATATTGTATTTTTAAATAATAGAAAAAAAGATACTGTTATTCTCGGCTTAAGGAAAGCTAATGGTAGGGATACATTTATACCAACAACTTTGCACGTTGAGCCATTGAATAATTCATATAATGGCAGAAGAAGAACTAGAATAAAATCTACTGAGTGGTTATAGTGGTATTTATTTTTTAAATAAAAGATTTATTATGAATAATTACTAAAAAAGCTCACTGCTTACTTGATTAAATTCAGGTAGGTAGTGGGCTTTTTTTTATTTGTCACAATCAACTATTGCTAAGGTTAATTTTATTATGTCTAAGGTTATGAGATAATAAACCAAATTTAAAATATTAATGAGTGGGGAAATTAATATGGTTATAAAAAGTGATAAACATGTAGCTAGTCAATTAGCTAATGGTATTGGGGAATCAATTACTGACTTAAGTGGGATAAAGGGTAACTCAATAGACCAAGATAGCACAACTAATGTATCTGTAGTAAAAACTGCTAGTAATACAATAGATGATGTAGTTGGTTTTGTCTCTAAATATGAATTAGCTGTTAAACAAGTGATGAAAGATATTAAGTCTGTTGCTGATAATTTTGAAGTAACTGATAAGGACACAAAGAAATTATTTGAAAAGATTAAGTAGGCGTAATCATGACAGATAGTAAAATCGATTCAATTAATAATGAACTTAAAGACATAGAAAATAAAAGATTTGATATTGAAGATGAAATACATAAGAACCAAAATCTTCAAGAAGATAACTTTAATAATTTAACTCAATCTAGGGCAACAATGAATGATATACAAACTGATTTTTATCGAGATGAAAAATTAGGTACTTGGTTAAATGATATGAGTTTAGAACTAGAACAAAGACAAAAGAAAACTGAACAATTATTAGAAGACAAAGATAATGATTTAAGAAGTAAGAAGAATAGCTTAAATAATAAGTCAGAAGAATTAATCTCACAAAGACGTAAATTATACTAAGGGGAAGTATATAAATGGGACTAAGATATGTAATTGATAGTGCTGAAGAGCAGTCAGAATCAAGTATTAGATATTGTAATAAAATAATTGAAGCAATGGATTCATCAATTAAAGCTTTAAATAAGTTTGTTAACGATGAAGAATTACAAGGTAAGACATATAGTTCCGCAAAGAACTTTGTAAGACAAATTCATATACCTTTAGCTAAGGGGATAGTTGAAGTATGTGAAGAAGTGATAAAGAAAAACAAACATTACGTTTCAAAATATAGAAGTGATGTAGCTACAGTAACTGTAGATGAAGACAGAGAAAATCAACATATAAGTAAAGTTCAAAGACAAATTTCAAATACAAGAGCTTTAAATGACGCACTACCTAATCCAATGTCTAAGAGTTCTATTGAGATATACCAAGAAATAGAAAAACAATTAAAAAAGAAGATACAAGATTTATATGATTATGACTCAGAAACTCATAATAGTTTTGAATCAGTAGAGAATTTATTAAGTAGTTTATCTAGAGGTTTTCAACAACTATCAGCACATTCAGGATTTAATCCTAAGACTGGTACATTTTCAACAGAGGGAATGGATTTAAGTTGGACAAAGAGTATTAATGATAATTGGAAGAGTTCTAAAGAAGAACAGATAGAAGAATTAGAAAAAAATTTTGGTATTAGTAAAGAGATTGCTAAATTAATTATAAAAATGCAAAATAAGGTTCATGATTATGCCAAGAAACATCATATGAATCAAGATGAAGAAAATCACTTTTATTTTAGTCTTTTGGCTTCGGCTGCAGGATATCAAGGAAATTTTGTTTGGGGAACAGCTGCTAATAATCCTGGAACTAATGATTTGGAAAAAATACTTAAAAATATGGGATTTTCAAATCATGAAATTAATAAAATGATAACAAATAAAGATAAAGAATATTATCCATATGTTAGTAAGAAATATGATTTTGGTCATTTAATGGCTTGCTTATCAGTCATTACAAACAATAATTCTGGGAAGACTATTGCAGATATCGGAACCACTTCTACATTCTCTTTTTTAAATACAGATAATGAAACGATTAACAGAACTTCTAGGGGATCTTATGACAGAATAGATGAAGCAGCAACATTTAGAGGAGATATTGCATCGGGATCATTTGACAGAAAAGATTATATGGCGGATGTTGATTCTTTAAATCTTAAAAAAAGGGGACCAGGAAAAGGTAATGTTTTAGATATATTAAATAAGTATTTTGCATCACTTTCAAATGGAACAAATAGAGCAAATGAGTTAGCAAAAAATTATGGTGGAAAAAATAATTTACATAATAGAGTTTTTGATAGCATAGATGATGCAGGTAATTTGAAATTAGCATTTAACAAATGGAAGTATAATTTGAGCCATAAGGATAAACTAGACAAGAAAAATAATGACATGTGGAATTATTTTTTGAAAGATTTTAACAAGTAGGGATTATTGTATTATGAATGGAAAAATAATGAAGAAGATTATTATATTTGCTTTTTTAGTATGTATATTAATTTATGGATTTTATTATCATGAATTCAGACAAAGAAATGCTTTTTATTTTGCATATAGGAGTGATCCTACTAGTTTTAATAAGACTAGAAAAGGACTTATTAAGTCTATTGATAATAGTGGTGATATGCAGAGAGAGATTTTAAAAGATAATGGTGTAGACTTCGAGGTGTTGCATGGTGGACGTGGAGTTAAATTTATTAGTGTATCAGACAGTCAGAATTATATTACTTTTAGTAATAGTGATTCGTCATATAACATTGGGAATAATAATTCAAAGGATGTATATATGTCAGGATTAAAACCAAATTCAAAAGAACTTAAGATAAAGAAAAAAGGCATGAAAATGTATTTTAAGGTTATTAAAGAACTTTATGAAAAATGGGAATTGAGATAGTTTTAATGACTCTATATAAGAAGAGTTACTGAACTAAAGACTTAAAGATGATAATATCGATCACTAATCTCTTCGTGAAATTCTAACAATTGTTTTACTGTTGCAAAATGTCTAATGTAAATCTTAATTATAATAGAATAAATAGTTTTATACATAATTACCTCCTATATATAATTACGCAAAAATAATATAAAAAATATATGTAACTTTTTGGTTCCGGTAATGGTTCCGAGTGACGTCTGAATATGAAATAAATGAAAGATATGTTACTTGCTAAATACTTATAGATTAAGGTTTGCTATTGATTGATGTTATCTAAAATCATATTGGATATAAGAAAAATATGTTTGCTCTTCTTGGAAAGCCTGGATTTGAAGAACTAGGTAAGAAACTAAGCGAACGTTTATAGTATAAAAAGACATTTACTGAAAAAGTAAATGTTTTTTTATACAAATCACTTGCACTCGTGGTTCAAAATGTTATTATTATCTTTGTAATTAGCACAAAGAACTTAAGAGTGCTAAAAAATATTTTTTTGGAGGGATTAACGTGTTAAAACCATTAGGTGATAGAGTAATTCTTACAGTAGACTCTGAAGATGAAAAAACAGTGGGTGGCATTGTACTTGCAAGTAATGCCAAAGAAAAACCACAAACCGGTGTTGTAGTATCAGTTGGTGATGGTGCGATTTCCCAAGATGGAACAAAGCTATCTATGACAGTAAAAGCTGGCGACAAAGTATTATTTGATAAATATGCCGGTACAGAAGTTAAAGATGAAGATAAAGAGTATTTAGTAATGCATGAAAAAGATATCATTGCAATTGTTGAATAATAAAAGGGAAGTGTAAAATATGGTTAAAGAAATAAAATTTTCTGAAGATGCTAGAGCAAAAATGCTTAAGGGTGTCGATCAATTAGCTGACACAGTCAAAACAACAATGGGTCCTAAGGGAAGAAATGTAGTTTTGGAACAATCATTTGGTAGCCCAGAAATTACAAACGATGGTGTTACAATTGCTAAAGCTATTGAACTTGAAGATCATTTTGAAAATATGGGAGCTAAATTAGTTTCAGAAGTCGCTTCAAAGACTAATGATGTTGCCGGTGATGGTACAACAACAGCCACAGTTTTAGCTCAAGCTATTATTCGTGAAGGAATGAAAAATGTCACAGCAGGAGCTAATCCAGTAGGAATTAGAACAGGTATTGAAAAAGCTACCAATGCTGCTGTAGAAGAGCTTCACAAAATTTCACATAATGTTTCAAATAAAGATGAAATTGCTCAAGTTGCTTCTGTATCATCAGCAAGTCAAGAAGTTGGTAAATTAATTGCTGATGCTATGGATAAAGTTGGTAACGATGGAGTTATTACAATTGAAGAATCAAAAGGTATTGATACTAGCCTTGATGTAGTTGAAGGTATGCAATTTGATCGTGGATACTTATCACAATATATGGTTACTGATAATGATAAGATGGAAGCCGACCTTGAAAACCCATACTTATTAATTACTGATAAGAAAATTTCTAATATCCAAGATATTTTACCAATGCTTCAAGAAATTGTTCAACAAGGTAAGTCATTATTGATAATAGCTGATGATGTTGACGGTGAAGCACTACCAACACTTGTATTAAATAAGATACGTGGGACATTTAATGTTGTAGCTGTTAAAGCACCCGGATTTGGTGATCGCCGTAAAGCTCTGCTTGAAGATATTGCTACTCTTACTGGTGCTACAGTTATTACAAGTGATTTAGGTCTAGAATTAAAAGATGTTAAACTTGAACAATTGGGACAAGCTGGAAGAGTTACAGTAACTAAAGACAATACAACAATTGTTGAAGGAAATGGTGATAAGAATGCTATTTCTGAACGTGTTGAAATGATTAAGAAACAAATTGTAGAGACAACTTCTGACTTTGATAAAGAAAAACTTCAAGAAAGACTTGCAAAACTTTCAGGTGGTGTTGCCGTAATCAAAGTTGGTGCTGCAACAGAAACTGAACTAAAAGAACGTAAGTACCGTATTGAAGATGCATTAAATGCTACACGTGCCGCAGTTGAAGAAGGCTATGTAGCTGGTGGTGGAACAGCCTTGATGAACGTTATAAGTGCTGTTGCACAACTAAAAGATGAAGGCGATGTTCAAACAGGTATTAATATTGTTTTACGAGCATTGGAAGAGCCTGTAAGACAAATTGCAACAAATGCTGGACTAGAAGGTTCAGTCATAGTAGAACACATGAAAAATGAAGAAAATGAAATTGGTTATAATGCTGCTACTGGTGTTTGGGAAAATATGATTAAAGCTGGAATCATTGACCCAACAAAAGTTACACGTTCAGCATTACAAAACGCTGCAAGTGTTGCTGCATTATTATTAACTACAGAAGCAGTAGTTGCTGATAAGCTAGAAGAAAATAAAGCATCAGCTGCACCAGCAGATCCAACTGCTGGAATGGGTGGCATGATGTAATAAAGTTTTTTAAAGAACTTTAAAACAATCAATCAACTATGGTTGATTGTTTTTTTGTTTATTAAAAAATAATTTTGGCTAGTCGCGCTATAGATTAAAAATTGATACAATAGCAGTATTACAAAAAGAGGTAGATCATGCGTATATTATTTGTAGGTGATGTTGTTGGAAGTATTGGAATAAAAGCTTTGAATACATACTTAAAAGAACTTAAATCAGACTTGAAACCGCAACTAACGATAGTAAATGGTGAAAATTCTAATGCAGGAAAAGGAATTAAGGAAGTAGATTTTAAAAATATATTAAATAGTGGAGCAGATATTGTAACTTCAGGAAATCATGTCTGGGATAAAAGAGAGGTTCTTGATTTTATTGACAAAAAAGAAAATATGCTTAGACCACTTAATTACCCGGGAAATGTACCAGGTAATGGATACAAGACTATTAATATTAATGGTGATAAAATAACTGTATTAAATATGCAAGGTACGGCTATGATGCAACCTATTGATAATCCTTTTTATGTATTTGACAAGTTTTATAGTGAACATAAAGATGAAAAAATATTTATTGATTTTCATGCAGAAACTACTAGTGAAAAAATTGCCTTTGGTCGATATACAGATGGCCGAGCACAAGTAGTTGTAGGAACACATACACATGTTCAAACCAATGATGCACAGATTTTCCCTAAAGGTACGGCCTATATAACTGATGTTGGAATGACAGGTTCAATGGATGGTATTTTGGGTGTTAAAAGTCAAAGAGTGATTAATAGATTTTTGACACAACGGCCTGAAAAATTCGATGTAGAAGAAGATGGTCGAATGCAATTAAATTACGTAATTGTTGATATAAATGAAAATAAAAATACAATAAAAGCAAACTATATTAGATCTTAATAAGGTGGAAAAATGCCTCAAAAAACAAAAGATACACCAATGATGCAGCAATACTATGAAATTAAAAATAAATATAAAGATGCATTTTTATTTTACAGAGTCGGTGACTTCTACGAATTATTTCAAGAAGACGCAATAAAAGGATCACAAATTCTTGAATTAACACTAACTGCAAGAAATAAAAATGCTGATGATCCAATTCCAATGTGTGGAGTTCCGTATCATGCCGCTGATACATATATACAAATATTAGTTGAACATGGGTATAAAGTCGCAATTTGTGAGCAAGTAGAAAATCCTTCTGATGCTGAAGGGACAACTGTAAAAAGAGAAGTAATTAAAGTTGTTACTCCTGGTACAGTCATGGATGTTAAATCCGAAAATAGTAGTGATAATAATTATATTACTTCAGTTGTAAAAGGTGAGAATGACTATGCTATTACATACGCTGATCTTTCAACTGGTGAGTTAAAGGCAACACATATTAAAAATACAGATGAGGTCATTAACGAATTGTTGACTTTAAATACCAAAGAATCTGTTATGAATTTTCAAGATGTTAAACTTGAAGAGTCAATGAAAAAGCTTGGTATACTTATAACATTTATCGATGAAATAAAAGATACATCTGAAGTTAACTATGTCATTCAAGAACTTGAAAATGAATCAGAAATAAAAGCAACTCAATATTTAGTTTCATATTTGGTAGATACGCAAAAAAGAAGTCTTTCACATCTGAAAATCGCTCAAAGTTACGAGACTAATTCTTATTTACAACTAGACTATTCTGCACAGGATAATTTAGAGCTATTTAAGTCATTGAGAACTGGAAAAAAATATGGTTCTTTGTTATGGCTTCTTGATGAGACCAAAACGGCGATGGGTTCTCGCTTACTTAAACAGTGGATTGCCAGACCTATTTTAAGTAAAGAAGAACTGGTGAAACGACAAGATAAAGTACAAATATTAATGGATAATTTTTTTCAGCGATCAAGTTTACAAGATTATTTAACAAAAGTGTATGATTTGGAAAGACTCGCAGGAAGAATTGCATATGGAAACGTTAATGGCCGAGATTTATTACAATTAAAGACGTCATTAAGACAAGTTCCTTTGATACAAGAAATTTTAAGAGATTTAGATACCAAAGAGTTTAATGATTTTGCTAACTCTTTAGAAAACTGTACGGATATATATTCTCTAATCGATAGTGCAATAAACGAAGATACACCACTATCCGTTAAAGACGGTGGTGTTATTAAAGATGGATTCAATTCTCAGCTTGATAAGTATCGTGATGCTTCTAAAAATGGAAAAAAATGGATTGCAGATATGCAAGCAAAAGAACAAGAAGAAACAGGAATTCATAGTTTGAAAATAGGATATAACAAAGTTTTTGGATATTATATTGAAGTTACAAAAGCTAATGTTGCAAATTTACCTGAAGGCAGATATGAAAGAAAGCAAACATTAACTAATGCTGAAAGATATGTAACACCTGAATTGAAAGAAAAAGAAAGAATTATTTTAGAAGCAGAGGAAAAGTCAAGTTCTTTAGAGTATCAATTATTTACGGAGCTTAGAGAGAAAATTAAGGATGATATAGTAAAACTCCAAAATCTTGCTTTAAAGATATCTGAATTAGATATTTTACAAAGTTTTGCGACTATTGGTGAAGAATATCATTTGATAAGACCTACTTTTTCCTCAGATAGAACTATTAATATTGTTAATGGTCGTCATCCAGTTGTTGAAAAAGTTATTGGACAAAATAAATATATTCCAAATGATATAAAAATGGAAAAAGATGACAATGTTATGCTTATCACCGGTCCGAATATGTCTGGAAAAAGCACATACATGCGTCAAATGGCTTTAACAGTTATAATGTCTCAAGTTGGAAGTTTCATACCAGCAGAATCAGCAGTATTACCAATTTTTGATCATATTTTTACTAGAATAGGTGCAGCAGATGACTTGATTTCTGGTGATAGCACTTTTATGGTCGAAATGAAAGAAGCAAATGATGCTTTAAAAAATGCTACTAAAAATAGTTTATTAGTATTTGATGAGATTGGACGCGGTACTGCTACCTATGATGGTATGGCATTAGCACAATCAATTATTGAATATATAGAAAAAGATGTTCAAGCAAAAACTCTATTTTCAACTCATTATCATGAATTAACCGAGTTAGATAAGAAATTTACAGGTGTAAAAAATGTTCATGTAAATGCTACTGAAGAAAATGGAAATTTAGTGTTTTTACATAAAGTATTACCAGGACCAGCAGATCAATCTTATGGAATACATGTTGCCAAGCTTGCTGGACTACCTTCACAAGTATTAGTTCGGGCCGAAGAAGTTTTGCAGAATTTAGAATCAAAAAGCAATGCTTATGATGAAAAGCAAGTTTCCAAAAAAAATATAGATGGATCAACTATTAAAGAGCAAGATTTACAGTTATCACTGTTTAATGAAGAAAATGAGATTACTAGTGAATTAAAAAACACTAATTTGATGGATATAACTCCAATGGATGCAATGAATCTATTGTATAAATGGCAAAAGGAGCTTAAATAGTTTTTTAGAGGGGGGATTATTTTGAGTACAATTTATGAATTATCTGAAGAATTAGCGAATAAAATTGCTGCTGGTGAAGTAATTGAACGTCCTGCTTCAGTAGTAAAAGAATTAGTTGAAAACTCAATTGATGCTCACGCAAATCAAATTGAAATAGACATTGAAGATGCTGGAATGAAAAAAATCTCTATTATAGATAATGGGGACGGAATAGCTGATGATGATGTTGAACTTGCTTTTCATAGAAATGCGACAAGCAAAATTAAAGGAGCTAATGATCTATTTAATATAAAAACTCTAGGTTTTCGTGGAGAAGCTTTGGCTAGTATTGTATCTGTTTCAAAAGTTGAATTAACAACAAGTACAGATGGAACAAGTGCCGTGAAAGTTAACTACGAAGGCAATAACTTAATAAGTAGAAAAATTGCAGCTAGGCCAAAAGGAACTACAATTGTAGTAGAAGATTTATTTTTTAATACACCTGCACGATTAAAGTATATTAAAAGTCAAAATACTGAATTAAATAAAATAATTGATATTGTAAACAGAATTGCTTTAGGACATCCAGAAATTTCGATTACTTTAAAAAATAATGACAAAAACCTTGTTAGGACTTCTGGTAATAATAATCTAGAGCAAACAGTGGCTGGTATTTATGGGCGAAATGTCACCTCAAAAATGGTTAAGTTTGAGGCTGAAAATTTAGATTATAAAGTTGTTGGATATACTTCACTTCCTGAACTAACAAGGGCAAATAGAAATTATATATCAGTCATTTTAAATGGTAGATTTATTAAAAATTATATTTTATCTCGCTCAATAATAAGTGGTTATGGATCAAAATTAATGATTGGAAGATTTCCAATTACGGTTTTAAGTATTCAAATGGATCCTATTTTAGTCGATGTGAATGTACATCCAACTAAACAAGAAGTTAGATTAAGTAAAGAACAAGAGCTCGCAACTTTAGTCAGTGGAGCAATAAACCAAGCCATTAGTTCTTTAAATTTAATTCCTGATGCAATGGAAAATCTACAAAAAAGCAGGACTGTTCAATCAAAAGTCGAAGATTTACCAATTGATTTAACATATACTGATGATAAAGAATCGAAAAATAGTTTTATTAAAGAATCAACTGATGATATTTCAACTTCTCCCATTGAAAACAAAGAAATAAGACAGGAAATCATAAATAGTGATTCTATTTTTGATAATCCAGAAAGATTAAAAAAATGGGATGAACGTTTAAAAAAAGAAATTAATAACTTTGAAGAAAAAGAAGAGTATAAAAAATTCCCTCAGTTATTATATATAGGACAAGCTCATGGAACTTATTTGTTAGCCGAAAGTGAAGATGGTATTTATTTTGTCGATCAACATGCAGCTCAAGAAAGAGTTAACTATGAAAAGTATCGAAAAGAAATTGGTGTGGTTCAAAAAGATCAACAAAAGCTTTTGGTCCCTATTGTATTAGAATATCCTAATTCGGATAGCGTTTTAATTAATGATCGGCTAGATTTATTTGAAAAATTAGGATTACATTTACAGAATTTTGGTCAAAATAGTTTTTTAATTCAAAGCCATCCGACTTGGTTTAAAAAAGGACAAGAAGAAGATACTGCAAGGGAATTAATTGACTATGTTTTAAACGATAAAAATATGACAATTGAAAAATTTCGAGAAAGTGCTGCAATTATGATGAGCTGTAAAAGGGCAATTAAGGCTAATCATCATCTAGATCAGCAGCAAGCAAAGGCACTTTTGCAAAATTTAGCAAAAGCAAAAAATCCATTTAATTGTCCACATGGTCGTCCAGTTTTAGTACAATTTACTAATAAGGATTTAGAAAAAATGTTTAAGAGAATTCAAGATTCTCATGAAAGTCGGAGTATGTAATGTTTGAATATTTAATGGGACAAGTTTCGGCCATTCATCCAAGTTATGTCGTAATGGATGTAAATGGAGTAGGATATAAGTTGCTGGTTGCTAATCCATACAGATATGAAATGGATGAAAAAACCACAATATATGTTGAACAAATAGTTAGAGAAAATGAACAATCTTTATACGGATTTTATGATTTAAGTGAAAAAGAATTGTTTGGAAAATTAACGAGCGTTTCTGGTATTGGACCAAAAAGTGCGTTAGCAATCTTAGCTGGAAATGATATTTCTGGAGTGTTTTCTGCTATTGAAACAGGTGATGCGACTTATTTAACTAAGTTTCCCGGTGTTGGGAAGAAAACTGCACAGCAGATAATATTAGATTTGCAAGGGAAAATATCATTTGATAAGACACAACCTAACTTGTTAGATAATCACTTAGAATTATCATCAAGTGTTGCTTTAAATGATGGACTTGAAGCATTGTTATCACTTGGTTATTCAACTAAAGACATAAAGAAGATTACTAACCAATTAAAAGAATCAAAAGCAAATACTGCTGATGAATATGTACGTGAAGGATTGAGACTATTGATGAGCTAGAGAGGAGGTAAATGAATGGATGAAAATGAAAGACTAACAGATTCAGATATTAATAGTGATAAAGAACAACAAGAAGAGATAACTCTTAGACCTAAAAGACTAAGCCAATACATAGGGCAAGAAAAAATAAAAAAAGAAATGAGTATCTATATTCAAGCTACTAAAAGTCGTGGAGAAGCTTTAGACCATGTTTTATTATATGGACCTCCTGGATTAGGTAAAACGACGCTGGCAATGATTATTGCTAACGAACTTGAAGTGGATATTCATACAACTACTGGTCCGTCAATTGATAAAGCAGGTGATTTACTTGCAATGCTGTCAGAACTACAGCCTGGGGACGTTTTGTTTATTGATGAAATCCATAGACTACCAAAAAATGTTGAGGAAGTTTTATATTCTGCTATGGAAGATTTTTATATTGACATAGTTGTAGGACAAGGGCCGGAAGCACATCCAATCCATTTTACCCTTCCTCCATTTACTCTCATTGGTGCAACAACAAGAGCTGGTCAATTATCAGCTCCGCTTCGTGATAGATTCGGAATTGTTCAACATATGAATTATTATACTGTTGATGAATTAACACAAATAGTTCAAAGATCATCTGAAGTTTTGAATATGGAGACAATTCAAGATGGAGCATATGAAATTGCACGAAGATCCCGTGGAACGCCTAGAATAGCCAATAGATTGTTAAAGCGTGTTAGGGATTTTGCTGAAGTATCTGAAAAAAAAGTTATTGATATGCAAATAGCAAAACACTCATTAGATCAATTGCAAGTTGATAATAATGGACTTGATCAAGTTGATAGAAAAATATTAAAAATGATGATTGAGTTATATAAAGGTGGTCCACTAGGATTAAAAACAATTGCGGCTAACATTGGTGAAGAACAAGAAACAATAGAGACTGTTTATGAACCATATTTAATGCAATTAGGATTTTTAAAAAGGACACCTCGTGGAAGAATGGTTACTAAAAAAGGGTATAATCACCTAGGTATCCCATATAAAGAAAAGGACTAAAAATATGTTAAGTACAGAAGATTTTGACTATAATTTACCAGAGGAATTAATCGCGCAAACACCTATTAAAGATCGCGATCACTCAAGAATGCTAGTATTAGATCATGAAACAGGTGAATATGAAGATCATCATTTCTATGAAATACTCGATTATTTAAATCCAGGTGATGCTGTGGTAATGAATAATAGTAAAGTTTTACCAGCTCGACTTTATGGAACAAAGGTTGATACTAATGCTCATATGGAAGTGCTACTTTTAAATAACATTGAAGGTGACAAGTGGGAAGTACTGATGAAACCTGCTCGAAAAGCACCAGTTGGAACTGTTGTCACTTTTGGAGATGGCCAATTAAAAGCAGAAGTATTAGAAGAATTAGAACATGGTGGAAAAATAATAGAATTTAAATATGATGGTATTTTTATGGAGATACTAGAGCAACTTGGAGAAATGCCTTTACCACCATATATAAAAGAACGATTGGATGATCCAGATCGTTATCAAACTGTTTATGCAAAAGAAATAGGTTCAGCAGCAGCACCAACAGCAGGTTTTCACTGGACAAAGGATTTGTTAAAAAAAGCAGAAGAAAAAGGTGTTAAATTAGTATATCTCACTTTACATGTTGGTTTAGGAACATTCAGACCTGTGTCTGAGTCAGACGTAAGTAAGCATGTAATGCACTCCGAGTTTTATCGTTTAGATGAAGAATCAGCAAAAACTTTGAATGAAGTAAGAGCAAACGGTGGAAAAATTATTGCTACAGGAACGACATCAATTAGAACATTAGAAACAATTGGTTCTAAATTTAATGGTGAAATAAAAGCTGACAATGGATGGACAGATATTTTTATTAAACCTGGATATGAATGGAAAGTTGTAGATCATTTCATTACAAACTTTCATTTACCTAAGTCAACTTTAGTGATGCTTGTGGCATCATTTACTGGAAGAGAAAACATATTGAATGCATATCAACACGCTATTGAAGAAAAATACCGTTTCTTTAGTTTTGGAGATGCAATGTTTATAAAATAGTGATATTTTTGTAAAGTCCTATTTAATATAGGACTTTTTATTTAGTATTTAGCTGTATAAAATTTAGTATTTTTGATAAAATTGACTAATCTTTAATGAAAGTGAAGTAAACAATGGAATCTCCAATTAAATATACATTATTGAAAAAAGAAAAACATACTGGAGCTAGACTGGGATTATTACAAACACCTCATGGAACTTTTGAAACACCAATGTTTATGCCTGTTGGCACTTTAGCCTCTGTTAAAACTATGGCACCTGAAGAATTAGATGAAATGGGTGCTTCGGTAATTCTTTCTAATACATATCATTTATGGCTAAGACCTGGTGAAGAAATTGTCAAAGAAGCTGGTGGTTTACATAAATTTATGAATTGGGATAAAGGTATCTTGACTGATTCTGGTGGTTTTCAAGTGTTTTCGCTAGCTGATACTAGAAATATCACTGAAGAAGGTGTTCATTTTAAAAGTCACCTTGATGGTCGAAAACTATTTTTGTCACCCGAAAAAGCTATTCAAGTTCAAAATGACCTAGGACCTGATATTATGATGAGTCTTGATGAATGTCCTCCGTATTTTGAAAGCTATGAGTATGTTAAAAATTCTATAAATAGAACGACACGCTGGGCAGAACGTGGATTAAAAGCTCATCAAAATCCAAATACTCAAGGATTATTTGGTATTGTTCAAGGCGCTGGATTTGAAGACTTGAGAAAACAATCTGCAAAAGATCTAGTTAGTTTAGATTTTCCAGGTTATTCTATAGGAGGACTTTCGGTTGGTGAGTCTAAAGACGAGATGAACAGAGTTTTAGACTTTACAGTTCCAATGTTACCTGAAAACAAGCCCCATTACTTGATGGGTGTAGGGACTGCAGATTCATTGATTGATGGTGTAATTCGTGGAGTTGACATGTTTGATTGTGTTCTTCCCACTCGTATTGCAAGAAATGGTACTTGCATGACATCAAAGGGAAGATTAGTTGTTAAAAATGCAAAATATGCAAGAGACTTTCGTCCACTTGATGAGAATTGTAATTGTTATGCCTGTCGTAATTATACGCGTGCTTATATTCGTCATTTATTAAAAACAGATGAATTATTTGGAATGCACTTAACTAGTTATCATAATTTATACTTCTTATTAGATGTTATGAAAAAAGTACGTCAGGCTATTAAGGATGATAACCTTTTAGAATTTAGAGAATCATTTTTTGAAGAGTACGGATTTAATGAAAAAAACGCTAAGAAGTTTTAGATTTTTTGAGTATTGTAGTACAATGTCTTATATATAAAAAAACAGAGGTGCTTAAATGAATTATTCAATGATTATCTTACTTATCTTGATGTTTGTGGCAATGTATTTCTTCACAGTTAGACCACAAAAGAAACAACAGGAAAAACGTGCTGAAATGCTACAAAAAATGAAAAAAGGTGACTCTATTGTTACTATCGGTGGTATGAAGGGTAAAATCGATGAAATCGATATGGAAGCAAAAGAAGTTGTTATTGATGTTGATGGTGTCTTTTTAACATTTGATATTGCTGCAATAAGACAAGTTAATAATTCAACAGCTACACCTACACAAACAACACCTGTTGAAGAAAAGAATAGCGAAAAAATAGAAGAAAAAGTTGAAGATACTGAAAAAGTATCAAAAGAAGAAACAACTGAAGAAAAATAAAACGTTCATTTGAACGTTTTTTTTTCGGTCTTTAATAGTATTAGTGTAAAATAAATAAGATAAATAAATTAAGAGGTTGTATTAAAATGAAACAAGAAAATCCGGCATTGTTTATAATTTTTGGTGGGTCAGGAGACTTAGCTCATCGAAAGTTATATCCCGCTTTATTTAATTTATATAGAAATAACTATATCAATAAAAAATTTGCTGTAATTGGTACTGCAAGAAGAGATTGGAGCGATGATTTTTTCAGAGATACTGTTAAAGAATCGTTAAAAAAATTCTGTGAGGATGAAAAAATGGTACAAGAATTTAGTAGCCATTTTTATTACCAGTCGCACGATGTAAATGACTCTCAACACTATATAACATTAAAAAAGCTTGCTCAAAGTTTAAATGATAAATATGAACTAGAAGAAAACCGCGTATATTATATGGCTATTGCACCTTCACTATTTGGAACTGTTGCAGGACATATTAAATCGGAAAATTTAATTACGGATAATGGATTTAATCGCTTAGTTATCGAAAAGCCCTTTGGACATGACTTTAAGTCTGCTAAGAAATTAAATGATGAAATTTCACAAACATTTGATGAAGAACAAATCTATAGAATAGATCACTATCTTGGAAAAGAAATGGTTCAAAATATTCCTGTTCTGAGATTTAATAATCCAGTGTTTAATACTATTTGGAATAAAGATTATATTTCAAATGTGCAGATTACATTGGCAGAATCACTTGGTGTAGAAGAACGAGGTGGATATTATGATGGAGCAGGTGCATTAAGGGACATGGTTCAAAATCATGTCATGCAAATACTGGCACAGCTTACAATGGAAAAGCCTGAAGAATTCACCTCACAAAAAGTTCATCAATCAAAAAAAGAGCTTTTTGCAAGTTTAAAGATGTTATCTAGTGATGAAGTTGATAAAAACTTTGTACGTGGACAGTATGGAGTTAATTTGAATCAAACTCAAATCTCATATCGTGAAGGGCCTAATATAAATCCTGAATCTCAAACAGAGACCTATGTTGCAGGGAAAATCATGTTTGATAACGATACTTTTAGAGGTGTGCCTTTTTATGTGAGAACTGGTAAAAGATTGCCAGAAAAAAGTACAAGAATAGATATTGTTTTTAAAAAAGATATCAAAAATATTTTCACCTCATTAAATGAATCAGAAATCAAAGAAAATATTTTTTCAATCATTATTGAACCGGACCAAGGCTATGAACTATTAATGAATGGTACAAAAGTTGGTATGGATTTTGCTACGGATACTTTTTCAATGAACTTTAAGCGCTCAGCAAAAGAACTTGATAAAGTTCCAGAAGCTTACGAAAGATTAATGGTTAACATATTGGATGGTGATCATACTAACTTTACTCATTGGGATGAATTATCAAGTACTTGGAAATATATTGACGTAATTCGTCAAAAATGGGATGAAGAAAAAGAAGATTTTCCTAACTATCGAAGTGGAACGTTTGGACCAAAAAAAGCAGATGATTTACTAGCTCGTGATGGTAATCAATGGGTTTTTAGAGGATAAAATTTAAGGAGAAAACACCTTGAGTTTAATTGAAATCCCACTAGTAGTGGATGATAGCCGAAAAATTTTACATGTTGATATGGATGCATTTTACGCTTCGGTAGAAGAAAGAGAGCATCCAGAATATAGAAAAAAAGCACTTGTTATCGCTCACGATCCAAGAAAAAATAATAATCACGGAGTGATAACGACTGCTAATTATAACGCGAGAAAATACGGAGTTCATTCTGCAATGCCTGCTCAAAAAGCTGTTGAGTTGATTCCTAAAAGTGAGCTTGTATTTACTAACCCTAATTTTACTTTATATAGAAAAGTATCGAATTATATACATGATATTTTTAAAAGCGTTACTGATAAGTACCAGACCGTTGCATTAGATGAAGCATACTTGGATATTACAAACAATAAGTTAAATGAGTCTAGTGCTTTAAAAGTTATGCAATATTTACAGGCCCGAATATATAAAGAAACTGACTTAACTTGTTCAATTGGAGTTTCATATAATAAATTTTTAGCTAAAATGGCGTCTGACTATGCTAAACCCTTTGGAAGAACTATAGTTTTACCAGAATATTCAACAGAATTCCTGGCAAAAATTCCAATTGAAAAATTCAATGGTATAGGAAAGACAATGCAAGCTAAACTTCATGAAATGAATATATTTACAGGTGAAGATTTGCAAAACTTAGATCAAGATATAATGTTAAACGAGTTTGGCAAGTGGGGATTTTTAATGTTTCAACGCTGTCGAGGTATTGATAATAGCCCAGTTGAAGCCAATCGTCTAAGAAAATCCGTTGGTAAGGAGCAAACCTTTAACAAACCACTAATAACTAAAGAAGAAGTATATAGACAACTTAATACTTTGAGTAATCAGGTTTATAAAGTTCTAATAAATAAGCATTTACAAGGAAAAACTGTTGTTGTTAAAGCAAGAACAACAAGTTTTGAAACAGTATCAAAAAGAAAAACTTTAAATGATTACTTACATAGTGAAATTGAGATTTATAATACAGCTCAAGAATTATTTGACGAAATTGACATTGATTTGGAGTTACGCTTGGTTGGTGTTACAGTTACTACCATAGATGAGTTTGGTTTTGAAGAATTACCATTAAAATTATTTAAGGATTAAAATTAAAATGGAAATAAAATTAATTAAAGAAAAAATTGAACAGTATGATAAAATTATTATTCATCGACATCAACATCCAGATCCAGATGCCTTAGGATCACAAAAATCTTTAACTTTATCGATAAAAAAAACATTTCCTAATAAGCAAGTGCTTATGGCTGGAGAATCAGTTGGCGATTTAGACTGGTTATCGCATATGGATAACGTTAATCAAAATGACTACAAAAACGCGTTGGTCATTGTTGTTGACACTGCTAATGTACCTAGAATAAGTGGTGAAAATTTTGATAAAGGCAACTTTTTGATAAAAATTGATCATCATCCTGATAATGATCAATATGGTAATTTGAGATTTGTTGACGATGAAGCTTCTTCTTGTTCAGAAATAATGTATGATTTGCTTACTCAATGGAAGTTTGTTATTGATAAACAAGTTGCGAATGCTATTTATGCAGGAATTGTTGGCGATACAGGGAGATTTATGTATGATGCAACATCTTCTCATACATTTGAAGTGGCAAGTGAATTATTAAATTTAGGTGTTGATCTGCCCAAAATAAATCAAAAATTAAGTGAAGTGACATTGCAACAGGCCAAATTACAAAGTAGTGTGTATGACTATTTAACAATTGATAAAAGTGGAGCAGCTTGGGCTATTATTACTCAAGAAAATCTAAAAAAATTAGATGTAACAATGGAACAAGCCCATGCTGTAGTTTCTTCCCCTGGTCGTTTGAAAGGGGTAGTTTCTTGGATAATTGCAGTTGAGAAAAAAATACCTGAAACAGGGTTTAGAATACATTATCGATCAAAAGGACCAATTATAAATACCTTGGCAATGAACCATGATGGAGGAGGACATCCTTTGGCTAGTGGTGCAAATGCTAAAGATGAAGAAGAAGTTAAGCAAATAATTAATGAATTAATACAAGCTGTTAAGGATTTTAAATAGGAGAAAAAACGTGGTAACAACCTTTAAATCAATGGGATTCAAAGATTTTATTAATAAATCTTTACAAGAAATTAAATTTTTAAATGCAACTCCTGTCCAAGAAAAAGTTATTCCTTTAGTAAGAAAGGGACAAGATTTAATTGTTCAGTCTCAAACTGGTAGTGGTAAAACTCATGCATATTTATTACCAATTTTTGATAAATTAGAGCATAGTGAAAATAATCAAGTACTAATAACGTCACCTAGTCGTGAATTAGCATATCAAATATATGATGACACTGAAGAAATTGCTAAAAACGATAATATTAGTGTGAGTAATTATGTAGGTGGAACAGATAAAAAAAGACAAGAACAAAAACTAGAAAATTCACAGCCAGAAATTGCAATTGGAACACCTGGTCGTTTACTAGATTTGATTAAGTCTAATCACTTAAAAGTCAATGAAACTAAAGTTTTAGTCATTGATGAAGCAGATATGACTTTAGATATGGGCTTTTTGGATGATGTTAATCAAATTGCTAGTGCAATGAGTGAAGATTTACAGATACTAGTTTTTTCAGCTACTATTCCTGAAAAGTTACAACCATTTTTAAAAAAATATCTTACACAACCAAAATTTGTTGTTATTGATAATCCAAATGTTGTAAGTGAAAATGTCGAAAATTGGCTAATCTCAAGTCGTGGTCAAAATAAGCATGAAATGATTTATCAAATATTAACTACTGGACAGCCATTTTTATCCTTAATCTTTGCAAATACAAAAAATGAAGTTGATGATATTTATGACTTTTTAATTCATAAGGGATTAAAAGTTGCTAGAATTCATGGCGGTTTAACTCCAAGGGAACGTAAACGTACTATGAAAAGAATTGAAAACATGGAGTTTCAGTTTGTTGTTGCAACTGATTTAGCAGCTAGAGGAATTGATATTACCGGAGTTTCACATGTTATAAATGCTGAAATTCCCGATGACTTAGAATTCTTTATTCATAGATCTGGACGTACTGGGAGAAATAATCTTTCAGGAATTGCAATAACTCTTTATAATCCTTCTGAAGAGGAAAAAATTACAGTACTAGAAAAAATGGGAGTGAAATTCAAACCTAAAGAAATAAAAAAAGAAGGAATTGTTGACACCTATGAAAGAAATCGACGTCAACAAAGAACGGCTTCTAATGAAAAACTCTCAACAACAATGAGAGGATTGGTTAAAAAGCAAAAAACGAAACGCAAACCGGGTTATAAAAAGAAAATCAAAAATGCGATTAGTGAAGAGAAACGAAAGAATAAAAAAATAGAGGCTCGTCAGCAACAGAGGGCACTACGTAAAAAGAGAAAAAATGAAAATTCATATTAAATTTGACATTTTTACTTTTCACAATTATTCTTTTAATGGATATATTTTTTAAATTAATTTTTATAGAGAAAGTATGGTTGGTGAAAATACTTAAATTAATTTAATTAATGCTACCAGTAAAAATGTTAATAAATGTCTAAAGAGGCAAACGATTGAGTCGTTGCAAACAAGGTGGTACCGCGCACGGGCGTCCTTGTAAGCAAGACTCTTTTTATTTTCTGGAGGAAATTATGAAAAAATTATCAAGTGCAGAGATTAGAAAACTATTTTTGGATTTTTTCAAAAGTAAAAATCATGAAATTGAACCAAGTGCATCATTAATACCGGTAGATGATCCAACATTACTTTGGATTAATTCAGGAGTTGCAACATTAAAGAAATATTTCGATGGAACTGTCATTCCAAAAAATCCAAGGATAACAAATGCTCAAAAATGTATTAGAACAAATGATATTGAAAATGTTGGTAAAACAGCAAGACATCAAACATTTTTTGAAATGTTGGGTAATTTTTCAGTTGGCGATTATTTTAAAGAAGATGCAATTCCATGGGCTTGGGAATTTTTAACAAGTGATAAATGGATTGGCCTAGATAAAGAAAAAATGTATGTTACTGTATATCCTAAAGATACAGAAGCATATAGAATTTGGCATGAAGTTGTTGGATTACCTGAAAATCATATATTTAAAGTTGAGGACAATTTCTGGGATATCGGCGAAGGACCTTCGGGACCAGATACAGAAATTTTTTATGATCGTGGGCAAAAATTTAATAACGTTGATGAAGATGATCCGGAAAATTATCCAGGTGGAGAAAATGAACGTTATTTAGAAGTTTGGAATGTTGTTTTTTCTGAATTTAATCATCTACCTGATGGTTCTTATGTCGAACAACCACATAAAAATATTGATACGGGTATGGGATTGGAACGTTTGGTTTCTGTTGTACAAGAAACTAAAACTAATTTTGAAACTGATCTATTTATGCCGTTAATTAATAAAGCTGAGGAACTCAGTAACGGGAAAAAATACGGTCAAAATATAAAAGATGATATTTCATTTAAAATAATTGCCGATCATGCGCGTACAGTTTCTTTTGCAATTGCTGACGGGGCATTACCTTCAAATGAAGGACGTGGATATGTTATTCGCCGACTAATTAGAAGAGCAGTTTTAAATGGAAAAAAACTAGGAATAAATGGTTCTTTCTTAAATGAATTCGTTGTTATTGTTGGACAGATTATGGAAAGTTATTATCCTGAAGTATCTAACCAAAAAGATTTTATTGTTAAAGTTATTAAGTCTGAAGAAGAAAGATTTTCAAATACTTTAACTGATGGACTAAGCTTATTAAATAGCTTGTTGGAAGAATTAAAAGAAAATAATAAAAAAGAAATTTCTGGTGCTGATGCATTTAAATTATTTGATACGTACGGATTTCCTTTTGAAATGACTGAAGAAGCTGCACATGATGAAGGCTTCGAAGTTGATAAGAATGGTTTTGAAGAAGAAATGAGTAAGCAAAAACAAAGAGCTAGATCAGCACGTGGCAACTTACAGTCTATGGGTTCACAAGATGAAGTTTTAATGAATATAAAAACTGAAAGTGAATTTGTTGGATATCATTTCAACTATGACGTTGATGATGCAATCTTAAAAGACATTGTCTTTAATGATATTTTAGTAGACTCAATAAATTCAGGTAATGCTCAATTGGTATTTGATAAAACTCCATTTTATGCTGAAATGGGTGGACAAGTTGCTGATAAAGGAAATATTTACAATCAAAGAGGAGAAGTTGTTGCTAAAGTTGAAGATGTGCAACATGCTCCAAATGGTCAAAACTTGCATTATGTTGAAGTTATTGGTGAATTAAACAGTGGTGAAAAATATCAATTAAAAATAGATAGAACTTTTAGAAAAAAAGTTCGTAGAAACCATACAGCTACTCATTTACTAGACCAGGCATTACGTGATGTTTTAGGTGAGCATACTCATCAAGCGGGTTCATTAGTAGAACCAGATTATTTAAGGTTTGACTTTACAAGCTTAGACGCAGTTACTTTTGAGCAGTTAGAAAAAATAGAACAAATTGTCAATGAAAAAATTTGGGATGAATTACCAGTTAATACTACTGAAACAGATATTGATTCTGCAAAAAAAATGGGGGCAATTGCTTTGTTTGGTGACAAATATGGAGATATCGTTCGTGTAGTGCAAATCGGTGATTACTCAATGGAGTTATGTGGTGGCACTCATGCAGAGAATACTGCCGAATTAGGTCTATTTAAAATCAAATCTGAATCAGCAGTTGGTGCAGGAACAAGAAGAATTGAAGCTGTAACTTCAAAAGAAGCATTTGAATATTTAAATGAACAAATGTCCATACTAAACGAGACATCATCAGCTCTAAAAGTTACTCAAGCAAAAGATACTCCTAATAAGGCTCGTCAATTAATGACTGAGTTAAAAGAGGAAAAAAGAAATGTAACTAATTTAAAGGCTAAATTTGCCAGTCAACAATCTGCTGGAATTTTTGATGAGAAAGAAGATATCAACGGATATTCTGTAATTGCAAAAATTGCTCCCGTAGATGATATGAATGGCTTAAGAAAATTGGCAGATGATTGGAAAAACAAGAAAGTATCAGATATTTTAGTTTTAGGGTCAAAAACTGATGATAAAGCTAATTTAATCGTTGCTTTATCTGAAAATGCAATTAACAATGGCTTGAAAGCTGGAAATATTATTAAAGAAATATCACCATTTATCAATGGTGGCGGTGGTGGCCGTCCAGATATGGCACAAGCGGGTGGAAAAAATCCGGATGGGTTAAAAGAAGCCTTTGAAGCTGCAAAGAAGCTATTATAAAAATGATTATTTGTTATTAATAACAAAATCAGGTAAAATCACTTTAGATGTATTGGAGGTGTGATAGTTTGAGTTCACTAGATAAAACAATGAGTTTTAAGTTTAATGAAAATAACAATAGTAATGTTCATGACACTTTAGAAAAAGTATATGAAGCTTTACAAGAAAAAGGATATAATCCAATTAATCAAATCGTTGGGTATTTATTGTCTGGTGATCCAGCTTACATACCTCGTAATAATGACGCTCGTAATCTTATCTTAAGACATGAACGCGATGAAATAATTGAAGAACTTGTAAAAAATTATTTAGGCAAGGAAAATAAGTAATGCGTTTATTAGGATTAGATGTTGGGTCAAAGACCGTTGGAGTTGCTGTGAGTGATTTATTAGGCTGGACTGCCCAAGGGGTTGAAATCATTCCAATTAATGAGAATAAAGAAATATTTGGACTAGAAAGATTAAAAGAAATCATTGATCAATATGAAGTGACGGGGATTGTCTTAGGACTACCCAAAAATATGGATAATTCTTTAGGACCAAGAGCTGAAAAATCCCAAGCTTACGGAAAAATGATTGAGGATAGATTCTCACTACCAATAGACTTCATCGATGAACGTTTAACAACTGTACAAGCTGAAAGAATGTTAATTGATGAAGGAAATGTTTCAAGGAAAAAAAGAAAAAAAGTAATTGATAAATTAGCAGCAGTGATGATTTTACAAAATTATCTAGATGCTAAGGGTAAATTAATGAAGTAGGTGAAAGAAGATGGCAGAAGAACAAGAAGATCGTTTTGTTGAAGTTACAAATGATGATGGAACGACACAAACATTAAAAATAACTACTGTTTTTAATTCTGAAGAATTTGGAAAAGAATATATAATTCTTGAAGATATGGAAGAAAATGAAGATGGAGAAGTTTTTTATTATCCATACTCATTTGAAGCAGAAGATGAAGATGAAGGTAAGTTGACACCTGTTGAGTCTGAAGAAGAACTAGAAATGATTGATGGTGTAGTTGAGGCTATAACTGATATCGAAGAATAGCAGGATATTCCTGCTTTTTTAATGTTCAATAATTCAATTTAAGTCAGCCAATGGCTGACTTTTTTATTAAAAAAGGAAAAGAAATGAACGAGAAAATTTTAGACGTATTAGAGTTTAAAAAAATAACTGATCAAGTTTCAAAGTTTACAATAACTGAAATGGGACAAAGTCTAGTAAAAAGAATTACCCCAATGAACACAATTGATGAAGTACAAAAATCATTAGATGAAACATTTGATGGTATGAATATCATTCGATTAAATAAGTCAATTCCCATTAGAAAATTGGCTAATATTAATGAACAATTAAAAAGATTAAAAATTGATGCGACATTGAGTAGTACAGATTTATCATTAATTGCTATGCAGCTAGTTAACGTTAATGAACTTAAAAACTTTTTTCAAAGATTATTAGAGGAAGAAAAAAATTTAACGTTTAAACAAATTGACACGATTTTTCAGAATTTGATCACAATACCTGAATTAAACGAAAAATTAAAAAGTTCAATTTCTGAAAATGGAGCAGTATTGGATACTGCTTCAATAAGATTAGGAAATATAAGAAATAGTATTAAGTCATTGAGCAATAATGTTAGACAGTCAATGGAAAAGTATACTAGGGGAAATAATTCTAATTATTTAAGTGAAGCAATAATTACAATACGTGATGAAAGATTTGTTTTGCCGGTTAAACAAGAATACCGTTCAAAATTTGGTGGAATCATTCATGATCAAAGTGCATCAGGACAAACGTTATATATTGAACCAGCAAATGTTGTTGAATTGAATAACGATATTGCTCAAAAAAGAATTGATGAGAATAATGAAATTCAAAAAGTTTTGCGAGAATTATCCGATTTAGTTAGACCTTTTATTAATGACTTAGAAAAAAATCATACACTAATTGCAAAATTAGACCTAATAAATTCTAAAGCAAAGTATGCAACAGAAATTAAAGCAACTGAGCCAATCATTAATGCAAATAGAGTTGTTGAATTACGACAAGCAAGACATCCATTGTTAAATAAGAGTGTAGTAGCTAATGATATAATCTTAGGAAAAGATTACACAACTATAATTATTACTGGTCCTAATACTGGTGGTAAGACTATTACATTAAAAACTTTAGGGTTACTTCAATTAATGGCTCAATCAGGATTATTTATACCGGCAAATGAGAACAGTCAAGTTGCAATATTTGATGAAATATTTGCGGATATTGGTGATGAACAGTCAATTGAACAAAATTTAAGTACTTTTTCTTCTCACTTTACCAATATTATTGAAATCTTCAAAAATGTAAACGAGCGTTCGCTGGTATTATTTGATGAACTTGGTGCTGGAACAGATCCGCAAGAAGGTGCAGCTTTGGCTATTGCAGTAATAGAGAAAATGATTGCTAAAAAAGCTTTTGTGGTCGCAACTTCTCATTATCCAGAGTTGAAATTATTTGCTTATGAAAATAATGAAACAATTAACGCTAGTATGGAGTTTGATATTGATACTTTACAACCAACCTATAAGTTTTTGATCGGAGTTCCAGGATCAAGTAACGCAATAGATATTGCGGAAAAACTTGGCTTGGACAAAGATATTATCGAAAGTTCAAGAAGTTTGATAAATGGTCAAAGTCAAGAATTAAACAATATGATTAAATCTTTAGAAGATCAACGAAAAAAATTTGTTGAAAATAATCAATTATTAGAAGAAAAGTTATCAAAGAATAGTGAACTTCAAGAAAAACTCGATATTCAATTGAACAATTTAGAAAAATCTAAAGAAGATATTTTGATTAAGGCTAATAAACAAGCTGATGAACTTGTTGCAAAAGCAATTAAAAAGTCCGAAAAAATTATTTCTGATTTAAGAAAACTTCAATTAAGTGGTGCTGTGGTTAAAGAGGATAAATTAATATCTGCAAAGACTGATCTAAATAATTTGCGTCCTGATCCTGCTTTATTAAAGAATAAAGTATTAAAGAAAGCTAAGAAGAAACAAGAAATAAAACCAGGTGATGAAGTTAAAGTTTTGACTTACGGTCAGTTTGGTACAGTACTATCAAAAACAAAAGATGGACGATATGAAGTTCAACTTGGAATATTAAAGATGAAAATTTCTGAAGATGATTTAGAAAAACAAAATATTCAAGTTGAAAAACCTAAAAAAATTCGTTCAACAGTAAAAAGAACAACTAAAGCTACTTCTGGTCAACTAGATTTACGTGGATTGAGATATGACGAAGCTATGGAAAAATTGGATAAATATATTGATCAGTCACTATTACAAGGGTATGGACAAGTTACTATAGTACATGGCCGTGGTACAGGCGCAATTCGAAATGGTGTAATAGATTATCTAAAATCTCATAGACAAGTTAAACATTTTGAATTTGCTCCAGCATCAGCTGGGGGAAGTGGCGCAACTATTGTAGAATTTAAGTAATAAGCATTAAAATTGTTTTTGAAAAAAATATTGGTATATTATTACTGAGGTGATTTGAATGGTAGAAGAAATATTAGACAAAGACTATGATAAGATGACAAGTGAGGGTCTCGTTTTTACAGATTTTTGGGCAACTTGGTGTGGACCTTGTAGAATGCAATCTCCAGCTGTAGAGGCATTATCAGAAGATAATGATGATATAAAGTTTTTCAAAATGGATGTTGATGAGAACCCTCAAACACCTAATAGTTTAGGTATTAAGGCAATACCAACTATGACTTTAAAAAAAGACGGAAAAGTTGTAGAAACTATTGTTGGATATCACAGTAAAGAACAACTAGAAGAAATTATAAATAAACATAGATAATTAAAAAAGCTGGGATTTCCCAGCTTTTTTAATTTATTGTATTTTTATGATCTATTTCAATTGTAAAAACTACACTTTTTGCTTTCACGTTTATATGAGAAGTACAGTAGCTATTAGTAACTGTTTGCACAAATTCACATAAAAACCCTGCTTCTAGTGTGAATTCGGGGTTATCGGATTTAATACGTTGAGTAACTAAATCACCTGAAAGTACAAATTCAAATTCTTTTTTTGATGATTTTTTTATTTTTAGATCACCAAATTTTGCATTAGTAAAAAATAATATCAAATCATCTTCACTTTGAATTTTATCTAAGAATCTTGTAAATAATCTTTTACCCTCCCAATAAAGGATTTCTACTGAATCATCTTCAAGAATATCAGGTAAAACAATATCTCTTAATAAAGAGTAACTGAAATCATTATCCATGCTTATTATCTCCATTACTTAATAGTTAGATTATATCATTAAAAAGACTAAGTAATCAAAAAGTGGTAAACTATAATTTCAATAATAAAAAGAGGTGACTGTTTTGATTAATAATCAACCAATAGGTGTATTGGATTCGGGTGTAGGTGGATTAACAGTCTTAAAACAGCTAATAAAACGATTGCCTAATGAAAAATTTGTTTTTATAGGTGATCAAAAAAGGATGCCATATGGATCCAAAAGTCGTGAAGAAGTTATACAATTTACGAGACAAATGATCAAGTTTTTACTAAGTAAAAATGTAAAAGCTATAATATTTGCTTGTAATACTGCAACAGCTGAAGCATTAGATGTATTGAAAAGTGAAGTTGATGTTCCTTTAATCGGTGTTATTAAATCAGGAAGTGAAGATGCAGTCGAAGCTACTAAAAAAAATGTTGGAGTAATAGCTACACAAGGAACAGTTTTAACCGGAATGTATGAAAAGGAAATATTAAAATTAAATTCTGATTTAAAAGTTTATTCAAAAGCTGCTCCTAAATTTGTTCCAATGATTGAATCAGGAAACATTGATAGCTTGGAAGTAAGTAGGGTACTTAATTATTTTGATGACAAGAAGATTGAAACATTGGTATTGGGATGTACACATTATCCAATTATTTTAAGTGAAATTGATAACTACTTTAATGGTAAAATAAAAATTATAGATCCAAGCTTTAAAACGACAGAAAAGTTGGCCGAAGTTTTAGACAAAAAAGATATTCATGGGAATTCAAAACAAGAAATTAGTTTTTTTACTACTGGAGACAGTAATAATTTTGATAAATTCATTTTTCAAATATTAAATATAAAAATACCGCAATCAAGGAGTGTAAATATTGAAAAATAAAATTGTTATAGCCACTAACAATGTAGGAAAAGCTAAAGAATTTTCTGAGTTATTTAAAAAATATAATTTAGAGATAGAAACATTAAATGATTATCCAGAGTTCGGTGATATCCCTGAAACTGGCGAAACATTTGAAGAAAATGCGAAAATTAAAGCACATACAGTTGCGAAAAAACTAAAAGTCCCGGTATTAGCAGATGATTCGGGACTTGAAGTAGATGCCTTAAATGGACAACCAGGTGTTTATTCTGCTAGATATGCTGGAGATCATGATTTTGCGGCAAATAATGCAAAGCTATTGTCTGAATTGGGTGGGATACCACTTGAGAAACGGACAGCAAGATTCGTTAGCACACTTGTACTTGCACATCCAGAAGATGAAAACAAAGATGTAATAGTATCTGGAAGTGTTGAAGGTTTAATATCAATATTTCCAGAAGGCGAAAATGGTTTTGGATATGATCCGTTATTCTATATTCCAAAATTAAAGAAGACAATGGCAGAAATGTCAATGGAGCAGAAAAATTCATTAAGTCATAGAGCTCGTGCTTTAGAAAAATTAGAGAAATCTATGCCCGATTGGATAAATTAATTTGTTTGTCTTGTTTTTTATGCTAATATTTTAAATAAATAGGAGGTTTTCTTATGAATTTATCACAAGTAGCTGCATTAATTGCGGCAGTAGCATTTGCCGCTTTGGTAGTATATTTAATAATATTATTAACACAAACAACTAAGGTTTTAAAAGAACTAGAAAAAACTATGGCAGAAGCTAATGATACATTGAAGACAGTAACAAATGATGCCGATAAAATTTTAGATGAGAGTAACACATTGTTGATGAAAACTAATACTTTAGTCGATGATGTATCTTGGAAAATGGAAAAATTAAATCCATTATTTCAAACAGTCGAGAATTTAGGAGATAAAGCTCAAAGAGCTACTTCTTCTGATAAAAAAAGTTCTTCTTTTATGAGCTTTAATACAGCTTTGAAAGCTGCAAAGATGGCTAAAACTGTTAAGTCGTTTATGCCAGGAAGAAAGTAGGTGTCTATAATGGCTAAGAAAAGTCATTTTCTTTTAGGTGTTGTAGTTGGTTCTGCTGTGTCTTACGCAGTTACTAAGTATGTTTTACCTATGTCATCAAAAGAAGATTTGGTAGAAAAATTCAATGATATTAAAGAGGGTATGAGCGAGTCTATTGAATCTTTTGACAAAGAGAAAATAATAGATGATTTTAATTCTAAGACTTCTGATTTAAAAAATAATATTGATAAACAGATTAATAAAAAATTAGCTTCGGATGATAACTTTGAAAATATCATTCTCGATGAGAATAATTTAAATTTAAAAGACTAAAAAACCCTGAAAAGTTAGAAAAAATCTAGCGTTTTCGGGCTTTTTTATTTAAAGGATAGTAATGAAAAATAAAAAAATAGTATTAGGAATTATATTAATTGCAATGAATTTAAGACTGCCAATAACAATGATTCCTCCTTTAATGGAACAAATAAAGCTAAGTGTAAAATTACCATCTTCAATGGCTGGCTTATTGACGTCAATACCCCTTTTAACATTTGCAATCATGTCGCCTATTATTGTTAAATTAGGAAAGAAAATAGGTAATGAATTATCAATATTTGTGCTTTTTTCTTTATTAGTAATAGGGAGTTTTTTGAGAATCATTCCAACAATGTTTTTCTTATTTTTTGGAACTTTTTTAATAGGCATGGGTATTGATAGTGGTAATGTTTTAATTCCGGCGGTTATTAAGGGAAAAATGCCAAACAAAATTTCTCTTGGAACAAGTCTATATACAGTTTCTATGATGGTTATGGCATCTGTTGGGAGTGCACTTTCAGGATTTTTAATAATTAGAACTAGTTTGGCTAATACGTTATTTGTATTATCACTAACCAGTATAGTCGGCTTATTAGCATGGTTACCAAATGTAAGTTTTAAGAAAGATGAAGAATCTGATAAAAAAATAAAGATAAATACATATAGATCAGTATGGAAACAGCCAATCGGTTGGTTAGTAACGTTATTATTTGGGCTACAGTCTTTAATCTCATATTCTTTAATTACTTGGATTCCGTCAATATTAATTGATCAAGGCGTAAATTCTGTAGTTGCAAGTACGACGTTAACAATATTTCAATTTGCAGGAATTCCATTTTCTTTAATAACTCCTATGTTAGTTGAAAAGAAGTGGGGAATGAATTCGTTGCTAATAATTACTTTTATTGGCTTTATAGGTGGTACGTTTGGATTGTTTATTACTAATATGAGCTCTGGTTTTTACTTTTTTATAGGGCTTATATTGGGGTTTGCATCTAGTGCTGCCTTTAATTTAACAGTGGTATTTTTTGGTAAAAAAACGACAAATCCTTATCAAACTGTTGAAATATCTGGAATGGCTCAATCTTTTGGATATTTACTAGCTGCAGTTGGTCCGTTTGTTTTTGGAGTTTTACATTCTTTGTTTAACACATGGAGTATTTCATTGTACATAACTATTGTATTGTCGTTAGTTATGATAATTGTTGGATATGTTATATATGTTTCACCAAATGTTAAAGAATAAAAAAACACTTTCAAATTTGAAAGTGTTTATTTTTTATTACGTCCTTTTACAAGACCAACAATTGCCGGAATTGCTGAAACAATGATAATTCCAATGACGATCAATGAAAAATGTTTTTGAACCGCCGGGATATTTCCAAATAGATATCCAGTAGTGGTAAATAAAGCAACCCATAATGTGGCACCTAAAATATTATAAATTAAAAATCTTTTATAATGCATTGAACCACTTCCGGCAACAAATGGAACAAAAGTTCTAATAAAAGGAATAAATCTTCCTATGACAACTGTAATTCCACCATGTTTTTCAAAAAAAACATGTGCATCATATAACTGATCTTGATTAATAAATTTTTTCAAAAACGATTGTTTAGTTGCATAGTTACTTAAATGCTCACCAAGTTCGTAATTCACAGAATCACCAATTACAGCTGCTAGAATGAAAATGGTTAATAGTAACCAGACATTCAATTTTGCGTTTGCATTTGCGGAGAGTGCTGCTGCTGCAAAGATTAATGAATCACCAGGTAAGAATGGGAAAATTACTAATCCTGTTTCAATAAAAATTATTAAAAACAAAATTACATATGTCCAAATACCAAAACTTCCTACCATTCCGGTTAGATGTTTATCGATGTGTAGAATAAAATCAATAAGTTGCAAAATGTTTACCTCAATTTATTAGTATTATTTTGATTATACGTTTTCTAAAATGAATTCCAATATATATTTAGATTTAATTAATAATTAGATGTTGTCAAATAAGTTTGTACTATGTTCATAATAGCTTTTTTCAGGATAAATTTTATTTTGAGCTTGAGCAACAGCAATTGGTCCTTCTGAAAATGCATTTGCAATAAGTTTGAGTTTTCCATCATATTCAGCAACATCACCAATTGCATAAATATTAGGTAAATTTGTTTCCATTTTTTGGTTAACCTTTATATAAGGGCCGGTTAATTCTAATCCCCAATCACGTAAAAGTTTTGAGTCAGATGTATATCCATAATTTACTAATAAGTAATCTACAACTATTTCTGATTTAATTTCCTTGTCACGAGCTTTACTTAGTGTCACTTTTACTCTATTCTCCGCAGCTTTTTCAACATTTCCTATTAGATAAGGTGTTATTTTTTTTATATTTGAAGAATTGAGTTTATTTACACTAGATTCAAGAGCACGAAAATTATCTCGGCGATGAACAATGCTTGTGGAATTAGCAATTTCATTAATAGCTATTGACCAATCAACAGCTGAATCACCACCACCAGCAACTAAGACGTCTTTATTTTTATACTTATTGATATCAGTTACAAAGTAATCTATGTTATTTTTTAAATCAGTACCATATTCAACAGCAAGTTTTCGTGGATTAAAAGCTCCGTTTCCAATTGCTATAATCACAGTTTTTGCATAAATGTCAGAATTGTTACTCTTTAAAATTTTGATATCATTTTCGTCAATTATTTCTTTAATAGTAGTTTCAGTAAAAATATCATAATTAAATATGTTTGTTTGTTCGGTTAGTTTTTGAGTTAATTCTTCACCAGTTATTCCTAAAAAACCAGCAACATCATATATTTTCTTTTGTGCATACAATGTATTGGGCTGACCGCCAAGACTTGGCAAACTTTCAATAACACAAGTTTTTAAATTTCTTAATTGTGCATAATAGCTAGCAAATATACCGGCTGGGCCACCGCCGATAATTGCTATGTCATATATTTCTTTCATAATATATCCTAACTTTTTATTTAATTTTTTTATCTTTTTAGTGCATAATATACATGTAGACTTTATTATGATAAAGCAAGTAAGAAATAAAAAAAAGGAGGTTTACTTTGAACTATAAAATAGGTGATATTGTTAAAGGAAAAATTGCTGGAATACAGCCGTATGGAGCATTTGTAAAACTAGATGAAGATACTCAAGGATTAATTCATATTTCTGAATGTACAAATGGATACGTTACTTCAGTTAAAGAAATTCTGGAAACAGGTAAAGAAGTCACGGTAAAAGTTTTAGATATAGATGAATACACAAAAAAAATATCTCTTTCATTAAGGGCGTTACAAGATAAAGAAGTTACAAAAAAAGTAAATAACCACAAAAAACATTTTTGGACTGATAAAAGTCAAAAAATTGGTTATCAAACTATCGCTGATGAAAAGCCGAAATGGGTTAAAGAAGCACTTAAAACAGTAAACAGCTAATTAAATGATATTTTACTAAAAAAATAATAAAAAAAGACTTGACCGAATATAATAGTGTTGGTAATATAGTTCTTGTCGTTAAGACAGAAACAAGAAAAGCAAAAAGTCAGAGAGAAAAAATAAGAAATTATTTAAAAAACCTCTTGACAAAGAATAACTTAATGTAATATACTTATTGAGTTGTTTAAAACGAAAGCAACAAGGTAGACCTTTGAAAACTGAACAAAGTTTTAACGCTAATTGTGTAGGGCTACAAGAGATTGTAGTAAAACAATTGCGAAGTCAATTCGCTAGTAATAAAAAAGAGTCACAAACTTAATATGAGAGTTTGATCCTGGCTCAGGATGAACGCTGGCGGCGTGCCTAATACATGCAAGTCGAGCGAGATATCGTTTTTGACTGAAGGTGCTTGCACCTGAAGGATAAGACATTGTATCGAGCGGCGGACGGGTGAGTAACACGTAGGTAACCTACCCTAAAGAGGGGGATAACATCTGGAAACAGGTGCTAATACCGCATAACAACAATCATCGCATGATGGATGTTTGAAAGATGGTTTCGGCTATCACTTTAGGATGGACCTGCGGCGCATTAGTTAGTTGGTGAGGTAACGGCTCACCAAGACGATGATGCGTAGCCGAACTGAGAGGTTGATCGGCCACATTGGGACTGAGACACGGCCCAAACTCCTACGGGAGGCAGCAGTAGGGAATCTTCCACAATGGACGAAAGTCTGATGGAGCAACGCCGCGTGAGTGAAGAAGGTTTTCGGATCGTAAAACTCTGTTGTTGGAGAAGAATGTATCTAATAGTAACTGATTAGGTAGTGACGGTATCCAACCAGAAAGCCACGGCTAACTACGTGCCAGCAGCCGCGGTAATACGTAGGTGGCAAGCGTTATCCGGATTTATTGGGCGTAAAGCGAGTGCAGGCGGTTAATTAAGTCTGATGTGAAAGCCCTCGGCTCAACCGAGGAAGTGCATCGGAAACTGGTTAACTTGAGTGCAGAAGAGGAGAGTGGAACTCCATGTGTAGCGGTGGAATGCGTAGATATATGGAAGAACACCAGTGGCGAAGGCGGCTCTCTGGTCTGTTACTGACGCTGAGGCTCGAAAGTATGGGTAGCAAACAGGATTAGATACCCTGGTAGTCCATACCGTAAACGATGAGTGCTAAGTGTTTGGGGGCTTCCGCCCCTAAGTGCTGCAGCTAACGCATTAAGCACTCCGCCTGGGGAGTACGACCGCAAGGTTGAAACTCAAAGGAATTGACGGGGGCCCGCACAAGCGGTGGAGCATGTGGTTTAATTCGAAGCAACGCGAAGAACCTTACCAGGTCTTGACATCTCCTGAAAAATCTAGAGATAGATCTTTCTCTTCGGAGACAGGATGACAGGTGGTGCATGGTTGTCGTCAGCTCGTGTCGTGAGATGTTGGGTTAAGTCCCGCAACGAGCGCAACCCTTATTGTCAGTTGCCAGCATTAAGTTGGGCACTCTGGCGAGACTGCCGGTGACAAACCGGAGGAAGGTGGGGACGACGTCAAATCATCATGCCCCTTATGACCTGGGCTACACACGTGCTACAATGGTCGGTACAACGAGCAGCGAGTTCGCGAGGACAAGCAAATCTCTTAAAACCGATCTCAGTTCGGATTGTAGTCTGCAACTCGACTACAT
Organism: Daquilactobacillus linshuiensis; assembly: GCF_052828685.1. Classification (NCBI taxonomy): domain Bacteria; kingdom Bacillati; phylum Bacillota; class Bacilli; order Lactobacillales; family Lactobacillaceae; genus Daquilactobacillus; species Daquilactobacillus linshuiensis. Next base: position 964,614 of record NZ_CM128255.1, on the reverse strand, counting down.
GAAGCTGGAATCGCTAGTAATCGCGGATCAGAATGCCGCGGTGAATACGTTCCCGGGCCTTGTACACACCGCCCGTCACACCATGAGAGTTTGTAACACCCAAAGCCGGTGGGGTAACCTTTTAGGAGCTAGCCGTCTAAGGTGGGACAGATGATTAGGGTGAAGTCGTAACAAGGTAGCCGTAGGAGAACCTGCGGCTGGATCACCTCCTTTCTAAGGATAAATACCAAATGGTATAAACGGAATCTGCACAAGTTAAAACTTTGTTTAGTTTTGAGAGGTCTACCAGCCTTATCGGGCCTATAGCTCAGCTGGTTTAGAGCGCACGCCTGATAAGCGTGAGGTCGATGGTTCAAGTCCATTTAGGCCCATGAAAAGAATAGAAATCTCAGAATAAAAAGATCCATGGGGGATTAGCTCAGCTGGGAGAGCGCCTGCCTTGCACGCAGGAGGTCATCGGTTCGATCCCGTTATCCTCCATAGACAATCGTTGATTGTCGAACTTCGTACCTTGAAAACTGAATACTAACGAAAAGAAACACCGAAAACTGCGCGGCTAAGAAATTAGCCAAGAAAAGTAATTTAATAGGTTAAGTTATAAAGGGCGCATGGTGGATGCCTAGGCACTAGGAGCCGATGAAGGACGGAACTAACACCGATATGCTTCGGGGAGCTGTACGTAAGCTTTGATCCGGAGATTTCCGAATGGGGGAACCCAATTGTTTTTATCGACAATTACATGTAAGTGAATACATAGCTTATGTGAGGAAGACGCAATGAACTGAAACATCTAAGTAGTTGCAGGAAGAGAAAGAAAAATCGATTCCCTGAGTAGCGGCGAGCGAAACGGGAAGAGCCCAAACCAGAGAGCTTGCTTTCTGGGGTTGTAGGACTGATGTAGTGAGAACAAAAGGCAGAGATAGTTGAATGATTTGGGAAGATCAACCAAAGAAGGTGACAGTCCTGTAAACGAAATCAAAGCCACTCCAATCAGTATCCTGAGTACGGCGGAACACGCGAAATTCCGTCGGAATCCGGGAGGACCATCTCCCAAGGCTAAATACTCCCTAGTGACCGATAGTGAACCAGTACCGTGAGGGAAAGGTGAAAAGCACCCCGGGAGGGGAGTGAAATAGATCCTGAAATCATGTGCCTACAAATAGTCAGAGCTCGTTAATGAGTGATGGCGTGCCTTTTGTAGAATGAACCGGCGAGTTACGTTTACATGCAAGGTTAAGTAGAAGATACGGAGCCGAAGCGAAAGCGAGTCTGAAATGGGCGACATAGTATGTAGACGTAGACCCGAAACCAAGTGACCTACCCATGTCCAGGTTGAAGGTGAGGTAACACTCACTGGAGGACCGAACCCACGTATGTTGAAAAATGCGGGGATGAGGTGTGGGTAGCGGTGAAATTCCAAACGAACTTGGAGATAGCTGGTTCTCTCCGAAATAGCTTTAGGGTTAGCCTCGAGGTAAGGATCATGGAGGTAGAGCACTGTTTGGACTAGGGGTCCGTCAAGGATTACTGAATTCAGATAAACTCCGAATGCCATTGATTTATACTCGGGAGTCAGACTATGAGTGATAAGATCCGTAGTCGAAAGGGAAACAGCCCAGATCACCAGTTAAGGTCCCAAAATCTATACTAAGTGGAAAAGGATGTGGGGTTGCTTAGACAACTAGGATGTTGGCTTAGAAGCAGCAATTCATTTAAAGAGTGCGTAACAGCTCACTAGTCGAGTGACCCTGCGCCGAAAATGTACCGGGGCTAAGTATAGTACCGAAACTGTGGATGTATCGTAAGATACGTGGTAGGAGAGCGTTGTATGAGGGAAGAAGCTGTACCGTGAGGAGCAGTGGACTTCATAGAAGTGAGAATGCCGGTATGAGTAGCGAAAGACCAGTGAGAATCTGGTCCACCGTATGACTAAGGTTTCCTGGGGAAGGCTCGTCCGCCCAGGGTTAGTCGGGACCTAAGATGAGGCCGAGAGGCGTAATCGATGGATAACAGGTTGATATTCCTGTACTAGTATATATTGTTTGACCGATGGAGGGACGCAGGAGGATGATGTGTGCATGCAGCTGGAAAAGCATGTTCAAGCAACAAGTTTTGTTATGAGTTAAATGCTTGTAACTATAAGGACAAGTTGTGATGAGGAGCGAAATTATAGTAGCGAAGCACAGTAACTCACACTGCCAAGAAAAGCTTCTAGTTAGATATATACTACCCGTACCGCAAACCGACACAGGTAGTCGAGGAGAGTATCCTAAGGTGAGCGAGAGAACTCTCGTTAAGGAACTCGGCAAAATGACCCCGTAACTTCGGGAGAAGGGGTGCTGATCGCAAGGTCAGCCGCAGTGAATAGGCCCAAACAACTGTTTATCAAAAACACAGGTCTCTGCAAAATCGTAAGATGACGTATAGGGGCTGACGCCTGCCCGGTGCTGGAAGGTTAAGAGGATGAGTTAGCTTCGGCGAAGCCCAGAATTGAAGCCCCAGTAAACGGCGGCCGTAACTATAACGGTCCTAAGGTAGCGAAATTCCTTGTCGGGTAAGTTCCGACCCGCACGAAAGGCGTAATGATTTGGGCACTGTCTCAACGAGAGACTCGGTGAAATTATAATATCCGTGAAGATGCGGATTACCCGCGACAGGACGGAAAGACCCCATGGAGCTTTACTGTAGCTTGATATTGAGTTTTTGTGTAACATGTACAGGATAGGTAGGAGCCGTAGAGCTCGGAACGCTAGTTTCGAAGGAGGCATTGGTGGGATACTACCCTTGTTATATGAAGGCTCTAACCCTCGCCGGCAATCACGGCGGGAGACAGTGTCAGGTGGGCAGTTTGACTGGGGCGGTCGCCTCCTAAACAGTAACGGAGGCGCTCAAAGGTTCCCTCAGAATGGTTGGAAATCATTCGCAGAGTGTAAAGGTATAAGGGAGCTTGACTGTGAGACTTACAAGTCGAGCAGGTACGAAAGTAGGACTTAGTGATCCGGTGGTTCCGCATGGAAGGGCCATCGCTCAACGGATAAAAGCTACCCTGGGGATAACAGGCTTATCTCCCCCAAGAGTTCACATCGACGGGGAGGTTTGGCACCTCGATGTCGGCTCATCGCATCCTGGGGCTGTAGTCGGTCCCAAGGGTTGGGCTGTTCGCCCATTAAAGCGGTACGCGAGCTGGGTTCAGAACGTCGTGAGACAGTTCGGTCCCTATCCGTCGCGGGCGTAGGAAATTTGAGAGGAGCTGTTCCTAGTACGAGAGGACCGGAATGGACATACCTCTGGTGTACCAGTTGTTCTGCCAAGGGCATCGCTGGGTAGCTATGTATGGAAGGGATAAACGCTGAAAGCATCTAAGTGTGAAGCCTCCCTCGAGATGAGATTTCCCATTCCGTTAAGGAAGTAAGACCCCTTATAGATGATGAGGTTGATAGGCTGAGCGTGGAAGTACAGTGATGTATGGAGCGGATCAGTACTAATAGGTCGAGGGCTTAACCGAGCCGTAGTAAGTAGGAAAGAGTAGTTAGTATTTAGTTTTGAAGGTACGAAAGTACTAAGTGTGGTGATGATGGCAAGAAGGATACACCTGTTCCCATGTCGAACACAGAAGTTAAGCTTCTTAACGCCGATAGTAGTTGGTGGGAAACTGCCTGCGAGGATAGGAAGTCGCCACGCTTTAAATGGAGGATTAGCTCAGCTGGGAGAGCATCTGCCTTACAAGCAGGGGGTCACAGGTTCGAACCCTGTATCCTCCATTTGAGTCGTTAGCTCAGTTGGTAGAGCATCTGACTTTTAATCAGAGGGTCGGCAGTTCGAGCCTGCCACGACTCATTGCACGTAGTGCAATAATAAATTAAAACCATCAACACATGCGGGTGTGGCGGAATTGGCAGACGCGCTAGATTTAGGTTCTAGTGTCCGCAGGACGTGGGGGTTCAAGTCCCTTCACCCGTATTGTCGCCGACTTAGCTCAGTTGGCAGAGCATCTGTCTTGTAAACAGAGGGTCGGAGGTTCGAATCCTCTAGTCGGCATGTGTTGCGGAAGTAGTTCAGTGGTAGAACATCACCTTGCCATGGTGGGGGTCGCGGGTTCGAATCCCGTCTTCCGCTTTCATTATATAACGCCGGGGTGGCGGAACTGGCAGACGCACAGGACTTAAAATCCTGCGGTGAGTAATCACCGTACCGGTTCGATTCCGGTCCTCGGCATATAATGAAATGCACCCATAGCGCAACTGGATAGAGTGTCTGACTACGAATCAGAAGGTTGTAGGTTCGACTCCTACTGGGTGCATTGCTCGGGAAATAGCTCAGCTTGGTAGAGCACTTGGTTTGGGACCAAGGGGTCGCAGGTTCGAATCCTGTTTTCCCGATTGCATTTTGATATATGCAGTATATATTTTGGCGGTGTAGCTCAGCTGGCTAGAGCGTCCGGTTCATACCCGGGAGGTCGGGGGTTCGATCCCCTTCGCCGCTATAATGGACCTTTAGCTCAGCCTGGTTAGAGCAAACGGCTCATAACCGTTCGGTCGTAGGTTCGAATCCTACAAGGTCCATAAAGTTGTTAATGTTATTACTAACAACTTATGTAATTGGTTCCATGGTCTAGTTGGTTAGGACGCCTGCCTGTCACGCAGGAGATCACGGGTTCGAATCCCGTTGGGACCGTAATGGCTCGGTAGCTCAGTTGGTAGAGCAATGGATTGAAGCTCCATGTGTCGGCAGTTCGATTCTGTCCCGCGCCATTAAGACTTATTTTTGAAATGCGGGTGTAGTTTAGTGGTAAAACCACAGCCTTCCAAGCTGTTGTCGCGAGTTCGATTCTCGTCACCCGCTTTTTCTTTTGGGCCTATAGCTCAGCTGGTTTAGAGCGCACGCCTGATAAGCGTGAGGTCGATGGTTCAAGTCCATTTAGGCCCATTGGAGAAGTACTCAAGTGGCTGAAGAGGCGCCCCTGCTAAGGGTGTAGGTCGCTAACGCGGCGCGAGGGTTCAAATCCCTCCTTCTCCGTTTATTATTGTATGACCCGTTGGTCAAGTTGGTTAAGACATCGCCCTTTCACGGCGGTAACATGGGTTCGAGTCCCATACGGGTCATTGCACTTTTGAAGTGCATGTTTTATAATTAAGTTATTAGTTTTGGAGGATTACCCAAGTCCGGCTTAAGGGAACGGTCTTGAAAACCGTCAGGCGGGTCAAACCGCGCGTGGGTTCGAATCCCACATCCTCCTTTTTAATATCGCGGGATGGAGCAGTCTGGTAGCTCGTCGGGCTCATAACCCGAAGGTCGTTGGTTCAAACCCAGCTCCCGCAATTTTTTTGTTTCTTGGTTCCATGGTCTAGTTGGTTAGGACGCCTGCCTGTCACGCAGGAGATCACGGGTTCGAATCCCGTTGGGACCGTAATGGCTCGGTAGCTCAGTTGGTAGAGCAATGGATTGAAGCTCCATGTGTCGGCAGTTCGATTCTGTCCCGCGCCATCAATGGAGGGGTAGCGAAGTCTGGCTAAACGCGGCGGACTGTAAATCCGCTCCTTCGGGTTCGGAGGTTCGAATCCTCTCCCCTCCATTTTTTTATAGGGATATAGTTTAAAGGTAGAACTACGGTCTCCAAAACCGTCAGTGTGGGTTCAATTCCTACTATCCCTGTGTTATTATTATGGCGGTATTGGTGAAGTTGGTTAACACACCGGTTTGTGGCACCGGCACACATGGGTTCGAGTCCCATATACCGCCCTTGATTGGGCTATAGCCAAGCGGTAAGGCAACGGACTTTGACTCCGTCATGCGCTGGTTCGAATCCAGCTAGCCCAATTTTTTTGGCGGTATAGCCAAGTGGTAAGGCAGAGGTCTGCAAAACCTTCATCGTCGGTTCGAATCCGATTACCGCCTTTGGCTATACGAGCCAATGATGTTAATTTGCCGGTGTGGCGGAATTGGTAGACGCGCTGGATTCAAAATCCAGTTTCTTCACGGAAGTATCGGTTCGACTCCGATCACCGGTATTATATATAGATTTTTAAGAAATTTTAAATTAAGTTTAATAGCTATAATCATTGTTAAATCAGTGATTGTAGCTATTTTTGTTTATTTATTAAAATCTTTAAAAAGATATAAAATTGCACACTCTGCACACACATTGCACACATTTACATACTTTGAAGAATGTTTAAAGCACGTTGATTTTCTTCGTCTCTTCTATCTTTAAGTAAATGAATATACACACGTTCTGTTATTGCTGTGGAAGAATGTCCGAGGCGTTCAGCAATGTAAGCAGGAGATAGACCTTTTGAAATTAGTATTGATGCATGAGTGTGTCTAAGCCCATGCATTGTAATTATATTTTTAGCATTTATAGATTTTAATATTGGTTGTAAAACATGTTTGGCTCCATTTGGTGAGGGCACTTCATGTCTATTGTTAATGAATACTAAATTTAGTTTATTTTTATATCCTTGTTTTAAAAATATTTTTCTTTGTTCTAACTGGAGTTTTTTGAGCATTTCTAAAAGATCACTATCAATACTAATTAATCTAACTGAACTTTCATTTTTGGTAGTTTTAAATCCATTTCTTTTTTTGTAATCATATGTTTTATTTATATTTACTGTTTTGTCTGTAAAATTAACACAATCCCAAGTTAAACCCACAATCTCACCATATCGACAGCCAGTTGCTAAAGCAAAGTCAATTATACACGCTGATATGTTAAATATATTCTCGCGTTCTTTTACGATTTTTTTTAACTTAGCTGCTTCGTCATATTCTAGATATTTTAAATCAGAGCTCTTACTTTTATTACCACTTAATAATGCTCGCCTTGTAAAATCTCTTTGAATAATTTGTTCATCTATCGCATCTTGCAATGAGGCTCTAATATATCCATTTATACGTGATGTATTGTCTTTAATGTGATTCTTTCCATACTCATCTAAAAACTTCTGATAAGTGGCTTTATTAATGTCTGATAGCTTTGTGTCATTAAAGTATTCTTTTATTAACTTAGAAGCATAAATATATTTTTGATCCGTGGTTTCTGAAAATCTATTTAATTTATAAGTTTTAATCCAATTACTGAAGTAATCTGATAAGGTTATATCTTTACTAAATAAATTTGCTCCTTTATTCTTTTCATTTTCTAATGTATTAGCATAGATTTCTGCTTCTTTTTTTGTTTTAAAACCAGATTTATTCTTTGAGTGTCTCGTTCCTTCAGAATCGAGAAAATAGACCCTCACAGCCCATTTATTGTTACGTTTATATATTTGTGCCATTATATTTTCTCCTTAGTTTTGAGTATAAAAAATAGACGTACCAATAAGCACGCCTAATATGTTAAAATATAAGGGCAGACATGCTTATTGGCGTGTACTGACTGTTAGCACAACTATCTTCTTGGCGGGAGGGGTTGTGCTTTTTTATAAGAATTATAATTATTTATTTAAGTGTTGAATGGCGTAATCTGCTTCTTGTGCTGTGAATTTTTCTCCAGCGTCTGAAGTAAGCTGATCTCTAACTGCCTCTGGAGACATACTTTGTTGTTCTTGATATTCCTTAGCCTTGGCTAGAGCATTAGCATTCCAATCAGCTTTCAAATGATCGATTGCATAGTTAGCTGCTTCTGCTGAAAATTTTTCTCCAGCGTCAGATGTTAGTTGATCATAAAGCCCAGCTTTAGACATGTGCATCGTTTCATTATATGATTTGGCTTTAGTCAATGCGGATGTATATTCAACAGGCACACTTTCTTTTGGCTTTTCAGAAGATTTTGAATTAGTATTTTTAGTTGATGCTTCTTTTGTGTTTGTATCTTTTGAATCAGATGTGTTTCCACCTGCCGAACTTCCAATAACAATAATAAGAATAATTGCTAAAATCCAAAACCAAACCCTCTTATAAAAAGGCTTTTTTTGAACATATGTGTTTCCATTCTTGTCAGTAATTTTCTTTGACATGAATAATTCCTCCAAATTTTTCAGCTTTTAAAGTCATCAGTATTTGGACTTAAATTCACCACTCATTAGTCTACCTCATTCTATGGTAAATTTTCTATTTCTTGCTCAACATTTCTGCCATCGTTGTAAGTAAAGAATTTAACACCATAAAGCTTAACTTGATCATTCTCACCAACAAGTTCAATATTTTCAGGACGAATACTTTCTAAGAGTTCTTGTTTCCACTGATCCTGATCAAGCAATTGGGGTCCCTTAGGCTCAATATAAATTTGATAACAAAAATCTTTATTCTGTAAATAGAGGATAAAATCAGGCATGAAACCGGCATAATGAGTTGTCTGACCTTTAAATTGATGTAGCTTGAAATTAGTATTGCGTTCATCATTTCTAAATAAGTAAATTTGACTATATTTTTGACTTAACCGCTCAACAAAAGAACCAATTAAATCAACTAAAGACTTCTCCAGCTTATCAACAATGGCTTCTTCAAAAACAAACCAAGGTTTATTTTTCATTGAGTAGGGTAAGATCATTTCACTAACTGATTTATTAAAATGTTTGGCAACTTTCTTTTGGTAGTCCCTAATTAAGAATTTTATAGGAACTGGAATAAAGCGCTTTGTTCCGCGTTGTCTGTGATAGTTATTAATGATCTGTTTTTGAACAAAAGTTAAATATTGTTCAACTGCTTTAAGTTGCTGCTTACGATTTAAGGCTGGTGAACCATTGCTGACACGAGCATACAAACGAATATTTCCCAACCAATTATCAGCTGTCATAAATTCATTTAAAGAATTCAAAGTAGGAATATATTGCTTCAGAGAGTTAAACCGATAGAACTTATTACGTGAGAATGCTTTTTTAACTAAGATTACGGCATCTCGAAACTTAAACAAAAATCTAGTTTCTGTTAAAGGATCTTTCTCAATAGCAACAGCATTATAATTTGTTTCCCAAGTGCTCTCTACCAAATTGACTTCAGCCATTGTGGTTGTATTAACCCCATAACGGTCAAGACAATTAAATTCTTTATCTGGTACAGGTTCAACTTCGTTGTAGTACAGATTACCTTAACGAGTTCTTCTTCTCTTGCAACATAGATATGAAGATTACAATTTGTATTAGAGAAGATATATTAATGAAGATTACTGATCCTGATATCAATAAAATTAAAAGAGATAGTTCTTTACTAATTGATTGGAGTAAGGATACTCAAGGACTAAAAAAAGTGGTTGATTTAAGGTTTGAATTCTCAGGAATTCAAAATAATTTTGATTTGAATGAAAACTATTGGTATAAAATATTCCCTAAAAAGATAAGAAATAAAGATTCATGGGAACATATTTTAAATTATACTTTATACAAGCCAAGAGATGTATTGCAGTTTTTGAAATCATGCCAAGAATTATATCCAAACAAAGAATCATTAGGATTTAAGGAAGTCAATGATGCTATAAAAGCATATTCTAAAGATTATTTTATTGAAGAAATGAAAAATGAAGTTTCTGGGTTTGTTAGTGAGAATTTAATTACCTTATTGCCAACTATTTTTCAAAGATTAGGAAGTAATAGATTTTCATTGGGTGAATTTAAAAGGAATTTTGAGATGCAGAGTACTACAAAAATACAAAATGAAAATGAAGTTAAACTATTATTGGCACTGCTTTTTGAGGCGGGTTATATTGGACAATTAATTGAAAATAAAACTAAAAGAAATAGACAGACTTCATCTGTAATCTTTAAATATAGAAATCCTGGAAGCCAAGTTGATTATTCTCAAAAATTTATTATTCATATGGGAATACAAGAAGGTCTAGGAATTAAGTTACAATAATTTGTTTAAACAAATTTGTTGATTTTAATTTAGAGTATGTTAAAATTTAGTTATCGATGAGGTACCCGTTACCCATTATTGAGGCTTGCCACATGTTGGAAGCCTTTTTTTACAATAAAAATACCCACAACTTACAAATGTAGGCGGTGGGCTTTTTTGTTTGCATTAACTTATTATTTTATTTTGATAAGTATCTTCATAAATTATCATATTAACATAATCTATATACATGTTTTTACGATTAATTTCTGTATCTAAGTCAGATAGAAAAGCTGTTCTAAATAAAGAAAATGTAAGTATTATAAAAAATAATGATAAGTAAATAAATAAAATAACAGTAGCTATTTTTGTTGATTCGGACATTCTATGGACAAAAAAATCTAGTAGTTTTGGTATACAAACAATTATTAAAGATATAATAGTCGCAGTGAAAAGAGAAGTATACATCTGAAATTTTCTTAACCCCATATCTAAATTCTTATCATATAAAGCCAGCAATTCTTTAAGCTCTTCTATTGAATATTTTAATAACAGCTTATTTTTATATTTTTTTAATTTTAATTCTTTTTGTTCCGTATAAGTTTTATAATCATCAAGTTTATATCCAATGAAAATAAATGAAAGTGTGAAAATGACAAGACATAATATAGAAAAAATATAAATTGAATTTAAAGATGAATTAATAACCAAGTAATAAAATAATACTATTAAAGATATGATTAGTAGTATTAAATTGATTATTCCTGTACAACGCCAACGATTGAATTTACGTTGTTTTTTATTCTTTTTATATATTTTCTTCACTTCTTTTTCAGTTTCTTTATAGATCTTTTGAAGATCATTTAATTTCTCAAACATTTCTTACCTCCTCTCTACAATTAATATATTACTACATCACAATGTAGTAGCCAAAAGAACATCTATTTTATTTGCAGACAATTAAAAATATTGCAAATACAAACGTACGTTCGTATAATTTAATCGAAATGAGGTATTAATATGAATAGTAATTATGATCCTGATTTAGTAACTGCCTTTTTTAATGAATATCAAGATAGAGGAACTATGAAGTGGCAGGGCTTTTATCTGTCTGATCATACCGCTGCTGTTAAAAATGAAGAAAAACAAATTAGTAATGATATTAAACGAATTCACACAATAGAAATGAGTGAGTCTGAAATACAAGAGTTCATTAATGAAGCTATCAAAAAACAACAAAAAGTGCGAGTCGAATTAAGAGAACTAACTAATGACTTAATTGTTCAAGAACCTATAATTGGGAAAATAGAAGGATACTATTTGAATAAGTTATTAGTAAGCAACAGATACATAGATATAGAAGATATTTACTCAATTAAAAAAGAATCTACTATTATATAGATTCTTTTTTTAATTCATCTTCTCTTAATTTAATTAATGATTTTAATTCTTCAAGGTCTTCAAGTGTAGATTGGTTTTTAATAAACGAACGTGTACGACTCCTATTGGATAAATATTTAGCGCGTTCTTTGTTTTTTTCTTGCCACTTTTTATTTGCTTTTGTTTGTGAATTTTCTTTTTCAGCCATTAGTTATTTAACCACCCAATAGATTATTCCGACAATAATTAATATTGAAATCCAAAAGGGTATTGTTATAGATAGTTTTATTTTACGAGTATCATTTTCTTTTTTATTAGAAAAATTAATCATTTTCATTTTGTTTACTCCTTTGTATAATCATGTTATATTTTAGGTACAAGCAAACAAGCTCTTACGAGCTGTTGCTTATCTTTATTGAGAACTTGAAGATTTTTAAGAAATTTACTTCGAAGGTGATTTCAATTTTCAAGTTCTTTTTTAGTTTCTTCATTTCTTTACCTCCTCTCTATAGTTATATAATACTATGCACAGTATATAAAGTCAACACTTTTTTATTTTTTTGTTTTAACAACAAATATTGCACACTTTTTGCACACAAAATGCTTATTAACGTTGATATAATAGGCATACCCAAGCCGATCACCGGTATTTAATTTAATGAAAATGAATATGATTAACTCAACGTGTGTGTTGAGTTTTTTTATTTATTGATTTTGGTAAAAGATCTTCTTTCATTAGTTAATATTATCAAAATTATTTAAATAATTATTTAGAAATTGCTATCCATAATTATCACTATATGTGGTAGTATATTATTCGTTGGCATAATACATATGGTGCCATTGGTAAATTTCAGGAGGTTATTATGATGATCGTTTTAAGTGGCACTATTGGTGCAGGAAAGAGTAGTTTAGCAACAATTTTATCTGAACATTTAGGAACAGAGCCATTTTATGAACAGGTCGATAATAATCCTGTATTACCTTTATTTTATAAAGATCCAAAACAATATGCTTTTTTACTGCAAATATATTTTTTGAACAAACGCTTCGATGCAATAAAAAAAGCTTTAGGAAATGATAATAATGTATTAGATCGCTCTATTTATGAGGATTCATTATTTTTTCATATGAATGCTGATATGGGGCGTGCTACTCAAGAAGAAGTAGCTGTATATGACGAGTTACTTGATAATATGATGCAAGAACTTCCTTATGCTGCCGATAAAAAAGCCCCAGACTTATTAATCCAAATTGATGTTTCTTTTGACAAAATGTTGGAAAGAATTCAAAAACGTGGTCGTGAATACGAACAAATTGAAAATGATCCTAGTTTAGTTGATTACTACAAGAATCTTCTTTCTCGCTATGATGATTGGTTTGAAAATTATGATTATAGTCCTAAGATGAGAATTGATGGAGACAAGTTTGATTTTGTGGAAAATGAAATTGATAGAAAAAAGGTTCTGGAGTTAATTGATCAAGAAATTAAAAAAAGAGATATGTTAAATTAATTAATTATTTTATGTAAGAGGATACTTGGTATTCTCTTATTTTTTGTCAATTTTTTACTTTTTTAATAAAACAATTTGATATAATAGATGTTAGTATTCAAAAAAGTTAGGAGTACTTAAATTAGTATGAATATTGGTATTTTTACAGATACATATTTTCCACAAGTTAGTGGTGTAGCTACTTCAATCCTTACTTTAAAAAATGACTTAGAGCGAAAAGGTCATTCTGTATATATTTTTACAACAACTGATCCACATGTTAGTAAGGATATGATTGAGCCTAATGTTTTTCGATTGCCAAGTGTTCCATTTATTTCTTTTACGGATAGAAGGATTGCAATAAGTGGTTTGTTCCATGCTGTCGAAATTGCTAAAGAGTTAGAGCTCGATATTGTACATACACAAACTGAATTTTCTGTTGGTATGATTGGTAAATATGTTGCCAATCGTTTAAAAATTCCTTGTGTTCATACCTATCACACTATGTATGAAGATTATTTGCATTATGTGTTAAATGGGCATTTATTACGACCATACCATGTTAAGCAAATGACAAAAATGTTTTTAAGCCATACTTCTGGTGTAGTCGCCCCAAGTAAGCAAGTTGAAGAGGTATTAACTAGATATAAAATTAAAACTCCAATTTCTATCATTTCAACTGGTGTAGATATTTCTGAATTTACTAAGCCTGTTGACACTAAAAAAATAAAACAGAATTTGGGTATAGATAACGACTCTCCTGTACTTCTCTCACTAAGCAGAATTGCAATGGAAAAGAAAATAGAAGTAACGATTGGTGCAATGCCAGAGCTTATTAAAAAATATCCTAATATCAAACTAGTAATTGTTGGTGATGGTCCTGATATGGAGCAAATTCAGAAAATTACTCGTGATTTAGGAGTTTGGGATAATGTTATTTTTACAGGAGAAGTAAAACACAGTGATGTTTCCCCTTATTATCACATGGCTGACTTATTTATATCTGCTAGTGATACTGAAACTCAAGGTTTAACATGTATTGAAGCAATTTCTGCTGGTGCAAAAGTTGTTGTGAGAAGTGCGCCATATACTGAAGAATTATTAAAAGATCCTGCTGTTGGGGTTACTTTTGACACTAAAAAACAATTGATTTCAAGCATATCTAGATATTTAGATCATCCTAAATCTTTTGATGACAAAAAGTCTCAAAAAAAGATAATGCATGATATTTCTTCTGATACATTTGGTGATAAGATTATGAACTTTTATCAGGAATCTTATAAGTACTTCTTGAAAAAAGAACTTTCTAAAAGTGATTTAAATGATGAGGAATATAGTAATGATTAAAATAAATATGTTTTCTTCTGCTGACAAGGTTTCTGGTCAAGGAGTTGGAAGTGCGTATAAGGAATTAATAAATTTATTAAGTAAATATTTTTCAAATGAGTTTGAAGTTACAATTAATAAAAATATTAAAGCTGATGTGACGCACTATCACACAATTGATCCTAAATTTTATTTTTCGACTTTTTTTAAGAAAAAAAGAGGTAGAAAGGTTGGCTATGTGCATTTTCTTCCTGAAACGCTTGAGGGGAGCATTAAGCTACCTAAGTTTGCTCGTATTATATTTTATAGATATGTAATTAGCTTTTATAAAAGAATGGATCAAATTGTGGTTGTAAATCCAATTTTTATACCTAAGCTAGAGAAATATGGAATTCTAAAGGAAAAAATAAAGTATATTCCAAATTTTGTTTCTACCAAAACATTTTATGAAAAATCAGATACTGAAAAATTACAAATTCGTGAGAAATATAATATAAATAAAAATGAATTTGTTGTTTTTGGTGACGGCCAAGTGCAAGAACGAAAAGGAATTGACGATTTTTATAAGCTAGCACAAAATAATTCTAATATAAAATTTATTTGGGCCGGAGGTTTTTCATTCGGTAAGATTACTGACGGATACGAACGATATAAGAAAATGGTAGAAAATCCTCCTGAAAATTTAATATTTACTGGAATCGTTAGTCGCGAAGAGTTAGTTGATTACTATAATATATGTGACTTGTTTTTATTACCTTCATATGATGAATTATTTCCAATGTCTGTATTAGAAGCTCTAAGTTGTGGTGCTCCTGTTTTACTTCGTGATTTAGATTTATATAAGGCTATTCTTGATGGATATTATGAATATGGTAAAGATTATGATAACTTAAATGAAAAAATACATACTTTACAAAATAATCCTGATAGAATAAAGGAACTTAAATTAAAATCAAAAGAAGCTTCAATGAAATATTCAGAAGACAATTTAAGTAAGATTTGGCATGAATTTTATATTGAACAAGCCAAGTTAGGTGATTAAATGAATCGAAAAAATATATGGGCATTTTTTTTGATGCTAGTAATGGGTATTGGAATATTTGCTTGGGAATTAAGAAACACAAACATTAATAGTTTGTTGAAAAGTATTACAGAATTAAATTTTGGATGGTTATTAGTCGCGTTTTTATCTATGATATTATCATTTGTATTTGAGGCTTTGGTATTAAAAGTGCTGCTTAATGGTAGATTAGATAGAAAACTGAGCACTTGGGAGTACTTTAGAATTCCATTAATTCAGGCATTGTTTAATGCAATTACTCCTTTTTCATCTGGAGGACAGCCAGCTCAGTTAGTAGCTTTAATGCAATCAAAAATTGAGCCAGGGAAAGCAAGTTCTGTCTTGTTGATGAAGTTTATTGTTTTTCAAACGATGGTAATGATTAATTTCATAGTAGCCCTTATTGTAGGTTTTAAGCATATTGCTCAAAGTTTCTCGGGCCTATCTATTCTTATAATTGGTGGTTTTGCTATTCATATTTTTACTATTTCAGTTTTATTGATGATAATGTATTACTACAAATTCACCAAAAAAGTCGCCATCATTATAATGAAACCTGTTAAACTGATTGCTAAAAAAGATGGCGTTAAATGGGAAAAGAAGTTATTAGAAAAAATCAACACTTTCTATCAAGAAAGTTTGATTTTAAAAAAAGAACCCTATAAAGTTTTTAAAGCCGCCGTGCTAACTTTTATACAATTATTATTTTATTACTTAGTAGTGTATTTTGTTTTACTATCATTGAATGTTTCTCATATTAATATTATTAAAGTATTAGTATTACAGATAATGATTGTGATGATTGTTTCCATTTTTCCTATACCTGGTGGTTCTGGTGGAGCTGAATATAGTTTTAAATCGTTGTTTGCAGGCTTTTTACCAACCCAAGGTTCATTGGTCTTAGGAATGTTTTTATGGAGATTTATAACTTATTTTTTCGGGATGTTCCTTGGTATTTTGGGAACCGCTAAAAAAATTGATGCCAATGATTCTATGGAGTGAATTAATAATGAAGAATTTTTTTAAAAAGATAAGATCTTTTTTTAATACAAAATTAGGATTTTTTGTTCTTGCAATTGTGTTGTTTTGGATTAAAACAGTATATGCTTACTATACAAAATTTAATCTTGGTGTAAAAGGATCGATGCAGACATTCCTATTACTACTTAATCCACTTCCAACCACGATATTTTTATTTAGTATAGCTATATACATGAAAGGAAGAAAATCATATATATATTTATTAATTATTGATGTAATTTCTTCTATATGGTTATTTTCAAATATACTATATTATCGTGAGTTTTCTGATTTTTTAACTATGACACTGATAAAAGGTTCGGGGTCTGTAGGAAATAATCTGGGAAAAAGCATTGCTGGAATAATAGTTCCTACTGATTTTCTTGTGTTTCTTGACTTAGTGATTTTAATTTTATTACTAAGTATTAAGCTGATAAAAGTAGATGTAAGAAAGTTGAATTGGAAAATTCCCACGATAATTACTTGTTTATCATTTTTACTTTTTGGAGCTAATTTAAGTTTGGCCCAGGCTGATAGATCAGGATTATTAACTAGAACGTTTGATAATAATTATATTGTTAAATATCTAGGATTGAATAGCTATGTAGTTTATGATGGTGTGAAAACTGCAAAAACTCAAGCAGTAAAGGCTAGCGCAAATAGTTCAGATTTAAAATCAGTAAAAAAATATATGAATGCAAACTATGTGTCACCAAATGTAGAATATTCTGGGGTAGCAAAAGGCAAAAATGTATTTATTATCCATTTAGAAAGTTTTCAACAGTTTTTAATTGATTTCAAATGGGATAACCAAGAAGTTACTCCTAATTTAAATAAAATTTATCATGAACAAAACACTTTAAGTTTTGATAACTTTTTTAACCAAGTTGGACAAGGTAAGACGGCTGATGCAGAGTTGATGCTAGAAAATTCTTTATTTGGTCTTTCTGAAGGATCAGCAATGGTAACTTCTGGAACAAGTAATACATTTCAGGCTGCCCCAGCAATTTTAAATCAAAAAGGATATACTTCTGCATCTTTTCACGGGGATGTACCAAGTTTTTGGAATCGTGACAATACTTATAAGTCTTGGGGCTATGATTATTTCTTTAGTTCTGAATATTACAAGAAGAAAAAAGATTATGATATTGGCTATGGAATGAAAGATAAGATTTTTTTGAAAGATTCTACAAAATATATTGAACAACTTCCACAACCTTTTTATGCAAAACTAATTACTGTTACTAATCACTATCCTTATTTACTGGACAAGCAAAACCAAACTATCTCTAAAACTAATACAGGAGATGATACGGTTGATGGTTATGTGCAAACTGCAAAATATTTGGATCAATCAATTGGTGAATTTATGGATTGGCTACAAAAAACGGGCTTAGATAAAAAGAGTGTAGTTGTTTTTTACGGTGATCATTATGGAATTTCGGGAAATCACAAAAAAGCTGTAGCTAAACTGTTAAATAAAGATAAATTTAATGATTTTGACAATACTCAATTTCAAAGAGTTCCATTTATGATACACATGGATGGACTAAAAGGTGGAATTAATCATACTTATGGCGGCGAAATTGATGTCTTGCCAACATTGATGAATTTACTAGGGATAAAAGATAAACAGTATATTCAGTTTGGATCTGACTTACTATCTAAAAATCATAGTCAAATAGTAACTTTTAGAAATGGTGATTTTGTAACTCCAGAATATACAAAAGTTGGAAGTAGTTATTACGATACTAAAACAGGGAAAATCTTGAAAAAATTAACAAGTTCGCAAAAAGAAGAGTTAGACAATATTTCAAACCACGTTACAACAGAACTTTCACTTTCAGATAAGATAATAACAGGGGATCTTCTCCGTTTTTACAATCCAGAAGGATTTACAAAAGTTAATAAAAAAGATTACTCTTATAAAAAGAGTGTGGCGTTAAAGAAATTGAAAGAAACAAAAGATAAAAATACTTTGTTAAAAGAAACTGGAGAGTCAACGACTGATAAATATAGTACAGATGCACCTGAACTAGAAAAATAATTTTTCAAAAAACACAAATATTTTTGTGTTTTTTTATTTTTTTGAATGAATTTTAAAAATAATAAAAAAAGACTTGACCGAATATAATAGTGTTGGTAATATAGTTCTTGTCGTTAAGACAGAAACAAGAAAAGCAAAAAGTCAGAGAGAAAAAATAAGAAATTATTTAAAAAACCTCTTGACAAAGAATAACTTAATGTAATATACTTATTGAGTTGTTTAAAACGAAAGCAACAAGGTAGACCTTTGAAAACTGAACAAAGTTTTAACGCTAATTGTGTAGGGCTACAAGAGATTGTAGTAAAACAATTGCGAAGTCAATTCGCTAGTAATAAAAAAGAGTCACAAACTTAATATGAGAGTTTGATCCTGGCTCAGGATGAACGCTGGCGGCGTGCCTAATACATGCAAGTCGAGCGAGATATCGTTTTTGACTGAAGGTGCTTGCACCTGAAGGATAAGACATTGTATCGAGCGGCGGACGGGTGAGTAACACGTAGGTAACCTACCCTAAAGAGGGGGATAACATCTGGAAACAGGTGCTAATACCGCATAACAACAATCATCGCATGATGGATGTTTGAAAGATGGTTTCGGCTATCACTTTAGGATGGACCTGCGGCGCATTAGTTAGTTGGTGAGGTAACGGCTCACCAAGACGATGATGCGTAGCCGAACTGAGAGGTTGATCGGCCACATTGGGACTGAGACACGGCCCAAACTCCTACGGGAGGCAGCAGTAGGGAATCTTCCACAATGGACGAAAGTCTGATGGAGCAACGCCGCGTGAGTGAAGAAGGTTTTCGGATCGTAAAACTCTGTTGTTGGAGAAGAATGTATCTAATAGTAACTGATTAGGTAGTGACGGTATCCAACCAGAAAGCCACGGCTAACTACGTGCCAGCAGCCGCGGTAATACGTAGGTGGCAAGCGTTATCCGGATTTATTGGGCGTAAAGCGAGTGCAGGCGGTTAATTAAGTCTGATGTGAAAGCCCTCGGCTCAACCGAGGAAGTGCATCGGAAACTGGTTAACTTGAGTGCAGAAGAGGAGAGTGGAACTCCATGTGTAGCGGTGGAATGCGTAGATATATGGAAGAACACCAGTGGCGAAGGCGGCTCTCTGGTCTGTTACTGACGCTGAGGCTCGAAAGTATGGGTAGCAAACAGGATTAGATACCCTGGTAGTCCATACCGTAAACGATGAGTGCTAAGTGTTTGGGGGTTTCCGCCCCTAAGTGCTGCAGCTAACGCATTAAGCACTCCGCCTGGGGAGTACGACCGCAAGGTTGAAACTCAAAGGAATTGACGGGGGCCCGCACAAGCGGTGGAGCATGTGGTTTAATTCGAAGCAACGCGAAGAACCTTACCAGGTCTTGACATCTCCTGAAAAATCTAGAGATAGATCTTTCTCTTCGGAGACAGGATGACAGGTGGTGCATGGTTGTCGTCAGCTCGTGTCGTGAGATGTTGGGTTAAGTCCCGCAACGAGCGCAACCCTTATTGTCAGTTGCCAGCATTAAGTTGGGCACTCTGGCGAGACTGCCGGTGACAAACCGGAGGAAGGTGGGGACGACGTCAAATCATCATGCCCCTTATGACCTGGGCTACACACGTGCTACAATGGTCGGTACAACGAGCAGCGAGTTCGCGAGGACAAGCAAATCTCTTAAAACCGATCTCAGTTCGGATTGTAGTCTGCAACTCGACTACATGAAGCTGGAATCGCTAGTAATCGCGGATCAGAATGCCGCGGTGAATACGTTCCCGGGCCTTGTACACACCGCCCGTCACACCATGAGAGTTTGTAACACCCAAAGCCGGTGGGGTAACCTTTTAGGAGCTAGCCGTCTAAGGTGGGACAGATGATTAGGGTGAAGTCGTAACAAGGTAGCCGTAGGAGAACCTGCGGCTGGATCACCTCCTTTCTAAGGATAAATACCAAATGGTATAAACGGAATCTGCACAAGTTAAAACTTTGTTTAGTTTTGAGAGGTCTACCAGCCTTATCGGGCCTATAGCTCAGCTGGTTTAGAGCGCACGCCTGATAAGCGTGAGGTCGATGGTTCAAGTCCATTTAGGCCCATGAAAAGAATAGAAATCTCAGAATAAAAAGATCCATGGGGGATTAGCTCAGCTGGGAGAGCGCCTGCCTTGCACGCAGGAGGTCATCGGTTCGATCCCGTTATCCTCCATAGACAATCGTTGATTGTCGAACTTCGTACCTTGAAAACTGAATACTAACGAAAAGAAACACCGAAAACTGCGCGGCTAAGAAATTAGCCAAGAAAAGTAATTTAATAGGTTAAGTTATAAAGGGCGCATGGTGGATGCCTAGGCACTAGGAGCCGATGAAGGACGGAACTAACACCGATATGCTTCGGGGAGCTGTACGTAAGCTTTGATCCGGAGATTTCCGAATGGGGGAACCCAATTGTTTTTATCGACAATTACATGTAAGTGAATACATAGCTTATGTGAGGAAGACGCAATGAACTGAAACATCTAAGTAGTTGCAGGAAGAGAAAGAAAAATCGATTCCCTGAGTAGCGGCGAGCGAAACGGGAAGAGCCCAAACCAGAGAGCTTGCTTTCTGGGGTTGTAGGACTGATGTAGTGAGAACAAAAGGCAGAGATAGTTGAATGATTTGGGAAGATCAACCAAAGAAGGTGACAGTCCTGTAAACGAAATCAAAGCCACTCCAATCAGTATCCTGAGTACGGCGGAACACGCGAAATTCCGTCGGAATCCGGGAGGACCATCTCCCAAGGCTAAATACTCCCTAGTGACCGATAGTGAACCAGTACCGTGAGGGAAAGGTGAAAAGCACCCCGGGAGGGGAGTGAAATAGATCCTGAAACCATGTGCCTACAAATAGTCAGAGCTCGTTAATGAGTGATGGCGTGCCTTTTGTAGAATGAACCGGCGAGTTACGTTTACATGCAAGGTTAAGTAGAAGATACGGAGCCGAAGCGAAAGCGAGTCTGAAATGGGCGACATAGTATGTAGACGTAGACCCGAAACCAAGTGACCTACCCATGTCCAGGTTGAAGGTGAGGTAACACTCACTGGAGGACCGAACCCACGTATGTTGAAAAATGCGGGGATGAGGTGTGGGTAGCGGTGAAATTCCAAACGAACTTGGAGATAGCTGGTTCTCTCCGAAATAGCTTTAGGGTTAGCCTCGAGGTAAGGATCATGGAGGTAGAGCACTGTTTGGACTAGGGGTCCGTCAAGGATTACTGAATTCAGATAAACTCCGAATGCCATTGATTTATACTCGGGAGTCAGACTATGAGTGATAAGATCCGTAGTCGAAAGGGAAACAGCCCAGATCACCAGTTAAGGTCCCAAAATCTATACTAAGTGGAAAAGGATGTGGGGTTGCTTAGACAACTAGGATGTTGGCTTAGAAGCAGCAATTCATTTAAAGAGTGCGTAACAGCTCACTAGTCGAGTGACCCTGCGCCGAAAATGTACCGGGGCTAAGTATAGTACCGAAACTGTGGATGTATCGTAAGATACGTGGTAGGAGAGCGTTGTATGAGGGAAGAAGCTGTACCGTGAGGAGCAGTGGACTTCATAGAAGTGAGAATGCCGGTATGAGTAGCGAAAGACCAGTGAGAATCTGGTCCACCGTATGACTAAGGTTTCCTGGGGAAGGCTCGTCCGCCCAGGGTTAGTCGGGACCTAAGATGAGGCCGAGAGGCGTAATCGATGGATAACAGGTTGATATTCCTGTACTAGTATATATTGTTTGACCGATGGAGGGACGCAGGAGGATGATGTGTGCATGCAGCTGGAAAAGCATGTTCAAGCAACAAGTTTTGTTATGAGTTAAATGCTTGTAACTATAAGGACAAGTTGTGATGAGGAGCGAAATTATAGTAGCGAAGCACAGTAACTCACACTGCCAAGAAAAGCTTCTAGTTAGATATATACTACCCGTACCGCAAACCGACACAGGTAGTCGAGGAGAGTATCCTAAGGTGAGCGAGAGAACTCTCGTTAAGGAACTCGGCAAAATGACCCCGTAACTTCGGGAGAAGGGGTGCTGATCGCAAGGTCAGCCGCAGTGAATAGGCCCAAACAACTGTTTATCAAAAACACAGGTCTCTGCAAAATCGTAAGATGACGTATAGGGGCTGACGCCTGCCCGGTGCTGGAAGGTTAAGAGGATGAGTTAGCTTCGGCGAAGCCCAGAATTGAAGCCCCAGTAAACGGCGGCCGTAACTATAACGGTCCTAAGGTAGCGAAATTCCTTGTCGGGTAAGTTCCGACCCGCACGAAAGGCGTAATGATTTGGGCACTGTCTCAACGAGAGACTCGGTGAAATTATAATATCCGTGAAGATGCGGATTACCCGCGACAGGACGGAAAGACCCCATGGAGCTTTACTGTAGCTTGATATTGAGTTTTTGTGTAACATGTACAGGATAGGTAGGAGCCGTAGAGCTCGGAACGCTAGTTTCGAAGGAGGCATTGGTGGGATACTACCCTTGTTATATGAAGGCTCTAACCCTCGCCGGCAATCACGGCGGGAGACAGTGTCAGGTGGGCAGTTTGACTGGGGCGGTCGCCTCCTAAACAGTAACGGAGGCGCTCAAAGGTTCCCTCAGAATGGTTGGAAATCATTCGCAGAGTGTAAAGGTATAAGGGAGCTTGACTGTGAGACTTACAAGTCGAGCAGGTACGAAAGTAGGACTTAGTGATCCGGTGGTTCCGCATGGAAGGGCCATCGCTCAACGGATAAAAGCTACCCTGGGGATAACAGGCTTATCTCCCCCAAGAGTTCACATCGACGGGGAGGTTTGGCACCTCGATGTCGGCTCATCGCATCCTGGGGCTGTAGTCGGTCCCAAGGGTTGGGCTGTTCGCCCATTAAAGCGGTACGCGAGCTGGGTTCAGAACGTCGTGAGACAGTTCGGTCCCTATCCGTCGCGGGCGTAGGAAATTTGAGAGGAGCTGTTCCTAGTACGAGAGGACCGGAATGGACATACCTCTGGTGTACCAGTTGTTCTGCCAAGGGCATCGCTGGGTAGCTATGTATGGAAGGGATAAACGCTGAAAGCATCTAAGTGTGAAGCCTCCCTCGAGATGAGATTTCCCATTCCGTTAAGGAAGTAAGACCCCTTATAGATGATGAGGTTGATAGGCTGAGCGTGGAAGTACAGTGATGTATGGAGCGGATCAGTACTAATAGGTCGAGGGCTTAACCGAGCCGTAGTAAGTAGGAAAGAGTAGTTAGTATTTAGTTTTGAAGGTACGAAAGTACTAAGTGTGGTGATGATGGCAAGAAGGATACACCTGTTCCCATGTCGAACACAGAAGTTAAGCTTCTTAACGCCGATAGTAGTTGGTGGGAAACTGCCTGCGAGGATAGGAAGTCGCCACGCTTTAAATTCCGGTTTAGCTCAGTTGGTAGAGCACCTGACTGTTAATCAGGTTGTCGTCAGTTCGAGTCTGACAACCGGAGTTTTTTTGTATATTCATATATTTTAAATAATATAATATACTTGGAGAATTGTCCGAGAGGCTGAAGGAGCACGGTTGGAAACCGTGTATACGATTTACATCGTATCAAGGGTTCGAATCCCTTATTCTCCGTAATGAGATTTTTAGGATGCTTTAGGTTTGTACCACTTTATTATAAAAAACCTATAAATTAACGTTTATAGGTCTTTTTATTTTCGTTATTTATAACCTCGGTTGTTTCAAGTTGTACCACTGTTTTGTACCTAGTTTGTAGCTAGATGTTATATAAATTATTTTTATTGCGTGCTAAAAAAATTTTAGTATAATAGTTAAGCTATTTTATAAATAAAAATTAATATACTCATAGATTTAAATAGTTGCAAATAATTGATAAAAGTTTATTATGCAATTGTAATTAAATATATTTATTTGGAGGAATTTGTTATGACATCTGAACCACGTAGAGATCCTGTTACGGATCATTTGATCACGCCAGAAAATAGTGCTTTTTTGTTGATTGACTACCAACCAACTCAAATTAATTCTATAAATTCAATGGATCGTTCAAAATTGATTAGTAGAATTAAAACTGCTACTAAATTATTACGAGACTTTAAAGTTCCAATAGTTTTATCAACAGTAAATGTAGCAAGTGGACAAAATCAAGATACAATTCCTGGAATAAGAAATTTAATTCCAGATGTTAAATCTTACGATAGAACAACAATTAATTCTTGGGAAGATGTTGAATTTAAAGAAGCTGTAAAAGCAACAGGAAGAAAGAAACTAATCATTGCTGGACTTTGGACAGAAGCATGTTTAACTTTCCCTGCATTAGATGCATTAAAGGAAGATTATGAGGTATACCCATTGGTAGACGTAGTAGGTGGAACTTCAGTAGAAGCACATGAAAGTGCATTAAGAAGGGTAGAACAAGCTGGAGGACAACCATTATCATTGGTTCAATTAGCTTGTGAGTTACAGCGTGATTGGGCTAGAAAAGAAACTGTACCTGTATTCTTAGAAGCTATGAAGGAATCTGGTGCATTCTTAGATATGGATTAAACTAGTAAATATAACAAAAGACACGTAATTTATTTTACGTGTCTTTTTAACTTTAAGTTATCTTCATAGGATCTTTTTTATCTATATTTTAAATTGGCAGATATTGATTTTAGTTTAATTTACTATTTGTGATGAATTACCATTTGTATCAATACAATATTTTTAATGGTTAAATATAATTATCAACATAATAAATAGTCAAAATTTTTTTAATTTAATATTACATGAAACGTTTTTTAATTCTTTTGTACTCAGTTAATGTAAAAGTTAGATGCTCTAAAATAAATAAAAAAACGTAAAAACAACGTTTTACGCTTGGAGCTGTGTTTTTTAATGTTTTAGATATCACCCGTACGGGAATCGAACCCGTAACTCTACCTTGAGAGGGTAGCGTCTTAAACCATTTGACCAACGGGCAAAATACATAAATAATTTTACAAATTTTAATAGGACAAGTCAATATAAATATTACTTTTTATGTATAAAAAATAATATTGAAAGAATAAGTAAAAGTATGCAGTAACAGATACTGATCAATAAACAAAATATAAGAAACTTTAATTTTGTTATGTGATACATTATGTCCAATAACAAAGAAAGTAATGTAAATTCAAATAGTTTTACAAAAATATTATTCAAAAGAAATCTCTACTAAAGCTAGTTTTCTATCTGAAATATTTGATGTAGTTAACCAAACATTTTGGAAATTCTTTTCTTCTTTATTCAACTTATCAGTAAAAATATTAAGATCAGATTTTATTTTTGGTAGTATATTATCGTCTATTCGTTCAACATGTAACCTCATTTTTGGAAATATGGATTGTAGGTTGTCTGGTATTAGTTGATTAGCAAAGGCAACTGTTAGTTGATTACTGTAAACTTTTGGTTCGAAAACCAAATTATTTTTTTGCTTATTCAAAAAATTTATAAGTTCAATTTGTATATTCATAATTAGGACCTCTTTTTTATTATATCAAATTTTCACTAATTAATTTGAGGAAATGATATAATTAAATTATTATTAAAAATATAACTGGAGAGCGACAAAAATGAGTGAAAGAACTTTAATTTTAGTTAAGCCTGACGGTGTTAATCGTGGTTTTATCGGAAATATTATTTCTCGTATTGAGAATAAGGGATTTTTGATAGAAAAAATGAAAATGATGATGGCTACTGATGATAAATTACGATTGCATTATAAAGATAAAATAAACAAGTCTTACTTTCCACAAATGGTCTCATATATGAAAGAAGGACCAATTATTGCAATAGTTGTTAATGGTACAGACGTTATTAAAACAATACGAACTATGACGGGTGCAACGATGCCAAATGAAGCTAGTCCTGGAACAATTCGAGGGGACCTTGGCAGAATTTGGGAGGATGGTATTACTAGAAATGTAATTCATAGCTCTGATAGTCATGAATCAGCTGAAAGAGAAATTTCAATTTGGTTTTAAAAAAATATACCGACAGGTATATTTTTTTAATAGTATATGGATGAAATATTATTTATCATGTGAATAAAAATATTAGCTTTAATATTTTTTGTTTTTAAATAGACGGCTCCTAAGACTAACCCTAATAAAATTTTTGATGTAAGGTATATGGAGTCATTTGAAACATGAACAATTCCAAATAAGATACTTGATGTTACTAGACCAAAATATTTGGAATCAGGAAAAAATAGATTAATAAAAAAGCCTCTAAATAGTAACTCTTCAAGTATTGGTCCAACTATAAAAGAATATATAACCATTAATTCAGGATATGTTGAAATAATTTTTTGCAAAGCGTCAACGTTTGCATTTCCGGTATTTTTCATGAATGGTATGCTGACAATATTAATTAATATTGTCATTATTATTCCAATGAAAATTATAATGATTGTATTCTTTGTTATTTGTGCTCTATAAAGTTTATTTATTTTATTATAAAAATAAAGCATAATAACGGTTACAATAATCATTGATAGAAATATTATTGTACCTTGAGTTTTAGATGGTTTTTGTTCCATTAAAATTAGAGGCACTTGCTGAATTAAGTACAGTCCAATAAATATAAAAATGTTTTTTAATGTCTTCACTATAATCACCTGTTTCCTTATACAGAATTTTAACATAGAGGTATATCATTAATGGATAAATTTTTACAAACTAAATCACAGATTAGAGATTTGTATAATAAAAAAATTGTATCTAATGTATCTTTTGCTGTTATTGATAATAATACGGTTTTTACTGAATATCGTGGTGATCTGTCTTGGGAAAGCTCAAAAAAAGTCTCCTCAAAAAATCTTTATGATGTTGCTTCTTTGACTAAAGTTATTGGGACAACAATGTTGCTATTAAAGCTAATTAGAAATAAAAAAATCAACTTATATGATTCTATTAACAAATATTTGCCGGAATTTTCTGATAGTAGAGTGAAAATATATCATTTATTAACTCATACTTCAGGAATTCGTGGATTTATTAAAAATAGAAACAGCTTGAATCCTTCTGATTTAAAAAAAGAATTACTTAAATTACCTGTTACTGATGAATTTAACAAGATTATCAGATATACAGATACAGGCATGATTTTTTTAGGTTTTATTATTGAAAAAATTTATAACAAACCTGTTCAAGAAGTAATAATGCAAGAAGTCATTAATCCTTTAGACTTTGAGAATATGACATTTAATCCCCAAAAATCACTTTGCATTCCTACTGAGAATAATTTGCAGGGCATTGTACATGATCCTAAGGCACAAATTTTAGGAGTTCACTGTGGCTCTGCAGGTTTATTTAGTAATTTGAATGATCTAGTTAAATTTTCTCAATATATATTGAAAAATAATGATCAGACGATTGATTCTTTATTTAAAAATTGGACAAGTTTTGATCCGGGAAGATCATTAGGTTGGGACTTAAGACTTGATCCAATTGACAATCATTGTGTTATTTATCATACTGGATTTACTGGAACTTTTATCACAATAGATAAAGTTAAACAGACAGCAATTATAGTTTTGACAAACAGGGTAAATCCGAGCAAAGACAATAAATTATTTTTGATACATCGAGATTATAGTGTAAACACATAATTAAGAGAAAATTTATGAAAAATTATAAATATATAACAGGTATAACAATTTTAATAATGATTTCACTGTTAGGTGTTTTTTCTTGATAAAAAAAGATAATACTTCAAGTAAAGTTAATGCACCTAGGCAAGAGGTTAAGAAACGAAAAATTAAAAATAGTTCAAAGAAAAATGAATTGAATTCGCCTTTATTATTGGTAGTTAATAAAAAGCACCCACTACCATCTGACTATAATCCCTATCATGGAGATGTTTCTGGAAATAATTCAAATGGCACAGGTTTAAAGCCAGAAGTAAATGAGGCAAAGAAAAAAATGATTACTGCTATGCGACAAAAAGGTTTCCCTATATCAGATAATGTCTCGGGATATCGCTCTTATGAGTATCAAAAATCGTTATATGATAATTATGTTCAAGAAAGTGGACAGCAACAAGCCGATACTTTTTCTGCTCGCCCTGGTTATTCAGACCATCAAACTAGCTTGGCTTTTGACCTTTTAGGAACAAATGGACAATTGCCAACTGATGATAATATGTATAGCTGGCTACAAAATAACGCTTACAAATATGGTTTTATAATAAGATTTCCAAGAGGAGAAACTAAATCAACTGGGTATATTGGTGAAGAGTGGCATATTAGATATATCGGAGTTAAATTTGCAACAGAAATGCATGACAAAAAAATAACAACTTTAGAAAAATTAACTCATATTTCTGGAGGAGATTATAATTCCAACAAAAATGATGATATTCAGGCTTTATCTGAACAAAAAAAGATTTCTAATTAATAGAAATCTTTTTTTGTTTTATATAATTTTGATCTTGTAGTTTTTTTCGTAATTGTAACATCGCTGTATATGTCGCAAGAACATATACTTTATTAGTTTTAATATTTTTAATTTCATTTATGAAGTCATCAATTTGATCTTTTTGAATTAATTTAGATTCATCAATACCAGAGATTTTAAATCTAAAGGTGATATCTTTTTTTCTTTCACCAGCAGTTATTATTTGCGGAATTTTTTCATAAGGTAAATCTTCAAAATCAGCATCCCAAATCCAGCTTGTATCGATTCCGTCAGCGTAGTTTGCGTTTAATAAAAAGGCTAATGAGAAAGGCTCATCATCTGTTTTAATGGTGTCAAAAACTTGATTTAATCCGACAGGATTTTTTACTAAAATTATATTTAAATTGTGATTATCAACCTTTACAGATTCTTGACGGCCAAATACTTGTTCATCATAGTCAAAAGCTTTATATATTTGTTCTTTTGAAATACCTAATTGTCGTCCAAGAGCATAAGCTGCAAGAGCATTATAGATATTATATAATCCACCGATACTTATTGAATAATTAAAATCGTCAATATTAAAGGAAGATTTATTTGGCTTTAAATCAATAACGTCAGTAACTTGGTAATTTAATTCAGGTCTTTTAAAACCACAATTTGGACAGAAATAACTTCCTAAGTTCGCATAAGAAATATAATGATAGTGAATAATCTTTTCACAGACTGGACATAAAACTCCATCGGTATTTGCTGGGGCTTTAAAGTCATCTTTTTCATGACCAAGGTCTGAGAATCCATAGTATACAAATTTATTTGGAAGTTTGACAGAACTGAAAATGGACGCATCACCATTGGCTATCACTGTTGCATCTGGAGCAAGTTTAATTCCGTTAATGATTTTTTGATATGTTGTATAGATTTCACCATATCTATCCATTTGATCACGAAAAATATTAGTTAGAATAAAAAACTTAGGCTTAATATATTTACAAATTGTTTCAACATTTGCTTCATCTACTTCTAAAAGAGCAAGTGGCTTTTCATTTTTTTTCTTTTTATGAGTTAAAAAAGAAGTAACAACACCTTGAATCATATTTGAACCTGCAGGATTTGTTAGAACATTTGAAAATTTTTGATGTAATATTTTATTTGATAAAGCAGTAGTTAATGTTTTACCGTTTGTACCTGTAACTATTATTAACTCATAATTTTTTCCTAAGTCTTTTAAAATATCAGGATCAATTTTATAAGCAATTTGTCCTGGATATGAACTACCTCCTCCAATTTTATTTAAAATAAAGTAAGAAGATTTTCCAACTAATTTTGCTATATCTGTTTTAATTCTCATAGTTTTCTCCTAAAAAGCATCTTAAAAAGATATTAGCACATAAAAAAAATCAATTAAATAAAGTTTTATTATATTTAATTTTTAATTTTAGGTATAATAAGAAGTGAATTTTTAAGGAGTGAAAATAATGGCTCAATTATTTTTTAAATATGGTGCAATGAATAGTGGAAAATCTATTGAAATTTTAAAGGTTGCACATAACTATGAAGAACAAGGTAAGTCTGTTATCTTAATGACAAGTGTGCTTGATAATCGTGATGAAGTCGGTTATATTTCAAGTCGTATAGGCTTGAAACGTAGAGCAGAAGTGATAGATTCAGATACTGATATTTTTAGATCTGTTGAAAACAGGGAATACAGTAAAGTTGCTTGTATTTTAGTTGATGAAGCACAATTTTTGAATAAGAAACAAATTATTCAGTTGACTAAAATTGTTGATGAATTAAATATTCCAGTTATGGCATTCGGATTAAAAAATGATTTCCAAAATGAATTATTTGAAGGAACTAAGTATTTATTGTTACTAGCTGATAAACTAGAAGAAATGAAAACAATATGCTGGTTTTGTACAAAAAAAGCTATCATGAATATGCGTGTAGTTGATGGTAAAGCTGTTTTTAATGGAGATCAAATTGCCATAGGTGGTAATGACATGTATTATCCAGTATGCAGAAAACATTATTTTAACCCACCAGAAAATATTTAAGGAGAATTAAGTTGGATAAAATTTTTGACCAATTAGATGGCTTGATTGATCGCTATAATGAATTACAAGAATTAATGAGTGATCCTGAAGTTATTAATGACACAAAACGGTACATGGAGCTTTCTAAAGAAGAAGCTGACATGAGAGAGATTGTTGCAAAATATAAAGAATATAAAAAATTAAAACAAAATATTTCTGATAATGATGAATTACTAAGAGAAACAAACGATTCAGAAATGGAAGAAATGATTAAAGAAGAATTAGCTAGTGATAAAAAGTCTTTAGAAGAAGTAGAAGAAAAAATTAAAATATTAATGCTTCCTAAAGATCCAAATGATGACAAAAATATAATTATGGAAATTCGCGGAGCTGCAGGTGGTGACGAATCAAGTTTATTTGCAGGTGATTTGTTAAATATGTATGAACGTTATGCAGAAAAACAAGGTTGGAAAATAGAAATTATTGATCAAACTACTACTGAAGTAGGTGGATATAAAGAAGTTTCTGTGATGATTACAGGAAATAGTGTATATTCCAAACTTAAATATGAAAACGGTGCTCATCGTGTTCAAAGAATACCTCAAACAGAGTCACAAGGAAGGGTTCACACTTCTACAGCTACTGTTGCTGTAATGCCTGAATACGATGAGGTTGAATTGGACATTGATCCTAAAGATATTCGTGTGGATGTTTATCGTTCTTCAGGAGCAGGTGGTCAACATATTAATAAAACTTCATCAGCTGTTCGTATGACTCATTTACCAACTGGTATTGTAGTCGCTATGCAAGACCAAAGATCTCAACAACAAAATAGAGAAAAAGCTATGCAAATTCTTCGTTCTAGAATTTATGATTACTACGAATCGCAAAATCAAAGCGAATATGATGAAAATAGAAAGTCAGCAGTTGGAACTGGAGATCGTTCTGAAAGAATTAGAACTTATAATTATCCACAAAATCGTGTGACAGATCATAGAATAGGTCTATCACTTAATAAATTGGATAGAATTATGGCTGGTGAAATCGGTGAAGTAATTGATGCATTAATTTTATGGGACCAAACAAATAAGCTGGGGCAAATTCAAAATGGAGAAGCGCAGTTATTCTAATGCCCTTGAGAGGGCTTTTTTAATACTCAAGGAACATAATGTTAATGAAGATGTTGCAACGTATCTTATGGAAGAAATGCTGGGTTGGACTTCGAGTAAGTATTCCTTACATAAAAATGATGAAATGTCTGAAAAAGAATTTAATAATTTCTTTGAGCTAATTGATAGGGCAAAAAATAATGAACCACCGCAATATATACTAAAAAAAGCCTGGTTTTATGGACGTGAATTTATTGTTAGTCCAGATACATTAATTCCAAGACAAGAAACAGAAGAATTAGTGAAAAAAATATTAGATGATATAAATAAAACCAATAATTTATCTATATTAGACATAGGAACAGGTACTGGTGATATTTCAGTTACTTTAAAATTAGAAAAGCCGGATATAAAAATAACCGGTTCAGATATATCAAAAAAGGCATTGCAGATAGCAAAAAGAAATTCAGAGAAGTTTAATGTAGATGTTAACTTTATTGAAAGTGATTTATTTTCAAATATTAATAGCAGGTTTGATATTATAATTTCAAATCCACCATATATTTCTAAAAATGAACTAGATGTAATGGATGATAGCGTGAAAAAATATGAACCTGGTATTGCTCTATTTGCCGAAGAAGATGGACTAAAAGTTTATAGAAGAATTTTTGATAAATGTAAAGACTATTTAACACAAAATGGAATAATGTATCTAGAGTTTGGATATAGACAAAAAGATAAGATACATGAAATGATAAAAAAACAGTTACCTAATTTTGAAGTTGAATTTTTTAAGGATATATCTGGAAATTGGCGTTATTTAAAAATATATCGAAAGAAGAATTGATAAAAATGAAAACAGAATTAATATCTAAAGATAATTTGAATTTAGCTGTTGAATTTTTAGCTAAAGGGCAATTAGTAGCATTTCCAACTGAAACGGTTTACGGCCTTGGTGCAGATGCTACAAATGTTGATGCTGTAAAAAAAGTATATAAAGCAAAAGGACGTCCAAGTGATAATCCATTAATCTCTCATGTTAGTAGTCCTGATATGGTTTGGAAATATGCTGATGAAAAATATAAAAAGATTGCAGAAAAATTAATGGATAAATTTTGGCCAGGTCCATTGACAATTATATTACCGATAAAGCCTAATTCTTTGTCGTCTAATGTAACTGGTGGGTTGACCACGGCTGCATTTAGAATGCCAGATAATAAGAGCACTTTAGAAGTTATTTCTAAGCTTAATAAGCCATTAGTTGGTCCTTCAGCTAATACTTCTGGTAAGCCAAGTCCAACTCTTCCTGAACATGTCTTACATGATTTAAATGACAAAATTGCCGGAGTTATTAATGATGGTCCTAGTAAAATTGGAGTTGAGTCAACTGTTATTGATTTATCGGTTAAAACGCCTACTATATTGCGTCCCGGATTTATTACTTATGAACAACTAAATAATGTATTAAGGGATGTTATCAGTGATCAACATAAGGTCTCTGATACCGAAGTACCCAAGGCACCCGGTATGAAGTATAAGCACTATGCCCCAAATGCACAGGTAATAATTATTGATAATCCTGATGATTTTAAAACAGCGTATGAAGAAAAGGCTAAGTTTGGAGAAGTAGGGATTCTAGCTACTGATGAGATATTGTCAAAATTTGAAATAGATAAAAAGTTTAAGTTTTCATTAGGTAAAAATATCCAAACTTCTTTAAAAGAATTGTTTGCGGGATTAAGATATTTTGATAATATGGAAGCAGTGAAATTTATTCTTGCACAAGGGTATTCTGGAAATGGAGTTGCCACCGCTTATATGAATAGATTGAACAAATCTGCAGGACAAATACATTACAAAAAGGGAGAATAATAATGTCTAAATTTACTGTTATCGATCATCCACTGATTCAACACAAGCTAACAATGATTCGTGACCAAAATGCTGGAACAAAAGATTTTCGAGAGATTGCAAATGAAATCGCTGGTTTAATGGTGTATGAAATTACAAGAGATCTACCTCTAGAAGATGTTGAAGTACAAACTCCAATGGGAAAATCAGTTCAAAAACAATTAGCAGGTAAAAAATTAGCTGTAATTCCAATATTAAGAGCTGGATTAGGAATGGTTGATGGAGTACTTCAACTAATCCCCGCTGCTAAAGTTGGACATGTTGGAATGTATCGTGATGAAGTAACTTTAAAACCACATGAATATTTTGTTAAGCTACCAAGTGACATTGACCAACGCGATCTCTTTATTGTAGACCCAATGTTAGCAACCGGTGGTTCTGCAAATATGGCTATTGAAGCTCTAAAAAAACGTGGAGCTAAAAATATGCGCTTAATAGTATTAGTCGCTGCTCCTGAAGGAGTAAAAGCTGTGCAAGATGCTCATCCAGATGTTGATATTTTCGCGGCTTCATTGGATGAAAAGTTAACCGATAACGGGTATATTTTCCCTGGATTGGGTGATGCGGGCGATCGACTATTTGGCACAAAATAAAAAAAATAAAAGTGTTTTATGAATAAAGGTAATAATCAATACTTGTAAAGCGCTTTCTTATTTTAAAAAGCTTTTTGAATTTTGTTAGTTTTGGTGCTATTATTTTGTTTATTATGGATAAGTATTAATCCATATTATAAATATTGAAGGGAGGTTAGGCTTTGAATGAAAATTATCCCATTATAGAATTTTTGGGCATTAGATTTAATGTTACCAACTGTCTATCTGGATTGTTAGCAGCTATATTGGTTTTTATTTTTGTTTTTGCTTTATCAAGAAAAGTAGAGATGAAGCCAGGCAAAGCTCAAAACTTTTTAGAGTGGATAATGGATTTTACAAATGGAATTGTTAAATCAGCAATGCCCGGAGATGAAGGTCGTCCTTTTTATCTTTACGCATTTGTAATATTTTTATTTATCTTCATGTCAAACCAAATAGGTTTGTTTTTGCAGATTACGATTCATGGTCAACCAATCATAAAATCTCCTACAACTAGCCCAATTGTAACTATGGCATTAGCATTGATAACGCTACTTTTAAGCCATTATTACGGTGTTAAAAAAATGGGTTTTGGTGGATATTTAAAAGATTATGTTAGACCTGTAGGGTTCTTATTACCAATCAATTTGATTGAGGAACTAACAAACTTTTTGACTTTGTCATTACGTTTGTACGGTAATATTTTTGCCGGAGAGGTACTACTTAATTTAATAGGAGGACTTGCTCATAGTTTTGGCTTAGTTACATTTGTTGGAATTATGCCAGTTGCTATGATTTGGCAAGGATTCTCAGTATTTATTGGATCAATCCAAGCTTACGTATTTACAACATTATCAATGGTGTATATATCACGTAAAATGGAAGAAGAATAATTTTTTGGAGGAACTTAGAAATGAAAGAACTTGCAGCAGGAATTGCAGCTGGACTCGCAGCTTTAGCGGCATCATATGGTAACGGACATGTTATTTCAAAAACACTTGAAGGTATGGCTCGTCAACCAGAAGTATCAAAAGACTTAAGAAGTACAATGTTTATTGGTGTTGGTTTGATTGAAGCTGTTCCTATCTTAGCTATTGCTATTTCATTTGTTATTCTTTTCTCTTAATTAAGAAGAATAAAATTATTAAGGGAAGGGAAGTGACTAAAAAATGGCAGAATATCTAGTACTTGGTGCAGAAACTTCTACACTTGGTGACTTTCTATTTTATATAATTTCTTTCATCATATTAGTTGTTTTGGTTAAGCATTATGCGTGGGGTCCAGTTATGAAAATGATGGACGAGCGTTCAGCTAAAATTACTGGTGATTTGGAATATGCTGATAATGAGCGTCAAAAAGCCGAAAAGCTTGCTATTGAAAGAGAGAATGCATTAAAAGATTCTCGTTCAGAAGCCGTTAAAATTGTTGCGACTGCCAAAGAAAACGGTGAAAACCAGAAAAAGGCTATCATCAATGAAGCACATTTAAGTGCAGAAGCTGTTAGACAAAAAGCTGAAGAAGAAGCTAAAAAAGCTAAAGCTGATGCAATGAATGATGTTCGTAATGATGTAACAGATATTTCGGTATTAATTGCTTCTAAACTAATTAAAAAAGAATTGTCAGTATCTGACCAAGAATCCTTAGTAGACTCATATATTAAGGAGTTGAGTGCTGATGAAACAAAGTAGATCCCAAGTAGCATTTAAGTATACTAAGGCACTTTACGAAGTTGCTGAAGAAAATGATGAACTTGAAACAATTATTTCTGAAATTGAAGCGTTAGATATTGTTTTTAAAGAAAATACAAATTTGGTAAAAGCACTATCAAAAAATAGTATTTCATTGTCTGAAAGAATTGGCTTATTAGATACATTGAAGAGTCAACTTAGTAGCATAATGCAAGATTTCTTGAGCTTATTGTCTGACTATAATCGTTTGGATACATTGCCAATAATTATTGATGATTTCATCAAACTACATGATGAAAAAATGGGAATAATTGAAGCAACTGTAATAACGACTTATGATTTAAAAGATAGTCAATTAGAAGCTTTTAAAAAATCTTTACAAAAACGATTTAACGCAAAAGAAGTTAGAATTGAAAATAAGATCGATGATTCAATTATGGGTGGAGCCGTTGTTCGTGTAGGTGATCAGATAATTGATGGAAGTATTCAGCGTAAACTTGCTGATGTAAAAAGATTGTTACTAGAAAAGTAAAGTATTGAGGTGAATTAAATGAGTATAAAAGCTGAAGAGATTAGTTCTCTTATTAAAGAACAGCTTAATAAATATCATGAAGACCTCTCAGTTGAAGAAGTGGGTACTGTTACTTATGTTGGTGACGGAATAGCTCGTGCTCATGGATTAGAGAATGCTATGGCAAATGAACTTTTAGAGTTTTCTAATGGATCATATGGTATGGCATTAAACCTTGAATCTGATGATGTTGGTATCATTATTCTTGGTAAATACGATGACATTCGTGAAGGAGATACAGTTAAAAGAACTGGTCGAATTATGGAAGTGCCTGTAGGTGATGAACTTATTGGTCGTGTCGTTAATCCATTGGGACAACCAATTGATGGTAAAGGTGATATTAAAACAACAAAAACAAGACCTATCGAATCACCAGCTCCTGGTGTTATGCAAAGAAAGTCAGTTTCTGAGCCTTTACAAACAGGATTGAAAGCTATTGACTCACTTGTACCGATTGGTAGAGGTCAACGTGAATTAATTATCGGAGATAGAAAAACTGGTAAGACATCAGTTGCTATCGATACTATTTTAAATCAAAAAGATCAAGACATGATTTGTGTTTATGTTGCTATTGGTCAAAAAGATACAACAGTTAGGAATCAAGTAGAAGTACTTAGAAAATATGGCGCAATGGATTATACAATTGTTGTAGAAGCTGGACCATCTTCTCCAGCCCCTCTATTGTATATTGCTCCTTATGCTGGTGCTGCAATGGGTGAAGATTTCATGTATCGTGGAAAACATGTTTTAATCATTTATGATGATTTAAGCAAGCAAGCTACTGGTTATCGTGAACTCTCATTACTTCTTCGTAGACCGCCTGGTCGCGAAGCTTATCCTGGTGATATTTTCTATCTACATTCACGTTTATTAGAAAGAGCAGCTAAATTAAGTGATGATCTAGGTGGTGGGTCAATGACAGCTTTGCCAATCATAGAGACTCAAGCTGGTGATATTTCTGCTTATATTCCTACGAATGTTATTTCCATTACTGACGGTCAAATTTTCTTGGAAAGTGATTTATTCTATTCAGGAACAAGACCTGCTATTGATGCTGGTGCTTCGGTTTCACGTGTTGGTGGAGATGCTCAAATTAAAGCTATGAAAAAAGTAGCTGGTACTTTGCGTTTGGATCTTGCTTCATATCGTGAATTAGAGTCATTTTCACAGTTTGGATCTGATCTAGATTCTGCTACACAAGCAAAACTAAATCGTGGTCGTAGAACTGTTGAAGTATTGAAACAGCCTGTTCATTCTCCAATTCCAGTTGAAAAGCAAGTTATGATTTTATATGCACTAGGTCACAGCTTCTTAGATGAGGTTGAAGTAGATAATATCTTAGATTATGAAACAAAACTATTTGATTATTTAGATAGTAATAATGCAGATTTATTAAAAGAAATCAAAGAAACTGGTAAGTTGCCAGATACTGAAAAACTTGATTCTGCAATTAAATCATTTACGGATGGTTATGTTGCAGGGCAAACTAAAAAATAATAGATCGGAGGTGGCAAGATGGCAGAATCTTTAATTGATATTAAGCGTAGAATTGCTTCTACAAAAAAGACCGGACAAATCACTAATGCTATGCAGATGGTTTCAGGTTCTAAATTGATGAAGATTGAAAAGCAATCAATAAATTATCAAATGTATTCTAATAAATTGAAAAGTGTTGTAAGTCATTTAGCCTCCAGTAAATTATTAGAAAGTGTTGGCTCTGCAAGTACATCGACAAATTCAGCTAATCTTTTATCATTGAATAATTTATTGGTTAAAAGACCAGTAAAAAAATCCGCATATATGGTTATTACCAGTGATCGAGGATTAGTTGGTGGATATAACAGTAATATTTTAAAAGCAGTGATGTCTATTTTTAAAGAGAAACATAATGATAATAAAGATGAATTTGTTATTATTGCTATTGGTGCTACAGGTGCTGAGTTTTTTAAAAATCGTGGATATAATGTTGCTTATGAATATCGTGGAATTAAAGATATTCCTAGTATTGATGATGTTAAACCAATTGTTAATACATTAATTCAGCTTTATATTTCTGGAGTTTATGATGAATTGTTTATTTGTCACAATCATCATGTTAATTCTTTGACTTCAGACTTTGTTTCTGATCAATTGTTGCCAATTACAGCTCCTGCTAAGAATGATAATAAGGTTTCAGAAGAGTATATCGCTGACCCTTCACCAGAAGAGGTATTACAATCAATACTTCCACAATTTGTTGATAGTTTGGTATTTGGTGCCATGCTGGATGCTAAAACAGCAGAACATGCTGCGTCAATGACAGCTATGAAGAGTTCTACTGATAATGCTAATAATTTAATTTCCACATTAACAACCAAATTTAATCGTGCAAGACAAGCTCAAATCACCACCGAAATCACTGAAATTGTTGGTGGGGCTGCTGCACTTGAATAAGAGAAAGGAGTAACGTAATGCAAGAAGGAAAAGTTGTTCAAGTCATTGGTCCTGTTGTTGATGTTGAGTTTTCTCTTGACAGTCAACTTCCAGATATAAATAATGCTCTTGTTGTTTCAAAAAATGACGATACAACCGTTACTCTTGAAGTTGCCCTAGAACTTGGTGATGGTGTTTTAAGAACTATTTCAATGGGTTCTACAGATGGTCTTCAAAGAGGAATGAAAGTAATAGATACAGGCGCTCCAATTTCTGT
The DNA here is from genome assembly GCF_052828685.1 of Daquilactobacillus linshuiensis. Classification (NCBI taxonomy): domain Bacteria; kingdom Bacillati; phylum Bacillota; class Bacilli; order Lactobacillales; family Lactobacillaceae; genus Daquilactobacillus; species Daquilactobacillus linshuiensis. Next base: position 925,528 of record NZ_CM128255.1, on the reverse strand, counting down.
ACCGGTAGGTAAAGAGACCTTAGGACGTGTGTTTAATGTACTGGGTGAAGCAATTGACGGTGGAGAAGAATTTGATAAGGATTTCCGTCGTGATAGTATTCATCGTGAAGCTCCAAAGTATGAAGAACTAAGTAATACCAAAGAAGTTTTGGAAACTGGTATTAAAGTTATTGACTTATTAGCTCCATATCTTAGGGGTGGTAAGATTGGATTATTCGGTGGTGCCGGAGTTGGTAAGACTGTTTTAATTCAAGAGTTAATTCATAATATTGCTGATGAACATGGTGGTATTTCAGTATTTACTGGAGTTGGTGAAAGAACTCGTGAAGGTAACGACCTTTATTATGAAATGAAAGAATCAGGAACGCTTGAAAAGACTGCTATGGTATTTGGCCAAATGAATGAGTCTCCGGGTGCTCGTATGCGAGTTGCTCTTACAGGTTTGACAATTGCTGAATATTTCCGTGATGTTGAAGGACAAGATGTTTTGTTATTTATTGACAATATCTTTAGATTTACTCAAGCTGGTTCAGAAGTTTCAGCCTTGTTAGGACGTATGCCTTCTGCTGTAGGTTATCAACCAACATTGGCTACTGAAATGGGTCAATTACAAGAAAGAATTACTTCAACCAACAAAGGATCTATAACATCTATTCAAGCTATATATGTTCCTGCTGATGATTATACTGATCCTGCCCCCGCAACAACGTTTGCGCATTTAGATGCAACTACTAACCTTGAAAGATGGTTAACAGAACAAGGTATTTATCCTGCTGTTGATCCATTGGCTTCAACTTCAAGTGCGCTCGATCCAGAAATAGTAGGAAAAGAACATTATGAAGTAGCCGTTGAGGTTCAAAGAGTTCTTCAAAGATATCGTGAACTTCAAGATATAATTTCTATTCTTGGTATGGACGAACTATCTGACGAAGAAAAAACCATCGTTGCTAGAGCAAGAAGAATTCAATTTTTCTTATCTCAAAACTTCCATGTTGCTGAAACATTTACTGGACAACCAGGTTCATATGTTCCAGTAGAAGAAACAGTTAAAGGATTTAAACAAATTCTTGAAGGTAAGTTTGATGATTATCCAGAAGATGCCTTTAGACTTGTTGGTGGAATTGAAGATGTTATTGCCAAGGCAAAAGATATGGGATATTCTTCAGAAGAATCAGCTGATAATACAAAAAAAGCAGCTAATGAATAGGGGGTAATAAAATGGCTGACGAAAAAAATATTTTAACAGTCAATGTAGTTACTCCAGATGGTCTTGTATATGATCATCATGCTACTTTAATTATTGCTAAAGCAATTGATGGTGATTTAGGAATCATGGCAAATCATGAACCTATAATTGCTCCATTAAAAATTTCAGAATTACGTATAAAAAGACCTGATAATCCTCATCATGAAGATGCTATTGCAGTTAATGGTGGATTTTTAGAGTTTAGTAATAATATAGTTTCAATTGTTGCTGATAGTGCAGAACGCGCTCGTGACATAGATTTGAGACGTGCTGAATATGCTAAGCAAAAAGCTGAAGAAAAAATTGAACATGCTAAAGAAACCAGTGATGTTGATAGTGAGCAAAGAGCAAGAGTTGCCCTTGCAAGAGCTGTTAACAGAATTAATGTTTCAAGTCATAAACAAAATTAATTTAAAACTCTGATATTTAAGTATCAGGGTTTTTTTGTTGTATAAAAAAATGTTATTATTCTTTAAGGAGTCGTTATAAATATAAAAAAGATAGAATCTATGTGTTAAAATTCTTTTAAAAGGATGGTTTATTTATGTCTACAATTGGTCTTAATGGAGTGTTAACAATTTTAAGCCATGTTTTTTTTATTTGGATAAGTTTTAATGTTATTCAAGTTATTGATTTTAATAAATTTATAAAAAAAGGTAATCCACAAAGAGCCCAAGTACTATTAATGTTTTTTGCAATAACATTGGGCTTTACTGTTAGTAATTTTTTTATTAGCTTAATTGAAGCTTCACAAAGTTTAAAATATTTATTTTAGAATGAATGAGGAAGACTATGGAACAAATAGTTATAAATGGGGTAACTAAATTAAAAGGAGAAGTAGAGATTGAAGGTGCCAAAAATGCTGCATTGCCAATACTCGCTGCTACAATCCTAGGTTCAAAAGGAAGTACAAGATTAGAAAATATTCCACCGTTATCTGACGTTGTTATAATGAGTAAGGTTTTAAAAGAATTAAATATTAATGTTAAATTTGATCGATTTCAAAAAATTATGACAATAAATGCAAGTAATCAGCTTAATTTCACTGCTCCACAAGAATTAGTTGAAAAAATGCGTGCATCTATTGTTGTTTTGGGACCTCTTGTTGCAAGACTAGGACATGCCAAAGTGGCTATGCCCGGCGGATGTGCAATTGGAAGTAGACCAATTGATTTACACTTAAAAGGACTTGAAAAACTGGGAGTTGAAATAAAACAAGAGTCTGGTTTTATTGAAGCTACAGCCAATCAATTAAAAGGCGCAAGTATATATCTTGATTTTCCAAGCGTTGGTGCTACACAAAATATAATGATGGCGGCAACTTTAGCAAAGGGAGATACTGTAATAGAAAATGTTGCTAGAGAGCCTGAGATAGTTGATTTAGCCAATGTTTTGAATAAAATGGGTGCAAAAGTTTCAGGTGCAGGAACTGATACAATAAAAATAAAAGGCGTTGAAACATTACATGGATGTGAACACTCAATAGTCCAAGATAGAATTGAAGCTGGTACTTATATGATAGCCGCTGCAGTTTCCAATGGGGATGTTTTGATTAAAGACGCAATTTATGAACATAATAGACCGTTATTGTCAAAATTGATTGAGATGGGTGTTAAGGTTGAGTCAAATAATGAGGGTATTCATATCGTAGGGCCATCAGTTTTGAAACCAACGGATGTTCAAACATCACCTCATCCAGGATTTCCAACAGACATGCAGGCACAAATTACAGTTGCACAATTGGCTGCTAATGGAATAAGTACAATAAATGAAACTGTATTTGAAAATAGATTTATGCATTTAGATCAACTTCGTAAAATGGGAGCAAACTTTAAAATAGAAAGAAACTCTGCCACCTTACTTGGGCCTACTCAATTTGTTGGGGCAACAGTGGCTGCAACTGATTTAAGAGCGGCAGCTGCATTAGTTATTGCTGGGATCATTGCGACTGGCGAAACGAGAGTTTCACATCTTGAATATATGGATCGTGGATACTATAACTTAGTTAAGAAATTTAAAAATCTAGGTGTAAATATTAAACGAGTAAATATCGATTCTTTAGGTAGAGAAACATTAGTTGCTAATGAAGAAACTGATGAATATTTTAATTTGGCTTAATCTTAAAAAAGACAGTCATACCTGTCTTTTTTTGTTTAATAGATATGATATAATTTTAGAGTTAGAAATATTAGGAGGCTTAACATGGCTAAAGATATCGGGATAGATTTGGGAACTGCTAATGTATTAATTTATGTAAAAGGGGAAGGTATTGTTTTAAATGAACCTTCTGTTGTTGCCATGAATACGTCTACAAATGAAGTAGTTGCCGTTGGGAGCGAAGCCTATGAAATGGTTGGTAGAACTCCAGGAAATATACAAGTAATTAGACCTTTAGAAGATGGGGTTATTTCTGATTTTAAAACAACGGAAAGCATGTTAGATTATTTTATTGGTAAATTAAATTTAAAAAGTAGATTTTCAAAGCCTAATATAATGATTTGTTGTCCAGCAGATGTAACCTCAGTTGAGCAAAGAGCGATAATTGAGGCTGCAGAAAAAGCTGGTGCTAAGCAAGTATATTTAGAATTTGAACCCAAAGTTGCTGCTGTTGGTGCAGGTATGGATATATTTAAACCACAAGGAAATCTAGTCATTGATATTGGTGGTGGTACAAGTGATATAGCTGTGCTATCAATGGGATCAATTGTTGCAAGTAATTCTTTGAGACTTGCTGGTGATAAGATGAACTCTGATATACAAAATTATATCAAACAAAAATATAATCTAATGATTGGTGAGCGTACAGCAGAAATTATAAAAAAAGAAGTAGGTACAGCGTTTGAACCTGATGCAAGCTCTAGTTTATCAATTAGTGGTCGAGATTTAATGTCAGGATTACCTAGAGAGATTTCAATCAATGAAGTGGAAGTTGAAGAAGCTTTACATGAATCATTGAATTCAATTATTGAAGCTACAAAAGGAGTCTTAGAAGTAACGCCTCCTGAACTTGCTGCAGATATTGTTGATCGTGGTGTAATGTTAACCGGAGGGGGATCTTTACTAAAGGGAATGGATAAACTATTTTCTAAAGAACTTCAGATTCCTGTATTTTTAGCAGATCAACCTCTTGACTCTGTTGCATTAGGAACTGGTATTTTACTTGACCATATAGAAAAAAAGTAAATGATTAAGAGATTATTTATTTTTTTGGTGATTTTTTATCAAAAAAATATTAGTGTTTATACGCCTGCAACTTGCAGGTTTGAGCCAACATGTTCAAGTTATATGATTGATGCGTTAAAAAAACACGGAGTTATATTAGGATTAATAATGGGTATAGCAAGGATTATTAGATGTAATCCGTTTAATAGTACGGGTTTTGATCCTGTTGGAAAAAAGTTCACTATTTTTAGAAATAAACATCCATATGAATAACTAGGAGATAATTTTGTCTAAGAAAAACAAACCTAAAGAAGTTGAATTAAAAGAAATAAAAAATGATACAAATTACGAATTATGGGAATCAAAATATTTAATTGGTCGCATAAACAAAAATGATGAAAAATTTGAATATCAATTGAATGGTAAAAATGCTACTAAGAGTGTAAAAACACTTGATGAAGCGATAAATGAGTTATTGATGCAATATAATTTGCATACGCATTAGTTGAGGTTTTATTATGGATAATAAAAAAAGACGTAAAACTAGAGATGATGATTCTCGTATAGATTATGGGATAATTTTATCAGTCATGTTGCTAGCTTTGATTGGTATCATGTCTATCTATGTTGCCGCGTCACATGATCCAAATGGCGGGTCTGCCTTACGACAGGTTGTTACGCAAATTGTTTGGTATGCCATTGGTGTAGGATTAGTAGCGTTTATTATGCAATTTGATGCTGAAGATTTGTGGAAACTGGCACCTTATGCATACGGTGCGGGAATCGTTTTATTAGTATTAGTTTTGTTTTTATACAGTAGAGCATACTTTGTCAAAACTGGTGCAAAGAGTTGGTTTGCACTTGGACCTTTGACGTTTCAGCCTTCCGAGATTATGAAACCGGCCTTTATCTTGATGATAGGAAAAGTTGTTGCTAATCATAATAATGAACATCCTGTTCATACATTTAAAAGTGATGTTAAGCTAATTGGAAAAATGATTGGCTGGGTATTACCAGTTTTAATTTTATTAAAATTACAAAATGATTTTGGAACAATGCTTGTATTTGTTGCCATACTTGGTGGAGTATTTTTAGTTTCTGGTATTGATTGGAAAATAGTACTTACCGCTTTTGGATCTGTTGCCATACTTGGTGGAAGTGCATTGACGATGGTTGCTACAGACGGAGGAAGAAAGATATTATCAAAATTAGGATTTGCATCTTATCAATTTTCTCGAGTTGATAATTGGCTTAATCCTTCACAAGATACGTCTAATTCTGGTTATCAGTTATGGCAAAATATGAAGGCTATTGGATCTGGTCAGTTATTAGGAAAAGGATTTAATCATGTAGATGTTACGGTTCCTGTTCGAGAATCGGATATGATATTTTCAGTAATAGGTGAAAATTTTGGATTTATCGGGGCATGTGTATTAATATTTATTTACTTCCTACTAATTTATCAAATGATTCGCGTTACTTTTGATACAAAAAACGAATTTTATGCATATATGTCAACTGGAGTTATTATGATGATACTTTTCCATGTTTTTGAGAATATTGGAATGAGCATCGGATTATTGCCATTGACGGGTATACCGTTGCCATTTATTTCTCAAGGTGGTTCAGCCTTATTAGGAAATATGATTGGAATTGGACTTATTATGTCAATGAGGTATCATCACAAGAGCTATATGTTTGGAGATACGAAAACCTTTAAATAAAAAGGAGTGACAGTAATGGAAGAAGTTTCTGAGTATTTAAATATTATTGAGGATGATAATTCAATAAGAATCGGTTTAAAAAAGAATAGTAAAGATGCTTTGGGTGATGTTAAATTTGTCGATATAATGTCTTCTAATGGAAAGCTAAACAAAGGTGATATGTTTGCTTCAATTGAGGCGAAAAAGGCGGTCATCGAGCTAGAAGCTCCATTTGAAGGAGAAATTATTGATGTAAATAAAGAAATTGAAGATAATCCAGAAAAAATATATGACGATGATTCTTGGATAGTGAAATTAAATAAGGCATAATTTGTATATGACGTAGCGTTTTGATATTATCTAATATGGATATGTTAAAACGCTATTTTATAAGGGGAGCGCGTTAAATAATTGGGGGAATTATAAAGTCAGTATTAATTTGGAGGAAGCCGGATAATGAAAATATCAGGTGAAAAAATAAAAACACGGCGCAAAGCTCTTGGCTTATCACAAAGTGAATTAGCTGATAAGATATGTACTCAAGCCACAATTAGTTTAATCGAGAAGAAAAATAAAGTTCCTAGTATGGAAATTTTAATTAATATTTGTGATCGTCTTGAATTAAATATTGATTCTGTAATTGAAGAAGATGAAAATCAAATAAGCAATATTTTTAAAAGAGCTGAGAAATATATGGCTGATTTGAATTATGAAGGTATTAATGAGGTCATAGGAAAAATAGATGAGTCTCAGTTGACTAGTTCACAAGAATTAAAACAATATTATTTTTTTAAGGCTTATATTGAATTGAAGTTAAATAAAAACTATGATAAAGCAATTTTTATTTATACTAGGGCATTTAATATAAGTACACATAGTAGTGATTTTTTTGATACGTTAATAAATATATATATTAGTCAAGCATATCTAGGAAAAAATGCATATGAAGAAGCAGAAATATATGCTAAACAAACCCAAGAAGTGATTGATTCAAATTATTTCAAGGAAGATGATACTTCTATAAATAAATTGTTGATATATAAAAATATCGCTAATGTGTATCAAACTTTAAAAAATGATGAATTAGCAATTCATTATGCAAAAATGGGAATAATTGAATCTAAAAAAAGAAAATCATATTTTTTGTTAGATTATTTTTATTTAATTTTAGCAGAATTAGAAAATGATAAGTTTGCGTTAACGGCTGCTTATGTTATCAGCTCTATTATGGAAAATAAAGAAATATATAAAGAAATTAGAAATATAGCTGAAAAAAGAAATATTGAATTATAAAAAGCTGGGGAATTATTCCTCAGCTTTTTTAGATGGTTTCTTATTGTCTAAATCTGTTCTTACAACTAAAACATCGCATTTAGCAGTTCTTGTAACGTATTCAGTTACTGAACCGATTAATAAACGTTCTACTGCATTTAATCCAGTAGCACCAATCATTATTAAATCGACACCAACTTTTTCCGGAAATTCATGTGAAATTATGGTTTTAGGAGCTCCATACTCAATTGCAGAATCAACATCTATTATTCCTTCTTCTTTAGCTGTTTTTTCATAACTATCAATTGTTTCTTTTGCTTTTTCTGTTACTTGTTCAACCATTTCCGAATCGAAACTTGAAACACTTTGAAAAGCCCTTGTATCAATTACATGTAAGATATGTAATTTTGATTTATTTCTTTTTGCAACTTCAACAGCTTTTTTGAATGCTAACTCAGACTCAAAAGAACCATCTACTGGAACTAAGATACTTGTATATTGTTGTAACATAGTATCACCTCATTTGCTTTTGTATACTTTCATTGTAGACCATAGGTAATGCTTTTAACAAGTTTTATATATGAAATTTATTTGAAATAAAAATAGCATAATATGCAGCGCATATACTTCCAAATAGTAAAGCGAAAATACTGAAAGTTTTATTATTAAAAACAATAGTAAGTAGACTAATTATTCCAGCAATTAAGAATAAAATAGAAATAAATCTAGTTGTTAATTTATATTGTGTCAAATATTCTGGTTTAATTTTAATAAATGGAGTATTGGTATGCTTATATAGATAATACGAAATAATAAGCATAACAATTCCAAAAATTATCATTAATATATTAATTATCATAATTCCTCCAATAAAAAAGCGGCTCTATATGAACCGCTAAAATACTTTAAATGTCGTTTAGCATTTTATAGTTGTCCCCGCTTTTTTAAATAGAATTAGGATGTCTCATAATTAATCACTACTTTGCACAAAAGCTTGATCATAGTTATGAATAACAAATCCAAGGACATGTAATAATTGTTCAGTCAACTAAATTTAATGCCTATCAATCATTCAAGTATTTATATCGTTATCATATCAACAATATGAATATTTTTCAATCTTTATGAGCCTGATTAATTTTATCATATTGTAGTTTTAATGCTTGTTCATATTTTCCGGTTGTCTTAGGAGTGTAATATGACTGTGACTTTATTTTATCGGGTAAATATTGTTGATCAATCCAATCATTTGGATAATTATGTGGATATTTGTAATCTGTACCATGGCCAAGTTTTTTTGCGCCAGAATAATGTGCATCTTTTAGATGATCAGGTATAGACCCAATATCTTTTGTTTGAATATCTGAAATTGCTGCATCGATTGCTTCCATTGCGGAATTTGATTTTGGACTTAAGCAAAGATCTATTATAGCCACGGATAGTGGAATTCTAGCTTCAGGTAATCCTAATGACAAAGCAGCCTGAGTTGCTTCAACGGTTCTTGCACAAGCTTGAGGGTTAGCTAGACCAATATCTTCATAAGCACAAACAGTTAATCTTCTAACAACTGAAATTAAATCACCAGCTTCAAGCAATCTACCCATGTAATGTAATGCAGCATTTGCATCGCTACCTCGAATTGATTTTTGAAAAGCTGAAACCACGTCATAGTGACCATCTCCATCTTTATCTGCGGTGATTGCTTTTTTTTGAATAGACTCTTGAATAACTTCTAAAGTTAAATGAATAATCTCATCCGTGCCAGGCTTTGTGGATTTGGCCGCTAGCTCTAATCCATTTAATATAGTTCTTAAATCACCGTTTGATGATGTAACTAGCAACTCAAGCGCGTTGTCGTCAAGTTTTAGATTAAGATTACCTAGTCCATTTTCTTTGTCTGATAAGGCACGAAAAACAGCTTTTTTTAAATCTTTTTCTTGTAATGGTTTAAGTTCAAAAATTTGAGTTCTTGAACGTATGGCAGGGTTGATATTTATATATGGATTTTCTGTTGTAGCACCAATTAGTATTATTGATCCTTGCTCAAGTAGAGGTAATAAAAAATCTTGCTTTGTTTTATTAAGTCTATGTATTTCATCGAGTAATAAGACTACTGTGCCACTTAGCTTTGCTTCTTCAGCGACAATTTTTAGTTCTTTTTGTCCATCAGTAGCAGCGTTTAAAGTACGAAAAGCATATTTTGTACTTCCAGCAATTGCACTAGCAATACTTGTTTTTCCAATTCCAGGTGGACCATATAAAATCATTGAAGATAATAGCTTGGCATTAACCATTCTTCTAATTATTTTTCCAGGTCCTACCAAGTGTTCTTGACCAACAATATCATCAATTGTTTTTGGCCTCATTTTATAAGCAAGTGGTTGTTGCATTGAAATACTCCTTAAATTTGTATATGTTTATAGTATCAATAAAATGCTAGGAGGTAAAAATGTTTAATTCGAAAGACTTTGAAGTTTTTCAAGATCCTACATTAAACGGTAGGCTAGAAAAAATAAAAGAAATAATTGATCCTAAATTCGAAAAATTTGGTAATGATTTATTGAAAGAATATCAAAAAGATTTTTCTAAAGATCTATACATACACATTGCCAAACATCTTCGAAGACATAAAAATCCACCGCCTGATACTTGGTTTGCTATTAGTATGAATAAAAGAGGGTATAAAGCATATCCACACTTAGAGCTTGGTTTTTGGCCTGATTGCTTTTTTACTAATATTTCTTTTTTAACAGAATTATCAGATAGGAAACAAATAGTTGAAATTTTAAATGATAATATTCAATTTAATAAGGGCTTAGGGATATCTGGAGATCATACAAATAGTGATTTAGAATTAATGGATAAAAAAAATTTTAAAAAAATAGTGAATAGATATTTAAATGTTAAAAGTGCAGACTTGGTTATTGGCTTTAAATATGAAAGAGAATCATTTTTGAATGAAGAAATGATAAATAATCTGCCTATTTTATTTGATATTTTAAATAAATTTGAAAAATAAAAAAGCATTCCAAGCGGAATGCTTTTTGAATATCCAGTATTAAAGAATTTGGTTGTAGAATTCAACAACTAATGATTCATCAATTTCTGGGTTTAGTTCTTCACGTTCTGGAAGTCTAATAAGTGAACCTGAATTTGTGTTTTCGTCAAAGCTTACAAATGCTGGACGTCCAACAACTGATTCAAGAGCTTCTTTTACGATTGTTAAATCTTTTGATTTTTCTCTTAATGAGATAACTTGTCCAGGTTTAACTTCGTATGAAGGAATATCTAAACGTTTTCCATCAACTAAAATGTGACCATGGTTTACTAATTGGCGAGCTTGTGGTCTTGTTGAAGCTAAACCTAAGCGATAAACAACGTTATCTAGTCTTGTTTCAAGAAGAGCCATCAAATTAGCACCGTGAATTCCGTCCATTTTACCGGCACGAATAAATAAGTTACGGAATTGACGTTCATTTAATTCATACATAAAACGTAATTTTTGTTTTTCTTTAAGTTGTGTACCGTATTCAGAAACTTTTCCACGACTATTTGGACCATGTTGACCAGGTGCGTAAGGACGACGAGCTAATTCCTTACCTGTTCCTGAAAGTGAGATTCCTAAACGACGTGATAATTTCCATCTTGGTCCTGTATATCTTGACATATAAATGTCCTCCAATTTTTTTTGGAGTAAAATAATATATAACTATAAGTTCTGCATTCGTTCAGTTCGCTTTTCAATCTTCACCTTTGCAGCCGTAGGTTACACAATTGAGCTATTACGCGTTGAACTGTTGACGAGCTTGCCACTTATCGCTGCATTATTTTACACAAGTGATATCATACCGATAATAGGTGTATTAGTCAAGATAATTACGGTAATGCAATTGTTAATTTTATTAAAAGTTGTTTAAAGATGTTAAATATTTATGGAAGGGGTTTGCTATAATTAAAAGTAATGTAAATTATAGACTGAGGTGGGAATTTTGGCGTTAAACATTTTTATCGCAATTGTAGTTATTCTTATCCTAATTGTGGTTTTTGTTTGGTATATGTCAAATAAAAACGAAAAGGATTTAATTGAGGCTCAAGACCGTATCGACTTACTAAAAATCGGTAATATAAAAAAGATGATTGATGATCTTCAAAGCATCCAATTCACTGGAGCTAGTTTAAAAAGTTATCAAAATCAGATAGATATATACAATAATATTGTTGATAATTCAATCCCGATAATTAACAGTGAACTAGAAGAAATTCAAGAAGATAATTCAAAATTTAAAGTTTTTAGTGTTCATTCTCAATTAAAAACTAAATTTAAAGAGATTGATAAAGTTAAAGAAGAGATAAATAAAGCAAATCTTGGTCTTATAAAGTTGGCTGATAGTACAAAGAAGAATGCATCTCAAAGTACTGAGTATAAGAATAAATATCAAGAAATTAGAAAACAATTACTTACGAAGTCCTTTATATACGGCCCAACTGCTCCTAAATTAGAGGAAGAATTAAAACAGCTTGAGGTTCAATTTTCTAAAGAGTCTGAATTAACTCAAAAAGGTGATCACTTAGAGGCAAAGAATTTATTAGACAGTATAAAAAAAGATATTGATAGAACAGATTGGCAGATGAAACAAATTGAACCTCTTTATCAAAAGTTAATTGATGTTTTCCCGGGCCAATTAGATGAGATTGAATCAGTTTATGAAAAAATGAAAACTCAAAAGTATGATTTTCCAAAGCCAAGTATTGATGATGGTATTATAGAAGTTACTGATAAAATTGCTGATTCAAAAGAAAAACTAGCGATTTTTGATTTTGGAGCAGTAACGGAAATGAATAAAAATATTGCTCAAAAAATTGAAAGCTTATATGATACTTTAGAAAAAGAAGCCAAAGCAAAAAATGAAGTTTCAAAAATTAATAATTCTATATTTGATTTCTTGCAGCATGCTCATCATCAAAATGAATATTTATTAAAAGATATAAATGAAATTGAACGTCACTTTATACTATTAAATGATGAAAAGACATTTGTTGAAAGTAGTAAAAATGAAATTTATGAATTAATCGAACAATATAATCAATATTCAGAAGAAATGTCGACAGACAGTGTTATATATTCCGAAATTTTAAAATTTTATCAAGAGACTAAAAAAAGACTTACAGAAATAGAAGAGCAACAATTAGCTACTCATGAAAATATTCAACAAATGATAAATAGTGAAAAAGTTGCTAAAGTTAGTGTAGATAATTTTTATAATAGTCTTAGGAATCAAAAAAGAGAAGTTGACCAAATGAGGTTACGAGGACTTCCTAAAGAATATCTAGATTATTTTAAAATGGTATCAACTGAGATTGCTAAGTTAGAAGATCAATTAAATGAAACAAGAATAAATATTGAAGATATTTCAAAACAATCAATTATTGTTCAAGAAGATTTAAATAATCTTGAACAAAAGACAAAAGATTTAATTTCAGATGTTAAACTTACTGAGATGGCAATTCAATATTCTAATAGATATATAAATTCAGATGAGGAAGTTAGATTTGCTTCTCAACTATCAAAGAAATTATTCGATCAAGAATTTGACTATAAGCGTGCATTAAAAGTGATATCTGATGGCTTGGAAAAAGTTGAGCCAGGTTCAATTAAGAGATTAAAAGATACAATGGATGCATGATTTATTAAAATGGTATATTATATTGAAAGAAAAAAAGCCGCGCGAACGGCTTTTTTATTTGAAATGGTGGTAGATAAAATGATTTATTTTGATAATAGTGCTACAACAAAGATTAATTCTGAAGTTTTAAAAACATATCAAAAAGTAAGTGAAGATTTTTATGGAAATCCTTCAAGTCTTCATAAATATGGTGAAAAAGCATTTCAATTATTGGAAGCATCACGTCAACAAATAGCAGATTTATTGAATGTTAAATCTTCAGAAATATATTTTACTAGTGGTGGAACTGAAGGCGATAATTGGGTTATTAAAGGAACAGCAATGGAAAAACGTGTTTTTGGTAAGCATATTATTACTAGTTCAATTGAACATCCAGCTGTTCTTAATACAGTAAAACAATTGGAAAAATTAGGTTTTGAAGTAACATATTTACCAGTAGATAAAAATGGATTTGTAAGACCTGAGGATGTTAAAAACGCCATAAGAAAAGATACAATATTGGTTTCTATAATGGCTGTGAATAATGAAATTGGCTCTGTACAGCCTATCAACGAAATAGGAGAAATTTTAAAAGATTATCCAACAATTCATTTTCATGTTGATGCTGTTCAAGCAATTGGTAAGGGCTTAGACGGCAAGTTTATGAATGATAGAGTTGATTTTATGACATTTTCGGGACATAAATTTCATGCACCTAGAGGAGTCGGCTTTATTTATTATAAAGAAGGCAAACGAATAGAAGATTTATTGACAGGTGGGGGCCAAGAAAATAATCAACGTAGTACGACTGAAAATACACCTGCAATAGCAGCAATGGCAAAATCGTTACGTATGTTAAAAACAGATGAAAAAATGTCTGCTCAAAATCAGTTAGAAATAAAAAAAATGTTAATTGATCATCTAAGTAAAATGGAGAATGTAACAATATTTTCTCCAGTTGATGAAAATTTTGCACCTAATATAGTATGTTTTTCACTTCACGGTGCACGTGGAGAAACAATTGTTCATGCATTTGAACAATATGATATTTATATATCAACTACAAGTGCTTGCTCATCTAAAAAAGGTGTTGAATCAGGAACTTTAAAAGCAATGCACGTAGATGAAAAGATTGCAACTAGTGCAGTAAGAGTTAGTTTAGATGATACCAATACTAAAAAGGAAATGTTATCATTTATAAATGCTTTAGATGAGATATATAATCACTTTCAAATTTTAAATTAAGGATGAGTTCATGAATTATACAGAAATAATGGTTCGCTATGGCGAATTGTCAACTAAGGGTAAAAACCGTAAAGATTTCATTAGTAGATTAAACGGCAATGTTACTAAAGTTTTAAATGGAATTGATGGATTAAGTATTAGACCACATCGCGATAGAATGCATATACAACTCAATGGTGCCGACTATGAAGAAGTGATGACCAGATTAAAAAAGGTCTTTGGAATACAAACTTTTTCACCAAGTGTTAAAGTTTCTAAAAACTTTGAAGATGTTAAAGAAGTGGCACTTGAGATGATGAAAGAAGTTTATAAAGAAGGGATGTCTTTTAAAGTAAACACCAAAAGATCTGATCATGAATATGAATTAGATACTAATGAAATAAACTTGCAACTTGGAGATTATATCTATACTAATATTCCTGGTATTTCTGTGGAAATGAGAAAACCAGATATTAAGTTATTAGTTGAAGTAAGACAAGATGGTATTTATTTATCAAATCAAACTATTAAAGGTGCTGGTGGACTTCCTGTTGGAACAGCAGGTAAGGCAGAATTAATGTTATCTGGAGGAATCGATTCTCCAGTTGCTGGTTACTTAGCTATGAAGCGTGGCGTTGAAATAGAAATGGTTCATTTTTACAGTCCACCATATACAAGTGAGAATGCTCTAAAAAAAGCTAAGGAACTTACAGGGAAATTGGCTGCATTTTCTGGACCAATTAAATTTATTGCAGTGCCATTCACGGAGATACAAGAAACAATTAAATCAGAATTGCCTGAAGGATATTTAATGACTGTTCAAAGAAGATTCATGATGAGGTTAACTGATTTAATAAGAGAAAAAAACGATGGGTTAGCTATATTTAATGGTGAAGCTGTAGGTCAAGTAGCATCTCAAACTCTTGAAAGTATGGTGGCAATTAACGATGTTACTAATACACCAATTTTAAGACCTGTTTCAAATATGGATAAAACAGAGATAATAAAAATTGCTGAAGATATAGATACTTTTAACCTATCTGTTCAACCTTATGAAGATTGTTGTACAGTATTTGCTCCACCAAGCCCCAAGACAAGACCTAATTTACAAAAAGCAAGAGATTTTGAAGCTAAGTTAGATGTTGACGGACTAATTAGTCGTTCTTTATCAGGAATCGTTGAAACAACTATTATGCCAGGAGAAACATTCTTGGATGAAAAAGAAGAAGAATTTAGTGAATTATTGTAATTCTATTGACGAGTTAAAATAATTACATTAATATTTTGTTATAGGCTATGAACGAGAGTTTTTTTAGAAATTGATTTTTAGAGAGAATGAGTTTGGTGAAAATCATTCAATCAATCTGAAAAATGTTACTTGGGAGCCATCTAATGATCGGGATATCCGTTATCTATTTGAGGAGAGCACTTTGTGTTCTTAAAATTAGGTGGTACCACGAGCATTCGTCCTATTATGGACGAATGCTTTTTTATTTGAAAAATTAATTACTGAGGTGAACTAAAAATGAAAGAAGTAAATATGGAGCCTAAATATAATCCAACTGATGTTGAAAAAGGACGATATGATAGCTGGCTAGAAAAAAAGGTTTTTAAACCATCAGGTGACAAAACAGCTAAACCATATTCGATAGTTATTCCTCCTCCAAATGTAACAGGGAAGCTTCATTTAGGACACGCATGGGATACAACAATTCAAGATACTTTAATTCGATTAAAAAGAATGCAAGGATACGATACTTTATATCTTCCAGGAATGGATCATGCTGGGATTGCTACTCAAGCTAAAGTTGAAGCCAAATTGCGTTCTGAAGGTAAAGATCGTCATGAAATGGGAAGAGAAAAATTTGTTGAACAAGTATGGGCATGGAAAGATGAATATGCAACAACAATCAAATCCCAATGGGGTAAATTAGGATTATCATTAGACTATGATCGTGAAAGATTTACCCTTGATGAAGGATTGTCAAAAGCAGTTAGAAAAGTCTTTGTTAAGTTATATGAAGAAGGACTAATCTATCGAGGTGAATACATTATCAATTGGGATCCACAATTACAAACAGCACTTTCTGATATAGAAGTAATTCATCAAGATGATGAGGGTGCATTTTATCATGTCCGTTACCCATTTGCTGACGGAAGTGGTGACATTGAAATTGCAACGACTAGACCAGAAACAATGTTTGGTGATACAGCAGTTGCGGTAAACCCATCAGATGATAGATATACTGATTTAGTAGGAAAAGAATTGATTTTGCCATTAACAGATAGAAAAATTCCAATAATTGCTGATCATCACGTTGATAAAGAATTTGGAACAGGAATGGTTAAAATCACACCTGCACATGATCCTAACGACTTTGAAGTTGGAAATCGTCATGATCTTGAAAGAATAAACGTTATGAATGATGACGGGACAATGAATGAACGTACAGGTAAATATAATGGTATGGATCGTTTTGAGGCTAGAAAAGAATTAGTTAAAGATTTAGACGAACAAGGATTTTTAATTAAAGTTGAACCAATGATACATAGTGTAGGACATTCAGAACGTTCAGGTGTACAAGTGGAGCCACGTTTATCAACTCAATGGTTTGTTAAAATGAAACCATTAGCAGAGGCCGCATTGAAAAATCAGGATACCAAAAACAAAGTGAACTTTGTTCCTGATAGATTTGAACATACATATAATCAATGGATGGATAATGTACATGATTGGGTAATATCACGTCAATTATGGTGGGGACATAGAATTCCTGCTTGGTATAACAAAAAAACTGGGGAAATGTATGTCGGTGAAACTGAGCCTAAAGATATTGAAAATTGGGAACAAGAAAATGACGTTTTAGATACTTGGTTTTCTAGTGCATTATGGCCATTTTCAACAATGGGTTGGCCTAATGAAGATAGTGAAGACTATAAGAGATATTTCCCTACTAATACACTTGTTACCGGTTATGATATTATTTTCTTCTGGGTTTCTAGAATGATTTTTCAAAGTTTGAAATTCACTGAAAAAAGTCCATTTAAAGATGTTGTCATTCATGGTCTTATTCGTGATGAACAAGGACGTAAGATGAGTAAATCATTAGGCAATGGGATTGACCCTATGGATGTAATTGAAAAATATGGTGCTGATGCGTTACGTTGGTTCTTAATGAACGGTTCAACTCCAGGACAAGATACTAGATTTAGTTATGACAAGATGGACGCAGCTTGGAATTTTATTAATAAAATATGGAATGCAAGTCGTTATGTAATTATGAATTTAGAAGAAACCCCAGCGGTTGAGTCAATTCCTGATATGAGCAAAAATGATTTGTCAGATTCTTGGATTTTAGCTAAATTAAACGACACAGTAAGTGAAGTAAATATATTATTTGAAAAATTTGATTTTGGTGAAGTTGGTCGAACAATGTACAACTTCATTTGGAACGATTTTTGTGATTGGTACATTGAAATGAGTAAAGCTACTTTAAATGGAGATGATGAAGATGCTAAATCTCACAAACGATATGTACTTGCGTATGTGTTAGATCAAATTTTGAAATTAATGCATCCAATTATGCCATTTGTAACTGAAAAAATTTGGTTGAGTATGGAACATATTGGAGAATCTATTTCACTAAAAGATTACCCAACGATACATTCAGAATTTGAAAATGATGTTGCTAAAAACAATATGAACACTTTAATAGATTTAATTAAAGCTATTAGAAAAATACGTTCAGATGCTAATGCACCTTTATCTAATCCTGTCGATATAATTATTAAGGCACATGATGAAAATATTAAGGCTACAATAGAAGAAAATATTGAATATATCGAACGTTTTGGTCATCCTAAGAATTTAGATGTTAATTTGAATGCTAAGGCTCCGGAACTAGCAATGACAGAAGTAATCAATGGAGCAGAGGTTTACGTACCTTTGGCCGAATTAATTAATATTGAAGATGAAATTAAACGTCAAGAAGAAGAATTAGGTAGGGTTCAGGCAGATATTGATTTTGTAAATAAAAAGTTATCGAATGAAAAATTTGTAAGTAAGGCACCAGAAGCCGTTGTAAATGAACAACGTGAGAAATTGTCTGTTTACGAACAAAGAAAAGAAAAAATTGTTGATAGAATTAATCAACTTAAAAAATAATTTGTTAAAAAAACATTTAATTGAAGTAAAACTCAAAAATTAGATGTTTTTTTATTTTCAGATTTAATATCTGTATTATTTCTGTAATGTGTAAACTATTTGAAATGAAAATAATGAAAATGAAATTGGCTCAAAGTACTGTTATTAAAGAATATTCAGATGAAAAAGCCAGCAAATAGGCTTTTTTTAAATTGTATATTTCTCATTTTCAGAAATATTAATGTAATATACATGTAATTTTTCTCTGATTTGTTCGTAATAATGAGATGTTAAAGTAGTCTTTGTTAAATAAAGCAAAATATTTAGGAGATTTTATGAAACTTTCAAAAATAACTTTTAGTCTTTTAGGAGTACTACTTTTAACTGGAGCTACAACAACTAGTGTACTTGCTGCAGATACATATACAGTTCAATCAAACGATACTTTGTCAAAAATTGCTGACGAAAATGATACAACTGTTGATTCAATTGCAAAATTAAATGATATTAAAAATATCGATTTGATCTTACCAGGTCAAGTATTGAAGTTAGATAAAGATGCTAAGGTAGAAAATACTACAAATGCTACACCAGCAGTTCAAGCTGCTGTTACTACACCAGCTCCTGTAGCTGCACCAGCTGCATCAACATATGTACCATCAGTAAGTGGTGATGAAAATTCAGCTAAAGAATGGATTGCACAGCGTGAATCACATGGTTCATATAGCGCAAGAAATGGAATGTTCATTGGTCGTTATCAATTAACTGATGCATATTTACATGGTGACTATTCACCAGCTAACCAAGAACGTGTTGCTCATAACTACGTATACAGCCGTTATGGTTCATGGCAAGGAGCTAAGAATTTCTGGCTAAGTCATGGTTGGTACTAAGATTAATAGATTAAGTAAAAAGTATGTAAGATAAGTCTTACATACTTTTTTTATGTTAAGAAATCAAAAAAATGTGCTGCTTGTTACATTTTTTTGATAAAATATACTTTCATAGGAAAGGCTTAATTATGAATGATAAAAAAAAGACAATGAATAATGATACTAATGGTTCATTAGTAAAAGGTTCAGCTTGGATGACTGCAGGAAGTATATTTTCAAGAATACTTGGTGCTATATATATTATTCCTTGGAATGCATGGATGGGAACTGCAGCGGTTGCTTTGGCTGCTAATGCTTTATACGCTAAGGGATATAATATATACAGTGAATTTTTGATTATATCAACTGCCGGAATTCCTGGTGCTATATCTAAGCAAATCTCACATTATAATGCA
Source organism: Daquilactobacillus linshuiensis (assembly GCF_052828685.1). NCBI lineage: Bacteria > Bacillati > Bacillota > Bacilli > Lactobacillales > Lactobacillaceae > Daquilactobacillus > Daquilactobacillus linshuiensis. The sequence continues at coordinate 905,826 of NZ_CM128255.1, read as the reverse complement.
CTTAATGAATATTCAGCTGGAAATAAACTATTTAAACAGGGCTTAAAGCTTATGATAGGTTTAGGCATTATTTTTGCTGGTGTAATGTTTTTTGGAACTAAATATCTTGCTAAGATATTTGCAGGTGGAGATATGACTACGATCCCTGTTCTTAAGTCATTGAGTTTTGCTGTATTAATTATTCCAATATTAAGTATTACACGTGGTTACTTTCAAGGATATGGACAAATGGCACCATCTGCGATTTCACAAATAATAGAGCAGATAGCAAGAGTATTTTATATGTTACTTGCAACTTATTTAATCATGCAAGTTCAACATGGTAACTATGTAAATGCAGTAACTCAATCAACGTTCGCTGCATTTGTTGGAGCTATTATATCTTTGGCGTTACTTGGATATTATTTGATTAGACAATTGCCAAAGTTAAGACATCTATCCAGAAACAGTAATAATGAAGTTAATATTAATAATAAGAAATTACTATTAGAAATATTTCAACAGGCAATTCCTTTTATTATAATGGGATCAGGTATAGTAATGTATCAAACTTTTGATCAGTCAACATTTAATTTAATGATGAATAAAGTAGGTAGTTATTCTAAAACCACTTTAGATCAAATGTATGCACTATTTGGATTTAACTCCAATAAACTAATTATGATAGTCGTATCATTAGCAGTAGCTGTATCAGAGGCAGCAATACCTTTGTTGTCCCAGGCACATGCAAAAAATGATAAAGAAAATATAAAAAAAGAAATCTCAAAAATTTTTCAACTATTTTCTTTTGTAATGATACCAGCTAGTATAGGGATGTATGGAGTTGCTCGTTCTTTATGGACTACATTTTATGTATATAATTCTATTGGTATAAAAATGTTACAATTTTCTTCAATATTATCGATAATTTTGGGGTTATTCACAATATTGGGTGCAATTTTGCAGGGATTATATAAAAATAAACTAGCTATTAGACAGCTTTTAATTGGATTAGCTGTAAAAGTAGTAGTCCAGTATCCAATGATTGTTTTATTTAAAGAATTTGGACCATTAGTGGCAACATTTTTAGGTATGACAGTTTCTTCGATGTTAATGTTACAAACATTAATAAAAGAATTCGAAATTAATCCAACACAAACACTAACTAATGTTGGAAAAATAATTATTTATTCATTAGAAATGTTACTTGTAGTATTTCTTATTGATTTAGTTATTTATAAATTTACTGGTAATGTTGGAAGAATTGTTGGGTTAATAATTCTATTAATAGAAGCTGGTATTGGTGGATATATTTATTCATATTTAACTTTAAAATCGCATTTAGCTGATAAAATATTAGGATATTCGATGGACAGGTTTAGAAGATTATTGCGCATTAAATAAAGCAACAAGGTTTATACCTCGTTGCTTTATTTTTTTGTATAGACTTGTTTATATTTATTAAACGCTAAGAAACTAAATATGATAATAAGACTTACTAACCAAATAATTGCTTGTAGATTAGTAGAACTATTAAACGAAAATTTATTATTCAATAAGTTCCTAGAAGTTTCAACAATAGGTGTCATAGGCTGGTGTTTTGCAAACCATTTGATTGGTTTTGCCATTCCATTTATTGGCATGAGAGCTGAACTTACAAATAATAACATAAGTAAAATGTATGAAAATCCACTTGCACTGGCTGCTTCTTTTGCTTTTAATGAAAATGGAATTGCAAGTAGAGTTACAGCAAATGCGAATAATATTGATAATAATATAAATAAAATATATTCAGATAGTGTGGCTTTTGGATCATAACCAATTAGTAAACCGACAATGAATATTGTAAACTCTGCCATTAACATAAAAATAACGGATGCTACAACATGAGAACCTAAAATAACCCATCTTTTAATTGGAAGTGAGTGCAGTCTATTGAGAAAGCCTTTTGTTTGATCAAGGTTAATTCTTACTGCCGTATAAGCAGATCCCATTGACATTGCTATAAGTAAAAATCCAGGAAGAGAGTAGGTTAGATATATTTTTGAGTTTGATACTACATTATTTCCCATGGAAATATTTCCACCTAGTATATAAACAAAAAATAGTAGCATGAACATTGGTGTGATAATTACAGTAATAACTGTATCTAAATCAGTTAGATTTTGTTTAATGATTCTTCTTATAAGAATTAATAATTGTCTTAAAGAATTCATGATTATCTCCTTTGTATGGTTTTTAAAAACACATTTTCTAAACTTAGTTTTATTTTGTGAAAGTCTAAGAAAAATATTTTGTTTTCTACTAAAATTTTTAACGTTTTTTGAATATCATTTTCTGGGATTATCAAAATAGAATTGTTTTGCTTAAATGAAATATTAGCTTCGTTAAGTAAAGTTATAGATTTAAGTACATCTTTTTTTGTGATTTCAATTGAAAATAGGGACTCTGTTTCATTTTTTATTTCTTCTGGTGTACCATATAAAACAATTTTTCCATTATTTATAATTCCAATATAGTCAGATAAATGATCGGCTTCTTCTAAATATTGAGTAGTGAGAAAAATAGTTTTGCCTGAGTTTTTTAGCTCTTTAATAATATTCCATATTTCAATTCTATTTTTGGGATCAATTCCAGTTGTTGGTTCATCAAGAAAAATTATTTTAGGATTACCAATAAGTGACATAGCAATGTCTAGACGACGTTTCATCCCTCCAGAGTATGTTTTAACTTTTCTTTTTATAAAAGATTCTAAGTTTAGTTTTTTTGATAATATTGTAATTTCATCCGTACTGATATTACGCAATTCAGCAATTAGTTTTAAGTTTTCATATCCTGTGAAGTTATCGTCTATTGTATTAGTTTGAGCATTCAAGCTAATTAATTTTCTTATTTCTTCACTATTATTCAAATCATTTCCCATAATATTTATGGTGCCTGATGTTGGAAGACTAAGGGTTGTTAGGATGTTTATTAATGTCGTTTTACCGGCACCATTTTCCCCAAGTAAGGTAAAAATTTCACCTTGATTTATATTTAAATTTATTCCATTTAATATTTGATTTGAACTAATTTTCTTTGAAATATTCTTTATTTCAATTGCATGCATTTTATTTCTCCAATTGTTTAAATTCTTTTCTTAATTTGTTTTGTATTTTAATAATCCATAGATGATCTGAGTATTGAGACATTAATTCATCTGCAAATTTAACAGGATCGTCACCAACAATATCTTTTATCGGTATATTATCCATAGAACTTTCTTGAAATAAATGAAGTAGTTCGTCAAATGCTTCTTGAAAATTATCATCTCCCCAAAAATTCCACATATAACTTTGTAAAGAATTAAATGCAATTTGGTACTCTTTTGGTAGCTTTTTAATTTCTGCTTTAAATTCTTTATATGCTTTTTTATCACCAATTATTTTTTTGAAAATATTCATATTATTTTTCTCCTTTTATTTGTTCCATTTTTTCATTAATAAAAGACCAGTTTTTCCAAAATTCTTCTAAGTAGTTTTTTCCCTGATTGTTAAGTGAATAGAATTTTCTGGGAGGACCTTGCACTGATTTTCTTTTTTCTACTTCTAGTAATCCTTTTTTTTCAAGTCGTAAAAGAACTGTATATACAGTTCCTTCAACAATATCTTCAAATCCCAGCTCAATTAAGTAATTAGTTATTTCATATCCGTAAGTTTCACCTGTACTAATTTTTTGTAGCACAATTCCTTCTAGAACACCCTTTAATAATTCAGTGAGTCCTTTCATTGTAATTCCTCCACTACCTTGTAAAATTAAGTTCTGGTATATAATAATACTAAGTAGTAAAAACGTCAATAAAAAAACTCAATTATTTAATTGAGCTTTTTTCATATATTTAGGTAATGATTGAATGATTTTTTCAGGTAGCACTATATAATTCTCCTTATATAATTCGTTGGCTATATCACTATGAGTATATAAAGCAGCGCATATTGCGTCAATTGAATAACCAAACTGAGCTATAAATCCGGCTAAAATTCCACTAAGTGTATCGCCTGAACCTCCAATTGCCATGCCTGGATTTCCAGGGATGTTTTCGTATATATACTTTGAGGTGTATATTTTTGATTTATGACTCTTAAGTATAAGGACAAAATCTTTTTTTAATTGAGATAAATAAGTTAAATTATTTTTGTCATTTTGATCTTGAATTTTAATACCAGAGTTATTTTGCCATTCCATTTGGTGTGGAGTAATAATTATTTTTGCTTTTGATGAATTTAATAGATCTATTGTTAAATATTGAATTGATGATGCATCTATAACTACAGTTTGATTATTTGAAGTGTTTTTTATAACTTCAAGTAACAGGTTTCTTGAATCATAAGTTACTAGTCCAGGACCAATTAGTATAATATCATTTTTTTTAATGATTTTTGATAAATCATCATTGTAATTAAAGGTCATAATTTCAGGTGTTTTAGTATTAACAGCAGAAAAAATTGTTGGATCTGTTGCAAGAGTTACTAAGCCAGCCCCTGAGTATAGGGTTGCTGATGAACTTAAAATTGCTGCACCACCATAATTTTTGCTTCCAGCTATAACTAGTACTTTTCCAAATGTTCCTTTGTGTGAGTTTATTGGTCTTGATTTTATTATATTTAAAATGGATTTATTAATTTGTATTGTATTCATTCTTTAAAATAAAAAAGTAATGTATTTACATTACTTTTTGTTCCATCTTTCTAATTTTTTCAACATCATTGGAAATGTCAGTTTTAAAATAAATTTTTTAAGAAGAGAATCGTTACTTTCTGATATACCATTTAATCCTCGTTCTTTTATTTCTTGAAAAGTAATGTTAGGTTCAATAAATTCACCATTTTTGAAGCATAGATTACAATATTTATTACTTCCTTCAGCTACATTATCAACTGTAAGAGGCATTCCACAGCTTTGACAAAATTTTTCCATATAGTTTCCCCTTTATGAAGATTGAATATTTATAGTATAACATATCAATTATTTGAGTTATTTGTTGACAATAGTGATGAAAGGGTATACATTATATAAGATATTTCGCTGCCTCCTAGTAACATCGAAAGGAAGGTATTTATATTATGAAAAATATTAATATGAATAATATGTATCGTATTTCACTAGATACAGACAAACAAATTTTTATTGCTACTGATATTAATAATGATTTTAAATCAGGTACAGGCGTTACAATAAAAGATGCTATTAAGTCATTGCAAAAACAGAGTGCATAAAAAGGTGAGCAATATGCTCCCTTTTTTTGTGGGAAATTTATAGGAAAATCATGAAAAAAAATAAAGATATAGATAATTACATAAAAAATTTAAAAGAAGACAGCGATAAAAAATTAGCTGAGCATGTTCGCAGAATCATTTTTGAACTTGCTCCGGTTGACTGCGAAGAAAGATTATCTTATCAATTATGTGGATACTACTTTAATGGTCCACTAATTTATTTTGGAATTGCAAAACATCATTTAGGAATATATCCAACGGCTGAAGGAATTGATGAAGCTTTAAAACAGAATATATTGAAGAACTATTCATTTTCGAAAGGTACAGTAAGAATTCCTAAAGATGATGATGGCCTAGATGCTTTTGTTAAAGAGATTTTAAAAATACGAATAGAGCAAAAAATGTTACAAAATTAATTGTTTAACTACTTGTTATATGATAATATTCAATTAATACTTGAGGAATAATTAACGGAGAATTCTTAGCGAGATCAGGATAGTGTAAGCTGATTAATTTTAGTTAAGTGCGCACCTCAATGATTTTTTTGAATAATTAATGAGTGGATAACAATCAATTAGAGTGGTACCGCGGGAAAATCTCGTCTCTTTATTTATTAAGAGATGAGGTTTTTTTATTTTTATTAAACTTGGAGGATAATATGGATTTTAAAAATTTAGTGGTAGAAGAATTAAGTAAAGTTTTACCTGAAACAATTACTATTGAAAAAATTACGGATTTAATTGAAATTCCTAAGTCATCAGATCTTGGTGACTATGCTTTTCCAACATTTATTTTAGCTAAAGAATTGCACAAAGCACCTAATATAATTGCAAGCGAGTTAGTTGAAAAAATTGAAAAAGATAGTTTTGAAAAAGTTGAATCAAAAGGTGCATATATTAATTTTTTCACGGATAAGTCGGCTTATTCAAATGACATTTTGCATATAATTTTGACTGAAAATATGAATTATGGAAATACACAACAAGGTGAGAATAGAAATGTAACGATTGATATGTCATCACCTAATATTGCTAAACCTATGTCAATGGGACATTTAAGATCAACAGTAATTGGAAATTCAATTTCAAAAATCATTACTAAACTTGGATATAACCCTGTTAAAATTAATCACTTGGGTGACTGGGGAACACAGTTTGGTAAATTAATAGTTGCCTATAAATTATGGGGATCTGAAGAAGATGTTAAAAAAGATCCGATTACTAACCTTTTAAAATATTATGTAAAATTCCATGAAGAAGCAGAAGAAAAACCGGAATTAGATGATCAAGCACGCGCATGGTTTAAGCGCATTGAAGATGGTGATCAAGAGGCCTTGCAACTATGGAAATGGTTTAGAGAAGAGTCATTAAAAGAATTTAACCGTATCTATGATCGCTTGGGTGTAACTTTTGACTCTTATAATGGTGAAGCATTTTACAATGATAAGATGGATGATGTTGTAAATGAGCTTGAAGATAAGGGATTGTTAGTTGAAAGTCGTGGAGCAGAAATTGTTGATTTATCAGATGAAAACTTATCCCCAGCATTAATTAAAAAATCAGATGGAGCAACATTATATATCACAAGAGACCTAGCTGCTGCTATATATCGTAAAAAAACATATGACTTTGCTAAGTCATTATATGTTGTTGGCCAAGAACAGACAGAGCATTTTAAGAAGTTAAAAACTGTATTAAATCTTATGGGCTATGATTGGTCTGATGATATCGAGCATATTCAGTTCGGATTAATTACAACTGGAGGGAAAAAACTTTCAACTCGTAAAGGCAATGTTATTTTACTTGATGAAGTTTTAAATGATGCTGAAAGTCTTGCTCTAAAACAAATTGAAGAAAAAAATCCAAAACTTGAAAATAAAGAATTAGTTGCAAAACAAGTAGGAGTTGGAGCGGTAGTCTTTCATGATTTAAAAAATGAGCGTCGAGATTCATTTGATTTTGATTTACAAGAAGTTGTTAGATTTGAAGGAGAAACAGGTCCATATGTTCAATATTCTAATGCAAGAGCTTTAAGCATCTTAAGAAAAGTAGATAATGAAGATTATTTATCAACTGACAATCTTTCAATTAACGACAGTAATGCTTGGGATACTATTAAGTTACTTGGTAATTTCCCTGATGTTTTACAGCGTGCTCTTAGAGAATATGAACCATCTGTAATTGCTAAATATTCTTTACGACTTGCAAAATCATTTAACCAATATTATGCACATAGTAAAATATTGGCAGATGATGAACAAAAAAATGCTAGATTAGCATTGGTAAAATCAGTTTCAATAGTGTTAACAATGTCTTTAGCATTATTAGGCGTTAATGCTCCAGAAGAAATGTAAGAAAGGTCACATTCATGTGACCTTTTTTTCTGTTTAAAAAAAGTTTAATATAGTTAATGAAAAAGTTTTCAGAAGGGAATTATTTTATTATGAATTGGAAGTTGTTTTATGAATTAACTGAAATATATACAACACCATTAGATGTTTTGTGGTTTGTATTCGCGGTTTCATATTCTTACTACAGATTTAAGTCATTTAACTTTTTTTATGGAATTATAGGTTTCTTATGTGTTTTTAGTTTTCATCTAATTGTTAATATGCATAATAACTATATGGATTACAAAAATGCTAAAGATGAAGATGGTTATAAAAAAAAGGTAAGTACCATAGGTACAAATAATATTCCTTTAACAACAGTGCGAAACTGGATAATGGGATTATCAATTATACCTTTAATTGCAAGCCTTTGGCTTGTATATAAAACTGGCTGGACAACATTGATTATCGGGGTAATTTGTGTTGGAATTGGTATTTTTTATTCATTTGGTCCAAGGCCAATAAATAGTTTGCCAATTGCTGAAATTACAGTTGCATCAGCTATTGCCTTTTTTATTCCATTAGTTTATATATATCTAGGATTAAATGATAGAACTATTATGCAATGGTCAATAATTGGTGAGGTTTTATTAATATGTTTACCTAATATGTTAATTTTCTTTAGTACATTATTAGCTAATAATACTAGTGATCTAACCGAAGATATAAAAAACGGTCGTCATACATTAGTTTATTTTATCGGAAAGAAAAATGCGGTTAGCTTATATAAGATTGTATGGATAACTGCGGCAGTATTATTACCGGTACTATCAATACTACATATAGTTCCATATACTGTTTTATTAGTGATTTTAATGTATCCCAAGGCATATAGAACCATTAAACCTTATTTAATAAAGCAGATAAAAAAAGAGACATATTTTGCAGCATTAAAAGGGGTTAATGTTGTTATTGTCCCAAGTATTTTGTTATTTGCAGTTGGTGTAGCTATTAATTTTTAATTTTAAAATCTGTAGGAATGCTAATTTCTACAGATTTTTTTTCTTCTGAAAAAGGTAAACAATATGATATTTTATAAGCCATTAACATCATATTCTTATTGCTATATATTTTGTTATTATACAAAGGATCGCCAACAATAGGATATCCAATATGAGATAAATGAACTCTTATTTGATGTGTGCGTCCCGTTAAAAGATCTAATTTAAGCAAAGCGTTTTTTTTGTTTTTTTCTAAAACGGTGTACTTGGTTATGGAGTTTAATCCGTCACTTCTAACTTTTCTTTTTCTTGGATCAGAATCATCTTTTCCAATAGGAAGTTCAATAGATCCTAAATCTGGTATACTATTTACCAAGTCAATCACGGCATAATAATTTCTTTTAAAAGATTTATTTGTTAATTGTCGATTCATGATTGGTACAACATAAGGATTTTTTGCAATCATCATTAAACCAGAAGTATACATATCTAAGCGATGTATCATATATGGATTTTTGCCCTGTTGGGTTAAATAAAATTTTGCATCGTTCATTGCTGTATTATTTTCTAAGGGATTATTTGGATGGCTTTTTTGACCAGAAGGTTTATTTATTATTAACAAATCATCATCTTCAAAAATGATGTTTGGTAACTTGGTAGATGATAGATATGTTTGATTTTTTGTTCTAGGTATAAAGTTAAAGTCGATAATCATTTGATCGTCTTTTTGCAAAAGATAATTAAAGGGTTTGTAAGTACTGTTAATCAGTATTTGATGATTGACTCTTAATAAGTGTTGCCATTTTCTGGGAATGAGCCATTTATTTAATTGTTGACGAATTGTAATCTGGGGTGGGTTAAAAAAATTAATAATTTTTTTCATAATTTTATATCTATAACAAAAGTTATATTCTTTCTTTAATATTATGATAAAATTATTTTACAATGACGGGGTAGATTATGAATACTTTTTTTTCAAAAATTGCTAAGTTATTTAAATTGTTTATGGAAAAATTTGGTAATAGATTTCGAAGATTTTGGAAAAGATATCAGATAACTAGATGGATAATTTTAATATTAGCTTCAATATTTTTAATTTTAAGTGGTTATTTTACATATAAAGCAAAAACTGCTGATATAGGTGTGTTAAAGCTTCAATTGAAAGAAAGCACAAGAGTTATTGATTCTGAAGGAAATGAAGCAGGAAAATTATATTCTCAAAAAGGTACTTTTGTTGAGCTAAATGAAATATCACCTAATATTCAAAATGCAGTAACATCAACTGAAGATAAAACATTTTGGACTAATTCTGGATTTAGTATATTAGGATATGCAAGGGCAGCAGCTGGACTAGTTTTACATGGAAGAATAATTGGTGGTGGAAGTACCATTACCCAACAATTAGTTAAAAATTCTTTACTCAGTCAAAAACAAACATTTTTAAGAAAAGCTGCAGAGTTCTTCATGGCTGTAGAAGTAAATAAAACATATTCAAAAAAAGACATTATGACTATGTATTTAAATAATGCTTATTTTGGAAATGGTGTTTGGGGTGTAGAAGATGCTTCGATGAAGTATTTTGGAGTCCATGCTAGTCAACTGGACTATAGCCAAAGTGCAGTAATTGCGGCAATGTTAAGAAGCCCAAGTTACTATAACCCAATAGATCATCCTGATAATGCGATTAGTAGAAGAAATCTTGTCTTAGGTTTAATGTTTAATAATAAGAAGCTAACAAAAGAACAAGCACTTCAAGCAAAAAATGAAAAACTAAATCTAAAGGATAGATATCAAGTATCAAATAGTTATAAATATCCATACTATTACGATGCTATAATTGACGAAGCTATCAATAAATATGGCTTAAAAGAAGAAGACATTTTGAGTAAAGGATATAAAATATATACTTCTTTAAATCAAGATTATCAAACGCAAATGCAAAATACATTTGATAAGAGTTGGCTATTTACAACATCAGCTGCTGATGGTACCACTCCTCAAGCTGCATCTGTTGCTATAAATCCTCAGTCTGGAGGAGTTGCAGCTATTGTTGGTGGAATTGGAGATCATGTATTTAGAGGCTTAAATAGGGCCACTCAAATTAAACGTCAACCAGGTTCCGCTATAAAACCACTAGCTGTTTATACACCTGCTATTGAAAGCGGGTATAGATATGATTCCTTATTGCCTAACCAACTAAAAAGCTATGGTAAAAATAATTATCGACCAAGTAATTCAAATGGAAGATATAGTGAAACAATACCTATGTATAAGGCACTTAGTGAGAGTGACAATGTACCAGCAGTTGCATTACTAAATAAAATTGGTGTTAAAAAAGGTGTAAATTCAGTTGAGAATTTTGGAATAAATGTTGATAAAAGTGACCAAAATCTCGCTTTAGCATTAGGTGGGCTACAAACTGGTGTATCCCCATTACAAATGGCTCAGGCATATACAGCATTTGCCAATGATGGAAAACTTGCAACCGCACACTTTATAAATAAAATCGTCGATGCTGATGGAAAAGTTATTGTTGATAATAACCAAACTAATAAGCAAGTAATTAGTTCAAGAACTGCAAAGACTATGACAAGTATGATGTTGGGTGTATTTAATAATGGTACAGGATATACTGCAAAGCCTGCTGATTATACTATTGCTGGTAAAACTGGTGATACAGAAGTTCCAAGTTCGTATGGGTTTGGTACAAAAGATCAATGGGTAATAGGATACACACCAGATGTTGTAGTTGCTAGTTGGATGGGTTATGATAAAACAGATGAAAATCATTTTATGAAAACTGCCGCATATCAGACATTAGCTCCAGTATTTAAGGATGAAATGGAAAATATGTTACCTTATAGTAATGAAACTGATTTTGATGAAGAAGATGCAGCAACCATGTATGCAAATAAAAAAGATACTAAGTCTGGATCAGGTAATTGGATAGATGATTTACAAGATAATTTTAATAGTGTAAAAGATAACGCTACTCAATGGTATAATTCAGCTAAGAACTTTTTTGGATAGGGAGAATTTATGATTAATATTTATGATACAGCCAATCAAATGGCAACAGATTTGGATCAAGTAGAGCAAGTTAAACATCTAAAGGATGTTTTTGCAAAATTAAAAGCAGACGAAGGTGCATATGAGATTTTTGATAAAGTTCAAAACTTGCAATATGAATTACAACAAAAACAAATGTCTGGTCAAGAAATAACTCAAGAAAATATTGACGAAATGAAGAGTTATACAGATAAATTTAATGATTTTCCAATTATTAATGAGTTAATGGAATCAGAAAAGAAAGTTAATGATTTAATTAATGAATTAAATCAAATAATAACAAAACCTATTGCTGATATATACTCAACAAAATAAAATTTGAAGGTGTAGCTAGTGTTGATAGATTTTCTATCAACACTTTTTTATATCTAAAAAAAAGTAGCTATCAATACTAATGATTCCTTGGTAATGCCCATAAAAAGATATTTAAACTTAGTCCTATAAAGGGAAACGGAGGGTAAAAAAATGTTATAAATAATGTTCCTATGTTTATGAAAAGAGATATACGTTCTGAATATCTTAAATGACTTACTTTATTAGAAATCTCTGGATTTAAAGAAATTGTAAAGTCCCGTAATTGTGCGGTAGTAATATTAAATAAAATAACATTTATTACATATAACGATGATGAAATAACTGAATTAATATCAGATCCCATCCAGGCAGTGGTTGCGGGTAATAAAGAAGCCCAAAAAAGTAATAAAATATTTATCCATAAAATACGATTATCTATTCGTTTTACTTCTAAAAAAATAAAGTGGTGATTAATCCACATTGTAGAAATAAAAATAAATGTTAAAACGTAAGAAAAAAATTGTGGAGCAATTTTAATAAATGCGCGAATAGTGTGATCATTGTTTGGAAGATGGATTTCTAATACTAGTATTGTTAATATTATTGCGATAACGGCATCAGTAAAAGCTTCGAATCGTTCTTTTTTCATATTAATTCAATTCCTTTGATATTTTTTATTATATTGTACAAAAATTTTCTTTTCTAAACGTATTTTTTTAAAACATGATTATTTATCAAAATAAAAAGGCTCACTGCTTACTATTAATTTAGTAGATAGTGGGCTTTTCTGTTTTATATATGATAGTATAATTTTATCCTTGTTGTAAATGCTTCATAGAAATATATTGAAATGCGAAAGATAAGCTAATGAAAAATACTAAATTTGATATTATTATAACTATTATAAATATAATTGTAGCTATAGCAGGAGTATGTTTCGCAAAGTCACAATTTTTGAGGCTAGAAGAGAATTTAAAAAATGATGTTAAAAATTATCATCAATTATTAAATTATTTGAATTTAGTTGATGATAGTAGTAAAGATAATACAACTTATAATGGATTTGAAAAATGAGTTTTAATTTGATTCTTCTTAGGTAAATATTTCATCTGATAATTCAATAAGTCAATTAACAACTTCTAAAAATTCTTCATCAGACATATTTTCTAACATTTAATCACCTCAGATTAATAATATTAAATGTACTTAAAAAGTTACTTTTGTAGCTAAAAATGTAGCTAAAACAAAGAACAAAATAAAAAAGCCTATAACAATAGGCTTTTTTTATATTGGGTATACAGGGATCGAACCTGTAATCACGGATTCAGAGTCCGTTGCCTTACCATTTGGCTAATACCCATTAATACAATATCTATATTATAGAATTTTGATGATTCTTGTCAATTATATATATAAATATTTTTATTAGATTTTTTTTAATTTTCTATACCGTTTTTCTTAAAGTTGTGCCATAATATAACACATCATAATATTAATGGGGTGAAAAAATGGAATACAATAAGTCGGAATTAAGTGCTTGTACAAGTATTTTAATTGGTAAAAAAGCTACAATTGATGGTTCAACAATTATTGGTCGAAATGAAGATTCACAAGCTTCATGGCCAAAACATTTTGTGGTGAATGAACGACGAACATTTTCTGAGCCTCAAGAATTTGTATCGCAAGCTAATAAGTTTAAGATGGAACTTCCAAAAACTCGTTTTAAATATACTTCAACTCCTGAATGGACAACTGAAGAAGGATTATTCGAGGAGGATGGATTTAATGAATATGGAGTAGCAATGAGCGCTACTGAAAGTGCATATTCTAACGAAGTTGTTTTAGGCGCTGATCCACTCGTTGAAGATGGAATTGGTGAAGAAGCAATGATTACAGTCGTTCTTCCTTATGTTAAAACTGCTCGTGAAGGTATTAAGCGACTTGGTGATATTATTGAAAAATATGGTACTAGTGAGACTAATGGTGTCTTATTTTCTGATAAAGAAGAGGTTTGGTATTTTGAAAATGGTTCTGGTCATTACTGGGTTGCTCAAAGAATTCCAGATGATAGTTATGCAGTAGTAGCTAATCAGCTAGCTATTCAGGAAATTGATTTTGATGATACTGATAATTTTATGTTCTCAAGTGATATTCAAAAATTTGTTTCAGAAAATAACTTAAATCCTAATCCTCAATCTTTTAATTTCAGAAAGATATTCGGCACACAAACTTTATCTGATGAACATTACAGTACTCCACGTGTTTGGTGGGGACAACAGCAGTTTTCAGGAGCTACAGATGAGTCTCCAATGAGTGAAGATTTAGATTTTATTAAAAAACCTAACCGTCTATTGAGTATTGAAGATGCTAAGATGTATTTAAGTTCTCATTATGAAAAAACTGAATACGATCCTTTAAATGAATCAGATAAGAATCGTTTATTTAGACCAATTAGTTTAGCTAAAACTCAAGAATCTCATTTATTACAAATTAGACCTGATATGCCGTCAGAAATTGCTTGTGTCCAATGGTTGTCAATGGGAGTAGCTGCGCAAAGTGTTTACGTTCCTTTTTATATGGGGATTGATGATACTCCAGAAGAGTATAGAATTGGTAAGTTACCTTATGATGAAAAATCTGCTTATTGGACATATAAATTGGCTAGTGTACTAATTGATGGACATTACAAAGAGTTTGGTAAAAAACTTCAAGAAACACAAAAATCAATAAATATTACTTTAGCTAAAAAGCTTCGTGAATCAGATAAAAAAGCGAAAATGTTATCTGATGAGAAGTTGTCAAAATATTTGACTGAACAAAGTAATGAATCTGCGGAAATAACGTTATCAGCATATAAAAAGATGATTGCAGAAATTATTACAGCTTCAACTGATTTTTCAAAATTAAACTTTAAAACAGATTTAAATTTATAGGAGGACATTTTTATGTCAGAAGAGAGTAATTATTCGCCGAAGAAGACCATTCAATTAGGAACTCTAATCATGATGATCTTCACGACAATTTTTGGATTTGGTAATACACCCATTGCTTTTATGCAAATGGGTTATGCAAGTATAATTTGGTATATTTTTGCCGCAATATTTTTCTTTTTACCTAGTGGTTTTATGATGGCTGAATATGGATCAGCTTTTAATGAAGCTAAGGGTGGAATTTATTCTTGGATAGATGGTGCAGTTGGTCCTAAAACTGCTTTTATCGGAACTTTTATGTGGTTAGCATCTTGGGAAACTTGGTTAGTTGCTACTGCTTCAAAAATTTGGATTCCTCTTTCAGTATTTATCAGTGGGTCTGATAAAACTCAAACTTGGAGTTTTGCTGGTTTAAATTCTAATCAGGTAATTGGTGTTCTTGCAGTTATTTGGATTATCTTGGTAACATTTTTTGCTAGTAAGGGTATAGATTGGATTTCAAAAATTTCATCATTTGGTGGAACGATGATGGTAGCTATTAATATCTTATTTTTTGTATTAAGTATTTATATATTAATAGCTTCAGGGTTTAAAACTGCCGAACCTGTTCATGGAATTCATACGTTTATTAATAGTGCAAATCCATCGTTTGCATCTCCTATTGCTATGATTAGCTTTGTTGTTTATGCAATATTTGCATATGCTGGAATGGAGTCAATGGGTGGTATTACAGATAGTATGAAAAATCCTAAACGTGATTTTCCTAGAGGGATACTAATTTCTACATTAATTATTGCAGTGTTATATGCTCTTTCAATTTTCTTGTGGGGTGTTAGTGCAAATTGGAATCATATCTTTAATAGCGGTAATGTTAACTTGGGAAATATTGTTTATGTAATGATGGACAATTTGGGACAAACCTTTGGACATCAATTAGGGATGAATGCATCTACCGCTGCAACAATGGGTCAATGGTTTGCCAGATTTGCTGGATTAGATATGTTTATAGTATATACTGGTTCATTCTTTGTTTTGATTTATTCACCATTAAAATCTTTTGTAATGGGAACGCCAAAAGATTTTTGGCCAGAACATGTTACTAAATTAAACAAAGCAGGAATGCCTTCCAATGCTATGTGGTATCAAGCAATATTTGTAAATATAATAATAATTGCAGTTGCTTTTGGTGGTTCAACCGCTCAAGCATTCTATAACATTCTTACATTAATGGGAAATGTCTCTACAGCTCTACCTTACTTATTCTTGGTGGGAGCTTATCCATTCTTTAATCTAAATAAAAATATTGAAAAACCATATTTATTCTTTAAAAATAAAACATTTATGTGGACTGTTTCAATCGTCTCATTTGTTGTTTTGACATTAAGTGTTATCTTTACATGTGTGCAACCAATTATAGATCATCAATGGAATGATGCAATCTGGACAATTGCTGGACCAATTGTATTTACAGTAATTGCTGTGGTTTTGTATAGAAGATATGAAAGAAAACATAATAAAAAATTAGTATAAGAAAAGCCTCGATATTAAAGATATCGAGGCTTTATTTTTTAATCAATAAATTTTAACTCTTTTGGAGTATGTGTAAATGGCTCACTACCATCTTCAGTGACATGTACGCAGTCTTCAATTCTTACTCCAGCAACTCCTGGTATATAAATTCCAGGTTCAATAGAAAAACACATTCCTGGCTGAATTTCTAAATCATTTCCTTCCATAATTGAAGGAAATTCATGATCTGTCATTCCTATACCATGACCAAGTCTATGAATAAAATACTCTCCGTAACCAGCTTTAGTTATAATATCTCTTGCAATTTTGTCTAGTTGCGAAGCTGTAATTCCTGGTTTGATAGCTGATTGAGCGGTAAGCTGTGCTTCTAAACATACGTTATAAATATCTAAAGCTTTTTGTGAAGGTTTACCAAAGGCAACTGTACGACTGGCATCACTTGCGTAACCTGAATGTATTGTACCAAGATCGAATAGGACCAAATTATTTTTTTTCAATGGGTCTTTTTCTGGGCCTCCATGAGGATTTGCAGCGTTAGCTCCACTTTGAACGATTGTGTCAAAACTCGTATGCATAACACCTTTTTTCATTAGTTCAAACTCTATTTCTGCAACAACTTCTTGTTCTGTTTTTCCTTCCTTAATAGCGTTGAAGCCAACTGAAAAAGCAAAATCAGCCTCTTTACCTGCGGCTTGCATCAATTTTATTTCTTCAGGAGTTTTAATTAATTTTGCTTTTTCCATATATATAGATGCGTTTTCAAGAAATTGTGCATCAGGAAATTGTTGTAATACAGATTCCATGCGTGAAACAGGAAGGCTTGCTTTTTCAATTGCCCATTTTTTAGGCGAAATGGATGTTCTATCTAAAATATGTTGAGCTATTATTTTAAATGGATCTTCATGATCTAAGTAACCAAATACATCATAATTCCATCCAGCTTTTTTTGCTGATTCAACCTCTAATTGTGGAGTAAATAAAAATGGATCTTGGTCAGGAAAGATAAATAAGCCTAATACTCTTTCAATAGGATCACTTTCATAACCAGTGAAGTAGTTTACATGAGTTGGTTCATTGATATAAGCAATGTCCATACCAGAATTACTTAACCAATTTTGCATTTTTTCTATCTTATTCATAGTTATATCTCCTTTTTTATAGTATAGCATCTTTTATTAATTTGAATATGAAAGCAAAATTGAAAATGAAATGAAAATATGACAATTTCCCTTGAAAATACTAATATAATTTGTTAAATTAAAATGAAAGCGATTTTTATAATTTAATTGAATGAGGAAGAATATGGAAAAACAAGTAATCACTATCTATGATGTTGCAAATGAAGCAAAAGTCTCAATGGCGACTGTTTCAAGAGTTGTTAACGGCAATCCTAACGTTAAAGAAGCAACAAGAAAAAAAGTTATGGAAGTAATTGATAAATTAAATTATCGACCTAATGCTGTTGCTAGAGGATTGGCAAGTAAAAAGAGTACAACAATCGGTTTAATCATTCCTGATATGACTAACTTGTATTTTGCTTCTCTTGCTAAAGGTATTAATGATGTTGCAACTATGTACAAATATCATATTATTAGTTCAACATTGGACTCAAAAGATGATGAAGAACAAGTTATTGATAATTTATTATCTAAACAAGTAGATGGACTTATATATATGGGACATTCTATTGATAAAAAACTAAAAAGACTTCTTATTAATTCTAAAACTCCAGTTGTTTTTGCTGGTGTAATTGACGATAGCTATGAAATAGCAAGTGTAAATATTGATTATACAGATTCTATTCGTGAGGTTACGGATGGTTTAATTAGAAATGGACATAAAGAGGTTGCTTTTGTTGGTGGAGATCTACAAACTCCAGTTGATGGAATATTTAAATTGGGTGGATACAAAGAAGCCTTAGAAGCTGCTAATATTAATTACTCGTCAAACTTAGTATTTGAAAGTGAATATACATTAACAGCAGGAGCAGCAGTTTGGGATGCTGTTTCAAGCACAGGAGCAACAGCAGCTGTAGTTAATGACGACGTATTAGCAATTGGCATGTTGAATGCTGCACAAGATTCAGGTGTGAAAATTCCAGAAGATTTTGAATTAATTACAAGTAACGATACTATTTTATGCCAAGTTACAAGACCTAAAATGAGTTCAATATCACAACCACTTTATGATATTGGAGCTGTGTCCATGCGTCTTTTAACTAAATTAATGAATCAAGAAGTAATTGAAGAAAATCAAGTAACACTTCCTTATAGCATTGTTCGTAGACAAACAACAAAATAATAAATAAAAACCACATTCTTAGAATGTGGTTTTTATTTATTTAATTAATCTGTAAATTGCATCTGCATATATTTCTATTAATAATACTAAGTCATCAATAATCATATATTCATTTGCTTGGTGCATTACATTTTCTCTACCTGGAAGAAGTCCTCCAAAGGCGACTCCTCGTTCTAACATACGTCCGTAAGTACCACCACCAATTGACATTGGTTCAGAATTATCATCATAATGATCACGGTAAGCACCAAGGAGTGAAGAAACAAGTTTATCTTCAGGATCAACGAAATGTGGTGGTTGTGCATGTCCATCAACTTCAACTTTTGCATGATCGGGAAGTACTTTTTTAATTAATTCTGTTAATTCACTGTCTGTTTTTCCTTTTGGATAACGGACATTTACAAGAATTTCAGAACTATTTGAATTTTCATCATATGAATAAATATCAGCACTGGCAGTCAATTCACCCATGATTTCATCAGAATAAGCAATATTTAATTTTTTACCTGTATAGTCGAGGTGTAATGTATTTGCGATAAATGAGAAGTAATTTTTTTCTTTATCATTTAAGCTAAGATTAGTAATAAAAGTTGCTAAATAAGTAGCGGCATTGATTCCTTCTTTAGGATCCATAGCGTGGGATCCTTTACCGGTTAAAACAAGTTTTAACTCATTGTTTTCTTGTGTAACTTCACCAGCTAAGTTATTTTCGTTAATAAAAGATAAGAAGCTATTTTTAATTTCTTCACTATTAATGTTATCACTATTCAAAACAACAGTTGCTGTTTGTGGAACCATATTTACACGAACACCACTTGTAAATGACTTAATAATTGAATTATCTGAATTGCTTTGATCAAAAGTAATTTTAAATGAAACAATTCCTTTTTCACCATTGATTAATGGAAATTCAGCATCTGGAGAAAATGCATAGTCCGGTTTTTGTTCAACTTCCATGTATCTTGTGATTCCAGTCCAATTACTTTCCTCGTCAGTTCCAAAAATAAAACGTACTTTTTTGGAAACAGGAAGATTTAAGTCTTTAATTAACTTTAATCCATAATAAGCAGCAATTGAGGGTCCTTTGTCATCAGAAGTTCCTCTACCATATATTTTTCCATCTTTAATTGTTGCTTCGTATGGATTAGTATTCCAACCATCTCCAGCAGGAACAACGTCCATATGACCAAGTATGCCAAGTATTTCATTACCTTGACCATATTCAATATGACCGGCTAAGTTTTCTATATTTTTTGTAATAAATCCATCTCGTTCACCAAATGATAATACTTGTTGTAATGCTTCTGATACACCAGGGCCAAGCGGATATTCGTCTGTCTTGTGTTCTACATCACGTTCACTTTTGATATTAACTAAAGCTGTTAAATCTTTAATCATATCATCACGATATTTTTGTGCTTCTTTTTTCCAATCGATATTCATAATATTTCCTCCCAATTAAGTTAATAAAATCATATCATAGAGTATAAAAAAAAGTCGCCTATAAAGGCGACTTTTCTACGCGGTTTTTCTAAATATATGTTTTCTAACCCATGGAATTACCCAATAATCTAATCCAATTTTGCTAGCATTAAATCCAGCAACAATTAAAAAGATTTCAAAGAATAGGTATTCAGGGTTAACAGAAACAGTTCCTGAAAGAAGGTAAGTAAAGTTCATCATCATTGCGAAAAAGACTGCAGCTGTTGTTAGACAACCAAAAATAAGTCCTAAACCAATTAAAAACTCACCCCATGAAACCATGAACCCAAACATTTTAGAATGAGGCATGAAAACATTTTTTACTAAATCATTAAACCATGGATATGCTTGAGTTTTTTCTGGAGTCATAACGGGAGCTTTTATTGTTTCCATAAAGAAACCAGCAGGGTCAAATGCTGGATGGGAAGTGATCTTTTCCCAACCTGCAAGAGTCCATTCAATACCAAGCCAAACACGAATAATTGCTAGAATAACAGAAGCCACTTTATTCTCTCTTAAAAATTTATCCATGATGTTCTCCTTAATTGTGAAATATATTACAATGATATGATAGTGGTATAGAGCTTTGATGTCAACGAAAAGTATTTTTAAAAGATTAAATTTCAAAAAAATGATTATTTTTCAAATAAATCGCTATAATTAAATATTTTTGAAAAACTTTTAGCAGTTGAGCCTGAAATAGGAGATGTATTTAAATTAATATTTATTAAACGTTTATTTTGAGGAAGACTAAAGTATAAATGTTTTCCTTGGTTATCTTGAAAATTTATTAAAGTATTATTTGCAAGCACCCAGCCAAGTGTTGTCTTTAACCAATAGGAGTGACCATCTTTTTTAATACTTAATATTTTGTATTTTTTATTTATTAGTAATGCAGTTCCAGACGAAGACTGCGAATTTGGTTGTTTATAAATAATATGTGGCTGTTTAGGATTTTTAACTATGAAAGTAGAATTCATATATGCAAGGAGCTCTTCTAATTGACTTTCAGGTATAAAATCCTCTGAAGATACAAATTCATTTGAACTTAACTGAAAATAACTCTTATTATTAAAAGTAACTATATCTTGAACATTATAAGAATCTAAATATTTTGATTTTCCCGTGATATTGCTTTTAATATAAGGATTTTCGTATATAGGAATTTCATTTTTATTTATATAAACAAAATTTTCATTTGTATTTTTAAATTCAGCTTTATTTTTCAAATCACGATACTTAGCCCCAGTAGCTGAAAAATTAGTGACAACACCATCGATTGGCATATTAACTAGCCAATTCCATTGATTTTTGTTCTCATTCATTTCATCCCAGACGTAAACTTTTTGATTTAAACTATGTAGTTGATTAACTAAAGTTGGAGTTATTAAATCAGATGAAATATTAACGCCTGTACTATATTTAAATACATCAAAGTTAAGTCTTTGTAGTGAACCTGAAATAAAAATTCTTTGTGAGTTTGGGAAATAATTGGCCAATTTTTCAAGACTTTCTTCAGAAAAACTGTGAAACGCAACTCTGTTTTCCATATGATATTGGTTTATTACTTGATAAAGGATTTTTTCCATATCTTTAGGGTTGCCATGCTTAGTTTTTTTAGTCTCAATTAGAAATTTGGCCTTTGGATTGTTTTTATAATGCTCAAAAACTTCGTTTAAGCTGTGTATATGTTCTCCGTTTGCTACTGTAAGAGTTGATAAGGTATTATAATCATTATCAGAAACGATTAGTGGTTTTTTTGTGATTCGCTGTAAGTTTTTGTCGTGAGATACAATAAGGACGTTATCATTTGATAAATGAACGTCTAATTCTGCATAGTCAGCACCTTCATTAAATGCAGTATCAAAGCTTTGAAATGTTTCTTCTGGTGCTTTTATTGGATCACCACGGTGACCAATTACTACAAAAGCAGAATTAAAAATAAAAATAGTTACTATTAATAATAAAAACGAAATTTTTTTGAACATATTATTCCTTCCATTTTTGAAATAACTGGTAAAATATTAAACATAGGAGATATTATTTTGACTGAGCAAAAACAAGAATTAGATTTAATAGAACAAATTACTTTAAATGATGGCACAAAATACTTTGATTTGGCAAATATTTTCTTAAATGGACGTGCTGAATTAGCAGCTGAAAAAGGTCTTATAAAAGAAGTGAAAATATTGAAGTTAAATATTCCTCACTCAACGGCAGTTGAATTTTATGAAAAATTTATCAATGAAAATTATGAAATGCCATCTTTAGACATGAAGGAATGGACTGTATTTGATCATTCAGATCCTAAAGTAAATAAGGCTATAATGGATACTTTAAATGCAAATAATATAGAAGTGTAATTATGACAAATATAAAAATAGTTCATACTAATGATTTACATTCACATTTTGAAAATTTCCCTAAAATTGAGCGATTTATTTCTAAAAAAAGAAAATCTGCCAAATTGAATAATGAAGAGTTTTTATTATTTGATATTGGAGATTTTTCAGATAGACAGCATCCTTTAACAGAAGCTACTGATGGTAAAGCTAATATACAATGGCTAAATGATCAAGGTTATGATGCAGTAACAATTGGAAATAATGAAGGACTAGGAAATAGTTATAATCAATTAAATAATATGTTTACTGATGCAAAATTTCCAGTAATAATAGGAAATCTTAAATCATTAAAAACAAATGAAATTCCACATTTTGCTACAGAGTACAAAATATATGAATTTGACGATAATAAAATAGGTGTATTAGGGTTAACATTTCCTTATGTATTAACTTATCCATTGATTGGCTGGGATATTCAGTTAATCCAAGATGTTTTGCAAGAGCAAGTTGATGAGCTAAAAGAAGAGGGATGCGGAGTAGTAATTTTACTATCTCATTTAGGAATATCAATGGATAGAAGAATTGCAAATAAATTTAATAATATCGACTTAATAATTGGTTCTCATACCCATCACTTATTTGAAAAAGGTGAATTAGATAATAAGACGTATTTAGCAGCAGCGGATCGTTATGGACAATATATTGGTGAAATTAATTTATCTATAGAAAATAATAAATTGAGTAGTATTTCACTTGATACAACAAAAACTGAAAAAATACCTAGTATTGATAGTGATGAAAATAAGATAGAAGAGTATCTAAAAAAAGGACATGAGATATTAAGAAAAAAAGAAGTCGTTAGATTGACATATGACTTAACTAATGATTTTGAGTCTGAACATTCTAATATTAAATATGCTTTAAAAGCAATAAAAAAGGTGACCGATAGTGATGTTGCTGTGTTAAATAATGGACTATTTCTAAAAGAATTAAATAAGGGCGTTGTAACAAAAGATGATATCCATGATTTATTACCACATGCTATGCACGTTATGAAAGTTACACTTAATGGCCAAGAAACATGGCGATTATTTTTAGAAATGGAATTTAACAGACTATTTTTGAGAAGACATATACAAAAAGGTATGGGTTTTAGAGGTAAATATTTTGGAGAGTTAGTGTATGATGGTGTAAAAGTAAACTTAGACAAAAGAACAGTTCTGATTAAAGACAAACCAATAGATTTAGATAAAATGTACACTATTGCTACGCTTGATCATTATTTGTTTTTACCTTATTTTCCTACCATAAAAATAATGGGAGAGAACAAACTGTATTATCCAACGTTTATCAGGGATGTATATAGTGACTATTTAAAAAATAAATTTGGAAAGAAAAATGAATAAAAACTTAAAAATAAATGAAGAAGAAGCTGAAGAACGACTTAAAGTAGAAGTAATTCAGCTTGATGAAGAGAATGTTAGAATTAAAAGACATCCGTATAAGATAATCGAGAACTATCGTGATGGTTTTGACAGAGAAAAACTGGCTGAAAGATATAGTGATGTCTTAAAAAAATATGATTATATTGTCGGTGATTGGGGATATGATCAGTTAAGATTAAAGGGATTTTATAATAAGAACTATTCCCAAGCTAAAATGGATCAAAGAATCGAAAATGTTGAAGATTATTTGTTAGAATACTGTAATTTTGGATGTGCATATTTTGTTTTGGAAAATTTGAAAAAAATGCCTAAATCAAAATTAAAACAAAAAACAAATATTAAAAGGAAGTCTAATAATTTAAAATCATCACAAAAAAATAATAATAAAAAAGTAACTAAAAATAAGAAAAATAATTTTAATATCAGAAAAATAAATAAAGACTAAGTAGGTAGTAAAGTGGCAGTAAAAAAATATAAGAATTATTTGATCGATCTTGATGGAACAATGTATCGTGGCTCAGAAAAAATTCCAGAAGCAAAAAGTTTTATAAATAAAGCAATTAATGACCCAGACGTTAACTATTATTTCTTAACTAACAATACGACAAAAACTCCACAACAAGTTGCTGATAATTTAACTAAAAACCATGGAATTACGGCTGAAGCAAATCAGGTAATTACTCCATCTTTAGCAACAGCTTTTTATTTAACTGAAAATAATTCAAGAATATCAGAAAAATCTGCTTATGTTATTGGTGAAATGGGCTTAAAGACAGCAATTTATTCAACTGGTATAAAATACGACGAAGTTAATCCTGACTATGTTATTGTTGGTCTTGATTATGATGTTACTTATCATAAGTTTGAGTTGGCAACTTTAGCAATTAAACGTGGGGCTAAGTTTATTGGAACTAATGCTGATACTAATTTACCAAATGAGCGAGGTCTAGTTCCTGGAGCAGGGTCAGTTATTTCACTAGTAGAAACTTCAACTCAGCAAAGGGCTATGTATATTGGAAAACCAGATAAACCAATTATTGATTACGCATTAAAAGAATTCAGCTTAAAAAAAGAAGAAACTATTATGGTAGGTGATAACTATAATACTGATATACTGTGTGGTTTAGATAACGGATTGGATACACTACTGGTTTATTCAGGTGTTTCAACAAAAGAAGATGTAAATAAAAAAGATAGAAAACCAACGTTTGAAATTGATAATTTAGATCAGTGGGAGTTTTAATGATAGATTGGTTTAGAGTTAAAAATAATTCAATTAATATTTTATTCGTTTTAACTTTTTCGATTTTCATAATAATAGCAGTTAGTATTCCTATATATATCATCAATATAAATGTGATATATGATTTTTCCATGGGGAATGTGAAGTTAACAAGGGAATATTTACATTTGATGAATTATTTACTTAATCCGTTTATAAACAACTTAAAATTTTTATATTTTGTAGCTTCTAGTTCAGGGTTGGAACATTTTAGGGATGTAAAAGTTCTTTTTTTAATAAATAATATAGTGTTGTTATTAGTCTTTTTTATAAAAAAAATTTTTAAAATCCGATTATGGTTTTATAAAAATGATGCTATATCAATTGCTATAGTTCCAATAATTATTGCAATAATTGCATCAATGAATTTTGATGAATTTTTTATTTTATTTCATAAGTTGTTGTTTACTAATAATAATTGGCTATTTAATCCACTAACAGATCCAATAATAAACGTATTACCCGAAGGCTTTTTTGAACAATTAATATTTTTATTTTTAATAGTGTTTGAATTTTTAATATATTTTGGATATAGAAAAAATGAAAAAAGACATTAATTTTTTAAAATTAATGTCTTTTTTTATTTAAATTGGATGTTTTGAAGTTAATGTTAATACTCTAGTAGATAATTCATTAAGTTTTTCTTGATTATCATGATAATCGATTGCTTCAAGTATGATCTGTGCGACTTCTTTACAGTCATCTTCTTTAAATCCTCGTGTTGTTATTGCTGGAGTACCAACTCTTAATCCAGATGTAAGTTTTGGAGGAAGAGGATCATTAGGGATAGCTTCTTTATTAGTAGTTATATGAATTGTATCTAACAAATTTTGTAAATCATTTCCATTTAGATCTGTTTTTCTTAAATCAATAATCAATAAGTGATTATCAGTTCCGCCTGTTAAAACATTGACTTTATCTGAGTTTTGAAATACTTCTGACATTGCCTGAGCATTTTTAATGATTTGTTGCGAATACTCTTTAAAATCAGGTTGTAAATCCTCACCAAAAGCGACTGCTTTACCAGCAATTACATGTTCTAATGGCCCACCTTGAGTGCCAGGGAAAACTGCAGAATTAATTTTTTTGCCAAGTTCAGAATTAGCGAGGATCATTCCACCACGTGGACCTCTAAGAGTCTTATGAGTTGTTGTAGTTGTAACGTCTGCTATTCCTATTGGAGATGGATGTAAACCAGCGGCGACTAATCCGGCAATATGAGCCATGTCTACCATCAATTTTGCATTTACAGAATCGGCAATAGTTCTAAATTTTTTGAAGTCAATAATTCTACTATATGCTGAAGCCCCAGCAACAATTAATTTGGGTTGAACTTCTTTAGCGATTTTTTTAACTTCGTCATAATCAATCCAACCGTCCTCGTTCACACCATAGCTGTAAAAATCATAAGTTTTTCCAGAGAAATTTACTTTTGAACCATGGGTTAGATGTCCACCGGCGTCTAGAGACATTCCTAGCACTTTTTCACCAGGTTTCACAAGAACTTTATATGCTGCCTCATTAGCTTGTGATCCTGAATGTGGCTGAACATTAACGTACTCAGCACCAAATAATTTTTTTGCACGCTCAATTGCTAAAGTTTCTATCTCGTCAATATATTCACATCCACCATAATAACGAGCACCAGGATAACCTTCTGCATATTTATTAGTAAGCACAGAACCTTGAGCAGCTCTAACAGCATCTGAAACAATATTTTCTGATGCGATTAATTCTATATTATCTTGTTGACGCTTTTCTTCTTTTTTTATAATACTGAAAATTTCATCCATTTAATCCACCTCCAAATATTTGATAAATTTATTATATCTTAAATAGAGAGAATTTAGTTAATATATCCAGTTGCATAGTCAATTTTTGCATCTTTTTCTATATTAAAGATATACACATTTAAATGAACTTCATTACTACCAATAGATTGGGCTTTTATTTGTACTCCACGTGCTACTAGTTCATCTCCACGATATACTGGTCGAACTTGATACCTAACATATTTATCAGGATTTTGTTTTAAAAATTGAGCAATATCCATTTCATATTTATTCATACCTGGTGAGTTTAAACTTCTTGTTCCAGTCATTAGATTTCGTAAATTATTATTCTGTCCCGTCAATTGATATCCAATTAGATGACTTCGATTATATACATATTCACCGTTAACCTCTTTATTATGAAATCCTGTAGGGTTTACATAAAGTGGCTTTCGTTTTGTTGTTGGCATTATGCTTTTATTTAGCATTGCATTCGCAATTGTTGAACGACCTAAAGAGTCTAAGTTTCCAAAAGATTGCCATGCACCATTTTTTAGTGATAATTCTGCATCTGAAAAATTTGGATTATTGTTATTTATTACTAATTCTTGTTTGTTATCATAGTTTAAAGATGAGAGCTCAGAATATTCGTTGTCAGTATTGATATTCTTGTTTCCAGTCGCAAGCTCATAATTAGAATTATTATGAGGCTTTTGTCCGTTTTCTGTGGGCCTATTAATAAAAAATGATATTAATGCAACTACGATGATAATAAGTGCAGTAGTAGGGGTATAGTTTTTAGATTTGCGTCTATATTTTGACAAAATTAATTCTCTCTTTTTAATGTAATGGTTCTATTATATAAAAAAGTCTATTTTAAAAATAGACTTTTTTTATTCATGTAATTCAATTGGTAGGTTATCTGGATCGTAAAAAAAGACCATTTTTTTGCCTGTATAGTCATCTTTACGTAAATCTTCAACCTTTACATCTTGACTTTTTAAGTAGTTGACATCTTTTTCTATGCTGTTAGTTTTAAGGGCTAAGTGTCTCAACCCTCTAGCTTCTGGATAACTTAATCTATTTGGAGATTCTTCTTTAATAAAGATTTCTAATTCGGTGTTATCATTAATTTTTAAATCTAACTTTGTATCATTTTTTTCGGATCTGGAGTTTTCACGAATTATTTTAAATCCTAAAATATCGACATAAAATTGTTTAGCTTTATCATAGTTACTGGCGATTATTGCTATATGATGAATTGAATCAAAATTTGGTTTATACATAATTTTCTCCTTGTTTAAATTAAGTTTATCAGATTATTATTTCAAAAGAAAAGACCACCACCTAAGTAGTAGTCTTCGTTGTATTAAGATATTTTTATTTATAAATTCAAAGTAGTTGTTTGACATATAATTACCTCTTTAGTAATTGTATTTCAAGAGTATTTATAACTCTTGATGAACTATATTCTATTTAAGAGTTGTGAATTAACTTAGAAAAATATTCAGTTACTTTTAGAGATAAGTTTGGATATTTTTTTAAACTTATGAAGAAATTATGCTCTCCATCCATAACTTGCTAAATCAAATTCTGATTTTTTTATTTTTGAAACATATGGATTTCCCTTAACGAAATATCTCAATGGCTTTGATGTCCAAGGTTCTTTATTATTTATACCGATTCTAGGTGTTGTTTTTATTTCGATTGGATTCTTTACTCTTTCATAAGATAAAG
The DNA here is from genome assembly GCF_052828685.1 of Daquilactobacillus linshuiensis. Taxonomy (NCBI): domain Bacteria; kingdom Bacillati; phylum Bacillota; class Bacilli; order Lactobacillales; family Lactobacillaceae; genus Daquilactobacillus; species Daquilactobacillus linshuiensis. The sequence goes on along the minus strand of NZ_CM128255.1, from coordinate 877,075 downwards.
ATAGGGAATCTGAATTCAGAAATTTGCCGGACAATTTTTTATCAGTTATACCGAACGCACGCATCCATTTAGCGGGACCGTTTGTTAATTCAAAAGGCGATTGAATTTTTCTGTTTTTTTTCATTATATCTAGGCCATCTATAGGTTGTATTCCACGTATTAAAATTCCATTTGGGTTGTCCTTTTCTTGGACACTAATGTCCATATCTAAATAGCTATGAATAGAATATATATAAATTGTCCCGCCTTCTTGATATAATGGATCGTTACTTGGAGTATGTCGCTCGTTATAGCTATGTGCAGCCTTATCAATCGTTCCTAGATATGCTTCAGTTTCCACAATAATTCCTGATACTTTTCCTAAACTGCATTCGTAAGTTAGTTTTTTTCCTAACAAGTCCTGTGCAATTTGTTGTGTTGATTGTCCTTGAAAGAAATCTTGAATTTTTTTATCTTTTTCCATAATTTTTCCTTGCAATGTTTTATATTCATACTATATAATATCACTTGTGCTTATGATTGACCCGTTGGTCAAGTTGGTTAAGACATCGCCCTTTCACGGCGGTAACATGGGTTCGAGTCCCATACGGGTCATTGGCATGGAGGATTAGCTCAGCTGGGAGAGCATCTGCCTTACAAGCAGGGGGTCACAGGTTCGAACCCTGTATCCTCCATATTAACAAAAAAACACAATCATTTGATTGTGTTTTTTTGTTGTTTTAAATAAAAAATTGAATGGCGCTTATAAATAGTCTTGTGAAGCTCGATTTTGGTTCAATATTGAAATAATATTTTATCAGCGCTGCTAAAAGTAGTGTTGCAAACATTGATAATCCACTAAATAACGTTATATATTGTCCTACACACATTACAATAGTTAAAATTAGTATCACGATAATTGTAAAAAGAGATTTATAGCTTATCTCAATATAATTTGAAGTTAATGAAAAAGTATTTATTAATAAAACCATGATGATTACTGATATGCTAACAAATTTTGTTAGTGAATAAATCAAAATAATCATTAAAAAAATTGGTGTTACAAAATTAAAAATTAAATCTGTAACTATTGGAGAGTTATTTTTAACTATCTTGGCTAGAATGAATAGCAGAAGTTGAAATATACTAATTAATGTAATTAATGTATTTAGTTTAAAGCTAAATACAATACTCATAGATAGGAAAATCACTAAAAATAGACTATCAAAGTATTTGTTAGGATTTTTTGGTATAAAAATGTCCTTGTAAATAAATATTAGAGTAATAAAAATAATTACATAATTATAACCGGTTAAGTGAGTGATTTTAAAGTGACCTGAGAATATAAAAGGAAATACGATAATGCTTAATATATCCAAGATAGTATCCAATATTCTCATGATAAGTGGGCGTGTTTTTTTTGAATTAATTGTCTTCATACAGTATATATTATTCAAGTTTATTTATTACGTCAATTAAATATGGTAATATAGTAAATTGTTACAATGAGACAATCCTAATGGGGTCCGTATATTGGATTTGCCCTGTAACCGAAAGGTGGATAATTATGGAAGAAAAACATTTTTTTACTTCAGAATCTGTTTCTGAAGGACATCCTGATAAAATTGCCGATCAAATCAGTGATGCCATTTTAGATGCTATCTTGCAACAAGATAAGGATGCAAGAGTAGCTTGCGAAACTACTGTTACTACAGGTTTAGTACTAGTTGTTGGTGAGATATCAACTTCGGTTTATGTTGATATTCAATCAATAATAAGAAAAACTATTAAAGATATTGGATATAATAGTTCTTCAATTGGATTTGATGGGAATACTTGTGCTGTTTTGATTGCCCTTGATGAGCAATCACCTGATATTGCAATGGGAGTCGATGATGCCATTGAGTATCGTAATGGTGATGTCGATCCATTAGATAAAATTGGTGCTGGTGATCAAGGATTGATGTTTGGATATGCAACAAATGAAACACCAGAATATATGCCTCTTTCTATTTCTTTATCACATAAATTAATGAGAAAGATTGCACAGATTAGAAAAGACGGTATATTAAAATATCTAAGACCCGATGCAAAAGCGCAGGTCACAATAGAATATGATGAAAATGGGATGCCTTTTAGAGTTGATACGGTTGTATTAAGTACTCAACATGATGAAGATGTTACTTTAGAACAACTAAAAACTGACGTTGAAAATATAGTAATTAGGGAAGTTATTCCTGAAAATCTTATTGATGAAAAGACTAAGTTTATTATTAATCCTACTGGTCGTTTTGTAATTGGTGGACCACAAGGTGACTCCGGATTGACAGGTCGCAAGATTATTGTTGATACTTATGGAGGAGTTGCACATCATGGTGGCGGTGCTTTTTCTGGAAAGGATGCCACAAAAGTTGACCGTTCTGCAAGTTATGCTGCTAGATATATAGCTAAAAATATGGTTGCAGCAGGTATTGCAGATAAATTTGAAATTCAAATTGCTTATGCAATTGGTGTAGCACAACCAGTTTCAATACATGTTGATACATTTGGAACAAGTAAGGTTAGTGAAGAAAAAATTATAAGCTGTATTCGTGAATTATTTGATTTACGACCAGCTGGTATTATAAAAATGTTAGATTTACAAAGACCAATTTATAAACAAACTTCTGTTTATGGTCATTTTGGACGTACAGATGTTGACTTACCTTGGGAACATTTAGATAAGGTGGATGATATTAAAAAATATCTAAGTTAGCGAGATAAAGAGGCGTTTTTTTGAAGAAATTCAAAGAGCGTCTTTTTTTACTGGAATTTTAGGAGAGTATTATGCAAACTAAAAAAGAAACAAATGTAAAAGTAGTAACAGTTGCAGTTTTTGTAGCAACATTTATGACAGCCGTTGAAGGGACAATAGTATCAACGGCGATGCCAACTATTATAGGTAGTTTGCACGGTGTGTCATTAATGAATTGGGTATTTTCGATATATTTATTAATGACTGCATTATCAACACCGGTTTATGGGAAATTAGCGGATATTTTAGGAAGAAAGCCAGTATTTATTTTTGGTTTAGTTTTATTTACTATTGGGTCATTATTATGTGGTCTTTCTCAATCAATGATTGCATTGATTTTATCTAGAGTTATTCAAGGAATTGGAGCTGGATCAATTCAGCCGATAGCGTTTACAATTATTGCTGATATTTATCCAATAGAAAAAAGAGCAAAAGTTATTGGACTAAATGGATCTTCTTGGGGAATTGCTTCTGTTATCGCTCCTTTATTAGGAGGATTTATTGTAGAGAAATTAAGCTGGCATTGGGTATTTATGATTAATATTCCTATTGGTTTAATAACTATTGGTATGATTTGGATATATCTTATAGAAAGCATTGAGCACCAAAATACTTCTATTGACTATAAAGGCACTGCTTTATTAGTTATTTTGTTATTATCATTAATGCTAGGACTACAAAACTTATCTAACAAAAATATTTTTATACCAATTGTCTTAATTCTCATATCAATTATTTCATTATTTATTTTTGTGCATATTGAAAAAAATGCGAAAGATTCGATTATTCCGTTAGAACTGTTTAAAAATAAAACTTTTGTTATTCAAAATTTAATTGCTCTTCTTGTGAGTGGATATTTAATCGGTTTTGAAGCTTATTTACCAACTTGGATGCAAGGAGTTCTTGGGCTAAAGGCTTCTCTTGGAGGTTTTGCTGTGACACCTAGTTCAATAATGTGGGTTGTTGCTTCTTTGTGGGCTGGTAGTCTATTAAAAAAATATGCGCCAAATAAAATAATTTATATTAGTTTATTTTTCCTATTTGTTTCGGTATTTGGATTGATATTAGCTCCTATAAATGCACCTTTTTGGTATTTCTTATTGGTGGCAACAGTTTCCGGTATTGGCTTTGGACTAACGATAACTACTACCACGGTAGCATCACAATCAGCTGTTAAACCAAATGAAATAGGTGTTGCAACGAGTTTTAATACTTTGTGTAGGACTATTGGACAAAGTTTAATGGTATCTGTATTTGGAATTGTGTTAAATCAAAAAATGCTATCTGGAGTTGCGAAAAACAAACATTATACAATGGATATGATGAACAAACTAATTGATCCTCAAACAGCAGGACAGTTACCACATAATCTTTTACCCGGATTAAAGCAGATTTTATTCAATGGAATTCACAGTATCTATTTAGTAGGATTATTATTAATAATTTTCACTTTATTGCTTAATTTATTAGAGTTTAAAAATAATGACTTATTAAAACAGACAAAATAGTCTATTAGTTGAAGATATTAATTTAAAGGTGTACGGTATTTATATTAAATTTTAAAAGGTGATATACATGCTAGAAAAAACTTTTTACAAACAATTTTTAAAGAACTCCTTTAATATACCTGTTATGGTTACTTATTGGGACGGTAAAAGCGAAACTTATGGTGAAGGTTTGCCAAAAGTTCAAATTAAATTTAATGAAATAATTCCAATAAAAGAACTAGCAAATAATGCGTCACTAGCCTTAGGTGAAGCGTATATGGATAAAAAACTTGAGATTGAAGGAAGCATTGAGGAATTAATTTTAGCTGCTTACAATTCAAAGAATAGTTTTTTTTATAATAAAAAGTTAAAGAAGTTTTTACCTAATAAGAAACACTCTGAAAAAGAAAATCAAGAATATATTCATAGTCACTACGATATAGGAAATGATTTTTATAAATTATGGTTAGATAAGACAATGACTTATTCTTGTGCTTATTTTGAAAATGATGATGATGATTTAGAAACTGCTCAAATAAACAAAGTGCATCATATAATCAAAAAACTTGATCCAAAGCCTGGAAAGACTTTACTAGATGTTGGCTGTGGATGGGGCACGTTAATGCTTACTGCGGCTAAAGAATATGGGCTAAAGGTTACGGGAATAACATTAAGTCAAGAGCAATTTGATTACGTGAACAAACAAATTGAAGAACTAGGTTTGCAAGATTCTGCAGAAGTAATCTTAACTGACTATCGTGAAATGGAAGGTAGAAAATGGGATTATGTAACTTCTGTTGGAATGTTTGAACATGTTGGGAAAGATAATTTGGCTGGTTATTTTGAAGATATTTCAGAATTTTTAAATGATAATGGTAGTGCTTTGATTCATGGAATTACAAGACAAGGTGAAGGGGCAAGCAATGCTTGGCTCGATAAGTACATTTTCCCTGGTGGATATATCCCTGGTTTGGAAGAAAATATTCAAAATATTTTGAATACTGATCTACAAATAAGTGATATTGAAACACTTCGCCGACACTATCAAAAAACAACTGAAATTTGGGATAAGAATTTTAACGACCAACTTTTAGAAATTAAGAAAACAAAGGATGAGCGTTTTATCAGAATGTTTGATCTTTATTTACAGGCTTGTGCTGCATCATTTGCCTCAGGTAATATAGATGTTATTCAATTTCTACTTACAAAGGGGCCTTCAAGTGTCGATTTACCGATGACTAGAGATTATATATATAAATAAGTATTAAATATGAAGAACACCTATAAAGATTCTTTACTTTAGATATCTTTTTAAGTAGAATGTTATTTGTATTAGGAGTAGTAATCGAATATTATTTTTTAGAAAATATACGGGTGATGAAAGTATATACTTAATATCGATGAACTTGTCTATATGATTAATTGAATCTATTTAAATAAGGCGGTTATTACTGCCAATTAGAGTGCTATTCATTTTGAATAGAATTTAGGTGGTACCGCGATAAAGTCGCCCTATGTTAATTATGGGGTGGCTTTTTATTTTGTTGTTAATTTAAGAGGAGAACTTATATGACTTATAATCACAATACTGTCGAAAAAAAATGGCAAGAATATTGGGCAAAAAATAAATCTTTTAAAACTACTGAAGATACAGACAAGAAAAATTATTATGCATTGGACATGTTTCCTTATCCTTCTGGACAAGGATTACATGTTGGTCATCCTGAAGGCTATACCGCTACAGATATTTTGTCGAGAATGAAAAGAATGCAAGGATATAATGTTCTTCATCCAATGGGATGGGATGCTTTTGGATTACCTGCTGAACAATATGCTTTAGATACAGGTAATAATCCTGCAGATTTTACAGAAAAAAATATTTCTACGTTTAAACGTCAAATAAATTCACTTGGATTTTCTTATGATTGGGATAGAGAAATTAATACTACAGACCCCAATTATTACAAATGGACACAATGGATATTTGAGCAACTTTATAAAAAAGGTCTAGCTTATGAAGCTGAAGTTCCAGTTAACTGGAGTCCGGATTTAGGTACAGTTGTAGCTAATGAGGAAGTAATTGATGGTAAAACAGAACGTGGTGGATATCCAGTTATTAGAAAGCCGATGCGTCAATGGATGTTAAAAATAACGGCATATGCGGATAGATTGATTGATGATTTAGATCTTGTTGATTGGCCAGAAAATATTAAAGATATGCAAAGAAATTGGATTGGTCGTTCTGTAGGAGCTGAAGTTACATTTGCAGTTGATGGAATTAAAGAAGATTTTGATGTTTTTACAACAAGGGCAGATACTATTTTTGGTGCAACATATATAGTAATGGCACCTGAACATGAGTTGGTTGATAAAATAACCACAGCTGATCAAGAATTGTCAGTTAAAAAATATATTGAAGAAACATCTCATAAATCAGATTTAGATCGAACAGATTTGAGTCATGATAAAACTGGAGTCTTCACAGGTGCTTATGCGATTAATCCAATAACAAAAGAAAAGATGCCTATATGGATATCTGACTATGTTTTAGTAACTTATGGTACAGGCGCAATTATGGCTGTTCCTGCTCATGATGAAAGAGACTACGAATTCGCAAAAAAATTTGATCTGCCAATTAAGCAAGTAATAGATGGTGGAAATGTTGACAATGAAGCTTATACAGGTGATGGAATTCATATTAATTCAGATTTTCTGGATGGAATGGATAAACAATCTGCAATTGATAAAATGATTAATCTATTAGAAGAAAAGAAAATTGGAAAGAAAAAAGTAAACTATCGTTTACGTGACTGGTTATTTTCTCGTCAAAGATACTGGGGAGAACCAATTCCTGTAATACATTGGGAGGATGGTGAAACAACCTTGGTGCCAGAAGATGAATTGCCATTGGTTTTACCTAAAGAAACTGATATCAAACCTTCAGGAACAGGTGAAAGTCCACTTGCTAATTTGACTGATTGGCTAAATGTAACTGATGAAAATGGAAGAAAAGGTCGTCGTGAAACAAATACAATGCCTCAATGGGCAGGAAGTTCTTGGTACTACCTAAGATATATTGATCCTCATAATTCTGAAGAAATAGCCGATAAAGAAAAACTAAAAAATTGGTTACCAATAGATATGTACATTGGTGGCGCAGAGCATGCTGTATTACATCTATTGTATGCAAGATTTTGGCACAAAGTATTGTATGATTTAGGGATTGTACCAACAAAAGAGCCATTTCAAAAGCTATATAATCAAGGAATGATTCTTGGTGATAATCATGAAAAAATGTCAAAATCAAAGGGTAATGTTGTAAATCCTGATGATGTTGTAGAAGAATATGGTGCTGACACTTTAAGATTGTATGAAATGTTCATGGGACCCTTAGATGCCTCTATTTCTTGGAGTGAAGAAGGTTTAGCTGGATCACATAGATTTTTAGAAAGAGTTTGGAGATTATTTATCAATGACGATGATGAAGATACATTAAAGGATACCATCGTTGATAATAATGACGGATCTTTAGATAAGGTCTATAATGAAACAGTTAAAAAAGTGACAGAAGACTATGAAGAATTGCATTTCAATACTGCTATTTCACAAATGATGGTGTTTGTAAATGCTGCTAATAAGGTGAAAGAAATTCCAAGCGAATATGCACAAGGATTTGTAAAACTATTAGCTCCCATTGCTCCACATATGATGGAAGAAATATGGAACAAAATGGGAAATGAAGATTCACTAACTTATGCTAAATGGCCTACATATAGCGAAAGTGCATTAGTTGATGATCAAGTTGAAATCATTGTCCAAGTTAATGGAAAACTTCGTGGAAAGATTGAACTACCAGTTGAAACACCAAATGATATTGCTCAAGAACTAGCGTTAAATGAAGAAAATGTAAAGAAATTTATAGATGGAAAAGACGTTGTAAAAGTTATCGTAATTCCAAATAAATTGGTAAATATTGTTGTTAAATAATAAAAAAGCAGACATAGTCTGCTTTTTTATTTGTAATAGGACTTACTTTTGAGTATAAATAAAAGTATGAATAATATAGATGAAGTAATTAAATATATACACGGATTACCTAAGTTTCATAAAACCGCAGATTTTACTAATATGAATATAATATTAAAAAGATTAAAAAATCCTCAAACTAATTACGAAACAATTCATATTACAGGAACAAATGGTAAAGGATCAGTAGCCCATTACATCAATCAAATGTTAATAAATTCTGGCTACAAAGTTGGAATGTTTACATCTCCATATATTGTTAAGTTTAACGAAAGAATTCAAATTAATAATGAGTTTATAAGTGATGATGAGTTGATAAGCTTAACAAATAAAATTAATTCAGTTTTAGGTAACGTACAACTAGTTGAGTTTGAATTTGTTACGATTTTAGGCTTTTTGTATTTTAGTCAAAAAAAAGTCGACATAGCAGTAATTGAAGTGGGAATAGGTGGAACACACGATAAAACTAATGTAATAGATTCTACTATATCAATTATTAATAATGTCGGTTTAGATCATCAAAACCTTATTGGTCCTACTTTAAAAGACATAGCAATCGAAAAATCTGGAATTATAAAAAAGAATAGTTATGTTGTACTTGGGGATATTGAAAAAAAATTATTACCGATTTTTAAAAATAAAGCATCTCAATGTGATTCAAAAATCATTGAGTTGAATAATGATTTTTCACTTATAAAAAAAGAAGATGACAGATATGCTTTTTATTTTCAAAATAATAAATTAGAACATATTTTTTTGGAAAATGTAGTTGATTATCAAGTTGAAAATATGGCCGTCGCTTTAGCAGCTTTTATTGTATATCAGGATTTTAAAAAGAAAAAAATAGATGAAAAAGTGATTAATAAATCATTGAATGAAGTCAAAATACTGGCTAGAATGCAAAAAATTCATGATAATCCTGAGATAATTTTAGATGGGGCTCACAATATTCATGCTGCAAAAGAAATAACTAAAATATTGAAAAATAAGAAAGTGAAATTCTTAGTAGCTATGATGAAAGATAAAAATTTTAATTCTGTATTAGACGAGTTTAAAACAATATCAAAAGATATTACACTGACTACATTTGATGAAAATAGAAGTCTAAAAAAAGAAGATATAAGAAAAAACAACTTGAACTATCCATTTACAGATAATTGGCAATCATTTATAAGTAATTTTTTAAAAACAAGTAACGATGAAACGTTAATTATTACGGGTTCGCTACATTTTGTTTCGATAGTTTTAAAATATTTTGCGTAATTTCATTGTGGATGATGAGGTGAGCAAAATAGACGTAAGAGAAATGGCGGAAGCATTTGGAGTAGAAAGTCTGACAAATTTTGAATTAATAAAATTACTTATACGATCAGGAAATAAAAGTGCAACTGTTGAAGAAATAACTGAAAATTTATTAAATAAATACAGAAATATTTGTGATATTGAATATTCAAATATTGAAGATTTAAAAAAGATAAAAGGATTGGGAAAGTGCCGTGCTATTGAATTAAAAGCAGCGATAGAACTTGGAAAAAGAGTTCAGTTTGGTAAAACAGTTAGGTTTGAAGAAATAAATTCAAGTAAAAAAATTGGTGAATTATTGATTAGTAAACTGACAGGAATTAGTCAAGAACTTGTTATAGTCACTTATTTAGACACTAAAAATCAAATTATAAAAATAGATAATGTATTTAAAGGGACACTGAATTCAACTACAGTTCATCCAAGAGATATATTTAGAAGATGTTTGCAACTATCAGCTTCAAAATTTATTATTGCACATAATCATCCTAGCGGTGTCTTGTCAGTATCTAAAGAAGATATTGAATTCACAAATAGGTTATTAAAATGTAGTGAATTGATTGGCTGCGAGTTACTTGATCATTTAATAATTGGTAAAGATTCCTATCTCAGCTTGAAAGAAGAGGCACTAATGTAGGAAAATAGCCGAGAAGGACAAATATTTGATAAATTTTTAACAGTTTTATGATATAATCTTTCTAACTTATTATGTTACTCAAGGAGCGATTATTTTGTTTGGAATAGGTACTAGAAACGTAGGGATAGATTTAGGAACTGCAAATACATTAGTTTATATAGACGGCAAAGGAATTGTATTGAATGAACCATCAGTTGTAGCAAAAAACACTGTTACTGGAGAAACTGTTGCTGTTGGTTCTGAAGCCCGTGAAATGATCGGTAGAACACCGGGGAACATCGTTGCTATTCGCCCAATGAAAGATGGAGTTATTGCTGATTACGATACAACTGCAGCAATGATGAAATATTTTCTTGAGAAAACTATTGGATCAAGCAAACCACTAGTTATGGTTTGTGTACCAAGTGGTGTGACAGAAGTTGAAAAACGTGCTGTTGTTGAAGCAACTCAACAGGCAGGTGCAAAAGAAGCTTACGTTATTGAAGAACCATTTGCTGCAGCTATTGGTGCCGGTCTACCTGTTATGGATCCAACTGGTAGTATGGTTGTTGATATTGGTGGTGGAACAACTGATGTTGCTACAATTGCTCTTGGTGGTATTGTTTCATCACGTTCAATTAGAGTAGCCGGAGATAAATTTGATGATTCTATTACTGCATATGTAAGACAACAATTTAGTTTACTAATTGGTGAAAGAACTGCAGAACAAATCAAAATGGAAATTGGATCAGCATCTGTTGAAAGAGCTGATCAAGCACAGTCTATTTCAATCAGAGGTCGTGATTTAATGACTGGATTACCAAAAACAATTGAATTAACATCGGTAGATGCGGCTCGTGCTATTCACGAAGATGTTGCTGAAATTATTAATGCCGTTAAGGAAACACTAGAAGAAACTTCTCCAGAAATTGCTGCTGATATTATTGATCATGGTATTGTTTTAACAGGTGGTGGAGCTTTACTAGGCAACTTAGCGGAAGTGATTTCTGATGAGACGAGTGTTCCTGTATTTATTGCACAAGATCCTCTTGAATGTGTTGCTATTGGAACTGGTGAATCATTAAAGAATATCGATGTAATAAGACGCCACTAAAAAAGCAGCGGGTTATAATAGAACCTGCTTTTTTATTTCAATTATTAGGAGTATAGAATGAATAAGTTTTTCTCAAATAAAAAATTGATTATATTGATGATATCTGTTATTTTGACTTTTGGATTAATTGCAGTATCACTTAATATCCGTGATGGTAAAAATGATTCTCCATTTTTCCAACAAGCTGGTAATGATACTATTGGCTTATTGAGTAGAACAGTTTCAGCTCCGTTTAATGCAATTAGAAATTTTGGATCAAATGCCTCTGATTTGTTAAATACTTATTCTGAAAATAAAAAATTAAAAGCTAAGTTGCAGGAATATAAACAAACTCAAGTTAGTTTAGACACTGTTAAAAACGAAAATAAGGATTTGAAAAAGCAATTAAAGCTTTATAATACGTTAACAGACTATTCAAAAATTAATGCTTCTGTTATTAGTAGATCTCCTAGTGATTGGCAAGAGTATTTAGTAATTAATCGAGGATCAAATCAGGGCATTAAAAAGAACATGCCGGTTATGTCTGGTTCAGGATTGATTGGTAGAATTGCGGATGTAAATAAAACTAATTCTAAAGTTGAACTTATTTCTTCAGAAAACTCTTCAAGTAATAAATTTGCTGCTGAAGTTTTATCAGATACGCTTAATATTAACGGAATTATTACCAAATATGATTCCAATTCTAACTTGTTAGAATTAGGACAAGTTAACTCTATAAAAGATGTAAAGCCAGGACAAAAAATTGTTACTTCAGGACTAGGAGGTATAACTCCTAAGGGTCTATTTATTGGAACAGTTGCTAATGTTAAAAAGGATGATTATGGGTTATCTAATGTAATTTATGTAAAGCCTGCAACGGATTTAACTAAATTTACTGTTGTCACTGTTATTAATAGAAGTGTAGGTGATAATTAATGAAAAGATTTAGTGAAATTCTTAAATTAATTGCTCCTTTTTTACTTTTATTACTTGGCTTTTGTTTAGATGGTGTAGTCAAATATAATCTTGATTTTTTAAATGACAAAAGTAATAATGGGTTACCTCAGTTTATGTTAATGATGCTTATAATATTCGCATTTAAATTTACTATGTCTAAAGAAATAGTTATTTATGCGGCTATTTTTGGATTGTTTTATGACATATTTTATATGAATATTTTTGGCATTTATGTTGTTTTACTACCATTATTTGTTGCTCTTATTTATATATTGAAAGATATATTAGCAGATAATTTTATAATTGAGGTGTCTTTGTACTTATTGTCTTTAATCGGTATTCATGTAATTGTTTATTTACTAGGATTAATATTTAAAACTGTAAGCTTAAGCTTTGCAGATTTTATTACCTATACAATTGCTCCAACAGTAATATTTAATTTGGTTACTTTCATCATTTTATTACTACCAATTTCTTGGGTAACGGACAAGATAATAGAATTTCGAAGAGGATATTGAGTAAGTATAATGACTTGCTTTTTTTTTCTTATTATCTTATATTTTTATGTAATAAATCAATAGTCTCACAAAGGGGAGCCATTTGGCTGAGAGTGATGTAGTGTCAGACCCTTAGAACCTGTTTGTTAGTACAAGCGTAGGGATTTGTGTGGAGGAAACTCCTTTTGTGATGACTAATCATGAAAGGGGTTTTTTTATGGAAAAAACTAAGGACAAAAATGCTTTACAAGTAACAGTAGAAGGTGCAATTATAACTGCATTTGCTATGGCTTTAAACTATTTACCACATACTACAGGAATTTCCGCAGTGGAATTTTCGTATGGATTAGTACCTTTGATAATTTTTGCTTTTAGAAGAGGAATTGTTCCAGCAACTTTATCAGGACTAACTTGGGGAATTTTAGATCTTATCTTAAGAGGAATTGGAGATGGAAGTGTTCTTAATCCATTGCAAGGATTCTTAGAATATTTCATTGCATTTGCTTTAGTAGGACTTGCGGGAACTGGGTATACAAAAATACAAAGTGATTTGAGAAGTAACAAAAGTATTATGTTATCAGCTATTCTTTTTGGATCATTAGGAATTGTTAGTAAATATTTTATTCATTTTATTGCGGGTGGATATTATTGGGGTTCATATGCTCCAAAAGGAATGAATCCATGGGTATACTCCCTAGTAGTTAATGGGGGAAGTGCGATTGCCAATATAATATTAGTAATAGTTGTACTTTTATTATTATCAAGGTCTATGAAAACATTGATAATTCCAAAAAATTAAAAAAAAAGAAGATGTGAATTTGAACTGAACCCCCGATATTGGGCCAAATCCAATATCGGGGGTTTTTGTATGGTTAAATATTCTAAAGAATTAAAATTAAAGATTGTTACTGAATATCTCAATACTTCAATAGGAGTTTCAAATCTAATCAAGAAATATCATATAACAAATGATTCTATAGTATATACCTGGATTGACCGTTATAAAAAGTTTGGTTTAGATGGGTTGAATATATTATCACCAATTTCAACTTATGATGGCTCATTTAAAGTGAATGTTTTAAAATGGATGAAACAAAACAATGCTTCTTATCCACAAACAGCCCTTCACTTTAATATATCCAATACCGGAACTATTTGGCAGTGGCAACATAAGTTAGATTGTGAAGGAATAGAAGTATTGTACCGTAATAAAGGGCGGACAAAGATAATGAATTCTAAAAAACAATCTAAACAAGGTAAAGAAAAAACAGAATTAGAAAAACTAAGAGAAAAAAACGAGCTTTTGGAAATAGAAAATAAATATCTAAAAAAACTAAAGGCCTTAGTTCAGGAACAAGATGGCAAAAAGCACAAATAGTAAATGAACTAAGGCAAGAGAAATATTCTTTGAAGAACATCCTTAAAGTAATAGACATGCCTAAAAGTACTTATGAATATAACTCTAAAAGACTGCTTGATAACAATAATAGTGATCAAGAATTAAAAGAAGCTATCAAAGATATTAAAACAAGTGATGATACTTATGGATATCGTCCAGTAACAGGTGAGCTTCATAATCGAGGATTTAAAGTTAATCACAAAAAAGTCTATAGATTAATGATTGAAATGAATTTACTATCTACAGCTTATAACAAGAAAACACGGAAATATAATTCTTACAAGGGTACAGTGGGTAAAATAGCTAAGAATAGAATTAATCGTCGTTTTAATACTGATAGACCTTATCAAAAATTAACTACAGATATCACTGAAATACGATGGGGAAAAGAAAGTATCAAACAAAGAGCTTATTTTACTTGTATTTATGATTTGTTTTCAGACGAAATATTGAGCTGGGATATAAGTAAGCATCCGACAGTAGAATTTACAGTAAACACCTTAAAAGATGGTATTAATAAAATACCAGCAGGATTAGATTACAGAACTACAGTACATTCAGATCAAGGGGTTCAATATCAACATAAAAGTTGGGTTAAAGTACTTAAAGAGAATAAAATATTTCAAAGTATGTCAAGAAAAGCAACGTGTTTAGATAATGCAGCTATGGAGAGTTTTTTTCATATTTTGAAAGTTAATATATATCATCAAAAAGAGATTGATACCTATGAAGAATTAGTTTCAGAAGTAGCAGCATGGATGGAGAAATATAATAAAGTGAGAATAAAACAAAAACTGGGATACAAAAGTCCGGTAGAGTACCGAAAGTTTGTATCCCAGAAAGTAGCTTAAAACTTCGTCCAATATTTGGGGTTCAGTTCAATTTTAAATTCACGTCTTCTTTTTTTTAATTTCTTATACTAATGCTGCGACTGCACCAAAAACAACTCCTACAATTGTTAAAAGTAACATTAACCAGATGAAAACTCTGGTTATTTTTGTTAGTGTACTAGGTTTTTTATCCATTTTTTTCTTCCTATATATTAATTTTAGTGAAATTTTACTGCATTTTAATATAAAACTCAAATGTATATTTATAATCTACCACACAAAACCACCTATATAAACATTGATAAATCAATGATTGTATAGATATTCTTGTTTAAAAATACTTTTTTTGGTAATTATGTGGTGTGAAGTGGTGGGTTGTGGTAATATTATATTTATTAGGGGAGTAAGGAGGTGATTTGGATGTTCATGGGAGAATACAACCATACTTTGGATGCTAAAGGAAGAGTTATAGTTCCAGCAAAATTTAGACAAAGTCTAGGAGATGATTTTGTTTTAACAAAGGGTATGGATGGATGCTTGTTTGGATATCCAAATGACCAATGGAAAAAGTTGGAAGAACAACTTGATCAATTACCTCTAACAAAAAAAGATGCTCGTGCGTTTGTTAGATTTTTCTATTCTTCGGCAACTGAAACAGAAATTGATAAACAAGGACGTATTAATATTTCTTCCTCATTGATGGATTATGCTGACCTTGATAAAAATTGTGTGATTGTTGGTGTTTCAAATAGAATTGAAATTTGGGACAAGGAAAGATGGAATGAATTTAGCGACAATGCGGCTGAAAACTTTGATGATATTTCAGAAAAAATGATGGATTTTGATTTGTAGGAGTAAAAATGTTTGAGCATAAAACGGTTTTATTAGAAGAAACAGTCGAATATTTAAATACTTCTCCTACAGGCACTTATGTTGATGCAACATTTGGCAGAGGCGGGCATACTAAAAAAATTCTTAGTCAGCTTAATGGTGGTAAGGTTATTGCATTTGATCGTGATGATACAGCTATTTTAGAAGGTAATAAGCTTTCTGAAGATGTTGCAAAAAATTCTAATAATGAATTGATAATGATTAAAAGTAATTTTGAAAGTATCTCTGAAAAATTAAACGAAATTAGTATCGATAAGGTTGATGGAATTATTTACGACTTAGGTGTATCTTCACCCCAGTTTGATGATCCAACAAGAGGATTCAGCTACAAAAATGAAGCTAGGCTCGATATGCGAATGGATCAAAGTCAAGAATTAGATGCTTTTAAAATTGTTAATGAGTGGCCATATGAAGAGTTAGTTAGAATTTTATTTAGATATGGTGATGAAAAATTTGCAAAAAAAATTGCCCGCAATATAGAAAAAAGACGAGCAATAAATAGTATTGAAACAACTACCGAATTAGCAGATATTATTAAAAATTCAATACCGGCAGCTAAAAGAAGAACAGGTGGACATCCAGCAAAGAAATCTTTTCAAGCAATTAGGATCGCAGTTAATGATGAACTTAGTTCTTTAGAAAAATCATTAAGTAGTTCAATTGATTTAATAAACGTTGGGGGAAGAATTTGTGTAATTACATTCCAATCTCTTGAAGATAGGATAGTTAAGCAAATGTTTAAAGAATTCTCTGAAATTGATATTCCAAGAGGACTTCCTGTAATTCCAGAAGAGCTAAAACCAAAATTAAAATTAATAAATAAAAAGCCAATCTTACCAACTGGGATTGAGCAAGATGAAAATCATCGTGCACATAGCGCAAAATTACGAGTAGTAGAAAAAGTAAACGAGAATTAATGTAGTGGGGAATTAGTATGAATAATAATACAGCGAGAAATTTAGAAACTTATGTACAACCAGAAATTGAGCAACAACCAAAGCAAAGAACAACAAGAAGAACACGCACTAAAAGTGTTCCAATTTCAAAAACTGAAGGTTTCTTGTTAGCTGGACTTGGTATTGTTACAATGGTTCTTATGATAGCCTTGGTTTCTGTAAAAGTATCTGCAACTGTATCTCAACAACAGCTTCAAAAAATAAACTCCGCTGTTGACTCAACTACAAGTAAAAATGTCGACTTAAGACAAGAGGTTGGCGAATTGTCCAGTTCTCAAAGGCTAACTGAATACGCTCAATCACATAATATGAATTTGAGTAATGATAATGTTAGGAATGTTTCAAAATGAGTAGTAAAAATAATAAAAATAATTTAAGAGCAAAATCAAATAGAACACTTTTTGCAAGAGTGTTGATGTTTATATTTGCTCTTATTTTTATTGTCTTTATATTGGATTTTGCAAAAATTGCGATGACAGGTGAGGCAAAAGGACAAAACCTAAGTTACAGAACTAAATTTAAATATATGAAAAAAAATCCTTTAATAGCACAAAGGGGAAATATTTATGACAAGAATGGTGATGTAATAGCTTCTGATGCAGGAGAATTTTCTATTTATGCCATACTTGATAAACAAAATAAAACAAAAAATGGAAAAGATGACTACGTTAAAGATAAAGAAAAAACTGCTGAAATTTTAAGTAAATATCTTTCATTAGATAAAAATAGGATATTTAATTATCTAAATCCCAAAAATAAAAAAACTTTTCAAGTTGAATTTGGTTCGGCAGGTAAAAAGCTTTCTTTACATATAAAAGACCAAGTTGAAGTAGAAAAATTGCCAGGAATTAAGTTTATAAAAACTCCTTCCAGATCATATCCTAATGGAATTTTTGCATCTAATTTAATTGGAATTACAAAAGTGAAAAATCAAAGCGATGTATCTGACGTTCAAAAAGTTACTGGAATAATGGGAATAGAAAAAGAGTTAGATACAGAATTGTCAGGTAAAGATGGAGAAAAAATTTCAAAAGTAGACAGTAATGGTAATGAATTGCCTGAAACAAAAGTGATAAAAAAACAATCTGAAAATGGTAAAGATGTTTATTTAACGCTAGATTCTAAAATTCAAGACTATCTAGAAATATTAATGTCTAATGTTCAAGAAAAATATTCTCCTAATCAACTTCAAGCAGTTGTGATGGATTCAAAAACAGGAGCTATTAGGGCGATGTCTCAACGTCCAACATTTAACCCGACAAATTTAGATGGACTGTCTGATAGTTGGAAGAACACATTAGTTGAGGATCAATTTGAACCAGGGTCAGTCGTAAAAATTATGACCTTGGCTGCTGCAATCGATTCTGGTCACTATAATCCTAATCAATATTATCAATCTGGCGATATAAAGATTGGCGATAGAGTAATTAGTGATTGGAACAAAACTGGATGGGGTTCAATTCCTTTATATGAAGCTTTTCCGCGTTCAAGTAATGTTGGTATGGTAACACTAGAACAACAAATGGGTGCTTCTACTTGGCAAAACTATTTAAATAAATTTCATATGGGTGAAAAGACTAATATAGATCTTCCAAATGAAACAGCAGGAAAAATCGAGTTTAGTCATTCAAGTGATCAAGCTATGACTTCTTTTGGACAAAGTATTGATGTTAATACAATTCAAATGTTGCAAGCTGTTTCTGCAGTTGCTAATAAAGGAAAAATGGTAAAACCTTATGTTGTAGATAAAATAGTTGATCCAAATACTAATAAAATAACGCAAACTAAAAAGACAGTAGTTGGTCAACCAATAAAAAGTGATACAGCAAATCAAGTAATGTCTGCAATGGAAGACTCTGTTTATAAAGATTATGGACTTGGAAAAATTTATAGTATTCCAGGTTATAAAACAGCTGTAAAAACCGGTACTGCACAAATTCCATCGCAATCAGGAGGTTACTTAACTGGAAGTAATAATTATGTCTTTTCTGTAATGGGAATATTACCAGCTGACAAGCCCCGTTATATGATTTATATAACAATGAAACAACCACAGGTAATGTCTCCTAAAGGTGGAGATGGAATTCTTTCTGAAATATTTAATCCACTTGCATTAAGATTATTGAAGAGTTCAGAAAACTTGGAAGCACAAAATCAAGATATAAGCTCTAATCACGTTGATGTTGCGAATGTAACTGGTAAAAATATTGATAAAGCTAAACAAAAACTCACTGATTCAGGATTAGTTCCTGTTGTAATTGGGTCAGGTAGTAAAGTTGTACAACAGCTTTCAAGAGCAAATGATAAAATATTAAAAGGCCAAAAAGTTCTATTAATGACAAATGGTGCAATGACAATGCCAGATGTAACTAAATGGTCAAAAAGTGATATTTTGAAATTATCTGAAATCACTGGTAAAAAAATTAAAGTGACTGGTTCAGGATATGTAACTAGTCAAAGCCTAAAAGCAAACGAAGTAATAACAAATAAAAAAGATATTGAAGTAACACTTTCTGGAGCATAGTGTTAATAAGAGGAAATATATATGTTAACAAAAATTTTAATACCATTTATTAGTAGTTTTGCAATAGCGGTAATGTTACTACCGTTATTTATTGGATACCTAAGAGCAAAAGATGAAGGACAGCAAATTCGTGAAGAAGGTCCTAAATGGCATGAAAAAAAGTCAGGAACTCCAACAATGGGTGGTGTTGTATTCTTGATTAGTATTATTATTACTAATATTTGGGTTGGTATCGTAAAAAATCAATTTACACTATCAATGTTAGTCGTTTCTTTAGTTATTATTTTGTTTGGTGTCTTAGGATTTCTAGACGATTTTATAAAGGTCAGTAAAAAAAGAAATCTTGGATTAAAAGCCTGGCAAAAGATGGCCGGTCAAATTCTTATTGGTTTAATATTTATGCACGTATATGCACATGAAGGTTTTTCAACAGTTTTAAATGTACCTTTAATAGGCAGTATTAATTCAGTTATAATATTCACCATTTTCGCTATTATATGGCTTGTTGGTTTTTCCAACGCTGTTAATTTAACAGATGGACTTGATGGATTGGTAGCTGGATTAGCAACTATCTCATATGCAACATATGGAATTATCTCTTTTCAAGAATCCAGAAATGATATTGCTTTGATTTGTTTTTCTGTTGCTGGTGGACTAATTGCATTTTTATTTTATAATCATAAACCCGCAAGAATATTCATGGGTGATGTTGGTTCTCTTGCATTAGGTGGTGGACTAGCAGCAATTTCTCTAATTTTACAAAGACCATGGTCACTGTTGTTAATTGGATTGATTTACGTAATAGAAACATTAAGTGTTATGTTACAAGTCGGATCATTTAAATTATTTAAGAGAAGAATATTTAAAATGACTCCAATACATCATCACTTTGAAATGCTTGGTTGGAGTGAATGGAAGATTGATATTGTTTTTTGGCTATTTTCAATAATTTGTTCAGTAATTTATTTAACTATTTTTTTATAAAAAAGAAGGTATAGAAATTGAAGGATATTGATACTTATAAAAATAAATCAGTATTGGTGTTAGGACTTGGAAAAAGCGGAGTTGCAGCAGCTAACCTACTTATTAAGCTAGGTGCAAAAATAACTGTTAATGATGCTAAAAAGTATGATAATAATCCTGATATTGCTGAACTTGAATCACAAGGAGCTAGAGTTTTAACAGGAATGCATTCAATAGATTTATTTAATGAAAATTTTGATTTTATGTTTAAAAATCCAGGAATTCCATATACGAATGTAATGGTAAAAGAAGCTCAAAAAAGAAATATCCCTGTTTTAACAGAACCTGAGTTGGCTTATGAAGTTTTAGACGGCAAAATGATAGCAGTTACAGGTACAAATGGAAAAACGACAACTACAACTCTTATTTCTCTGATGTTACAAAAACAAAATTCAGTACACAGAGTTTATACAGGTGGAAATATTGGAATACCTTTAAGCCAGGGTGCACAAGTTGCAGAAAAAGAAGACTATTTGGTTTCAGAATTATCGAGTTTTCAATTAATGGGAGTTAAAGACCTTCATCCTAAGATAGCTGTATTAACTAATATATATTCTACACATTTGGATTATCATGGTAGTCGTGAGAACTATATAAAAGCTAAGATGAATATTACGAAAAATCAAACAAATGAAGATTTTTTCGTAGTAAATTATGATAATAAGGAATGGATAGATTTATCTAAAGAAAGTCATGCTCAAGTAATTCCTTTTACTAAAAATAACGAGTATAAAGATGGTGCTTATGTATTAGATAACATTATTTATTTTAAGGATGAAAAAATTATTGATGTTTCAGAAATTAGAATTCCTGGAAGCCATAATGTCGAAAATGCCATGGCAGCAATTTGTGTGGCAAAAACTTTAGATATTTCAACTGACAATATTAAATCAGTCTTGAAAACATTTGGCGGGGTAAAGCACCGTATCCAGTTCGTAGATGAAATTAAAGACAGACTATTTTATAACGACTCCAAAGCTACAAATATAAAAGCTACAACGGTTGCAATTAATGCATTTAATAAGCCTATAAATTTAATTGCAGGTGGATTAGATAGAGGAAATGGATTTGAAGAACTAATACCCAGTTTAAGTCATGTAAAGAATATGGTAGTGTATGGACAAACCGCTGATAAACTGGCTAATGCAGCACAAAAAGCAAACGTCAATGTCAAAAAGGTTAATAATTTAAATGAAGCTGTAGTGGAATCGTTTAAATTGAGTCGAAAAAATGAAATTATTCTTTTATCACCTGCGTGTGCAAGTTGGGACCAGTTTGATTCTTTTGAACAACGTGGAGATGTTTTTATTAATGAAGTTGAAAAATTAAAAAAGGAAACTAAGTAGATGAGAGTAATTGTATCTGGTGGAGGAACTGGTGGTCATATATACCCTGCAATAGCTTTGATTAATAGACTAAAGGAAAGAAATGTCCTTGATGAAATTTTATATGTCGGAACAGAAAATGGACTAGAAAGTAAGATTGTAAAAAATTTAAATATTCCATTTAAAACAATTAAAATTCAAGGATTTAAAAGAAGCATCTCAATTGAAAATATAAAAACAGTTAATTTATTTATTTCAAGTATTTTTAAGTCAAGAAAGATTATTAAAGGCTTTAAACCAGATATTGTAATTGGGACTGGAGGTTATGTTTCAGGGGCAATCGTATATGCCGCTCACACATTAAAAATTCCAACTATCATTCATGAACAAAATTCTATTGCTGGAGTAACTAATAAATTTTTGGCAAATTTTGTTGATAAAATTGCTGTTTCTTTTAAAGAAGTCGAAAATGAGTTTAGCCAAAAAAATAAGATTATTCTTACGGGAAATCCAAGAGCTCAAGAAGTCGTTAATATAAAAAAAAATGATCGACTAAAAGAATTTAATCTAGATCCTAAAATGCCTACTGTACTTATATTTGGTGGTAGTAGAGGTGCTGAACCTTTGAATAGGGCAGTAATTAGTAGTATTGAAAGCTTTGAAAAAGAAAATTATCAAGTATTGTTTGCAACAGGAAAAATTCATTATGATTATGTAAAAGAAGCACTTAGAAATATTAATTTAAAAAAAGTTTCAGTGGTTTCTTATATAGATGATATGCCTGAAATACTGCCGGATATTGATTTAATTGTGGGAAGAAGTGGAGCTACTAGTATAGCAGAGATAACAGCATTAGGAATTCCTGCAATTTTTGTTCCAAGTCCTTATGTAACAAATGATCATCAAACAAAAAATGCAAAAATTCTAAGTAATGTTAATGCCGCTAAAATAATTGAAGAAAATAAATTAAATGCTGCTTCATTAATGAGCGCTGTAAATGAAATAATGAATAATAAAAAAGTACATGACACTATGGAAACAAACTCTAAGAAATTAGGAATGCCCAATGCAGCTGACTTATTAATAGATGAAATGATTAAATTAACTGAAAAATAGTGAGAAGGAAAATGAGCGAAAAAAAGTCTAGCTTAACAATTGTTAAAAGAAAGAAAAAACGTCACTTAAAAGAAATTTTAAGTGATAATAAAAAGAATTTCATAATTGGAATAATTGCATTTGTTATTTTATTATTTGCTTATTTTGGCTCTTCTATCTCAAAAATATCAAATATTGATGTTGTAGGAGTTAATGAGCTTGGAGAACAGCAAGTTATTAATTCTTCTAAAATCAGTAATAATACACTTGTTTTGAGTATTATTTTTAATAGTTCAAAGTATAGAAATTCAGTAAAAAAAGATTTAGAGTCAGTTAAAGATATTAATTTTCATATTATTTCATTTAATAGATTGAAAATTTCGGTAAAAGAATATGAAACTGTTGGATACTTATCTAAGAATTCAAAATATAATAAAATACTATCCACTGGTAAAGTTGTTTCTAAAGGCTCAAAAGTACCAATAGGTAATTATCCAGTGTATAGTAATTTTAAGAATAAAAGCATGCTAGATATGACAATTAGAGAATTTGGGAAATCAAATTCAAAAATAAAGCATTCTATTTCAGAAATAAAATATAGTCCATCTAAGTTAAATAAATATCGAATTAGATTATTCATGAATGATGGTAATGAAGTTATAGCTGATATTAGAACAATGAAGAAAAAGCTGGAATACTATCCAAGTATTGTAAGTCAAATGAAACAAAAAGGAATTGTTGATTTAGAAATTGGTGCATATTCACATGCATTTTCTTAATATAAAGTTTCAAAATTAATATAGTTTTATGTTAAACTTTTAAGGTGTATATACTAATACCTATAATCAGGGGAGGCAATTATGAACAATTCAGAAATTTTTGTGGGATTAGATATTGGAACAAGTTCCATAAAAGTGATAGTTGCCGAATCAGTAGCTGGAAAAGTTAATATTATTGGTGTCGGAAGTCAAAGGTCTGAGGGTGTAAGCCGGGGCGTCATTGTTGATATTGATAAAGCTTCTGATTCTATAAAAAATGCTATTAAAAAGGCAGAAAAACAAGCAAACTTAAAAATTGATGAAGTTATAGTAAATATTCCATCGGGACAGTTAGAAATATCTTCTTGTCAAGGTATGATAGCTGTAGGAACTCAATCTAAAGAAATTACAGAAAAAGACGTTAGACAAGTTATGTCAGCAGCTATGCTTCAGAATTCACAAAGTCAAAATGAGATTGTGACGCTAAAACCATTAAAGTTTAGTGTGGATGGCTTTAATAATATTCGTGATCCAAGAGGCATGATTGGAGTAAGACTTGAGATGTCTGGAATCTTGTATACAGTTCCGAGAGGAATCGTACATAATATCCAAATGGCAGTCAAAAAAGCCGGGTTAAGCATTTCACATGAAGTGGTTGCTCCAGTTGCTTTGAGCAATATCGCTTTATCAGAGGGTGAAAAGAATTTTGGCTCTATTATAATTGAAATGGGTGCAGGACAAACTTCTGCATCTGTTATTCATGATAAAAGTCTAAAATTTATTGATACTGATTATGAAGGCGGAAATCATATAACACATGATATATCTGTAGTTTTAAATACGAATGTTGAAAATGCCAGTCATTATAAAATTTATTATGGTAATGCAGATTCTACATTGGTTTCTCAAACTGAAACTTTTCCAGCTGAAATTGTTGGGAAAAGTAGTACAGAAAATATTTCACTCTCATATTTATCAGAAATTATTGAAGCTAGAATTGAGCAAATTTTTAATCGATTAAAAAAGAAACTTGTAGAAACTAATGCATTGGATTTACCAGGTGGTATAATTATTACAGGTGGTGTTGCAGCTACCCCTGGAATAGATTCATTAGCAAAAAGAATTTTTGGTATTCAAGCTAAAGTTTATACGCCAGAACAAGTAGGAATGCGATATCCATCATTTTCTATTGGTCTTGGGAATGTATATTATGCAGCAATGCTATCTGATATTGATAAAATAGCAAATAGTATTGTAAGTGGTTCAATGAGTAACTTACAATCGACTAATAATCAATCAAATGGTAACAGTGGCATAATGGGGAGATTTTCACGAAATGAAGAATCTCTACCTCAAGAAAATACTAGATCATATTCAAACAGAAATGATAACAAAGATAATCAAAACAAAGTACAGACAAAAGAAAAAGTTAAAAATGCTGGAGAAGCAGTAAAAGGATTTTGGAATAAATTCTTTGATTAAAATTAAAGAATCAATTAGGAGAATACGTTGACATGGAATATTCATTAGACTCGCAAAATAATACATCAGCAGTTATTAAAGTTATTGGTGTTGGTGGCGCCGGCGGTAATGCTGTTAATAGAATGATCAGAGAAGGTATAAGTGGAGTTGAATTTATTGTTGCTAATACTGATGTACAAGCTCTTGAAAGATCAGAAGCAGAAAAAAGAATTCAAATTGGTCCTAAATTAACAAGAGGTCTTGGAGCAGGAGCTAATCCTGAAATTGGAGAAAAAGCTGCTGAAGAAAGTGAACAAGAGCTTGAAGAAGCATTATCAGGATCAGATATGATTTTTGTAACTGCTGGGATGGGTGGTGGAACCGGTACAGGAGCTGCACCAGTTGTTGCTAAAATTGCTAAAGAAAGTGGAGCATTAACTGTTGGTGTTGTTACTAAACCATTTATTTTTGAAGGTCAAAAAAAAGACCGAAATGCTTCGGATGGTATAGCTAAACTTAAAGCTAATGTTGATTCTTTAATCTTAATTGCTAATAATAAACTTTTAGAAATTGTTGATAAACGTACTCCAATTGATGAAGCATTCCAATTTGCTGATGATGTTTTAAGACAGGGTGTGCAAGGTATATCAGATCTTATTACATCAGCTGGTTATGTGAATGTCGATTTTGCTGATGTTAAGACTGTTATGGCTGAACAAGGTGCAGCATTAATGGGAATTGGTCAAGCAAGTGGTGAGGATAGGATTCAAAAAGCAACCAATATGGCAATTTCTTCACCATTATTAGAAGTTTCAATAGATGGTGCAGAGCACGTATTATTGAATTTAACAGGTGGTCCGGACTTATCACTATTCGAAGCTCAAGAAGCTTCACAAATTGTGCAAGATGCTGCCGGAAGTGATATAAATGTTATTTTTGGTACTTCAATTGATGAGAGCTTAGGTGATGAGGTTAAAGTCTCTGTTATTGCAACTGGAATTGATAAGAAACAACAACACAATAATCCAACCCCTGCACAACGTGCTTTTAGATCAGCTTCTGAACCTCAAACTGTTGTACCAAGTGAACCAAAAATTGACGAAAATAATCAAAAATCTGATTCAGAAGTTGATCCATTTAATATTTGGAATGAAACTTCAAACACATCTGTACAAAGAGAAGATAACTCAGAACCTTCAAATAATTCAGGTTCCAATGAGTTTGGCTTATTTAATAATGATTCTGGTATTGATGACATCAAAGATAGTGATGACTCAACACCTCCATTTTTTAAACGTAGACGTCCAGAATAAAGGGGTAATTAAAAATGGCTTTTGAAAAATTAAGTAATTTTTTTGGTATGAATGAAGAAGAAAACTATGGAACAAATGACGAAATGATGAATGAAGAATATACTGATGATAAGGTTGTACAGATGTCATCAGCAGTTAATTCAAAAAAGACAAGTAAGATTGTTATTTCGCAACCGGTAGCATATTCAGATACAAAAGATATAGCTACAATGTTGCTTTCTAATAAAGCGGTAATCGTTAATTTTTCTAAGATTGATGATAGTCAAGCTAAAAGAATTGTTGATTTTCTAACTGGTACATTATTTGCTATTGATGGTGAAATAAAAAATGTTGGTGAAAAGATTTTCTTATGTACACCACAAAAATTTGAAGTCGATAGTAAAGAAAGTGACACAACAAATTAAATATAAAGGATATTAGAGTAATTGAATAATATAATTATAGGTTTGCCTTATATAATTTCTAAATTGATAGAGGCTTATGAGCTAATTATAGTAGTCTATGCTTTATTGTCATGGTTTCCAGGAGCAAGTCAATCTGCATTAGGTAAGTTAGTTACTAAGATTGTTGCTCCTTTTTTGAACATGATTGATAGAGTTGTTCCAGCAATTGCAGGTATGAGTTTCTCACCCATAATTGCAATTTTCTTATTAGAAATTCTAAATAGAATTTTGTTGAGTATTTTATTATGAGTTCAGATTTTTTTAGAGCAGAAGAAAATTCATTCATACAAAGAATTGAAGAACTTTTTGAAAGAGTACAAAGACAAAATTATTTTCAATTAACAGACTTTTTAAATTTAAGAGAACAATATATATTAGAAAATATTAGTAATAGATATTCTGGCACTAATATTTTTTTTGAAGGCGGATATTATAATAGTGAACGAAAAAGGGTAATAATTGCTCCTGATTATTATCTTTTAAATAAAGATGATTTTGAGATTGATTATATTGATATCATGTACTCAACAAAGTTTAATAAGTTAAAACATTCTCAAATTTTAGGTGCTCTAGTACACTTGGGCATTGATAGGAATACATTCGGCGATATAATAACTGATGGTAAAAATTGGCAATTCTTAGTTAATAAAAATATGTCTTCTTATGTTGTTTCTAATATTCAAAAAATAGGAAGTAATACCGTTCATTTGAAACAAATTGAAGAGGCTCAATTGCTTTTACCAAGAGATGATTATGAACTTGAGATGATTACTAGTAGATCATTTCGAATTGATTCTATTATTTCCACTGTTTTTAATTTTTCGAGACAAAATGCTAAAGATTTAATAACTAATGGTAAGGTTACTGTTAATTGGATAAAAACTAATAAAGCAGACTATTTTTTGACAATTAATGATACTATTAGCGTTAGAGGTTATGGAAGAGTTAGGATAAATGAGATTTATGGACAAACTCAAAATTCAAAATGGAAAATGAGCGTAAGTGTTATACGAAAATAATTAAATGGTGGAAAATATATATACTTTCTACTATAATTATTAAAGTAATAAAAAAGACAAACGGTAAAGTTATCATTTCAGCGAGTTAACAAAAGGTGCGAGGTTAACAATGCTCTGGCTTTAACGTATCACTTTTTTTAATTAGTTAAATAGTATTACTATATTTTTTAGGTGGTATAGCGATTAACTCGTCCTGTTTGGACGAGTTTTTTATTAGGAGGAATATATGAAAACAAAAGATACCTTGAATTTGGGTAAAACCGAATTTCCAATGCGCGGTAATCTTCCCAATATGGAAGATACATGGCAAAAAGAATGGCAAGATAACGATTTATATAGTAAAAGACAGGCATTAAACGCTGAAAAACCAACATTTTTCTTACATGATGGCCCTCCATTTGCAAATGGAAATATTCACATGGGACATGCGTTAAATAAAATTTCAAAAGATATTATCGTACGTTATAAATCAATGAATGGTTTCAGAGCTCCCTTTGTTCCCGGTTGGGATACGCATGGGTTGCCAATCGAGCAACAACTAGCTAAAAAAGGTATTAAACGTAAAGAAATGACTTTAGCAGAATATCGCAAACTTTGTTTTGACTATGCCATGGGCGAAGTTCAAAAACAAAAAGAAGATTTTAAACGCTTAGGAATTTCTGCAGATTGGAATAATCCTTATATTACTTTACAGCCAGAATTTGAACGTGAAGAAGTAAAAATGTTTGGTGAAATGGTAGAAAAGGGATATATCTATCGTGGTAAAAAACCGGTTTATTGGTCACCATCTTCTGAATCTACTCTAGCAGAGGCTGAAATTGAATATAAGGATATCAAATCACCATCTTTATATGTCTCATTTAGAGTAAAAGATGGAAAAGGATTATTGGATAATGATACTTCATTCATTATTTGGACTACAACACCTTGGACATTGCCAGCTAACCTTGCAATAGCAGTTAATCCAAGATTTGAATATTCACTAATAAATGCTGATGGAAAAAAATATGTGGTTGCAACACAGCGTTTAAATGCAGTAAAAGAAGCTCTTGAGTTTGAAAATGTTGAAACTTTAAAAATTATTAAGGGTGCTGATCTTGAGTATATGACAGCACAACACCCCTTTTATGATAGGGAATCATTATTGATTCTTGGAAATCACGTAACATTAGATGATGGTACTGGTTTGGTTCATACAGCTCCAGGACATGGTACAGATGATTTCAATGCAGCTTCTAAATATGATCTACCGATTCTTTCTCCTGTTGATGAACATGGGAAAATGACAGATGAAGCTCCAGGATTTGAGGGTATGTATTATGATGATGTTAATAAGCCTGTTACTGAATTATTAAAAGAAAAAGGCGCATTATTAAAACTTTCATTCTTTACACACAGTTATCCTCATGATTGGCGTACTAAAAAGCCTGTTATCTTTAGAGCTACACCTCAATGGTTTGCATCAATTGATCCATTCAGAAAAGAAATTCTAGAGCAAATTCAAAAAGTTAACTTTACTCCAGAATGGGGTAAAACACGTCTTTACAATATGATTAAAGATCGTGGAGATTGGGTGATTTCAAGACAACGTGCTTGGGGTGTTCCATTACCAATTTTTTATGCTGAAAATGGCGACCCAATTATGACTGAAGAAACAATCAACCATGTAGCTGAATTATTTGGAGAATTTGGATCCAATATTTGGTTTGAACGTGAAGCTAAAGAATTATTACCAAAAGGATTTACTCACCCTGGTAGTCCAAATGGAGAATTTACTAAAGAAACTGATATAATGGATGTCTGGTTTGATTCTGGTTCTTCACATCGTGGAGTAATGAAATCAAGAAGTGATTTAGGCTTTCCTGCCGATTTATATCTTGAAGGTTCTGATCAATATCGTGGATGGTTTAATTCAAGTTTAATTACATCTGTTGCAGTAAACGGTCAAGCACCATATAAGAATATTCTTTCTCAAGGATTTACTCTTGATAAAAAGGGCCATAAGATGAGTAAATCACTTGGAAATACTATTTTACCAAGTGATATTGAAAAACAATTTGGAGCTGAAATTATTAGACTTTGGGTTGCATCTGTTGATACAAGTTCTGATATTCCGGTCGGAGTTGACTCATTCAAGCAAACTTCAGATATCTATCGTAAAATTAGAAATACAATGAGATTCATGTTGGCCAATACCGATGACTTCAATCCAAAAGAAAATGCTGTTAAATTTGAAGATTTACGACAGGTTGATAAGTTTATCTCTATTAAACTAGACCTATTAATAAATAAAGTAATTAATAAGTATGAAGAAAACGATTTTTCAGCCGTTTATAAAGAAGTAATGTCATTTATCACTAATGATATGTCATCATTTTACTTGGATTTTGCTAAAGATGTTGTATATATCGATAGTGCTGATAGCCATTCTCGTCGTTGTATGCAAACTGTCATGTATAATGCAGTTATAAAAATTGCTAAGGTACTTACACCAATTTTGCCATTTACTATGGAACAAGTTTGGAAATATGTAAAAGAAGATGAAGAATTCATTCAACTTGCTGAAATGCCTGAAAAAGTAGAAATTAACAATGATGAATTAATGAAGAATTGGAAAGAATTCATGAGAATTAGAGACGATGTCTTAAAATCTCTTGAAGAAGCAAGAAATGCAAAACTAATTGGAAAATCAATGGAATCTAAAATCACAATTTTTGCTGATGAGAAGACTAAATCATTACTCGAAAACTTAGATAGTGACTTAGGACAATTACTAATTGTTTCAGGATTTGAGTTAAAAGATATTACTCAAGCAACTGAAAAATCAGATAATTATGGTGATTTAAAAGTATTAGTTGAACAAGCAGATGGTGAAGTTTGTCAAAGATGTCGTATGATTAAAACTGATGTGGGAAGTGACAGTCAATTACCAAACCTCTGTGCTAGATGTGCAAATATTGTTCATGACAACTACCCACAAGCTGTTGCGGAAGGACTTGAATAATATGTTTTCAGGAAAAGTTGTAAAATTTGACGCTAAAAAAGGTTTTGGATTTATTGAGGATTCAGAAGGTAAACAATTTTTTGCATTCATAACTTCATTTAAAAATCGTGATGAAGCTAAGATTGAAGATGGATGTGATGTTAAGTTTGAAATTGCTCAGGGATTAAAAGGGCCACAAGCAGTAAATATAATGATAATGTTGTAAAATAAAAAGCACTGATGTGCTTTTTTATTTTTGATAAGAGGAGAATAAAATAATATGGATAACAAATTAAATCCAAATAGATGGAAAATTTTAATTTCGGTTAGTTTATTTACTTTTATGTCCGTTTTAGACGGAAGTATTGTAAATATTGCCTTACCCGTAATGAGTAAGGGATTAAAGATACCAATGAATAAAGCAGAATGGGTCGTATCTGTTTATTTGATAGTAATATGCGCCTTTTTAGTATTGTTTGGGAAAATTGCAGATACAGTTGGTAAGGTAAAAATATTTCAATTAGGTGGTTTATTATTTGTTTTTGGATCATTACTATGTGGATTTAATCATAGTTTGGAATTTCTACTTTTTGGTAGAACAGTTCAAGCCATCGGTGCTGCAATGACAATGAGCACGAATAATGGAATTATTACTGAAGTATTTCCATCAACTGAAAGAGGCCAAGCCCTTGGTTGGGTAGGATCTTTTGTTGCATTAGGAGCTATAGCGGGACCAGGATTAGGTGGTTTAATTTTGGCCGTATTACCATGGGGATACATATTTTGGATAAATGTTCCTTTAGGTATATTTGCTTATATATTTGGAAGAATATATCTTCCTAAAAAAGAAATTAAAACTCCAAGTAAAATTGATTATATTGGATTTATTTTTTATTTTATTGGAATAGTTCTTTTCTTTGGTGCAATTTTTCTAGGACAAGAAGTTGGATTTAATAATATATGGATTGTTCTTTCATTTATTATTGCTGTAATTGTATTTATGATATTTATTTCAAGACAGAGAAAAATTGACTATCCACTAATTGATTTTCAAATTTTTAAAAATGGTAATTTTTCAATTAGTTTATTATGTGGATTCTTAATCTTTGTTACTAACTTTTTCTTTAATGTGATTTCACCTTTTTATTTACAAAATTTAAGAGGTATGAATGCTGCACATGCTGGTTATGTATTAATGATTTTTCCAATAGTTCAAGTTGTTATTGCACCTTTTGCTGGAAGACTGTCAGATAAATTAAGCCCTATGATGCTTACATTTTTTGGCTTGGTAATTATTTTAATAAGTCAAGCTTGTTATGCAACTTTAGATGGTCATACTCCATTTTGGCTAGTAATGCTTTATATTGGTATGGTTGGATTTGGAAACGGTATTTTTCAAGCACCTAATAATTCTATTATAATGAGCTCTGTTGATCATAAGTACTTAGGAATTGCCGGTGGATTAAATTCGTTATCTAGAAATATGGGAATGGTTATTGGAATTTCTTTAGCTACTACCGTTTTATTTAGCTCAATGAGCAATGCTGCAGGATATAAAGTCACAACCTATTTGAATGATAGACCAGATGTATTCGTTACTGGTATGCATGTTGCATTTGTATCAGCGTTTGTGATATGTTTATTTGCACTAATAACAACAGGAATTCGTTGGTATAAATCAAATGCAGAAAAAAAGTAAATTTGAAGAAAAAATAATAAGTGAAAAGCAAATATTTAAAGGACATGTGGTTGATCTTTTTGTTCAGGATGTTGAATTACCCGATGGTCAAAGAGCAAAACGCGAAATTATTAAACATAATGGTGCGGTAGGCATTATTCTAGTTGAAAATGATAAAATAGCATTGGTACGTCAATGGCGTGCACCGATGCAAC
This sequence comes from Daquilactobacillus linshuiensis, assembly GCF_052828685.1. NCBI lineage: Bacteria > Bacillati > Bacillota > Bacilli > Lactobacillales > Lactobacillaceae > Daquilactobacillus > Daquilactobacillus linshuiensis. The sequence continues at coordinate 844,411 of NZ_CM128255.1, read as the reverse complement.
AAGAGACTTTAGAAATTCCAGCCGGGAAGATTAATATTGGTGAAAAAGATATAAAAGAAGTAGCAAGACGAGAACTCAGAGAAGAAACTGGATATGTTGCAGAAAATTTAGTTAAAGTGTCACAGTTTTTTGGCAGTCCTGGATATTCTAATGAAATGCTATATATGTATTTTGCAGTTAATCCAAAAAAAGAATTTGATACATTGAAATTAGATGAAGATGAATTTTTGAATGTAGAATGGGTTACAATAGAAGAAGCAAAAAAAGAAATAGAATCTAGTTTAATTTGTGATGCAAAAACTTTATTGGCATTAAATTATGTCGAAATGAAAAAGGAATATAAAAATGAGTGAGAATTCAAATTTAAAATCTGAAGATCAGATGAGAGTCGAAGCAGAACAACGCTATGCAAGAGAAAATCCAGAAAGAATTGAATCTAATAAAAGATTAGTTGCAAGAGAAAAGAAAAATAAACTAAAAAGTAAATTAAATAGAGCAATTTTAGTGGTTTTTGTTTTGATTATTATAGTTTTTCTGATATTGTTTTTCTTGTAGTTTTAAAAAAGAGGTGTAGTAATGAATTTAGGTGTCATAATCCCCATGGAACAAGAGCAAAGATTACTTTTAGAATCTATGGAAAATATAAAAGAAACAAAAATTGCAGGAGTTACTTTTTTTCAAGGGGAGTATAATTCCCATGAACTTACATTAGCTTTGTCTGGCATTGGTAAAGTTCAAGCTGCAATGACAACAACATTAATGGCAAGTGAGTTTAATCCTGAATTGATTATTAACACAGGCTCTGCTGGTGGTATTGGCGAAGGATTAAAAATTGGTGATGTGGTTATCTCAACAAAACTTGCATACCATGATGTTGATGTTCAAGGTTATGAAAAAGGTCAGTTGCCAGGACGTGAACTTTATTTTGAAGCAGATAAAAAATATGCAGAAGATATTGCTCTTGCTGCTCAAAAAGCTAATTTACAATTTCATAAAGGTTTAATTGTTTCTGGGGACCAATTTATTGATTCTCCAGAACAAAATAAAAAAATAAAAGCTAACTTCCCTGCTGCTCTAGCAAGTGAAATGGAAGGCGCTGCAGTAGCACAAGTTTGTACAGAATTTAATTTACCTTTTGTAGTAATTCGTTCAATGAGTGATGTTGGTGATAGCAATGCTAATATTGATTTTGATGAATTTGTAGTTACAGCGGGTAAAAACTCTGTTTCAATACTTTTGAATTTTTTAAATAATAATTAATAAGAAGGTGGCAAAGTGAATAATATTTATCTTAATTATGCTGCCACTACTCCGATGGATGAGTCTGTTATTGATGTTATGACAGAAGAAATGCAGAATAACTTTGGCAATGCTTCTACCCCAGATTTTACTGGTAGAAAGGCTAAAGCTACTTTACAAAGAAGTCGGAAAATAATTTCAAATCATATAAATGCACAAGAAAAAGAAATTATTTTCACAAGTGGTGGAAGTGAAAGCAACAATACAGCAATCATTTCAACTGCTGAATTAAAAAAACAGCTGGGTAAACATATTATATCTACCCAAATTGAACATGAATCAGTTTTAAAACCACTTGAATATCTTGAATCTATAGGTTATGAAGTCACTTATTTAAAACCAAATGAACAAGGTTTAATTACTGCACAGCAAGTAAAAGATGCATTGCGTGATGATACTATTTTAGTAACAATAATGACAGTTAATAATGAAACTGGTGTAGTTATGCCAATTAAAGAAATCGGTCAAGTCATAAAAAATCATCAGGCAATTTTTCATACTGACGCTGTTCAAGGGCTTGGGTTGTTAGACATAGATGTAAAAGACTTAAATGTAGATTTATTATCTACATCTGCACATAAAATTTATGGGCCTAAGTTCTTAGGTTTTTTATATATAAAAGACGGATTAAATCTGCCTTCTTTTATTCGTGGCGGAGATCAAGAAACAAAGCGTCGTGCTGGAACCGAAAATATCCCAGCAATTGCGGGCTTTGCTCAGGCAATTAGTAAATTAGAAAATCAAAATGAATTAATTGAAAAATATAAATATTTTAAAAAGTTTATAACTGATTCACTTAAAGAAAATAAGATTAATTTTGCTGTAAATGGAGTGTTAGATAGTCCAACTCACGTCTTAAATTTATGGATCAAAGGTATTTCAAGAGATATTTTAATAACTAGATTAGATATGGTTGGTATTGCTGTTTCAGGTGGTTCAGCTTGTACAGCGGGTAGTTTGGAACCTTCACATGTATTAACAGCTATGTATGACGATAATTTTGACAGAATTAATGAATCAATTCGAATAAGTTTTGGTAAAATAACTACAAAAGAAGAAATTGAAACTTTTGTAGAAAAACTAATTGATATTGTTAAGGAATTGTTAAATTAGTTGTGGAGGGAAATCATGGAACATTTAATTGATCAAGTAACTGGAGATAAACAATCATATAAAATTGCCGATGGTATTAAAAAATATACGTTAAAAGATGTAGGTTTTGTTGAGACTAATAATGGTAATTTTGTATTTGACAGGCCAATAGGTGATTCACCTTATGATGCTAAATTTAAGCTAAAAATAAGTATTTCAAAGGATTTTGATAAGTTGAAAATGTCAGTTACTGATATGTCAGGTCTTACTGATATTGATATTTCAAAATTAAAAGATAGTGAAAAAATGGTCGAGTTATATCAATATATTTTAGATGATTTTATAAATAGAGAAATTTTAGTTAAGAATTAAATAGAGGTAAATATAAATAATGGAAAAGAAAAAGCGTGTAGTAGTTGGCTTAAGTGGTGGAGTTGACTCATCAGTTAGTGCTTTATTATTAAAAGAAGCTGGTTATGATGTTGTTGGTGTCTTCATGAAGAATTGGGATGACACTACTGATTCAGGTGTTTGTACAGCGACCGAAGATTATGAAGATGTAGCTAAGATTGCTGAGCAAATTGGGATTCCTTATTACTCAGTTAATTTTGAAAAAGAATATTGGGATCGTGTATTTACATATTTCTTGGACGAGTATAAAAAAGGTCGTACACCAAATCCTGATGTTATGTGTAATAAAGAAGTTAAGTTTGCAGCATTTTTAGACTATGCTATGAAACTTGACGCAGATTATATTGCAATGGGACACTATGCACAAATTAGAAAAGATGAAAATGGAATTGTTCACTTATTACGTGGTGCTGATGATAATAAGGATCAAACTTATTTCTTAAGTACTGTCGCACAAGAACAACTACAAAAAGTAATCTTTCCAATTGGTCATTTACAAAAATCAGAAGTAAGAAAAATTGCTCAAGAGGCTGGTCTTGCTACGGCTAATAAAAAAGATTCAACAGGTGTTTGCTTTATTGGAGAAAGAAACTTTAAGCAATTTCTTGGTGAATTTTTACCTGCTCAACCTGGTAAAATGATGACACCAAGTGGTGAAATTAAGGGTGAACATGCTGGGTTGATGTATTATACAATTGGTCAACGTTCAGGATTAGGAATTGGTGGAGATGGTAAGTCAAATGATCCTTGGTTTGTTGTAGGTAAGGATATGAAGACAAATACTTTGTATGTAGATCAAGGATTTGAAAATGAAGCATTGTATGCCGATGAATTGATTGCATCCGATTTATCATTTAATACACCAATTGATCATGGAGACGAATTCCACGTTACAGCTAAGTTTAGATACCGTCAAAAAGATGTAGGTGTAACTGTAAAAATGTTGGACGATAACAAAGTAAAAGTTATTTTTGATGCACCAGTTCGTGCAATTACACCAGGACAAGAAGTTGTTTTTTATGATGGAGAAGAATGCTTAGGTGGAGCAACAATTGATGCTGCATATAGTAATGCTAAGGAATTACAATATATTTAATAAGGATTATAAAAATGACTTATACAGTTAATTTTAAAAATGTTGAAACAACCGGAGTAGAATCATCTCCAGTTGCAGAAGATCTTGCTGGCCTTAGAGCAAATGAAGCAAGATATTTTTGGAATAAATATAAATATGTTTATAAGACAGAACCTGCTAGTGAACATCAAGATTTAATTGAGTTAGTTGAAACAATTCTTAAAGAAAAAGACATTTATTTATCATGTGAACCTTTAGAAGTTACTAATTTTACTGTTGAAGGTACTAAATGGATTTATGTATTTTACGAAAACGGATTGGTAATTAACGTTTTATATACACTTGAAGATGATAAAAAACGTGCGGTAGGAATTAAGTTAACAGATGGAATGGAAATCCCAGAAGAATTTGTTGATAAATTTAAATTTGCACGTCAAAAATCAAAATTAGCGGGAGTCATCAGGGGCTCATATTTTGTAATTAAACAAGAATATGATATGCCATCTGATTTTTAAAAAGAAGTCACATTTATTGGCTTCTTTTTTTATTACCTAATTTAAACTATAATGGAAACATATATTTATAAATTAGGGGTATTTTTTGTGACAAAATTTTATTTTATAAGACATGGAAAAACACAATGGAATTTAGAAGGAAGATATCAAGGAGCTCATGGTGATTCTTCTCTTTTGGATGAAAGCTTTGAAGATATTAAGCATTTGAGTGCTTTTCTAAGGAATATCGAGTTTACTAAGGTATATTCAAGTCCACTAAAAAGGGCGAGAATTACTGCAGAAACTCTAATTGAGGATTTAAAGCAAGAAATTCCTATTGTTATTTGTGATGAATTAAGAGAATTTGATCTTGGAATAATGGAAGGTGAAAAATTCAAAGATATGGAGTCGAAATATCCTGAATTGATACTTGCGTTTAGAAATAGTCCTAAAGATTATCATCATGAAATTGTAGATGGCGAATCTTTTGATGAAGTTATCAGCCGTACAAATAGATTAATTAAAGATATTGCAAAAGACTCTGATGGTAGTGAAAACTATATTGTTGTGAGTCATGGGGCTGCATTGGTTGCAATGATTAAATCGTTAATTGGTGAAAAATTAGCTGATTTAAGAAAAGACGGTGGATTGTCCAATACAAGTGTTACAACAGTGCAAACTAAAAATTTTGGTGAAACTTTTGAACTTTTAGATTGGAATAATACATCATTTCTAAATAAGAAAAAGGATCCAACAGATACTATTTAGGTGGAAATAATGAGTGAAATTTCAAAAGAAGCTGAAAGATTATATTCGTCTGATAAAAAACAAGAAGCAGTAATATTACTTACTAGATCGTTATCAAAAGATTTTGAGCAACTAGACTTAATATTACAATTATCAACATACCTAACTTATGGTGGCGAGATGCAACAAGCAGAAGAACTATTATTAAAATCTAAGAATTTTTTTCCAAACGAAAAAACTATTGATTATAATCTTGGAAATATCTATTACACTCAAGGTGAATATAATAAAGCTATAGATGTCTTTAATTCTATTAAGACAAATGATTCAATGTATATGCTTGCTCAGTGTTATCAACAATTAGGAGATAATAATCGAGCTTTGGTATATGCGATAACCGCATCAGAAAATAAAAATGATGAAGTATATCTTGAATTAGTCGGTGATATCTTGTTAAGTTTAGGAAATATTAAGCAAGCAAAAGATTATTATCAAAAATCAGCAGATATTAAAGAAAATGAAAAAAACACCTTCAATCTTGCATTATGTTTGACAGTACTAAATGAAAAAGATGCTCAAAAATATTTTGCGGTATCAAAAAAAATAAACTCTAAATATTATAATGACAATATAAAAAGATTAGATGATATACAAAAATTGATTAGTGGTAAAAAATAATTTATGGATGATAAACAATATATAGTTGGAACGGTGGAATCGATATTTTTTGAAAACCCGGATAACTTTTTTAAGATTGTTCTAGTTGCAGTTGATGAAACTAATACAGATTGGAATGAACCTGAGATTGTTATTACGGGTTATTTTGGTGATCTTAATGAAGAACAGGCTTATGAGTTCATTGGTGAAATGGTAAGTCATCCTAAATATGGAAAACAGTTTAAGTCTGATTCATATTCTCAAAAAAAATTAACTGATAAACAAAGTCTAATAAATTATTTTTCCAGTGATTTATTTCCAGGGATTGGTAAAAAAACAGCCGAAAAACTAATTAATACAGTTGGTAGCAATCCTATAGAACGTATTTTAAAGGACCAAAGTGTTTTAAACAATTTGCATTTAAGTAAAGAAAAGCAAGATATGATTTATGAACAAGTTCAATCAAATCATGAAACAGAACAGATTCTACTTGAATTAAATAAATTAGGAATTGGTAACACAATTGCTACTAAAATATATCAAGCATATAGATCCAATACATTAGAAACAGTAATGAATAATCCATATAAATTAGTTGAAGACATAAATGGAATTGGTTTTAAAAAAGCTGACTCAATCGCGGAAGAATTAGGATTTGAAGTTGATAATGACTTTAGAATTAGAGGCGGAATATTACACGTTTTAAACTTATTATCTTCACTAGAAGGAAATACGTACGCAAATGAAGAGATACTTATCAATGAAACTCAAAAGCTTTTAATGAGTAGTCGTTTCACTGAAAATGTGGAAGAAAAAATTACCAAACAAGTTGCTCAATTAGCAACCGATGGGTTTATCATTCGAGAAGATAAAAGACTTTATTTAAAATATCTATATGATTTTGAATGGACAATTGCTTCTAATCTAAAGTTAATTTCTGATGGCTTTAAAATTAAGATTGATGATAAAAAATTAGACAAAGCAATCGAAAAATCTGCTCAAGAACTGAAAATTACATATGACGATTCACAAACAATGGCAATAAAACAAGCATTGAAGTCGCCAATATTTTTATTAACTGGAGGGCCTGGTACAGGAAAAACAACAATTATTAATGGAATTGTAGCGACTTATTCAAAGTTACATAATCAGTCCTTAGATATAGCCGATTATAAAGGAACAGCATTTCCAGTTGCACTTGCAGCACCTACTGGAAGAGCTGCTAAGCAAATGTCGGATACTACGGGGCTACCAGCAAGTACGATACATCGTTTATTAGGTTTAAACGGTAATGATGATATAAATGATGCAACAGTTGGTGAGATTGAAGCTGACTTAATTATTATTGATGAAATGTCCATGGTTGATATTAGTTTGTTTAAGCAACTATTAAGTGCTATAAATCCGGGAACACAAATAATACTTGTTGGGGATAAAGATCAACTTCCTTCAGTGGGACCAGGACAAATTTTTTCCGACTTAATACAAAGTAATGCACTTCCAACAAAAAAACTTAATTTTATATATAGGCAAGACAGTGATTCTTCGATTACAAAGCTGGCTCATGATATAAATGAAGGAGTTATTAATGAAGAATTATTTCAAAATTTCAGTGATCGAAGTTTTATTGAATGTAACGACAAACAGGTTCCTGGAGTGATAGAACAAGTTATATCTCGTGTTAAAAAACGTGGTTTTGATATAGATAATGTTCAAGTATTAGCACCAATGTATAAAGGAAACGCAGGTATTGATAACCTTAATTTAATAATTCAAAATATTTTAAATCCTTTAGAGGGAAACAAAAAAACAGTTAAATTCGGTAACTTTGATTATCGAATCGGAGATAAAGTGGTTCATCTAGTGAATAATCCAGAAAATAATGTTTTTAACGGTGAAATAGGGTTAATAACGGGAATTACTTATGCTAAAGATAGTGATGATAATACAGACGAGTTGCACTTTAACTTTTCAGGCCAAGAAATATCTTATTCAAGATCTGATTGGAACAAATTTACACTTGCATACTGTACTTCAATTCATAAGGCACAAGGAAGCGAGTTTGAATTAGTAATAATGCCGCTTGTTAGACAAGCTAAAAGAATGTTGAAAAGAAACTTGTTATATACAGGGATAACTCGTGCAAAATCAATGCTTATAATGTTAGGTGACAAAAAAGCATATGTAGACGCAATAAATGATGTTTCAAGTAAACGTGCAACAACTTTGATAAATAGGCTAGTAAAAACATTTAATTTAAAAGTTGATGAAAAAAGTGAACCACAAAATTTAAATTATGAATTAACAAATGATATTATTTTAGATAGTAATATAGACCCAATGATAGGTATGGAAAATATTAGTCCTTATGATTTTAATAATTAGGAGAAAAAAATGGACGACGGTGTTCGAAAAAATTTAAAGATAAAGCCAGTTGAAGCAAAAGACGTAGAACAATTTAATGACTTATTAAGATATGTATTTCAAGTAACAGATAAAGAACTTACGGAAAGTGGATATGAAGAAGGAGAAATACAAAGGGCAAAGCTTCCTGTTTTAGCCACTTCTGACGTAATAGGATGGTTTAATGAAAAGAATGAACTTGTTTCACAACTTGCAGTTTATCCATGTAAAGTAAATATCCACGGAAGAATATTTGAAATGGGTGGACTAACTGGAGTTGGAACCTATCCTGAATACGCTGGACAAGGCCTTATGCATGATCTTGTAAAAGTTGCATTGAATCATATGAAAGAAAGCGGTCAATTAATATCATATTTATATCCTTACAGTATTCCTTTTTATAGAAAAAAAGGCTGGGAAATAATGTCTGATCATATGACTTTTGAACTAAAGGATACTCAACTTCCTAAAGTAAAAGATGTAGAGGGTAGAGTTGAAAGAACAGAAGTAGACGATAAGGATATATTTTCAACTTATGATAAATTCGCAAAAAAAACACACGGATCAATGATACGAAATCAATTAAATTGGGATGAATATTGGCGCTGGGAAAATGAAGAAGAAAGAATGGCTGCTATTTATTATGATAAAAATAATCAGCCACAAGGATATATCATATATTGGATAGCTAATGAAGTATTTCACATCAAAGAATTAATTTATTTAAAACAAGAGGCACGTGTTGGACTTTGGAACTTCATAAGTGCACACTTTTCAATGATAGAAAAAGTAAGAGGAAACATCTATAAAGATGAGCCACTGGCATTTTTATTAGATGATGGAGATATAAAAGAAACGATAGAACCATATTTTATGGCCAGAATAGTTGATGTTAAAGAATTTTTGATGAGATATCCATTTGAAGAAATTGATAAAGACTTTCATTTTAAAATCACCGATCCTTTAGTTGATGATAACAATGGAATATTTGGAATTCATTGGAATAAACAGGGAAAGATTGAAGTATCGAATGAACCAATTGGACATGAAGTTAAGTGTGATATTCAAACACTAAGTACAATGTTAATGAGTTATAAGAGACCATCATATTTAAAAAATATTGAAAGACTACAAGCAACTCATAATGTAGTAAGAGAATTGGAAAATATAATTCCAATGGAAACTCCATATTATTCAGATTATTTCTAAAATAAAAGCACTTTGCATAATTGCAAAGTGCTTTTATTGTCTATGTAAATAATTGGTGTGGTCTATTGTAAATTGTTCAGAGAATGATATTTTAAATTAAGCAATAAATTTAAATATGGGAGTCAAGTATGAAAAGAACGATAAAATTATTTTTTTCACTTTTATTATTAGTGGGAGTATTAGCGGGATGTAGTTTATCTATAACAAAAAAAGAATTTGTAAGTAATACAAAATATGCCAAAACATCATTAATGGCATATGCACACGGTGACAAGGTATTTAAAGAAGAAATTAATACAACTTTGGATTTAACATCGCTTGAAGCAGATACAAGTGGTATGGATCCAGATCTAAAAGCACAGATGCAAAAGGCAACTAAAGAATCAAAAGATTTAATGATTTCAGAATTAAAAAAAGAATTTTCAAAATACAAAAACATTAACGGATTAGATATAAAAGCAAATTATGAAAGTTCAAAAGTGAAAATAAAAGTAACTGTTGATTACAGTAAAATAAGTGATAAAGATTTAAGCAAAATATCACAAACAAATATTAATGGATTAAAATCCGGTAAAAAACAAATCAGTTTGAAAAAGCTAACTAAGGATTTGAATAAAGAAGGATTTAAAGAGAAAAAATAATTAAGTAAGCAGACACAAAATTATGTGTCTGTTTTTTTTATTTGTAAGATAAAAAATTAAAACAAAGCTTCGATTAACATAAACCTTATTATACTAATATATTACTTGGTTAAGCATTAACTATAGAAAATACACTTGAGGAATTTTATGTATCAATATAAAAGGAGAATTTCAAAAAAATTAATAAATAAAAAAGCCTTTGAAGAATGTAACATTCAAAATATTTTTGAAAAAATAGACAACGAAACTATTAATTACAATCAATTATATAAAGAATTTTTTAACTATATAAATATTAATGAAAATCATTGTGAGCTAATTTTTAATGTCCCTAGACTAAAAAAACTAAAGTTATCTATAAGTGGTTCAGAAATAAATGGATTTTTTAATATAAAAATAAATTTAAATATTAATAGCAAATTAGATTTTAAGATTAAAAAAGAAATAAATAAATTAGAACGAAAAAAAACAAGAAGTAAAAACTATGAAAACCAAAAATATAAAATATTAAAGCTAAAAAAAAGAAGAGAGAAAAGAAAAAAATATTATTTAGATAGGTTAGCACAAATTATTGGTTATTCTTCAGATCAAATAATTATTGAAAGAAACGATAGCTGTTCTGATTTTTTGCAGTACTTGAGAAAATACAATAAAAATATTTCACTTAACCGCTATGATACCGGGGATAGCTTAGTAAAAAACTTTGTTTAAAAGTGTTCCTAAGAAGATATCAACAACAAATGAGGAGGAAGATATGAAAAATAATATTAAAAAGTTTCAAGCAGTATTATCAATTTTTGCTATTTGCTTAGCATTAGTTATTGGGGAAATTACAGTGCCACTAAATATTTCGAATGCTGATTCTAAGACGCCTTTATCTATCCCTAAATATGAGATGAAAGTAGTAGGATCTGATAGTAATAAATTTACTCAAGGTACAAACATTGGTTTTGATTTTTCAACTTCTGTAACTTCCAGTGATTCAATTCCAGCAGGTACAACAATAAATATTGGTGTTGGAAAATCAATAGACTTAAGTACACTTAGTGTTAGTAATTTACCATCATACATTAATGTAACAGGAAATTCGACAACTGGCGTGATTACTATTACGTTTAAAAATGAAGTCTCAGGTAGTACGGGAAATATTGGCTTTAGGATGACGGCAATTGCTAAGGACTTAGGTACATATAGATACACAGCAAGTTCAACTCTCTGGGGTAATATGAATATCACTAATCCAGATGTTGAAGTAATTAAGCCTACTGTAGATCCTACCTCTTGGGGTAGTAATTACTGGAATGGTTATGGTATCAAGGTCGCAGGACTGACTCAGGCTACATTTTTAAGTTCTGATGGTGGTGACACTTATGATCAACCGGTTAAAGGACATTTTACAAATGATGGTGATTCAACACCAATTGTTACTAATATTAATGGTACTGGGGTAGTTGATATTAAGCCAGGTTTTGACTCGATCACTGATTGGGCTAATGCAGGAGGACATACTGCATCTACTCCAGGTAGTAAGCCAGGAAATACTTCAGAAGCATATACTAATGGATTTTATGCATTGTATTCTATTCGTAATGATACTGGGGCTAAGCTTGATTATGATCATTTTTATGTTTATAACACAGTAACAAAGGAAAATATAACAAATAAGTTCAAAATAATTAAGGGATATTATGGTAGTAATGGTAAACCTAATGGATCTTTTTATGACGGACACGGTAAAATGGGAGACTTTACAGTTGGAATTACTGCAAAAGAAGATATTCCAAAGAACGAATCTTATTTTGCAATTGTAATGCCAATTAAATCAAGTTCACCACAAGCAAAACCTATTGTTGATGTATTTTTACAATATGGAGCATTTATCGATCAATGGAATTCAAGTGTAGCACCTAATCGTATGAATACAGATCATTTTCAAGTGAACTATGATATTCAGCCTAATTCAGATAAGTTTATTCCAAGAATGTATTTAGATAATGATAATAAACAAGTTGTTTATGGTAGCAATAAGGATGAAATTCTTAATAAACATGAAGGGGTAACTGCTGAAGATGTTGAAGATGGTGATTTAACTTCTAAAATTGCTGTTGAAAATGATGGCGGATTAGATACCAGCAAAGCTGGAACGTATGAAGTCACATATAAAGTTACTGATTCCGATGGGAATACTGTTTATATAAAGGTCCATTACATTGTCGAACATAATAAAAAAGCTCAAGTTATTGTGAAGTACATGGACGAGGATACTAATACTGAAATTGCTCCAAATGATACTTTTACTGGTGCTTACGGTGATTCATATTCAACAACATCTAAAAGTATTGATAATTATGATTTAGATACAAATAAGTTGCCAAATAATGCAACTGGTCAATATACTGATGATCCTATTACAGTTACTTATTATTACCATTCTAAAGGAGAATTAACTTTCAAATCAGCACCAAGTTTTTTAAGTTTTGGGACGCATGAATTATTTGCTGATAAAGAACATGATTTTAATGTAGAAAGTAAAGATGCAGATTTAGTTATAAGCGATACTAGAAATCTATATAATAAGCCAGCTTGGACATTGAGCGGTCAACTTACTCAAGATTTCAAGGGTAAAAAAACAGGTTCAGAAATGAAAGACATTCTTTTCTATAATGATGGTAGTGGTGATAAACCAATGGCATTGAATGGTACTGTACCAATTGTTAATGATCATGAAACAACATCACCTGATGATGTTAATATTTCAAGTTCATGGAACAATGATAAAGGATTGAAGATTAAAGTTAGTCCTGATAAACCACGTGCTGATACATATAATGCGACGATACAGTGGACACTATCAGATGGTGTAGCAAATAAATAACTAGTGAGGAGAAAAGATATGAAATTATATAAAAAAATAAGTTTAGTAGTACTCACACTAGTTAGTGGTCTTATGTTTAGCATAAGCTCTGTAAATGCTGCAACAACTAGTGGTGATAATGGTACTAGTGCAGGTAGTGTTGGTTTCTATGGAAATCCAACACCGCCAGATAATAACAAGCCAGGTAAAGGTGAAGACAATGACGGTAATAACGACGTTGTTGTTACAAAACCATCAGCACCAGTAGCAAATATTAATGGCAAAAAAACTTTACCATTAACAGGTACGCAAAATAGTGAATATTTAGTATTAATCGGATTGTTAATATTAGTAATAACAATTTTTACAATAACAAAAAAAGAGGGAATTAATTATGAAAATTAAAAATTTAGTAATCACATCAGCAACATTATTAGCAACACTAGCTTCAACAACACCAGCAATGGCTGCAAATGCAGTTAATGGTACTACAGGAACATCAGATTCAGACGTAACATTTACAGCACCTGATAAAGGGGCTCTTACATTATTGAAAGTTTCAGACTTGAACTTTGGCTCACATCCAATTTCAGCCGCAGATGAAACTTATTCAAATGAAAATGCTGGAAAAGTTTCAGTACAAGATCTTCGTGGTAGCAATGAAGGATGGAAAGTTCAAGTTCAACAAGCTAACGAGTTTAAAACAAGTAAGGGTGACCTACTTAAGGGTGCAGAAATAACATTTAATGGTTCTAATGCAGCTACAGGAACAACACCAGCTACTGATGCTGCAATCAATACAGGAAATGCTGTTGATGTATGGACAGCTCCTAAAGGTAGCGGTAACGGAGTTTCCAACATGGATGTTGAAGCTGGAAAATCAAGCTTGATGGTACCAGGTGCTTCAACAAAACTTGCTGATACATATACAACAACTCTTAACTGGACTCTTCTAGACTCACCAGCTAACAAATAATTAATAATAAAAATAATAAGCTAATTGATTAGTTTATTATTTTTATTCCTAAAATAAAGAAATATAACTGGGGTATAAAAATGCGTATAAATTTAAAGAATAAAAAAATATTATTAACTTTATTTCTTCTATTAGGAATGAAAGTAATTACTAATCAAAATACTCAAATAGTTAATGCTAGTGGTATTGATTTTCAGGTTGGACCAGTAAAGTCTAATAAGCAATTAGATAAAAGTGTTTCTTATTATGACTTGAAATTAAAAACTAATGAACAAACAGAAGTTAAGGTACAAGTGAAAAATAATACTAATAGAGTTATTCACGTTGATACTTATGCAACTAGTGCTACTACAAGTGACAGTGGGGTTACTGTATACGGTAAATCAAATGCTAAAACTGACAAAAGTTTGTTGTATCAAATGTCTGATATTGCTAAGACAAATACTCCTGAGTTAACGTTACAGCCTAATTCTGTTCAAACAGTTAGTTATATGGTCAAAATGCCTGGACAAAATTATGATGGCTTATTAGTTGGTGGAATTAACTTTGTCGAAAAACTTAGTGATATTAAACAAAAGGCTAAAGGAACGATGGGAGTTAAGAATCAGTATTCATATAGTGAAGCAATCGTTCTTCATGGTCAAACCGAAAATTCAAAGGGTAACTTAAAGCCAGGTCAGGTAAGAATTGGTCAAGTTAATTATCGTAACACATTTAAAGCTGAACTAATTAATGATCAATCAAATTTTGTTAACCAATTAAAGATTAATCAAAGGATTTATGATCGTGATAGCAATAAGCTACTTTACTCAACAAAAAAGGATATGCTGCAAGTTGCACCTAATTCAAAATTTAAATGGGTGACATACCTTAACGGTGACAAGTTTAAACCTGGTAAATATAAATTAGTTATTGATGCTTCAGCAACTGGGAATAGAAAATGGCACTTTGAAAAGAGATTTGATATTAAATCAAAGGAGGCGCAAAAATACAATGCTAAAGATGTCACAGTTAAAGAAGATTATACATGGTTATACGTTCAAATTGGTGTTATAGTTTTTATTTTTATTATAATAATAGGAATTTTGATTAGAAAAAGATCAATTAGGAAAAGAAAAGAGTTAGAGGAGTTAAAGGCAAAAGTATCACAGCTAGAATCTGATGAATAATTAAAACAAAGAAAATAAAACAGACATTTATAGTGTCTGTTTTTTTGAAAATTGAGGAAAGCGTGTATGGATGAATTACTAAATGAAGATGATCAATATAAAATTTTATTATTAACAATATTTAATTTATTTGATAATTCTGAATTAACAGTAGCATATTTTTTAGAATATTTCGGAATTTCTAGGTATAAATTTAATCAAATTTTAGATGGTATATTGTTTGAACAAGAAGAGGATAGGAAAGTTTTTTTGAGTTTGAAGATTAGTATTAATGATGACATCGTTAAATGGTTCAGTGTAACAAATGATTATATTCAATATAAAAGGTATCAGTATATAAATAAATCAGAGAAATTTGAACTTTTTCAATATATAAGTTTGTATAATAAGAATATTTCTGAATTTATTGAAGAAAAACATGTCAGTAGAACAAAGGCATATAAAATAACCCATGAGCTTAATGAAATACTAAAAAATTTTAATATTAGTTTAGGAGCATCAAAATTTAAAGGAAGAGAAACTGATATAAGAAACTTTATGTATCAAGTTTTTTATAGTTTTTTCTCTGAAAAAAATGTACCTTTTGATGATGAAACAAAAGAATATATTGAAATGGTTATATATGGAATTAATATGGTCATAAGGGCTAATAAAAAACATATTCCATTCACACAAATTCAAAAGTTAAGTTTTTTTATAGGTGTTAATCATATTAGAATAAAAAATAATTATTTAATTGATAAATCAAAGAAAATAAGTGATGTCGGAAGAATAGAAATAAATCGAGTTTTTGGTGAACTTCATAAAATTATAAATACTGACTATATAGATAGTAATGACAAGTTAATAAATGAAAAAAAATTTTTTTATGAATTCATTAGATTAAATATAACGCCTCAATTGTTAATGAGAATTAGTGAAAATCAAGATATTGATATTACCAGAATTTCAAATGATTTTTTAGAGGTTTTGAAAAAAAATAAATTATTACCAGGAAATAATGTGAAAAAATTATATCAAAATATCACTTTAATTCATGAAAGACTAAAAGAGTTTCCTTGGATTCCAGTGACTTTTAATATGAAGCAGCAAAGTAAATATTTTGAAGAGAACTATTTTGCTTTTCATAATATAATAGTTGATTTCTTGAATAATAATGAATTTTATACAAAGAATAATTTGAATTCATTAACATTAAACGGTGTATATTATGATTTGATGTTTAGCCTTATTGATGCAATCCCGCTAGATATATTACAAAGAAAAGTTTATGTATATGTAGATTTCTCACGTGGCGATCTATATACCAAATATATTTCAAAAAATATAGAATCATATCGTGAATTAAATGTTGTTATCCAAGAAGAATTGAATCAATATACTGATATCTTGGTTTCTGATGTTCAAATAGATAATGTTAAGTGCAAAAAAATAATATGGAAAAATCCACCTAGTGCTACTGACTGGAAGGAATTTGCGGATGCAGTATTGGATTTAAAGAAAGAAGTTTAAAAATGAAAATAAAAAAAGAAGTATATGGATTTATGATATTTTCTCTGATTACGTCATTTTTTACTGTGACTGACGACAATCGACATAGTAATCATAGATATATCTATGATAGTAATCTTTATAGAAATAGTAGAGGAGAATTATATAAATTTGTTTCATCAAATGGTAAACTATCTGGAATATTGTCTCAAGATATTACAGTGAAATTTATTTATGAAAAAGTTGATAAGCATAGAATAATACATAAACAAAATGAGTTAGATGTGTTAAAAGATAATATATATATGCACTCTAATTTGTTAAAAGATATACATGGTTCTGATCCAAGAGGCTATGTGACAAGTGATATTGTTAAAGTGTTATCAGGCAGATTATTGTATGGAACTACAGAAGAATAGGAGTATTAATGATGAATAAAATAGTATTTGGATTAATATACTCTGTATTTGCTTTGGGAATCATGAATAATCAAGCTCAAGGATCTAGTAGCGATAACTCAGCAAATGCAAAAGTAAGTTTTTATGAGCCCAATTCATTTGTGTACAAAATTCAAAAAGTTTTTAAAAGGTATAAAAATGATCAGAATACTGTCACCATAAAATTTAGAGATACTAAAGGGGTAAAAATTGATCCAGATAAAACTATAAAATTTAAAAGCGGCAGTAAATATGATTTAAATCAATTTAAAAACTAAATTGGTTTAAATCTTTTTTTGTTTTATCAAGAACTTCACTACCTTTTTTAGTTACTTGAAGAATAATTTTTCTTTGATCATTATCCGTTCCGTAAATTTTGGCAACTAGTTCTCTTTGTTGAAGTCCTCTAATTGTTCTTGAAATAGAAGAACGAGAAGTATGTAATTCATTTGTGATGTCTGTAGGTGTACTTATTTCCGCCTCCGTTATACATAAAAGCACACTAAACTGTGAGAATGTTAAGCCATTTTTTAATGTGATTTGATTTAATTTATTTTTTAAAAAATTTTGATCTTTATACCAATTGTTTAATTCTAAATAGTTATATTTTTTGATCATTACTTGTCTCCTATTGCTTTTACATATAGTATAGACAACCTGGAATTTTTAAAAGTTAAATTTGTTTTTATAGTTTTTCAATAGAAACAAAAAAAAGTACAAAGGTAGAATGTAATAATTCATAATTTTTATTTGATATTGATTTAATAAGTTTATTAACTGAGATAATAATTTTTTATATTATAACCAAGCGTTTTAAATAATTATCAATTATAAGTTATTTTATTTTGTTTTTTAATAAATGTTGTATACTATTATTAACGATATTTGTATACGGGGTATATAAATATGCTGTTTTTTGGGGGATTAAGTATGAAGTTATTTAAAATATTTTTTTTAGTTATTCTTATAAATATGTCAACCTTATTCATAAATAAGAACACTATAGCAAATGCCGATGAAGGTAATATAATTGTTGCAGCTTTAACAGGTAAAGCAGACAGTAACTTGGGAGCTAACACGGCTGATATCTCAACTGATACAGTAAGTGGTAGTACCGCATCAGCCACTATTTCGAAACTATCAGGATATTTATCTAACAAACCAAGTGTTTTGGTTAATATTGCAAATGGGAAAATATCGCCCATAAATCCAAAATCGTATCATGGAAAAGACCTAGTAGCTGACGATAATGGTAATGTGACTCAAAAAGATGAGATAGGTGAAGGTGGTCGAGTATTCTTTTATCCAGAGGATGGAACTTTGTCTGATGGAATGTCTGAGGATGTTTTGAATGGTAGATCAGTTATTCCAGATAAATCAATAAGTTCAAGTGATGGAACACTAGTTCCTGATCCAACCGGTAAGCATATAAATAATGCTTATTATCAGATTAAATTACCAGAAAATTTTACAGGTCTGACTTTTAGACTAAAAGGGATAAATAAGTATTTACATAATGGTGGAGACTATACCAAAACAAGGTTTATTTTTTATGATAAGAATAAAAAATTTTTGGGGCAATATAAGGGGAATCTACAAGGTACAAATCATGAATTTATCAGTCAAGAAACTCCAGTTGATACAGATATAAAGATTGATAAGTCCGGAATACCAAGCGGATCTGCATATTTTAGTACAAGCTTGCCTGCTGCACAACCAGTTGAATCAGTATCAATGTTCTTTAATATAGCTCCTGGACCAGCTCATGGATTTAATGGTACCTCTCCTTGGTACATTGATAAGTCAGGTAAATTAACAACTTTTGAAGGACAAACCAATAATGTTGATCTTAATGAAATAAAGCGTCGTTATGGAAATGACAAAATAAATTCAATAGATTTCAAAACAAATAATAATGAAATTATTTATGCACCCAAAGATAGTACTAATTTATTTGGATCAAATAATGTTGGATCAATAGTAGCTTCTTTTTCTAATTTACAAAGTATTGATGTAACAAATTTGGATGTTTCAAAAGTTGAAAATATGGATGGAATGTTCAATAGTTTAAGTAAAATTACTAGTTTGAATTTAAAAAATTGGAGTACTTCAAATGTTAAGAGTGCAGAGGATACGTTTTTTGGGATGAATTCACTAAAAGAAATTACTTTAGGGGAAAAGTTTACAACCTCAGTACAACTTCCTAATTCTGATGCCACACATATTTGGACCAATATTGAAACTGGTACCACATTAACAAATGGTGAATTTGACGGTAATAAATCTCCTAAAGGAACATACAGATTATATGATATAGACGCCGAACCTCCAAAGGTAACTTCAATAACATTAAATCCTAATCAAATGATGAGTAATGATTTAAAAGATATTGTAGTAAGCGGTAATTGGTCGAGTAAGTCTGGAGGAACTGGAAAGGTTGTTGCTTATCAATTTTCTGACGGAAAGATTGTAAAAGTTAATAATTCTAGTGATTCAAAAGAGACTTATAGTTTTACAATTCCTAAAAGTGAAATAACAAGTGAACTAGTATTAGAACACGGTGGTACATTAAAAATTCAAATCCAAGATGATCTAACTGGTGCTAAAAATAAAATTTCCGATTCTCCTTCTGGTACATTAAAGATCACTGATCCATTACCAGACATTGAAATACCTAAAAACTTAACTTTTAAAGATGTAACTATAAAAGACTCTTCTGTACTAGATGAGCGTGATCAAGGATGGAGTCAAATAAAACTTAATAATAAAGATGAACACTTCCAGGTACAACAAAGTACTGAATGGACAACAAAAGATAGCAATAAAAAATTAGATTCTATTGTTTTTGTTGATGACAGTGGTGTTAATAAAAGCATTGATAATTCACCAATAAATATCGAGTTTGATGCAAATGGTCAATTAAAATGGTTGAACGATCCTGATAAGGGGCTACTTGAACCTATTAATCCTGATAATTACACTGGCTCATATCAAACGACCTTAACGTGGTCAGAAGTTAATGCTCCAAATAAGTAAATAAAAACGAAGACTAATTGTTAGTCTTCGTTTTTATTTACTATAAAGAATGGATGTTGTGAAACATTAAATGTTAAATTGACATTACTTTTCTCAAAATCTTCTCCGTCCATTTGTTTGTATTCAGGCTTGTTAGTCTGTAAATGGATATTATCTGATGTGATATGATGCACACGGTAATCACTCATGTGTGTGCCATTAGTTAACATTTTTATGAACAGCCTGATGATATTGAACATATTCATATAATCAACAACAATCAAATCTAATTTTTGATCAAACGGATCTGCATTTGGAATTATTGGAACTCCTCCACCAAAGAAAGGGTGATTTGTCGTAGTAACTAAAAATACATTTTCAAAAAGAAATTCTTTTTTTGTAGTAAAGTCAGAAACTTGCAAGTTAAAGGATTTTTGTTGAAAAAAAACTTTAACTAATTGCGAAACATATGACAATTTACCTAAGTGAAGAGTATTCAATATTTTTTTTAGTTTAGAATTATTTGTTGCATTTACAACTGCAGCATCAAATCCAATACCGATATTATTAACGAAATAATAGCTATCGTTTGATTCATCATCAATAAACTTACCTATGTCTACCATTTTAGTTGAAATATCAGATTCGAGATTATTAATAATAGTGTTTAAATGCGTCTCTAAATTTAATCCTCTGGCAAAGTCATTACCTGAACCAGAAGGAATATAAGCGATAGGGGTAAGAGGATTTCTTGATTGGCGAACTCCATTTAAACATTCGTTTAATGTACCGTCACCGCCAATTACTAATAGTAAAGAATTTTTTGACTCCTCAGAATTAGCGAATTCTTTTCCTAACCTTATTCCATCATCTGGTTTTTTTGTTACTCCATAAGTATAAGGTATATTTTGTTCATCAAGAATTTCAAAAACTTTGTGACCACGCTTTTTAGAACGTCCAGATGACGCATGTTCATTTAGTATTACGTATATTTTTTTATAATTCATAGTTACCCTCAGTAAAAAAGACCCTAAAGGGTCTTTTTTTAAATTGATGCTGAAATTAACATTGGTAATATTACAGGATTACGTTCTGTTTTTTTATAAAGCATATCTTGTAGACCATCTATAATAGCGCTTTTTAAAATTGCATCTGTAGCATCAGTTTCTGGATCATTTAGTGTATTTTTTATGATATGAAAAACTCGTTTTTGCGCTTGACTGATTAATTCTCCTGATTCTCTCATATAGACAAATCCACGAGAAAGAATGTCAGGACCAGCTAGTACAATTTTTTTCTTATAATCAATTGTAGCTACAACGATTACTAAGCCTTCATCTGATAACATCTTACGATCATGAATAACGACGTTACCAATATCACCAATACCATTTCCGTCAACGTAAACGTCATCAGCAGGAAAATGTCCAGCTGGTCGTGCTGAATTGCTAGTTAAAGCTAAGACATCACCATTTTCCATGATAAAACAATTTTCTTTTGGAACGTCACACATTTGAGCTAGTTCAGTATGAATTTTCAACATCCTGAATTCACCATGAATAGGTACAAAATATTTAGGTTTTATAAGTCTAATCATTAGTTCTTGCTCTAATTGTCCACCGTGTCCAGAAGCATGAATATTATTTACTTTACCATGAATAACTTCAGCACCAGCTTCAGATAAAAGATTAATAACGTGATTAACACTAGCAGTATTACCAGGAATAGGGTTACTTGAAAAAATAACCGTATCACCAGGTTGAATGGTAATTTGTCTGTGTGAACCATTAGCAATTCTACTCAATGCAGCCATAGGTTCACCTTGTGAACCAGTACATAAAATCATAACTTCTTCAGCAGGAAGTTTATTTATTTCAGAAGCATCTAACAACATGTCATCTGGAATATGTAAATAGCCCAGCTCTCTACCATTAGTAATAGCTGATTCCATACTTCTTCCAAAAACAGCTACTTTTCTATTATGTTGTAATGCAGCATCAATTGCTTGAGAAACACGATAAATATTAGAAGCAAAAGTAGCAAAGATAATTCTACCTTTAATAGTCTCAAAAATCTGATGAATAGTGTCTCCAACATAACGTTCTGATTTACTAAAGCCGTATACTTCAGCATTAGTACTATCAGAAAGTAAACATAAAACGCCTTCGGCACCTAATTGAGCCATTTTTTGAAGATTTGGAGCAGGTAGACCCGCAACAGGAGTTAAGTCAAACTTAAAATCACCTGTTTCTACAATCACTCCTTGTGGGGTGTGTACTGCAATTCCAAGTGCATCTGGAATTGAGTGAGTAGTTCTAAAAAAGTCAACGCTGACTTTAGGAAATTTGATGACTGTATCTTCGCCAATTTCGTTCATTTCTGTTGAGTTCAACAAACCGTGTTCTTCAAGTTTACCTTTAATTAAGGCACTGGCCAAAGGACCAGCAAATATTGGGACATTAACTTTTTGTAGAAAGAAGGGAATTCCTCCAATATGATCTTCGTGACCGTGAGTGATGAAAAGTCCCTTAATTTTGTCTTGATTTTGAATCAAATATTGATAGTCAGAAATGACATAGTCAATACCCAATTGATCATCTTCTGGAAATTTAATTCCTGCGTCAATAACAATAATCTCATCTTGATATTGAACACCATACATATTTTTACCGATTTCGCCTAAGCCCCCGATGGCAAAAACGAATACTTCTTCATTATTAACTTTAAATGACATTAATAATTAAAATTCCGTTATTTTAAAGTCAGGATTTTTCTTTTCGTATTCTAAAAAATCACTGCTTAATTCTTGTACTAATTCAATATTATAGTTTGTATTGTTCTCAACACTTTCTAGTGCTTCAATTTTTGAATTAGCCTCTACATAGATAGATTGTGTAGATTCTCTACGGGGTGTTTGAGATTTGTCTGGTTGAAATAAAACTTTATAAATCATTTGTTCTCCTTTTGTTTTGTAAATATTTATCCGAACAGGTGGTTGACGAATCAACAGTTATATAAATTTTATCATAATTAGTAATTAAAGTATATAAATACAAAAAAAGACGCGGCTGCGTCTTATTCAATAATGATTGCGTCGTCACTAATCTTAAGTGGCTCTTTTTTGTTAATTTTGTCATAGAATAAATGTCCATTTAAATGGTCTATTTCATGTTGACAAACTATTGCAGGATAACCTTTTAAGCGAATTGTTTGACTGTTTCCTTCAAAATCATCATATCTAACAGTAATTTTGTTGTATCGAGGAACATATCCTGGAATGTCTTTATCTACAGAAAGACATCCTTCACCTTCACCAAGGGCAGTGATTTGAACGGATTCACTAATAATAACAGGATTAATTAATGTCATTTGTAAGTCTATTTTATCTGGGTCTTCTAAATTTGGAACTAAAACAGAAGCCATAGCAACAGATTCATCTACTTGAGGTGCAGCAAGGCCAACACCAGCTCTTAATCCATATTTTGGTCCTAATTCAGGATCTTGACTATTAACTAAATATTCCATCATGTCATCAGCAAGTTTTTTGTTTTTTTCTGATAATGGAAATGTTACTTTTTGTGCAACTTTACGCAAGACAGGGTTACCGTCTCTAGTAATATCTTTCATTAAATACATTGATTAACCTCCATGTGAAATTACCTAATTAATAAATTATATCATTAATGAAAATTCTGTAATACCTCTTTATATAACTTATAAATATATATGAAAAAAATTTACATGTTGATGTAAATCAATAATGGCCTTACGATTTAAATGTAAGTGATTACAAGATAAGGAGGGGATTTATATGGAAAAAGATAAAAAAGATTCACCGATATTAATTCAAGTTGGAATTATGTTAGGAATTTTATTTATTTCAAACATATTATCAAAAATGATGCCAGCATCGTTTCCCGTACCTACACCAGTATGGGGACTGGTAATATTGTATTTATTGCTCACTTTTAAAGTGATAAAAATTGAGCAAGTAGAAAAAATATCAAATTTTTTTATTGGAATTTTAGGATTTTTATTTGTGCCGTCAGGAATTCAGCTTTATCAAAATCTAGAGATTATTAAAGAAGACGGACTTAGGCTGATTTTAGTTATTATTTTTTCAACAATAATTTTATTAGTAGTAATAGCTTACACATCGAGAATTTTAATTAATATAAAGAAAAAAATAAGTCACGAAAGGAAATAAAATTAATGGTAGATATCATATTAAATAATTCTTTTTTTGGAATTGTATTATGTATTTCAGTTTTTTTAATTGGTGACTATCTCTTCAAAAAAACTAATAAGTTCTTCTTATTTCAACCATTATTTGTTGGTATGGTGCTTGGAATTATTGTATTAATTATTATTCAAAAAATTTCAGGAATTTCTTCACAAGATGTTTATCTAGCGTTTTGGCAAGGTGGAAAAAAAGGGCAACTAGGAGCAAATATAATATTTTGGTTTCTTGGCCCTGCAACAATTTCGTTTGCAGTTCCTTTGTACAAAAGAAATGATATTGTTAAAAAATATTGGTTAGAAATTTTACTTTCACTAATAATAGGGTCATTTATTGCATTATTTGCTATTTATTATTTAGGAAAACTATCAGGAATGCCTAAAAATGAATTGGCTTCAATACTTCCACAAGCAGCAACTACAGCAATAGCATTACCTCTTTCACAAAGTATTGGAGGTTTGCCTTCTGTTACTGCTATGACAGTAATATTAAACGCTGTTATTGTCTATGCTCTAGGAGATCAATTAATAAAACTATTTAGACTTGAAAAAGATCCAATCGGCATTGGACTTGGTCTTGGAACCTCTGGACATACTATTGGATCGGCAAAAGCTGTTGAACTTGGTTCTGTTCAGGGAGCAATGGGGTCAATAGCTGTTGTAATTATAGGAGTTGTTACAAATTTAGTAATACCAATTTTTAGTCAGGGGGTTGGATTTAAGTAAAAATATTGTTAAATAAATCACAATAAAAACCCTGTTAAAACAAGGTTTAAAAGACCTCGAAAATACATATTTCTAAAATAGTGAAAACAATTGCAATATACCTTGCAAACGCTACCAAATATTGGTAATTTGTAATTGTAATAGTAAGCAAGGAAAAGCTACTTATCTATTAATAATTTGATAACTTTTCAACAGAAAGGACTGTATTCAAATGGCAAATAAAGCAGTTGTCGATTTTGCGGCAATCAAACAAGGATTAGCAAATAATCCAGAACCTATTCAGGTTTTAAATTCAAAATCTGAGGTTGTAAATAAAGAAGTTTTTGAAAGCTTTACTGATGAACAATTAGTTGAGTTCATGGAAAAAATGGTTTGGGAAAGAGCGTTGCATGAACAGACTATGAATTTCTCTCGTCAAGGACGAATGGGATTTTATGCACCAACAGCTGGTGAGGAAGCTTCAGAAATGGGTACAGTTTTGGCAATGGATAAAAAAGATTATCTACTTCCAGCTTATCGTGATGTTCCTCAATTAATTCAACATGGTGCTACTGTTTCAGAAGCATTCTTATGGTCAAGAGGGCATGTTCAAGGAAACAAGTTTAAGGCTCGTTCACTAATGCCACAAATTATCATCGGAGCTGCATACGTTGAGTCTGCAGGTGTTGGTATGGGTCTTAAGTTAAATGGTGAAGATGCAATTGCATTCACATATACAGGGGATGGTGGTACTTCACAAGGTGACTCCTATGAAGGAATGAACTTTGCTGGAGCATTTCAATCACCAGTATTATTCATTGTTCAAAATAATGGATATGCTATTTCAACACCAAGGGTTAAACAAACTGCAGCTCCAACCTTGGCACAAAAAGGTGTAGCTGCAGGTATTCCAAGCGTGCAAGTTGATGGAATGGATATTTTAGCTTGCTATGCAGTAGCAAAGGCTGCTCGTGAATATATTTTAGCTGGAAATGGTCCTGTCCTTATAGAAACACTAACATATAGATATGGAGCACATTCATCAGCTGGCGATGATCCAAAACGTTATAGAACTGAAAAAGACGAAAAACCATGGTTTGACGTTGATCCTTTAATTAGAATGAGAAAATTGTTAACTGATAAGGGACTTTGGTCAGAAGAAAAAGAAGAAAAACTTATTGAAGAATACAAGGCATCTTTCAAAGAAGCAATTAAAGAAGCAGATCAAGTAGCTCCTGAAAAAGTTACTGACATGTTGAAACGAACATTTGAAGTTCCTACTCCAGATATACAAGAACAAATTAAAGAATTTGAAGCAAAGGAGTCTAAATAATCATGGCTAAAATGACTTATATTCAAGCAATTACTAATGCTTTAGATATTAAATTAGAAGAAGATCCAAAGACAATGATTTTTGGTGAAGATGTTGGTAAAAACGGTGGTGTTTTTAGAACAACTCAAGGTCTTCAAGATAAATATGGTGAAAAGCGTGTATTTGATACTCCACTAGCTGAATCAGGAATTTTGGGATTAGCTGTCGGTTTGGGATTAACTGGCTGGCGCCCAATACCTGAAATTCAATTTATGGGATTTAGTTTTGAAGCCGTTGATTCAATTGTAGGTCAAATGGCAAGAATGAGATTCCGCTTTGATGGTGAAAAAACTCAACCAGTAACTATTAGAACTCCTTACGGTGGTGGAACTCATACAGCAGAAATGCATGCCGATAACTTAGAGAATTTCTTCACAGGAGTTCCAGGTTTACGTGTAGTTATGCCAAGTAATCCTTATGATGCAAAGGGATTATTAATATCATCTATTGAAAATAATGATCCAGTATTATTTATGGAAAACTTGAAATTATACAGATCAATGAAAGATGATATTCCAGAAGATAAATATACTGTTCCTCTAGATAAAGCTAATGTAGTCGTAGAAGGTAAAGATATAACTATTGTTGCTTATGGTGCTGAAGTTAACGAAGCCAAAAAAGTAGCAGAAAAATTAGCTGAAGAAAATATATCTGTAGAAGTTATTGACTTAAGAACTGTATCGCCAATTGATACTGAAACTATTTTTAAATCAATAGAAAAAACTCATAAAGTAGTTATTGTTCAAGAAGCACAAAAAATGGCAGGAGTTGGAGCTAATGTTGCATCAGAAATTTCTGAACACGCAGTATTGAATCTTGATGCACCGATTGGTAGAGTTGCGGCACCAAACTCAGTATATCCATTTGCTTTAGCAGAAGAAGTATGGATTCCAGGAGCTGATGAAATTGAAGCAAAAGTACGTGAAACCTTAAATTTCTAATCTGACTCAAACACTTAAGAAGGAAGGATTTTTAATATGGCATTTAAGTTTAAATTACCAGAACTAGGTGAAGGAATGGCTGAAGGTGAGATTGCTCGCTGGTTAGTCAAAGAAGGGGACACTATAAAAGAAGACGACTCAATTGTTGAAATTCAAAATGATAAATCAGTTGAAGAATTGCCAACTCCAGTTTCAGGAACTGTAAAACAAATTGTTGCCGCTGAAGGACAAACTGTCGAAATTGGTGATACGTTAATTGTTATTGATGATGGTTCAGCTGATGATGGTGACGAAGGAGTAACTGAAGCACCTAAAGCTGAAGAAAAAAAAGAAAATACTGAAAAAGTTGAAGAAAAGACACCTCAAGTTGCTGCTGAAGCTACTGGATCAGCAAATTCAAACTATCTTGCAATGCCATCAGTTCGTCAATATGCAAGAGACAAAGGAATTGATTTATCACAAGTAACTCCAACTGGAAAACATGGACAAATTACTAAAGAAGATGTCGATGGATTTAACGGTGTAGCAGCACCAAAAGATGAACAAAATACAACTTCACAAACAAGTAGTAAAGCTGAATCAAAAGGTGCACCAATAGCGGCATATACTTCAGAATCACCTGAAATGGAAACACGTGAGAAAATGTCTCTTACAAGAAAAGCAATTGCTAAGGCAATGCGTACAAGTAAAGATATTGCTCCTCACGTTACAAGCTTTGATGAGGTTGAAGTTTCAGCATTAATGGCAAATCGTAAGAAATATAAAGAAATTGCTGCAGGAAAAGACATTAAGTTGACATTCTTACCATACATTGTAAAAGCATTGGTAGCAGTAATGAAAGAATTCCCTGAATTGAATGCCTCTATTGATGACTCAACGGATGAAGTAGTTTACAAACATTACTTTAATGTTGGAATTGCTACAAATACTGAACACGGACTTTATGTTCCAAACATTAAAAATGTTGACTCAAAAGGAATGTTCCAAATTGCTAAAGAAATAACTGAAAATTCACAAGCAGCTTACGATAACAAATTAAGCGCAGCTGCAATGCGTGGAGGATCAATTACTATTAGTAATGTTGGATCAATTGGTGGTGGATGGTTTACACCCGTTATCAATTACCCTGAAGTAGCAATTTTAGGTGTTGGTAAAATCGCTAAAGAACCATACGTTGATGAAAATGGTGCTATTCAAGTTGGAAATATGCTAAAACTTTCATTAAGTTATGATCACAGATTAATTGATGGTGCTTTAGCACAAAATGCTTTGAACAAACTAAAAGAATTATTACATGATCCAGATATGTTGATGATGGAGGGATAGTTTAAGATGGCAGATAATGTAGTAGAAAAAGATACAGTTATTATAGGTTCAGGACCTGGTGGATATGTAGCTGCAATTCGAGCTGCTGAATTAGGACAAGATGTAACAATCATTGAAAAATCAGAAACTGTTGGTGGAGTTTGTCTTAATGTAGGTTGTGTTCCTTCAAAAGCTCTAATAACTGCTGGACATAGATTACGCGAAACGAGAGATTCATCAACATATGGTATCAGTAAAACAGATGCGACAATTGATTTTACTAAGACACAACAATGGAAAGATGAAAAAATTGTTGCTCGTATGACTAATGGTGTTAACATGCTTTTAAAGAAACATAAAGTAGAGTTAATACAAGGAGAAGCATTTTTAGACAATAATACTCAACTAAGAATTATGGCTACTGGACCTAAACAATTTATGGATAATGGTGGTGGTCAAACGATTAAGTTCAAGAATTTAATTGTTGCTACAGGAAGTCGTCCAATTGAAATAAAAGGATTTAAGTTTGGTAAGAGAATTATTGATTCAACTGGTGGTCTTAATTTAACCGCTATTCCTAAGGAATTTGTAGTTATTGGTGGAGGTTATGTAGGTACAGAATTAGCAGGTGCATATGCTGATTTAGGTGCTAATGTAACTATACTAGAAGGAACTGGACAAATTGTACCTAACTTTGAAAAAGATATGGTTGATGTTGTTAAAAAGAACCTTGAGAAAAAAGGTGTAAAAATAATAACAAATGCTATGGCTAAAAAAGGTGAAGAGACTGATAAGGATGTAAATGTCACTTATGAAGTCGATGGTAAGGAACAAACTATTAAAGCTGATTATTGCATGGTTACGGTAGGACGTAGACCAAATACAGATGATTTTGGTCTAGAAATGACTGATGTAAAAATGACAGATCGTGGACTTATTGAAGTCGATAAACAAGGAAGAACTTCAGTAGATAATATCTGGGCAATTGGTGACGTAGTAGCTGGTCCAGCTCTTGCACATAAAGCATTCTTTGAAGCAAAAACTGCTGCAGGTGCAATTTCTGGTAAGAACACTGAAAATGACTATATTGGTGTTCCAGCGGTTTGCTTCACTGATCCAGAACTTGCTGCAGTTGGATTAACTCAAGCAGAAGCAAAAGAAAAAGGAATTGAAACAAATGTAGCCAAATTCCCATTTGCTGGAAATGCACGTGCTGTTTCACTAGATTCTCCAGAAGGTTTTGTAAGACTTGTTGCTGAGAAAGAAACAGGTACACTAATTGGAGGACAAATTGTTGGTCCTGGTGCTAGTGATCTTATCTCTGAATTAAGTTTGGCAATAAATTGTCAAATGAACGCAGAAGATGTTTCTCTAACAATTCACCCTCATCCAACTCTTGGTGAACCAATACAAGAAGCTGCAGACATTTTGATGGGATTCCCAACACATATATAAAAAGAAAAAAAGCGATGCACTGCATCGCTTTTTTGGTACACTTAAACTATTATGAATAATAAAAAAAGTTATGAATATCCAATTGAATACGATTGGGATACAGAAGAAATTACAAAAGTAATTAATTTTTATAATATGGTGGAATCTATATATGAAAAAGGAGTAGACAAAAAAGAGTTTATTAATAGTTATAATGAGTTTAGAAAAATTGTTCCTATGAAGATGGATCAAAATAACTTGTCAAAGAGATTTGAAAAAGAATCAGGATATTCTATTTATAAATCTGTAAAGGAAGTTCAAAGGTCTACAGGGAATTTTGTTAAGTTTTAGAAAATAAAAAAACCACGGTTGGGGGACCGTGGTTTTAAATACATTATTTGGGGAATAAATGTATTTGTTGGGGATGTTCGTCTTGGGGAAGACGACGATATGAAAAATATCAAAGTTTAGTTAAACAATTTATTTAACTAACGTAACTATAATCTAATACTTGTATAAAAAAGTCAACACTTTTTTGCAGAAAAAATCAAAAAAGTGTAAAAATTGAACTAAAATATAATAGATTAACGTGTATGATGAGGAGGCAAGGAAAATGAACATAGAAAAATTAACTATAGATATTAAAAATATTTTAAATGATGTCTCTGAAATTCTAAAGGATAGTATGGAAGATGAACTAATTATTTCTACTAAGAGTAATAAAAATGACTTAGTAACTAATATGGATAAAAAAATAGAAAAATTTATTATTGAAAGAATAAAAACTAACTATCCAAACGCACAAATTTTTAGTGAAGAAGGATTTGGCGATAGTATTAATAACCTCTCTGGATTAATTTTTTTTGTTGATCCTATTGATGGGACTTTAAATTATGTAAAAGAAAGAAAAGATTTTGCTTCTATGATTGGCGTGTATTTTGATGGTAAGCCTATTTTGGGTGCTATTATGGACATAATGGCCAATAAGTTATACATAGGTGGGCCTGAAACAGGAGTTTTTTGCAATGAAAAAAAACTTCGAACTCCTGAGAATAGAAGTTTGAATGATTCTTTAATTACGATAAGCTCTCGACTAACTTTCAATGAAGAAATAAATATGAAAAAAATTATTCAACAAAGTAGTGGATTAAGGGTTTTGGGCAGCGCTGGAATAATTTATGGAAGAATGCTTGAAGATAGACAAAATGCTTATATTTCAAAATTAGCGCCTTGGGATTTAGCAGCTGGTAAAATTTTACTTGAAACATTGAACTTTAATATAGTAGGGATTGACGGAAAGCCTATAAATATGCTAAAATCACAACCTGTAATTATTGGAACAAAGCAATTAACCCAAGAGGTTCTAAATATCTTGAATTAGAGCCAATTGAGCTGTGATTTTCCAGATATCACAGCTTTTTTATTGCCTAAGATTTTTATAAAAATTGTAATTAAATTTGGAAGGAAGAAAAAACTTTGAAATTAAGAGACGATATTAGAAATATTGCTATCATTGCTCACGTTGACCACGGTAAAACAACTTTAGTTAATGAAATGTTAAAGCAATCTGATACATTAGATTCACATACTGAAATTGATGACCGTGCTATGGATACAAATGATATTGAAAAAGAACGTGGTATCACAATTCTTTCAAAAAATACAGCTGTTAAAGTAGACGGAAAACAAATTAATATCTTGGATACGCCCGGACATGCTGACTTTGGTGGAGAAGTTGAGCGTATTATGACAATGGTTGATGGTGTATTACTAGTTGTTGATGCTTATGAAGGAACAATGCCTCAAACTCGTTTTGTTTTGAAAAAAGCATTTGAACAAAATCTTACACCTATTGTTGTTATCAATAAAATTGACCGTGAGGGTGCTCGCCCAGCGGAAGTTGTTGATGAAGTACTAGAATTATTTATTGAATTAGGTGCTGATGAAGATCAACTTGAATTCCCAGTTGTATATGCTTCAGCAATGAATGGTACAACAAGTCTAAGTGATGATATTTCAACACAAGAACATACTATGGAACCATTGTTTAAAACAATTTTGGATACAATTCCAGCTCCCGTTGATAACTCTGATGAACCATTGCAATTCCAAGTTTCAATGCTGGATTACAATGATTTTGTTGGACGTATTGGTATTGGTCGTGTATTCCGTGGAAAAATTAAGATTGGTGATCAAGTTACTGTTATGAAACTTGATGGATCAACTCAAAACTTCCGTGTTACGAAAATGTTTGGTTTCATTGGACTTCAAAAAGTTGAAATTCAAGAAGCTAAAGCTGGTGACTTAATTGCCTTGTCAGGTATGGAAGATATTTTTGTTGGAGAAACAGTAACACCTGTTGATCATCAAGAAGCATTACCAGTGCTTAGAATTGATGAACCAACACTACAAATGATGTTTTTAGCAAATGATTCTCCATTTGTTGGACGTGAAGGTGATTTTGTTACTGGTCGTCAAATTGAAGATAGACTAAGATCACAATTACATACTGATGTCTCTTTAAAAGTTGAAGATACAGATCAACCAAGTGCTTGGATGGTATCAGGTCGTGGTGAATTACATCTATCAATCCTTGTTGAAGAAATGCGTCGTGAAGGATTTGAATTACAATTATCACGTCCAGAAGTTATTTATAAAGAAGTTGACGGAGTAACTTGTGAGCCTTTTGAAGCAGTTCAAATTGACACACCTGATGAATATGTTGGATCTGTTATAGATTCAATGTCACAACGAAAAGGTGAAATGAAAAACATGGAAAGTACAGGTAATGGTCAAACAAGATTGTCATTCCTTGCTCCTTCTCGTGGATTAATTGGATATTCAACTGAATTTTTATCAATGACAGGTGGTTATGGAATTATGAATCACACATTTGATTCATACCAACCAGTTGTTAAAAATTGGGAACCAGGACGTCGTAATGGTGCATTGGTTTCAATTAATCAAGGACCTACAACGACATATAGTTTACAATCTGTTGAAGATCGTGGACAATTGTTCTTAGGCGCTGGTGTTGAAGTTTATGAAGGTATGATCGTAGGACAAAGCTCTCGTGATCAAGATATTGCTGTTAATGTAACTAAGGGTAAGAACTTAACAAATACACGTGCTTCTGGTAAAGATCATTCAGCAGCGATTAAAACACCTAAGACTCTTTCTCTTGAAGAATCAATTGAATTCTTGAATGAAGATGAATTATGTGAAGTAACTCCTGAAAGTGTTCGCTTACGTAAAAAGATTTTGAACACAGGTGAAAGACAAAAAGCTGCAAAGAAAAAGAAAATGGCTAAATAATATATTTAATAAAAACCGGTGACTACCGGTTTTTTTGTTATAATGATTTCTTCTTTTTACCATATTTGATGATATAATTAATTTTATTAAACAAGGAGAACATCAACGTGAGTTCAAAATTTAGATATTTAGATTACTGGATACTAATTCCATACTTAATATTGCTAGGAATTGGCATTGTAATGGTTTACTCAGCAAGCTTTGACACAGTTATGGTTCATGGAGGAGCTGCTTCTTCGTATTTTATAAAACAAATGATGTATGCGTCTATAGGACTAGTATCTTGTGTTATTGTATTTATGTTAAAAATAAATAAACTTAAGAGTTTAAAACTAATTCAGTTTTTTTTATTTATAACAATAATTTTATTGATATATTTATTAATAAGAAAAAAAATAGATCCTACTTCAGCAATTAATGGTGCTTCAGCGTGGATTAATGTTGGCTTCTTTAATATTCAGCCATTAGAAATCGCCAAATTAACATTAATTCTTTATTTTTCATTTATCTTCAGTAGAAGACAAGAGCGATTAGTACCTGGAAATATCATTCAAGAACTTTCAGGTCCTTTAATTATAGGATTCGTAATTTTATTATTAGTTATTTTTCAACCTGATTTTGGAGGTACAGGAATTTTATTTTTCATTGGAATTGTACTGATATCAACTTCCGGAATTCCAAAGAAAAGTATGGCACTAATGAATGCTGTGTGGATTATTCCGATGTCTATCGTTTATTACGTCTTAACACATAATCATTTTGCTTTTTTACAAAAATATTATCAATATCGACGTTTTATGGCGTTCAAAAATCCTTTTAAATATGAATCAGGAATTGGCTCACAACTTGTTAATTCATTATATGCAATTAATAATGGTGGATGGTTTGGTGTAGGTTTAGGTAATAGTATTCAAAAGCGTGGATATTTACCTGAACCATATACTGACTTTATACTGTCTATTACAAGTGAAGAACTTGGATTTGTTGGTGTATTATTAATTTTAGGGTTATTGTTTACTATTATGTTTAGATGTATTCAAATTGGTATCAAATCAACGGATACATTTAGATCACTACTAGTGTTTGGGGTGGCTGCTATGCTTTTTGCACAGACTTTTTTAAATGTGGGTGGTTTATTAGGATTAATTCCTCTTACAGGTGTTACACTTCCATTTATTAGTTATGGTGGTTCTAGTTTAATTATATTATCAATTTCAATAGGAATTGTTTTAAATGTTAGTGCTTCAGAGAAATTTCAAGAAGTTCAAAATAGATAGGTGATAAAAATGAACGCAAGAAAGGGCTTAATTATTTGGTTATATTCATTACGAGGACAAAAAGAATTAAGAAAATTTGGTAACATATATTATATTTCTAAAAAAATGAAATATGTAATAATGTATATTGATAAAAATGATATTGATAAAGTTGTTAACAAAGTTTCTCGAATGAAATTTGTTAAAAAAGTTGAATTTTCTTATCGTGATGAAATTGATATGAATTTTGAAGAAAAAATCGGTGCTTCCGAAATTAAAGATACAGTTTTTAGCGAATAGGAGTTATTATGAGAGTTGTTTCAGGCGAATTTCGTGGATTAAATTTAAAAGCGGTACCAGGTAGTTCTACAAGGCCCACTTCTGCTAAGGTTAAAGAGTCAATTTTTAGTATTATTAATCCACATATGGTTGATAGTGGGATTTGTTTGGACTTATTTGCTGGCACAGGTTCTCTTGGAATTGAAGCAGTGTCAAGAGGATATGCTAAAGCATATTTAGTAGATAAAAATTTTAAGGCTATTAAGACAATAAAAGAAAACCTTGAAAAAACTCATGCGGATGATAGATTTATTATTCATTTTGGCAGTGCTAATGATGCGCTAAAAAAATTTAACGATGAATCCATTAAGTTTGATTTAGTATTTTTAGATCCGCCATATAGAATGCATATAACTGACGAGATTGTTCAAAAAATGATAGATGACGATTTGGTAAATGATGGTTGTATATTTGTCATTGAAACAGATTATGAAGTTGAATTATCCAATAATAATCACTTAAAAGTACTTCAAAAAAAGAAATATGGAGAAACTCAAATATTAGTATATGAGTATGAGGGGTAAAGATTATGCCGGAAAAAGTAGCGTTATATGCTGGGAGTTTTGATCCTATTACTAATGGTCATTTAGATATAATTCGTCGTGCTTCAAAAGTATTTGACAAAGTCATTATTGCTGTGATGACTAACACTACGAAGAAATATTTATTTACCTATGGTGAAAAAGAAGATCTTATAAACAGTCAAGTGGCTAACTTGCCAAACGTAAAAGTGATTGATGGAAAAAATAGACTTACAGTCGATCTTGCTAATGAGTTAAAAGTGGATGTTTTGATTAGATCAATGAGAAATACAAATGATTTTATATATGAGTCAGGAGTTTCTCAAATAAATCATTTACAAGATAGAAATATTGAAACATTATATTTATTATCAGATCCTAAATATGCTAATATTTCTTCAAGCATGATTAAAGAAATCATTACTTTTGGAGGAAATGTCAGTCAATTAGTTGCTCCAGAAGTAGAAAATAAATTAAAACAAAAAATTAAAGGAATTCATTAAAAAATGAATTCCTTTTTTCGTAATTTTATTTAGAAGGTGAAATTATGATTGATAAAATAAAAGAAAAAGTATTAGAGAAAAAAATTGAATATGCAATAATTATTATCTTAATAATTATATTAATTTCTGGAATTTTTGTTTTAAAACAAAAACCAGCTGTTCAAACTAGCCAAAATGAAAATGTTTTTAAAGAAAATATTAAACATAAGAAAACTCAAAAAGTACAAAAGAATGATTCTGAACAAATATATGTAGATATTCAAGGCGAAGTTAATAGACCTGGTTTTTATAGATTAAAATCAAATTCAAGAGTATTTGATTTACTTCAATTAGCTGGTGGGCTAAAAGAAACCGCTGATTTAAAAAATGTAAATCAAGCTAAGAAAATTTCAGATCAAGAACAAGTTTATATACCAAAAGTTGGCGAGAATATGCAAAATTCAAATCAAAAAGAAAATGTTGCTTCAATTGATGAGAATACAAAGAAACAACAGGTTAATATAAATACGGCTGATGTTAGTGAGTTACAAAAGTTAACAGGAGTAGGTCCTAAAAAAGCTGAGCAAATAGTGCAGTTCAGAGAAGAAAATGGTGGATTCAAAAAGCTCGAGGATTTAACAAAAGTCTCAGGAATTGGTGAGAAGACATTAGAAACTCTAAAAGAACAAATAATGGTTTAGTATTTGAAAATAAGTATTTAATAGTGTCTGTTTTCATTTCACTATTATTAGGATTTTATTTTACACAAAAATATATTTTTCTTTTATTGTTAATATTCATAGTAATTAGAACAGTATATTTAAAATATTATAGATTTTTAATTATTATTTTAGTCACAATATTTGCAACTCTTATTAGAATAAATTTTTTGCCACAGAATACAAATTATCAATACAATCAATTAATTATAAAAATAAAACCAACTGAATTGAAAAAAGTAAACGATGTATATACTGCAGTTGGAAATAATGACAAAGAAAAATTTAGTCTTTTAATTAATGCTTTTGATGAATTGAAACAAAAAGAAAATAAAATTATTTATTTAAAAACTACAGACTTTGACTTAGAAGACATAAAAGGACCCACAAATTATGCAGAAGTAAATTTTAAAAAATATTTTTTTTCGAAAAATATTTTTCGTAGAGTGAAAATCAATTCTTTTGATGTGGCATATGTTGATCCTTCTTCCATAGAAGAGAAAATATTACTATTACGATTTAAACTAGAAAAAAGATTTCAAAAATTACTTCCTACATTAAAATTTAATACTACTAGTTTATTACTTGGACTTAATGAAAATGATGAACAAAATAAAATATACTTAAATGATTTTAGTAAATTAGGAATAATACATTTGTTCAGTTTATCAGGCATGCATTTAATGTTGTTAGTTTCATTTATAAAAAAAGTATGTAGTATTTCTAAAATATGTACGACTGAAACTCTTGAAATATTGCTATTTTTGATACTTCCAATCTACTGTGTATTGGTTGGAACAAAAACAAGTATTTGTAGAGCAACAATTTTAATTTTAGAAAAAATAGTAATAAAAAGATTAGACATTAAAATACCCGAAACCGAAATTTTTGGAATTGGCATGATTTGCGGATTGTTTTTTGATCCTAAGTGCCTCTTATTATTAGGGGGACAACTTACATATTTACTTTCATTTGCATTAATTTATTTAAAAAAATTATCAATATTTAAATTATCGTTTGCTATAAATATGTTATGTATGCCTTTAATTATTTTTAATAACTATGAAATAAACATATTAACTATTCCTATTAATGTATTTATGACACCTATTTTTGAATGGATAATATTACCCACAACTTTGATTGTTGGTATTGTGGGCAATATACAGATATTTGAAATAATTAATAGATTTATTTATGATGCTTGTCATCAAATATCAAATATTAATTCATTTAGCATAATTACGGGAAAAATATCAAATGTGATAGTAATAGTTCTAATGGTATGCGGTTTAATTATGATCTCTGATAATAAATTTAAAAACAAATTCAAAAGATATTTTATTATTATATTTACATTGTCCATATTAATTAATAAAATTCCTCTTTCAGGGCAAGTAACTCTAATTGATGTTGGTCAAGGAGATAGTATATTAATAACAACACCAATTAGAAGAAAAGTGTTTTTAATAGATACAGGAGGGAAATTAAACTTCAAAAGACAAAAAAATAAAAACTTTAATGTTGATAAAATCACTATTCCTTATTTAAAGAGTCAAGGTATATCAAAAATAGATGGCATTTTTTTGTCACATCAAGATGCTGATCATATTGGTGACTTAGGTATTTTATTGCAGCACTTTAATGTAGATAGAGTATATTTTGGAGAGGGAATGCAAGCAAACAAAAAAATACAAAAAGTATTATTACCATATGTTAATAGAATAGAAATAAAGCCTGTTATAGCGGGCCAAACTTTGAATTTTGATAATATATGTTTTAATGTTTTAGCTCCAACGAATCCAGGTATTGGAGAAAATAAAGATTCAATGGTCTTACAAACGAGAATTTGTGATAAGAACTGGCTATTTACTGGTGATTTAAATAGAGAAAAAGAACTCGAAATAGCTAATAGTTTCAACTTACAAGTTGACTACTTAAAAGTAGGACATCATGGAAGTAAAACTTCAACAGATCCCAAGTTTATTAATCAAATAAAGCCAGAAATAGCATTTATTTCTGTTGGTAAAAAAAATCGATATGGTCATCCTAATAAAGAAACAATTGAAACTTTAAAAGCTCAAAATGTAAAAATTATTAAAACCAGTCAATATGGTATGATTAAATGGAACTATTGGATAAATAGTAAATATAAATTACATAGCTATTTAGGAAAATAAAATGAATTTAAAAGAATTACAAAAAAGTATAAAAGAAAAGATAGAACCAGTTTATATGGTGGTGGGTAATGAATCTAGTTTAAATGATAAAGCTCATGAGATATTTAAAAATATACTTACAAAAGAAGAGCTGGATATGAATTTTAGTTCTTTTGATTTAAAAGAAGTTTCTCTTGAAGATACAATAAATGAGGCTATAACGGCTCCTTTTTTTGGTGAACGTAGACTGATATTTGCTGAAAATCCATATTTTCTAACTGGAGAAAAAGTTAATATAGAACAAAATATTGATTTATTAGTTGAATATATTAAAAATCCTATGCAGTCATCTTCCTTAGTTATTTTTGCGAGCTATGAAAAATTGGATACTAGAAAAAAAATTGTAAAAGAATTAAATAAAATTGCAACAATTGTTGATACATCAACTATTAATGCAAACCAGGTGAGTGGATATGTAAGAACTTTAATAAACAATAATGGGTATGATATCGACAATGATGCTTTGAATTTGTTAGTACAAAAGACAAATTCTAATTTCTCGGTAATTGAATCACATCTAGAAAAATTATATTTATTTAAATTAGATACAAAAAAAATCGACCAGGAGTCGATTGATAAGTTAGTGCCCAACACTTTAGATGATAATGTTTTTGATTTAGTAAATGCTATATTAAATAAGGATACATTTGTAGCAGAGGACTTATATCAACAGTTAATGGTACAAAAAATTGATCCGATTGCTTTAAATGGATTAATTCTTTCACAGTTAAGGTTATTGATACAAATTAACATACTCATGGAAAAAGGTTTAACTCAATCAACAATAGCGCAAACATTGAAGGCACATCCGTTTAGAATTAAGATGGGAGCAAATCAAGTTAAAAAAATTCCTATGCAAATTTTGAAGGATATGTATCTTTATATAGTTGATATAGATTATAAAATGAAAACAGGTGCTGACAATAAAGAAATGTTATTTGATTTATTTATAGCTAAATTTTCGTAAAATAAAAAAGCCATCATTGATGGCTTTTATTATTTGTTATTTAGTTTTGCTAATCTTGATTTATCACGAGCAGCTTTGTTTGCTTTGATAAGACCTTTTGATTTGGCCATATCAATAGCTTTAGAAGCATCTCTAAACAATTGTTCAGCATCTTTGCTACCATTGGCAGCAGCAGTTTCAAATTTCTTGATAGTAGAGCGCATAGCACTCTTTTGTGAAGCGTTACGTAAGTTAGAACTTGCAATAGTTTTAACTCTCTTCATTGCTGACTTAATTTGTGGCATATCTTTCACCTCCGATAGCTCTTAAACTCAATACGTTAAATTATACAAAAATCTATACTACATTGCAATAAAACTTTCTAAAGTATTGATTTTATTTCTAAATTACTGTAAATTATTTACTTGTAATACCGATACTCAGTTTGTTGTTTTCACCGACGCTTACTTAGTATTTGGTTTATATATTTAATAAAAAGGTGGAAATTGAAATGGCTATTTCAAAAGAACAAAAGAACGAAATCATTAAAAAATATGCTACAAAAGAAGGAGATACTGGTTCTCCAGAAGTTCAAATTGCTGTATTGACTGCAGACATTAATGCATTAAATGAACATTTGAGCATTCATAAGCAAGACCATCATTCATATGTTGGTTTGTTGAAAAAGATTGGTCATCGTCGTAACTTACTTGCTTACTTAAGAAACAAAGATGTTACTCGTTACCGTAATCTAATTAAATCTTTAGGACTACGTCGTTAAGATTAGAACTCGCGAAAGCGAGTTTTTTTGTTTGCTTTCTTTTATGTAAATAGTAAGTGTGATAAAATTCTCTATAGGTGTAGACAAGTTGTCTAATTAAGACAAAAAATTTTTTTATAAAAAAATTCTACAAAAAATATTAAAGAGGTTTTTACATGGATAATATTAAAA
This sequence comes from Daquilactobacillus linshuiensis, assembly GCF_052828685.1. Taxonomy (NCBI): domain Bacteria; kingdom Bacillati; phylum Bacillota; class Bacilli; order Lactobacillales; family Lactobacillaceae; genus Daquilactobacillus; species Daquilactobacillus linshuiensis. Next base: position 803,696 of record NZ_CM128255.1, on the reverse strand, counting down.
TTATCCTCTTAGGCGGAGTGCGTGAAAATGGAAAAAATATGTACGCTGTCGAAGTAGGAGATGAAATTTTTATCTTGGATGCTGGTTTGAAGTATCCAGATAATGAATTATTAGGTATTGATGTTGTTGTACCCGATTTAACTTACATAAAAGAAAATATTGATAGAATTGTTGGAATTTTCCTAACACACGGTCATGCTGATGCAATTGGAGCTCTTCCTTATATAGTATCTGATTATGATATTCCTGTGTTTGGTTCTAAGCTAACAATAGCTTTAGCAAAAATAACTACTCAAGGTGATAAAAAGAGTAGAGGATTTAAAGAATTTCATGAAATTGATGAAAATACTGCAATTGATTTTGAAAATGCGTCAGTATCTTTTTTCAAAACCACACATTCTATTCCAGATTCATTAGGTATTGTTGTCAAAACTCCAGAAGGTCAGATAGTTTATACGGGTGATTTTAAGTTTGATCAAGCTGCCATACCAATGTATCAAACGGATTTCGGACGTATTGCAGATATTGGCAAAGAAAAAGTTCTGGCATTACTGAGTGACTCAGCAAATGCAGATTCTCTTTATGAAAATTCAAACGAAAGAGATATTGCAGAATATATTTTAGATACTTTTAAATATCATACCGGAAGAATAGTTGTCGCTAGTGTTGCTTCAAATATACAAAGAATGCAGCAAATTATTGATGCGTCAGCTGCTTTAAAAAGAAAAGTGGCTATAGCAGGTAAAGATGCAGAAAAAATCGTAAGAACGGCTATGAAGCTTGGATATCTAAAAGTACCTGATGATGTCTTAATTAGTGAAAGAAGCCTTAAAGATTTTGATCCAGAGCAAATAGTTTTAATTGAAACAGGTCGAATGGGCGAGCCAATTAAATTACTTCAACGCATGGCTAATGCTAAACGTGGACCTTTTAAAATTTTAGAAGGTGATTTAGTTTTTATTGCAACTACTCCAACCTATGCAATGGAAACTATAGTAGCAAAAACTCGTGATATGATTTATCGAGCTAATGCTGAGGTAAAAACAGTAAGTGATGGATACCATCCATCTGGTCATGCAAATAAAACTGATTTACAATTGATGATTAATTTATTAAGGCCTGAAAATATAATACCTATTCAAGGAGAATATAGATTACTAGATAACCACGGTAATTTAGCAAATGAAACAGGTATTTCTTATAAAAATATTTTTATGACTCAAAAAGGTGACGTTCTTGAGTATCATAATGGACAGTTTCATTTTGGAAAGGCTATTGAAGCTGGGGACACAATGATTGATGGAATTGGTGTTGGAGACATTGGCTCAATTGTATTAAGGGATCGTCAAATGCTTGCAGAAGACGGTGTATTTATTGCTGTAGTTACAATTGATCGAAAGAAGAAAAAAATAGTAGCTAGGCCTAAAGTAAATGCTCGCGGATTCATTTATATGAGAGATAATAGAGAATTGCTTAATGATAGTATTGATGTGATTACAAAAGCTATTGAAAACAATTTGGAAAATAAAGAATTTGACTGGGCAAATTTAAAGCAAGATGTGAGAGAAGACCTGAATAAATACTTATATGAACAAACTAGACGTCATCCGATGATTTTGCCAATTGTAATGGAAGTTAATCAAAATCGACATCGTACACGCAAATAGATCGGCTATACGCCGGTCTTTTTAATTATTTGAAAGATGGAAAAATGATGGATAATAACGAAAAAAATAATCTAGTAAAACAGGGCAATGAAGCATTTGAAAAACATAATTGGAAAGAAGCAATTTACTTTTTTGGACAAGCATCATTAATAAAAAATGATTTTGCAATTAATAAAAAAATAGTAATTAGTTTATTTAAAATTGGAAAATTTGATGATGCAGTTGAACAAAGTTCACTTTTTTTAGATGAATATTTAAATAATGAAGAAGATATGAATTTATTATTTGATATTTTTATTGGAGCTAAAGAATTTTTACAAGCTAACCAACTTCTTAATTTAATAAAAAATAATAAAGAAATAATAAATAAGGTTAGAAATGCTGAAATTGAGTATCAAAAAAATAATTTATTAGAAATAAAAAATCAAGAAAAAGATTTAATGTCTTTAGTAATAATGCCAATTGGAATACAAGCTTCAAAAATAAGAGATATGAAACATTTACCATTAAATAATTATTTAAAAATTTCAGAAAATTTATTATTAAATCCATATTTACATCCACTTTTAAAAAACGAAATCACGGAGAATTTAATTAAATTAAAAATTAATAAAGAATATACAATTAGTTTTTTTGGAGAGTTAAAAAAATTTAATCCATCAAGTTTAAAGTCGCTATTTGTATCAAAAAAATATATTGAGATTAAAGAACTATTAAAAAAGAAACTAGAAACATACAGTGATGTTGAATATAATCTATTGTTAAATGAGTTTTCACTTTATATTTCAATGCTTCATCCTTTCATAGATCAGATAGTAACTTATCCTAATGAATGGATTGATATTTATTTAAATAAATATGAAAAAAAAGATATAAAGCTCACTCAAAACGGTGAGATGATTGAAAAATGGTTAGATAAATTTGAAAAATTATTAAACAACTTTAATGAATAATTTAAAAAAATCAAATAAACTTATTTACTTTTATCATATACGACCGTATAATTCTAAGAGTATATTTTTAGGTAATTTTATTGCATAAAAACCTAAAAGTAGTATAATCAAGCATTGAAGAGTGAGCTGCAAGACTCTTTTTATTTTTGCAGTAGAATTCTTACGAAAGCATAATTAGGAGGAATCTTTTAATGGCTGAAAAAGAACATTATGAGAGAACAAAACCCCATGTAAATATTGGGACAATTGGTCACGTTGACCATGGTAAAACAACTTTGACAGCAGCAATCACTAAAGTATTAGCTGACCAAGGCTTGGCTCAAGCCCAAGACTACGCTAATATCGATGCTGCTCCAGAAGAAAAAGAACGTGGTATTACAATTAATACAGCTCACGTTGAATATGAAACAAAAGCACGTCACTATGCACATATTGATGCTCCAGGACATGCTGATTACGTTAAGAACATGATCACTGGTGCTGCACAAATGGATGGTGCCATCCTTGTTGTTGCTGCTACTGATGGTCCTATGCCACAAACACGTGAACATATCCTACTTGCTCGTCAAGTTGGTGTTGACTACATCGTAGTATTCTTGAACAAAACTGACTTGGTTGATGATGACGAATTAGTTGACCTAGTTGAAATGGAAGTTCGTGAATTACTATCAGAATATGATTACCCTGGTGATGATATTCCTGTAGTACGTGGTTCAGCTCTAAAAGCTCTTGAAGGTGATGCTGAACAAGTTGCTAATGTTCAAAAACTTCTAGATATCGTTGATGAATATATTCCAACACCAGAACGTGATACAGACAAGCCATTCTTGATGCCTGTTGAAGATGTATTTACAATCACTGGTCGTGGTACAGTTGCTTCAGGTCGTATTGACCGTGGTACAGTTACTGTTGGTGATGAAGTTGAAATCATTGGTTTGAAAGAAGAAATTCAAAAGACAACAGTTACAGGACTAGAAATGTTCCGTAAGACATTGGATTCAGGTGAAGCTGGAGACAATATCGGTGCTCTTCTACGTGGTGTTGACCGTGATCAAATCGAACGTGGACAAGTTCTAGCTGCTCCAGGTTCAATTCAAACTCACACTAAATTCAAGAGTGAAGTTTATATCATGTCAAAAGATGAAGGTGGACGTCATACTCCATTCTTCTCAAACTACCGTCCTCAATTCTACTTCCATACAACTGATGTTACAGGTGTTATCGAACTACCATCTGGTGTAGAAATGGTTATGCCTGGTGACCAAGTTACTTTTGAAGTTGACTTGATTGCTCCAGTTGCTATCGAAAAAGGTACAAAATTCACTGTTCGTGAAGGTGGACGTACTGTTGGTGCTGGTTCTGTTACAGAAATCTTGGACTAACATAAGTTTATCCAAAAAACTCAAGACATTGTCTTGAGTTTTTTTGTTTTATCAAATAAATAAACGGTGAAATATTTACAACCATATACATTTAGGGTAGAATTAATAAGTATGAGATTTACAGAATTGATATATAACCGGAGGGATTTCAATGGCTTCAAAAGCTAAGTGGACAAAAAAAGGTAAAACTGATGGAGAATTAACTTTCGAAATTGATAGAGATACAATTAATAAGGGACTAGATGTAGCATTTAAAAAGGTTAGAAAAAATCTTAATGTTCCTGGATTCCGTAAAGGCAAAATGCCAAGACAAATTTTTAATAAAATGTATGGAGAATCAGCTCTTTATGAAGAAGCTTTAAATGCTGTATTGCCTGAAGCATACAACAAGGCTATTGAAGATACAAAAATTGAGCCAGTTGATCAACCTAAGATAGATGTTGACTCATTATCAGAAACAGAACCATGGATTTTAAAAGCTCTTGTTACTGTTAAACCAGAAGTAACATTAGGCGACTACAAAGGATTAGAAGTTCCAAAACAAAAACGTACTGTTACAAAAAAAGCTGTAGAAGAAGAAATTGAAAACAAACGCCAACAACAAGCTGAATTAGTTCTTAAAGAAGATGCAGCTGCAAAAGATGGCGATACAGTTGTTATTGATTACGTTGGAACAGTTGGTGAAAAAGAATTTGATGGCGGTTCTGCTAAGAACTACTCATTAGAACTTGGTTCAAATTCATTTATTCCCGGTTTTGAAGAACAATTAGTTGGACATAAAGCTGGTGAAGATGTTGTTGTTAAAGTTACATTCCCAGAAGAATATCATGCTAAAGATTTAGCAGGTAAAGCTGCAGAATTTGCAACAACAATTCATGAAGTTAAGGAAAAACAACTTCCAAAATTAGATGATGAATTTGCTAAAGATGTTGATGATAGTGTAGAGACTCTTGATGAATTAAGAGACAAAATTAAAGCTGATTTGAAGAAACAAAAAGAATCAGAAGCTCAAGCTGCAATTCAAGAAGCTGCTACTGAAAAAGCTGTTAAAAATGCCAAAATTGATGATATTCCCGAAGCTATGATTAATACTGAAGTAGATAATCAGATGAATCAATACATGAATACTATTCAATCACAAGGTATGAATCCACAAATGTATTTCCAATTAACAGGAACTACAGAAGATGATTTAAGAGAACAATTTAAAAAAGATGCAGATACAAGAGTTAAGACTGATTTAGTTCTTGAAGCAGTTGTTGCTGCAGAAAAAATTAAACCAACTAAAAAAGATGTAGACGCAGAGATTAAATCACTAGCTGAACAATACAACATGGAAGAAAGCGTTGTTCGTCAAGCTCTTACAGATGACATGGTTAAACACGATGTTGCCATTAAAAAAGCTATGGATATAATTGTTGATTCAGCAGTTGAAAAATAATACTTTTTAAAAGTGCTCTTTTAGAGCTCTTTTTTTGTTAAAATCAAAATTCTTTACGTAATTTAAGAATTTTGATAGACTATCCTGCGCCAAGTTAAAAGGAGGATTTTAATTTTGGAAACAACTGAAGCAAGTGGATCAATAAAATGTTCGTTCTGTGGTAAAACTCAAGATCAGGTTAAAAAAATTGTTGCCGGTCCTGGTGTATATATTTGTAATGAATGTATTGATTTATGTAAAGAGATTATAGAAGAAGAATTAGCACATGAAACAACTGTTAATAATGTACTTGAAGATATTCCAAAACCAACAGAAATAAATAAAATTTTAAATGATTATGTAATAGGACAATCAGCTGCTAAAAGAGCATTATCTGTTGCAGTATATAACCATTACAAACGTGTAAATAAGATGAATGAGTCAAAAGAAGGCGATACAGAGTTACAAAAAAGTAATATTGCTATGATTGGATCTACAGGATCAGGAAAGACATTTCTTGCTCAAACATTGGCAAGAATATTGGATGTTCCTTTTGCAATAGCAGATGCTACAACACTAACTGAAGCTGGTTATGTTGGAGAAGATGTTGAAAATATCTTGTTAAAATTACTTCAAAATGCTGATTATGATGTTGAACGTGCTGAACGCGGAATCATATATATAGATGAAATTGATAAGATTGCTAAAAAAAGTGAGAATGTATCCATAACGCGTGATGTTTCAGGAGAAGGTGTACAACAAGCACTTCTAAAAATTCTTGAAGGAACTATTGCGAGTGTTCCACCTCAAGGTGGAAGAAAACATCCACAACAAGAATTAATTCAGATTGATACTACTAATATATTATTTATTATTGGTGGTGCTTTTGATGGAATTGAAGAAATTGTTAAAAATCGTTTAGGCGAAAGAACAATTGGGTTTGGCTCTGTATCATCAGAAGTTGATCTTGAAGACGAAGAGAGTTTAATGCAACAAATAATTCCGGAGGATTTAATGAAATTTGGTATAATTCCAGAGTTTATTGGTCGTGTTCCAATTATTACTGCGTTAGAAAAACTAACTGAAAATGATTTAGTTTCTATTCTTACTAAACCTAAAAATGCACTTGTAAAGCAATATCAAGAATTATTAGCCCTTGATGATGTTGAACTTGAATTTAAAGAAGATGCATTGGAACAGATAGCTAAAATTGCAATTGAACGTAATACTGGTGCTCGCGGACTTCGCGCAATTGTTGAAGAAACAATGCTTGATACTATGTTTGAAATTCCAAGTAGAAAAGATGTCAAAAAAGTAGTAATTACTAAAGATTCAGTATTAAAAGTAAATAAACCTGAATTACTTTTGAAAAATGGAAAGGTTGCTTAAAGACGCGTAAGCGTCTTTTTTTTTCGAGTAAAATATTTTGAAAAAAAATAATGAAAGGGTTACCATTATCACATCATCAAAAAAGAAGGTAAAAGATAATGGCAGATATGATAAATGCTTCAGATGCAATGATAAAAGTTATGGAAGATTGGGGAATTGACCATATATATGGTCTACCTGGTGGATCAATCGATTCTACAATGAATGCTTTATACAATAGAAAAGATACGATGAAATATATTCAAGTTCGTCATGAAGAAGTTGGATCTTTGGCAGCTTCAGGAGAAGCAAAAATAACCGGTAAAATTGCCGCTGCTTTTGCTTCTGCTGGACCTGGTGCTGTTCACTTATTAAATGGATTATATGATGCTAAGCATGATAATGTTCCTGTATTGGCAATTATTGGACAAGTAGGAACTTCAGCAATGAATACTGACTTTTTCCAAGAATTAAATGAAAATCCAATGTTTGAAGATGTTGCGATCTATAATCGTACTGTTATGACAGCTGAATCATTACCACATGTTGTAGATCAAGCAATTAAACAAGCTTACAAATATAGTGGAGTTGCTGTAGTTACAATTCCTACAAGTATCGGATGGGAACAGATTCCTGATACTTTTAAAGCTACTGCTAATTTATTTAAAGTAGGAAATTATCCACTACCAATTAATGAGGATATCGATAAAGCATTAGATTTAATAAAAGAAGCTAAAAGACCAATTATTTACTTTGGACAAGGTGCAAAACATGCAGGAAAAGAACTAAAAGAATTATCTGATAAATTAAGTATTCCAATGATGTCTAGTGCACTTGCAAAAGCTGTTGTTGATGATACAGATCCTGCATATATGGTTTCTGCTGGTAGAGTTGCTACAAAACCTGGTGTTGATTTGGCAAGAGCCGCAGACTTGATTCTATTTATTGGTAGTAATTATGAATTTGGTCAATTCTTCTTCAAACCTGATGCTAAGTTTATACAAATTGATATTGACTCAAGTAAATTTGGACATCGTCACAATACTGATGTAGCAATTTTGGCAGACTCAAAAGTTGCAATCCAATCTTTAATTGATAGAAGTGAGCTTGTTACTGAAAAGACTAATTTCTATAAAGCAGCAGTTGAAAATAAGAAAAATTGGGTAGAATGGGTTCAAAGCAAGGAAAATTCAACTCAAAGTCCATTACGTGTTGAACCAATTTTCAAGGAAATAAATGAACATGCAGCAGATGATGCAATATTCCATATAGATGTGGGAAACGTAACTATTGATGGAATTAGATTCTTAAATATGAAACCAACGCAAGACTTTCAAACTTCTGCATGGTATGCATCAATGGGTAACGCTTTACCTGGAGCCATTGCAACACAAGTTAAATACCCAAATAGACAAAGTTGGTCTATAAGTGGTGATGGTGGATTCTCAATGGTAATGCAAGATGTTATGACGCAAGTTAAATATCATTTACCAATAATTAATGTTGTTTTAAATAACGGTTCGTTAGGATTTATCGAAGCTGAACAAGATGATACCAAACAACCTCATTCAGGTGTTGATTTATTGAAATCTGATTTTGCAAAAGCTGCTGAGGCAATGGGGGCAAAAGGAGTAAAGGTAACCAATATAGATGAATTAAAAGAAGCCTTTGATAATATAGAAAATATCAAAGAACCTGTGGTTATTGATGTTGATATTGAAAATGCACGTCCATTACCAGTAGAACAATTAAGATTAAATGATCCTGAATTTGTTAAGAATTATCAAGCAGAAGGATTAATTGATTTTAATGAAACTTTGAAAAAATATGAAGCTTAAAAAATAGTTTATCGTAAAAAAAGAATCCATTTCGGATTCTTTTTTTGTTTATAACTATTTGTTAGCTTGTGCTACGGCTGCACCAGCAATTTGTGCTATATAATTTATTGGCTTATCAAAATTAGGTTGGAACAAAAAATCTACCATTGATAATTCTTCAATAGTCATTTTATTTTGAATTGCTAGCGATAAGACATTTGCTGATTGTGAGATATCGTACTTACTTGTTAAAGAACCACCTAAAACAACGTGTGACTCAGGGTCCCATGTTAAATTCATTAAAACAGGTGTGGTTGATACCATGAATTCAGGTCTGTAATTATCTTCAAATGAAATTGAATCAACTTCAAAATTTCTAGATTGTGCACCATTTTTTGTTAATCCACTACCTGCATAGCTTCTACTAAATAGTTCAACTGCCGAAGTAGATTGAGTACCAAGATAAGCAAGCGTATTTTTTTCTATATTTTTTCCAACCAAAATTCCTTGTCGAACAGCGTTAGTTGCAAGTGGTATATAATCATTTTTTTGAGTTGGATTGTAAAATACAGTTGCTGAATCTCCAGCTGCAAAAACATCAGGTCTACTAGTATGCATATATTTATCAACTATGATTGCACCATTATCAATCATATCAATTTTACCTTTAAATAAATCAGTGTTTGGTCTAAATCCAATACATAATACAGCAATATCAGCAGTATACTCATTTTTATTTGTTACAACTGTAACTGTGTTATCTGGATTAGAGATAAACTTTGTAACTTTTTCATTTAATGCCAAAGATACATCGTGATCAATAAAATCTTTTTCTGCTACTTCTGAAATATTTTCATCGAAATTTTTTCCTAGTACATGAGGTAATGCATCGATTAAAGTAACTTTTTTGCCAAGAGTAGAGTAGCCTTCAGCAAGTTCTGCACCTATATATCCTGCACCAATTACAATTGCACTTTTTATATCAGTTTTGTTCTTTAATTCATTAGCATGAGACCAATTTTTACATAAAAATACATTCTCACCGTCAATACCTTCAATATTAGGAATAACAGGAGCTGATCCCGTTGTAATTACTAATTTATCATAGTCTTGAATAAATTCTTTGTTATTTATTAAATCCTTAACTTTAAGTTTTTTGTTATCTAGGTCAATATCCAAAACATCATGTTTCATTTTCATATTGGCACCAAGTTTTGCTAAATCTTCTGGGCTTGAATAAAACATTTTATTTGGATCAGAAACACGATTACTTACCCAAAGTGCGATACCGCATGATAGAAAGGATAAGTTGTCATTTCTTTCAAAAACTGTAACTTCCCAATCTGGATGCTCTGTTAAAATTTGTTGTGCGGAAAATGTTCCTGCATGTGTACATCCAATAATACTTACCTTCATAAATATAACCCCCTTAAAAAATATTACATTGTAAATGTATCACTTTGTTAAATGATTAACAATATAAAAATGATATCGTTTTCATTTAAAGAGGAGTTTTTATGATGTATAATTAGGTAAAATTATTTTAAGGGGATGTATTATGGCAGACGAAATTTTAGTTACAACTACTGAAAAAATACCCGGTAGAGAATATGAAATTATTGGAGAAGTATTTGGATTAACAACGCAATCAAAAAATGTTTTTAAAAATATTGGAGCTTCATTTAAAAATGTAGTTGGTGGTGAAATTAAAGCATATACTGAAATGATGACTGAATCTCGTGATATCTCAATAGATCGGTTAAGAAAAAACGCTTCTGAAATGGGAGCTGATGCAGTTGTCATGATGAGATTTGATTCAGGCTCAATTGGTACCGATATGCAATCTGTTGCAGCATATGGAACTGCTGTAAAATTTAAGTAACTTTAAAAGTGCATCTTCTGAAGGTGCCTTTTTTTATGGTAAAATATAGAACATTAAGGAGCTTATGTATGAAAGTAAATAATGTATCTATGAATTTAAGTGCAGTCAGTTCTGCGCAATATCCAAAAGAAGGCTACCCAGAGATAGCTTTAGCAGGTCGTTCTAATGTTGGTAAGTCATCTTTAATTAATACGCTAATAAATCGAAATAGTTTTGCAAGAACATCAAGTAAGCCTGGGAAAACACAAACTTTAAATTTTTATAATATTGAAGATTTATTATATTTGGTTGATGTGCCAGGTTATGGTTATGCAAAAGTTTCAAAAAAACAACGCGAAGAATTTGGTGTAATGATTGAGGAATACCTGACTACAAGAAAGCCTCTTAAAGGCGTAATAATCTTAGTTGATGGACGTCACGACCCGAGTGAAGATGATGTTTCAATGTATGATTTTGTTAAATACTATAACTTGCCGGTACTAATAGTCGCTACCAAAATGGATAAAGTTAAAGGAAATCAGTGGAATAAAAGTGAAGCAAAAATAAAAAAAGCATTAGATCTAGATCCCGAAGATACTTTGCAAATGTTTAGTTCTGAAACAAAGTATGGAAAAGAAGAAGTTTGGAAATGGATAGAAGATAAAATGTGATTTTTATTGACACTAAGTAACTAATTATGTAATCTTGTGGTAGACGTGTAGATTTATTAACTCAGATGTTAAGAGAATTAGCGGTTGGTGTAAGCTAAGCAGGTTAATAAATTGAACTACTTAAATTTAAATAATAAAGAGCAGTAAGCGTAGACTTTCTGAATTTGGGTGGTACCGCGATATTAAGTCGTCCCTGTTATTTTTTAACAGGGCTTTTTTTATGGAAAGGAAATAATATTTATGAATATATTAGAAGAATTAAGATGGCGTGGAGCAATTAATCAACAAACTGACGAAGAAGGACTAGAGGAGTTAGTTTCAGAAAATAAGATTTCTCTATATTGCGGAGTTGATCCAACAGGCGATAGCATGCATATTGGTCATTTGCTTCCCTTTATGATGATGAAAAGATTTGAGCTAATGGGACATCATCCGTATATAGTTATTGGTGGAGGAACCGGAAGCATTGGAGATCCTTCAGGTAGAAAAACGGAACGACAGTTACAAACAATGGAACAGGTTCAACACAATGTTGATTCATTAAGTAGTCAAGCAAAAAAAATTTTTGATAGTGAAAATATTTCTATGGTAAACAATTATGATTGGCTTTCAAAAATTTCTCTATTAGATTTTCTTCGTGATTATGGAAAATTATTTAATATTAATACGATGTTAGCTAAAGATGTTGTTGCAAGTAGATTGGAAGCAGGAATTTCATTTACTGAATTTACATATCAAATATTACAATCAGTTGATTACTACAGATTGTATAAGGATCATAATATACAATTACAAGTTGGCGGTGGGGACCAATGGGGAAATATAACCGCAGGAATTGATATGATTCATAAAATTGAAGGACAGGATGCCAAAGTTTATGGATTAACTATTCCTTTACTTCTGAAGGCAGATGGAACTAAGTTTGGAAAGACCGCTGGTGGTGCTGTTTGGCTTGATCCAGAAAAGACATCTCCATATGAATTCTATCAGTTTTGGTTAAATCAAGATGATAGAGATGTTATTAAGTATATGAAGTTGTTCACTTTTATGACTCAAGATGAGATAACTTCTTTTGAAGGAAAACTAAAAAAAGCCCCTGAAAAACGTGAAGCTCAACGTAAGCTAGCAGCAGAAGTTACAAAATTTGTTCATGGAATTGATGGATTAGAGTCAGCAGAAAAAATTACTGAAGTTCTTTTCTCGGGTGAAATTCAAAAATTAACAGTAAAAGAGGCACGTCAAGCATTTTCTGGAGTTCCATCAAATGAGATTAGTTCTAATCCACAAAATATTGTTGATTTATTGATAAATGCAAAGGTAGATACTTCAAAAAGACAAGCAAGAGAAGATATTACAAATGGTGCTATCAGAATAAATGGAGAAAAAATTACGGATTTAAATGCTGTGATTAATCCGAATAATTCATTTAATGGAGAATTCGTAATTATTCGTAGAGGAAAAAAGAAATATTTCTTAGGAAAAATAAAGTAAAAGAAATCTCAATAATGTTTTTAACATTATTGAGATTTTTTTGTTTTCTTGATTTAAATCAATTTTTATTTTTTATTCTTGTCAGATAATACTCTTGAACAGAAACGAGGTGATGAGAATGATTAAATACATAAATAAAAATAATAATGTATTTATGGTATTAACTGGAATTTTTATAATAACGGGTTTGATTTTTAATCAATTATTTCTTCTTATAGGTGGAATAATTGGTGGAATTCCAATTTTCGTTAAGGCTATAGAAGCTTTGAAGGTAAAAGTTATAAGTATTGATTTACTTGTTAGTATAGCGATAATTGGAGGATTATTAATAGGAGAGTATGAAGAATCAAGCGTTGTATCTTTTTTGTTTTTATTTGGTACATTTTTAGAACAAAAAACCTTAAAAAAAACTAGGAATGCAATTAAACAACTTGTTAACTTGGCACCTAAAACAGCTTATGTAAAATTATCAAATAATGAAATAAAGAAAATTGATATTGATAATTTAAAATTAGATGATGTCGTCATGGTTAAACCTGGAGGGCAAATACCTGTTGATGGGAAAATAGTAAAAGGCGATGCAAGTGTTAATCAATCAGCAATAACAGGTGAATCACAGCCCATTAATGTAACTTTAGGAGATGATGTATTTGCTGGATCAATTGTTGATAATGGAAGTGTTGAAATAAAAGTTACAAAAATTGGTGATGAGACAACCTTGGGAAAGATTATCGAATTGGTTGAAGAAGCTCAAGATAGTAAGTCACCAGCTGAAAAATTTATAGATAAATTTGCGACATATTATACTCCAGCTGTATTAATAATAGCTTTAATTATTTTTATTATTAGTAAAGATATAAAACTAGCTATTACAATTTTAGTATTAGGGTGTCCGGGAGCATTAGTTATAGGTGCTCCAGTGTCAATTGTTGCTGGAATAGGAAATGGAGCAAATAGAGGAGTATTGCTTCAAGGTGGAGATACTATAAGTCAAATGGCAAAAATAAAAATATTTGCTTTTGATAAAACTAATACATTAACTAAAGGGAAAATGGTAGTCAGTGAGGTTAAAGAATATTCAAAACTAACAAATGATGAAAAAAACATTATTTCAAGCATTGAAAATGAGTCGGATCATCCGTTATCTAAAGTACTTGTTGATTATTTCAACGGAAAAATAAATAAAGTAAATGTAAAAACAATTAAAGGTCAAGGACTCATATATGAAAATATATTAATTGGAAATTTAAACTTGATGACTAATAATCAAGTAAATGTATCAGAAGAACAATTAATTGATTTGAAAAATATTCAAAGTCATGGCTCCTCAACTGTAATGATTGCAATGAATAAAGAATTAAAAATGACAATTGGTATAAGTGATGTTTTAAAAGATGACGCTAAAAAAGCATTAATAAATTTGAAAAAATTGGGTGCAAAAAAAACAGTTATACTTTCTGGCGACAACCAATCAGTAGTTGACTTTGTTGCTAAAGAATTAGGTACAGATGAAAACTATGGAGAATTATTGCCAGAAGATAAATTAAACTTTGTCAAAAAAATGCAAAAAAATTCTAAAATTGCTTTTATAGGAGATGGAATAAATGATAGTCCTACCTTAGCAGCAGCAGATATTGGAATTGCTATGGGGAATGGTACTGATGTAGCAATGGAAACTTCAGATATCGTTTTAGCGAATTCAAAACTTAGTTCTTTAGTATATGCGTATGCAATTAGTAAAAAAACTTTACAGAATGAAAAACAAAATATATTCATTGCTATTTTAACAGTGGTGTTATTACTAGTAGGATTAGTATTTGGCATAGTTAATATGGCAAGTGGAATGTTATTTCACGAGTTTAGTATTTTATTAGTAATAATGAATGCAATGAGATTAATTAAGGAGATAAAAATATGAAAATAATAATGCAATTAGATGAGCTTTCATGTCCATCATGTTTACAAAAAATTGAAGCAGGTGTAAGTCAATTAGGAGGAGTAAATACAACTAAAGTCTTATTCAATGCAAGCAAAGTAAAAGTTGATTTTGATGACAGTCAAATAGACAAAGAAAAAATTATAGATACAATTTCAAATTTAGGTTATGAAGTTAAAGGAGTAAAGATAAAATGAAAAATATTAATCAATTATATGAACAAGAAATAAGACAATCTGAAATTGATCATAAATTACCTACTGCTGGTGCAATGACAGGACATATAGTTTCAAACTTGCAAATATTAGAACAAAAAATTCAACAAGTTAAATGGTATTATGTTGGTATAAATAAAATAGAGTTTAATCAGCACTTAAATGAAATGATTCTAAACATAGTGTCCTTTAAAGATAAACTCGGTAGTGTATTGTTGGATGAATTAGAGTTAGTACCTAGTACGTCAAAAGAGTTTCAAGAATATACAATGTTAAAAGAAGATTCTAAAGCAAAATATTTGAGTAATACACAAATGATAAATATGATTGCAGAAGATATTCAAACTAATACGATGTTTATTACAAGAGCAATAAAGTTATCTGAAAAAGAAAATTTATTTGGCTTAAAACATGTGTTAATTGATATACTTGAATATAATAATCGTGAATTTAGAATTTTAAAAGGACTAAATGATATTACAATTGTAGACCTGAGAGAAGAAATAGATGAAGATTAATTAAGGTGAGGTGTTATTTTGGAACAACATATATGTGCAGAAATAGTACCAATTTTTAATGAACTATCTGAAGAGGACTTAATAAAAATATCTGCTATAACTCATCATAAAAAAATAAAAAAAAATACATTAATTTTTTCTCCATTTGAGCAAAATGAATTAATAATAGCTGCATCTGGCAGTATTAAAATTTATCAATTAAATAAAAATGGGAAAGAACAATTGTTAAGAGTAATGCAACCTGGAGATTTTGAGGGTGAAAAAGTTTTATATGGAGTCGAAAATCAAAGTTTATATGCAACAGCACTAAAAGATTCTACAATTTGTACACTTCAAAAAAATGAGTTTCAAAGTTTACTTATAAAATACCCTGAAATTAGTAGTCATCTGCTAACAGATTTTGTTACAAAATTAGAAAACTTAGAACGACAAGTTGATTTATTTAATTCTGAAAGTGTGGAGGCTAAACTAGCCACCTATATATTAGATTTAAGTATAGATCAAGATTCAAGTACTGTTAAAATTCCATTTAAACTAAAAGAACTATCCACATATTTGGGAACTACTCCTGAAACTATATCAAGAAAATTGAAAAACCTTGAAAATGAAGGGTTCATAAAGCGTCATAATTTAGAGATAGAAATATTAAAATCTGATGAACTTGAAGAAATATTTTAAGCAAAAAAGACTAAACAATTTGTTTAGTCTTTTTTGTTAGAATTTAATAACAATTTTTCCAGCTGAATGATTTGTTGCACTTAGTTTATGTGCTTTCACTAATCCATCACGAGAAAATTCTATTATAGTATCAATAACAGATTTAACTTTACCGTCTTTCATCAAAGCTGCAATTTTTTGTAAATCATTGCCACTAGGTTGTAACCAAATATCCTGAAATTTAATATTGGAATTTTTTATAATATTATCTGTATTTTTTGATTTTCCTACAATTGATATTTGTCTTCCGGAATCTCTATTTAAAATATCAAATGATTCTTCTTGTGTTTTACCACCAATAGTATCAATTACTAAGTCTATATTTGTAAGTTTGTCCGATATTTTTTCTTTTTTGTAATCAATAATTTCATCGGCTCCAAGTTCTTTAACAAGTTCAAAATGCTTACTACTTGTCGTAGTTGTTACGTGAGCACCCAAAGATTTTGCAATTTGGATTGCGTAAGTTCCAACACCACCAGATCCTGCTTGTATTAGTACTGATTCACCTTTTTTTAATTTTCCATGAGTGATTAAAGCTTGGTAAGCAGTTTCACCAGCCAATGGAACAGCAGCTGCCTCTTCAAATGAAATATTATCAGGTTTATGAGCTAAAAGATTCGCATCAACCGCCACATATTCCGCATATGTACCTTGCTTAGTTGTTGCTGGACGTGCGAAAACAGCATCACCAACGTGCCAATCTGTTACATTGGCGCCTATTTTTGTGATAACTCCAGATATATCCCAACCAAGAATAATTGGAAATGTCCAATCAAACATTTGTTTTAAATAACCTTCGCGTAATTTCCAATCAATAGGATTTATTGAAGTTGCTTTAGTTTGAATAAGAACTTGGTTGTCGGATATTTTTGGAATAGGTAGTTTTGTAAGTTCTAAGTTATTCTCGTCACCGTAATTATTTATTACTACAGCATTCATCAATTCATTCATATATTTTGCCTTCTTTATTAAAGATTAAGTATAAAATATATCAGTTTGTGAAATAATTAGTCAATTATTTTGACTTACCTGTGGATAACTTTAAGCAAGTTAATTAAATTTAAAAATAAAATAGATTGCTAATAATTCAATGATTATTTTATACTAAAAGCAAGATATTCAAAAAAATAATGGTATAAATATGTGTGGAAAGAGGTTATTAATGACTAATTATTTTCATTTTTAACCATTGAAATAAATTTTTTCATATCTGATGTTAGCAATTTATCTTTTCTATATGCAAGGTAAATATAAAAATTTAAATTACTTGCTTCTTTAATGTCATAAACATTGTAATCAAGAGAATTTGTTATAGCAGTTTCAGTGAAAAATCCTATTCCCTGATTATTTTTTATTAAATCTAATGCTAATTTATAGTCTGAAGTTTTAAATATTGGATTTAAGGTTAGATTAATTGAAGATGCTAATCGGGTTATTGCTTTATTATGAACAGATTTTTCGTCTAATAATATTAAAGGAAAATCTTTAATTTCAAAAAGAGATATATCTTTTTCTTTGCTTAAAATATTTTCTTTAGCACTGATTATTTTAAATTTATGAGTCCGAAGTAAAATTGTTTCTAGATTCGTTTTATTTATCGGCACTAATGATCCAATTAGAGTAATGTCAATTTTTCCATTGACTAATTCATTCATTAAAACTTGCGATTCTGCAGTGATTCCTTCTATGTTTTTTAATAAATTATTAGTAAACAATATATTAAATAAACTAGAAAAATAATTTGTAATTATTGGAGGTAGTCCAACTTTTAATTTTGAAATTTTAGATTGTATAATATCTTGTTTTGAAACTTCAATTTCAAAAAGGATCTTTTTTATATGAATTAATAATTGACTGCCATTTGGAGATAACACAACAGTATGGGATTTACTGTCTCTGATTAAAAGTTGGGTGTTAAATTCTTTTTCAAGTCTTTTTATAGCGTAAGTGATTGTAGGTTGACTAACTTCAAAGTATTTTGCTGTTTTTGAAAAACTTTTTAACTCAGATAATTTATCAAAATAACTTAAATCCATTAAATTCATTTTTTAACCTCTATAAATATTATTTATTAAATATACCATATTTGACTATATATTTTATTGAATACTATGATTAGTTCGATAAAAACTTGGAGGATAATCATGAAAAAAGGACAAGACTTATTAAATGATCCATTTTTAAATAAAGGTACTGCCTTTACTGAAGAACAAAGAAAAGATTTACAGATTAATGGTATGCTACCAAATTATGTGCAAACGTTAGATCAACAGGTTGAACAAGCTTATGAACAATTTAGTGCAAAGGTAAATGATTTAGAAAAAAGAATTTTCTTGATGAATATTTTTAATGAGAATAGAGTTTTATTCTATAAATTGTTTAGCCAACATATAATGGAATTTATGCCAGTAGTATACGATCCAACAATCGCTGAAACCATTGAAAATTATAGTCACTTATATGTTAACCCACAAAATGCAGCATTCTTATCAATTGAAAAAATGGACGAAATTGAAGAGTCATTAAAAAATGCAGCTGCAGGAAGAGAGATTGATTTAATCGTTGTAACAGATGGTGAAGGAATTCTTGGAATTGGTGATTGGGGACTACAAGGAGTAGATATATCCGTAGGTAAGTTGATGGTCTACACAGCAGCAGCAGGAGTAAATCCAGAAAATGTTTTACCAGTTGTACTTGATGCTGGTACTAATAATAAAGAATTATTAAATGATAAGTTATATATGGGAAATCATTTTGAAAGAGTTTATGGTGATAGATACAATAAATTCGTTGATACTTTTGTTGAAACTGCTGAAAAATTATTCCCTAAAATGTATTTGCATTTTGAAGATTTTGGTAGAAGTAATGCTGCTAATATTTTGAACAAATATAAAGATAAAATATTGACATTTAATGATGATATTCAAGGAACTGGAATAATAACTTTGGCTGGAATTATGGGTGCAATGAATATTTCAGGACAAAAACTTACTGACCAAATTTATATGAGTTTTGGTGCAGGTACTGCTGGTGCAGGAATTGTCAAAAGAATTTATGATGAGATGATTCAAGAAGGATTAAGTGAAGAAGAAGCAAAAAAACATTTCTACTTAGTTGATAAACAAGGTCTATTATTTGACGACACTGAAGGATTAACTCCTGAACAAAAACCATTTACTAGAAGTAGAGATGAATTTGAAAATCCTGATGAATTAGTAACTTTAGAAGCTGCAGTTAAAGCAATTCATCCAACAATTTTGGTTGGAACATCAACTCAACCAAATACATTTACAAAAGAAATTGTTGAAGAAATGTCAGCCAATACTGATCGTCCTGTTATATTTCCACTATCAAATCCAACAAAATTGGCAGAAGCAACTGCAAAAGATTTAATTGAATGGAGTGACGGTAAGGCACTTGTAGCAACAGGTATTCCAGCTAAACCAGTAGAATATAAAGGGGTAACATATGAAATCGGACAAGCAAATAATGCCCTTGTTTATCCAGGACTCGGTTTAGGAGCATTAGCTGTTAACTCAAGAATTCTTAGCGATGCAATGATAAGTAAGGCTGCTCATTCACTAGGTGGAATTGTTGATGCAAGTAAACCAGGAGCAGCAGTATTACCTCCAGTTTCAAAATTAGATCAATTTTCACAGACGGTAGCATTAGGAGTTGCTCAACAAGCTATTGATGAGCAACTAACAGAAGTTACAGATGCTAAAAAAGCAATAGAAGAAAAGAAATGGTCACCAGAATACTAAAGGAGAATATTTAAAATGGAAGCTTTTATAACTTCACTAGAAAGCGTAGCAGAAATAGTTATAGTAATTGCACTAGGCTATTGGTTAAAAAGATCAAATAAAATTGGTTCAGAATTTAAAGAAAATATTGAATTTATAATAATGAAAGTTGCACTACCAGCTTCAATCTTTGTCTCTGTATTGAAATATTTAACAAGAGATAAATTAGCAAGTTTATCTGGAGGATTGGTATATGCGTTTGGTAGCTTTGCTCTTAGTTATTTATTGGCAATACTATTAGTAAAAATATTAAAAGTTAGACCTGGAAGACGGGGAACAATGATTAATATGTTTGCTAATGCCAATACGATTTTTATTGGATTGCCATTAAATTTAGCTTTGTTTGGAACAAAAAGTTTGCCTTATTTTTTAATATACTATGTTATGAATACAGTTTCTACATGGGCAATAGGTGTATTCTTTATATCAGCAGATGATCCTACATCAGAAGGTAAAAAAGCTAAATTTAATTGGAAAAAACTGTTACCTGCTCCATTAGTTGGATTTTTAGTTTCATTAATATTCTTATTGTTAGCTATTCCAGTTCCAGAATGGATAAATAAAACCTTAGACATGGTAGGTGGAATTGTTACACCGATGTCATTAATATATATAGGAATTATTTTGGCAGATGCAGGATTGAAATCAATTAAATTTGATCGTGATACTGTAATTGCCTTATTAGGAAGATTTGTTTTCGCACCAGCATTTATGATTGCAATGGTAATGATAGGTGCCCATATGGGACAATCAATGCCAAATGTTGAACAAAGTACTTTAGTAATACAAGCAGCAGCTCCTGGACTTGCTGTTTTACCAATACTAGTTGGTCAAGCCCATGGGGATGTTGAATATGCAACTAATGTTGTAACAACAAGTACCGTATTGTTTGTTATTGTTGTTCCAATTTTAATGCAGATAGTTAATATGATATAAAAAGAACCATCTTAATTGAAAATACCGTTTGTTAGATTTACGTGTCTAATAGAAGGGCTATCGATTAAGATGGTTTTTTTAATGGAATTAGTTTCAAACATATATTATAAATTGAAAAAAATAACAGGATAACGGAAAACGCTTTCTGTTATCCTGATTTATGATTTAATAGTAATTAATAACAAAGGGAGGAATATATAATATGGCAAAAAAATTAGTTGCTGTTACTGCCTGTGCTGCCGGCATAGCTCATACATATATGGCAGCAGAGGCGATTGAAAAAGCTGCAAAAAAAGAAGGATGGGATGTTAAGGTAGAAACTAATGGTGCAATTGGTGTTGAAAATAAAATAACATCGCAAGAGATTGATGATGCAGACTTAGTATTAATTGCATCAGATATAAAAATAGATCCCATGAGATTTACAGGGAAAAAAATGTTTGTAACCGATTCAAACGCTGCCATTGATGATGCGGAAGGACTAATTAAAAAGGCAAACATAGAAGGGACGGTTTTTGGGAAGAAAGGTTCTAAAGTAGGAAAAGTTCAAATTGGTAATGATTCTGAAAAAACGACTTTTTTTACACATATAATGAGCGGTATATCTTATATGGTGCCTATGGTAATTGCTGCAGGACTAATTTTAGCAATTGCTAATGTATATGCTTTTCAAAAAGATGATTTAGGACGAATTGTTAAATGGGGATTTGATACTAAAACTCCTGTAGGTTTATTTATGTCGAATATGTTTCAAGTTGGACAAGCTGGGTTTAAGTTGATGATTCCATTATTTGCTGGGTTTGTTGCAAATTCAATAGCAGACAAACCAGCAATTGCACCAGCAATGATTGGAGCATATATTGTGAATGATCCTGATTTATTGCATACAAAATCTGGAGGTGGATTTATAGGTGCTTTAATTGTGGCGTTTCTTGTAGGGTATTTTGTAAAATATTTTAAAAAAGTTAAGTGGCCTAAAATTATACAACCTATTGTTCCAATTATGATAATCCCAGTTGTTACAACATTTTTTATTTCAATTATTGTATTTTATGTTATAGGACAGCCACTTGGTAGTGGAATGAATTCTATGTATAACTGGCTTTCTTGGTTAACAAAAACTTATACCAGTGCGCCATTTATTATTGGAGCAATTATTGGAGCAATGATGGGATTTGATTTAGGAGGCCCTGTAAATAAAACGGCATTAATTTTTGGAACTGCTGTATTCACAGATACAATGACAAAATTTGGCGTTCAAGGAGCTAATTTTGTACCTCAAACCGCTTCTCAAGCTGCTATATCAGTAGCGCCTCTTGGAGTATGGGTTGCTACGATAATGTTTAAAAGAAAGTTTAGTAAGGATGAGAAAGTTGCTGCCAGTGCAACTCTTGGAATGGGGTTAGTTGGAGTTACTGAGGGAGCAATTCCGTTTGTGGCTGCGGATCCGGTTAGAATGATAATTGCTAATGTTATAGGTTCAGCCTTAGCTGGTGGGCTGGCTGCTGGATTCGGATGTAAGTTTTATGGTGGAATTGGGTCCCCATTAGGAACTTTCATAGGATATATTGATCAGCCTGTTCCCTTCGTAACTTGGATATTTAGTGTAAGTATGGGAATCTTGACTACTGCTTTAATAATCGGTTTTACTAGATCTCCAAAAGTTACTGAAGCGGCTAAAGAAGTAGAAATAGAATTGTAAATTGGAGAGATTAAATGGAAGAAAGTATTTTTAATAAGAATAATATATTGATTGACTCAACTAGTAAAACTCAAGATGAGGCGTTTAGAAATATAGCTAAGTTAGTTAAAAAAAATGGATATACTTTATCAGATGAAAAATTCTATTTGGGTTTAAAAACTCGTGAAGGTGAAACTACTACTGGTTTTAAAAATGGCATAGCAATTCCTCACAGTAATGATAGTAGTGTTATTAAGACCGGATTATTCTACATTAAGTTTACCAATTCAATTGAATGGAATGCACTTGATAAAAAGCCGGTGAATATGGCTATAGCACTATCTATACCTAAAAATGGTGGTAAAGAACATTTGAGAATCTTGAGTACTGTTGCTAGAAAATTAATGAATGAAGAATTTATACAAAGACTTAAAAATGAAAATAATTTAGATAAAATAGTTCAATTAATTAATGAGATATAGTGTAAATTGGAGAGAATTTAGAAATTCTCTCCAATTTACATAAGGGAGTAAGTATATGAGTGAAAAAATAAAAGTAAACGTTATTCCACATACACATTGGGATTTTGAATGGTATTTCACTAGACAAGATGCAATGATCCAATTTATTCATAACATGGATGAAGTTTTTCTAGCACTGGAAAATAATAAATTGGAATATTATTTAATTGACGGTCAAATGTCGATTATTGATGACTATTTGCAAGTATGCCCTGAAAAAAAAGAGTTATTTAAAAAATATATTAAGTCGGGGAAATTATTTGTTGGGCCTTGGTATACTCAAACAGATGAACTTATTATTTCGGGAGAATCTATTATTAGAAATTTACAATTGGGAATGTCGTTAGCCAAGAAATTAGGTGGTTATATGTCTATAGGGTACTTACCAGATTCTTTTGGACAAGGACAAGATATGCCTAAAATTTATAACGGATTTAATATAAGAAGAGCTGTATTTTGGAGAGGATTACCAGTAGACCTTACAAAGAATAGATTTTTTAATTGGAAATCTAGTGATGGATCTAATGTTAATGTGTTAAACATTAATGGTGGGTATTATGCAGGTGTTCCACTGATAGAGGAGCAAGAAAAATTACCTGAAATACTTGATACTTTAAAAAGTGAGAATATTAATGATATTGTTCTTCCTTTGGGAGGAGATCAAAGGTATATTGATTTCAATTTAAAAGAAAAAATTAGTCAAGCAAATAAAGAATATTCTAATTATAATTTTGTTGAAAGTAATTATCCTAAAGCTTTTTCTGACTTTGAAAATAAAATATCTAAATTAGACGTATTAAGTGGGGAATTTATAGACCCATCAGTATCAAAAATTCATAGGTCTATTTATTCATCTAGATACGATCTAAAATATTATAATGATAAGTTAGAGAGATTGGTTACTGAAACCTTAGAACCTCTGATGGTAATCGCTGATAAGAATAATATTCCATACAAGAAAGGCTTATTGGATAAAATATGGAAAATTCTTGTAAGAAATCAAGCACATGATTCTGCTGGCGGTTGTAATAGTGATGTAACTAATGAAGATATAAACAAAAGGTTTAAAGAGGCGGAAAGATTAGTAACTTCAGAAATAGATTACCTAACAAGAAAAATGTCTATTTCAATGAAGGATAATGCTGAAAATGACTTTTTAATTTATAACGTACAATCTAAACAAATCCAAAAAATAATTAAAGTAGAAGTCTCAACTAAATTTAAAAATTTTAAAATAACTAATTTACAAAATAGTGAAATTGATTATCAAATTTTATCTCAAGAAAAAATATACTCAGGTCAAATTAAGCGTGACAATACTTCTTATGAAGAAAATAAATTTTATTATTTAACCAAAATTCTTATTAAAACTAAAATTGATGCTTTTGGATATGAAAAATATAGAATAGTGAAAAGTAATAGTAGGCAAAAAGCAAGTAATATTAGAGCTTCCAAAATTGAGAATGAATTAATTAAATTAGAATTATCAGAACAAGGATTAATAACTATAACGGATAAAAAAAATAAGCGAGTAATTAACGATGCCGTACAGTTCGAAGACAGTGGCGATGAAGGAGATACGTATGATTTTTCTCCTGCATATAAAAATGAAGTATACAAATTGAATTTTAGAGATTCTAAAGTAGAAATTATTAAGGGTGTACTTCAAGATGAAATGATCGTTTCTGGAGTTTGGAAATTACCTAAAAATCTAAAATCAAGGGCTAACAACAAAAAGGATGGCCAATTGGTATATGAGGTTAGAATTGGTTTAAAGAAAGATTCTAAACTTATTGAGTTTGCTGTTAAAATAAATAATAAAATAAGTGATCATAGATTAAGAGTACTTTTAAATTCAAATATTAAAAATGATTTTTCTTATGCTGATACACCTTTTGGTTTTATTAACAGGAAAGTAATAGATAATAATTTAAATAAATGGAGAGAATTAGATTATAAAGAGGAACCTTCTGCCATATACCCAATGATTCATTTTGTTAACGTACATAATTCAAAAAGATCTTATTCAGTTTTAAGTAAAGGGATAAAAGAATATGAACTTGTTGGTGATAAGTTTAGTAACATTGCTTTAACAATGTTTAGATCTGTAGGATTTTTAGGAAGGCCTGACTTATTAAGAAGACCCGGTGTTGCATCAGGTAATCAATTTAGATATATTCCTACACCCGAAAGCCAGTTACTAAAAAATATGGAATTTAATTTTGCTATTAATATTATTGATGATAAATTTAATGCAAATGAGATAATTAATGATTTTCATAATTATTCAGTTTATTTACCACATTATCAGATTCAAAATTTAAATAAATTTGTTAATACATTAGAATATTTTGTTATGAATAAGCTTCCTCAAAACGTTGAAAAATTTGGATATTTTAATACAGATAATATTAATGTAAATATAAGTGCTATTTATAAAGGCTTCAAAAATAATATAATAGTCAGACTTATAAATTATGATGATAATGAAATTAAGGGGGGAGAGATAAGGTCTAACAAAAAAATTAATACTAAGTTTGTTGATTTGGAAGAAAAAGCTCAAAGTGTAGAAATTACTGGCGAAAAAATAGATTTAGGAATATTTAAACCTGGACAAATAAAAACATTATCAATTGAGGTATGAAAAAATGAAATACCAGTTTCCAAATGATTTTATGTGGGGATCAGCTACATCTGCTCCACAAACAGAAGGCCATTCTTTAGAAAATGGAAAAAGTTATTCAACATGGGATAAATGGTTTGAACTTAATCCCGAAAAGTTTAATGACAATCAAGGGCCAAAAAATACTTCAATGATGTATGAATATTATTCTGAAGATATTGAGCATATGAAAAAACTAGGCCTGAATTCTTTTCGGACTTCAATCGCATGGACAAGACTTTTACCTGATGGAAAAACAATTAATCAAGAAGCCGTAAGATTTTATCGTGATTATTTTACTAAAATGATAAAGAATAATATCAGACCTATTATTAATTTATTTCATTTTGATATGCCTTGGTGGTTAATGGAAAAGGGTGGATGGGAAAACCCTAAGTCTTCTGATTGGTTTGAATTTTATGCCAAAACTTGTTTTGAACAATTTGGAGATATAATTCATGATTGGATTACATTTAATGAACCACTAGTACATGTTGAGTGTAGTTATTTAAATGGTTTTCATTATCCGGCAATTCATGATTTTAAAAAAGCAATAGCAGCTGGATATAATACATTACTTGCACATGCCAAGGCAGTTAGAACGTTTAAAAAAAATCATTATGAAAAAGATTCAAGAATTGGCATCATTTTGAACTTAACACCTGCATATCCTAAAAGTGATGATAAAAAAGATAAGTTAGCATCTCGAAGAGCAGATTTATTAAACATTTATAGTTTTTTAACTCCCGCTTTAAAAGGTGAAGTTAATATAGAATTAATAAATTTATTGAAAAAATACAATTTAATAGATGATCAAAATATAATATATCAACCGGAGATAATTAAGTTTTCTGAGGTAGATTTTTTGGGAATTAACTACTATCAGCCATTACGTGTACAGGCTCCTTTAACTGAAAAAAAAGTAATAAAGGATCCTACTGATCTCTATGAAAATTATATATGGGAAGATCGTCGTGTGAATCCCTATAGAGGTTGGGAGATATATCCAAATGCAATTTATGATATTGCAAAAACAATTGATAAACTAACAGATAAGCCGTGGTTTATTTCAGAAAATGGAATGGGAGTAGCAAATGAAGAACGTTTTATTGATAATTCCGGTATAATTAAGGATGATTATCGAATTAACTTTATGAAAGAGCATTTAGTTCAATTGCACAAAGCTATTGATGAAGGTGTTAATTGTATTGGTTATCATACTTGGACATTTATAGATTGTTGGTCTTGGTTAAATGGATATAAAAATAGATATGGATTTTATTACTTAGACTTAAATAATTATTCACGAACAATGAAAAAAAGCGGTTCATGGTTTAGTTATTTAATAAAAAATAATGGATTTAATGAATAATAGTAGGTGAAATTATGTTAGCTTGTTTTGATATCGGTGGAACTACAGTGAAATGTGGTTTTTGGGATGGGAAAAAAATAATTAATCATCAGAAATTTGATACGCCACATAGTTTGGAACAATTAATAAGTTCTATGAAAAATGTTATTGATGATAAGAAGATTGATGGCATTGCACTAAGTTGTCCAGGAATTGTCCATAAAAAATTGGGAATAATTACTGGTTTGAGTGCTGTTCCTTATATACATGAAATAAAGTTAGTTGAAATATTAGAAAATGAGTTTAGAAAAAAAGTTTCAATAGAAAATGATGCAAACTGTGCTGCACTATGTGAGTCAAAGTATGGTGTAGCCAAGAATTTTGATACAAGTGCTTTTATAGTTATTGGAACGGGTATTGGTGGGGCATTTGTAATAGATAATCATATTCTTAGAGGGAATAATTTATTAGCTGGTGAATATGGACTAATTGAGTCAGGTAATAAGCCAATAGGGAATTATACTTTGGTTCATCAAGCAAGAAAATATAATAGAATTAACCATACAAATATATCAGGAAAAGAATTAGCAAGAAGTTCAGATCCTGAAGCACAGGAACTTATAAATGAGTTCATTAAAAAAATGGGATTATTAATTTTTAATATCCAAGTAACCATTGATCCTGAAGTTAATGTTATTGGTGGTGGAGTGTCACAAAATATCGAATTAATTGATAAAATAAAAATACATGCAAATAGTTTATTGCATGCAAGAGGATATGAAGATGTTGAAATTGAAGTAAACCCAAGTAAATATCAAAATGATGCTAATTTAATAGGGGCTGCCATATCTTTTAATTAATTTAGAAAATGTTCTGATTCTCCCCATTTTTTTCCAATAATTATCTCATTATCTGCATAGTATTGTGAATAAATCATATCAAGCTGAATTAGGATAGGTATCTGAGGAGATATCTGTCCTAATTTTTGATTTGGTTCCAGTTGAGCACAGTAAATAGTTTCAGTTGCATAGTCAATTAAGGGAGAATCCTCGTTGCCGGTAATTACCAATATAGTTGCCCCTTTTTTATAAGCTGTTTTTGCGCCTTTGATTAGATATTCATCATTCCCACTCATAGTACTAATTATTATTAAATCGTCTTTTTTAGATTGGTGAGAGGCAGTGAATATAGTATGATGATCTTTTAAAACGGTAATTGTTTTTCCAAATCTAAAAAATTTAAAATAAAAGTCTTCACCTGCGAATGAATTGAAGCCTAATCCCCAAAACCATATAAATCTATTATTAAATATTAAGTCGGAAAAAATTTTTATTGCATTTGATCTAAAGTTTTTTTCGGATTCTACAATTAAGTTAGAATAGTTTTGAGAAATATCAGATTTAATAGTGGAAAACAAGTTTTGATTTTTTAAGCTTGCATTATATAAGTATATAAATTCTTTATAGTTATCTAGGCCAATTTTTTTAACAAACCTCGTTATAGAAGAGGTCGATGTGTGGATTTTTTTTGACAAAAAATTAATATTAAAATTATCCAAACTATTTTTATTTAAGAAGTAGTCAGCTATTGTCATTTCAGAAGGTGTAAGTGAAGAGTACTGTGCTTGTATCAAATTAAATATATTAATAGTATTTGTCATTTTTCTCTCCATATCAGAATATAACTAAAATAAATTTTAGCATATAATAATATCTTTTTTATTAAAAAAAATCTAATCTTTCCTTTTAAATCCCCTAACTATCAAGTATCCTTATATATAATAAATATATAAAAGGAGTGAAAAGATGGAAAAAAAGAAAAAGAAGCTTAACATGCCGTCTTCATTTACTATTTTATTTTTCTTAATTATTATTGTTGCCATTTTAACATGGATTATTCCTGCTGGAGAATATGCAACAACTAAAAGTGGAGAAATAATAGCTAATACTTATCACAGTAAGGCAGCAAATCCCCAAGGTATATGGGATGTTTTTATGGCTCCAATTAAAGGGATGGTTGGAACCAAAGACAGCGATGGTACGGTAGCTATTTCTTTATTTATTTTAGTAATTGGTGGTTTTTTAGGTGTTGTAAATAAGACGCGTGCTTTAGACGATGGAATTTCAGCAACCTTAAAAAAATATGCTGGAAAAGAAAAAATATTAATACCAATTCTAATGACATTATTTGCTATTGGTGGTACTACCTTTGGTATGGGAGAAGAAACAATCGCTTTTTATCCAATTTTGATTGCTGTTATGATTAGTGTTGGATTTGATTCTTTAGTTGCAATATCCGTTGCTTTAATTGGCTCTCAAGTTGGGGTTCTAGCTTCAACTCTAAATCCTTTTGCAACAGGTGTAGCTTCTCAGAGTCTTAATATTTCTCCTGGAGATGGATTGATTCAGCGCCTTATCTTATTTGTAATAACTGTGGCTATTAGTATTGTTTATGTTATGAGATATGCAAGTAAAGTTAAAAAAGACCCTAAGAACTCTTATGTTTTTAATCGCAGAGAAGAAGATTTAAAAGAATTCTCTGTTTCAGATGCTGATGATGGTTCTGATATGTCTAAAAGACAAAAAGCGGTACTTTGGTTATTTGGATTGACTTTTATTATTATGATTGTTGGTCTTGTTCCATGGACAAGTATTAATTCAAGCTGGAGTATTTTTGATGATTTTACTAAATGGATTACTAATGTTCCATTTTTAGGTACTTTATTAGGAAAAGATATGGCACCTTTTGGTACATGGTATTTTGGTGAAATGACAATGCTTTTCTTATTCATGTCGGTGATTGTTATGTTTGTTTATCACATGAAAGAAAGCGACTTTATTGATGCATTCTTAGGAGGTATGAATGAATTCTTAAGTGTTGCTATAGTTATTGCCGTTGCTCGTGGTATTCAAATTGTTATGAATGATGGAAATATAACAGCAACTGTTTTACACGCTGGTGAAAAAGGACTGCAAAGTCTTCCATCAGGAATATTTATTGTTTTGACGTTCATTTTTTATATTCCAATGTCATTTTTGATTCCTTCGACATCAGGCCTTGCGGCTGCGACAATGGGAATTATGGGTCCTCTTGGTAAGTTTTCCGGTGTTAGTCCTGAATTAATCATTACTGCATATCAAAGTGCTATTGGTTGGGTCAATATCATTACACCAACTTCAGGAATAGTTATGGGAGCTTTAGCAATAGGACATGTAGATATTGTTACATGGCTTAAATTTACCGCAAAATTAATGGCTATATTATTTGTTGTAACAATTGCTTATTTAGTAATTTGCACTCTAATTTAAGGAGAATAATACTATGACTTATATTTCAGATGATATTCAAAAAAAAGCAATCGGCGCTTTAAGTAGGTTGGTTTCTAAACCTTCATTTTTAAGCGAATCAGAGCCAAATGCTCCATTTGGAAAAGGTGTGAGACTTGCTTTAGATGAAATTATCAATATAGCAAATGAGTTAGGATTTAAAACATATGAAGATCCAAAAGGATACTATGGATATGCTGAGGTCGGAGAAGGAAAAGAGATTTTTGGATTGATTTGTCATGTTGATGTAGTTCCTGCTGGAGATACGTCAGCTTGGAATACAGATCCATTTGAATTAGTTCAAAAAGATGGAGCTGTGTTTGGACGTGGTACACAAGATGATAAGGGACCAACAATTGCTGCAATGTATACTGTTAAAGCTTTACTAGATAAGGGCTTGACATTTAATAAAAGAATTCGTTTTATTTTTGGAACCGATGAAGAAAATCTGTGGCGCGGAATGGTGGAATATACGAAGAATGAAGAAGAAATTAGCATGGGAATTGCGCCAGATGCAGAGTTTCCTCTTGTGTACGCCGAAAAAGGATTACAACAATCATATTTGATTGGACCTGGAAGTGAAGAGTTGAATATAGACTTAATTAATGCATTTAATGCAGTTCCTGGATCGGCAGTTTATAATGGGGAAAAGCAAGGTGAAGTAGAAGAAGCACTAAGAAAACATAATTTTAAATATAAGAAAACTGATGATGGGCTTATTATTCAAGGTAAGTCGGTTCATTCAATGAATGCAACAGAAGGAATAAATGCTGTTTTGAGGCTAGGAATAGCTCTTGCAGATGTATTTAAAAATATTGAAATACTTAAATTCATTAAAAAATTTGGTGAAGATGCTAATGGTTCTAATATTCTCGGGGATATAAAAGATGATGTATCAGGTAAATTAACACTTAATATATCAAGCCTACAAATTAATAAAAGAGAATCTCGTGTACAAATTGATATGAGAATTCCAGTGAAAATTGAGCATGATACATTAATTAGTGATATTGAAGAAAAAATTAAGCCATTTAATTTGAGATATGAAAATTTTGATTATTTAAAACCACTATATGTACCTAAAGAAAGTAATTTGGTCAAAAAGCTTATGGGTGCTTATAGCAAAGTTACAGGCGATGAAACTTCACAACCAGGAATTTCTGGAGGAGCAACATTCGCGCGTACCATGAAAAATAGTGTTGCATTTGGGGCAATGTTACCAACAACACCAGATTATATGCATCAAGCAAATGAAAATTGGTCAATAAAAGATATGAGAACAGCAATGGAAATATATGCTGAAGCGTTGGTTCAATTAGTAACTGAATAAAAAAAGTTCGTAGAAATTTTCTACGAACTTTTTTTATATTTCCCTGAAATTATTTTTCATATTTTTTAGTTTTTTAAAAAATACTTGAAATAAAATTTTATGATGATATTATAGAAATGAAAACGTTAACAAAAAAGGAGAAAATTATGAAATCAGATCAAGTTGCTGAAGAGATTTTAAATTCAGTAGGTGGGAAAAATAATATTGAAGCTAATGTTGCGTGCATGACTAGACTAAGATTACAAGTAAAAGATAAAAATAAAGTAAATATTGAAAATTTAAAAAAGGTTGAAGGGGTGTTGGCGGTTGTTGACGCTGATACTTTGCAAGTAGTTCTCGGTCCTGGGAAAGTCAACAAAGTTGCAGAGCCATTTTCTAAACTTTCTGAAGTTGCACTTGGTTATGAGGATGATGATAATTCAGAAGTTGATTCAGTAGATGAGATTGCTAAGAATAATAAAAAACAGAATAAAGAAAAACATGATAAGCCGTTGCAAAGGGGATTACAGCACATCGCCAATGTATTTATTCCACTTTTACCTGGAATTATCGCAGCCGGATTAATTAATGGATTAACAAATGTTATTGACTTTCAAACACATGGTTCTTTAATGAATCAATGGTGGTATATGACCATTAAATCAATCGGCTGGGGATTATTTACATTTTTACCAATTTTTGTAGGTATGAATGCGGCTCGTGAATTTAAAGGTACAGCTATACTGGGTGGTATTGGTGGTACAATTTGTCTATCCATAGCGGTACCTGGTTTTCCATTATTAACAAAGGGAGTTATTATGCCCTTAACCAATAAACCCTTTACTGTAGGTGTTGGAGGATTGATTACTGCTTTATTTATGGGGATATTTTTTGCTTATTTGGAGAAAAATATTAGAAAAGTAATGCCTGATCTATTGGATACTTTTTTCACACCTTTATTAACAGTGCTTATTGGAGCTTTATTAGCAGTTGTTGTTTTACAACCTGCTGGATCATGGCTAACTAATGGGATATATATTGTAATGGACTTTATTTATTCTAAATTAGGTATTTTGGGAGGATTTTTACTTTCTGCTTCATTTTTACCCCTTGTTTCAGTTGGATTACATCAGGCTTTAACTCCAATTCACGTATTATTGAATGATCCTAACGGCCCAACAAAAGGAATAAATTACTTATTGCCAATACTTATGACGGCGGGGGGTGGTCAAGTTGGAGCTGCTCTTGCACTATTCTTCAAAACAAAAAATAAAAAATTAAAAAAACTTGCAATGAATTCAATTCCTGTCGCCTTTTTAGGAGTTGGAGAACCCTTAATGTATGCCATAACATTACCACTAGGTAGATCTTTTATAACTGCATGTATCGGTTCAGGACTAGGAGGAATTGTAGCATCATTATTCCATTTAGGTGCAGTTTCACAAGGTGTTTCAGGATTATTTGGACTATTGATTATGCAACCAGGTCAGCAAATTCAGTTTTTAATCGCAATGATTTTAGCATACATTGGTGGATTCTTGTGTACTTGGTTCTTTGGGGTTGATGAAGAAAGAATTAATGAAGTATTTGGTAAATAATAGAAATAGGTAAAAGTTATGATAGGTTTTTCAGTTTATTTAAATAAAGAAATTGATAATGAAATTAAAGAGTACCTTAAATTAATGAAACTTAACGGATTTTCAGGTGTGTTTACTTCACTTCATATTCCAGAAGAAGATTCGAAATCGTATCGGAATAAAATTATTGAATTAGCGAAATTCTGTAGGTATCTCAATTTGCAATTAACTATCGATGTAGATGAAAATTCATTAAATTTAATTGGATATTCCTTTAATAATGTTGAACAGTTAGCTGAACTTGGTGTAACAGCCTTAAGAATAGATTATGGGTTAACTAATGAACAGATAGCAAAATTGAGTTATAAAATAAAAATTGCATTAAATGCAAGTACAATACTAAAAAAAGATATTGAAGAATTAAAACAGTTCAATGCCAGATTTGATTCACTACAGGCGTGGCATAATTATTATCCAAGGCCAGAAACAGGATTAGACTTTAATTGGTACAAACAAAAGAACATTTTTTTAAAGAAATCTGGATTTAAAACTATGGGGTTTGTTCCTGGTGATAAAAATTTAAGAGGGCCTTTGAATCTTGGCTTGCCAACTGTTGAAAAACACAGAAATCTCAATCCATTATTTTCATCAATCGAGTTAATAGATAGTGGAAATACTGATTTAGTATATATTGGAGATCCAAGGATCAGTGATAAATTAATGAATCAGTTTAGACAATATTTTTCTGAAGATATACTTGAATTATCTGTAAATAGTAGTATTGAATTTCCTGATTTTATGAAAAACATTGTTCATTCTAGAAAAGATTTATCTCGTGATGTAATTAGGATTGAAGAAGGCAGAATCATGATAAATAAAAAAATATATCCAATGAATATTGTTAAAAGAAATAAAGGAACCATAACACTAGATAATTTAAAATATGGAAGATATATGGGCGAATTACAAATAGTAAAAAATGATTTACCAAAAGATGAAAGAGTAAATACTATTGGCAGAGTGAATGCTAGTGATATAGATTTATTAGATATTATTAAGCCATATCAAAAAATTGTATTTAAAATAGGTGATTAAAGAATGAATTTAGGCAAATTAACAACAGAAAATAGAAATAGTGAAACAACTAATTTAGATTTAATGAATGAAAAAGAAATAGTAACAGTAATGAATAAGGAGGATAAGAAAGTAGCAATTGCTATTGAAAATGAGTTATATGATATTGCAAGAGCAGTTAAAGTAGCCAAAGAATCATTACAAAATGGTGGTAGGTTAATCTATATGGGAGCTGGTACTAGTGGAAGACTTGGCGTTCTTGATGCAGCTGAATGTGTTCCAACTTTTGGAACTAGTCCAGATCTTGTTTTGGGTTTAATAGCAGGCGGGGCTAAGGCCATGACAGTCGCTGTTGAAGGTGCTGAGGATTCAAAAGAATTGGGTGCGAATGATTTAAAAAAAATAAATTTAAATGGAAAAGATACTGTTGTAGGAATTGCTGCGAGTGGAAGAACACCTTATGTTATTGGTGGATTGGAATATGCAAGTTTGGTTAAGGCAAAAACTTTATCTATATCTTGTAATAAGAATTCAGAAATAAGTAAATTAGCTCAAGTTGCAATTGAAGTTGATGTTGGTCCAGAAGTATTAACGGGTTCGACGCGCCTGAAGGCAGGGACTGCACAAAAAATGGTGTTAAACATGATTTCAACTGGTTCTATGGTTATGAATGGGAAAGCATATGAAAACTTAATGGTAGATGTATTAACAACTAATGAGAAACTAGAAGAAAGAGCCATTAGGATGATTATGACCGCGACTGATACTGATCAAAAAAATGCAACAAAAAAATTTAAAGAAGCAGATAAAAATGTTAAAGTGGCTATATTAATGATTTTGACAAATAAAACTAAAAATGAAGCTATAAGCTCTCTTAAAAAAAGTAATGGAAGAATCAGAGAATCTTTGTAAAAAAAGGATTTATAAATGGAAAATGTGCTATTAACCATAAAACAAAAATTAACAACATTATCAGAAGCTGAACAAAAAGTTGGGAATTATGTAATAAAACATTCTTCTGATATTTTAAAGATGAAGGCTAATGAATTGGCAAAACGTACAGGAGTAAGTCCAGCTACAATTGTTAGGTTTTCAAAATCAATAACGGGATCAGGGTTTCCAGAACTTAAAATATTGATATCATCAAGTTTAAATATTAAAAATGATATTATTAATGAGATTAATCCTGAAGACACTGTCAACGAACTAAAAGAAAAAATGGGTGCAAGAGTGACTCATACAATTCAACAAACCAATAAAAAAGTCAGTAATAAAAATATAACAAAAGCGTCAAAACTTATTTTTAACTACAATACGGTAGTTGCTTATGGTATAAGTGCATCAGGATTAGTAGCTCAAGATTTTACGCAAAAATTTTTAAGAATAGGTAAAAATGTATCTACAAGTTACGATACTCATGTGTTGTCCACTATTATGTCGTCAAATATAAATGATGTAATTTTAGTATTATTTTCAAATTCCGGTGAAACATTAGAGTGTAAAAATCTACTTAACTTTGCTAATAAAAAAGGTATTAAGAGTATTGTTATATCTCACTCACCACAAAGTTATATGGCAAAAAATTGTACTATATTTTTAGAACATGATGTTGGACAAGAAAAAGAGACAATGAGAACTGCTGCTACCACGTCATTACTTGCACAACTGTATATTACTGATTTAATTTATTATGACTATTTTAGATATAGCTACGATGATAATATAAAAAAAATAAAAGACTCATCACAAGCAATAAGAAATTATTTTGAAGGGAATAAATAAGTATGTTTAAATTTTTAAAAAAAGATGTGAATAATAATTTTTATTCACCAGTAGATGGAAAATTAATAAATATAAAAGATGTGAATGATCCTGTATTTAATACAAAAGCAATGGGAGAAGGGTTTGGCATTGTTCCGGATTCAGATGATATCTATAGCCCTGTATCGGGAGAAGTAACAATGATTGCAAAAAAAAGTAAACATGCAATTGGAATTAAAATGGAGAATGGTAATGAGATACTTGTACATATGGGGATAGATACAGTTAAATTGAATGGAAAACCGTTTGAGCTATTTGTAGATGTCGGTAACAAAGTTAAATATGGAGAAAAAATTGCATATATTAATAGAAATCAAGTAAATAATAATAATCTTGAAGATACTATAGTTGTGGTTATAACGGAAAATAAAAATAATTTAATTTTTGATACTATCGAAAGAAAAGTGTCAAAAGGAGACAGAATAGAATAAAAAAAGTTCGTAGAAATTTTCTACGAACTTTTTTATTAGGGAAAATATGTAATATCAATTCTTAGTGTTTAAGGGGGGAACACCGAGTGATTTACAATAAATATTGAGGAAAAAGGGGGACCTCAAATATTTATAAGCTAATTATAAACATTAGCGTAAAATAATGCAAGCGATTTACAATATAAAAAAATTGGTTTACTATATGTAAAGTGGTTGACAAATACAAAAAATGTTATACTTATTAAATATAAAAGCGATTGCATGAAATTTGGGGTATATGTTATGAGTTTGTTTATAGATGAAAGAACTATTTCAGAATTATTTCCTGATCGAAAAAATCAGTTGATTAGGGATATATTCAATAGTCAAAATATATATAAAGTAAAAGACATTACTAACGACTCAATTAGTAAAGTTATTAATGCGCGCGGTTTTGGGGATAAAAAAAGAAATGAGTTTTTACAAGAAATTAATCAATTAAAAACTAGTGCAAATATTTCGATAATATTTCCTGAAATTATATCTACGAATGAAATTATTAAAGATGCATTTTTAAATATTCCTGTGTCAAATTCTGGAATTTCAGCAATTAATGGTTTAATTTTTGAGCGTGTCAATGATGTAATAAAAAAATCGGGTTATAAGTTGACAACGACAAGACGACATAAGTTAGTAGATGAGTTTATTGATGAAGTTCATGACTTTTTAAGTTCTGATTTGAATAAAATTGAAATTACTCCTTTTTCGTTGTATAGGGCAATGGAAGCCATACAAGTTCCATACACAAGGTTTTTTTTACAAAATTATGAATTAAAATTTAAGAAATTAAGTGACATAATAAAAAAACATAAATCCAAATTAGATAAGTATCAATTGTCAATTGTCAGTCAACTTATCTATAGAACAAGACTATTAAATGAAACTAATATTGATAAGACTATTTTTAAAGATGTATCAAATCAGGATAAAAATTATAGCCACAGTATGAATATTTTGGAAGCAAGAGTACAAAATAAAGAAACACTTCAAGAAATTGGTGATAGACTCGGGGTGACTCGCGAAAGAGTTAGACAAATAGAAAAGAAAATAAGAGATAGGTTTGTAATTAGTGCTAAAGAAAATCTTTTTTTTGAAGCAATAGATTTAACATATTTTGATATAAAGATAAATACAATTTTGGTTAGTCATTTAAGTGAGTCTACACAAAAAATTCTTGATTATACACAAGATAATAATCGATATAATTCTCAGATAGGATTGTATGGAAACTTAAAAAACTTTGATTTGGATAGGCTTATTGATAAATTACTTCAATATATTGATCAAAATTTTGGGAACAAATTAAGTGAAGTATTAATAAAAATGAATTCATTTTTTGAAGAGATGGATATTAATCTATCAAATGAGGATCTAGTCGAAGTGTTTAATAAGATAGTAAAAATAACAAACAAGATAATTATAAATAATGATAATATCTACAGTAAGTTAACCAAAAAACAATTGGTATTAGTTGCTTTAGAAAAATACTTACAAAATAACGACTACTTTGAGCTAAGTCTTAAAAATTTAGATCAATTAAATAAAATAACACAACAATTATATGCAAGTGATATCTATGAAGTTTCTGAAGATAATTATCGTGCTTTGGAGTCTACATTACTTAGAATAACTGATGATAAAATTTTAATTAGAATTGGTCGTAGAAAATATAAAATTTATAATGAAGAAAATTATTCAGATGATTTTTTAAATGATGTAAAACTATTTCTTATTGAAAGATTAAACGTAGTCCCTGAAGTGTCATATAAAGTAATTTCTCAAAAATATTCAAAAGAACTTAAAGAACAAAGTATAACTGAATTTGAAATATACTATGCTTTAAAAAATAAGTTCAGTGAAATATTTGATTTTGGTAGATATAATACAATGTCTATAAGAAAAAAAAATAGTCAGAAGAAAAGCACTGAACAAGTATTACTAGATGTTTTGAATGATAATAATGGACAGCTAACAATGACCGATACTCAAGAAAAATTGGGTTGGGATGAATATACTATACGTCAAGCAGCTGCAAATAGTTACGAGATGTATATATCGGATTCAGTTATTAAAGCAATTACAAAAAAGGATACACTTAAAGTTACTAATACATGCAAAGAAATTGTAAAAAAGAATTCTGATATTATTATTGTCGCTGATGAAGTAAAAAAATATCATATTAAAAATAAAATTTTGTTAAGTAACTATATTCAAAAAAATAGTAGTTATACAGGAAATAATTTGATTCTAATAAAAAGTAGACAGGAAAATGTTAGTCCCCTTTATTTAATATTAGTAGCTATTAATGATAAATTTAAGGGTAGCTCATTTACTAAAGATGAATTAATGAATTATCTATATTACATTGGATATAAGGCAGTATCCGCTGCTTTTAACTTTGAAAAATTGCTACACGCTGAAGATATTATAGAAATTAAGGAGAATTTATATGAAGTCAATACTCTTCGTTTGTCTAGGTAATATATGCCGCTCACCTATGGCAGAAATGATAATGAGTGATCTTGTAAAAAAAAATAATTTAAATGTAAATGTTGAATCAAGAGCAACATCGACATATGAAATAGGCAATAATCCTCACAAAGGTGCAATAGCTAAATTAAAAGAAAAAAGCATTCCACTAATAAATCACAAGGCTAAACAAATAACTGACAGTGATTTTATAAAATTTGATTACATTGTTGGTATGGATAATTCTAATGTTAACAATTTAAAGAGTATGTCACCAAATAAAGAAGCACAGAATAAAATTTATATGGCAACATCAGTTCTAGAGAATCCATATGAAATTCAAGATCCTTGGTATGATGAAAATTTCGAGAGAACTTATCGACAATTAAGTGAAGTTCTTCCGTTATGGATAGAAAAAATAAAATCTGATGAATAATCATCAGATTTTTTGTTTGCAAACTAACGTAATTTAAAAAAATTAGGGTAGCCTAAAAATCCTCGCGATAACCGTTTTTAGGGACCTTTTTCTTGATTTTATAAGTTAGGCTTACTTAAAAAAAAGTTGTCAAAACTCTTTTTGTCCTTTTACAATATCTAATGGATATATGAAAGGAGAGTTATATGAGTGAAACAAAAGAAGTAGTTCATAAGCATAAATTAATTGAATATGCTAATGGACCATCACTTGAAGAGATTAATGGAACTGTGAAGGTTCCAAAGGGAAAAGGATTCTGGAAAACTTTATTTGCTTATTCAGGACCTGGTGCCTTAGTTGCAGTTGGATATATGGATCCCGGTAATTGGTCGACTTCAATTACTGGAGGACAAAATTTTCAGTACCTATTAATGTCTGTAATTCTTATGTCAAGCTTAATTGCGATGCTTTTACAATACATGGCGGCTAAGCTTGGCATTGTGAGTCAAATGGATTTAGCACAAGCAATTAGGGCTAGAACAAGTAAGTCTTTAGGAATTGTTTTATGGATTTTAACTGAGTTAGCAATTATGGCTACTGATATAGCTGAGGTAATAGGTGCGGCTATTGCATTATACTTATTATTTAATATTCCACTTCTTATTGCAGTGCTGATAACTGTATTAGATGTATTATTATTGCTATTATTAACTAAAGTAGGATTTAGAAAAATTGAAGCAATTGTTGTTGCTTTAATTATTGTAATTTTATTAGTGTTTGTGTATCAAGTTGCATTATCTAATCCTGATTGGTCAGGAGTAATAAAGGGATTAGTACCAAATGCTCAAACATTTGCAGCTACTCCACACATCGGAGGGCAGACACCACTTACTGGTGCATTAGGAATTATCGGTGCAACAGTTATGCCACATAATCTTTATTTACATTCAGCAATTTCTCAAACAAGAGAAATAGATCACGAAGATGAAGAATCAGTTGCACAAACTGTTAGATTCTCTGCTTGGGATTCAAATATTCAACTAACAGCTGCATTTTTTGTAAATGCTTTGTTACTGATTATGGGAGTTGCAGTGTTTAAAAATGGAGCAGTAAAAGATCCATCATTCTTTGGCTTGTATCATGCATTATCTGATACATCTACATTGAGTAATGAAGTATTAGCTAGTGTTGCTAGGTCAGGAGTTTTATCTGCATTGTTTGCAGTAGCACTTTTGGCTTCAGGACAAAATTCAACCATTACTGGTACATTGACTGGTCAAGTTATTATGGAAGGTTTTGTTCATATGAAAATGCCATTGTGGGCTCGTCGATTGATTACAAGATTGATATCCGTTATTCCTGTCGTTATTTGTGTAATGATGACCAGTGGAAAAAGTGCAATAGAAGAACATAGCGCATTGAATGATTTAATGAATAATTCTCAAGTTTTCTTAGCTTTTGCATTACCTTTTTCTATGCTGCCATTGTTAATGATGACAGATAGTAAGGTCGAGATGGGAGAGCGTTTCAAGAATTCTACTTGGATTAAAATACTGGGCTGGATATCGGTTATTGGATTAACATATTTGAATATGATTGGTTTACCAGGTCAAATTGAAGGATTTTATGGTGATAATGCAACACAATCTCAAATAATGACTGCAGATGTAATTGCGTATACCTTGATTGTTGCAGTGTTGGCATTATTGATTTGGACAATTATTGAATTGTACAAAGGAAATAAACGATATCAAGAGAAAATGAATATAAAATAGTGGAGGTATGGTTATGGAGATTAAAAAAATATTAGTTGGTGTTGATGATTCCTCAGATGCGCTATTAGCCTTTGACCACGCTATAAAAGAAGCTAAAGAACATAATGCAGAATTAATAATCGCATCAGTGTTAGAAAATGGAGAAATGAATATTTATCAAGTTATGGATGTTGATTACATCCATGGTGAAAGAAAAGAATTAGAAAAACATATGGAAGAATATGTCAAAAAAGCTAAAAATGCTGGCGTAAAAGACGTAAGAACAGTCATAGGAGAAGGCCAAGCTGGAGAAGTAATTGTTAAAGAAATAATACCTAAGGTACAACCTGACGTTTTAATAGTCGGTTCTTTAGCTAAAAAAGGTATAAATAAATATTTTGGTAGTCAAGCAGCATATATGGCAAAATATTCACCAATATCAGTGATGGTAATTAGATAAAAAGTATACTTTAATATTTAAAGAAAATGTCATTATAAATCCCCGTAAATCAGCGTTTAAAATTAGAGTAAAGTTAATTTGCTAATGTGTAAAAAAGGT
This sequence comes from Daquilactobacillus linshuiensis, assembly GCF_052828685.1. Lineage (NCBI taxonomy): Bacteria > Bacillati > Bacillota > Bacilli > Lactobacillales > Lactobacillaceae > Daquilactobacillus > Daquilactobacillus linshuiensis. The sequence continues at coordinate 761,952 of NZ_CM128255.1, read as the reverse complement.
GTTAAATTAACCATGGAAAGAGAAATAGTATCCAATCTAATACAAACAGGAGGGTGACATTATGATGTTACTTTTAGGCGCTAGCTTGTTAGTTTTGGTTGAGTATATGGTATATATTAGAAATATTAACAAGTTAAACTTTAAATTTTAATAAACGAACTGTGGCAGAAATCGTTTAGCAATTAAGCATTAAGGAAGAATAGCCTGTAATCACGAATATATGATTACAGGCTATTTTTTTAGCAAAATTTTCTGGTTTATGGAACGTGTTGAATTGAAACATCCTTACTAATTGTAGTATTTAATATTTATTTCACATTTCTTTTTTACCATTTTTCTTTTGTGTATGACATTTCCCAAAACCTATATTCCATTTGAGAACTAATAACAAAAGCATTAATCATTTTTTCTTGATCTTTAACGGAAACAGATTCATATAATCTATCTAATAAGTTGCGTTGTTTAATTATATTTTCCTTTACCTCTTTTGTTGAATAGCTGTCAATCCAGCTTTGATATATTGGAACTGGTGACATCTTGTCAGACAAGTATTCACCTATTTCTTGATATAACCATTCACAAGGTAGCATACTTGCTGATGCAATGATTGCATTACCTGTGTAAAGCTGTCTATACATGTGAGATACATAATTATAGGCAGTAGGAGTAATAGGTGTATTTTTTATTTCTTCAGAAGTAATGTTTAGCTCTTTGAAAAAAGTATTTCTTATTGCTAGTTCACCTGCACCAAGGTCTAAAGAATTCGCAATTAAGGAGTCCTTTAATTCTTTATTATCAGTTGATTGAGCTATTAGTTCATAAAGCTTATTAAAATGTTCTAAATAATAACGATCTTGTAATAAGTAGTATTTAAATATATCCATATTCAAACGTCCACTTTGTAATTCAGTGATAAATGGATGCGTAAAACTATTATGCCATGGCTCAAAAGACTTGTTATAAGCAATTTCGGTAAAATTTTTAGTCATAAAAATACCCCTTTGTCTAAAAAATCGCAAAAGGGTAGCAATAGTCAATAAACATTTTCCTTCGCCAGTTCTAACTGGAATCAGGTTCGATGGGTATAATCTCAGCCTAAGCACCCCAAATGCGATGAATTTAATTATTTTTCTTCTTTTTTGTTATCTTTAACTTTCTTTTCAGTTTCTTTTACTTTGTCCATGTTTTTTTTAACATCATCTGGTAATGAAGCAAACTTATCAAACATTTCCCCAAAGTTATTTTCTTGTTTAACTGTTAGTCCCATATTATCATCCTCTCTTTTCTTCATAATAATACTAAATTATTTTTTAAATCGCAATTCTTGAAACTATTGTAAAATAGTCTAGAATGGTTAAAGCAAATAAATGAATCTCATTTATAAAAAGAGATATTACATTTAGGAGAAATAATTTGGCAAGTGAACATTTAGAACGTAAGTTAGCATTATTACCAGATAGACCTGGATGCTACTTAATGAAGGATATTAATTCAAAAATAATATATGTTGGAAAAGCTAAAAATTTAAAAAACAGAGTTCGTTCATACTTTAAAAGTGCTCATGAAGGTAAAACAGCACGTTTGGTATCTGAAATAGTTGATTTTGAAACTATCATAACATCAACAGATAAAGAAGCATTCTTATTAGAAATTACGCTAATTCAAAAACATCAACCATACTTCAATATTAAACTAAAAAAAGGAACAGGTTATCCTTATATAAAAATTACAAAAGAACGTAATCCAACAATGATGATAACTGGTCAAGTAAAAAAAGATGGTGCTTATTATTTTGGACCTTATCCTAATGTATATGCAGCTGAAGAAACGTTGCATTTTCTTCAAAAAGTATATCCATTAAGAAGATGTCAGGGATTTATGAATAGGCCATGTCTTTATTATCATTTAGGACAATGTCTAGGTGCATGTTTTAAAGAAGTTCCTGTTGAGGTATATGATAAACAAATTGAAAAAATTGTAAGCTTTTTAAATGGAAATGTTTCATCAGTAAAAAAAGAATTAAATCAACAAATGCAAGAAGCTTCAGATAATTTGCAATTCGAAAGAGCTGCTGAAATAAGGGATCAAATTCACTATATTGAAGCTACAGTTGAAAAACAAAAGATCATTTCAAATGATAATACACCAAGAGATATTTTTAATTTTTATGTAGATAAAGGCTGGATTTCAATTCAAGTATTCTTTATTAGACAAGCTAAATTAATGAAGCGTGAAAAAAGAGTATTTCCATGTATTAATACTCCGGAAGAAGAATTACAGACTTTTATACTTCAGTTTTATAATAGAAAAAATAATATTTTGCCTAAAGAAATCCTAATACCCAAAGATATTGATTCTTCGGTAATGGAAGATATTTTACAGGTACCTTTTAGAACACCACAAAGAGGGCAAAAAAGAGATTTGTTAAACATGGCTTATGAAAATTCTAAACTAGTATTAGAAGAAAAGTTTCGACTAATGGAACTTGATAATCGTAAGACATTTGGAGCACAAGAAGAAATATTTAAATCATTGAACCTTCCATATGGACATATTATTGAGGCTTTTGACCATTCCCATATTCAAGGAACTAGTCCCGTTTCAGCAATGGTCGTATTCAAGGATGGACATCCCTACAAAACCGAGTATCGTAAATATAAAATAAAAGGCGAAGTAGAACATCAAAAAGGATCTGACGAAGCTGCAAATACTCGTGAAGTTATATATAGAAGATATTCAAGACTGATAAAAGAAGAAAAACCACTGCCTGATTTAATACTTATGGATGGTGGAATTATTGAATTACGTGCGGCAATGGACGTTTTAGAAAATGAATTAGGAATAAAAATTCCTGTAGCAGGCATGGTAAAAAATAATAAACATAATACCTCTCATTTAATAACTGGAGAAGACGGTATAGAAGTGGATCTCGATGTAAAAAGCCAAGGTTTTTATCTACTTCAAAGAATTCAAGATGAAGTGCATAGGTTTGCGATAACGTTTCATCGACAAACAAGGAGTAAAAACGCACTTTCATCACAACTTGAAAGTATTAAGGGTGTAGGACCAAAAACTAGAACAAAATTACTGAAAAAATTTGGTTCGGTTAAAAAAATAAAAGAAACTCCGCTTAATGATCTAATGGATTTAGGAATATCAAAATCTGTAGCACAAACAATTAAACTATCACTTTCGATAACGCCAAAGAAAAGGAAATAAAATGAAAACTTTAGTTATTGTAAGCCATCCAGAAATAAAAGAATCATCAACACAGAGTTTTTTAAAGGCTAGCTTTCCAAACAATCATAATGTTACTTATCACTTTATTGACGAAATCTTTGATAAAGAACAAGATCGACAATTATTATTGGAAAATGATAGAATAGTTTTTCAGTTTCCATTATATTGGTATTCAGCTCCAGCAAATTTGAAAAGATGGATTGATGAAGTGCTAGATGGTGATTTTGCTTTTTCTGGTAACAAACCACTTCAAGACAAAGAATTTGCGCTAGTGATTTCAACTGGAATTGCTAAAAAGGATTTTTCTGCTGGGAGTAAAGAGAAGTATTCAATATCTGAAATGTTAAAACCATTTGAAATGATGGCCAATAAATTAGATATGAAGTATCTTGCACCTTTTATAATTTATCAATTTGAGTATCTTACGGATAGACAAAAACAAGCACTAGTTACTGATTATCAACGATATTTAATGCAAGAAAAGTTTGACTTTGACTCAGAAATAAAATGGTTTATTGATGAATTAACAAATAAAAAGCAAGACTTGTTGGCAGAAACTTTGAAAGCAAAACAAGAGGAATTAAATGATTTGACTTGGCAAGTTAAATCAATGCGTGAAGATGATGGAGAAGGGTAATGGATGAGATTAATTGGATTAAACAACAGGCCCAAGAATTAAGTTTGAAATCACAAAAATATGAAGACAGAGCTTTTTATAAAAATTTAGAAAGTTTGACAGATGAATTAATAACTAGAATAGAACAAAAACAAGCAGAGTTAGACGGTCGTATATGGAATCATAAAGGCTGGTAAAAAAAACCGATACAATTTAGTATCGGTTTTTTATTGCAATTCGTATATTAGTGTATTAGTATAGTAATACATAGGAGGACGATATGGAGTTTCGCGCGAGTATACCAATATATTTACAAATTAAGGATTTAATAAAGAATAAAATAGTATCTAATAATTATAAAATTGGAAGCAAAATTCCATCTGTTAGAGAATTTTCAGTTGATCTTGGTGTAAATATTAATACTGTTCAAAAAGCATTAAATGAGTTAGTACAGGAAAAAATAATAGTTACACAACGAGGAAAAGGGAATTTTGTTACAGATAATACTGAAGTTATTTTAGAGTTGAAACAGGAAATAATAAAAAATACTATTGATGAGATGTATAAAAAATTGTTTGATTTAGGACTTTCAAGAGAAGAAATTACAACATACTTGAGTCAATTTGTTATGGAGGGAGAGTAATTATGAGTGAATTATTAAAAATAGAAAATTTAGAATATAAAAAGAATGATAAAACAATTCTTGAAAATATCAATCTCAAACTTAATAATGGACATTTTGTTGGTTTGGTTGGTGAGAATGGTGCAGGGAAAACTACTTTATTAAAAATAATTTCAAATTTGAATACAAACTATAAAGGAAATATAAGTATCAATGGTGAAAAGAATAAAGCTAAACAAAAATTAGCAGTTAGTTTTTCTGATGAATTAAATTCTTTTGATAAGTCGATGAAAATTGAAAAAATTGTTCGATTCTATTTGAAAGTTTATCCAGATTTTTCTTTTTCCAAATATTTAGAGATATCGAATTTTTTAAAAATAAATCCCAAAATGAAATTAAATGATTTATCAAAAGGAAATAAAGAAAAACTAATAATAGCTTTATGCTTGAGCAGAGAAGTACCATTATATTTACTTGATGAACCTTTTAGTGGCATTGATTTGATGAGCAGAAACTTAATTATAAAAGGTTTACTGAAGTGGATAGATTCTTCAGCAACACTTATGATTAGTAGTCATCATTTGACAGAAATTGCTGATATATTAGATGAACTAGTAATAATTAAAGATAAAAGAGTAATAAAACATGAGTTTACTGAAGAAATAAGAAGTCAATCTATTTCGTTAGAGAAGTATTTTGAAAAAATATATTATGAGGATGGAAAATAAAGTGGTTAATACATTTAAAAGAATGTTAAGTGAAAGGTTTATACTTATAAATAAAATATTAATTTTAGAGTTATTAATTATAACTATTAGTTCATTAATTGGACTTATAACTTCAGGAACATGGAGATTGGATTCTTCTGAAAGGGGAATATCAATATCTTTGATTGTTTGGTTACCATTATTCTTTTCATTGTATCCAATAATCATTGGAACTAATATGATAAGGCAATTTGGTTTTTCTAGATATAGATTAATTGCGATATCAGATACAAAACTATATCTTAGTAGTATTTTTGCATCTTTTATTAACTGGATGTACATATTTATGGTACAAATTGGCCTTGCTGCGGGTGCTATGATAATATTTTTTAAAAATCACGAGCATTTATACATTCAAATTATTCAATCATTAAAAAATTCAAGTAATGTACCTGATGTAAAAAATATAATATTTTCAATTATTCTTGTATGTTTATCAATATTTACAATTATTTTGTTAGTAAATAGTGGGGTTTTTCTAGGTAAAATTGTAAGTAGCATATTACCCATTAAAATATCAACTTTAATCAAAGTAATTATTTATATAATAATGATTTTTCTCGTTTTACTCATAACTAATAAAATTGAATCTTTCATAACTGATTCAAACAATTATATTAATATGTTAATGACTGTAATAGAAGCAGTTATAGTTATATCAATTAATCAATATTTATTGAAATATTATGAAGCAAGTAAATAAAAAAGGGATGCGATTTATTTATTAAATACTATAATTAGTACAAATGTTTCAATTCAACACGTTCCATAAGTAAGCAAATTCCGATAAAAAATAATAACCTGTAATCATGAACAAATGATTACAGGTTATTATTTTTTAATGCTCAATTATTAAACGACTTCTGCTGCTACGGACCGCTTTAAATTTATTTTTTAGCAGGTTTCCAAATTCCATAAATGATACCTGCAATTACAGCACCAATGACAACTGATAATAAGTAATTCAATGGATTATTTGCCAAAGGACTAACGAATATCCCACCGTGCGGTGCGGGAATATTTACTTTCCAAAGTTGTGTTAAACCACCACCAATTGCTGAACCAATTACACTAGATACAATAACGTGTAGTGGGTCTCCAGCGGCAAATGGAATTGCACCTTCTGTTATAAATGCTGCACCTAAAATGTAATTACTAAATCCAGCTTGTCTTTCTTGTTCAGTGAATTTATTTTTCCAAAATGTAGTAGCAATAGCAATTGCCAATGGAGGAATCATTCCACCAACCATTACAGCAGCCATTAATGTACCATTATTTGTTGCTGTGAATGCTCCAATAGCAAATGTATAAGCAGCCTTATTAAATGGACCACCCATATCTAAAGCCATCATTCCTGCAAGTAACGCACCTAATATAATCGCATTTCCAGTTCCCATATGGTTAAGGAAAGTTGTAATAGCTTGGTTAACAACTGCAAATACTGGGTCAATAGCAAAGTACATAATTGCACCTACAATTAATAATCCAAGAATAGGATAGATTAACATAGGTTTTAGACCTTCAAGATTCTTAGGAAGGTTCTTAAATACTTTTTTCAACCAGTTAACGACTAAACCGGCAATAAATCCTGCAAATAGTCCACCGATAAATCCTGCAGGACTCTTGGAAGGTAAAAAGCTAGCTGTCGCTTGTGATGCCATGTAACCACCAACAAACCCAGGCATAAGAGCAGGGCGATCACCAATAGCTTGAGCAATATACGCTGCAAGTACAGGTATTAAGAATTGAAATGCATAGTTACCTAAATTATTAAAGAATATAAATGAACCTGATTTAGCACCAAAAGAACTTTCAAGTAAGAAAGAAATGGCCATTAGTATTCCACCACCAACAACAAAAGGTAGCATATTTGAAATACCATTCATTAAGTCTGCATAAATTTTTGAACCTAATGATTTTTCATCAGAACTGTCATTTTCTTCTGACTCGTTTTTATCAGCGTGATAAATTGACCCTTTGCCTTCAATGGCATTGTTAATCAATTCCTCAGGCTTATTAATTCCGTCAATAACCGGTCTATTTTGAAGCTTTTTACCATCAAAACGAGACATTTCAACTTTTTTATCAGCTGTAATAATGACACCGTCTGCTCTAGCAATATCATCTGAAGTTAGTTTGTTTTTTACACCTTCAGAACCATTTGTCTCAATTTTAATATTTACACCAATTTTTTCGGCAGCTTTTTTAAGAGCTTCTTCTGCCATATAAGTGTGGGCAATTCCATTTGGACAAGCGGAAACTCCGACAAAAAATGGAATATCTTCATCTTTTTTAGTTGGAACTTTTTTCTTATCTGCTTCTTCTTTGGCTTCTTTTTGTGCTTGCGCATCCATAAATAATTGCTGAACTTCTTCGGCAGTAGAGGCGTTTTTTAGCTTACTTATTAATTCTGGATCAATTAATAATGTAGATAATTGTGCTAATGCTTGTAAATGAATATTATCAGCACCTTCAGGAGCGGCAATCATGAAGAATAAACTAACAGGCTGTCCGTCTAATGAATCAAAGTCAACACCAGTATTACTTTTAGCAAATAAAACTGTGGCACGTTTAACGGCTTTGTCATGGGCGTGTGGCATAGCAATTCCATCACCAATACCTGTACTTGTTTCGGATTCACGTTTCATAATATCAGCTCTATAAAGCTCTTTATCATCAATGACTCCGACATCAGCATACTTATCAATCATTTCATCAATAGCTGCTTCTTTAGTTGTAGCTTTTAAATCTAAAATCATGGCATCTTTTAATAGTAGTTCTTTTAATTCCATAATTTATTCTCCTTAAATTTTACTAACTGAAATTTGTTTATAAATTTCGTCGATTTTTTCTTTAGTTGCAATATCTTCGCTAAATGCAGTAGCGCTTCCACAAGCAGCTCCAGTTTTGAAACTTTCAACAAAATCTTTAGTTTGCATGTAGGTTCCAACAAAACCAGCAATCATAGAATCACCAGCACCAACAGAATTGATTACTGTTCCTTTGGGTGCATTACATTTAAAATTACCCTTTGATGAAACTAAAATTGCACCATCACCCGCCATAGAAACTAATACATTTTTTGCACCAAGATTAACTAATTTTGTGGCGTACTTAATAATGTCTTCGTCGCTAGTTAGTTCAACATTAAACAAATCAGCAAGTTCATGATTATTAGGTTTGATGAGAAAAGGCTTATATTTCAATGTGTCTAATAATGCCTGACCAGTTGTATCAATAACAAATTCTGCTTTGTTATTGTTAGCTATTTCTGCGATTTTTAAATAGAATTCTTGAGTTAAGTTTTTAGCTAAACTTCCAGAAACAATTACAGTATCATTATTAGTTAATTGACGAATCTTATTTAATAGTTCTTCTTGTTCAGAAAATGAAATATTAGGTCCAGTACCATTTATTTCTGTTTCTTCTGAATCTGTTTTAACTTTAACGTTGATTCTTGTATCATCATCAACATGAGTAAAATCAGTATTTAAATGATGAATCTCTAAAAGTTGTTCAAACATTGAACCTGTTGCACTTCCAACAAAACCAAGAGCGGTAGAATCAGCACCAAGTTCTTTTAAAATTCTGGTAACATTAATTCCTTTGCCACCGGGAAGTTTTGAATCATAATTACTTCGGTTTATGTCACCAACTGTCAATTGATTAATTTGTACAATATAGTCAATTGAGGGATTAGCAGTAACGGTATAAATCATCAGTTTGCCTCCAGTACTTCTAAATTTTTATTTTGAGATAAATCCTCACTCAGATTTGTTGTGATTAAAGTGACATCAGTCAGTGAAGCAAATTTACAAAATGCAACTTGTTTATATTTAGTATCATCAGCTAATAAAAAACTTTTTTTAGAATTTTTAATAGCTAATTTTTTTACAGCAGCTTCTTCAGGATCTGGGGTAGTTAACCCTTTGTTGATGTCAAATCCATTTGTCCCCATAAAGGAAACATCAAAACTATAGTTGCTTAGAGTTTGCATCAACAATGAACCAACTAGTGCCTTAGTGGAATTTTTTAAGATACCGCCAGGTAAGCAAGTTTTAATTTTAAAATCTGCTAATAAAGATGCATTATCAATACTATTTGTAACAACAGTAATATTATTAAATTTAGAAATGTACTCGATTAATTCCTTAGTAGTAGTACCAGAATCTAAAAAAATAACATCACCATCTTTAACAAATTCAGATGCAAGTTTAGCAATTGCTAATTTCTTTTCTTTATTAATACCAGTTCTTTCAGGAATAGTTGTTTCTTCATTAATGGAGGTAATTCTTTTTGCACCACCGTGAATACGCTGAAGAAACTTCTCGTCTTCTAGTTCTTGTAAGTCACGTCGTAATGTTGACTCAGAAGCTCCAGTTCCTGATATCAAAGCTTGAAGTTGGACAATTCCATCTTTTTTTAATTCATTTAGAATATATTGATGTCGCTGTTCTGTAATCACTTTCATCACCTCGAAATCAATAATACAACGATAAACGTTCAAAATCAATCATAAATCTTTCAAAAACGTTCAAAACAACTTAAGTTAATAAATGATGGTTCTTTATGGTAGAATGCTATAAGTGAGATTTTGTGTAAATGAGGAGACATAAATGTTTGTAGATAATGTAAAAATTTCAGTAAAAGCAGGCTCTGGTGGCGATGGATCTGTTGCATTTCGTCATGAAAAATATGTTCCGTTAGGTGGACCTGCTGGTGGTGATGGCGGAAAAGGTGGAAGCGTAATTCTTGAAGTCGATGAAGGATTAAGAACTTTAATGGATTTTCGATTCAAGCATAATTTTAAAGCTCAGCCCGGACAAAATGGTATGAATAAGCAGATGTATGGAAGAGGTGCACAGGATTTAATTATTCAAGTACCTGCCGGTACATCTGTTTATGATGAAGATACAGGTAAACTAATTGGAGATTTAACTGAAAAAAATCAACGATTAGTAGTTGCTAAAGGAGGAAAAGGTGGACGCGGTAATATTCACTTTGCTAATTCTCGTAACAGAGCCCCTGAAGTTGCTGAAAACGGAGAACCTGGTGAAGAAAAAAATCTTAAATTAGAATTAAAAGTTATCGCTGACATTGGATTAGTAGGTTTTCCTTCGGTTGGAAAATCAACACTATTGTCAGTTGCAACATCTGCTAGACCAAAGATTGCAGCTTATCATTTTACAACTTTGGCTCCTAATTTAGGTATGGTGCAATTAGATAATGGTCAAGATTTTGTAATGGCAGATTTACCTGGACTTATTGAGGGTGCCTCAAACGGTGTTGGATTAGGTATTCAATTCTTGCGACATGTTGAAAGAACAAAAGTAATTCTTCACTTAGTTGAGATGGATCCAAATAGTGGTCGAGATCCAGTAGATGATTATCACAAAATAAGACAAGAATTAGCTAGTTATGATGAAAAAATTTTGGACAAGCCAGAAATAATAGTACCAACAAAAATGGATATGCCAGGTTCAAAGGAACAGTTGGAAGAATTCAAAAAAGAACTTAATCTAAAAGATGAAGACTTATATCCAATATCAAGTGTTCAACAAAAAGGTGTAGATGTTTTGTTAAAACACGCAGGTAAAGTGTTAGATGAATATGTTCCCCCTGTTGAAGAAGTTACCCAAGAAGTTAAAGAATATAATTATGAGCCTGAAGAAATTGGCTTTGAAGTTGAAAAAACAGAAGAAGGATTTGTTATTTCAGGACCTAAGGTTGAAAGATTATTTAAGATGAGTAATCTTGATCATCAAGATGGAATTATGCGTTTTGCACGTCAACTTAAGTCTATGGGAATTGAAGACGCACTTAGAGAAGCTGGAGTTCAAACTGGAGATACAGTAATAATTGATGACTTCTCATTTGAATTTGTATAGAACGGAAGAAAAATATGGAATTAGAGTTTTTAGGAACTGGTGCTGGAGTTCCTTCAAAAGGAAGAAATGTAAGTAGTGTTGCTTTGAAACTTCTAGACGAACGAAATGAAGTCTGGTTATTTGATGTAGGAGAAGCAACACAACATCAAATATTAAAGACTAATATTCGTCCAAGAAAAATCAATAGGATATTTATATCTCATCTACATGGAGATCATATATTTGGTTTGCCAGGATTATTATCTTCAAGATCTAACCAGGGAGGTAATGAACCTGTAACTATTTATGGACCAAAAGGAGTTGAACAATTTGTAAAAACAGCTCTTAAGGTATCTGAAACACATTTAGGCTACAAGATTACATATGTTGAAGTACATGATGGGGATGTGATCTTGGACGATTCAACATTTAAAGTTGAAACAAAATTAATGGAACATAGAATTGCATGCTTTGGATATAGAATTGTTGAAAAAGATCATCCAGGTGAATTGCTTGTCGGTAAACTCAAAGAGTTAAAAATACCAAGCGGCCCAATATATGGACAAATCAAAAGAGGAGAAACAGTGACTCTTGAAGATGGTAGGGTAATCAATGGTAGAGACTTCATTGGAGCTAAGCAAAAAGGAAGAATAGTAACAATAATTAATGATACAAGATATATTCCTAAGAGCATTGAATTAGCACAAAATGCCGATGTTGTTGTACATGAAAGTACTTTTTCTAAAGCAGAAGCTCAGTTAGCTAGAAATTATTATCATTCAACGTGTACACAGGCAGCAGAAGTGGCAAAGAAAGCTCAAGCTGATAAACTACTATTAACACATATATCTGCCAGATACGCTGGGAAAAATGCTTTGATTTTGCAAAATGAAGCAAAAGAAATATTTAATAACACTAAGGTTGTTAGAGATTTCTATATATACGATATTCCATTGAAAAAGGAGTAGTAATATGAATGACCTAACTAATAAAGTGGTTGCAATAACAGGAGCATCTTCTGGGATTGGTAAGCAAGTAGCCATTGAATCTGTGAGACGTGGAGCACAAGTCGTCTTAATGGCAAGAAATGTTGAAAAACTTGAAGAAGTCAAAAAAAAGTGTGAAGAAATTAACTTGAACTCTGCAGAAATATTAAAACTAGATGTAGGAAATACAGACGAAGTTGATGAAGTGATAGAAAAAATATATCAAAAATATCAAACAGTCGATTACGTACTAAATGCAGCAGGTTTTGGAGATTTTAGTAGTAATTTTGTTAATGCAGACTTCGATACAATTCAAGAAATGTTTATTGTAAATGTGCTTGGTCTCATGTATGTATCAAGAATATTCGCTGGTAAGATGATTGAGCAAGGATATGGGCATATTTTAAATATCGGATCAATGGCAGGAAAATTACCAACAGCAAAGGCAGCTGCTTACGCTGCAACTAAGGCAGCAGTAATTGCATTCTCTGACGGTTTAAGATTAGAATTACAACCATTGAACGTATATGTAACAACAATTAATCCAGGACCAGTTAATACCAATTTCTTTACTGCTGCTGATCCATCAGGAAAATATATTAATAGGTTAAAAGAAACTCCTATTTCAAAAATTATTTTTTTAGAGCCCGACAGTTTAGCAATAGAAATAGTTAATTCATTCGGCAAAAGAAAAAGAGAAATAAACAAACCAAAAATAATGGCAGTTGCAAGTGTGTTGACTAAAGTAGCACCACATATTGGAGATTATATAACGAGCCACTTTGGAGATCTGAAATAAGGAGGTATAAATAATGACAAAAAAACAAGCAAAGTTCTTTTTATCAATCTTATTAATCTTAATCGTAGTAATATTTTCAGTGATGAATACTGAAGCAGTTACAATTAATTTTTTATTTACTAAAGTTAATTTGCCATTAATTATTTTAATAATTGTTACTTTTATATTAGGAGCAATTACTTCATATCTATTTTCATTTGGAAATAAGAATATAAAAAAAGAAGACAAAAAAATACCAGCAGATGACAAAAAAATAAAAAAAGTTGAAAATACTATTGAAAATAAGTAATTTCCCCTTGCTACTTTAGAGATGTGATAGTATTATTGTAAGAGTTAGTTAAACAATATGTGAATTTAAAAGGAGTATTTAAATATGGCTGTACCAGCAAGAAAAACATCAAAACAAAAGAAACGTCAACGTCGTGGACATATCAAGTTGAACACACCAAACGTTCAATTCGACGCAACTACTGGAGAATATCGTGTAAGTCATCACGTTTCACCAAAAGGTTTTTACAAAGGAAACCAAGTAGTTTCAGATAAAGCAAATGCTTAATTAATGTATGGGAATCTCATTAGAGATTCCTTTTTTATTTGAAAAATAAGATCTAAATAAATGTAACAATTTTGTAAAATTTTCAAATTCCTTTATTTATATGCATTTAAAAAGTTTTTTTCATTAAAAATGAAAAAAATAATAAACAAGATTGGAAAAACCAAGAAATTAATGTTCCATTTAACTATTATTTAACATTCATAGCATTAAATAAATATGATGCATTAATTGTACCGACAGAAAATATGGCTGTTAAATTAAGACACGATATTGGATTTAAGGGTCCAATTGTTGTTTCAGGTCCACATGGGTATAAAACACCCATGATTCCTGATAGAAGAAAAAAATCAAATACAGTTATATTTGCAGGTAGTTTTGAAAAAAATAGAAGTTTAGATGAATTAATGAATAATTCTCCCAAATTGAACTTTAATATTTACGGTGGTTCAAGTGGTGAAGGTGGAATAAAAGTATTTTTAGATAAACACAAAAATGGTGACATAAAAGGTAAATTTGATCCTGATGCAATAATAATGTCACTGAAAGGTTCTTACGGATTAGTTTGGGACTCTTTGAAATATCCTAATGTCGTGGGAGGAAAAGGACTATATGAAATCCTAAATACCCCACATAAATTTTCAATGTATTTAGCCGCTGAAATTCCAGTAATAGTGTGGTCAAGAATGGGACTTGCTAATTATGTTATTGAAAATAATATTGGCTGGGTAATTGATGATTTAAGTCAGTTACAGGAATTAGTACTTAATATAACCGAAGAAGATTATCAAGAAAAATTGAATAATCTTGAAAAAATAGGTGGTTTAATTCGTTCCGGAATTCAGTTTAAAAAATCAATATTTGAAGTTGTTTCAGCAGTAAATGAGATTTCATTATATGAAGAGTCTAATTACGACATTGATCCAGTTCCAGAATTAGGAATTAACCAATGGATTATCGATATGGATATTAATGAATTAAAAGAAGTGCATTTACCAGATGAGGTTTTAGAATATTATCGTAAAAATCTTTATCCTGATGATTCTCAATATATGAAAGCAAAAAATATTTTAAAGAAAATTAGATATATTTAAAAAGACCGGTAGTGAATTACCGGTCTTTTTTTGATTCTTTATTTTTTTTGACTTGGTTTTGGTGATGAACTATCTAATATTGGTGGAATAATTGCAATAATTAATCCAAAGATTAGACTTATAATTAAGCTCTTCATTGAATCGAATTCTGCATTTGTAAGAGCTGAACCAATAAACCCAGCTACCTGACCTAAAACGGCTGACCAAAATAATACCATTATATATTTCATCGTATTTATCCTTCTTTCGCTTTCTAGAGTAGTTTATCACATTTAAAAAAATTAAATCAAGAATCCTGTTAGTTTTTTTTCACTTTGTTATAATTTATATAACACAAAAAAGGAGGTCTCTTCATGCAAACACAATTACAAACATTTAGTAGCTACAGTTTGCTAAAGAGTCCCACACGTATTAATCAATTAGTTGATACAGCAAAAAAAAGGGGATATACCTCAATTGCTTTGACTGATTTGAATAATTTGTATGGAAGTATAGATTTTTATAAATATGCAAAGAAGCAAGGGATTAAGCCAATAATTGGATTAACAATTGAAACAAAAGGTTTAATCAATGATCAAGATGTTTATCGTAATGTATTACTTGCCAAAAATGATAAAGGATATAAAAATCTGTTAAAAATATCTTCAAAGATTTTAATGAGTGAAGAATTAATAAACTTAAGCGACATATCATCGTGGCTGAATGGTTTGTTCTTTATTACTTCAGCTTCAGGTTCTGAAATTTTACAAATTGGTGATAATGAAAAAATCGATTTATTTTTTTCAAAATTAAATTCTTTTGTAGATGAAAATAGTTTATATATTGGGATATCAACAAATGGAATATTAAAAAATGATATTGGAAAATTACTAGAAATTAGTAATAAATTTAATGTTAAACCAGTTTTTACAGAAAATATCGAATATATAGATACAAACCAAGCCTTTGTAACTAAAATTTTACAGTCAATTGATGAAGGACAAATAATAGAAAATCCCACTGAATATGCTAATGAATTAGGAGATTTTTATTTAAAGAATGCAGAACAGTTGGAAAATATTTATGAAGATTTGAGCCTTACTTACATAAGTGAAAATACTCAAAATATTGCAGATGAATGTAACTTAGAAATTGAGTTTAAACAAGCTGAACTTCCTAAATTTACAACTCCCAATGAAGTTTCTTCTGAAAAATACTTACAACAATTAGTTGTATATGGATTAAAGAAAAGATTCAACGGAAATGTTCCAGAGTCGTATAAAAAAAGAGCGTTACATGAATTAAGTATTATTGAAAAAATGGGCTTTTCTGATTATTTTTTGATTGTTTGGGATGTTATTAAATATGCACATGAAAATAATATTATTACAGGCCCTGGACGTGGTTCTGCAGCAGGTTCTCTAGTTGCTTATGCTCTAAGGATAACTGATGTTGACCCTATCAAATATGATTTGCTTTTTGAGAGATTTTTGAATCCTGAACGGATTAATATGCCTGACATTGATTTGGATATACCTGATACAAGACGTGATGAGTTAGTGTTATATATGCAAAAAAGATATGGTGCAAGTCACATGGCTCAAATCATAACTTTTGGAACTTTAGCTTCTAAGATGGCTTTGAGAGATGTTGGTCGTGTTCTTAATCAAACTCAAAGAGAAATGGATAAATGGTCAAAAGCGGTTCCCAATGTTTTAAAAATTGATTTAAAAACATCTTATAAAGAATCAGATGCTTTTAGACAGTTAGTTAATAAAAATGAAATAAATAAGCTTTTATATGAGACTGCACTTCAAATAGAAGGATTACCAAGGCATTTTTCGACACATGCTGCTGGAATAGTTTTAAGTAAGGGAGAACTTACAGATACTGTTGCGATTAGAATGGGGTCAGATAATGTTGCACTAACTCAGCAAACTAAAGATAATGTTGAAAATTTAGGGCTACTTAAAATGGATTTTCTAGGTTTAAGAAATCTTACTATCTTGGGTAATGCAGTTAATAATGTTTCAAAACAGGTTAGAAAGAAGCTAATACCTGAAAAAATCAATTTGAACGATGAAGCAACTTTAAAATTGTTTCAGCTTGGGGATACTGATGGAGTTTTTCAATTTGAGTCTAATGGAATAAGGAATGTATTAAAAAAGATACATCCGGACAGTTTTGATGATATTGTTGCTACAAATGCTTTGTATAGACCAGGACCAATGCAAAATATTGATACTTTTGTTGCAAGAAAAAATGGAACTGAACCCGTTAATTATCCTGATGAATCTCTGAAGAAAATTTTAAAATCGACCTATGGAGTACTTGTTTATCAAGAGCAAGTTATGCAAGTTGCTTCAGAGTTAGCAGGATTTACTCTTGCAGAGGCTGATAGCTTAAGAAGAGCTATGGCGAAAAAACATAAAGAAGAAATGGACTCTTTGAGAAATAAATTTATTAAGGGTTCAATTGCTAATGGACACCCTAAAGAAACAGCAATTATTGTATATGACTATATTGAAAAATTCGCTAATTATGGATTTAATAAATCACATTCAGTTGCTTACAGCAAGATTGCTTTTTGGTTAGCTTATATAAAAGTTCATTTTCCAGCTGCATTTTTTACAGCGTTATTGAATTCAAATATGAATAACGATACTAAGATTAGAAGTTATGTTCAAGACGCTAAGTCAAGAAAAATAAAAATATTGCCTCCTGATATAAATCAATCTGGTTATTTATTTAAAAATGGTAATGAAACTATTCAATTTGGAATTTCTTGTATTAAAGGTGTCAGAAGAGATTTTGCAAAACATATACTTGAAATTAGAAAAAATGGAAAATTTTCTGACATGGAAAACTTTCTGCAAAGAATAGATTCTAATTTTGTAAAAGAAGATAATATAAATCCACTTATTTTAGGTGGTGCTTTTAGCAGTTTTAATAAGAATAAAAAAGCTCTATTGCTTGATTCAAGAGACTTAATTGAAAGTATTCAATTATCTGGCAATAATGTGTCACTCTTTGATGTGTTGAGTCCAAAAAAACATGAAGTTAGTGATTATAGTGATTCTGAAAAATTGAATCAAGAAATTCAGTATCTGGGGACTTATGTTTCGGGACATCCGGCAGAAAGTTTTAGAGACAATAGTTTTGAATATATCAATAAATTAAAAGAAAATATTAATTCAAAAATTGTTTTTTATATTAAAAGAATAAAAACTATTCGAACTAAACGTGGCGATCAGATGGCTTTTGCCGATGGTGAAGATGAGTCTGGTGAAATTTCATTGACAATTTTTCCTGAAGCATTTAAAAAATATTCAGAGTTACTGGTTGAAAAAAACATAATTGAAGTAAGTGGTAAGTTATCAAGAGATAAAAAAAATAATTTGAACTTTGTAGTAAGTGAAATATCAAAAGCTAATAAAAAAAGCAATGATTTAAGTGATACTTTATATATAAAGGTACCCGAAGATATTGATACTCCTGAAGAAAGATTGGAATTGAAGAGAGTTTTAAATAGTTTTAAGGGTAATAAAAATGTCTTAGTTTTCTATCCTAAAACTGATCAAAAAATTCTTTTTAAAAATGAAAATTCCGTTAATTTTTCTAACGAATTGAAGTCTATTTTGGTTAAGAGATATGGTGTTAAAAATATTTTTTATAAAACAAATTAAACTTTTTTAATTTAAAACGTTTTCAACTCTACAATAAACTAATAAAAAATGGTATTCTTTTTAAGAATGTTATTTAGTTATCTCATACAGGAGTGTGAAAAATGAAGCGAATTGGTATTTTAACAAGTGGTGGAGATGCACCGGGTATGAATGCTGCTATTCGTGCCGTGACGCGTCACGCCATTGATAAAGGTTTGGAAGTTTATGGCATTAACTACGGTTATGCTGGATTGGTTGCTGGAGATATTTTTCCAATGACAGCTAAAACTGTTTCTGATAGAATTTCACGAGGTGGAACTTTTCTATATTCTGCTCGTTATCCTGAGTTTGCTCAAGTAGAAGGGCAACTTAAAGGAATTGAACAACTTAAAAAGTTCGGTATTGAAGCTTTAGTTGTTATTGGTGGTGATGGTTCATATCACGGTGCTTTAAGATTAACAGAGCACGGATTTAATGCTGTTGGATTACCAGGAACAATTGATAATGATATTCCATACACTGATTTTACAATTGGATTTGATACAGCTGTAACAACAGCAGTTGAAGCAATTGATAAAATTCGTGATACAGCTAGTTCACACGCTAGAACTTTCGTAGTGGAAGTTATGGGACGTGGGGCTGGAGACATTGCCTTGTGGGCAGGTGTTGCTGGTGGAGTTGAACAGATTGTTGTTCCGGAGCATGATTTTGATATCGAATCTATTGCCTCAAAAATTAAAATTGCTCGTGAGAAAGGTAAGAAACATATTATTATCGTTCTCGCTGAAGGTGTTATGCATGCTGATGAATTTGCAGAAAAACTTTCAGAGTATGGTGATTTTTCAGTTAGAAGTACCGTCTTAGGACATATTCAACGTGGTGGTGCACCAACTGCAAGAGATCGTGTTTTAGCAAGTAAAATGGGAGCTTATGCTGTTGACTTACTTCTTGAAGGTAAGGGTGGAATTGCCGTTGGAATGCTTGAAAATAAATTAACATATCACAATATGCTTGATTTATTTGATGGTAAACATAATCCAGATATGTCATTATTTGAACTAAATGAATCAATGAGTCGCTAATAAATAATAGGGAGATTTAATACATGAAAAGAACAAAAATTGTTAGTACATTAGGACCTGCAAGTAATACGGTTGATATTGTTGTTAAGTTAATTGAATCAGGAGCAAATGTTTTCCGTTTCAACTTTTCACATGGTGATCATGAAGAACATGCTGGAAGAATGGCTAATGTTCGTGAAGCTGAAAAGATTACTGGCAAAACTGTAGGTTTCATGCTTGATACAAAAGGTGCTGAAATTCGTACAACTGAACAAGAAACTGGTAAGTTTGAAGTTAAAGCAGGAGATACTTTGCGTATTTCTATGGATGATTCAATTAAAGGAACTCCAGAAAAAATTGCTGTAACATATCCTGGATTGTTTGATGACACTCATGTTGGTGGAACAGTTCTTATTGATGATGGTGAAGTTGGACTAAAAATCATTGAAAAAGATGAAGCTAATAAAGAATTAGTTACAGAAGTACAAAACCCAGGTGTTATTGGTTCTAAAAAAGGTGTTAATGCTCCAGGTGTTGAAATTCGTCTACCAGGTATTACTGAAAAAGATGCCGATGATATTCGCTTTGGTTGTGAACAAAATATTAACTTTATTGCTGCATCATTTGTTCGTAAACCAAAAGATGTACTAGATATTCGTGAAATTCTTGAAGAAAAAGGCGCAACAAACGTTCAAATCTTCCCTAAGATTGAATCACAAGAAGGAATTGACAACATTGATGACATCTTAAAAGTTTCTGATGGATTGATGATTGCTCGTGGTGACATGGGTGTTGAAATACCATTTGAAAATGTTCCTTTTGTGCAAAAAGATTTAATCAAGAAATGTAATGCTCTTGGAAAACCTGTAATTACAGCTACACAAATGCTTGATTCAATGCAAGATAACCCACGCCCTACACGTGCTGAAGTAACTGATGTTGCTAATGCCGTTATGGATGGAACAGATGCAACTATGCTTTCTGGTGAAAGTGCTAACGGAGATTACCCAGTAGAATCAGTTGCTACAATGGCTCGTATTGATGAAAGAACTCAAGAACAAATGGAACAAGGTGACAACACACTTGCTCTACAAAGATTTGAAGAATACAAAGGTTCAAACATTACTGAATCAATTGGTGAATCAGTTGTAAGAACTGCAGAGGAATTAAAAGTTAAAGCAATTGTTACTGCTACTAACTCAGGTTATACTGCAAGAATGATTTCAAAATATCGTCCAAGTACTGATATTTTAGCTATAACTTTCGATGAAAAAACACAACGCGGTTTAACAGTAAACTGGGGTGTACATCCTGTTATTGCTGAACGTCCTTCAAATACTGATGATATGTTTGAACTAGCAACAAGTAAGGCTCAAGATCTTGGATTTGCTGATGAAGGTGACTTGATTCTTGTTGTTGCTGGTGTTCCAGTTGGTGAAAGTGGAACAACTAACTTGATGCGTGTTATCCGTATCGGTTCTCAACTTGTAAGTGGTCAAGGTGTTGGTGATGAAACTGTTGTTGGTAATGCAGTAATTGCTAAGTCTGCTAAAGAAGCTGCTGACAAAGTTAAAAAAGGTGATATTTTAGTTACTACAACTACAGATAAAGACTATCTACCTGCTATTGAAAAGGCATCTGCTCTTGTTGTTGAGGCTGGTGGTTTAACATCACATGCTGCAGTAATTGGTATTGCTATGGGAATTCCAGTTGTTGTTGGTGCTGAAGGTGCTACATCTTCAATTAATGATGGTGATACAATTACAGTAGATACTCGCCGCGGATCAATTTATCGTGGTGCATCTAACACACTTTAATATATAATTGAAATAAATTAAAAAGCTGAGAATTTTATTCTCAGCTTTTTTTAAAGGAGTAATAAATGGAAAGCTGGCTGTTTTTACTGGGAATATTAGTAATCTCTTTTTTAGCTAAGAATCAACCTTTAATGATTGCGACAATTGTTGTGCTGTTAATAAAATTATTGCCTGATTCAAAACAAATTTTTGATTTAGCTACTAAGCAGGGAATGAATCTTGGTATTACAATAATTTCAATTACGATATTAATACCAATTGCGATTGGTAAAATACAATTCATGGATTTAATTAAAGCTTTAAAAACTCCTATAGGGATTGTTGCTATTATTTGTGGAATATTAGTTGCAGTTTTATCTAGGTATGGAATTAATTTACTTTTTAATCAACCAGAGGTTACTGTTGCATTGGTATTTGGTACAATAGTAGGGGTAGTTTTATTTAAAGGAGTTGCAGCAGGACCTGTTATTGCAGGTGGTTTAACGTATGTTATTGTTTCAGTTCTAGCAACTATAGGAGTTAAATAGGAGAATTATGGTAGATATTAATTATGGAACGGTTTATGAAGGTACAGTTATTGATCAAAATGATGATAGTTATTTTGTACAAGTAGCTGGCCTAACTTTTGAACTAAAAAAAGATGAATTAAAGAAGGATTTACATAAAGAAGATAAAGTTTCTGGTTTTATTTATGAAAATAAAAATCATAAAAATATTATGACAGCAAAGATTCCTGATGTGCAGATAGGAATGTATGGTAAAGGGGCTGTAGTCGATGTAAGAAGGGACTTGGGTGTTTTTGTTGACATCGGTTTGCCAGATAAAGACATTGTAGTTTCTTTGGATGATTTGCCTCTTGATAAATATGAGTGGCCTAAAAAAGACGATATTTTAATTTTGAAAATTATTAATGATAATAAAAATCGTATGTGGGGCAAACTTGCTGATATAGATTTAGTTGATCAATTAGTTAGGACTGCACCAGAAAATGATAAAAATAGATTTGTAGAAGGACAAATTATAGCTAATAGAGCATCTGGTAGTTTTGTTTTAACAGATGATTTTTATTTAGGATTTATTCATCCAAGTGAAGCTATTGGTACTTTGCGAATTGGTCAACGTATAAAGGGTAGAACAGTTGGAACAAGTCATTATCGTTATAATGTTTCTATGAAGCCTTTTGCTTATGAGGAAATAAGTGATGATGCTCAAATGATTTTGGCTGTTTTGAAACGTGCTAATGACAAAAAAATTCCTTATACGGATAAGAGTACACCAGAAGAAATTATGGATTATTTTGGTATAAGCAAGTCTAGTTTTAAACGCGCAATTGGGAATCTATTAAAAAATAGGTATATTAAGCAAGAAGATGGATATACCATTTTGATTAAGGAAGATTAATTTAATGAGGTGAATGTTATTGAAGTATTCGGAAATGTTAGATACGGCTAATGACTATTCGCGTTTTTTGAGATTAGATAGGGGATTATCAAGAAATACCATTAATTCATACCATCAAGACATTGTCGAATTTATTGATTTTTTGATGGAAGAAAAAATAAATTTATTTCCTGAAGAACGTAATTTAATAATTAGTTTTTTTTCTAAACTTCAAGCAGAAAAAAAATCTAAAAATACAATTCTAAGAATGTTTTCGTCTTTAAGAAAATTTTATCAATGGTTGATGAGAGGACACTTAATAAGTTCAGATCCCATGGTTGACATGGACTCACCAAAAAAAGGCGTGCATTTGCCTGTTGCTCTTTCAATGCAAGAAGTTGATGATTTAATAGAAGCTCCAGATGTCGGTAAACCTTTAGGAATAAGAGATCGTGCAATTTTTGAAACAATGTACGCAACAGGATTACGAGTTTCTGAACTAATAAATTTAAAAATGGATGATATTCATCTTGATATTGGCTTAATTAAAACAATAGGTAAAGGTGATAAAGAAAGATTAATTCCAATAGGTGATACCGCTGCCAAGTGGATTACAAGATATATTCGAGAAGTACGTAAAACACAAGTTGAAAAATATGGTAATGTAGACTTTATTTTTTTAAATTTTCGCGGAAAAAGATTAACAAGACAATCTATTTGGCGATTAATCAAATCTTACGTGTTACAAGTTGGAATTGATAAAAACGTTACACCGCATACTTTAAGGCATTCTTTTGCTACTCATCTACTAGAAAATGGGGCAGATTTAAGAGTTGTACAAGAGTTACTAGGACACTCAGATATTTCTACCACACAGATTTACACGCATATAACTAAGCAAAGACTTAGAGACGTGTATAATAAGTCTCATCCAAGATCGTAAGGAGTAATTATGTTAGTACCTTATAGCGAAGAATATAAAAAAATTACTATGGGATTCATGTCGTATCGAAAAGAGTTAAAAGATGTAGATTTTTTAAGTAATGAGATTAATTTATTCCAAACGGATAATCATCAGTTATATTTGTATAAGCGTCGACCAGAAACAGATTTTGTAGGACTTATTGCAACAGATTTAGGTGAGAATTATATTTATGTGAGATATATTTGCCTTAATCCTGCTTATAGGACTAGAAAAAATTTTTATAATATTTTTAATGATTTACAAAATTTAAATAAAAAAAAGCATGTCTTATCTTCGGTTGAATTATCACGAATGGTAAATAATTGGAAAAGAGACAAAAAAATACAGGAAAGTAAAAATAATGGAAGAGCTTAACATTGTATTGACTGATTTTGAAGGGCCATTAGATTTGTTATTGCATTTAATTAAACAATCAAAAATTGATATTTATGATATTCCAATTGCGGAAATAACAAGCCAATATATTAATTTTTTAAATAATATGAAACAATTGCAACTAGATATTGCTGGTGACTATTTGGTTAT
The DNA here is from genome assembly GCF_052828685.1 of Daquilactobacillus linshuiensis. NCBI lineage: Bacteria > Bacillati > Bacillota > Bacilli > Lactobacillales > Lactobacillaceae > Daquilactobacillus > Daquilactobacillus linshuiensis. Next base: position 737,996 of record NZ_CM128255.1, on the reverse strand, counting down.
GGCTTCAACTTTGATGTCAATTAAGAGCAAATTACTTTTGCCAAAAAAGTCTTATGAAGAAGAAGACTTAGAGGAAATAAGTGATCCTCGTGATGATTTGGTTGCTCAATTGTTAACATATCAGACTTTTAAAAAAGTCAGTCAGTATTTTGAAGATAGAGAAACTGGAAGAAGATTATCTTTTTCAAAAGAAATTAGTGTTCCAAAAGATGATATCAAGCCTTTTTTAAAGCCTAATGCTGTATTAGCTAGTGATTTAGCTTTAACAATGTCTGATATTTTAAAAAGACAAAGGAAAAGACGACCAATCACTGAAACAGTTGAAAATGAATCGTTATCAATTGAAGAAGCACAATTTAATATTATTGATAGGTTGAAAAAAAACTCAAGTAAAAAAAGTTCGTTTAAAGATTTATTAAAAAATAAAAATTCAATTGATGAAGTAATTACCACGTTTATGGCGACCTTAGAATTAATGAAAAGTAAAGAAGTAAAATGTTATCAAGAATCATTTAAAGAAGATTTATTAGTTATTTTAAGAGGAGACTCAAATGCAGTATCGAGCTGAAATAATGGCACTTTTATATACAAGTGGGGATCAAGGGTTAGACCTTGGTATAATGGCTGAACTTTTAGAAATTTCTAAGTCAGCACTGCGCCAAAATTTGGAAGAACTTAAAGATGTTTTGCTTAATGATGAAAAAAGTGGATTAATAATTAATCAGCATGAAGATATTTATAAATTAGTAACTAAACCCGAATTGGGATCATTATTAAATAGATATTTTAAAAGCGGACTATCAACTACTTTGAGTCAAGCTGCATTAGAGATACTATCAATTATTGCCTATAAACAACCAATTACAAGAGTTGAGATCGACGAAATACGTGGTGTACAAAGCTCAGGAACGATACAAACATTAATGGTTCGGCAGCTGATAAAGGAAAACGGTAGAAAAAATGTTCCTGGTAAGCCAATTTTATATGGAACCACTGAACAATTTTTAGATTATTTTGGATTAAAAAATTTAAATGAATTGCCAGATATTGAGGAATTTAAAGATTCTGAATTGGATAAAGATGGTAATTTGGATTTGTTTTATAGCAAATTTGAACGTTTAGAAAATGAGGAAAACAATGACTGAAAAACAACGGTTACAAAAAGTAATGGCTAATGCAGGTATTGCCTCTAGAAGAAAATCTGAAGAAATGATTAAAAATGGTTTAGTACAAGTAAACGGTGAAACTGTCACTGAATTAGGTGTTAAAGTATCAAGTTCAGATAAAATAAAGGTTAATGATAAGTTAATTCATAAAGAACAAAAAAGATATATTTTGTTTTATAAACCAAGAGGAGTGATTTCTTCTGTAAAGGACGAAAAAGGTAGAAAAGTTGTTACTGATTACATTAAAGATGTTAATGAACGACTATATCCTGTAGGAAGACTTGATTACGATACATCTGGACTATTGTTATTAACTAACGATGGAGAATTTGCTAATAGATTAATGCATCCCCGTTATAAGATTGATAAAACTTATATTGCAAAATTAAATGCCATCCCCAAACGAGAAGATTTAGCTAAACTTGAAAAAGGTGGATTAAAAATAAAAGATTATAAAACCTCACCAGCAAAAGTAAAAATTCTGTCAGAAGACAGGTTGAAGAATAAAGCAATTGTACGTATTACAATTCACGAGGGACACAATCATCAAGTCAAGGATATGTTTGATAAGATAGGATTTAAAGTTGATAAATTGTCACGAGAGAGATATGGATTCTTATCGCTTGACGGAATGACATCTGGAGAGTATCGTGATTTAGGTACTACAGAAGTAAATTTACTTCTTAAAAATAAAAAATAATAGTTGGTTTTCAGGGCAGGGTGTGATTCCCGACCGGCGGTATAGCCCGCGACCCAGAAATGGTTGATTTGGTTAAATTCCAAAGCCGATAGTTAGAGTCTAGATGGAAGAAAACAGGCAGAAAAGGCTTGTTTTTTGTGTATGCTAAAAAACAAGTTTTTTTTAATGAAAACCAGCGGAAAGTTGGTGAATTATTATGAAAAAAAGATCTTTAAGTACAAGAACTGTGATCTACATTGCAGTTTTAGCAGCATTAGCAACATTAATAATGTTTTTTGAGTTTCCTGTATTACCTACTGCTCCATTTTTGAAAGTGGATTTTAGTGATGTAATTACTATTATTGGAGGAATTACATTTGGACCACTCGCAGGAACTTTGATTGCTTTTGTAAGAACCATCGTAAATTGGTTAATAAAAGGTTCAGGTGTCATTGGACTAATAGGGAATATGGCTGGTTTTTTTGGTAGTGTAGCAATTATGTTACCAATGGTTCTTATTAAAAGTAAAAGTAGATTGTTTAAAATAATAATCAGTATTATTTCGTTAACGATTGTAGCTTCATTAATCAATTATTTCATACTAATGCCTTTATACATGGCTTTAATTAATATGAAGATAAATATGTCATTACTTAAGTACGTATTAACTATTATTGTTCCTTTTAACTTAATCAAAGGAGTATTAGTTACAGGTGTGAGTTGGATTATATACGTTCGCTTAGCTAGTTTTTTAAAACGTAAAAATTTTCAATAGAATTTCTTTATAACTATTTAAAGTTTTCTTAATATCTTTATGTTAGTATTTAAGGATATTATAAGGAGGATCCTAAATTGACTGAAAAAAATGATTCTAATTTAAATGATCAACTTCCAGATTCTGTGTCTGGTTTAAATGGATCTGTGTCTAAAGAAGACTTAGAAAAGATTAATACTACAATTTCAAATCAAGGACCACTTGTTGGAGATAAACCATGGAACAAGCAATTTGAAGATGATTTGGATGAACAAGGTAAGCCATCACGAGTTGCAAAAAATAAAAAAAAGCGTGGAGTTAAAAACTTAGTAATAGTTTTATTTGCTGCTTTAATTATTTTAATGTTTATTCCTGTCTTTAATTGGGTTATGAGTGGACGTAATTCAAATCCAAACAATCAAACAACTTCAACTCAAGTTGCGAAAAATACTGATACGTCGTCTTCAAACAAAGAAAAAAAGACAAAGAAATCATCAGACAAGAAAAAAACTTCTTCAAGCAAAAAGTCTAACACAAAGAAAGAAAGTAACGATTCTTCTGACAATAATAATACTAGTGATGCAAATTCAAATGGAGAATCAGCAAATAACGCTAATAATTCTGCTGCTTCTACTACACAAAATGATCAAGCTGCAAATGCTGTACAGCAAAATCAAAATCAGTCAGCAAATTCAACTTCTCAAGCAGACAGTGGATACTATACTGTTGCAGCAGGTGATAACCCATTTCGTATAGCATATAATCATAATATGACAACTGATGAACTTTATGCTTTGAATGGATTACAACCGGGAACTGTTTTACAACCGGGAATGCGCATAAAGGTAAAATAAGGTAAAATAAAGAGTGAAGAAATTCACTCTTTTTTATTTTTAAAATATAGGTGGTTATAATATATGCAAATTGCAATTGATGGACCGGCTTCAGCTGGTAAAAGTACAATTGCCAAGTTAGTGGCAAAAGAACTTGGGTTTATATACTGTGATACTGGAGCAATGTATCGCTCAGTAACTTTAATGGCGAAAATGAATAATGTAGACTATAGTAATGAATCTGAAATTCTAAACTTAATGAGTAAGTATAAGATTAGTTTTAAAAATGATTCTGACGGACAAAAAGTTTTTTTAAATGATCAAGATATATCAAATGACATTCGTTCAGTGGATATTACAAATAATGTTTCTGAAGTTTCAGCTTTAAAAAAAGTACGTGAGCAACTTGTGAATGAACAAAGAAGAATAGCCGAAGAAGGAAATGTAGTGATGGATGGGCGAGACATTGGAACAACTGTGTTACCTAATGCGGAAGTGAAGATATTTATGATTGCCAGTGTTCATGAACGTGCAGTACGAAGATTTAAAGAGTATGAGTCCAAAGGTATTGAAGTTTCACTTCAAAAATTAGAAGACGAAATTCAACAAAGAGATTATAAAGATTCACATAGAAGTGTTTCACCATTAAAAAAAGCAGATGATGCTATAGAGCTTGATACGACAGGTATATCTATTGAAGAAGTCGTTGAAAAAGTGATAAATATAATAAAAAAGAAGTAAAATACTAGTTTTTAATTTCAATTTCAATTACTATTAATACAGAATGCAAAAGAGGTGTAGGTTATGACAAATTCTTCAAATGATATGAATCAAGAGCTTTTATCTGCTCTTGATAATTTTGGCAAGGTTGAGATTGGCGATAAAGTTACTGGTGAAGTTTTGACAGTTGATGATAAAGAAGCAATTATAGGTATTGATGCTTCTGGTGTTGAAGGGATTCTTACAGCAAAAGAATTTTCAAATGATCGTGATATTGATTTAAGAAAAGAACTACAGCGTGGAGAAAAACTTGAGTTAATTGTTGTTTCACGTTTAAATCCTAATAAATCAAATGGAAGCTTTTTGCTATCAAAAAAACGTATTGAGGCTCAAAAGGTTTGGGAAGATTTGCAAAGTGATTTTGATAATAATGCTCGTTTTGATGTAACTGTTTCTCAAGTCGTTAAGAATGGACTATTAGTTGATATAAAGGGTGTTCGTGGATTTATTCCGGCATCATTAATATCTACTAATTTTGTAAGAGATTTAGCTCCTTATCTTGGTAAAACTCTAAAAGTTGAAATTTCAGAAGTAGATAAGTCAAAAAATCGACTAGTTTTGAATCATAGAATAATAGAGGAAGAAGAAAAAGTTGCAGCTAAAGAATCAATTTATAGCAAAATTCTTCCTGGTGATGAAATTCAAGGAACTGTAAGAAGATTAACTAATTTTGGTGCATTTATTGATGTAGGTGGAATTGACGGTTTAGTGCATATTTCTGAAATTTCATATAATCATATTGATCAACCTTCTGATGTATTAAAAGTCGGTGAAAAGGTAAATGTTAAAGTTTTAACTCTTGATAAAGAAAAGGATAAATTATCACTTTCTATTAAGGCTTTACAACCTGGTCCATGGGATAAATTAAAAGAAGAAGTTAGTGTTGGTGATACTTTAGATGGTATTGTTAAAAAACTAACCGACTTTGGTGCATTCGTTGAAGTAATGCCAAGTGTAGAGGGATTAGTACATATTTCCGAAATTTCTTGGAATCACATAAAAGTACCTGCGGATGTATTAAAAGTGGGTGAAGAAGTAAAAGTAAAAGTTATCAATATTGATAGCGAAAAAAAACGACTTGGTCTTTCAATTAAGCAATTGGTTGAAAATCCAAATAAGGAAGAAATTCAAGAAGCTGAAGATTTTGAAATTCCTGAGGAAAGCCATGGATTTAACATGGCAGATGTGGTTAATAACGATAAATAATAATAAAAAGCTGGAATGTACCAGCTTTTTTGTAGTTAAAGGATGAAGTAAATGGTAGTTCCCGTAGTAGCTTTAGTAGGTCGTCCCAATGTTGGAAAATCGACTATTTTTAATAGAATAATAAATGAACGTCTTTCAATAGTTGAGGATACACCTGGCGTTACACGTGATAGAATTTATTCACGTGCATTTTGGTTGGGTAAAGAATTTAGATTAATTGATACCGGTGGTATCGAAATAAGTAATGAAACATTGTCAGAACAAATCAAGCAACAAGCAGAAATTGCTATGCAAGAAGCTGACATCATAGTGTTTATTACTGATGGAAGAACAGGTGTAACAAAAGAGGACGAAGATGTTGCTAAGATTCTTTATAAAACTAATAAACCGGTTGTTTTAGCTGTTAATAAAGCCGATAATCCAGAGCAAAGACAAGATATTTATGATTTTTATACTTTAGGATTTGGAGATCCAAACCCCGTATCAGGTGTTCAAGGTACAGGTATTGGTGATTTATTAGATAATATTGTAAAAGAATTTCCTAGCAATACCGAAGAAATTGTTGATGACTCAATAAAATTCAGTTTTATTGGTAGACCTAATGTTGGTAAATCTTCTTTGGTAAACGCTATTCTTGGCGATAATCGTGTAATTGTTTCTAATGTTGAAGGAACAACTCGAGATTCTATAGATACAAAATTTTTCAGTGATTCATTGGATCAAGAATTTACGATGATAGATACTGCAGGAATTCGTAAAAAGGGTAAAGTTTATGAGAATACTGAGAAATATTCTGTTTTAAGAGCTTTGAGAGCTATTGATAGATCTGATGTTGTTTGTGTAGTTTTAAATGCTGAAGAAGGTATTAGAGAACAAGATAAACACGTAGCTGGATATGCGCATGATGCCGGCAGAGGAGTAATTATTGTAGTTAATAAGTGGGATACTTTAAAAAAAGATAATAAAACTATGAAAGACTTCGAAGATAAAATTAGAAATGAATTTCAATATCTTTCATATGCTCCTATTATCTTTACTTCTGCAATTAAGAATCAACGATTGGATAAAATACCTGAATTAGTTCAACAAGTTGCTGATAATCGCGAAATGAGAATTCAATCATCATTGTTAAATGATATTTTGTTACAAGCAACATCTATTGCACCGACACCGATTATCAATGGTAAGAGATTAAGAATTTATTATATGACTCAGGTTGCAGTTTCACCTCCTACTTTTGTTGTTTTTGTAAATGACCCTGAATTATTACATTTTTCATATGAAAGATTTTTAATAAATCAGCTTAGAGAATCATTTGATTTCACTGGAACTCCAATAAAAATAATTGCTAGAATGAGAAAATAACAAAAAATAATTTTTAAAAAATGACTTTTTAAAAGAAAAAATGTATTTTATTAAGATTATGCTTGTCCTGACAAGGTTTTGTATGGTAATTTATTCATTGGGATAATGATATGCCATTATCATTGCTCGAAAAAATATTGTTTTGAACAATATAAATATTCTGGAGGTTTTTATATTATGGCTAATAAAGCAGAACTTATTGATAGTGTTGCTAGTAAAACAGGAATCACAAAAAAAGATGCTACTGCAGCAGTAGACGCTGTATTTAGTGCAATCCAAGAAAAACTTGCTGATGGTGAAAAAGTTCAATTAATCGGCTTTGGTAATTTTGAAGTACGTCAACGTGCTGCACGTAAGGGTCGTAACCCTCAAACTGGTGCAGAAATCAAAATTCCAGCAAGCAAAGTTCCAGCATTCAAACCCGGTAAAGCTTTGAAAGATGCTGTTAAATAATTAATTTAATTATTAAGACAATCAACCTAGTTGATTGTCTTTTTTTTGTTATAATAACTATTGTTTTAATAAGTAAGAGTAAAGAGGTTTATATATGAGCTATTCACAAGATGCGTTGGATGAGTTTTATAATGGCGATATTGATAAAGCTAATGAACTAATTAAAAAAGCTATTGAAAATGATGACGATGATACTCTATTCAATTTAGGAGATAACTTACTTGAAATGGGTCAGTCTGTTCAGGCTAAAGAAATATTTGAAGATCTTTTAGAAAAAAATCCTGATGCAGATGAACTACGCACTAGACTTGCTGAGATTGCAGTTTCTGATGGTAATAATGATGCGGCAATTGATTACTTATCAGTTATTAATCCTGACTCTTACGCATACGCTGAGGCTTTGTTAACTTCAGCTGATGTATATCAATCAATGGGTATGTATGAAGTAAGTGAGCAAAAACTTTTAGAAGCAATTAGACTATATCCTGATGAGGATGTAATTAAGTTTGCTTTAGCTGAACTATATTTTGCTCAGGGAAATTTTGAAAAAGCTATTAATTTGTATGAATTATTATTAGACAATGATATTAGTGAACTTTCAGGTATTTCAATTCACGAAAGACTAGGTGATTCATTAGCTGGTACTGGAAAGTTTGAAGAAGCAATTATTGAATATAATGATATTAATCGATTATTGCTTAATGAAGATATTTTATATAAAAAAGGTAGTTTATATTATCAGACAAATGATTTAAATAATGCTCAAAAAACATTAAATGAATTAATAGATTTAAACCATGACTATGCGCCGGCATATTATTTGTTAGCGAATGTATTGTATGATCAAAATAAATACGAAGAATCTTATCGTACAGCTGTTAGTGGATTAAAATTTAACGAATATAATTTAGATTTGTATAGAATATTGATCAAGTCAGCTAAAAAGACAAAATTTTTAAAAGATGCAATAGAACAATCAATAAGTGGCATTAATAAAGTTGAAGAACCTAACGAATTAAAAAAAATAATAAGTGATTATTATATTGAATTTGGAGATTATGAACAAGCTATTAGTATAATTAATAGTGGTAATGAAACTGATAGTGATGATCCATATCTATTCTGGAATTTAGCTAAAGCTAATCGAGAGATTGATGATATCAACGAAGCTAGAAAAAATATTTTATTAGCTTATAATGACCTGCAAGACAATCCAGATTTCTTGAAAGACTTAGTATTGATATTACGTGATTCTGTAGATTTAACGACGGCAAAAGATGCTTTGAATAAGTATTTAAAACTAGTTCCAGATGATGACTATATGAGAACAATATTTGATGATTAAGGATACGCAATGAAAATTAAAGAATGGCCAGAAATATTTAAAAGTTCACTACATATATTAGAGAAAATTCAAGAAGCGGGATATGAAGCATATTTTGTTGGAGGAAGTGTCAGAGATTATTTATTAAATCTTCCAATTCATGATGTAGATATTGCAACTAGTGCGTATCCAGATGAAATTAAAAAAATTTTTTCAAGAACTATTGATACGGGAATCGAACATGGTACTGTAACAGTTATGGAAAAATCCACTCCTTATGAAATTACAACTTTTAGAACAGAAACTGGATATCAAGATTATAGAAGACCTGACGAAGTTACCTTTGTTCGTTCATTAAAAGATGATTTAAAAAGAAGAGATTTTACTATAAATGCGTTAGCAATTTCACCTACAGGAGAAATAATTGACGAATTTAATGGATTAGACGATTTAAAAAATAAAACTTTAAAAGCTGTCGGAAAAGCTCATGATAGGTTTAATGAAGACGCATTGAGAATGATGCGAGCTGTAAGATTTTCTAGTCAATTAAATTTTGATATTGAAATAAATACAAAAAAAGCAATTGTTGAAAATGCTAATTTACTTTTAAAAATTTCAATTGAGAGAATTAATACAGAATTTGTAAAAATGATGTTGTCTGATAATTGGAAAAAAGGACTTGAGTTTTATATAGACTCTAATCTATATAAATATTGTCCATTTTTTGATGATAAAAAAGATAATTTAAAAAAATTACTCTTATTAAAAGATATAAAGATTAATAATACTAGAACTGCCTGGTCTTTAATTACACAATTATTACAAATAACAAATACAAATTCGTTCCTAAGTAAATGGAAAGAGTCTAATCAAGTTAAAAATGATGTTTCTAAAATTAATTTGTTAACATCAGTAATTGCATCAAAAAAATATGATCCTTGGAATTTTTATTTAGTTGGAGATGATTTTATTGATGATGTTGAAAATATTTGTGAATTAAGAAATATTAAATTTGAAAATGAAAAAATACTTAAAATTTATAAATCCTTACCAATACGTGATAAGCATGAGTTAGCAATTGATGGGAGAGTATTAATTGAGAAGTTAAATATAACCCCTGGTCCTAAGTTAGGAAAAGTTTTAAGAGATATTGAAAAAAAAGTGGTTCATAATGAAATAAAAAATGATTCAAATGAATTGTTAGATTATTGTAAAAAAGTCATATAATTTGTGATATTATTACAATGTAAGCAATTTCAGAAAGGAAGTATTTTTTATGGAAAGTAATCGCGTTTTTAAGGAAATAAAATTTTATTTTAGAAATGGTGACACTTGGACTGTAAATCATAAAGAAATGAGTGATGTTTGGTTAGCTCGTGTTACAACAAGTTATGGACGAATTAATGGTGGAAAAATGCAAGAAATCAATCCTTGTAAGAGTTTCAAAATTGAAATTTTAAAAGAGGCTGATTACTTGAAAGATAATGATACTATTACGGTTACAACTGCAGCAGGGATGTTTGATCGTGTTATGAGTTATCAAGATATCGAAAAATGTGACCTTGTTTTTGATGATGAGGGAGATTCAAAACAAATCTATTTCCCATATAAAGCAAAAGATTCTGAAGGATTAGATAACATTTATCAAACTAGTGCTGTATCCAAGAAAAATGGTAATCTTTATATCGTTATTGATGCTAAAGCAAACGTTTTTGATAAATACGCAGATAGAATTTAAAAAGTCGACTATGTCGGCTTTTTTTAATGTATTCCAACTTGTATAATATAAACTAATAAACAAGTTTGGAGTTATACAAGTTGAAAACATTTATAGCAGAAAATTTATCAAAAAATGTTGGTGATAGAACTCTTTTTCATGGAGCAAATTTTTTAATTAATGAAGGAGATAAGATTGGTTTAGTAGGATTGAATGGTTCTGGTAAGAGTTCCTTACTTAATTCCCTAGTTGATTCTAATGAGTTAAGTGGTGGAGAAATAAAAACTCCAAAAGAGTATAAAATTACATATCTTAAACAACAACCAGAATTGGATTTAGAAAAGACAGTTTTTGAAGCTGTTTTAGATGGAGATGATGACGTATTTAAGCTGGTTAATAATTATGAAAAAACTCTTGAAGAATATAACAATGATATAAATAATGAGAAGTTAAAAAAACGTTTATTTGATTTACAAGAACAAATGAATAATAAAAATGGTTGGGAAATAGACACAGATGTCAAAACCATTTTGACTAAATTAGGAATTACAGAATTTGATAAAAAAATAAAAAATCTTTCAGGTGGTCAACAACGAAGAGTCGCATTAGCCCAAGCACTAATAACTGAAACTGATCTGTTGATATTAGATGAACCAACTAACCATTTAGATTATCAAGCTATTAAATGGCTTGAAACATATTTAACTAGATTAAAAAATGCTGTAATCTTTGTAACTCATGATAGATATTTTTTGAATCAAGTTGCTACAAGAATATTTGAAATAGAGTTTGAAAAATTAACCGAATATTCAGGAAATTATGAGAAATATTTGCAACAAAATCAAAAAATGAAGAAATTCAAGCAGCTACTTTAGGACATAAGCAAAAATTATATAAACAAGAATTAGAATGGATGAAAGCAGGAGTCCACGCAAGAGGTACTAAACAACAGGCAAGACAAAATAGATTTAGTGAACTAAAAGATGAACTTAAAAGCCAACCTCAGTTACAAAAAGATATGGAAATTAATATAGCTAAGACTAGACTGGGTAATGATGTTTTTAATATAAAAAATGCTAATTTAAAAATTGATAAGAAAAATATATTAAAGGACTTTTCATATTTAATAAATAAAAAAGAACGTATTGGTATTGTTGGAAAAAATGGGGCTGGTAAAACTTCATTTTTAAATATATTGGATGAAAGAATAGCTCTTGATTCAGGAATTTTAGAAGTTGGTCAAACAGTAAGAATTGGTTTTTATACTCAGTACAGTGAGAATATGGACCCTGATAAAAGAGTTATTTCATATTTAGAGTCGATTGGTCAAAATATTCAAACCGAAGATGGAAGAAAACTAACCGCATCCTCACTACTAGAAACCTTTCAGTTTGATAATAGACTACAAGGTGCATTTATTAGAGAACTTTCTGGCGGTGAGAAAAGACGACTATTTTTATTATCAATTCTAATTAGGCAGCCAAACGTTTTGTTGCTCGATGAACCAACTAATAATCTTGATATAAAAACCTTAACAATTTTAGAAGACTATATTTTAAGTTTTAGTGGTACTGTAATAGCTGTATCACATGATAGATACTTTTTAGATAAAATTTCTCAAAAATTATTGGTATTTGAAGGAAACGGTATAATTACTGAATATTTAGGAGATTATTCGACATATTTAGAAAATTCTCAAGAGCAAAAAATAAACAACGAAAAAAAATCTGCCGTAAATGCCAAGAAAAAAAATGATGATAGTAAGCGAAAATTAACCTATGCGGAAAAAATTGAATTAAATGAATTAGAACCAAAGATTGAGAAGTTAGATAATAGAATTTCTGAGCTAAATGAATTATTATTAGATGAAAGTGCTGATTATCAGGACTTAATGGGGTATCAAGCGGAGTTAGAACAAAAAACAAAAGAATCAGAAGAATTAATGGACCGTTGGGCTGAACTTAGTGAATTGGGAGAATAGAGGATGAATGAAGATCAGTATTTGCAATTAGCTAAATATATTATGGAAAACGGAAATGACAAGACTGACCGAACTAATACAGGTACTAAAAGTGTTTTTGGATATCAAATGCGATTTAATTTGCAGGAATCTTTTCCGCTGTTAACAACAAAAAAGGTTCCTTTTGGACTTATAAAAAGTGAGCTACTTTGGTTCTTGCATGGGGATACCAATATTAAATATTTACTTCAACATAACAATCATATCTGGGATGAATGGGCATTTAAGAAATATGTTGAAAGTCCTGAATATAATGGTCCAGATATGAGTGACTTTGGACATAGGAGTCTAAGTGATCCTGAGTTTAATAGTTTATATAAAGAACAAAAGAGTTTATTTTGTAATCAAATTTTAGAAAATGATGAATTTGCTGAAAAATGGGGAGACTTAGGAAATGTATACGGCAGTCAATGGCGACATTGGCAAAAACGTGATGGTGGTTTTATAGATCAGATCAAAAATGTTATAGATCAAATTAAAAGAACACCTGATTCACGTAGAATGATTGTTAGTGCTTGGAATCCAGAGGACATCCCGACAATGGCATTGCCTCCTTGTCATACAATGTTTCAATTTTATGTAAATGATGGAAAATTATCATGTCAGTTATATCAAAGAAGTGGGGATGTATTTTTAGGGGTTCCTTTTAATATTGCAAGTTACGCGCTACTCACTCATTTGATTGCTCGTGAAGCAAATTTGGAAGTTGGGGAATTTGTTCATACACTTGGTGATGCTCATATCTATACAAATCATTTTGAACAAATTAAAGAACAATTATCTAGAAATCCAAAAGTTGGGCCTAAACTTAAAATTAATGATACAGATAAGAGTATTTTTGAATTAGGTATTGATGATATACAAATTGTTGATTATAACCCAGATGGTGCAATTAAGGCACCTGTGGCAGTTTAGAGAGGAACAAATTATGATTACTTTTATGTGGGCAGAAGATAAAAATCATTTAATCGGAAAAAATGGTAGCTTACCGTGGAAGTTACCAGATGACATGAAGAGTTTTAAAAAAGCAACAATGGGTCATCCTATTATTATGGGAAGAAAGACATTTGAGAGTTTTCCTAATGGTCCATTACCAGGTAGAGAAAATATCGTTATTACAAGAAATAAAGACTTCTCGTATCCAGGAGTTACTGTTATTAATGATCCAAAAGAATTAAAATTCTTGAAAGATAAGGAGTACGATATAATCGGTGGTTCTCAAATATTTAATATATTTAAAGATGTAGTAGACACCCTTTATGTAACAAGAATTGATCATGAATTTGAAGGCGATACTTATATGGTTGATTTACCATGGGATAAATTTGAACTAGTATCAAAAAAAGATGGAATTAAAGACGAAAAAAATAAATGGGCACATACTTTTGAAATTTATCGACATAAATAAAGAGATTCATATGAAAATTAATTTAATTTTGATATAATCAAATTATATATTGAAAAAGAAAGTTGGGCTTAGTCAAATGGCTAAAGTACGTATTGTAACAGACTCATCAGCTCAATTAAGCAATGATGAAATTAAAAATAATAACATTAAAGTGGTTCCTTTAGATATTGTTATTGATGGCAAGCAGTTTATAGATGGTGTTGATATTACTCGTGATGAATTTATTGAAAAAATGAAATCATCAAAGCAATTACCAACAACTTCACAACCACCTATAGGTAGTTTCACTAGTGTATATGAAGAAATTTTAAACGAAGATCCAGAAACTAAAATTATATCTATTCACATGCTAGAAGATATAAGTGGTACTGTAAATGCTGCACGACAAGCTGCAGAAATGACTGAAGGAGATATCATTGTTGTTGATAGTCAGTTCACAGATTGGGGATTAACTTTCCAAGTTTTAAAAGCCGCACAATTGGCTAATGAAAACAAAGACGTAGAAGAAATATTGGTAGCTATCAAAGAAATACGCGATAAAACAGAGCTGCGTTTAGGTGTTGTTACTATTGAAAATATTTTACGTGGTGGTCGTCTTGGTAGGTTTGCAGCAACAATTTCTACGGTTTTAAACATTAACTTGGCTTTAGAAGTGGCAAATGGAAAACTAAGTATTGTAAAAAGAGGTCGTGGACGAAAAACAATAGATAAATATGTAGAGACAATTATTGAACGAATAAAAAACAATAAAGACATTAAATTTATTGGAATTTCCGATTGTGATGCAAAAGATTACTGTCAAGAAGTAAAAGAAAAAATTGAAAAAGTTGCACCAAATGTAGAAGTTGAAATTAGAACAACTAGTCCTATTATTTCAACTCATACAGGAGTTGGAGCGTTTGCAATTATTTTTTATTAAATAGAGTAGATGATAATCATCTACTTTTTTTATATGGAGAAGTTAATGAAAAAAATATTACTTATAGTTACTTTTATCTTAGTTATTTTGACGGGCGGATTTTATTATTTGAATGTTCAACAACGAAATATTCCCGTTAAAATAAAAACTGAGATAAAAGCTAAAAAAAATATAACTTTAGTTGGAGTTGGTGATTCTTTAACACACGGGGTAGGAGATTCAACTAATAATGGCGGATATGTGAACCTTATAAAGAAAAAAATAGAAAAAAAGGATAATATTAATGTTAATACAAAAAATTTTGGCGTTAGTGGTGAGACTAGTACACAGATTGATAAGAGAATAATAACTGATAAAAATTTACAGAAAAGCTTAAAAAATGCTGACATAATAACGTTAACCGTTGGTGGAAATGATTTAATGCATATATTAAAAAAATATGGATTGAAATTAACCAAGAATGAAGTGGTGAACGGTACTGATAAGTTTGAACAAAATTTGAATACATTGATTGAAAATATCAGAAGAAATAATTCCAGAGCACCAATATATTTGATTAGTATTTATAATCCTTTCGGAGTAAGTTTAAAAGAAGTAAAATATATGAATACTGCAGTTAAAAATTGGAATGGTTTATCAAAGCAAACAGCAACAGAAAACTATAAGGTTTATTTTGTAGATATAGACTCACTGTTAACTAATCCAAAAAAGAAAGTAACAGATAAACAAGGAGAAGAACAAAATCCTTATTTGTACAATAAAGATCATTTTCATCCAAATGACGAAGGATATAAGTTAATTACCAATCAGCTATATTCTCAAATGATTAAAAATAAAGATGACTGGTTAAAGAAATAGGAGATTTATGAAAAAAAGAAATTGGTGGAAAATTAGTTTTATAATTTTAATTTCATTAATATTTATAATTGGAGCATTTTTAGGATTTAAAATTATGAATCCTGAAGAATCAAATGCAAAAGTTAAAACAGCTAATAAGATGGATAAATCAGCTTTTTTAGTTACCTTGAATAAAAAGCAGGCTAATAAAATGGCAGCGGATTATATCGATCAGTTTTTAAACAATGATGATATTAAATACCAACTTGTATTAAATAAAAAGCATGCTGAAGTAACTGGGAAAGTTAAATTTATTGGATCTAAAATCAAATTTACATTAATAATGAATCCTTACCGTAGTGAAAATGGTGATATTATTTTAGAGACTAAGAAGTTAAAAGTTGGAAGTCTTTCGATACCTATAAATTTTGTAATGAATTATATTGAAAACACTTATCATTTGCCTGATTGGGTTAAACTTAATAGTAAAAAAAGAACAATTAATTTACAATTAACAAAGTTCAAAACTGAGTCGGGGTATTCATTTAAGGTTAGACAATTAGATTTAAAAAATGATGTAATTAAAGTCGAAGTTTTTAAAAAAGGAAAATAACAATGATTAGAAGTTTTTATCAGTATTTAATGACATTACGAAATCCGGATGGAAAAGATGAAATCTCACATTTTGCAAATTCAGCTTTTTATGATTTAACATTTCCTAAACAAGCCGAAGAGTATTCTGAGATATCGGAATATTTAGAGTTAAATGGCTCTTATTTACCTAGTATGGATATTTTTGATGAAGTATATCGTATGTATATAGAAAAAAATACAAGATAGGAATAATTATGAAAAAAAGATTTAATACAATAGTTTTAGTCATTTCAATTATAAGTGCATTTATCATCGGTTTTGGATCAGCATATGGAACGATAATATTTAGAAGTTTATCAAGCGTTAATTCCTTAAATGCACAAAATGTTCAGAGATTCATAACCGTTTATAATGATATAAATAGCGGATATTATAAAAAAGTAAATTCAGAAAAATTAATTAATAGTGGAATTAACGGGATGTTGAGTTCTCTTAATGATCCTTACACTCAATACATTGATTCTAGCCAGATGGAATCGTTTAATAATAATATTTCTGGTAATGTGTCAGGAATTGGAGTTGTTGTAACTTCAAGTAAGAATCAAATTATTGTTGATTCAGTTGTTAATGATTCTCCAGCAAAAAAAGCGGGAATTAAAGCAAATGATATTATTGAAAAAATTGATAATAAATCAACAAAATCAATGACCTTGGATGAAACTTCCAAATATATTAAAGGAAAAACAGGAACTAAGGTTACTCTTTCAATTAAAAGAGGAAATGAAGAGTTTAAAAAAGATATAGTTCGTGAAAAACTAATTGTTACTTCAGTTAACTATAATGTGGATTCTAAAAATAAGAATATTGGTTATATTCAAATTAGTGAATTTTCTGATAATACCGCAAAAGATTTGAAAAATGCCTTAGTTAAATTAGATAGTAAAAAGGTTAAAAGAGTTATAATTGATCTACGTTCCAATCCTGGTGGTGAGTTGGATCAAGCTGTTAGGGCGGCAAGTATGTTTGTTAAAAATGGAGATAAAATTGTATCAACTCAAGATAGATCAGGCAAAAAAGTAATCTACAAAGCAAAAAGCACATATAATGGTGGATTTAAATTTAAAAAGACTGTTAATTTGTTAGTGGATTCAAATACTGCAAGTGCTGCCGAAGTATTTACGGCAGCTTTAAATGAAAATAACGGAACTCCAATTATTGGAACAAAAACTTTTGGCAAAGGAATTGTTCAATCTGTTGTTCCTGTAGATGCAAGTTCTGAAGTGAAATTTACTTCTTCAAAATGGCTAACTCCAAAAAATAATTGGATTCATCATAAAGGGATAAAACCAACTATTGAAGTAAAATCCGATGGAATAACCAATGAAACTGGATTTAAGGATTATAAGACATACAAACTTGGAGATAAGAATAAAGATATAAAATTTGCCCAAGAAGTATTAAATAAATTAGGTTATAAAGTGCAAATCACAGGAATTTTTGACCAAGAAACTGTTAATAAAATTAAACAATATCAAAAAGATAATAATTTAAATCAAGATGGGCAATTAACTAAAAAAACAAAAGAAACAATGTTATATTCATTGGCTAAAAATTTAAAAGAAAATGACACGGTATATAAGCGTGCTCTGGATTTGAAATAGGAGAAATATTTATGGCATTACAGTGGTACCCTGGACATATGAATAAGGCAAAAAACCAAGTACAAGATAGACTAAAGCTAGTTGATGTTGTAATTGAAATTGTTGATGCAAGAATTCCTTTTTCTTCAAGAAATCCAATGTTAGATTCGATAATTAATAACAAAAAACGAGTAATCATTTTAAATAAATCCGATTTAGCCGATTCGACTTCTTCAAAAAAATGGCAAGATTATTTTGAATCTAAGGGAATCAATACGTATATTGTAGATTCAAAACATTCAAATAATATGAATAATTTAATTAACAACATAAAAAAAGAAGTAGCACAAAAAGTTGAAAAATATCAAAAAGCTGGAGTTAAGAATTATCGTATAAAAGCGATGTGTATTGGAATACCTAACGTTGGCAAATCAACTATTTTGAACAGGTTTGCAGGGAAAAATATTGCAGTAACTGGAAATAAACCGGGAGTAACTAAAAATCAAAATTGGATTAAAACAAAATTTGATTTTGATATTATTGATACTCCAGGTATTCTTTGGCCAAAAATTGAAGATGAAAAAATTGGATTAAAATTAGCTTTAACTGGAGCTATAAAAGATAGTATTTTTCATGCTGATGATGTTGCTTTGTTTGCTTTAGACTATTTTAAAAAATATTATCCTGATAAATTAAAAAAAGTATACAACTTATCAGATGAGAACTTAGGTTATGAAAATCCTGAATTATTATTGTTTTTGACTAAAAAATCAGGTATGAAAGACGACTTTGATAGAATGTCTGAAAAGATAATGATGGATATTCGAAAAGGAGTTTTAGGAAGATATACATTAGACCAAGTTGATGAGGTTGAAAATGCAATCAATTAAAGAAATAAAAACACTTTTAAGCAATTCTAGTGTTTCAGATGATATATTATTCCAATTAAAGCAAGATGAACGTAAAGGGGTTCAAAACGCCTTAAATGGCTATTATAAAAAAATAGAAAAGAAAAAGTTATTAGAACAAAAATTTCTTGAGAGAAAAAAATATGAAAATTTTCTTTGGAATCAAGGAAATATTGTTGCAGGTGTAGACGAAGTTGGTCGTGGTCCGTTAGCAGGTCCTGTTGTTACCGCTGCTGTAATATTGCCTGAGAATAATACTTTGATAGAAGTAAATGACTCAAAACAATTATCTGATAAAAAAAGACGAAAATTATACCAAGATATTTGCCAGCAGGCTTTAGATATTTCAATTGGTATTGGAAATCAGGATTTAATTGATAAAGAAAATATATATCATGCAACTGAATTAATTATGAAATCAGCTGTTGAGGATTTAAATATTACGCCGACTTATTTATTAGTTGACGCAATGACCATTCCAGTAAATATACCTCAAAAAAAGATAATAAAGGGTGATGCAAATAGTATAAGTATTGCTGCTGCAAGTATTGTTGCAAAAGAAATTCGTGATGACATAATGAATATGTATGACAAAATTTATCCTGGTTATGATTTTGCTAGAAATGTCGGATATGGGACAAAGAATCATTTAATTGGATTAGAAAAATTGGGTGTTTGTCCAATACACAGAAAAACTTTTGCACCGATAAAACAAATGGTTTAATTATTCCTTTACGTAATTTATACGTGGAGGTTTTTATTTTGAATAAATTATTCTTAAAAATTGCTGTAACTGAAGTATTGTCAAATAAAGATTTACTAAAGCTTTTAAAAATGGATAAATTTAACTTAGATTTTGTATCTAAAACATATCCAGCTAAATTTTCAAAAATAATTAATAATTCAAATTATCAAAATTTTGATAACTTGAATGTAAATATTATTACCTTTTTAGATGAAGAGTACCCAGAAAAATTAAGGGAAATCTATAATCCACCTGCTGTTTTATTTTATTATGGAAATATTAATTTAATAAAGAATGATTGTATTGGGATCGTGGGAGCTCGAGATGGATCAAATTACAGTGCTGTTTCAATTGAAAAAATTTGTCAAAACATTAAGAAAAATAAGGTTATAGTAAGCGGGATGGCAAAAGGGGTAGACTCCATGGCACATAAGAGTGCAATCAAGAATCACCTAGCGACAATTGCGGTTATGGGCACAGGAATTAATGATTGTTATCCTAAATCTAATGAAGACTTAAAACAAAAAATTCAGAATATGGGGTTAGTTTTAAGTGAATATCCGCCAAATCATAAAACTAAGCCATATAATTTTGTGCAAAGAAATAGAATAATCGCAGGTTTGTCGGATAATTTAGTTATTACAGAGGCAAAGAAAAAAAGCGGTTCTTTGATAACTGCAAGTTTAGCACTTGAAAATAATCGTAATGTCTATGCATTACCAGGTTCAATTAGTAGTCCATTATCAGAAGGAACAAATGAATTAATTCGAGATGGAGCTAATGTATTGTTGATATAAATATTAATATTTTTTAATTTAAAATTTGACAAAAGTTTATTTCCTATTTTATTATTGCTAAAGTTTGAATTTCTTAATTATGAAAGAGGAAAATTGTGCCAGCAAAAAATCTTGTTATTGTAGAGTCTCCAGCAAAGGCTAAAACTATCGAAAAATATTTAGGAAGAAACTATCATGTTATTGCAAGTATTGGACATGTTAGAGACCTTCCAAAAAGTCAAATGGGTGTTGATGTAGAGAATAATTACGAGCCCAAATATATTTCTATAAGAGGAAAAGGTCCTGTAATTAAGGATTTGAAAAAAGAAGCTAAAAAAGCTAAAAAAGTTTTTCTTGCAGCCGATCCTGATAGAGAGGGTGAAGCAATAGCTTGGCATGTTTCACATTTACTTGATTTAGATCCTAAAGGTAAAAATCGTGTGGTCTTTAATGAAATAACTAAAGATACAGTTAAGCAGGCCTTTAAGGAACCTAGAGATATAAATATGGATCTTGTTGACGCTCAACAAGCTAGAAGAATTTTAGACAGACTTGTTGGATATTCAATCAGTCCTATATTATGGCAAAAAGTAAAAAAAGGTCTTAGTGCAGGACGAGTTCAGTCAATTGCATTAAAACTTGTAATAGATCGTGAAAAAGAAATTAAAAAATTCACCCCCGAAGAATACTGGACAGTGGATGCTCAATTCACTCATGGAAAATCTAAATTTGAAGCAAAATTATACGGTGAAAAAGGTAAAAAGTCTTCTTTAGATAATAATGACGCAGTTCAAAAAATTCTTAAAAAAATAGATAAGAAAAAGAATTTTGAAATATCTGATGTGCAAAAAAAGGAAAGACGAAGATCAGCCGCAGATCCTTTTACAACAAGTTCTCTTCAACAAGAAGCTAATCGTAAGCTTAATTTCAAAACGCGAAAAACAATGATGTTAGCTCAACAACTTTATGAAGGTATAAAACTTGGTAAGGGTGAAGGAACAGTTGGATTAATTACATATATGCGTACTGATTCTAAGCGTATCTCTTCTGTTGCTAAAGCTGATGCAGCAAGTTTTATTGTCGATGAATACGGTGAAAAATATTCTTCTCATAAAGTAAGAAAAGTAAAAAATCAAGAAGGTGCTCAAGATGCCCATGAGGCTATACGTCCATCTTCAGTGTTTAGAACCCCTGAATCTGTAGAAGAATACTTGAGTAAAGATCAATTTCGTTTATATAACTTAATTTGGTCAAGATTTGTTGCTAGTCAGATGACACCAGCTGTTTTAGATACAGTAACGGCAACTATAGAACAAAATGGAGTTCAGTTTAGAGCAAATGGGTCTCAATTAAAATTTGATGGTTATCAAAGAGTTTATAAATCTACAAATGAAGATAAAGAAAAAAATAAGAAGCTTCCAAATTTAAAAACTGGAGATCTTGTTTCACTAAATAAAACAAACCCAGAACAACATTTCACACAACCACCAGCTAGATACTCTGAAGCTTCTTTAGTTAAAGCACTAGAGGAAAACGGTGTTGGTCGTCCCTCAA
The DNA here is from genome assembly GCF_052828685.1 of Daquilactobacillus linshuiensis. Taxonomy (NCBI): domain Bacteria; kingdom Bacillati; phylum Bacillota; class Bacilli; order Lactobacillales; family Lactobacillaceae; genus Daquilactobacillus; species Daquilactobacillus linshuiensis. The sequence goes on along the minus strand of NZ_CM128255.1, from coordinate 716,318 downwards.
CATATGCACCAACAATTGACACAATACAAAGAAGATATTACGTAAAACTTAATGGTAAAAGTTTTGAGCCAACAGAACTTGGCGAGATAGTAGATTCATTAATAGAAGAATATTTCCCTGATATTGTTAATATTGAATTTACAGCTAAGCTTGAAGATCAGCTTGATGAAATTGAAATTGGTGATGAAAATTGGGTAAAAGTTGTTGATGAATATTACAAACCTTTTGAAAAAGAGCTAAATGTTGCAGAAAAGGAAATTGAAAAAGTTCAGATAAAAGATGAACCTGCAGGAATTGATTGTGAAGTTTGTGGTGCTCCTATGGTTATTAAGATGGGGCGTTATGGCAAATTTTATGCATGTAGTCGTTTTCCTGATTGTCGTAATACATTGGCAATTACAAAAGAAATAGGTGTAATTTGTCCTAAATGTCATGAAGGGCAAGTTATAGAACGCAAATCAAAACGCAATAGAATATTTTATGGTTGTTCAAGATATCCAGATTGTGATTTTGTTGATTGGAATAAGCCCGTTGGGAGGGACTGTCCAAAAGATGGTCATTATTTAGTTGAAAAGAAAGTTAAAGGTGGTCGCCAAGTTGTATGTCCAAATGGTGATTATGAAGAAACTGTTCAAAAATAAAATATTTTGTGTCACCTTCGTTTACTTGTGGTAATCTATCATGTAATCGGAGGTTTTTTTATTGATAGAGAAATTAATTAATGAGTATCTGAAGTATTTAACAGTCGATAGAAATTATTCGAAACAGACTATTAAAGCTTATGGTGAGGATATAAATAAATTTATTGTTTTTTTAAAAAACCAAGGTGAGTTTACTCAGTTAGGTGAAGTTAATAATATTGATATCGATGCTTATTTAGAATATATGGACAAAAAAAACTATTCTATTGATACAATTCAAAGAAGAATTTCTTCACTGCGTTCTTTTTTTAAATATCTTCAAAGAAATAATAAAATAACTAATGATCCATTTGATCTGGTTCAGTTAAAAAGAAAAGGTCGTAAATTACCAAGATTTTTTTATCAAAAAGAAATTGATATTTTATTTAATACTGTTAAGGGAACAAAACCACTTGCACAAAGAAACTCTGTTATTTTAGAATTATTATATGGTACAGGTATGCGTGTGAGTGAGCTGTCTAATTTGACATTGCCACAAATTGATATGAGCATGAATGTCATTTTGGTTCATGGTAAAGGTAATAAGGATAGATATGTTCCATTTGGCGAATATGCCAAAAAAGCTTTGAAGATATATTTAAATGATGGTAGAAAAAAATTACTTAAAACTGTAGATGAAGATGATAAGTTTTTATTAGTCAATAATAAAGGTAAACAACTTACTTCTAGAGGAATTGAGTATGTACTAGATGAATTAATAAAAAAGACTAGTTTAACCGCTGATATTCATCCGCATATGTTGCGTCATACTTTTGCAACTCATATGCTTGATAATGGTGCTGACTTAAGAACTGTTCAAGAACTTTTAGGGCATAGTAGTTTATCAACAACACAGATATATACACACGTAACAATGGAACATTTACAAAAAGATTATAGGAATTTCTTCCCAAGATCTTAAAAAAGGAGAAGTATTATGACAACAATATGTGCAGTAAAAAATAATGGTAAAACAGCTATAGCTGGTGATGGACAAGTTACAATGAGCGAAAAATTTATTATGAAAGGTACAGCTCAAAAAGTTCGTCGTATCTATGATGATAACGTAATAATTGGTTTTGCAGGAGGAGTAGCAGATGCTTTCACCCTTCAAGAGTGGTTTGAGGAAAAATTAAAAAGTTATTCTGGAAATTTAAAAAGAGCTGCAGTTGAGTTAGCTCAAGACTGGCGTAAGGATCCAACCTTACAAAAGCTTGAGGCTTTATTAATTGCAATGGATGAAGATAATATTTTATTGATTTCTGGTAATGGTGAAGTTATTGAACCAGATGAAGATGTTATTGCAATAGGTTCAGGTGGTAATTTTGCACAAGCAGCAGCAACTGCTATGATAAGACACAGCAAGGAAATGACTGCTGAAGAAATTGCTAAAGAAGCTATAAATATTGCTTCTAGCATTGATGTTTATACAAATCAAAATATAATTACCGATAAATTTTAAGGTGGATAAGATGAACGAACAAAAAACTCCTAAACAAATAGTTTCTGATTTAGATGAATATATTATTGGACAACAAGATGCAAAAAAATCTGTTGCCATTGCTTTATATAATCGTTACAGAAGAACACAATTACCAACCAATCAGCAACAAGATATTACGCCTAAAAATTTAATGATGATAGGTCCTACAGGTGTTGGTAAGACTGAAATTGCTAGAAGATTAGCCAAAATAGTGAAAGCTCCTTTTATAAAGATTGAAGCAACAAAATTCACAGAAGTAGGATATGTAGGTAGGGATGTTGAATCTATGATTAGAGATTTAACTGATGTTGCTGTACAAATGGAAGAAAAAGAAGAATTTAAACTGGTACGGAATGATGCTATTAAAGAAGCTGATAAAAAATTAGTTAAAATTCTTGCTCCGGGTGTTAAAAAGCAAACTCGTCAAAATAACATGGCTGATATGATGCAAATGTTAAATAACTTGTCTAACGGACAAATGCCAGGAAATGATGACGATCAAGAAGAAGTAACAGATGAGATTAGAAACAGACGACTAAGTATTAAAGAACAACTAGATAAGGGACTTTTAAATGATCAGGAAGTAACAGTTCAACTTGAAGAGACATCTAAGGTTGGCCCAATGAATGATACTATGGGAACAATGGGAGTAGATATGAGCTCTATGTTGAATAACATAATGCCTAAAAAGAAAGTATCAAGAACACTTCCTGTAAAAGAAGCACGTGAATTATTAATAAAAGAAGAATCCAACAAAATAGTAAATCATGATAAGATTTATCAAAATGCAATCGACTTAGTGCAAAATAAGGGAATAATTTTCATTGATGAGTTTGATAAGATTGCTGCGGGAAACAAAAAAAATAGTGGTGAAGTTTCAAGAGAAGGGGTACAAAGAGACATTTTACCAATAGTAGAAGGTTCTCAAGTTAATACTAAATATGGACCAGTTAATACAGACCATATTTTATTTATTGCTTCAGGGGCTTTTGCTGAAAGTAAACCAAGTGATTTAATTGCAGAACTACAAGGAAGATTTCCTATTCGAGTTGAACTTGATGAACTAAGTCAAGAAGATTTTATTAATATTCTAACCGTTCCTAATAATGCATTAGTAAAGCAATACATGTCTTTGATTAATACAGATGGAATAAAATTAACTTTCACAAAAGAAGCAATTGAAGAAATTGCGCGAATTGCGTATGAATTAAATCGTGAAAATGAAAATATAGGTGCAAGAAGGTTACATACAGTTTTAGAAAAATTATTAGAAGATATACTATATGAAGCACCAGATATGCAAATGGGCGATATCACAATTACGCAAAAATATGTAGATGATCAAGTTGGAGATATCGTTGCTGATAAGGATCTTTCTAAATATATTTTATAGGTGAATAAAATGGATAAATTAATAACTTTACAAAATGAAGAAATTAAAGTAACTATTGATCCTAATGGCGCTGAGCTAGTAAGTGTTAAAGATATTGTTACTAATGTTGAATATATTTGGCAAGCTGATCCTAAAGTTTGGAAAAGACATGCTCCTGTGTTGTTTCCAATTGTTGGTAAGTTAAAAAACAATCATTATTTTTATGGGAACAATGAGTATGAAATGGGACAGCATGGTTTTGCCAGAGATATGAAATTTGATATTTCGGTGAAAAATGATAATTTTGTTTCGTTACTTTTAAAAAACAATAGTGAAACATTGAAAAAATATCCGTTTAATTTTGAATTTTACGTAAACTATACATTAAGTGGACGTTCTGTTCTTGTAAATTACCAAGTCATTAATCCAAAAGATGAAGACTTGTACTTTTCAATTGGAGCTCATCCTGGTTTTACTCTTCCGTTAGCTAATAATACTAAGTTTGAAGATTACTATTTTGAGTTTTCTCCAGAAGAAGAGAGATATAAAATTCCTTTAGAATCATCAAATATAAATCTTAAAAGCCATTTCAAGACTAGTGAAAGCAAATATTTAATAAGTCATGATTTATTTAAAGATGATGCTTTAATATTTGAACTTGAAGGGACAAATACTGTATCAATAAAAAGTGATAAGACTTCTTATGGAGTTGAAATTTCTTCAGATAATGCTGAATTTGTTGGATTATGGTCAACTTATCCAACAAAGGGTAATTTTGTTTGTATTGAACCTTGGTGGGGAATTGCCGATACTAATGAAACTAGTGGTAATTTTGAAGAGAAATATGCTATTAAGATTTTAAAAAATAAAAATGATGAATTTAATGCTAATTATTCAATTAAATTTAGTAAGTAAAACGAGCTATGACAGAAATCGTTTAGTAATTGAGCATTAAGGAAGAATAGCTTGTAATCATATGTTTATGATTACAAGCTATTTTTTTAAAATAGAATTTAAAAAATCAGAACTGTGTTCATCAATTAATGCGTGAAATTCCTGAAGTTGAATGGTATTCATATTATTAAGTTCTGATTCCATCATAGATTTAACTTTTTGATAGGTTAATTTTTTATAATCAATTCCTTCAAGTTCTGATATCAAAACTCTTGAATATTTATCTGCTACAAATACACGTCTATTAAATATATAAAGTAGTATAACATCTGCAGTTTCGTCACCTATGCCATGGATATTAAGCAGTGCTTTTCTTAGTTCATTTGTTGATATATATTTCTCATTAATTAATCTTATATTCCAATTATATTGCTTAAAGAATCTCAAAAGAGAAAATATAGATTTGCTCTTGTTAATATAAAAGCCACTTGGTTTAATGAGTTTAATTAGTTCGCCTTGTGATAATGTGAGAATAACTTGTGGTTCTAGATTAGTTTTTCTTTTTAAGTTAGATAGAGATTTTTCGACATTCTTCCAGTTTGTATTTTGAACTAATATAGCACCAATCATCATTTCCCATTCTGAATCAGCTGGCCACCAATATTGTGGACCAAACTTTTTATATAGGAAATTATATAAAAAATAATAGTCATATTTCATTGATATATTCTCCTTATAAGTAAATTAACACTTAATAAAGATAAATGTTAGACGAAAAATAATTCTAAGTATATTATCACTGTAAAAGAAGTTAATGTTGTTTTTTTAAAAGGAATGGCAAATTTAATATGAAGAAAAAATTAAGAACAGTAACAATTTCAGTAATATTACTTTTTATTTTCTTACTGGGATGGATAATAGTTAGACAAAATACTAATCAAAAGATAATAAATCCTGGTAAATATGAGCCAATACTCTTTTTTCATGGATTTGGTAGCAGCCACAATGCTGAAAAACAAATGGCTAATAGTCTAGTTAACGCAGGAATTACCAAGACAATTATCAGAGCTAACGTTGAAAAAAATGGGAAGGTTAAGTTGCTAGGTAATTTTAATAGAAGTGATTATCGACCAGTAGTTGAGATTGAATTTGAAGATAATAAAAATTCAAAGTCAGAAACTTTAAGTAATTGGACAAAAAATGTAATTGTTAAACTTCAAGATAAATATCATATTGAAAAATTTGATATGGTAGGCCATTCAATGGGGAATATGGCAATTATGTTTTATCTTTTAAATAATAATGAAAAAAATAGTCATTTACCTATATTAAAAAAACAAATCGATATAGCAGGACCTTTTAATGGTATTTTGGCAAGAGACGACAAGCCTAATAAAATGAAGTTAAATAAAGACGGAAAACCAAATTGGATGAATGATAATTATAAGAAGTTATTAAAACTAAAATATTCTTATCCCAAGAATCAAGTAGATATATTAAATATTTATGGCAATAAAAATGATGGTTCAAATTCAGACGGTTCCGTAAGCAATGCATCCGCTATGTCTTTACGATATCTGGTAAAAAATAATGCAAAAACATATACCGAAAAGATGATAGTCGGAAAAAATGCTCAGCATAGCAAATTACATGAAAATAAAGAAGTAGATCAATTATTAATAAGATTTTTAAAATAAAAAAGAATTAACTGAACTGAATTTCAGTTAATTCTTTTTGTTAAGCATCTTGTAAAGTAGCGGCTATATCAATCTCTCTTATATTTACTTCTTGAGGCATATCATAGATGAATTTTACACTCTCAGCAACATGTACAGGGTCTAACGTAATTCCGCCCATTGATTTTTTCCAATCATTATAATCAGATAATGCATTTTGATCTGTGACGTGAGTTAATAATTCTGTTTCGGCTGCGCCTGGAGCAACTAATGAAATTCTAACACCACTTCCAGAAACTTCTTGACGAATAGTTTCACTTAACCCGTGAACACCAAATTTAGATGCAACATATGCCGCATGATTAACAAAAGCTTTAAATCCAGCAATTGAAGACATATTTATGATAGTTCCATGATGTCTATTTTTCATATCTTCTAAGACAATCTTTGTGCCATTTAATACTCCTAATACATTGGTATCAAGCATATTTTTCCATTCTATTGGATCTTGTGCCATTACGTTACCAAGAAGCATAATTCCAGCATTATTAACGAGTAAGTCTGTTTTTCCATAAATCTCTTCAGCTTTTTTAATTGCTGAATCAAAAGCTGAAATATCAGTCACATCTACTTTTTCAACTAAAACATTGTCAAAATTCAATGGTAATTCTTTAATTTTTTCTATACGTCTTCCAAGTAAAAGCAGTGGATAGCCATCTTTATTAAATATTTTTGCAATTTCAGATCCAAATCCTGAGCTTGCACCAGTAATTACTACTAATCCTTTTTTCATTAATTTTTCTCCTTTTGAATAATAAAGGTATAATAACAGTTAAACTTAACTTTAAGTCAAGGAGAAATTATGAAAAATTATTCAATTGGAGAAATTTCAAAAAAGACCAATATGTCAACTTCAACTATAAGATACTATGAAAAAGAGGGACTATTGCCATTTATAAAAAGAGATTCTGCTCAAAGAAGAAAATTTAACGATGTTGACTTAGGATTTTTAGAAGTAATTGACTGTATGAAAAAATCTGCAATTCCAATAAAAGAAATAGCAGATTTTATGGAACTATGTATGAAAGGTGATTCAACACTTAATGATAGGTATAATTTTTTGGATAAACATGAAGCCCAACTAATACAAAAAATTCATGATTTAGAAGATAATTTAGAATTCTTACGTTGGAAAAAATGGTATTACAAACGAGCAATGGAGTCAGGAACTGAAGAAGTAAATTTTTTAGAAAATAGTAGGGTAGTTGATCCTGAATTAAAAGAAAACTATGAAAAAAATATTATTCATAAAAAATTGAAATATTAAAAAACAGCTATTTGCTGTTTTTATTTCTTAAATAATGAACTAAACCAAAGTCAAGAATATTCTCGTTACCTTGTATGAGTCTTTTAATATTTTCTTTGTGTCTTATAAATATAAAAATCGTAACAATAATTGCAATAGCCGAAAATATAAAGTCTTTATAGAATAAACTTGCAATTGATAAAAATGTCAGAGTCGTTAAACTAGATAAACTAACGGTACTAGTTATAAGTACTAGAATTAAAAAAGTTGCGAATGTAAAGATAAATAGTATTGGATTAAAAGCAAGTAAAATTCCTGCACTTGTAGCAACAGCTTTTCCACCTTTAAAATTAATAAAAATAGAAAAACAGTGTCCTAAAACAGCAGCAAATCCAATATAAAGCATGTAGTGATGGTCTGTTATTCCCAAGAATATAGGAATAAATGATCCTAAAGTACCCTTTAAAATATCAATAATCATTGTAAAAGTTGCAGGAATGGGTCCAAGAACTCTATATGCATTTGTTGTACCTACATTTTTACTTCCCAACTTTAAAACGTTTTTTTTGTAGAATATTTTTCCAATTACGTAAGCTGATGGGAATGAACCAATAAGGTATGATAAAATTATACTTATTAAAATTTTCAAATTAATCACCATAAATTTTTATTTACTTAAATAAAGTATTTTATTTATTATAGAATATATTGAGTGATTTGAAAAAAGATTATTTAGTAAAAGAAGGAATTATTATTATGGCAAATTCAAAATCATCTTATGATGATTCGTCTATTCAAATTCTTGAAGGATTAGATGCGGTTAGAAAAAGACCAGGAATGTATATTGGTTCTACTGATGTAAGAGGATTGCATCATTTAGTATATGAAATTGTTGATAATGCCGTTGATGAAGCTTTGTCAGGTTTTGGAAATGACATAAAATTAACAATTAATTCAGATAGCAGTATTACTGTTCAAGATTATGGTCGAGGAATGCCCACTGGTATGCATGCTTCTGGCAAACCAACTATTGAAGTTATATTAACTGTGTTGCATGCAGGTGGAAAATTTTCTGAAAGTAATTATAAAACGTCAGGTGGCTTGCATGGTGTTGGTTCTTCTGTAGTCAATGCATTATCTGAATGGATGACTGTTCGAGTAGTCAGAGATAGGGAAGTTTTTGAGGAGAGATTTGAAAATGGTGGACATCCAGTAGGTACTTTGAAAAAAACTGGTACTACTAAAGAACCAAATGGAACAACTATTTCTTTTAAGCCAGATAGTTCAATTTTTTCTACTACTAATTTTAATTATGAAACTTTAGCAGAAAGAATAAGAGAATCGGCTTTTTTGCTTAAAGGTGTCAAGTTTACCATGACTGACAATAGACCGGGAAAAGAAAAACAAGAAGTATTTCTTTTTGAAGACGGTATCCAATCATTTGTAAAATACCTAAACGAAGGAAAAGATACTTTAGGTAACATTATTTATTTTGAAGGTGAGAATCAAGAAATAGAGATTGAATTCTCTGCTCAATATAACGATGGTTATTCGGAAAATATTATTTCTTTTGTTAATAATGTTAGAACTGGCGATGGTGGAACTCACGAAGCTGGTATGAAATCAGGATTAACTAAAGCTTTTAACGAATATGCTAGAAAAGTTGGACTTCTTAAAGAAAATAGTAAAAATCTTGAAGGTACAGATGTGCGAGAAGGTATAAGTGCTGTATTATCGGTGAGAATTCCTGAAGAGTTATTGCAGTTTGAAGGTCAAACAAAGGGTAAACTTGGAACGACTCAAGCAAGGTCTGCAGTCGATAATTTAATATATGAACAAATGACTTTTTTCTTAATGGAAAACGGTGAATTTGCCCAAACATTAGTGAAAAAAGCTATAAAAGCTCGAGAAGCTCGAGAAGCAGCCCGAAAAGCTCGTGAAAATACCAGAAATGACAAACGTAAGAAAAAAAATGATGGTTTACTATCAGGTAAACTTACACCGGCACAATCAAAGAATTCAGCAAAAAATGAGCTCTACTTAGTAGAGGGTGATTCAGCTGGTGGCTCTGCTAAACAAGGCAGAGATAGAAAGTTTCAAGCTATTTTACCTTTAAGAGGTAAGGTATTAAATACTCAAAAAGCAAAACTAGAAGATATTTTCAAAAATGAAGAAATTAATACCATGATTTATACAATTGGTGCAGGTGTTGGTCCAGAGTTTAAATTAGAAGATAGTAACTATGATAAAATTATTATTATGACTGATGCGGATACTGATGGAGCGCATATTCAAACACTACTTTTAACATTTTTTTATCGTTATATGAGACCCCTTGTTGAAGCTGGTAAAGTTTATATTGCTCTTCCACCTCTATATAAATTACAAAAAGGCAATGGAGCAAAAACAAAAATTGAATATGCATGGACAGATGATGAATTGACTCAAGCAACAAAGACGATCGGTAAGGGGTACTCTCTTCAAAGATTTAAAGGGTTGGGAGAAATGAATGCTGATCAACTTTGGGAGACAACTATGGACCCGGATAATAGAACTTTAATTAAAGTTGTTATTGAAGATGCTGCTTTAGCGGAACGTCGTGTTACTACTTTGATGGGGGATAAGGTTGCACCTAGAAGAACATGGATTGAAAATAATGTTCGTTTTACTCTGGAAGAAGATGGAAGTATTTTAGATACAACTAATTCTGATCAACCACAAAAAAATGAGGAAGTTGTTGATGACTTATTAAAACAAACGTCACAGACTTCTTTAGATCTTGAAATATAAAGTGAGTGAAAATTTTGGAAAAAACAAATGAAAAACAAAGAATACAAGAACTATCTCTTGAAGACATTATGGGCGATAGATTTGGAAGATATTCTAAGTATATTATTCAAGAACGAGCTTTACCTGACATTAGAGATGGACTAAAACCAGTTCAAAGACGTATTCTATACGCTATGAATCTAGATGGGAATACTTTTGACAAAGGATTTAGAAAGTCTGCTAAATCTGTTGGTAATGTTATGGGTAACTTTCATCCACATGGTGACAGTTCAATTTATGAAGCGATGGTACGCTTGAGCCAGGATTGGAAGTTAAGAGAACCTCTTATTGAAATGCATGGTAATAATGGATCTATGGATGGAGATCCTCCAGCTGCAATGCGTTATACAGAAGCTAGACTAAGCAAAATTTCTGGTGAAATGTTAAAAGATATCAATAAAAAAACAGTTGATATGGTATTAAATTTTGATGATACTGCTGAAGAACCAACAGTGTTACCAGCAAAATTTCCTAATTTATTAGTTAATGGAGCAACAGGTATATCTTCTGGTTACGCTACTGAGATTCCGCCGCATAACTTACAAGAGGTAATTGATGGAACTATTAAATTGATTGACGATCCTGAAGCTTCACTAGGAGAATTAATGTCAATAATTAAAGGCCCAGATTTTCCTACTGGAGGAATCTTACAAGGTAAGGACGGAATAAAAAATGCCTATGAAACTGGTCGTGGAAAGGTTGTATTACGTTCTAAAACTGAAATTGTTCCATTACGTGGGCATAAGAGTCAGATTGAAGTTTCTGAAATTCCTTACGAAGTAAATAAGGCTGTGTTGGTTAAAAAAATAGACGAATTAAGAGTGTTAAAAAAGGTTGAAGGAATTTCTGAAGTTCGTGATGAATCAGATAGAAAAGGTTTATCAATCGTAATAGAACTAAAAAAAGATACAGATGCACAAGGTATTTTAAACTACTTATTTAAAAATACTGATTTACAAATTTCGTATAATTTCAATATGGTTGCTATTGATGATATGAGACCACAACAAGTTGGCTTAATTCAAATTCTTAAAGCATATATCTCACATCAAAAAGATGTAATTATTCGTAGAAGTAAATTTGATCTAAATAAAGCTAATAAACGTCTTCATATTGTACAAGGATTAATTAAAGCTTTATCCATTCTTGATGATGTTATAAAAACTATTCGTGCGAGCCAAAATAAAAGTGACGCAAAAAATAATTTAGTAAAGAAATTTGAATTTACAGAAGAACAAGCTGAAGCAATAGTTTCACTTCAACTTTATCGTTTAACTAATACAGACGTAACTGATTTAGAAAAAGAAGATAAAGAGTTAAATGTTCAGATAAAAAAACTTTCAAAAATTTTAAATGACGAATCAACACTTATGAATGTCATAAAAAAAGAATTAGAGTCCATTAAGGAAAAGTATGGTAACAAACGCCTAACAAAGATTGAAGACGAAGTTCAAAATATTGAGATTGATAAAAGTGCAATAATTCCACATGAAAATGTTCGTGTATTGATAAGTAAAGATGGATATATTAAACGCAGTAGTGTCAGATCATATACAGCTTCTGACAATAATGATAATGGCTTAAAAGAAGAAGACTATCCAATTTTTGATAAAGAAGTTGATACCTTAGATCATTTATTCATATTTACGAATAAGGGAAATCTTGTATATAGACAAGTACATGAAATAAGCGATAGTAGGTGGAAAGATACTGGAGCTCATCTATCGCAAGAAGTCGGATTATCCAATGATGAAAAAATTATTGATGTATATAGTTTTAATTCGTTAGATCAAAAAGGAAGTTTTGTTTTTGGAACTAATGACAGTTATGTAAAACAAGTTCTTTTTAAAGACTTACTGCCTGGAAGAACATATAAATCACGTGCAATAACTTCAATGAAAATGCATAGTGAAAATTCAGAAATGTTACATGCATTTTATATCGACTTTGAACAAAGTAATCAATTAGTCTATGTATTTACAAGAAAATCATATTCATTAGCTTTTAATTTGGATGAAGTTCCAATCGTTGGTGCAAAAGCAGCTGGTGTCAAATTTGTTGGGTTAAAGGATAATGATTATATTGTTAATTTTGCATTGGCTAGTTCAAAAGAAGAATTGATAGTATTAGTTACACAACGCGGTTCTTATAAGCAAATGAAATTATCAGAAATACCTATTACAAGTCGTACAAGAAGAGGAGTAATAACTTTAAGAGAATTAAAAACAAATTCACATGAAGTACAATTAGTTGAATTAGTTGATAATACTGATATTATAAACATAATTACTGATAAGAATAATATTATTGAAGTTGATGTGACTAAACATCCTAATGTTGATAGATATTCTAATGGAACATTTATCCTAGATGTTAATAGTGATGGGATGCCTATGAGAATTCAGAAACTAAAAAATGATGTATCCGAATCGGTTGATTAATTATAAATAACAATAATTACTTTTTATGTTTATTAAATAGAGTGTAATTGTTATAATTACTTATGATATCTATAAAAATATTGAAATATATAAATTAAGCTGAGAGGGAAAACTTATGTCAAAAGAAAAGGGTATGGAGTCTAATGTATTTACTTCTAAAGCTCTAAGTTATTTTATCGAATTAACAAAGAATTTAAGCTATACGCAAACTGCACAATTGCTTGGTATTACACAACCTGCTCTAACACAACAAATAAAAAAAATTGAGCGTGCTTTGGGAGCACCACTCTTTTATTCCGTTGGAAAGAAAATACAATTAACAGATGCTGGACATACATTATTAAAAACGACTACGGATATTTTTCAACAAATAAATTCTGCTAAAGATGAAATTCAACATTCTACTACTGCAACAAGTGGAAAAATATCTATTGGTGTCCTTGCTTCAATGGAAGATTCAGTAATTGAAGAGTTTGTTACTCATCATTTTAGAGAAGTTCCGGATGTTCAAGTTGATGTATATTTGTTAACAAGACGAGATATATGGGAAAGACTTGAAAACAATAAAATCGATTTAGCAATTATGTATCTACCAGATGAAAACATCAAAAACTGGAAACCTTATAAAATTAAAAAAATTATTGATGATGATATGTTATTCATCCATTCCAATAAAGAATTAGCAGATAAAAAGAAAGTTAAATTAAAAGATACACTTGACAAAGAATGGGTAGGATATGTAAAGAGTTATTATCTAAATGAATTAATTCAAGAAAAATATAAAAATGAAATGGTTGATATTCCAGAAGCTGTTACAAGATTCTCATCACCTTATCAAATCTTGAGATTTTCTAATAATTTAGGAGCTTATACTGCACTTCCAACTAGCTTTGTTGTTGCAAACCAAGAGAATATAAAAGGATATCAAGCACATTTTGACCCAAATATTACAAGCGAAATGGCTTTTGTTTATAGAAAAGATAAAGAACAAATCCCACGTATTGATAATTTCTTTAAAATTTGGGATAAGTATTTACATGAAAAAGATTATTTAACACGTTTAAAAGAAGTTAAAACTATTTAATTTATTGGAGGATATTATTTTGAAAAAAGAATTAGTTTTCGGACACAAAAATCCTGATACAGATGCTGTTGTAGCTGCAATTGCATATTCATATTTTATGAATCAAAAAGGAATAGATACTGAACCAGTAGCTTTAGGAAATCCAAATGAAGAAACAAAATATGTATTTAATCATTTTAACTATGATTTTCCTCGTGTAATAACGAGTGCAGATACTGATAAAGTAATGCTTGTTGATCATAATGAAAGTCAACAAAGTGTTGATAATATTTCTGATGTGGAAGTAACACATGTTGTTGATCATCATAGAATCGCTAACTTTGAAACTTCAAATCCATTATTTTATCATGCAGAACCACTTGGATGTACAAGTACTATTATTTGGAAGCTTTTTAATCAAGAAAAAATTGAAATTCCGGCACAAATTGCTAGTTTGATGATGTCTGCTATAATTTCAGATACTTTATTATTAAAATCACCTACAACAACTGATCAAGATAAAGCTGCCTTAGAAAGTTTATCAAGAACTGCTGGTGTTGATTATGAGACATATGGATTAGATATGTTAAAAGCTGGTACAAACCTAGATAGTAAGTCTGCAAAAGAACTTGTTGAAATGGATGCTAAGACATTTGATATGAATGGCAAGAAAGTACGTATTGATCAAGTTAATACAGTTGATTTAGATGATACATTGAAACGCCAATCAGAGTTTGAAGAAGCAATTAAAAATGAAATGAATGTGGAAAATGAAGATTTATTCATTCTTTTAATTACTAATATACTTACAAGTGATACTAAGGCTATTGTTTTAGGTAATGATTCTGTTCTTAGTGTATTTGAATTAACATTCAATACTAAGATAGAAAATAATATTGCTTATTTACCAGGAGTCGTATCTCGTAAGAAGCAAGTTGTACCACAATTAAATGAAAATTTTTAATAAATTGTCGTTGAAAATATTGGTCTAAACCAATATAATTAATTGTATGTTCTAGAAGATGGAATTATTCCATCTTTTTTTATTTTTATGAAAGAAAGGTTTTATTATGAATACAATTAATATATTAATTGGATTGATGCCAATGATTGGATGGGGAATTTTTCCAATTATGGTTGGAAAAATTGGAGGAAAGCCAGTTAATCAAATTATTGGAACAGCATATGGTACATTAATTTTCGCTATTCTAGTATCGATTTTTACAAAATCTTGGTTTCCGGCTGATACTAAAACTTTAATTTTTAGTATAATTTCTGGTGGATGCTGGGCAGCAGGACAAATTGTAACCTTTTATGTGTTTACTCTCATGGGTGTATCAAGAACTATGCCTATCACTACTGGGTTCCAATTAGTAGGAGCTTCATTATTTGGGGTATTATTTAAGGGTAATTGGGCAGGTAGTCAATCAAAATTAATAGGTTTTTCTGCAATCATATTAATTATTGTTGGTGTCTATCTTACTGCATGGAAAGAAAGTAAAAAATCTGATTCAACAAATAATGTTGTAACTACAGGTATATTACTATTGTTAATTGGTGAATTAGGTTATTTAGGATATTCCGCATTTCCACAATCAGTCGATGCTAATGGATTTGATGCCTTTTTACCTCAGGCAATCGGTATGGTAATTGTTGCAACAATCTATGGCTTATATCAAATGACGAGAAATGAAAAACCATTCAAGGATATAACTTCATATAAAAATATATTTAGTGGCTTTTTCTTTGCTTTTGCAGCATTGACATTGCTAATTTCAATGCAAAAAAATGTTAATGGAATGGCTACTGGATTTGTACTTTCTCAAACAAGTGCAATATTTGCTACATTAGGTGGAATTTTTGTACTGAAAGAATCAAAAACAAAAAAAGAGATGGCTGCAGTTATTATTGGATTATTATTAATTGTTATCGCAGGTTCAGCAACTGCATTTATTAAATAAAAAAACATCATTTGAATTAATTCAAATGATGTTTTTTTCTATTTAAAATGTTTAGCACCATCAATGGTGTGAAAATAAACAACAGTATCAATCATATCATTGTTAATACTGCTTAAAAATGGCCATTCTCCCTTTAAAACACGTATAGCAGTCATGGGCTTTGATAATTCTTTTTTAAAATTTGCCTGTACCACAGCAGGGGAGTCTTTAAAAATTTTAGATTCATATAGATAAGTTGAGAAATCCTTAAAAATATTTTTTGCCTTATCAGTTTTTATTACACCGTATAATTCCTTAACTATTTGAAAGGAATACGTTAAGATACTAAACATAATTTGTGTACCTCTTACATTTTTTGATTTTCTTAAATGTTCAATTAAACCTCCGAAAAAATCAATATATAATTGAATGTCGTCTTCTTTTAAATATGACACAATATTAGACTTAAATGGATAATACCAGTTTGTAGTATTTAAATAATTAGATGAACCCATATAAAAAGTATGAGGAAAACCAAAATATATTCTGGTTAAATCATTTCTGAACCATTCATTGGTAATTTCGCTAAAATCTTTTTTTAAATATGTCCTTATTAATAAATCAGTCTCGATATCTTGTGTATTGTAATAAGTTAAAGAAAATAGTTTTTCCCATGTACTTTCGTCAAATAAATCTGGCTTATAGTGTTTGATTTGTCTTAATTGAATTGGAGCAGAGTTTAGAGTATAACCTTGATCAAACAAATTATCTAATAATTGAATAGTCTGAACAAAGTGACCACCCAGGGAGTGTCCAAGGCCATAAATTATAGTATTAGGATTCAATTCTTTGATGATTTTTTTAGTAAAATTTCTGGCAAAATTTAGTTGATAGTCGTGAGAAGTATCACCAAGTAGAATTGCATCAATATTGTATGCCCAATCTCTGTAACCTTCATTAATATAATTATCAAATCTTTTAGTAAAAGATTTGATTTTGGAATTTTCCAGAGATCCTTCTGTTCCTTTATACGATATATAACAATAAGAATTGTCATTAATATTAAATTTATATGCAAATGCGGAAAATCCCACTTCTTCAGACCCAATTAATACTTCACGAGCATCAAAAAATTCTAAATTTTTAGCAATTTTACCGCTATATTTAAATATTAAAAACTTTACGTATGAATTTAGTTCACTGACAGAAAATAAGGTTGATAGGTAGTTGAGTTCCATTAAATTAATTTTAAAATCCTTACTGTTAAATAGGTCATCCTTATATTCAATTTGATAATTATGTAAATTATTGGATTCAAATAAAAAAGCTAAGCATTGTCGTATTAAGATTAATGATTCAGAAATTTTTTCATTTTGTATTTTATTTAAAACATCTTTTAAATTATTTATCTTTCTATGTCGAGTTATCTTTTTTGAATTAATTATATCTGTTTGCTTATCTAAATATTTTAATCTTTTAACTTTAAATATTAGATAGTCATTTTGTAAAGAAAAAATAATAGAATTAATTATTTTTCTTTTTTTTATTTTTAAATAATTTAAGCGAAGTAATAAACGTTTGTTTTTAACAAGTAATTCTTGAGTTTTATTTTGATCAAGAGTTAATGGTATATAAGTATGTGCCTTGAAATTTAGTTTATCTAAGTCCAAAAAAACTTGTTCTAGCATAGATAGATTTGTAATTAAGTTAGTATCCATAATTTTCAGCCTTATTTTATTAGTTATATTAATAATATACTTAAAATTTAAGAATTAAAAATTATTTGGAATTTGTTTTAGAAGATAAAATTTTTGTGTTTTTTATTGAAAAGGTATAAAACATTCTTATCGTAAGCTATATAGGGGGATGGATTATAATGGAGAAGGAAGAACAAACACAAAATCCTAAAAGATGGTTAATCTTAATTGTAATTGGTATATTTGCATTTATGTCAAATCTCGATTCGAGTATTGTGAATGTTGCATTACCAGTTATATCACACAAACTGAATGTGCCAATGAATCAAATTAATTGGATAGTTTCAATATATTTAGTCTTATTGTCAGCTCTCTTATTATTTTTTGGTAAGTTAGGTGATATCAAGGGGAAAAATTTAGTTTTTAGAATTGGAACTGTTGTTTTTGTATTAGGTTCATCTATTTCAGGTCTAGGATTAAATTTTAGTTTATTGTTGTTAGGAAGAGCAGTTCAAGCAATAGGTTCAGCAATGACACTTTCAAATACCTATGGAATGGTAACAAGTACTTTTCCTTTAAAAGAGCGTGGAAGGGCGATGGGGTTAATAGGTACATTTGTTTCCCTAGGTGCAATTGCTGGACCTAGTTTGGGAGGCTTTATATTAGCTGTTTTTTCATGGCCATATATTTTTTTGATAAATATTCCTATTGGAGCATTTGCAATAATTTTAGGATGGTTTGTTTTTTCAAAAAATATCATTCTTTCAAAAGAAAGTATTGATTGGTTAGGAGTTTTATTACAAGCAATCTCAATAATTGGAGTATTTGGAGGAATATTTATTGGACAAGATAAGGGATATAATAATTTATTGACTATTATTATGTTAGGTGTTGGTATCATTACTGCTATTTTGTTTATATTCTTTGAGAAAAAAACTTTAAATCCATTACTTAATATGAAAATATTTACGAATAAGGTATTCACCTATGGAATAAGTACGGCATTTTTAATATTTATAGCAAATTTTTTTACAACAATTATTATTCCATTTTATTTAGAACTTTCAAGAGGATATAGTGCTGGATATGCGGGAATGTTATTAATCATTTATCCGTTAATAATGGTAGTTTTTGGACCAATCGGAGGTGCACTAGCTGATAAGTGGAATGTAGTTGGTGTACAAATAATTGGAACGAGTCTAATATTTTTGGGCAATATAATGTATTTTTTTATGACTGATAAATCACCAATCTGGTTGTATATTATAATTACTTCGCTGCTAGGAATTGGTATGGGATTATTTCAATCGCCAAATGGTGATGTGGTAATGTCCGCTGTAAAAAAATCAGAACTAGGTATTGCAGGAAGTATAAATGCGTTATTTAGAAATTTAGGATTTTCTGCAGGATCTGCATTAGCTACAAGTATATTATTTGCAGGAATGTCTATTAAATCAGGAAAAATTATAACTAACTATGTGCCATCTCATCCTGAATGGTTCATATATGGTATGCATATAGCATTTATAATTTCAGCGGTTTTAGCATTAGGTGCTATAGTTATGTCTGTTGTTACAGCTAAAAAAGTTAAAAAAGTGGAGCTTAAATAGAGTAAGTAATCTTTTAAGTCACCATTAACTTCGTATAATATATATTATGTAACCTTAAATGTAATTAGATAATAAACTCGTTTTTTAAGATATGTTATTTACTGAGATACAAAAAAGTATATCCGTCAAAGGATATACTTTTTATCTACCTAATATCTTTTTTAGTGTTTTGTAAAGTGAGTATTTTAAATTATTTACTGGCATATTAAATGTACCAATCATTTGTTGAACTTCACCATTAAAACTTCTCTTAAATTCGAGAACTCCATCTGAACCATTAAATGTTCCATTAATACCATAAAAGTTATATCTAGATATTCCAGACTCAATTGTTTCACGAATAATTGCATCTTGGATTTGATATGGGCCATAAAATTCCATATATTGTTCGTAAGTACCTGAAAATAAATAAATCATCTCCTGTGGTAATTTTATGAACATTCCACCTGCAATTATAACTGTATCACTGTCAGCCTTATTTTGAAGTTCTTTTGCACGCTTAATTCTATTTTCATGTGATTTTTTTTGATCTTCAAACTCATTAAATTGACGCTTAAACTTATCGTTTGCGGGATATTTATCGATTTTTTGTTTAATCTTTTCAAGTTTAGCATCTAATTGGCTTATTTTTTGTTCTTCTTCAGAAATATATTTTGAAAAAGTAATTTCAGCAACTAAAAACTGTACCTTATCTTTAAAGCTATCAAAACTATCTTCGTAGTATTCAAGACTTTTAGAACCAATACCTAAACGTTTTCCGGTATCAACTGTGAGATCATAAAACTTACCAAGTTCGTTTTTTGGTAGTTTTCTTAGTTTTATACCAAATTGTTTATTCTTCTTTAAATAATAAGTTACATCTTTACTAAATGTTTTCTTAATATCATCATAAGAACTATTACCCAATTCTTTAACATATTGCCATGAAACCTCCCCAGAGTCCATTAATCCTGTTTGGAAGTTTTCATGAGAGAACCCGACAAGTTCAAGATTATCATAAGGTTCATTATTTTTATCTGAAGTTGGATTACCATGTCCATCATATTTTTGGTAAACAATATTTGGAACAACTCTAATAAATAATCCATTATATTGCTTTGAGAATTGTTTTAAACCATTAAAAAATGCTAAAAGTAAATTTTTATCACTATAGTCTATTAAAGGACCGTGATCTAAATTTACTAAATTCCCAAACTTTACATGTTGATAAGTCACTACGCTACCACCAACTATGTTTTCTTCATCATCTACCAAGCCTAAAATAAATGTTTTAGTTCCCTTTGACTTTAATATATTAAATTGATTGATTGTCTGGGCGTAACTTCCAAGAGGATGTGATAATGAGAATGTTTCCCAATCTGATTGTCTTTTTGATAAATCTACAAATTTCATTATTAATGCCTCTTTTTTATTTTGTATAAAATAATAGCCTCTTCATTACGAAGAGGCTATTATTACTTTAAGGAGAGGGGAGGATTTGAACCGCCGCGTCGACAAAGTCGACCTAGATAGTATAAATACTAACTTCCCTTAAGCCAGACTTGGGTACCTCTCCATATGTTTTGCCGTAACAAAACTACATATAAAATAATATCATTAGAATTTTGATATGTAAAGTTCTAATTTAATTTTTTTTGGCATTCTGGACAAAGTCCAAAAACTTCGATTTTTAATCCAGTAACTTTATAACTAGTTTCTTTCTCTGCACTTTCAGGGAGTTTTGAAAAATCAAACTCATTAGCGTCAACAATTTTTCCACAATTTGTACATATTACATGATAATGAGGCTTACCAAAATAATCATAATGAGTTTTATCATCATTACGATTATCAATTTCTATGACCAAATGAATTTTTACCAATATCTCTAAAGTATTATAAATAGTAGAAATTGGTAAACTATTTAAATCTTTGTGTATCATTTCAACGGTTGGATGTGTGCGGTGATTAATCATGTATTCAATTATTTTTTTTCTAGGTTCAGTTAATTTATATCCATTTTTTTTGAGCCTATTTATAACAAGTGTTAAATCTTGTTCCCCCATATATTTTCTCCTTTTTTAAAATAATAAACCAATTCCGTAGTGAATAGCTATGGTTACTAATCCAATTATTATATTACGAATAATAGCTTTTTTAGGTAAACCATGACCAATAATAGCACTTAAGTATCCAGTCAAACCTACTGCTATTGTTGTTGCAATAATTGTTGTAAGAAATTGCCAGTGAGCAGTTGTGATAACTAACGCTATTAAAGGAAATGCCCCACCAATGGCTGCAGATATAAGTGAAGAAATTGCAGCTCCCCACGGATTAACATAATGATTTAGTTGTATATCATACTTTAAAGATAATATTGTTTGTAAGGGATTTTTTTTCATTAAAGTTTCAGCAATGTCATTGGCTGTACTTTTATTAATTCCCTTTTCTATGTATATATTTTCTATTTCTTTTTTTACTTTCTCAGGATATTTTCTTAATCGTTCCTTTTCTTGAAAGACGACAACTTTTTCAGAGTCTGATTGGGAACTCACCGAAGCATACTCACCAGATGCCATAGATAATGCACATGCCAATAAATCAGCTAAACCTGCAATAAAAATTGTAAATTGATTAGAAGTAGCGGCCCCAACTGAAAAAAGAACTCCAACTACAGTTAAAATTCCGTCATTTGAACCAAGTACTCCTGCCCTTATAACATTTAATCTTTCCTCTAAAGTTTGACTATCTTTTTTGTTTTCCATAATAAAGAATTACCTTCCTATTAATCTTCCAATTGTATAAGTAACAATCATTGTAAAAATACCTGCAATAATATTTCTTAATGTAGCAGTTTTTTTGTTTGCTTGAGATAACATAGCCGATAAATATCCGGTTATGCCAAGTGCGATTAAAACAGCAATTATAGTAGCTAAAATTCTAATATTTTGAGGAAAAAGAGTAATTGACATCATTGGTAATAAAGATCCTAAAGGAAAAGCAATCATAGAAGTTATAGCAGCACCAACAGCTGAGACTTCATGATGAACTGAAAAACCATGACGTTCTCGAACGGTTGTTTCTAATGCATTTTTATCCATCATTTCTTTAGTAGCTTGTTGAGCGAGTTCTTCTGGAATACCTTGATTCATATATTTAGTTTTTACAAAATCAAACTCTTTTGAGTACTCATTAGCAAGAGCATACTCCTGTTCTTCTGTTGCTCTAACCTGTGCGTCATTTTGAGAATGGACAGAAACATATTCACCCATGGCCATTGAAACAGTTCCAGCTAAAGCTCCCGCAAATCCAGCTATAAAGATGGCAAATGTACTTGAGGTAGCCCCAGCTACTCCAATCACGATTCCAGAAACTGATAAAATACCATCATTTGCTCCCATTACAGCTGCACGGACCAAGTTATTTTTTTCTGATAATGTTAATTTCTTCATTTTTATCTCCAATTAAGAATCATTCTAAATTACAAATTAAGTATAGAATATTTTCTGAAAATAAACAACTCTTTATTAAAAAAATTATCAATTGAAATTATTTTCACAATATAAAAATAAAAACAAAACATTATTCTACCCTACTTACTAAAAAATGACGCAAAATGTAAATTCACAAAATACGCTTTCATTGCTAATGTATAAGTATTTTATGGTGTCAGCTAATTTGGTAAAAAAATCGAAAAATAGTCTTGATTTTTTTAAATACTAGTCTATAATCACAAGTGTATTAAGTTAAAAAAATCACAAAAGGAGATTTTTAGTATGAAAATCGGTGTAATTAAAGAACAAAAAGAAGGAGAAGGTCGCGTTGCCGCTACCCCTTCTAATGTAAAAGCAATGGTTGATGCTGGAAATGAAGTTCTAGTTGAAAAAAATGCCGGCGTTGGTGCGGGATTCCCCGATAGTGAATTTGAAGCTGCCGGTGGTAAAATTGTTTCTCATGAAGAAGCTTGGTCTTCACAACTTGCAATTAAAGTTAAAGAGCCTACATCAGCAGAATATAAATTCTTTGAAAAAGGTAAAATTGTCTGGGGATTCCAACATTTAGCTTCTTCAAAAGAAACTGTTGATGCTATGGCTGAAAAAGGAGTAACTGCTATTGGTGGTGAAACAATTGTTAAAGATGGAAAACTTGCCCTACTTGCTCCTATGTCAGCTATTGCTGGTAGAAGATCAGTAATTATGGGTGCCTATTATCTTGAAGGACAACATAAAGGTGAAGGTATTTTACTTCCAGGTATTGATGTTCCAGGAATTAACCCTGGTAATGTAGTGATCTTTGGTGGTGGAAATGCTGCTGTAAATGCTGCTCAAATGGCACTTGGACTTGGTTGTAGCGTAGTAATCATCGAGCTAAATGATGACAGAATAAAACAATTAGAAGAACAATTCAAAGGACAAAATGTCCGACTAGTAAAATCTACTGAAGAGAACTTAGCTAAAGAAATAAAAGATGCTGATTTATTTATTTCAACAATTTTAATTCCAGGTTCAAGACCTCCTAAGTTGGTTAAGGAATATATGGTTAAATCAATGAAAGAAGGAAGTGTAATTGTTGATATAGCAATTGACCAAGGTGGTACTGTTGAAACAATTGATAAACCAACTACTATTGATGACCCTATATTTATAAAACATGGTGTATTACATTATGCAGTTCCTAATCAACCTGGTGCTGTACCACGTACATCAACAATGGCACTTGCAGCAGGAAACTTAGAATATATTCTTGAAATAGCTGAAAAAGGTATTGTTGATGCTATTAAATCTGATGATGCATTAGCTTCAGGTATCAATGTATATGAAGGAAAAGTTACAAATGAAGGATTAGCAGGATCTGTTGATCACGAATATGTTGACTTAAATACACTTATTTAAATAAAAGCATTTTTAACATAAAAATTGGAGGGCTTTAGTTATGACAACAAGAAATGTTGGAGAAATACAAGGAATATCAATTCAAGATATTGAGGAAGCAAAACACGTAGTAAGTGAATATGCACGTAAAACCCCACTTATCCAATCTATGTTTTTAAGTAGAAATGTTACAAATGGAAATGTCTTTTTAAAACTTGAAAATATGCAATTAACAGGATCTTTCAAGTTTAGAGGAGCAAATAATAAAATTAATCACTTATCAGATGAAGAAAAAGAACGTGGAATCATAACAGTTTCAGCTGGTAACCATGCTCAAGGTGTAGCTTTAACTGGTAAACTATTGGGTATAAAAACAACAGTTGTTATGCCAGATGAAGCACCACAAGCAAAACGTGATGCAACTGCAGGATATGGTGCTGAAGTTGATATTCATGGAGCAACTTTTGACGATGCAAAAAAATGGATGCATGAACGCGCTGAAAAAGAAGGAAAAACAATTGTTGATCCATTTAATGATCAACTAGTTATAGCTGGTCAAGGTACAATTGGATTAGAAATTCTTGATGAATTATGGGATGTTGATACAGTTGTTATTCCTGTTGGTGGCGGTGGTCTAATTTCAGGTATGGCAATTGCACTTAAATCATTTAACCCTAGCATTCATATTGTAGGTGTTCAATCTGAAAATGTTCATGGAATGAAAGCATCAATTGATAAAGGAGAAATTACTTTCCATCATGATGACTTCACCCTTGCAGATGGTACAGATGTTGCAGTTCCTGGTGATATAACATATCCTATTGTTAAAGAATTAGTTGATGAAATTGTCACCGTAAGTGAAGATGAAATTGCTAATGCAATGAAAGATTTAATGCAAAGAGCAAAAGTTGTTTCTGAAGGTGCTGGAGCATTACCAACTGCTGCTTTAGAATCACATAAAATTGATGAAAAATGGTTAAAGAACAAGAATGTTGTTGCCATGGTTTCAGGTGGTAATGTTGACTTATCTAGAGTTTCTGGAATTATCGATCAATTCTTCTCACCCGTTAAACCTAATGGTGCTATTGGATAATTAAAGAGGATATAAATCTATGGAAAATGAAAAAGGACTAAAAAAATCAATTGGTTTTGGTGCTGCCCTTTCGACTGTTGCAGGTACCGTAATTGGTACAGGTGTATTCTTTAAAGCTTCCGCTGTTACACAATATACTGGGTCTGCAAGTCTTGCTATGTTTGCTTGGTTAATTGGTGGATTAATAACTATCTGTGCTGGGTTAACAGCTGCTGAGTTAGCTGCGATGTATCCTGAAACTGGTGGTCTTACAAGATATATTGGACATTCATATGGGAAATTTTGGGGATTTCTATCCGGTTGGGCCCAAGCAATTGTATACTTCCCTGCTAATGTCGCAGCTATTGCAATTGCATTTGGTACACAATTCGCTAATTTATTCGGATTGAGTAATATGTACATCATTCCTGTTGCAGTGATTTGTGCATTATCTGTATTATTAATTAACTTTATTAGTATTAAACTTGCTGGTAGAGTTACTTCAATTGCATTAATATGTAAATTAATTCCGTTAATAGCTATTGTTATTTTGGGATTCTTTCATAAAGGAACAGGACATCTAAGCTTGTTCCCTATTGCATCAGATGCAAGTCATCCATTCTGGACTGCTTTAGGTCAAGGATTATTGGCTACAATGTTTGCTTATGACGGATGGTTACATGTTGGAAATATTGCTGGTGAAATGAAAAATCCTAAAAAAGACTTACCGTTAGCAATATCTGTTGGAATTGCTATTGTCATGGTTGTATATCTTCTTGTAAACGGAGTATTTTATTGGATAGCACCAGTTTCACATGTTGCCGGTAACATGAATATTGCTTCTGATGTTTCAAAGGTCATATTCGGTGATATGGGTGGAAAAATCATAACCATCGGAATTTTGATTTCAGTTTACGGTGGATTAAATGGTTATATTATGACTGGAATGAGAATACCTTACATAATGGGACAAAAAAAAGAATTACCATTTTCAAATAAGCTTTCTAAATTAAATAAAGCTGGAGTTCCTTATGTTGCAGGTATTGTTCAGTTTGTAATTGCTTTTGTTATGATGCTATCTGGTCAATTTGATGCAATAACTAATATGTTGATATTTGTTATCTGGCTATTTTATACAATGTCGTTTGTTGCTGTTATAAAACTAAGAAAGACTGAACCAGATTTTCAAAGACCATACAAAGTACCAGGTTATCCAATAATACCGATTGTTGCTATTCTAGGAGGACTATTTATATTAGTAAATACTTTCTTCACTCAATTTTTAACAACTATCATTGGACTGGCAATAACTATTGTCGGAATACCAATATATTATTATTTAGAAAAAAAGAATTCTGTTAAAGAGTAAATAAAAAGAGCTAGAATTTAAATTCTAGCTCTTTTTATTTACTCATATCTTTAATCCAAGCCAATGCAATTGCTTTTTCACCTAAATGAGTACCAATAACTGGTCCAAAATAGCTTATTTCAATATGTTCTTCAGGGAATTTTTTATGTAAATCATTCTTCCACTTCTCTGCTTCTTCAGGGTCATTAGCATGAATAACTATTAGTTTGTAGCTAAAATCAGCTTTTTCTTTATCTTTTTGAAATTCTTTTGCAGCTCTTGCATATGCTTTTTTTATTGAACGTACTTTATCATATGCAACAATTGCATGACTAGAATTATCAAAGGTTAATAAAGGCTTTATATTTAGCATACTTCCTATTACGGCTGAAGCATTTGAAAGTCTACCACCTTTAACTAGGTTTTTTAAATCATTTACGATAAAAACTTCATTCATTGTTGCACGAAGTTTATCAAGACTATCAAGAATCTCATCTAAGTCTGCCCCAACTTGCGCCATTTTTGCGGCCTGTAGAACTAAGTTTCCCATCAATAAAACTGTTATTTGAGAATCATAAGGAATAACTTTTGTATTAGTTACCATTTCTGCTACAGTTCCCAAAGTATTAACAAATCCTGATATTGTACTTGCTAAATGTATTGAGATAACAGCGTCATAACCTTCATCACCCAGTTTTGTATATAAATTAACCATTTCTCCAAGAGGAGGCTGAGAAGTTGATGGAAGTTCTTTTGATACTCTTAACTTGTCATAAAATTCCTCGGTAGTAATATCTACACCTTCTTGATAGGTTTTTCCATCAATAATTACAGGAATAGGCACTACCGTTATATTATATTTTTCTAAGTTTTCTTTTGGTAAATAACATGTACTATCTGTTACTACTGCTATTTTCATTAAAATCACCACTATTTTCAAATTGAAAGTACGTAATAGAATTATATCATAAAAAATCTGTTAGAATATATAGGATAAACAAATTGAGGTGATTTATATGTCTTTTGACGGCACTTTTACACATGCAATGGTAAATGAATTAAAAGAAAAGCTCTTAGGTGGACGCATTTCAAAAATTCAACAACCTTTTAAAAATGAACTAGTATTAACTATTAGAAGTAATAGAAAGAACTATCCACTATTACTTTCTGCAAATCCAATATATTCACGTATACAGATAACTAATATTGATTTTTCAAATCCTGACAAGCCATCTAATTTTGTAATGTCAATGAGAAAAAATATTGATGGATCTATAATCACTGATATCAAGCAAATCGGCAACGATAGAATTGTGGTTATTTATTTAGAAACAAAAGATGAATTGGGCTATCAAATTAATTTTAAGATTATTATCGAGATTATGGGACGTTACAGTAATATTGTATTAGTTGATAATGAAGAAAAAATAATTGACTTAATTAAACATGTATCTAGTTCTAAGAATAGGTTTAGAACATTAATGCCTTCTGAAAAATATGTTTTTCCTCCAAAAACAAATAAAAAGAATCCGTTTAATGATTTTTCAGATGATGATTTAAAGGATTTACAAAACAATTTTGAAGGACTAGGTACTGATACAACAAGAGAACTAGAATTTAGGCTAAATGAATCAAATATTAAAAGAGTCGCATTTAGAAATTTCTTTAATGAAATTAACAATAATATTTATCCCAATATTATTATTAAAGACAATAAATCTAATTTTTTCCCAATAGAATTTAAAAGTTTTTCTGATTCAGATAAAAAAACCAGCTACTTTTCCCTATCTGAAATGTTAGATGTCTTTTTCCGAGAAAAAGCACAAAATGATCGAGTTAAATCCAGCGGTGAAAATCTTTTATTAGTCGTGAATAGTGTTTTAAAGAAAGATAAAAATAAATTAAAACGATTAAATAAAGATTTGAAAAAAACCGAAAATATGGATAAATATCGGATTTATGGTGAATTACTAACAACTTATATGAATAATATAAAACAAGGTATGTCAGAGATTAAAGTAAATAATTATTACGATAATTCAGAGCTAACGATACCTTTAGATAATAAGCTATCTCCTTCCGCAAATTCTCAAAAATATTTTAAGACTTATCAGAAATTAAAAAAATCAATTAATTTTATTAATACTCAAATTGAAGAAACAAATGCAGAAATAAACTATTTAGAATCTGTTTTGTATCAAATTAGTGAGTCTAAACTTGATAATCTTCAAGAAATTAAAGAAGAACTGATTGTTGGAGGATATATCAAGAAAAAAAATAAAACTAAAAAACATAAGAATAATAAAGAAATTGGCAATAAATTTATTAGTACATCTGGTGATTTAATCATTGTTGGAAGAAATAATATTCAAAATGATCAACTAACTCTTAGAATAGCAAAAAAGAATTACATTTGGCTTCATGTAAAAAATATCCCTGGTTCACATGTAGTTATTTCAAGCAATGATCCTGATGAAGAAACTTTGCTTCAAGCAGGCAAATTAGCCGCATATTATTCTAAAGCAAAAAATTCAAGTAATGTTGAAGTAGACTATGTGCCAATTAAAAAAATAAAAAAACCCAACGGCGCTAAACCAGGATTTGTAATCTATGAAGGTCAAAAGACTCTTGTAGTTACGCCTGAAGTTGAGCTCGTTGAGCAATTGAAGGAAAACTATTTAAATTTGAATAGTAAATGAGTTATTTTTAAAGCAAATACTTTTCTTTTTATTTGAAGTAATAAATTTTTCTTCATTAATATCTAAATTTAATTGGTTGAAGTCAATACCAATAACCAGTTTTACATAAGTGTCTATCAGATTTAATGAGCTAACGATATCATGAATAATGATATTATCATTAAATCCTATAGATACTTTTTTTATTTTAACTTCATCATTTATAAAACAAACAGTGAAGTTCAATAATTTAGCATATTTTTTTTGGTCGTTTGTTAAATTATATTTCAAAAAATTATCTACTAATTCTTTTAAATTCGATGCCTTATCGATTATTGATCCAGCTATAAAGCTTCCGTCAGTAACATTTTTTTTAACATATGAAGTGAAAAGCCAATTTGAAGTATCTTTTAAAACACTCAATTCGTATTCATCATTACTTTTTATATTATTGTCTTCAAAAATTTTGGTTTCTCCTTCATCAAGAAGACCATTTTTGTCTGAGTAGTCATTAGTTAGTTTTATTGTGTGCTTAAAAATATTTTTAGACAATAAATTATACTTATCAATTTCATCAAAAGGATCAACAATTCTTGAAATTTTACTTTCATCTATGTTGATAGTTTCTCGAGTTGTTTTATCAATTAAGATTGCATTAAACCCATTCTTATGACTTATTTGAGCAATTCTACTAATTAAAAAGTTGTTTCTAACTTGTTCTTCAAAAGACATTTCCGGACTTGCTTTAATAACTATGGTTTCTTTTTGATCATTATAAGTAAATTCGTTATGTTTACCAATACTTGGAATGTATTCTAAACTTTTAGTGTTATTCGTTACAAAGGCAGCATCCTTTAATTGAAATTTAATATCAGATTGACTTATAAGTTCTTTGAGTTGATTAGAACTAATTTTCCAAAGTGTTGATATCTCATCAATAGAGAATCCACAAACGAGAGCAGTCCGTAATATCTCTATGTCCCCCTTATTTTGTACTAATTTTAATTTTATCTTAGAAAGTCGTCTTAATGATTCTAAATAAACAGGATGTATTTTTGTTACTTTTGATAAGTAAGGAACATCAAATCCCCTATTTAAAGCAATCTTCAAAACACTTAATTGTCTGTTAGTTGGATGAATGATTTTTTCAAATAGTTCATCATCATTTAAATTCTTAAGATTTCCAGAATTTAAAGCGTTTGTTTGAGAAATTTTTGCGTTTAACTGCCCTTTTTTCAATATTTCTTCAATATTATTTGACCTGACAATAAATGCTCCGTTTGATGTTTTTTTCGGCTCTAGAGGTATTTCTTGAATATTACTCCAAGTTGGAACTCTCATAGTTAGGAATTCTATATTAGGTTCATAAGCTGCGTTTACTTTTTCCCCATTTAAATTCTCTAACTTATCAATATTCATACCTACATTTAATTGAGCTGCAATTTCGGCAACTTGATAGTTATATGCGGTTTCTAAAAATTTTGTTTCTTCACTTAATCTAGGGATTATTTCGGTAATGTAAAATTCATTTGGATTGTTTAGATTAAGTGCGAAATGAGTTGTACATACTCCGACTATATTGAAAGCCTTAGTTACTTTTATTGCTGCTTTTCTAAGTTCTTGAATTTGACTATTTGATAATGTAAGTGTTGGTGTTACAAGTAATGAATCTAAATGGTGAATACCGATTGGTTGAATATCTTCAATTGCTCCAACTACATTAACATTATTAGATTTATCTCTTAGTGTTGTTACTGAAAATTCTCTTTGACCATGTACACTTTTTTCAATTTCAACAGCATCTTCAAATTCAGGATCATGTTCAATAAAATTGTTTAAATCATATAAATTTTCAATTATTGTCCACCCTGAAGATAAATGATTTTTAAATCTTCTACGAACAATAACGGGAAATTCATTTTTTCTCACAAAATCATAAATGTCATTTTCATTTTTCGTACTTATATAGTTAATAACGGGTAAATTGTTATATTCTAAATGATTACTTAAAGCATCTCTATTAATTGTTGCTAAAGCTGCAAGTGTATTAACACCTAATATTTCAACATTAGATGGGAAACTATTTTGTGAAATTATACTAAGAGCATTTCTATCTCCAAGAGTGGGAATTACTGCATCAATATTATAGTCTTTAATTACTTCGTTAACTGTTACTGAAGTGATTTGTTTAATAACAAGATTCTCTAACGAATTAGATCTAGTTAAAATAGAGATAGGATTTTCTGTTAATAAAGTAACTTTAAAATTTAATTTATTAATAATTCTGCAGGTTCTATAAATAGAATTGGTCAAATCAACATTTGTTGGGCTATTTGTTGCACCAATTACTAATATATTTTGTATATTTTTTTTCAAAATCTCACCTACTTTTTAAATTCGTTCATAAGAATTGATCATATCAATAAATTCATCAAATAAATATGTCATATCCTGGGCGCCAGGTGCAGCTTCTGGATCAAACTGTACTGATATTGTTGGCTTGTACATATGTCTAATACCTTCAATGGTTCCATCAGAAGGACAAATATGAGTCACAATAAAATGAGCATCTTTAATTCCACGATTACTAATTGCATAAATATGATTGTGATTTGTATATTCAATTTTTCCACTAGCAATTTCTTTAACAGGATAAGAAGTAGAATGATGTCCTAACTTCATTGTGATTATCTGACATTCATTTGCTAACGCTATTACTAAATGACCCAATCCGATAGCAAAGATTGGAAATTCTTCTTGCAATTCAGAAACTGTATTGATTGTCTGTTGAATATTTTGAGGATTTCCAGGACCATTTGATATAACAATTCCATCAGGCTTTAACTCTCTAATTTGTTGAGCTGAGTAGTTATAAGGAACAACAATAGAATTACAGTCACGATAAGACAATTGTCTTAAAATAGAATATTTCATACCAAGATCAATAACGATGATTTTCTTACCAGAATTAGGATTAGGATATGGCTGTCTAGTTGATACTTGTTTAACTAAGTCGCGTTGAATAACTAATGCTTTAATTTGATCTACTGAATGTTCATCATCTGTATCAGATATGCTTGCTTTTAATTGTCCATATTTTTGAACATGTCTTGATAATGCTCTAGTATCAATATTAGTAATCCCGGGTATATCTTTTTTCTTAAGAAATTCGTCTAATGACTGATTTTTGCTTGTTTCATTCGATAAAGCAACTGAGTTAAAAATTATTCCTTTACAAGTTGGATCAATTGATTCGTACTCATTTGCATTAATACCCGTTGCTCCAGCAGCAGGAACTGTCATTGCAATAATTTGACCATTATAAGTGGCGTCGGTTAAAGTTTGTTCTAATCCATATAAATTATTTGAAATAACTAATTGACCAGCTGCAACAATTGGTGCACCAATTGAATCACCTTCAAGTGTGAATCCATCTTCAAGTACTAAATATCTTTTCATATTATCACTCTAATCTATTTCAATTTTATCCTCATTATCGACTTCACTCATTGATACATTTATTTTTTCTTTTCTAGAAGTTGGAATGTTTTTGCCCACAAAATCTGCTCTGATTGGAAGTTCTCTATGTCCTCTATCAACTAGAACTGCTAAAGATATTTTTTTAGGACGGCCAGAAAAAATTATTGCATCCATTGCGGCTCTCACTGTGCGTCCAGTATATAAAACATCATCAACTAAAATTACGTTTTTATCTTTTAAATCAATATCTAATTTGTTTTTTTCTTCAGACTGACTAGTATCATCTCTAAAAGGTGTAATATCTAGCTCAGCAACTGGAACAGTTATTCCTTCTAGTTGTTTAAGTCTAGATTCTATTCTATGTGCAATAAATACACCTCTAGTTTTAATTCCTACTAAAACTAGGTTGTCTATTCCCTTGTTTCTTTCTATTATTTCATAAGTAATACGTGTTAAAGCACGCTGCATAGTAATTCCATCAATAATTTCTTTTGCCATAATTTCCTCCAAACAAAAAACCACTCTTCTGTGAGTGGTTTGATTTTAAACTTTTGAGTCTCACAGGACTTACTTAAAAGCTTTAGCTAAGTTGTAAGTAATATTTTACAATCAATTCCTTAATGTGTCTAATGTTTCTAAAAAGATTTTGGGAGGTTTAACACTGAACTCCATTTGTTTTCCATTTGTTGGATGAATAAATCCGAGTGTATGTGCGTGTAAAAATTGACCATTTCCTTTTAAGGTTTTCTTAGGACCGTATAAAGGATCTCCTGCAACAGGATGATCAATAAATTTTAAGTGAACACGAATTTGATGGGTTCTTCCAGTTTCCAAATGTAGTGAAAGTAAAGCATAGTTATCAAATTGTTCTAAAACTTTGAAATGTGTGACAGCACTTCTACCATCAGCAACAATATCTTGTTTTTTTCTATCTTTTTTAGAACGTCCAATTGGGGCATCTATTTTACCAGAAGTTTCTGAGAAAACTCCGTGAACGATTGCCAAATACTCGCGAGTATTTGTCTTTTCTTTTAGCTGTTTCATTAATGAATCACGAGCAATACCGTTTTTAGCAACCATTAATAATCCAGAAGTATCTTTATCGATTCTGTGGACTATTCCTGGCCTAAGAACGTCTTCTTCTTCGCTAGGTAAGTTAGTATGATACATCAAACCATTAACTAACGTATGATCTGGATGACCTGCGGAAGGATGAACTACCATACCTTGAG
Source organism: Daquilactobacillus linshuiensis (assembly GCF_052828685.1). NCBI lineage: Bacteria > Bacillati > Bacillota > Bacilli > Lactobacillales > Lactobacillaceae > Daquilactobacillus > Daquilactobacillus linshuiensis. Next base: position 682,667 of record NZ_CM128255.1, on the reverse strand, counting down.
GTTTATTTACAACAATTACATCGTTATCTTCATAAACAATATCCAAATTCATTTTTTCTGGTTTAGCGGATAAAGGTTGTTCATCTGGTTTTTGAATAATAATTAAATTGTTGCTCTTAATTTTATAACCGGATTTTGATACAACATAATTATCTACAGTAATATACCTATCCATTATCCATGCTTTTATTTGTGATCTACTACTATCAATTTTTTCAGTTAAGTACTTATCTAAACGATAATTGTTGAACTTTGATTCAACAATTAGCTTAATTGTTTCCGTCATTTATGGACATCCTTATCAATAAAAATAATAAAAATAATTATCAAGATAACGCCAATTGTGATATAGACATCTGCTAAATTAAATATAGCAAAGTCTATAAAATCTAAGTGGAACATATCTGTTACAGATTGATTTGTAAATCTATCAATCGCATTACCTATTGTTCCTGATAAAAGTAAGACTAATCCTGTTTTGTAAATATTTGATTCTTTTTTTGCTCTATATAATAAATACACAATAATTATCACTGCAATTATTGTTACAAAATAAAAAAACAACATATTACCAGAAAGAATACTCCATGCTCCTCCATTATTAGTAATATTGGTAAGAGAAATAATACCAGGAATTATATTATGTAATGACCCTATTTCTATGTTTGTATTTACAAAAAATTTTAGTGATTGGTCAGCAATTACTAAAATTAACATGATTAACAAAAAAAATATACTCATTTTTTAAAAAATTCCTTTTACTGTACCGCTATTGTCTATATCAATATTTAAAGCAGCAGGTTTTTTTGGTAGGCCAGGCATAGTTAAAATTTTACCTGTTTGCACAACGATAAATCCAGATCCTAATTTGGGAGATACAGATGTAATGCTCAAAGTGAAGTCACTTGGTTTTCCAAGTAGTTTAGGATCATCACTTAAAGAATATTGAGTTTTAGCAATACAGATTGGTAAACTTTCCCAATGATTTTTTTCGATTATTTCAATCTCTTTTTTTGCTTTACTTGATATAGAGATGTCTTTGGCTCCATAAATTTTTGTGGCTATTGTTGTGATTTTATTAACTACAGAAGAATTATTATCATACAATTTTTCGTAATTTGAAGGCTTTTCACAAGATTCAACTACTAATTTTGCAAGATCAATGGCCCCTTTCCCACCAAGTTCGTGAGCTTCAGAAATTTCAACGGCTACATTTTTTTCTTCACACAATTTTTTTAATGTTTGTAATTCATCTTTAGAATCTGTATTAAACTTGTTTATTGCAACAACTGCCGGAATATTGTATCTTTGCATGTTTTCAATATGCTTTTGAAGGTTTACGAATCCTTTTTTTAATGCGCCTAAATTTTCATTTGATAATTCTTTTAAATCTTGTCCGCCATTATATTTAAGAGCTCTTACAGTGGCCACGATTACAATTGTATCAGGAGATTTTTCAAGATTAGGAGTTACAATATCTAAAAATTTCTCTGCACCTAAGTCCGCCCCAAAACCGGCCTCTGTAACTGTATATTCACTCAATTTCATAGCCGTACTTGTTGCTAAGATACTATTGCAGCCATGAGCTATATTTGCAAAAGGGCCACCATGGACTATTGCTGGAGTTCCTTCTAAAGTTTGAACTAAGTTAGGTTTAATAGCATCTTTTAAGAGAGTAGCAATCGCTCCTTGAACATCTAGGTCCTTAACAAATATAGGATTTTGTGAATAGTCAAAACCTATTAAAATTTGACTAATGCGAGTTTTTAGATCATTAATATCAGTAGCCAAGCATAATATTGCCATTAGCTCTGAAGCAACAGTTATATCAAAATGGTCTTCACGAGGAATTGATGATGTTCTTCCGCCAAGACCAATCACAATATTTCTTAATGCACGATCATTTATATCTAACGTTCTTCTCCATGTTATTGTTCTTGGATCAATATTTAAATCATTTCCTTGTTGTAAATGATTATCTATTAAAGCAGCTAATGTGTTATTGGCTGCTGTTAAAGCATGCATATCACCAGTAAAATGTAAATTTATATCTTCCATAGGAATAACTTGTGATTGACCGCCTCCGGTTGCTCCTCCCTTCATCCCCATAACGGGTCCTAAAGAAGGTTCACGAAGTGCTATAACAGAGTTTTTATTTATTTTTCTTAAAGCATCAGCCAAACCTATAAGTAAAGTTGACTTACCTTCCCCTGCAGGAGTTGAATTTATAGAAGTTACTAGAATAAGTTTTCCATTAGAATTAGATTTAGTTTTTTTTATTGTAGATAGCTTGATTTTTGCTTTGAAATCTCCAAATCTCTCAATATCTTTTTCATCTAGTCCTATTTTTTTAGCAATTTCTTGAATATTTTTCATACTATTATTTTCAATATTTTGAGCTATTTCAATATCTGACTTCATTATAAATAACACCTACCTAGTTAAGATTTATTTTTGATGAAAATTTAACGATATTTCTTGGTAAGGCAATCAATCTCATAGGAAAAAATTCATCAGATTTAAAATAGATAACAAAATAATATTTTTGAAAGTCTATTTTTTTTATTTCATTATTTTTTATAATCAATGATTTTTTTCTAAAGGGCTGTTGAATTTTTATATATTCTTTTTCTACGGTTATCTGTGACTTTAGATATATATACAATCCAATTATAATTGCCAATATAATTATTATTGGAGAAATTATAGTTGCTTTAAATATTTCCATTTGAACTATAATACCTAAGAAGAAAAGTGAAGTAATTAACGACCACGTGATTATTCCTTTTTCTCCTCCAGACTGATATCTAAATTTCAAATCATTTTCCTCCAACACTTTATATATAAAACAATTGTACACTGAAATACTGAAAAATAGTAATTTTTTAAAATTAGTAATCGCTTACACTGGATAATTTTATGTAATTCATATATAACTAATATATGATCAATATTAATTAACTAGGGAGGATATATCTTTGAAATATGTAGTAATGAAATCACGCGATATTCGTGAAAATTTAGCTACCGAACAATTTTTAATGAACAATAAAGATTTTAATGAACCACTAGTACTATTTTATATTGAAGGACCTTGTATTATTGTAGGAAGAAATCAAAATACTTTAGAAGAAATTAATCATGATTATGTAAAGGAACATAGTATTGTAGTAACTCGTCGACTTTCAGGTGGTGGAGCAGTATATCAAGATTTAGGAAATTTATGTTTTAGTTTTGTTGTAAATTCTGATGATAAAAATTTTGGTGATTTTAAATCATTTACTCAACCAATAGTAGATGTACTTAAAGAAATGGGTGCAAAAACTGCTGAGGTTTCTGGTAGAAATGATTTACTTGTAGATGGTAAAAAGTTTTCTGGTAATGCAATGTACACAAAAAATGGAAAAACTTTTTCTCATGGAACCCTTTCATATGATGTCGATTTAGACGTGTTAACACAAGCACTACACGTTAATGAAGATAAAATTAAATCTAAAGGTATTAAATCGATTAGAAGTAGAGTTACAAATTTAAAACCTTATTTATTACCTGAATATCAAAATTTAACCACTGAAGAATTTAGAGATATTTTGATACCAAAACTTTTCGAAAAAAATTCTATTGATGAAATTAAAGATAACGAGTACATTGTTACCGATGATGATCAAAAAGAAATAGACAAAATCTTAGAAAAGTACTATAACAATTGGGATTGGGTATATGGTAAATCTCCAAAATTCACTGTTAAGCAAAGAAAACATTTTGATATGGGTACTATCGATATTCGATTAAATATTGAAAATGGAATGATCGATGATGTCAAAATATATGGTGACTTTTTCGGATCAGGTGACGTTAGTGAAATAACCACAGCTTTGAAAAACACAAAGTTTGAAACCAAAGACATACAAAATGTTTTAGATAATTTTAATTTGGATAATTACTTCAAAGGTATTCCAAAAGAAGAAATTATAAAATTAATGACTCCATAACCTTTTAGGGCTACTAAAGCCCTATTTTTTTGTGTTATATTACTACCGTGAGGTAAAAATATGATTACAAAGTACAAGTTAACTAATTCAATTGATTTTATTTCAGTTAATGAAATCTCTGATTCCGACATAAATGAATTAACTAACAACTATAATATTACAAATGAGATAATCGAATATGCAACTGATATGAAAGAACGTCCAAGAACAGAATATATTGAATCTTTAGATTCTTGGTTAATAGTTTTTCATGTTATTTCAAATAGCTCAAGAATTAATAAAGTTGCTCTGCCAGTGACGATGGTGCTCTCTGATAAACAAATAATTTTATTTACAACTGATAAAACTTTATATATTGAACAATATTTTAATGAAATCAGAAAAAATAATTATACAGATGTAACCAGTTGGGGAATTTATTTTCAAATCGGTGACGAAGTATCTGAAGATTTTGTTGATAAGATTGAAGAAATTTCAGATAAACGTACCATAATTCAAAGAAGACTAGCAAAAAGAAAAATAAGAGATAAAGAAATTTTACAATTATCTATGATTCAAGAGGAAATATCATATCTTTTAACCGCTGTAAATGGAAATTTCTTATTGCTAAAAGAAGCACAACTTTTTGTTAAAAGTTCAGACATGGAAAATAAAGTGACAAAGCAAGACATTGAACTTATAAATAATGCAGTAATTGAGTTTGAACAAATTCAAAAAATGACTGAACTTCTAGGTGATATTACTGATAAGTTATCAAATTCTTTTAACAACCTCTTAAATAATCAAACAAATGCCACAATGAAAGTCTTAACTATATATTCGCTAATACTTTCAATACCAACAATCGTATCTGGTTTTTATGGAATGAATACATTTTTACCATTTGCAGATAAATCATGGTCTTGGATTTTTTCTTTAGGATTAGTATTTATTGGTGTGGGAATTATTTTAATTGATTTAAAAAGAAGACATTTTATGTAAAACGATTTGTGATAGAAGTCGTTTAGCAATTGAGCATTAAAAAAGAATAGCCAATAACCATGAACATATGATTACTGGTTATTCTTTTTTTACTTATTTCCAATATTGAAAATAATCAGTTCTAATAGCACCATTATAAAGTTTTCTTCTTTTTGTTGCTTTTGTTCCATAGTGTTTTTCAAATGACAAGTCACTTGTTAAATAATATTTGCTCCAATCATGAAGATTCTCAAAAGTTTCACCCATTTGTTTATATAAAGTATGAACTTCATCTGATTCCTTCATTCTTTTTCCATAAGGAGGATTAGAAATCAATACTCCATTTCTTTCCTCAATTTTTAAATCCTTTAACGCAATTTGCTTAAACGTAATATCATGTAAAACACCAGCTTTATTTGCATTTAATTTTGCAATATCAATCATATTTTGATCAATATCACTTGCAAAAATATTCAAATCAACATCTTTAATGGCATTTTTTGCTTCATTTTTTTCATTTTCTAGTAAAGAAGAATCAAACCAATCAAATCCCTCAAATATAAAATGTCTTTTTAAGCCTGGAGCAATATTTTTACCAATCATAGCAGCTTCAATAGCAATGGTTCCTGAACCTGTAGTCGGATCACAAAATGGCATATTTGAATTCCAATTTGTAAGCATTATTAAAGAAGCAGCAAAATTTTCTTTTAAAGGAGCTCCACCATGATCAATTCTATAACCACGTTTGAAAAGACTATCACCAGTGGTATCAATAGTTACTTCAGCAATATCTTTAGATATTCTAACTTCTATAGGAAAACTACTACCAGATTCAGGAAGATTACCATTACGTCTGTATACGTCAGATATTTTATTTACTATTGCTTTTTTTGTAATGGACTGTATATCTCTTGTTGAAAATAATTTAGATTTAATTGATCTTGCATTTACAGGAAAATGGGCATTTAAAGGCAAATAATCGTCCCAAGATATATCGTAAATTTTATCAAATAAATCTTCAAAACTTCTTACTTCAAATTTTGAAATGATTATTTTTATTCGATCAGCGGATCTCAACCATAAGTTAGTCTTCGCTATATCCTTTTGATCACCATTAAATAAAACTCTTCCATTTTCAGTCTGTGTATTATAACCTAAACTATTCAATTCTTTAGCAGTTATAGCTTCAAAGCCACTTGCCATTGTTGCAACTAATTTGTATGTCATACCGTTTGTCTTTCTTCTTTTATTGTTTTTAATAAAAAAAGACGAAGTAAACTTCGTCTTAACCTGAGAGTAAAAATCTATAAGCCATGTTCTGTTCAAGCATTAAAACAGGTTATTTTTAATGCCATTAGTAATCATCTATCTACATAAATGTCTCCACACTAGGTTCAGTTACCGTTGTGAAGCGCCCCTACCAAAGTTTGGGTTACTCGCTCGCGGGGTTTACCCGTTCCAATTTTGCCATTTCTAGCAAACATGCGTTTCTGTGGCACTTTCAAACTACTCACACATGACTAAAAGTTTTAGTGCTTTCGTTGCCGTTATCTCAAAGAGATACCTTGGCTTATTGGGCCAAGCACGAACACTACAAGCATCTCAGCTTGTGCGGGCATGGACTTTCCTCAGCCTGCATAAACAGACCGCGATTACTCGAAAATTACTCATTAAGTAAATCAACCTATGATGCAATTATACTCAAATTAATGTTATTAATGCAAGTTATTTTGAGTATTATTTCCATAAAAATCATTAGCTGGTGATTGCATACTCTTTTCTTCACCAAAGACCTTGCGTTCAAGATTTGAAAGCCTACGCAAAATATCATAGTTAGTTGTTGATGGATAAGATTCATCAACAGGATTATATGTTGCTTCAGAACTAACGGCTGGTGTTGGCTCAGGGGCAACTGTTGTATTTATAGTTGGTTCAGATGTAGTTGTATTTTCAGCTACAGGATTAGAACCTTGCTGTCTTAATTTTTGATTTTCTTCTTCTAACTGTTGAATATATTTAAACATTGCATCATAGTCTTGAATAATATTATCAAGATATTCATCAACTTCGTCAGGATTATATCCACCAATTTTTTTTGTATGAAACTCTTTATTCAAAATATCATTTGGTTGTAGGTTTGTATTAATATTCATATTTAATTCCTCTCAATAAACTTGTAACTAAAATTATATCAAATAGCTACTTAATTATAAAATAAGTATTTACATATAGCTATTTATTTAAGAATAACTTAATTATTCTTCAGAAATACTTCTTAAATAATCATCTAAGTCATCAAAATGTACTATTTCAATTGGATAATTATGATTTTGAGAATATTCTATAGCTTTTATATAATCAAACTCTGGCTTCCCTTTTTCTTCATTTTCTGGTTCGTAAATTATTAATAACCCATCCGTATGATTTAGCATAAAGTCCTGCCAATTTTTCAACTGACTAGGATTAATATAATTCTTAGAACTCACATAATTATAATAGTCTGCCTTTTTTAAACTTTGCTGAAATAAAAATGAATTACTTTCATTCCAATTTTTTCCAAAATCAGAAAAGGGTAACATTACTGCGTGTTTTATTTCAAAATTTTCTTTTTTTAATTTCCATGTTGCATTAATACTATATTGTTCAATTCCAAGTTGTGCTCCTGTAATAACCCACTGAAGTCCATTTGAAATATACTGCTCTATTTTCTGTTTCAAAAATTGCTCTATTATTTTTTCTTTAGGATCATCTTTACCGAAAATTCCTAGTTCAAAAGATCTATATCCCGTTATCCATAGACGTTCAATCATAATTATTAGGTTCCTTTGTTTTTTGATTAATAAAATAATGGTATAATCACTTAGTTATTAAGGAGGAGTTTATGAATATAAAATATCCAGATGGAACATCTTATAATAAAACTTCTAACAATCTTAAAAAAAATAAAACTGTTTTTGCTGACCGTGGAATGACTCTTGAAGAAGAAATCAATCAAAGTAATGAATATTATCGATCACATGATATTGCTGTAATTTACAAAAAACCTATTCCACTACAAATAGTAAAAGTTGACTATCCAAAAAGAAGTAAAGCCGTTGTTAAAGAAGCATATTTTAGACAACCTTCTACTACCGACTATAACGGCATATATAATAGAAAGTATGTAGATTTTGAGGCAAAAGAAACAAAACATAAAACATTGTTTCCTTTTACTAATTTTCACACCCATCAAATTGAACATTTAAGGAAATGTTTAAAATTAGGTGGAATTTGTTTTGTCATAATGCGTTTTGTAACGCTTAATGAATATTATATACTACCTGCTTCTATATTAATAAAATACTGGGATTTACAAAATAGTCCAAATGGGAAAAAGTCTATCTCACATGAAGATGTTGTTAAATATGCCGTACGGATTACTCCAGGATATAATCCTGTACTTCCCTATTTAGAAGCTTGTGATAAAATGGTTAATACCATGGAGGAAAAGTAACTATGACAGAACTAACACGTGTACAAAGACGTGAAAAAAATAAAAAGTCGAATAATATATTTCCAATATTAAAATGGGTATTAATAGGATTTTTAGTATTATTTATTATTGGAATATCTGTATTCGGCTTTTATGCAAGTAAAGCACCAGCTATTACCCAAGACTCACTTCAAAGTGCTGGATCTTCTAATATATATGATGAAAACGGAAAAAAACTTTTTAATTTAGGTAATGAAGAACGAGAATATGCTTCAATAACACATATACCAAAACAAATGCAAAATGCCGTTGTATCAATTGAAGATAAAAGATTTTATGATGAACCATTTGGAATAGATCCAATTAGAATTATTTCAGCTGGCTTAGGTAATCTAAAATCTCAAAGTATTCAAGGTGGTGGAAGTACTTTAACTCAGCAACTGGTAAAACTTTCAGTATTCTCCACTCATAAATCAGATCAGACCATTAAGAGAAAAATTCAAGAAATATGGCTATCAATGCAAGTTGAAAAAGAATATTCAAAACAACAAATTCTTGAATTTTACATGAATAAAGTTTATCTATCTAATGGTATTTATGGAGTTAAAACTGCCGCACGGTACTATTATGATAAGGGATTAAATGAATTAACGCTGCCTCAGATGGCACTTATAGCAGGTATGCCTCAATCACCATATAATTATGATCCCTATTTACATCCTCAAGCTGCAAAAACTAGACGAGATTTAGTGTTAAATGCTATGTATAGTAATAAAAAAATAACTAAAAAAGATTTAGTCGCAGCAGTTAATACTCCGATAAATGATGGACTAAAAGCAAAAGATACTAATGCTGATGCTACAAATTCAGAAACAAGAAAAATTTCTGATCCTTATTTAAAGGAAGTAATTAGTGAAGCTAAGAAAAAAGGCTACGATCCTTATAGAGATAATCTAAAAATCACTACAAATATGGACTATACAGCTCAAAAGAAATTATATGACATTGTAAACTCATCGACTTATATTTACTATCCAGATGATAAGATCCAAATAGCTTCAACTGTTGTAGATCCTAATACTGGAAAAGTTGTTGCAATGATTGGTGGAAGAAATCAAGGAGATGTACAACTTGGTTACAATAGAGCAGTACAAACTTCCAGAAGTAATGGTTCAACAATGAAACCTATAATGGATTATGCACCTGCTTTAGAATATCTCGGTTGGTCAACAGCTCATCCACTAAAAGATTCACCATATAAATACCCAGGAACAAATATTGAACTAAACAACTGGGATAATTCTTATATGGGCTCAATGACATTAAGAAATGCTCTTGCATCTTCTAGAAATATACCTGCTGTAAAAACTTTACAAAAAGTTGGATTTGATAAAGCAAGAGGCTTTGCAAAATCACTAGGTATTGATGTACCGGCTAACACAGGATTATCAGCTGGTATTGGTTACTCTTCTTCAACATTGCAAAATGCTGCTGCATATAGCGCTTTTGCAAATGGCGGATATTATAGAAAACCTTACTTTATTAATAAAATTGAAACTTCTGATGGAGTCGTACATAGATATGACTCAAGTGCAAAAAAAGTAATGAAATCATCTACAGCGTATATGATTACTGATATTTTAAAAGATACATTTACTAATGGTATGTCATCTAGTGCGGTAATTTCTGGATTACATCATGCTGGAAAAACTGGTGAAACTAATTACTCTGATGAGGCACTAAAAAACAATCCAGGATTAACTGGACTAGCGCCTGATGCTTGGTTTGATGGATATACAAAGAATTACTCTATTAGTGTTTGGGCTGGATATGATAAACAAAATAAAGATGGTCTAAATCAAAGTGATCAACAACTTCCTCAAGAAGTATATAAATACTTAATGAGCTACTTACAAACTTATAAATCTAATAAAGACTGGAAACAGCCTGGTAATCTTACAAAAGTAGGAAGAGAATTATATCCAAGTGGTAGTGCACCAAGTATTTACTCAAGTAATAATTCATACTCCTATGTTGCTCCTAATAGGTCTACAAACGATACGACTGCTAATCAGCCAACAAACGACAGTAAAACCACTGATAATTCTGGCGGTGATGGTTCACCAAAGAATAATGATAATACATCAAATAATTCAGATAATAATACCAATAACAGTGGTAATACTGATGGTAATAATTCTAATAACGGTAATACAAATAATAATGATGCTGGTGGAAATACATCACCAAATAATAATGCGTCACCTAATACAAATAATTAAAGTAAAAAGAACTTACATTTATTGTAAGTTCTTTTTGTTTAGTCTATCGCATTCCATTATTAACGTGCTAACTTCTTTTTCGACAGGTAATTTCATCGAATATTTTCTTCCAAATTCAATCATAGTATGATGTGCACGAATCCATTCTGAGCTATCTAAAACGGAAGTGATTTTATTTTCTATTTCAATAGTTGATGCATTTTTAGGTACAAAATGTAATCTCTTTGATATTGCTGAAACATGAGTATCAACTGCAAATGCCGGGATATTAAATCTGTCACTTATCACAACATTAGCGGTCTTTCTGCCTACACCAGACAAAGACATTAATAATTGCTTATCTTTTGGAACTTCTCCATTAAAGTTTTCCAATATTTCATTAGCACATTTTTTTATATTTCTTGCTTTATTCCGAAACAATCCTACACTTTTAATAATATTTTCTAGATCAGAAATATTAGCATTTGAAAGCGTAGTAGGATTAGGATATTTAGAAAATAAAATTGGTGTTACCTTATTCACAGATAAATCTGTTGCTTGTGCACTTAGAATTACAGAAATTAAATATTGAAAATCAGTTCTAGAATCAAGAGATGGGCCCACTGGACCTATTTCATTCATCATTTCGTGAATAGCCCACACAATATCTTTATCAGCTAACATTAGTACTCATTTCTCCTTTTATATTCATCCAATTGAGATGGTGTTTTAATATTTTGCTTTTCCCAATTTAATAATATTCTATCCATATATTTTAGTGAATATACCTGATTTAAAATAGATTCTTTTAAAGCTAATTTAATTAAATCAATATTATATCCATCATTGTCAAGCCAATCATGTATTGTTTCTTGTTCTATCGGAGAAAGTGGTCGACCAAATTCAACTTCTATCATTTTAAATAGTTCTATTACTTTATTTTCAGAATCCTGTTTTTCTTTTTCGTTCTTTTTATCATCGGTAATTGTAGCTAATAGTCTATAGACAGGAGTCAAATCATATACATCTTGTTGTTGATGATTATTGTTTATTTTTGTATTTATATCAATTATTCTTTTTTGAATTAAATTTTGAATAATTTTAAGAACCTCATTTTGTTCAATTCCCAAATGTTTTGAAATTAGACTTGGTGCTGGGAACTCAACGCCTTTTTGTCCATACATTTGTATTGTAGTATATATTAAAAATTCTTCGGCAGACATATTTAGATTTTTTATATTCAATAAAATAAGATTATTAATTACAGTACTGCCCTTTTGCATTAATTCTTTAAAAAATTCTTCATTCATTCTGTAATACCTCAAAAAAGGTTGGAAAATATCCAACCTTTATTATATTTATTTAGGGTTTTAATCTATTAATCATTCTAGGAAATGGAATAGCTTCACGTAAATGATCTAATTTGCAAATCCAGGTTACAGCTCTTTCAAAGCCAAGACCAAATCCTGAATGTGGAACTGAACCGTATTTACGTAAATCAAGATACCATTCATATTCTGACTCATCTAGTCCAGCATCTTTAATGCGCTTTTCAAGTGCTTCAAAATCAGTTTCACGTTCGCTACCACCAATTATTTCTCCATATCCTTCAGGAGCAAGTAAATCAGCACATAGATATACGTCATCGCGATCTGGGTGTGGTTTCATATAAAATGGTTTAATTGATTTTGGATAATTCAGTATAAATACTGGTTGTTCAAATTGCTCTGAAATATATTGTTCATCAGGTGCACCAAAATCGTCTCCCCATTTAATGTCAACTCCATGTTTTTGTAACATTTCAATTGCTTCATCATAAGAAATTCTAGGAAACGGTAATTTAGTATATTTTTTAAGTTGATCAATATCACGATCTAAAAGTTTTAATTCATATTCACAATTATCAATCACACTTTGTACTAAATAAGCAATATACTTCTCTTGAACTTCCAAACTCTGGTTCTGTTCAGTAAAAGCCATTTCTGGTTCAATCATCCAAAATTCTGTTAAGTGACGTCGAGTTTTTGACTTTTCAGCTCTAAATACAGGCCCAAAGGTAAATACTTTACCAAAAGCCATTGCCCCTGCTTCGGCATATAACTGCCCACTTTGAGTTAAATAAGCGTCATTATCAAAATATTCGATATGAAATAACTCAGTAGTTCCTTCTGGAGCACTACCAGTTAGGATTGGTGGATCCATTTTAATAAATCCTTCTTTATTAAAAAACTCGTACGTTGCATTAATCATTTGGTTTCTGATTCTCATAATTGCGTATGGACGTCTTGATCTTAACCAAAGATGTCTATTATCTAATAAAAAGTCAATTCCATGTTCTTTAGGCGTAATAGGAAAATCTTCACTTTCTCCTACCACTTGGATATCTGAAACTTCAATTTCATAACCAAAATGTGAACGAGAATCTTCATGGATAACTCCTGTAACCCAAAAACTCGTTTCTTGGCGTATTGATTTAGAAAGTTCGAATATTTCTTCACTTACATTACTTTTAACAACCACTCCTTGAAAGAAGGCTGTACCATCTCTTAATTGTAAGAATGCAATTTTTCCTGAAGAACGCTTGTCAGTAAGCCAAACACCTATTTTAACTTCTTCATTAACGTGTTTTTTTGCGTCAATAATATTAATAACTTCTGTCATAAATAGCTCCTTAGATATCTTTTATAGTTTCAGTAATTTTTCCAGAATAATAATCAATAAATACATAGTTAGATTTATTATTCTTATCTAAATAAGAAATTTCCCAAATGGGTTTCTTATCTATCAAGCCAAGATTAATATGAAAAATTTTTTTTACATTAAATTTTTCTTTAATCATATTCATAATGTAATCTTTAGAATATTGATTTTTATTCAATATTTTTATTTTTCCACTTTTTGCATCAATAATTACATAACGATATTTATTTTTTGATGTTAATCCACCTACAGTAAAATACTGTTTTTTTTGTGTGAAATTAGAAAAATAATCTGGGGTATTAATATCAGCAGATTTAAAAGCAATATTATTGGCTTGTTGTCTTGCACTTGTATAAGGTTCAGATGCAATAGAAAAAAACCAAAATGTTGAAACCATGCCAATTAAAATTATACCAACTATAATCCATGACCGTGTTACTCTACTCATAATAATTACCTCTAATATCAACTTCTAATAGTATACCAAAAACTAATATAAAAAATCTTCAAGATTCTGTTTAATTTCTTCAGAATTAAGATTTTTTATAATTATTTCTTCTGGGAAATTATTGAGCATTTGTTTACCGTATTTAGATTTGATAATTCTATCATCCAAGATTACCATTATTCCCCTATCGTTTTGAGTTCTTAATAGTCTACCAAATCCTTGTCTTAACTTTAAAGTTGCTCTAGGTAAAGCATCAGCTCCAAAAGCATTGATGTCTAAATTAGATAAATATTTGCTTCTTATCATTGTTTCATTTTGATCAGGCGAATCAAATGGAAGCCTTGTAACAATTACTATTTCTAAAATTTTTTGAGGAAAATCTACGCCCTCCCAAAATGAATTTGAGCCTAAAAGAATTGAATTTTTACTATGGGAAAACCTTTTTTTTATTTTTTCATTAGTTCCATTTATACCTTGAGCAAGAATTTCTTTTTGATTACTTAATTCAGTTTCATTCAACAAATTATATACTGAACTCATTGTAGATAGTGAATTAAATAGTACTAATGCCTGATGAGTATTGTTTAATAGAAATTTTTGAATCATGTCTGAAAGATATACATTATATTCTTCATCAGTCATATCTCGAATGTCTTTTGAGTCATTTGGTATATAAATCTTGGTTTTTTCTTCAACATTAAATTGATTATTATAAATATTTTTTTGATTAATATATTTATTAGAAAGCTGCAAATCGTTTAAAAAGAACTCAAAGTCATCATTACTATTTATAGCACCACTTATTAAATAAATATTCTTAAACTTATTATTAATGGTCTTCAGTTCATTTTCAATATTAAGCTTGTACCAATGAATCACTCCATTTGATTTATTATTAGCATCATTTAAATTAAAGCTAATTCCAAATACATTTTCTTTTTCTGTCAATTTAGTTATTAATTCTAGTAAAGAAATCGTACTATTTCTTAGATTATTATTATATAAACTTAAATTTGAGATGATTGAAGCAATTTTAATTCCAGAAAAATTATTCTCACTAAAATAAGCACGGACCAATGAATCTATTTTTACAATAATATTAGTCAACAAATCCTTTAGATTAGTTATTAATAAAATAAGATTATCAATATTTTTAATATCATCACTTAATAATTGAATATTTAAAAAATTATCACTATGACTAGTTTTTTTCTTATCTTTAAAATAATTTATATATATATATTCATCTAGTTGATCACTAATTTTATCAAATTGTTGGAAGAATTCTTCCATTTCTTGTAAGTTATTTTTTCCCCAATCAATAAAATAATTATTATCAAATTTATTTCTTAGATTCACTCGATTTTGATAAAGAGTGTCGGAAATTTTTTTTATTTCATTTGCTAAATTCTGAATATTTAAATTTGGTGAATTATTAGATCTAAGGTTCTCGGCAAAATGATGTGCTTCGTCAATAACAAGTATTGGTTCTGATCCCCAGATTTTTGAATTTATATTTCTTGAAAAATATGATTGATTAGTGATTAATATTTCGGAGTTTTGAGCTCTTTTTAAGCTATACTTCCAAAAGTCATCCTCTGAAAATATAGTATCTTCTTTTTTTTCACCGCGATGAGCTATTAAATTTAAATATGGATTTTTTTTATTACTTAGCCTTAGTTCATCCATGTCACCGGTTGTTGTCATTGTTAACCAAACTAATATCTTCATTTTTAAGATAGAGGTGACTTTATGCCCATTTATATCTTGATACAATGTGTTATAAAATCTATCTAAATCAATATAATTGTAGCTACTTTTAATTATTTGAGCAGTATAAGAAAAATTATTAAGTTGATTTAATATAGGAATTGCTTCATCTAAAATTTGAGATTGCAAAAGTGTTGTTGTTGTTGCAATTACTAGTTTTTTCGTATCTGATATTTTAAACGAAAGAGGATATAAATACCCTAAGGTTTTTCCCATACCTGTTGGTGCCTCAATAATGGACCATTTTTTCTCAGTATCAAGAACTTTGTAAATATCATCCATCATTTTAGCTTGTTCATTTCTAAATTCTAAGGTACCTGATATAGATTTTCTTTTATCATCGTCAGTCAATGGATATATATTATTTTTTTTCACATTAGAAGAAATAGTAATATCTTTTTTTCTAAGTACTATTCCATTTTTTTGATACATATATTCAGATAATATATTTTGTTCATTTTTTCGTTTATTGTATATATCTAAAAAAAGTTCACCCGTTTGTCTAATTGTTGATTTTCCAATATCACAAATAGATTTTAAGGTTTGCATGGGAAGAATATATATTCTTTGAATTAAAATCAATAAGAGCTTAGCAGTTACATTAGAATCATCATCGGCTCGATGTGGATGGTCATGCTCGATATTTAAATATTCAGAAATGTCCTGTAGTTTAAAACTACTCAATTGTGGAAGCAATATTTGTGAAAGTTCAACAGTATCAATTGCAGGTACATTTAATTCTGGATACCCTGCTTTAATGAGCGCGTCTTTAATAAAAGGAAAGTCAAAGTTTACGTTATGTGCAACAAAAGTTCTTCCCTTTAAATTTTCATATATTCTCTCAGCAACCTGTTTGAAATCAGGTGCATTTTTAACTATTCTATTAGAAATACCAGTTAATTCTTCAATTCTTTGAGAAATAACTTGATGAGGATTTATTAAAATAGATATTGAATCAGTTATTTTTCCATCATCTATTAATGTACATCCAAATTGAATAATTTTATCTTCATTTTTATTAGTTCCAGTTGTTTCTAAGTCAACAACTGCATATTTTTTTGATATATCCATACAAATCCTACTCACATTAGATTTTTACGTATTTACCAAGTCTTAAGAAAAATAAATATTTGCCTATTACTGGTTTATTTTCAATACTTTTAATTGCTGAAGCATAAAGATTTAATTGTCCGCTATATTTTTTGACAGCCTCTTCAACAGAATTTTTTGCATCTTTGTTATCGACTACATTATCAGTCTTATAATCAAATATAACAATACCCTCTTTTGTATTAACTAGTCCATCAATAATACCATGAATTAGAATATCGTCATTTTCACTAACACCATTAAATATTTCAGAAGCAGGTACTACCATTGAAAAAGGATACTCTCTTTTTAAATTTTCTTTATTTTCTAATACCAGCTTTCCTAAGTCTGACTCAAAAAAGTTTGCGATTGCTTTAATATTTATCTCTTTAGCTACTGCATTGGAAATTATATTATTTTTTTGCAAATCAGCAACTAGCTTTTCAATAGAAGTGATTGTTGGTTCATTTTTTAAATCAATTTTCTGTAATACTAAATGAGTTGCACTTCCAATCTCCGCTGCGGAAATAGACTTATCCGATTCCAAAAAATTAGGTTTAGAAAAATCATTTAATACATATCTTCCAGAGTTAATTATATTTGATTTTTGTAGTTGTTCTTCATCAGGATCTGAAAATAAAAATTTAATTTCTGAAACAGATTGATATGCTGTTGTTTGTGTCGAGTACTTAAATGGATAATTAAGATTCAAAATGCTTTTTACTATTTCTTTAAATTTGGAACTATTATCAATGACATTTCTCTTGTTACTACTTAATGCTGTCAAGTTCTCATCTTCAGTAATATTTTTTATTGAAGAAACAATATTAATTTGTGTATTTAATTCATCATTAACATATGATAAATCAGAAATTTTCTTTGAGCTTTGAAATATACAACTCATTATTATATCTTGATATGACTTAAAATTAATTCGATCAAAATAATCTATTTTATTATCAGAAATATTAATGTTATTCCAAGAATTAAATGATTTCTCTATTTTTTTTGATGTACCAACCACAATTAACTTTTGCTTAGCTCTGGTTAAAGCAACATATAGTAATCTTAATTCTTCAGAGATACTTGAAATACGTTTTTTTTCAGAAATTAAACTTCTAGGAGGAGTTGAGTATATTATTCTATTTTCTTGATCAAGATATTTTATACCCAATCCAAGTTTTATATCAATTAAATTTGAACTTACGTAATCTCTATTATTAAAGTCTTTTGCGACATCAATTAAAAAAACAACTGGAAATTCCAATCCTTTACTTCCGTGAATTGTCATGACATTGACAGCATCTTCATCTGATTCAATACTATTAGGCTGGGATAAATCTTTGTCATTTTTTTCAATTCTTTCAATAAAATTAATAAATTTATAAAGACCTTTGAAATTCATTTCCTCAAATTCATTAGCTCTTTGATATAAAGCATGTAAGTTTGCCGCCCTTTGTTTTCCACCAGGCATTCCAGTTACTAAGTCTAAAAAACCAGTTGTTTGATAAATATCCCAAATTAATTCAGAAATTCTAACCTGATTTGAAGAGAATCTAAAACTATTTAACATACCAATAAATCTTTTTAGTTTATCTGCTATATAGTCATCATTTTCTTCGGCATATTTTAAAACGGCATTATAAAAATTGAAATTACTCTCATTAATTCTAATTTTTGCTAAATCATTTTCGTTTAACTGAACAATTGGCGATCTTAATACTGCAACTAAAGGAATATCTTGTTGTGGGTTATCTATTAATTTTAAAAACTCAATCATTACTTGAATTTCCATTGTCTGAAAATAATTTTGTGAATCAGTAACAATTACAGGAATATTACTTTTTGCAAATTCAGAAATCAAATCTGTATTATTACTTTTTGTTCTACTTAAAATTGCAATATCACTGTATTTAATAGGCCTAAATTTGTTGAGTTTTGAATCAAATATTTCAAACTTATCATCAAATAATTTTCTGACTCTTGAGGAAACAAATTGAATTTGAGAATCTCTTTTACTTCCTCCCTCAAATTCATTTTCCAAATCAATAATATTCACTTCTATTTGAGTATCTGTCTCATCAGAAAACTTAGCTCCGGGAATTAACTTAGTTTCATCGTTATAATCAATATCACCAAGTTTTTTGTCCATTACCATTTCAAAAATCTTGTTTACAAAAGTTGTAACGGATTTTGAGGAGCGAAAGTTATTTGATAATAAAACTAGCTCGTTGTCACTATCTTTATTCTTAAAATTATCGTATTTACTGGCAAATAAGTATGGAGCTGCCTGTCTGAATCCATAAATAGATTGTTTTATATCGCCCACCATAAAAAAATTATTAGATGTACTACGTAACATTTGGACAATGCTTTCTTGCATTGGGTTTACATCTTGATATTCATCAATCATTATTTCTGAAAATTTATTTTGATAATAATCTTGAGCAATATTGATATTATTCTCTGTAGAATTAAATATATCCATAGTGAAATGCTCTAAGTCATTAAAATCAATTGTATTATTTGCTAATTTTATATTTTTAAATTCTGCAATAAATTCTTTTTCAACTTCGACAAGTTTAGCAATTAAATCACGAGAATTATTTATGATAGTAGTCAATTTATTATTATCTGTTATTAGTAGTTCATTTGGAATGGTCTCACTAATCACTTTTTTTACATTTTTTCTTACTGATTCTACATATTCAGATGCCCCATCTTTTGGTGCATCTTTGACCACCTTTGCTCGTTTAAAACTAAATTTAAAGAGTAATTCTCCAAGTTCATCATGTGAATAAATATGGATATCATTAATTATTTTAGATAATTCTTCAACTGCTTGTTCCAATGAGTCAACAAACTTTTCACAGCTTTCATTTTCTAGTGAAATAGAAAGTGCTTTTTTTATCAATTGAAGTTGCTCATTCAATTTTTCAACTAATTTAGGCTCGAATATTTTTTTATTAATGCTTGATTCCTCAAAATTTGATGATTTCAAGTCATATAATTTTTCTAAAGACTCTAACCATTCATTACTATTTGGATTAGTTATCGCAAAATTAAATAGTTGAAATACTAAATCTTGTAAACCATTATCATCTCTATCGTTTGAAAAGTTACGAGTCAAATTTAAAAAGTCAAGGTCATCGTTTCTATAATGTCTATCACGTACTAAGTCCCAAGCCTTTTCTTTTAATAATTCTTGTTCAGTTTCATCGGTTAACAATCTAAAACTAGGCTCTAAGTCAATCAAATAATAAAACTTTTTTATGACGTTTGAACAAAATGAATGCAAAGTACTAATATCTGCAGATGGAACTTTTGCTAACTGTTGTTGAAGAAGTAATTTGTTTTTTGGATTCTTTGAATTATTTATTTCAGTTCTTAATCTAGCAACTAATCTTTCTTTCATTTCTTTTGCAGCAAGTTTAGTAAAGGTTACTACTAATAAACTATCAATATCTTGTCCATTAAGAATTTTTTCAATGATACGTTCAATTAATATTGTTGTTTTTCCTGACCCAGCTGCTGCCGAAACTAATATGTCTTTATTAGAATCAAAAATTGCTTTTTTTTGAGAGTCTGTCCAATTAATTCCCATTATTATCTTCTCCTTTCACTAGTTTTTTTAAGAACTCCGTCTTTGATAATGTAGATATTTCTCGATAATTATTTTCGGGTAGCATAGCATCAAATTCAAAAATTGATTTGTAATCACTGTGTTGAAGGCCATTTGATTGATCCGTTTTTCTAAATGGATTTAAGTTGATCTCCCCAGAAAAAACTTTTTCTCCTGCAAAAATTATCAATTTCTTATTGTAATCAAGTAGCTGTTCTAACTCTGGTTTAGTCACTTTTTCAGATGAGCTTAATTCTCCGTTTTTATTTAATCTCAATTTATATATATTAGAACTATTTTTTTCATCAAGTCCATTTTTAGTAAGAATATCAATACTACTTGAGTCATCAACGATAATTCCCGATAGTTGATAATTTTTTTCGTTTTTTTTCATAATAAATTTAGCTTTTTCAATTGGGTTATAAATATGAGAATAAAAAGCTCCAACAACATTATTCGTATCCGAATAATTATTTAATATTGCTTGAATATAAGTTGTTAGTTGTAGCTGTAATCCTGAATAAAACTGACCATACTCAAATTTCTTTTCTGAGGATTTATAATCAATAATCTGTAGAGCGTTTTTATTATTAAAACTGTCAATTCGATCAATCTTACCTCTAACGTTTATTTTTTTACCATCAAAATCATAACTTATCCCAGCAATACCCTTATTACCCTGTATCGAGCCAAAAGTGATTTCAGATTTTATTGGTTCAAACGTTAATAAAGCTGCTTGTTTCTTAATTGACTGAATTAATGTATTTATTATATTGCTCAACTGGTTAGTTATATATTTCATCTGATTTGATGATTCGAATATTTTGTAATTAGAACTTTGAAGAACTTGATTAATAATTTTATTGGAAACTTTATGTGCTTGTTCATCTGTTAAATTTTGAATATCTATTTTATTTTCTGATATGTATTTAACAAACTTATCTAAATTATCATGAAAAAAACTTCCAATATTGGCAGGTGTTAATTCAAATATATTTCGAGGTAATACTTTTAAACCATATTTCAAAAAATATTCATATTCGTTCTTATAAAACGTTTCAAGTTGAGATATAGATACATTTAAAGTATCTCCATATAATTTTTGAGAAACGTTTTTTTCTAGATTGACTGGAATATTTTTATAATTGAGTGATTTTTTAAACTTATTATTTAAATCAGAATCACTTAAAACAATATCTTGAATCATTTTCCATTTTTCAGAAAGTACACTATTATTATTCCTTAACTCTCTGTTAAGTCTAATTAAATAATTTAAAGTCGAACTTGTAGAACCAACATATTCTAAAGCAAATTCGTCACTTGGATTAGGACTATTAGTTATTATTCTTTCTTCAATATTAAAGTGATTTTCTATTCTCTGAATATAAGGTGATAGTTGTTCTTTTGAGTCCGAAGCCATAACTGGATATGTAAATATAGTTCTTAAAGAAGAACTGATAAAAGAACTATTATGAAGATATGGTTCGTCATTATTAATAACTTGAGATGAATCATTAAACTTACTTTCACTGGTCAAAAACTTAGAAAATTTTTCTTTTTCTTCATCGCTCAATAGTGAATTATTAAGTGTAGTCTTAGGCATTTGCTCCGCCGTACATCCCAAAATAATAGTTACTTTCCTATTATTCATCTGAACCATTCCAAGTTCTGAAATATTCACTGCATCCAAAGTTGATGGAATTTGAGAATATTGAGAAGCAGAAAATCCACTATCTAATACACTAAGCAATTCATTGATATCAAACTTATCTTCACCAAATATATCAATAAATTCATCTAATATATTATTTAAAGTATTTACAACTTGTTCAGGTATATTACCTTTTTCAATATTTCCATCTTCAATATTCTTATCTTGCCAATACTTCAACGAACCAAAAACATTATTATTAATTAAAAATTTATATATATCTGTTACTACTTCTTTATTGCTAGTATTTTTTTTCAAAATAACTTGTAATTGAGTATAGATATTTTTTACAAATTCTTTTACTACATTAATTTTTCGAAAATCATTTTTATATTTTTCTCTTTGCTTTTTATTCAAATTATTAATATTCACATCAAAATTAAAATCTTCATCTGATAGCCATTCACTTTTAAATAAGCCGTTGGCTAAAGAATAATTTTCAGCAAGATCAACTGCAGACTTAAAATACTGTCTATCTAATTCAGTTGGTTTTAGTAAATCCAACTTCAAAAGTTGAAAAATGGATTCATGTGATAAATTTGAGCGTGCAAAATCAAATATATAATCAATAACTAACTTTAAAGGATGTTGTGACATATTATGTTGTAAATCTAAAAAAATCGGCACATCGAGATTTTTAAACATTGGACTTATAAAGGATTCATATTCAGATAAATCACGTGTTAATACTAAAAAATCTTTGAATCTGTAATTTTGGGTAGCTACTAGTTGTCTTATATAAGTAGCTACAGATTGTATTTCAGCTTGTTTATCAGTTGCTTGCCATATTTGTAAACTGTTTTTTGAAATTTTTTTATCTACAATTTCTTCTTTTGAAGTATTAGAACTTATCCAAAAGTCCTCAAGCTTTTGCAAATCAGACTCTACTCTATTCTCACTAGCATACTCATTATTTATTGGTATATTTTCTTTTCTAGCATATTCATAAAATTCCTTATAAGTTCTAGAAGGTCTAAAATAAAAATCAGTTTTTTCGGGAAGTTCAATATAAGGCTTATCTAATTCAAGACTCATGGTAATTTCACTTTTAACAATCATTGAATTTATTAAACTTATTTCTGATTTTTTAAATGCCGAAAATCCATAAATATAAAAATGTGTATTAGTCAAAGCTGAGCTATTTTCAAAGTAGTCAAGTAATTGATCATTTAAATAATTATTTTGCAAATAATTTTCATTAACTACTTCCTGATATTTTTGATAAATTAGTTGTAATTCAGCTATTTTTTCTTTCTCAAAGCTTGAATCAGTTTCATTTTTTATATTTTCTAAATCTTTTATACTGATATTTCCATCTTGAAATTCATTTAGCTGTTTAGCAATTTCATCAATAAAACCATTAAATTTTATCTCACCCTTAAAAATTGGAAGATTATCTTTTTCTTTACTCAAAATCGAACGTATAATCATTGCTTTTTTGGTTTCAGTTAAAGATTGCCTGTTTAATACATTAGTATCTCGTAAAAAATACCAAGCAAGTCTAGATAGCGAAAATATTTGTAAATTATTAGTTGCCACATATTTATCTTTTGATCTAAATTCATTTTTGAAATTTTTAATTATAGAAATTTCAGACTCAAATTTAATATGATTAGGAACAATAAAATAAAATTTATCTTGAGGATTTTTTTTGTAGTCCTGTAAAAATCTATCGACAATTTCTTTTTGATGATTTTTTTGACTTTTTCCTAGGACAAAAGTTAAAGACATGGTTAATATTGCTCCTTTTTTTCTATGTTTATGTATAATATTAATGAATTAACAGTTAATAATTATTTTCTTAGTAATTATTATAACCTTAAAGTGAGGATAAAACAGTATGAATGGAATTGGCCGAAGCCATGCAAAATTAATTATTATTGGCGAACATTCTGTGGTCTATGGTTACCCTGCAATTACTATTCCCATCAGAAATATCCCAGTTATTGCAAAAATGGAATCAATCGACAGCAATGAATCAATAATTGAATCTAGATTTTTTACGGGATCAATTTCTGCCTTACCTAAGAGATTAACAGGTATTAAGGAATTAATTATTAACTTAGACGAAAAACTAAACTTTAATAACACTAAATATAACTTACGTATTGAAAGTGAAGTTCCTATAGAACGCGGATTAGGTTCTTCAGCTGCAACTTCTGCTGCCATTATTAGGTGTTTTTATCAATTTTTCCAAACTCGATTAACAAAAAAACAATTAATAAAAGAAATTAATATTTCTGAAACGATTATCCATGGTCATCCAAGTGGTGTTGATGCCGTTTCAGTTACTGCAAGTGACCCACTTTGGTTTCAAAAAGATCAACTACCAAAAAGTATTGATATGAATATTACAGGATATTTTGTAATCGCTGATTCTGGTATTAGAGGAAAAACCGGCGAAGCCGTTAATGATGTGAAAAAATTAATAGAGAATAATCCAGATGAATATAATAAATATTTAAAAAATCTCAGTCAGTTAACAAAAAAAACCAGTACTGCACTCGCCATAAATGATTTAAATAAACTAGGTCAAATTTTTAATGAAGCACAGAAAAATTTGAGAAATCTTAGTGTTTCCTCACCAGAAATTGACAACCTCATTAAAATAGCAAATTTAAACGGTAGTCTGGGAACTAAATTAACGGGTGGTGGTCGTGGAGGTTGCATAATTGCAATTGCAAAAAACTTAACTCAAGCGCAAATGCTTTCTGAAATTTTGGAAAATAATTCTGCAATAAAAACATGGATTCAACCATTAAATGTATACGGTTAGAGGTTAAAAATGAATAAATCTACGGCAATTGCTCATACTAATATTGCTTTAATTAAGTACTGGGGAAAAAAAGACGAACTCTTAAGAATTCCTTACACTGATAGTCTATCTTTGACTCTTGATGAATTTTATACAGAAACAACAACTGAATTAAGCGATAACGATGAGGATCAATTTATTTTAGATGGGAAACAATCGTCTGCCATTGAATCTAAAAGAGTATTTGATTTTTTGAATTATTTCAAAAATAAGTACAATATTAATGAATATTTTAAAATAAGTTCTGTTAATCATGTTCCTAATTCTGCTGGCTTAGCTTCTTCTTCTTCGGCATTTGCAGCACTCAGTGCTAGCTTAAATAAGGTCACTAATTTGAATTTAGATAATAAAGAGTTGAGTCAACTTGCTCGAGTTGGTTCTGGATCAGCTTCCCGTTCAATTTTTGGTGGCTTTGTTCAATGGCATGCAGGAAATAATGATATGTCTTCTTATGCCGAACAAATTAATGATGCTAAAAATAGCGATATCAGCATTATTTCTGTCATCATTAATAAACATAAAAAAAATATTTCTTCAACTAAAGGAATGAATTTGAGTAGAGATACATCTCCTTTTTATCAATTATGGCCGGAAATAGTTCAAACAGATTTAAAAGATATCGTAACTGCTATTTCAAAAAATGACTTACAAAAAATTGGTGAAATTTCTGAAAGTAATGCCATGAAAATGCATGCATTAACGCTGAGTTCAAACCCTCCCTTTACCTATTTTGAACCAGAAACAATTAATATAATTAATACTGTTCAAGAATTACGTAAAGAAGGTTTTTTAATTTATTTCACTATAGACGCAGGACCAAATGTAAAGATAATATGCTCAAAAAAGGATATTTTAAAACTTAAAAAAGAACTTACATATCGGCTTAATGAACCTGAATTAGTAATAACAAAGCCGGGACCAGGAATTACATACAAATAAACATTGGAAGGTGCTTTTTAATTTGATAACAGCTAAAGCTTCAGGAAAACTATATTTAGCAGGAGAATATGCAGTAGTAGAAAAAGGAAATCCCGCAATAATAGCTTCTGTAGATAAATATGTCAGTGTCAGTATTACCAAAACAAAAAATGAAGGTACACTTAATTCTAATAGATTTACAGACAGTCTAATTCATTGGACAAGAGAAAATGACAAGTTTTTAATTGACAGTCGCGATAGTCAATTAGAATTTATTATCTCAGCCATTCATTGTGCAGAGATTTATGCAAAACAATTAGGCAAAAAACTTTCATATTACAATATAGATGTAAGTAGTCAGTTAGATTCTGAAGATGGAAAAAAATTTGGTTTAGGTTCTTCAGCTGCAGTTACGGTCGCTACAATAAAAGCTCTATGTAAATTTTATGACCTAAACGTTGATAATAAAATAATATTTAAATTATCTGCTTTAGCTCATTTAAAAGTTCAAGGGAATGGTTCACTTGGAGATATTGCTGCCAGTACCTATGGTGGAATTATTTATTACACATCGCCAGATAAAAACTGGATAATTAATACATTAAAAAAAGAGCCCTTATTTAATGTTATTCACAAAAAATGGCCCGATTTAACAATTCAACAAATAAGATTACCAATAGACTCAAAATTACTTATTGGTTGGACTGGAAACCCTGCTTCAACATCAATTTTAGTAGAACAAATATCTTACTCAAAATCACAAAAAGCTAAATTATATAATGAATTTTTGAAGAAGAGCAAACAATGTCTAGAATTAATGTTAGAAGGTTTTTTAGCTGGTAATTTAAAACTTATCCAAGAACAAATAAAAGTTAACCGCAACTTGCTTAATTCACTTTCAACATTTACAGATGTCTTAATAGAAACACAAAAATTAACAGAGTTATGTGATATAGCTACAACCGATAATTCAGCAGCAAAGACATCAGGAGCTGGCGGTGGAGACTGTGGTATAGTAATCGCTAAAGATGATCCTATTCTCATACAAAATATTATTGGAAAGTGGAAAGAGAAAAATATTATCCAACTAAAATTAAATATTACTGACTGGAGTTAATATGCCAAAACAACCATTACAACAACAAAGGAAAAACGAACATTTATTTTTAGCAGAAAAATTTTACCAAGAAAAAAGTGAAAATGGTTTATCTGATATTAAATTTATTCATGACAGCTTGCCCGAAATTGAATTAGACGAGATTAATTTTAAAACTAATTTATTTGGTAAAAAAATCAACTATCCTATTTATATAAACGCAATGACAGGCGGTTCAATTCAATCAACAAAAATAAACGATACCCTTTCTCGTTTATCTTATGATTTGAATATTCCAATTGCAGTAGGCTCAATGAGTTCAGGGATACGTTATCCAGAGGTTCAAGATAGCTATAAGATTGTAAGAAAAAACAATCCCAACGGAATTGTTATAGCAAATATTTCAGCTGCACACAATTACAGGGATGTTTTGCAATCTATAGATATGATTGATGCTAACGCCGTGCAAATACATGTAAATACGCTTCAGGAGTTATCAATGAATGAAGGAGATCGAAATTTTTATTGGCTAGAAAATATAAATGAAATAATTAATAAAATATCAATTCCAGTGATTATAAAAGAAGTCGGCTTTGGAATGAGCCAAGAAACATTTTTAAAGCTAAAAAAAATTGGTGTAAAAAATATCGATCTATCCGGTTCTGGTGGTACAAACTTTATACAAATTGAAAATGCTAGAAATCATGATTTAGATATGTCATTTTTAAATGATATAAAACTTAGCACTGCCGAATCACTAATTGAGTCAAAAAAATTTCAAAATGATTTCACTATATTTGCTTCTGGTGGAGTAAAGCTCCCTATAGATGCATTAAAATCACTTAGACTTGGTGCTAATTATGTTGGTATGTCGGGATTAGTTCTCCACCAAGTTCAAAAAAAATCATATGAAGAAGCATATAACTACATGAATAACTGGTTTAAGTCATTTAATATTATTTCTTGTGCACTTGGCGCAAGAAATACAAAAGAGTTAATGAAAAAACCAATTATACTTAAAGACTACTTATATAACTACAATATTCAAAGAAATAAATAAAGTGTTTAGTTATGATATTACCCCGAAAGTTAGAATAAAACTTTCGGGGTATTTTTATAACTAAAATTAATAAGAACGAAATTAAAATCAATTTTAAAATATAATCAAAATAATTTACCAATTACAATATAGCCAGACATTATACAGAAATAAATAAAAATAGATGTCATATCGCAAAAAGTTGATTGGCAATATGATACCTACTAAAGTTCTCTTTTTAAAATTTACGATTTAAATGATGATGGTTATTTTGAAATTCTCAGTTGAAATTGCTCCCATCATATTTAGAAAATCTGAACCTGCTACTGCATCAAAACCACCTGAAATGTATCCTTCCATTGATGGAGTACTTCCACCTGCATATCGATTTACTATTCTTTCTATATCTGAAACTTCTATTTCTTAACCAGATCCAATGCTTTGCTAAACCATTTTGGCGTCTTAAGAAGTAAAAATATGGGTAATACAAAAACATATATAATAAAAAAAATAATCAATAAAATTGCAGACATAATGCCCATTGGAAGCAATTCAAATAGACCACTTTTTTCCATTATACCCAATCCACCTATATCGAGTAACAATAATCCTAACATATATACTCCCGCTGCCAATCCCAGTAATGAATTAGGTGGTGTTAAATATTTTTGACGTGCATGTTCTCTTGCTTTTCTTATTTTCATTTCGCTAGTCTTTATCTCAGCTCTAGCAGCTAAGAAAAGTACCATATATGTTAACAGTCCCGCAATAATTAGTTGAATTGACCATGATATTCCCCATACCACTGCCGCTTGCTCATCTGAAACAAACACACTGGCAGTCATTGCCACAAAAATACTTGTCCCTAACAAAATAAATAAAACTAAAAAACCATAAAGAGTTATATTAACTTCTTCATCATCAAAATATTTCAATGAATACCTCAAATACACGATCAATGTAGTAAAAAATATTATTTCCGCAACTACAGCTAATGGCCATGAGTTCTGTGTTATTCCCAACATATTGATTACCTATTACTTATAATCGAATGAACAGCTGTGCTCGTTGACCAAGTAATACCTTTCTTAATAATTTTGTTAGATCCTTTTTTTAAAGCCTGTGATGTAAATGATTCTGGATCATCATCAAATTGACTGACAATTGAATTAGCAGCTGAACTCTTTGCATAGCTTGAAAGTGCACCTTTACCATAAGTTTTTATTATTGACTTGGTTGTTTGTCCTGAATGTACTTTGGCAACATGATTCAATTTAACAAAAACTCCATTTGCTAGTCCTTTTGTTTGTCTAAAATTCTTAGCATTATTAAAGAATGCCGATTTAGCGGCTGTCATATCTTCTTTCATAAATGTTTTCACTAGCGGTTTTGAAGCATTCTTAGATTGTATGAAATATCCACCCTTAGCCAAGCTCTTATAAGAACTACCAGATGCACCTACACTTGCTACAAATTCAGTTGCTCCATACACGTTATCTGAAAATTCCTTGTTTACCCCTGAGTACTTTCCAACTGATTCAAAAAATTCTTTTGCAAAGTTATCACCTTCATTTTTACCATTCATCATTTTATCAAAGTCAGCATATGTATCGGATAATGTAAAAGCGCCTCCAATAGCTACTAGTGCCAAAGGAGCAGCTAATCCTCCAGATGCAATAGTTATCACTGCTCCCACACCAATGAAAAATACATCGGTCCAAAAAGATGCGGCTCCTTCTCGCTGATTTTGTTCTTTCTGCATTTTTTTAACTTTCTTACGATAGCTAGCTTGGTCACTCAATGCATTCTTGATATATTTACTAAAGTCATCACTAGCTGATTTCATAGTGGAATTCTCAGTTGAGATTGCGCCCATCATGTTTAGAAAATCTGAACCTGCTACTGCATCAAATCCACCTGAAGTGTATCCTTCCATTGATGGAGTACTTCCACCTGCATATTGATTTACTATTCGTTCTATACTAGTAATCGCAAGTCTTGGCGCATCCATATCATTAGCACGTGTTTTTTCGAATTCATGCCAACTTTTCTGTTCATTCTTAGCATAATTATGCATTTTTGTGAGGTTTTCACTTAGATGCTTACCATCTGTTTTTAAATCACTTTTAGACGAGGTATTTACAATATCATCAACTGAATTCATAGTTCTTAAAGCTGAAGCTACTACATCGGCATATTTATCTTTAGCTGTCTGAATTTCATGCATATGTGCTGTGAAGTCTTCATCTATTATTCTAAAATTATCGCCTTGGTCTACAGAAATATATTGTCCTACAAGAATATTCAGTTTTTCTTCATAATTAGTGATAACTGTTTGTAATTCATTAATAATTCCACTGATATGTACTTCATTAATGTAATTACTAATACTATCAGCGGCTGCACCATTTAGGTTTTGTGATCCAGATAACACTTGAAGTGAATTTTTTAGATCATTCAATTTATCGCGTCGATGTTTCAGACCTTTTTTCAAACTACCATGATATTCGGCTAATTTGTCATAGTAGAGTGTATTGCCTCCTGCCATCTCTTTTCCCCCCTATTATTTCTTGCTGTATGATTTGTCTAATTCAATTTTATTCTTACCTGCTTGATGAAATCTTGATATATCATGTTCTACAAGTTTTGCGTATTCATTGATAGTATTCGTTAAGTTGTCGTATTCATTCCATAATTTATGAACTGAATTAACGTTTAAATGTTTTGTAGGTTTAGCAACTCCATTTTTTGTTGTCAAATTAGTTGCCGATGCTTTGGCTACTGCTACTTCATTAAAATATTCATTTACATTAATTCCAACTTTTGCCATTTTTATTCTCCCTAATATCCATTACCATAATTATTAGTTCCATTACCGTACGTTGAATGTGGTGAATTATAGTAATGATTAACGCTATTATTATAGTGATTCATTACATCGTCAGTTCCATACAAACTATTAATTTTCTCTTGATAGTCAGAAATTGCATTTTCAATATCTTTAGATATCTTAGATACATCTTTCATGAAATACTGATAGTGTTGTAAGAACTTAGAATTCTGAGTCCCCATCCACTTACGTGTACCTGCATACATAAGACCTTTAGTCTTGATGTTTTCTAAAGCTTCTTGTTGTTTGGATAGTTTAGAAATAGCTTTTGTTAACTTATCTATCTTATCTTGCTTCTTCATCCTCATTCTCCCTTACTTCGGCAAACGGATCGATATTACCATCATCATCTAATGTTTTTAGAGCCTCATTTATTTGTTCTTGCATCAATTTATCGTCGCCATCTTGATAACCTGGATAGATTGTCTTGGCAATTTCGTCATGATTGAAGTACACAATTTTGTCGTCAACTAGTCCTTCTGGATATAGCGCAGCACCGTAATCAAAATATTTGGTACTGCTATCTTCTTGTTTCACTTGTACAGCCCGTTGAATAATCATTATTTTTTTAACAACACCTTTCAATACTACGATTGATCCTAATGGTAAAAATTCTAGTGCTTTCATAATTTAATCCTCTTCTTGATTTATTAATTTATTTTCTACTTTTACTACTTGTGCTTTTGAATAATCAGTATCGTTAGTAATCGTCACTTCAACACAATCATATGATATAGCATCCATTCCATCGCTCCATATCATCAATTTTAGGGCACCTTTACTTTCGGAAACATCCCATGTTTTACTAGGTTTCCCAAATTCATTAATGATTTCTTGGACTGTTGCACCTCCACTATAAGATCCATCCGGGTTTTTTTGAGCTATTTTAATATCCTTAATGCTATTTTCTTTAGAGCGCCACTTCTTAGTGTCATCGGATTTGTGATGTAAATATTTTTCGTAATTTTTTTTGCGTTTTTTTTCGTACTCCTTAGTTATTTGAGATTCAGTCCTAGCGATATTTTCTTCGCTTCTATTATGAATCCAACTTTTAATACCAACTCTTAATACATTCAATACAAGAAAAGCTCCGACAACTATTATATAAATTTTTGTATTTTTTCCTTTTTTCATAAATTATCCCTTTTCTCCAGCCATGCGTATTTTAGAATATTTTCTTCCACGAGATTCAAAATAATACGCTTCATTATTCTTAATTGAAGCTTCCATACTACTTCCCATAGCTTCAATTAGTCCTGTATCAGTAATTCTTGAACTAACAATTCCTGACTTAGCTCGTTCTCTAATGGCTTGCACTGTTAGGTCATAACTTTTACCAATAAAGCTTTCCATACTTTGAATAATAATATGCATTCCAGATTTATATACTTTATCTAATACAAGCTTCAAATCATCTGTAGCAAAGTTTGACTCTTTCAAGAAACTCTCTAAATCAGCAATATAGACATAGATTTTTGACAACTCTCTATTGTCTTGAGTTGCTTTAACATAATCAGCCATCAGTTGCTTAATTTCATTAATTTTATCCTGTTCGTTATTAATCACTTCGCTGAAAACACTTACATTTAAAATTTCACTTTCAAAATCAATTAATATTTTTTTACTATTAATATGACTTAATTGATTGAATAATACACTTCTTTGAATTTCTAGTTGTTCATCTAATGTGTGTGACATAACAAAAAATTCATTTTTTTCAATTATGTCACCTAGTGGACTAGTGTCAGATATTGCTAGTCCTAACGCAATATTTCCCGTTTTTTGCCAATCATTAACCTTAGTATTGAAGTAATCGATATCAAATTCTTCTGGAACAATTGGTAATTGCTCTGGACGTGTTCCATCCCACATAGCATCCAATTGAGCTACTTCTTCATTAATTGCATTCAAAATTGACAAAGGTTCAGTTTCATTGTTAGGTAAGTAAGTTTGAAAAGCGTTTACTTGGTCAAGTTTGATCTGACCTCGTCCAATAATTTCTTGTTGAATTATTCTATCTCGACCGATAATATCCATAACTTCACTCTCATCGACCAAAAATAATGCTAACTTAGTTTCAATATTACTCATCATTGACATCTTTATACTGTTTGAACGATTTGCTGAAATTATTAAATAAATTCCTACCGCGGAGCCTTCACGTAAAATTTTCGATACAACACTATCAATTTCATCACGATTGTCATCCTCAACAACTGCATCATATCCGTCTAGCACATTTACTATTATTGGTAATTCATATTGATTTTGTTCAAATTGAACTAAGCTGGCAACTCCAGCTTTTTGAAACTCAGCTTTTCTTTTATCAATTTCTGAACGCATCTTTTGTAACATCTTGAATAATTTTTCTTTTTCATTCAATCTTGCTAAATCTGCAGTGTGTGGTAATTTCTCCAATGGTAATAATCCATTAGTTCCAAAATCTAATAGATTGAATTGAACTTGTTCTGGCGTGTTTTTTCTGGCTAAGTTCATAACTAATGTCTGTAAGAAATTACTTTTACCATAACCCGGACTAGCAAATATAGCTGTATGATTCATCTCATTAAAATCAAAGTATAAAGGCTCCTGCACTTGTCTACTTGGAATATCCATTAATCCAATAGGAACGGATAAATTGCGTTCATTTGACCATTCAATTTTTGGATTAATTACTGGAGTAGCAATTGCTTTTTCTAATGGTGGTAACCATGGTTTGTCGGGAAGAATTGCTTTTGTTTTATTTGAAATTTCGGCGATACTGTCAACAATTGCATCCAGTTGTGTTTTTTTATCTTCGTTTTTTACTTCAACCACATCATCATCAGCGGATAAATCCTCAGTTAGGAGCTCAGCTTGTCCGGAATCATTAATCAACCACATACGTTCATCAATTTTCTTTTCAATATTTTTATTGGGGTCATAATCTGCTCCACTCCATGCACTTTGGAATAATTCATAAATCTCATTATTACCAACTTGAAGATAAGCTCTACCTGGTTCCACAATGCTAGCTGCATCAGGTGTTTTCAAAATTTCGTTTGAATCGGCAACATCTTGTACTTTCAAAGCTAATTTAAATCTTGAATTTGACCAAATTTGATCATCAACAACACCACTTGGTTTTTGTGTTGCCAAAATTAAATGAACACCAAGTGAACGTCCAATACGTGCAGTTGAAACTAATTCAGCCATGAAATCTGGTTCGTTGGCTTTTAATTCAGCAAACTCATCAGACACTAAGAATAAGTGTGGCATTGGTTTTGTAGGATATTTCTTTTTTTCATCTGGATTTGTTTCATTTTTACCGGCTTTGTATAACTTGGTATATCCATTAATATGGTTAACTCCAAATTCACCAAATAAGCGCTGACGTTTTTGTAATTCAGCGCGAATACTTGCCAATGCACGGGCAGAGCTGGCACCATCTAGGTTAGTAATTGATCCTAATAAGTGAGGTAACTTAGCAAATAAGTTAGCCATTCCCCCACCCTTAAAGTCAATTGGCAAGAAGCCAACATCTTCAGGAGCAAAATTAACCGCCAAACTAAGTAAATAACTTTGTACAGTTTCAGATTTACCTGATCCTGTAGTACCTGCAACTAACCCATGAGGTCCATGAGCTCTTTCATGTAAATTCAAATAAACTAAGTCATCTTTACCTCGTAGCCCCAAAGGAACTGCCAACGATTTTGATGTATTAGCTTTAGACCACCTATCTTCAATATTTAATTCATCAATTTTTTTGACATTATACATATCCAAAAAAGTTACCGTTTCTGGAATAGCATTTTTTTCAACTTCTAAGTGATTAAGGTTAGCCAATCTACTTATCAATTGTGGTAATTCATAATTTGACGGTAACTTATAAGGCTTGAAATCCTTGTCTACATAAACTTTATTTTCGTTAACAAGTTGTGCTGACTCTTCACTATTATATTTAATAAGTGTAGTTACTGTCTCTGGCAACATTGAAGTATCTTCTTTACCCCAAACAACAGTTACACCATATTTACTCATATCTTCTGCCAAGAATTCGTTAAGACCATGACCAGCTAACCAACTATCATCAAGGATTATCAAAATATAGTGTGGAGAAAATTGAATTTTTTCTCTCTCATTTTCCTTTACTTGTTGTTTTCTTTTATTAAGAAGTTGATAAAAACTATTTAATATCATATCTCGACTTTGTGCATTGTGAACAAGCCCTCGAATATTTAACTCTTCCATCTTAAGATGTGGTAACCAACGCCACTGTTTCCAATCGCTCTCATATTCACCTTCTGGTACTAATAACAATGTTTGTACATCATGATATGAATGAAATGTTGCAATTTGCAATAGCATTGTTTGTACAGAATTTTTTAGGTTGGGGTAACTTCCTACAAGCCCAAAAGTTTGTTCCTTCAACGAAGTTATTATTGGTGCGTCCTTTAATGATTGATATTCATTAACTATTGTTTCTTGCACATTTTTTACTAATGGATCATTTTTATTTTGGTCATCATAATTAAAGTCAATTTTATAACTAGAATTGACTTTACCAGTACCTAGAGAAAATTTAAGATAATCGACGTTATTACTAGTTTTTTCGTATATTCTCGGATTGTACTCATTAATTAAAGTAGCTAAACTCTCCATATTTGGATAGTGATAATCCAATGAGTATCTTTGTTTATCAGCTAATTTCTTGATTTCTGAAGTCTTATCAATTGTATACAATTGATACTTTTTTTCTCGTTCTTTCTTTTGAACTTCTGATTCTTTTTTATTAGTGAAATAAGACGATATTGAAATACCCATTGTTATAATACTGGCTCCACCCATACCTAACATCATTAAAGGATTTCTTCCACTCAAAACAGAAGTAGCAAAACTAGCAGCTAACATCCCTAACGGTGGTAAAAGAGTTTTTAATATATCATTTTTACCTTCTTTTTCTAAAGACTCGGGTTGACTGATAGTCACCTTATTCGTAGGTTCTTGATGCATAATTCGTGGGCTTCTTCTGAAATTTGGAAATTCCAGAGGATATTCTAAAACATTGTTTTCTGAAATTAAGGCATTTGTATTAAAATCAAATTTACCATTAATTTCTGTTATCTTCATTTGATTTGGACGAAGTTCAAACACAACACCTGCAATAACAACTTGATCACCAACAAAAAAATTCGTATTCAACTGTTCAACTAATTTTCCATTAAAATAGGTTGATTCATTTTCATTAATATTATTAATTTTGTAGTTAATAATTCTGTCTTTATTACTAAATACCGGAATAATACTCATAAATGATTTTTTAGATAGCTTAATATCGGCTTTTACATCATTTGATACAGTGATTAGCTGTTTGGGCAATGAAGTAGTAATCGTTCGGAGATTTTCATGTTTAATAATAGTTAAATCATTAATTTTTTTTGACGGATTTATATTTTTATCTATCAATAATTCATCGTCTATTACTTGAAAAATATGATTAAACCTGTTGACTGTCTGATTATTAGATAATTCAAGATGTTCAAATTGCTTACCAAAACTAAAAATATCGTATTTAATATCATTTAATGGAACTATTTGATCATCAAAATTAGGAGCTTGCGGATAACTAAGAAAATTATTTTTCAATACCATTGCTCTTGCCCCCTAATTCTTTTACATATTTCTTAATACTTATTCTATAACTGCTTAATAGTTTTTGTTTCTTACTTCCGTTCATATTATTGTCGGCTTTTGTAACATCATAGAGTTTTGTATATGCGTATAATGTCAATTGGTTATCTCCAATATTCTTAGCCAGATTAAGTGCTGTTTTAAAATCACCTCGTCCAGTATATATCCAATAAAGAAGTGTATTACTGTCGCTTTGTGGTGAAATATTATTTAATAACATCTTTTTTTGTTTATTAGTTAAATTATCTAAATTTATATAGCTTGTAGCTAATATATATTGAGCTGGTTTTGATAACTTACGCGGATTATCATTTTCCAATATATCAATTGTTTTGTTGTAATCACTAGACATGAAAGCTGACTGACTATCAATAACTCGATTTTGAGCTGGCTCTTTAATTCCAACCCTATAGATCATAAATCCGCCTAATACAACTAATAAAACAATAGAAATCACGAACCCATACTTATATACTGCATAGTTCTTTTTTTTAACGGGAATTTGATCTGCTGTAACCTTACGATATTGTTCTTGCAGCAATGATGTTATTTCATCGGCATCTTTAGCATCCATGATTGATCGTTCAAAACATTTAGTTTTAAAGCAAGCGCTATTCTTTGCGAATATTTCATTGAATTTCTAACAATATCCAATGATTTTGTGAATTTAGGTAGTTCATAACTTATAATCGCTTTGCTTTGAGATAATTCTTCAATATTTCCTGCTAAAAGTAGGCTATTGGAATGCAAAGTGTTTTTAATGATTTCCACTCCACTTATTTTGTATTGCTTAGGACTAAGCTGTATTTGGAATATATTTTTCTTTAAGTTTGCTTCAATACTCGTATATCCATCTGTTATTTGCATAATATTAATTTCCTTTATTCTTCAATAATGAAACGATCCCCGTCACTTATTGGATATTTATCTAGCGTTATATCATCAGATAATTTTACATTTTTACCGATTAAATTGAGTTTCCAATCTTTTTTTAAGGCAACATTTAATTGTTTCAAATTTTCAGCTAATAACTCTTTTAATCTTTTTTTAGATACTTCACTAGGAATTTTTAAATCGAATGTTCTATCTTTATACTTCAACTCAATATTTATAGTTTCTCGTTTTTTCATAGCTACACCTTTTTAAATATTTTTGAATATCTCTTACCCAATAAAATTCCTATTACAGCAGCTACAATAACTACCACAGAACTTAATACCCATTTTAACCACGTAGGAATCGAGCTTGAACTTGTTTCTTTCTTACTTGTAATTTCATTTTGACTCTTTTTAAAAGCAATTTGTTGTCCAACAATTTTTTGATATTTTTTTTTATCAATCTTACTTTTTCCCTTAAAAATATCTTTTTCAACTTGCTTGATTTCTTTTTGAGAATCAGAGTTTTGCACTTTTTCTCTTTTATTTCTATCATTTAAAAAAATGTCGGGCATAACATCATAAATAATATTAGTGCCATTTTCTTTATCTTTATCATTTTTTTCTATAACATCGTTGTTTATTTTTAAATCGCCTGTAGCGGCATTAGTATTTTGAGGAAAGTAAAATATGGTAATGTACAAAAACAAAATAAGAACAAACATTAATTTTTTAGGCAATTATCTGCTCCTTTTTTCTTCTTTGGTTTAGTACTAAATAATAAATAGCTATTAAAAGAAATACAGTCAAAATTAGAATTATTGGTATTGTAATATTTATTCTATTTAAAATAATTTCAGAAAATCCATTTTCCACAATCTGTAATGGAGAATAATCGCTAAATATACTTAAGAAAGAGTCTTTTTGAATAGATATACCCAAAACTGGGGTTAGCATCAAGTATGAACCTATAATTATTCCCAAAATATATGGAGCAATTCGCGGTATTAGTTTCCAAATTACATATTCGATTACCACTATGAATAATCCTGCTAAACTTGTATAAATCGTCCATGCAAGTTTATATTGAGATTCACTAATATTAAAAGTTAATAAACTCATTACAATACTTGAAATAGCCGACAATAATAACAAATATAAGATATTATTTCTTGAAGTTTTCTTATTAAGTGTAGTGTCATAAGCAACTAAAAGAACAGAAGATACTAGTATTGTTAAAATTGTCATTAAATATGGAGTTGTGGACATTGATTCCAAATTATTAATATATTTACCCTTTTTACTTAATGGATTAACTAAAAATTCAAAAACGTGTGGATTATCCGCCCCTCCGTTATGTGTGTTTTTTAATACTTTACTAAATCTATATGAATAATTCTTATTGTCTCCGGTTGTTTTTGAAACATTAGTAACAAGTGAGTTAGTATTTTTTAATACTTTTTCAGCATCATTGTTAGTTTGTTGAGTTGATTTCACCAAATTTGAAAATTGACTCTCTAGAGATGCAATCTTTGCAGAACTCTCTGCTGTGCTAAGTGCTTGCTCATTGGCATTTTTACTCATCTCAATAATTTGATTACTTAATTCTTTTCCCGATTCATCATCAAAATAAATACTATTACTTTGATTCTGCTCATTTTCATTATATTGTTTATAATTAATATCTAGCTTAGGATTGTCTTTCCATGTTTTATATTGTCTGTCTAGTTCAGAATTAGCTGTGTCATACCAATTTTGAACTTTATCCTTTTGTTCTAACAATTTATTTGGTGTTCCACTCATAACTAAACTAAGTACTTTCACACTAGTATAAGTATTAAGTACATCATTATATTGATTATTAACTTGATCAAATATCTGTTGTCCATTCTCACGATATTGGTTAAGTATCATTGATGAGATATCATTTGCACTTATTTTTTCTCTAAATAATGAGTCTGACTTTGCTAACTGGCCGATAGA
Organism: Daquilactobacillus linshuiensis; assembly: GCF_052828685.1. Lineage (NCBI taxonomy): Bacteria > Bacillati > Bacillota > Bacilli > Lactobacillales > Lactobacillaceae > Daquilactobacillus > Daquilactobacillus linshuiensis. The sequence goes on along the minus strand of NZ_CM128255.1, from coordinate 643,356 downwards.
TATATTCTGACTTTGATTTGGCAATTTTTTATCAAAGGATATGGCATCCATACTTCCATCGCTAAAAGATCCATATAAAGTAATAATTTTTTGACTAATTCTGCTTAACTTATCCATTTCATCTAGGACTGTTTGAATTTCTAAATTATCATCTTCTGTGTAGAAACTTAAATAACTATCACTTTGTAGCATTTTCTCATTGTTAGTAGAAACACTCCAACTTATATAATTACTTCTATACGCTTCTTTCATTTCCTCATCATTAAAATTCCATCTTAAATTAGAATTAAATGTGACTGATACTTTATTAGTTTTTGTTTCGTCTTGGTTAGGAACTATTTTAATTACATCATCATTTTGAATTGCTTTTGCGCCTGTTTCTTTAATTTGACTATTAATTTGATCAAGCACATTATTTAAATCATTAATCACAACATTATCATCGTCAGACTTCAAACTAATAATTGTATCCTTTGAGGTATCAATACTTAAGGTTGTCGTCAACTTGTTATCAGTATAAGTATCATCTTTACGCGTAATTTTAGTATTATTCTTTTTACTAGATTTATTCAAATCAATATTCGTATAATAAGAGACAATATTGAATTCAGCCTTATATTGATCTGCTTCTTCAGTAGTTATTTTTCCATTTTCTAATAAGTTATCAATTATGATGTCTAAATTATCCGGTATCGCTGAATTATGAATATCATCACTGATATCCTGGATATACTTTTTATCTAAAATAGAGTTACTATTATCATCGGTATTTTTATCAACCAAATTACTAATAGCCGTTTTTACATCATCATCACTTGCATTGGTACCCTTTCCATTAAAATATATGATATTAGTTTGGTCTCTCAGTACAGCTAAGTTTGTTTTAATATCTTCTAACTTACTTGTATAATCACCCAAACTTGAATTAATTTTTTGCTGCATATCACGGAAATTTTCTCCATCTTTTTGCATATCCACTAATAGTCCAGATTTCTCATCATTTTCACTATTTTCTAATTTATTAAAATTTGCTTTCTTAACTTCTTCATAGGAATCATAATATCCCTTATATATAGAAGTATCAGACTCAGACTGGTTTTTAACAACATCCGAAGCATTACTTTGATTAATTTTGCTAATGATATTTTGCAAATTAACATATTTATTCAAATCAGATGAATTTTTTAATAGGTCTGAACCAGTAGATTTTAGTAAATTTTGTGTACTTTTAGAAAACTCATTCTGTTGGTCACTCCAAGAGCTGTTTTCATCCTTTAATTCTGACGTTGAGCTTATTACATCTTTAAATCCATTGGGCAAGTTTGAAAAAGGCTGTTGAATATTCAGAGTCAAAAAATCTTGACTTGTTTGTTCACCATTTACAATTCCATTAACATTTCTTTGCGCTTCTGATAAGTTACCTAATACGCTAGAAAAATACATTTTTATTATCTTCTGATTAAATGAATTAAGTATTAATCCAACTTTTTCTTCAATTGCTTTATTTGTTTTTTCATTTGTTCCCTCTTTAACCTTATATGTAATTTGTGCCTTTTGAGGATCCATACTTTCCAAATTCAAAAGTCTTTGAGAAAAATTTTGCGGTAGAATAATTTCGACATCATAAGATCCATTCTTAAATCCTGCCTCCGCTACATTATAGGGCGCGACTTGCCAAACATTTTTATTATCCCGATTAATTAAATTAACAAAATTTTTCCCTAGTGTAATATTTTGATTATGGAATTTTGCACCGGTATCTTCATTGACTAATACATATCTGATAGTGCTTTGTTTATTTTCACTTATTTTATGTACATTTTTATTAGTTAAAATTCCGTATATAAGAATAAAACCCAATAGCAACACTGCTATTAAGGTGCCAATAATTTTTTTACTATTTTTCATATCCACATTTATCCCCTAAACAAAAGGCATCAGCATATTTGTGCTGACGCCTTTTTAATAGTATAACTTTTTATTGAATTCCAAAATGTTTTTTGTCATCCGCGTCACGTTCTGCAACAGTTTGAGCGTATTGAGTTAATTGGGAATTAATATTAACTAGTAATTCTTCAAATTGTTTAACTTGTCCATACAACTGATTGTATTGTTCCAAGTAACCCTCAAAAGCTCCACCTTTCCATTCTTGTTGAATGGTATTATTCATTGAATTAATTTTTTGAATTTCTTGTTCAATACCTTCTTTTGCACGAAGATATACTTGTGCTTGTTGAGTAAGTTGCTCTGGTGTAACTGAAATTGTTGCCATTATTTTTCCCCTTTTAATAAAAATTTGTATAACCTTTCGTTACGAATTAAATTTATCATACGATTGTGAATTAATCAACATAAAATTAATAGTATAAAACACTTATATAAAGGTCTTTATTTGAAATATATGTCGAGTTAAATGTTCACTTTGTTAAATATTCACAATGATATTTATAAATTAAGTGAACGCATTTTTAAATATAATCTTAATAAGTGATTTTTTTATTGACCATTAGAACAACCAAATCATTATAATATGCACTTTTTGTTCACTTATAATTCTATAAATTTTTTGTGTTTTTTCATAAATAGTTGTATTTTTAAGTTAGTTAAACGTGTAAATATTATATGGGGAGGAATTATTATGACTTTATCAGTTATGGGTATAAGTTTATTAACTACAACTCTTTCAAGATGGCAATTTGCCATCACGGCTGGATTTCATTTTATGTTTGTTGGAACATCAATTGGATTAATGCTGGTAACTGTTGTTTTAGAGTCATTATATGCTTTTAAAAAAAATGGTGCTGAAAACTACGGTCGTTTAGCTAAATTCTATGGAAGAATATTTCTATATAGTTTTGCGACTGGAGTTGTTACCGGTTTGTTCATGGAACTTCAATTTGGTTTAAATTGGTCAGGTCTTTCAAAATTTTTAGGGGATATAATGGGTGCTCCTTTAGCAATTGAAAGTATGGCTGCATTTTTTATGGAGTCCACTTTAATTGGAGTTTGGATTATCACTTGGGAAACAATTAATAGAAAACTACATTTCTTTATTGGTGCAAGTATCTTATTTTCATCTTTATTTTCTGTAGTCTGGATTATTGCAATAAATGCGTTTATGCAAAATCCTGTTGGTTTTACAATCAAAAATGGTCGCGCACGTTTAACAAGTATTATTAACGTCTTACAAAATCCTCAATATTTACCTGAGGCAATGCATGTTTTCATTGCCACAGTTATAATCGGCGGATTTACAACAATGGGAATTGCTGCTTGGCAAATTATTCATAATCGCGATGCAAAATTATTTAAACGTGCAATTATGATCGGTATGTTAGTTGCCCTCCCAGCAGTTTTAATGCAACCTTATTTTGGAGATGGACAAGGTAAAACTATAGCTGCAGGACAACCTATGAAATTTTCTGCTATGGAAGCTTTGTGGCAAGACACACCTAAAAATCAACCAGCGCCTTGGGCTGCCGCTGCATTAATTAATGAAAAAAATCATACAACAAAGGCTCTAGACATTCCGCGACTAAGTAGTTATTTTGCTACTGGAAACTTCAATAGTAAGGTTCAATTACCCGGTATGGAAACTATTGCCAAAACTTATGATTTAAAATTTAACAAAAATGTTGCCAAATCCTATGATGGACAAATGAAATGGTATCCACAAGTACATACACTATACTGGTCGATGCGTTGGATGTTTTATTTTGGATATATATTTATGACAATAGTTGTTTCACTTGCATTGTTATTATTCCGAGATCATGATGCTTTTTCAACACATAAAAAAACTTTAAGATTACTTGGTTACGCTATGTGGCTCCCTTATATTACAGCATTCTTAGGCTGGGTGGTTGCAGAAGTTGGACGTTATCCATTTGTTGTTTATGGAATAATTACTCAATATGACAGTGTTTCTGCAAACTTAAAACCTGTTGAAGTTGGAATCTCATTAACATTAATAGTACTGATTGATGCATTCTTATTATTTAATATGATTAAAGTAAATCATAACTTAATGTTAACTGGCGTGCCTGAAATAAAAAAGGATACATCAACTATTTTTGATCCTTTTGCAAAGGGGGTATTCACTCATGAATAGCATAAGTCATTTACAAATTGTCTTATTTTTCTTAATAGTTAGTGAATTTTCTACATTCTTTGTCATGAATGGAACTGACTTTGGTATAGCAATATCACTACCCTTTATTACCAAAAATGATGATGAGCGAAATCAATTAATAGATATTTCAGCCCCTGTATGGGGTGGCAACGAAGCATGGTATGTAACTTCAATTGCTTTAATTTTGGCGACATTTCCAATTTGGTATGGTGCTTTAGTTTCAGGTTACTATTTATTATTTTTCTTACTTTGGATAACTTTTGTATTTAGAGGCGTTGCATTTGATTATCGAAGAAAATGGAAAATAAAATCTTATAATAGATTTTGGGATAATGCCTTATTTGTAAGCAGCATATTCCCACCAGTTATTCTTGGTATGATTTTATTTTCATCACACACTCAGATTACAATTGATAGTAATTTTAATATTCTACAAAGCTTCAGTAATTTAATAAATATCACTTCTATTATTGGAGGACTTTCAATATTTACATTTAGCGTAAAAATCGGTCTTGAGAGAACTATAAAAAATTTAGATAATACTAACATAGTTTCTAGAGCAAATAATATTTTAAAATATGTAAATTGGCTTCTTTATATATTACTAATTCTTAGCTGGTATTTATTAAATATTCACTACCCTATATTTAATAAAGCTCAACTTCACTTTTATATACTATTAATAATCAGTTTTGGTGCTCTTGTATATTCACATATCTCAAATATTAAAATGAACAAAAGAATTGCATTTTGGTCAACAGTTATTTCGTTTAGTACATTTATCATTAATTTCTTTTATAGTATTTACCCTAATTTAATATTAGGACAAAATAAAATGAATTTAACTATACTTAAAGCTTCGAGCGGATTAACCAGTCAAACATGGACAATGTGGTTAATTGCACTAATGTTACCATTAATGATAATAGTTCAAGTTTTTGCTTATTCTTTAATTAATCGTACACTAAAGATTCACAAAAATATAAAGTAGAAATTTAAGGGTGAAATTATGAGTAAAATATTTAGATTTTTTTCAAGTGCAATAATCATATTATTTATCGTAGCTTATGTGTTTTTCTGGCCAATGTTTCTACCAAAGTTATTTGGAAGTGAAAACGCTGGTTTAGCTGCATTTATAACTACTGTAATACTATTCTTTAGCTTTGTAGTTATTAATGTAAAAAATATATTAAATAAATATGATTCAAATAAACAATAAAACACATCTCAATTAATATTGAGATGTGTTTTATTGTCGTAATCCTTTTGGATAAAAATTTTTAATTGTATTATTAGCAATTTTACCCCAAGAAAATATTTTTTTCTTATAAGAAACTCCTATCCACTGACTACTTAAATTATCATTAATTTTTATGGTTTCTCCGTGAATATATTTTGTATATTCATTTTCACTTAGCTCAAGAACATTTTTTATCTGATTAGAGCTTAAAGATAATACTAAAGAGTGATTAGGTTCAAATCTATTCTTTTTTAATTCTCCTAACCTCAAACCATTTCTAAGTATCTTCAATTCATTATTTAAAGTCGAAGTATCAATTATTGGTTTCTCCAAAGTCAAGCCATGCTGTTGTATACCTTCAAAAGAAGTATTTAAATTATCATTACAAAAAACATCAAATAATTCCTTAGATTTTTTTTCAATATTTTTATTTTTAGATTTTTGAAATTTAAAATTTAAATCTTCTTCGTTTTTTTTAAATTTACTTATAAAATGTCCCTCACCTTTAAAACTATCAGGAAACATCCTTAGAAAACTTTTTGCCCTATTATCATTATTACACCAAGCAGGAATACCTTCTTCCATTCCTTCATACTTATCGATAGCAATAATCTCCATATTAAAGTTATCAGCTAACCATAAAGCATTTTGTTCATCTTCTTCAGCGGAAAAAGTACATGTCGAATATACCATTTCACCACCTGGTCTAAGTAACTCGAAAGCGACAGCTAATATTTCTTTTTGTCTCTTCGCACATGCTTTTACATAGTCTAATGACCAATAATTAACAGCTTCATGATCTTTTCTAAACATTCCCTCACCTGAGCAAGGAGCATCAACGACAATTTTATCAAAATATCCGGTAAAACTACTAAGTAATTGGTCTGGACGATTATTTAAAACAACTGCATTGGTAACACCCATTCTTTCAATATTAGACGAAAGAATTTTTGCTCTAGGAGTATTTATTTCATTGGCAACTAATATTCCCTTATTGTTCATTTTTGAAGCAATATGTGTCGTTTTACTTCCAGGAGCTGCACATAAATCTAGTATTTTTTCTCCTGGTTTGGGGTTTAAGACTTCAGCAACATACATTGCGCTTGGATCTTGACTATATAGATAACCACTAATGTGATCTATACTATTACCGTTAATCTTGCCATAATATCCAATATCAGAATAATCAACTTTTGAGTCTACATTTACTTGAACATTTTCATAATCTTCTTTTAAAGGATTCAATCTAAAACCTTCAATAGGCTCTTTAAATAAGGAATTCTCAAAATATTTATATCTACTTCCAAATAATCTCTCATACTTCTTTTTAAAATCTTCTGGTAAATTTAATGACATTAATGAATTAATCTCCTATTTTTTGTAAAAATTACATAACACCCTAAAATAATTGAAACTATTATATTAATAACAAAAAAAGTTAAAAACTGTGTTTGATTAATAATTACAATGAATTTTTGAATAAAGAAATATGAAAAAACAAAAGACAAGATATTATACAAAATATATTGAAAAATCAGTCCTACTTTAAAATCATTTTGTAAGTCCCCATTCAATTGCGAATTATTAATTAGATATTTCATAGGTATCAATAAATTAAAGTTTAATATTGCAATTATTACTGTTACAAATATTAAAATTAAAATTAAAAATTTATCTTTTTCAATTAACTTTTGCTTAACATTATTGATTTTATTAACAGAGTTCACAGCTTTTTTAGAAGAAAATGCATTTTTGACAGATTTCAATGTTTTTTGTTTATTTCGAGAAGAAATTCCATCCAGTACAATTCTATAGTCATTTATCTTTTCTAAATTATTTATAGAATAAGGTGAGATTGAAATAAAAATATGCTTATTTAAATTACTTTTTTTGTCAGCAGATACTACACCAACTACTGGTAAAAATTGATTGTTTACGTTTATATATGCCTGTTCTTGTGGTTTATATATATCTTTAACATCTTTACCTGCAACTACAAAAGAAGTACCAGCTTTAAAGTCTAAATAAGAGAAACCTCTTCCCTTTGTTATTGGTAATTTCATTTTTTCATTTTGACAGTAATAGTAAGAAATATCAGGATTTTTCTTACTAATAAAATGAAGCTTAAAACTAAGATTCTTTTTTTTAGAAAGCTTATTTATGCCGTTAATAATTGTCTCATTAGAAGCTGTCTTTAATATTAAAGCTTCTTCTGAAATTCCGTTTCTATTTAATACACTTTTATATTTTATATTGTCATGTTGCGAAAAAAGCACACCAGATACTATAAGTAAAAATGTTATCAACACGGTTATTGTAATTTTTCTTTTCAAACTTCTCACCCAATTAAGTATAAATGGTCATCAACAATGTCATAATTACTGTAAAAACCATTTACTTTATTTATAAGACTTGATTCTTTTATGTTCACACTACCCCAAAATTTATCGCTATTTGTAGCACCATCGATTTCGCCAATGATAAAGAATAGTGGCTTATCACCCTTTATTTTACGATATCTTTGCAAAATTTGATAATCAATTTCGTCAAAATCAGGACTCCAAGCCAACATAATAATGTCTACTTTATCATAATACTTTTCAAAAGCATCCAGAGCATCAATTTTTTCAACATCAATTAGTTGTTTTTTCCCTGTATTACTACTTGAAGACCAAGCATTTGAATCGGTTGGATATACTAATTTATTTTTATCAAAAAAATACTTTGAAATATACGCATTGCCCGCCATAAGTTCTAAGCATCTATCAAACTTAAAAGTATCCAAAAAAGAATTCAAAAACGGTTTGGTTATTGTTGCCCAATAGCCATAGCTTTCTTGCAAATATTGTCTAAAATAGCTTAGATATCTATCAAGTTCTTCTAAGGATTCTAGATTAAATCTTTTTTGTAAAATTAATAATATTTCTTCTTCAGAAAAAACTAAACTATAAAGATTTTCATCGGGAATAATATTTTTTGATAAAGCATTATCGAAATTTAAAATCAATTCAATTCTTTTATCAACTTCATCAATTCCCTCAAATTTTTTTGAAAGTTTTATAACTTGTTCTATATATTTTTCAAAGTTATTCATTTGCAGTTTCCTTTTGTATAATTAATTAGTATTATACGTAATTAATATTATACGCATATTTTTTTAAAATGTTATAATTATGGTATTAATCAATAGGAGTTTTAATATGAGTAAAAAAGAACAAAAAGAAGAAACACCCTTACATTTTTGGATTACTACTATTTTAGGAGCTTTGGCAGTTTTTCTTGTGGTATGGGGAATTAAATCATTTTTAATTGCTAATGATCGAGTCTCTGGACCTTCCATGCAACCAACATTTGAAGATAAGGATAGAATTATTGCGATTAGAAAACATGATGCTAAAAGAAATGATGTTGTCATTTTAGATGCTCCCGATCAAAAAAATGCACAATACATTAAACGTGTAATCGGTATGCCCGGCGATACGGTTGAATCAAAAAATGATGTTATGTATATTAATGGTAAAAAAATAGCTCAGCCATATTTAGAAAATAACTTTAAAGAAGAGCAACATGCACAAGGCGTAACCTATACTAACAACTTTACATTAAAGACTTTAGCAAAAAATCAATATTACCAATCTATATATAGTAATAATCCTAAACTTTTAAACGAGGTTAAAAAGACTGGAAAAGTACCAGCTGGTTATTACTTTGTGATGGGTGATCATAGAAATGTTTCTAAAGATAGTAGAATGATTGGATTTATTAAAAAAGATAAGATAGTCGGTGTTGTTAAATTACGATATTGGCCTTTCAGTGATTTTAAGACTTTTTAATTTAAATAATTTTAGTTAAAGGAGAACTAATTATGAATTTATCACATGAAATTATCGAATACCAAAAGAAAACAAATTCAAATGATACTCAATTAGCTTTTGAAATACATCTTTCAGTTGAAAGACTTCATACTTTAAAGAGTAATGGAGAGTTAGCAACACCAGACGAAGAAAAAAGAATATTAGATTTTATTAGGATGCATAGATAATAAAAAGGTTTTCCCTAAAAGGAAAACCTTTTTATTTGCTTATTGCAATACTTTGGACAGCTTGTAAAAACAGCCCAACCAACCCCAATATGATAATTATATTTATAATAATAAATCTCATAAATTTCACAATAATCCCCCAAAAAATAATTCTCTATAAGATTATTGTAAATTAGGTTAATATTTCAATCAATAATTCTTAGAAAAACTTAATCACTTCTCATCGCTTTTTAAAATTCCACCGACTGAATAATTCTCTTTTTTCATTTCATTGATAATAATATGAACTCGTTCTGTTGGAACATCAACACTATCACTAATGGCTTGAGTTACATCTTTAACCATTTTTTTTAGTTGTTCATTACTTCTTCCCTCAACAAGATCAATGTGTACAATTGGCATTTTTATTTCCTCCTATTTTGCATTCAATTCAACAATTTTAGTAATTACATCTACTGCATCTTCCATGGTTTGTAATGATACATATTCAAATCTTCCATGCATGTTTTCCCCACCAGCAAATAGGTTGGGCGTAGGTATACCTAAGAATGAAATTTTTGACCCATCTGTTCCACCACGTACAGGTTCTTCTTCTGGTTCAATTCCAAGCGATTTCATAGCTTCTTCAGCTAAAGTTACAACTTGCATATTATTTTTTATAACTTCATACATATTATAATATTCATCTTTAATCGTTACTTTTACAATATCACCATATTTTTTATTAAGCTTTTCACCAATTTCTTTAGCTAAGTTTTTACGATTTTCTAATCCATCTCTTGTAAAATCTCTAATAATATAATTCAAGTGGGATTCATCAACGGTCCCGTCAAAACTTAATAAGTGGAAGAAACCTTCTTTTCCCTCTGTGAGTTCTGGAACTTCTTTTTCTGGTAATTCATTTTGAAATTCAATTCCAAGTTGAATTGAATTAATCATTATTCCTTTAGCAGATCCTGGATGTACATTTTTTCCCTTTATATCAACTTTTAAAGATGCGGCATTAAATGTTTCAAACTCTAAGCCACCTAAAGCCCCACCATCAACCGTATATGCATAAGTAGTATCAAAATCATCGACGTCAAAATGGTCTGCTCCTGTACCAATCTCTTCATCAGGTCCAAAAGCAATTTTAATATCTCCATGTTTAATTTCTGGATTATTTATTAATTCTTCGGCAAAAGTAATAATTTCAGCTACACCAGATTTATCATCAGCACCTAACAATGTGCTTCCATCAGTAGTAATCAAAGTATTTCCTTCATATTTTTTAAGTGAAGAAAACTCAGCTGGATCTAATACGTACTGACCTTCATCATCAAGTTTAATTACACTTTTTCCATCGTAATTTTCAATGATTTTAGGATTTACTTTTTCAGAATTAAAATCAGCCGTATCAATATGAGAAATAAAACCGATTGATGGAACTTCCTTATCGATATTTGAAGATATTTTTGCAGTCAAATAGTAATTGTCAGTGTTTATTTTTACTTCTTCAAGTCCGATTTCTTCCAATTCTTCCTTCAAACTATTGATAAAATCAATTTGTCTTTTTGTTGAGGGAATACTTGTTGAATTTGCATCAGAACGAGTATTCGTTTTAACATATTTTAAAAATCTTGGTAATAAATTTTCGTATTTTGCCATATTATTTCTCCTTATATAAACCAAAAAGGTTCAGTATTTGATTCTGACTGTATTATATCAATGTTCCAGTTATTTTGCTTAGACCAATCTTTAATTTTTTCCGACATTTTTGAAATAAAAATACTTTCAATATGATGACCCGGATCAATTACATTTAAACCCAAGCTTTGCATATCATGAGCTGTATGATAATAAACATCTCCAGTAATAAATGTATCTGCACCTAATTGTTTAATAATAGGGTGAAATTTCCCGCCATCTCCTCCGATAATTGCAACTTTATGAACAAGTTTTTCTTCAGACTTAATCACTCTCAATCCTGATAGATTAAATTTTTCTTTTATTTGTTCTGAAAAATCAGAAAGAGAAATTGGTGTTACTTCTCCAATTCTTCCCAGTCCATTAAGTTCTTCTATCGGCTTAATATTTGTTAACCCAATTTTATTACTTAACCAATCATTCATTCCACCCATCGTTTTGTCGATATTAGTATGTGCAGAATGTACGGATATATCATTTTGAATTAAATCATAATACATTTTATTTTGTGGATTAGTTATATCCAAATTTTTAACTGGTCTAAACATAATTGGATGATGAGCAATAATTAAATCAACATTTTTTTCTATCGCCTCTTTAACGACATTGGGACGTACATCTAATGTCGTCATTATTTTTTTTATTTCTTTTGACCTGTTACCTATCTGAAAGCCTGTCGGGTCATTTTCTTCCTTTAAAGATAATGGAGCAAATTCTTCTATTTTATCGATAATATCTTGAATATTAGTCATTGAATAACTCCTCTAAAATTTTCAAATCAACTTCTAATTCGTTAATTTTTTTACTATCTGGATTTTTAGATCCTTTAATTCCTTTTAATGTGTTTTTATATTTTAAAAATTTTCTTCTCCATTTTTTTTCAAATGCTTTATTGTTGTTTATTCTTAGGATAGGTCCTAATAAAAAATCCGCTCTTGTATAGTCAGGAATATCATCCGACTTCTTAGCGACTATAATTTCATAAGTATGACCTTCGTCTTCAAGAATATTCTCATTTACAATTTTATATCCATTTTTTACTAACCAATATCTAACCGCCGCTTCGCCAATATTAGGCTGCAATATTAATTTTTGAATTTCAAATTCTTTTCTTTCCACAAACCTTTGTAATATATCAGTTATTAATATTCCACCCATACCTGCAATTATAGCTGTATCAACATTGTCCTCATTTGAAATAACGTCAAGCCCATCACCTAACCTAACGTCAATTTTATTTTCCAGATTATGATTACGTATGTTTTCTACTGAACGACTTAAAGGTCCCTCAGCAACTTCACCAGCAATGGCAGACTGTACTATTTTGTTTTCTACTAAGTTAATTGGTAAATATGCATGATCTGAACCAACATCAACTATTTTTGAATCCTGATCAACAAATTTAGCCACTTCTTTTAGTCTTTTAGAAATTGAATTACTCAAAATATTAACCTACTTCTCTTTAATATAAAAATGATACCACAAAAAAAGAGAGCAATAAGCTCTCTTTTTGTTTATTCCATAAAATCTTTTAGTTGCTTTGATCTAGATGGATGTCTTAATTTTCTTAAAGCTTTCGCTTCAATTTGACGAATTCTTTCACGAGTAACTCCGAAAACCTTACCAACTTCTTCAAGAGTTCTTGTACGACCGTCATCTAATCCAAATCTCAATCTTAAAACATTTTCTTCACGATCAGTCAATGTGTCTAATACATCTTCTAACTGTTCTTTCAAAAGTTCATAAGAAGCATGATCTTCTGGACTAGTTGCATCAATGTCTTCAATGAAATCACCTAAGTGAGAATCATTTTCTTCTCCAATTGGTGTTTCTAATGAAACTGGTTCTTGAGCAATTTTTAGTATTTCACGAACTTTACCTGTAGGTAAGTCCATTTCGGCACCAATTTCTTCTGGTGTTGGCTCACGGCCTAAATCTTGAAGTAATTGTCTTTGAATTCTGATAAGTTTGTTAATTGTTTCAACCATGTGAACTGGTATACGAATTGTTCTTGCTTGATCGGCAATTGCACGTGTAATTGCTTGACGAATCCACCATGTTGCATACGTTGAAAATTTAAATCCTTTACGATAATCAAACTTCTCAACGGCTTTCATCAATCCCATATTACCTTCTTGAATTAAATCAAGAAATTGCATTCCACGTCCAACATATCTTTTGGCAATAGAAACTACCAATCTAAGGTTAGCTTCAGCTAACTTTTGTTTTGAAACTTCATCGCCTTCTTCAATTTTTAAGGCTAAATCAACTTCTTCTTGTGCATTTAAAAGTGGTACACGACCAATTTCTTTTAAATACATTCTTACAGGATCATTAATCTTAACTCCAGTTGGGGCAGATAAATTATTTAGTTCTGCTTTATCTATATCTTTTTCTTTTAAAAGACTAAGTTTACTTGGCTCACCATTTTCATCGACAACACCAATTCCTTCATCTTCTAATCGTTCAATTAATTCATCAATAGATTCATCTTTTAATGCAAAAGGCTTAATTAGTTTTTCAAGTAAGTCTTCTTCATTTATTTCTTTTTTTGATTTGTAATCCTTAATTAAACTCTTTGTTGCAGTTTCAAGTTCCTCACTTGATTTTATAACGCTTTTTTTCTTCTCAGCCATTCAAAAAGCCTCCTAATTAGGATTATTTAAGTTTAATAACTTATTTTTCAATTCAATCATCTGATTGGTTAATTCTAAAACTCTTTGATCATCATTACTTGCAGCAGCTTGTTTTAGCAATTTCTTGGTATTTTCATAATCCTCTACTACCGAGTTATTAATTATAACGTTAATATAATCGTCAACAGTATCATCAGAATAATCATCTGGAAAATCCTTAAGCTCTAATTGAGCTACTACTGGTTTTAAATCGTCCTCAAGGTGATCCATAAATTCAGATATACTCATATCAAACTCAGCAATATCTGCCCATGACCCTAATATTTTATTATACCTGTCATCGATAAAAGCAAAGTTTTTCACACTCAATATTTTATTATAAACATCTTTTGAACGTAATGTTAAATATAACAAATTTTGTTGTGCAATTTCAAGTTTTGTGTTTACTTTTTCTGGCTTAGTTGTAATAATTGCTGCTTTTTTTCCAAAATCAGCTGGTGGGCGCTTAATTAATTCTTCTCTTTGTATAGTGGAAAATTGTTTCTTTAAGGTATCTAATCCGATTGATAAATTATCTGATAATTTTTGAAGATACATTTCGATCTCAACAACAGAATTTACAGATGCTAGTTGTCTTAATGCATTATCTAAAAATTCTAGCTTATCACGGTCATTGTCAAAATTATAATCATGACTCATTCTATTAAATTCAAATGAAATAACTGTTTGTGTTCCATTTTTAAGAATTTTTTTAAATGCATCAGAACCTCGAGATTTAATGAACTCATCCGGATCCATTTTTTGTGGAAGTGTAACAACTCCGATATCAATTTTTTTATCTTTAAACAAAGAAATTGATCTGTGTGTAGCATTTTGCCCTGCATCATCACCGTCATAGCAGATTACAACTTTATCGGTAATTCTATTTATTAGATAAATTTGTTGATCTGTTAAACTAGTACCCATCGAAGCAACACCTGTTGTTACTCCAGATTGATAAGCACTAATTACATCCATAAAACCTTCAAACAAAACTATTTGTTGTTCAGATCTAATATTTTTTTTTGCTAAGTCATAGTTGAATAAAACCTTGCTCTTATTAAATAAAAATGTTTCAGGACTGTTTAAATATTTTGCGACGTCTAACTCTTTATTTAGTATTCTCCCTGAAAAAGCGATTACTTTTCCATTTTGGTCTTTAATTGGAAACATCACTCTTCCACGAAACCTATCAAATAATTCTCCATCATTATTTTCAGAAAACAAACCCGACTCTCTTAGCAAATCATCAGAGATATTCTTTTCTCTAAAAAAAGTAAGTAAGAAATCACTCTTATCAGGTGCAAATCCAATTTCATATGTCTGAATCGTTTCATCAGTTAATTCTCTTTTATGAAGATAATCCAGTGCATCTTCACCTGTAGTCGTTCTTTTAAGAATATGCTGGTACAAAATCTGAGCTTCATTATAAAGATTTTGTAGTTCATTAAATTTTGTGTTTTGTTTTGTTTCACTCGTAGTTACAGTAGTAATTTCTGTTGGAACCGATATTCCAATTATATCTGCAACTTTAATTACAGCTTCAGGAAAGTTCAAATGTTCAATTTCCATTATGAAACTAAAAACATTTCCACCACGTCCGCAACTAAAGCAATGAAATATTTGCTTATCTTCAGAAACGGAAAAAGAGCCTGTTCTTTCTTCATGGAAAGGACAATATCCAAATAAGTTTTTCCCAGATTTTTTAAGTTGAACATAATTACTAATAATATCAACAATATCAGTCTTGCTTCGAACTTCTTCAATAAAACTTTCTGGAATTCGTCCCGCCATAAAATGCCTCCTTATTTAATAACTAACTCACTTAAATCACCAAAAATTCTACCCAATTCATTAATTTTATTTAATTGGATAAGACGATTATTTTTAATATCTTCATTTTTATCCATAATCATATTTTCTTCAAAATATTTGTCGATAATTGGATGAAGTTCTTTAATTTGTTGGAATAATTTATCAAGATTATTCATTGAAATATCAATTTCATTAACCGCATCAAACAAGTTTTTCTCAGACTCATTTTGGAAAAGATTAGTATTAATGCTATTTTCTTGAATATTTCCATTAGCTTTTTCAGATATTTTTTGAACTCTTGATAAAGATTCAATTGTTTCTTTAAAATCTGAAGTTTGCCTCTGTTCTTTTAATATTTTCGCGATTTTTACAATAATTGATGGAGAATGAGTAGTTGACTTAATTGTTGTTTCAATAATGTCATGATCCATATTTATATTTTTAAATAATTGTTTTAATCTCTCGATAATAAATTCTGTAACTTCTACTTGATTTTTTTCAAAATTATCATTTTCATCAAATTTGTTGATTATTTCTTTTTGAATTAATTCTAACGATATATCCCAATTCATATTATTGAGAATTCTATCAATTCCATATGCTTGTCTACGTAATGCAAATGGGTCATTAGATCCACTAGGTATAATATCGACAGAGAAAAATGACATAATTGAATCAAGTTTATCTGCTATAGCTAAAATTGCTCCAACTTTTGAACTTGGTAATTCACCTTCAGCAGTAGTAGGCATGTAATGCTCACGAATGGCTGTTGCGACTGTCTTAGTTTCTCCCATTAATTCAGCATACTTTTCTCCCATTATTCCCTGTAATTCAGGAAATTCATCTACCATACCAGTGACTAAATCGAACTTATAAATTTCACTTGCTCTTTTTAATGCCATAAGTTCATCATTAGAAATATCCAAATGTTCAGCAATAATGTTTGCAATTATTGAAGTGCGTTTCATTTTTTCAAAGACTGAACCAATTTTAACATGGAAAGTAACATTTTTTAAACGATTGACATAAAATGCTATATCATTTTTTTGATCTTCTTGATAGAAAAATTGTGCGTCTTCAAGTCTAGCGACAAGTACTTTTTCGTTACCGCGAATAACATTTTCTATATACTCATTGTTTCCATTTCTAACTCCAATAAATACTGGAGCCAGTTCTTTATTTTGATTTCTAGCATAAAAATATCTTTGGTTATCTTTCATTGAAGTAATTAAAACTTCATCAGGTATATTTAGATACTTAGAATCAAACTTTCCATAAAAAGTAGTTGGATATTCAACTAGATTATTAACTTCTTCAAGTAAATCCTTATCAATATCAATAATCCAACTATTTGATATACCAATATTTTTAATTTGATTCTCAATTATTGATTTTCTTTCTTCTGAGTCTGCAATAACAAAATCATCTTTTAAAACTTTTAAATAAGAACTTGCATTTTCAATATTTATTTCTTTATGACCTAAAAAACGATGTCCATTAGTTTTGTTGCTTGCTTTAATATCTAATATCTTTGTATTAACAACTTTGTCATCAAGCATAGCCACAAGCCAATGAATTGGTCGAATATATTCAAATTTTGTACTTCCCCAATGCATTCTTGTTGGAAATATCATTTCTTCAATAGGCTTATTTAAATTCTCAAGTACTTCATTTGAGCTTTTACCTAATTCATGTTTTTTAATATATGCGTATTCTGTTCCTTTTAGTTCCTGAAAAAATATATCGTCTGGATTTCCGCCTTGTCCCTTTGCAAATCCAATAGCAGCTTTAGTCCAATCTCCATTTTCATCTTGTGCAATTTTTTTTGCAGGGCCTTTGGCTACTTCATCAATATCGTCTTGCTTATCCGCAAGTTCATCTATCATCAATGCTAATCTTCTGGGAGTAGAATATTTTTTAACTTTTCCATAGCTTAAACGATTTTCATCCAAAAATTCTGTAATCCTTTTTGAAAACTGTTCAATACTTGGTGTAACGACATGTGCAGGCATTTCTTCTAAACCTAATTCTAATAAAAATGTTTTTGTCATTCTATTCACCTACCTGTGTATCATTATTTTTTAAAAGTGGAAAACCGAGTTTCTCACGTTCTTCAACGAACGCATTAGCAACTTTGTGTGCCATTTTTCTTATTCGTGACAAAAATCCTGCACGCTCAGTAACAGAAACTGCACCTCTGGCATCTAATAAATTGAAAGTATGACTACATTTTAAAATATAATCATAGGCTGGGTGGACTAATCCTAAATCCATCAAACGATTCGCCTCTTTTTCGTATTCATTAAAGAAATTTAGTAACATTTCTTGATTGCTTTCTTCAAAAGAATATTTAGAATGTTCATATTCTGGTTCTTTAAAGATATCACCATATTTGACTCCATTTCCCCATTGCAAGTCATATACAGAATCGACATCTTGAATGTAAGAAGCTAATCGTTCCACACCATAAGTAATTTCACTAGTTACAGGATCACATGGAAGTCCTCCGACTTGTTGAAAATAAGTAAATTGTGTTACTTCCATTCCATCAAGCCAGACTTCCCAACCAACACCAGCACATCCCATTGAAGGGTTTTCCCAATTATCTTCAACAAATCTAATATCATGTTCAAGCGGTTCAATTCCTAGTGCACGCAAAGAATCCAAGTAATATTCTTGAATGTTTTTTGGAGAAGGTTTCATAACAACTTGAAATTGATGATGCTGATAAAGTCTATTAGGGTTGTCACCATATCTACCATCAGCAGGACGTCTAGAAGGTTCAACATAAGCAGCATTCCATGGTTCCGGTCCGATAGCTCGCAAGAATGTATAAGGACTCATTGTACCAGCCCCTTTTTCAGTATCGTAGGATTCCATTAACATACATCCCTTTTCACCCCAGAATTGTTGAAGTGTCAAAATCATGTTTTGTATATCTAATTTTTTTGCCATAAAATTCCTCCATAACTAAAAAGAAAAAAGCCCCTTGCAGAAATTACTGCAAGGGACGATAAATCGCGGTTCCACCCTAGTTCTAATATAAAATTAGCTCTTTTAGTTATTTATTTTTTAAGTTCTACCATTTTAATAATTCGTGACTTTCACCAACACACGATCGCTTTTATTAACGCATTAATGATACTTTTAAAGTTTGATAATGTCAAATGTATTTAACCTATGAAAAATCCTGTTAAGATTTATAACTATTTAGTTTTTCAATAAACTTCTTACTCTTTAAATTCAAGCCAATATTGTCATCATATATTAAATCAATAACATGTTGGATTTGATTTTTTGTACTTTGCTTAACATCAATTGTATTTATTTTTTTTAGATCTATATTTGAAAAAAGTCTAAGATAATAAATGACTTTTTGTCCAGCATGAATTCTGTTAGGGTCATTAATAAAGTGTCGACTACAAATAATTCCGCCTAAAACTATTGAAAAATCAAATTCTCCACTTGTTTCTCCACCAATCACACAACTTTTAAAATTTGGTTTAACTCCAAATACTTCTAAAAGCTTTATTTGGACAATATTGGTGATTATTTGATAATCTAAGTTTTTATTAATTAACTCTAATGCAATTTTTAAATATTCAAACCATTCTTTTTCTATATTAGTGCTTTGATCAAATGCATGAGAAAATAAATCTATAATAAAAGCTGCATAAGCATTTTTTTCAATATCAAAAACTATATTTTTAAACTCATGAACTTCATTTGAACTAGTGACGTATGAAAAACCATTATCATTTATTGACCCCAAATACTCTCCATAACTAAATGGCATTAAGGTTCCAGTTAACTTTGATTTAGATTTACCAAACCCTCTAATATAAAATGTTTTTAGCCCAAATTGTTCAGTGATCATATAAACTAATGCATCGTTTTCTTTATATCTTTTAACTTTAATAACTAGTCCATTAAAGGACTGGTTTTTTTTTATTGTCATTATTTAAAATCCTTGGCTGAATATCCGGCTGATGTTAGAAAACTTGGATTGTCTCTCCAATTCTTTTTCACTTTTACCCAAAGTTTTAGATTTATCTTTTCACCTAATAAATCTTCAATTTTTCTTCTAGCTCCAGTCCCAATATGTTTTAACATGCTACCTTTTTGACCAATGATAATTCCTTTTTGGCCATCTCTTTCAACATAGATATTAGCTTCTATTTGAAGCTTCCCATTAATTCTAGTATTCATTTTTTCTACAACAACGGCTACAGAGTGAGGAATCTCATCATGTGTTGCATGTAAAATATTTTCACGGATTAGTTCGGCTACAATAAAATATTCAGGATGATCAGTAATTTGATCTTCAGGATAATACATTGGTCCTACTTCCAAGGACTGCCCGATTCCATCTAACAATTCATCAACATTATTTCCCATTGTCGCAGAAATAGGAAATACTTGTTGAAAATCTAAAATATTTTTATATTCTTCAATTTGTGACATTATTTCATCTGGATGAATTAAGTCAATTTTATTCAATACTAAAAATACAGGTTTATTTATTTCACTTAATTGCTGAAGAATATACTGATCACCAGGTCCAGCCGATTGTCCTGCTTCAGTCATAAACAAGACTAAGTCAACTTCTTTAAAAGTTGAAAATGCTGCTTGATCCATATAATCATCAAGTTTATTTTTAGGCTTATGAATTCCTGGTGTATCTAAAAAGACAATTTGCTTATCCTTATCTGTATAAACACCTGAAATTTTATTTCTTGTCGTTTGTGCTTTATCAGAAGTTATTGCTATTCTTTGTCCTAAAACACGATTCATAAAAGTCGATTTTCCAACATTAGGACGGCCAACTATTGCTACAAAACCTGAGTGAAATTCGTTATTTTCCATTATAGATCCTCTTTTAAAAATGAATATGGCAAAATTTGTTCCATTGTGTATTTTTCAAATGCATCTTTTATATTTGTTAGATAAACAGTTGCATCTTTTTTCATAAATTCGGCCATTACTTGTCTACATGCACCACAAGGTTTGCAACCATCTTTTGTATCCCCAATAACTAAAATACTTTCAAATTCTCTGTATCCATCTGATACTGCTTTAAATATTGCCGTTCTCTCCGCACAGTTAGTCAATCCATAAGAAGCATTTTCAATGTTACATCCACTATAAAACTTTCCATCTTTTGTTTTAACAACAGCACCTACGTGAAACTTTGAATATGGTACATATGCTTTATCGAATGCTTTTTTTGCTTCTTCATACATAAGTTCTTCTTCTTTTGTTTTAATCATAATTATTTCTCCAATCCAAATTTTGTAAGGACTTTTTCTTGTAGGCCAATCATTTCTTTTTCTTCTTCAGGCTTTATATGATCATAGCCACTTAAATGCAAAATACCATGGACAATTGTGTATCCTAATTCTCTATCAAAAGAATGTTCATATTCTTTTGCATGGTTATCTACTACTTCTTTACAAATAAATAGATCGCCAATGTCATGTTCTAAAATATCATCAAATTGATCCATAAATTCTTCTTCTTCATCTTCTATGGCAAAGCTGATAACATCAGTTGGACGATCCGTATTACGATATTCTTTATTTATTCTATGAATTTCATTTATATCAACAAAATGAATAGAAACCTCAGTTAAATCCGAAATTTTCAATTCATCAGCAGTGAAATTAACTAAATCCTCAACCCATTTTATTCTTTTTCCATCAATTTGATTATTTGCAAAAAGATTTAATTCCATAATATCTCCTTATTCATTCGAATTTTTCTCATATGCGTCAATAATTTCAGCAACAACGGGATGTCTTACAACATCTTTTGAAGTAAAGTTTACAAAGTCTATATGCAAAAGATTTTGTAAAACTTCTTGAGCTTGAACTAAACCGCTACTCGAATTTTTTGGCAAGTCAATTTGAGATATATCACCATTTACAATCATTTTTGATCCAAATCCAAGCCTAGTTAAAAACATCTTCATTTGTTCCTTAGTAGTATTTTGTGCTTCATCTAAAATAATAAAAGATTCATCTAGTGTTCTACCTCGCATATATGCTAAAGGAGCAATTTCAATTATTCCTCGTTCCATCAATCTACCTACATGTTCTACTCCCATAATAGAATATAAAGCATCATATATAGGTCTCAAATATGGATCTACTTTTTCTTTTAAATCACCAGGTAAAAATCCTAAATTTTCACCAGCTTCTACTGCTGGCCTTGTTAAAACAAGTCTTTGTACTGTTCCTTCTTTTAAAGCGGCAACTGCCATTACGACTGCTAAATACGTTTTACCAGTTCCAGCGGGACCTATTCCAAAGGTTATGTCATTTTTTTTAATCGAATTTACGTACTGTCGTTGACCAAAATTCTTTATACGTACAGGACGCCCCTTAGCATCTCTTATTAACTCTTCTTTATACAAATCTTCAAAGTATGAAAGTGTACCTCTTTGGCTCATTTTAACAGCACTTATTATGTCTGCTTGTTCGATAGTAATATCTTTATTAATTAATTTTACAAGACTCTTTAATATCTCAATTGCATTATTTACTTGTTCATCATTTCCTGTAATTGAAATTTTTTCACCAAATGCAGAAATCTTTACATTTAGACTTTCCTCTAATATTCTGAGATTTGAATCATTAATACCAAATAAACTTATAGCAATTTGTTGATTATCCAAAAGAAAATCTTTTTTTATAGAAACTTCAGTCAAAAGACGCCTCCAATTATTATTTATATATGATTTTACCATAATAAATATGCAAAAAAAGAGATTAAAGCTCTACAGATGCTTTAATCTCTTCAAATATTAACCGCGACGTTTTTTCCTGTTACGTTTACGTGCAGCTTCAGATTTTAACTTACGTTTAACACTTGGCTTTTCGTAGTACTCTCTTTTACGGTATTCTTGAAGTGTACCGCTTTTTGAAACAGAACGCTTAAAGCGTCTAAGAGCGTCATCTAGCGATTCGTTCTCGCGAACAACAGTCTTTGCCATGATATCACTCCTTTCGACTTTTAGCATTAGTAACCGTTTCACGCTTACCTAAGTATTATACCAAAAAGATATCTCTCGTCAAAAGTTTTTTTATAAAAATAACAATAAATGCTAAAATTAAAATACGAGGTGACTAAAATGACAAAAAATAAAGAGATTTTTATTATTTCTGATTCTGCTGGAGATACAGCTTTTAATGTTACTAAAGCTGCCATTGCCCAGTTTTTTGATCTAGGAGTTATGTATCATCGTTATCCTTTTATGACTGATATTTCTAAAATTAATAATGTTTTAAATACTATTAAAGAAAATAAAGATTCAATTTTATTTTACACAATTGTTTCTCCCGAGAATGTAAAATATATAAAAGAATTTTGTCAAAAAAATAACATTGTTAATTACGATATTTTGAGTCCGATTATTTCTGTAGTAAAAAATAGTTCGGGACTAACTCCTAGTTACCAAGCTGGCGCAATGCATCAACTTGATAGCGGATACTTTGACATGATTTCAGCAGTTGAATTTGCATTGGTTAACGATGATGGCAAGCATCCAGCAGGATTTGAAGACGCTGATGTTGTTTTATTAGGCGTATCAAGAACGTCAAAAACCCCACTCTCATTATTCTTAGCAAACAGTAATATTAAAGTTGCTAACTTACCTCTAGTTCCCAAAGCAAAGATTCCTGATGAATTATGGAAAATAGATTCTAAAAAAATTGTTGGCCTTACAACTGACCTAAACGTTCTAAAGAAAATAAGACGTCAAAGAATGATCGCTTATGGATTAAACCCAGACACTACGTATTCAGATGAAAAAGAATTAATTGATGAATTAGAATATTCAAAAGAATTATACGATAAAATTGGATGTTTAGTTATTAATACTGCGGATAGGTCAATTGAAGAAACTGCTTCAATAATTATGGAAAAACTTAATCTAGGACATTTTAGTTCAAAAAAATAGAACTGCTAAGCAGTTCTATTTTTTTATTAACTTAGTTTTCATATCTGAATCAAATTTATTATTTCTTAACATTTCAATTTCAGCTTTATATGGTGCAACACCTTTTTTGTCATTTTCATCTTGTTTCACGTATGGAGTCTCCATAATTTTGGGAACTGACTCTAATTGAGGATGATGGGCTATATAGTTCAATGTATCAAAACCAATCTCTCCAAATCCAATGTTTTCGTGACGATCTTTATGAGATCCTTGTGGATTTTTTGAATCATTTAAATGTACTGTAGCAATTTTTTCAATACCTATTATGTGATCAAACTCATTTAAAACACCATCAAAATCATCTTTAATGTTGTAACCAGCATCACTTGTATGACAGGTATCAAACGTTATAGCAACTTTATCATTAAATGTTACTTTATCTAAAATGGTTGCAAGTTGTTCAAAATTTACACCGACTTCTGTTCCCTTTCCTGCCATTGTTTCGATAGCTATCAGTACTTTTTGATCAGAAGCTATAACTTCATTTAATCCTTTTGCAATTTGATTTAATGCCGCCTCGGGTCCAGCACCCACATGAGCTCCAGGATGAAAACTTAAAGCCTGTATACCTAAAGCATCACATCTTTTAATTTCTCCTTGCATGAAATCAACACCAAATTTAAAACTTTCAGGTTTAATAGTATTTCCAAGATTAACAATATAAGGAGCATGTCCAATAATATCAGTAATCCCGTACTCTTTTATAAGTCTGCTGCCTTCATCTATATTTAATTCTGAAATGTCTTTTCTACGAGTATTTTGAGGGGCACCTGTGAAAATCATCATAGAATTAGCATCATAGCTATGTGCTTCAATGGCAGATCCTGCTAACATTTTAGGTGCCTTCATCCCAACATGTGAACCAATTTTAAACATATTTAATACTCCTTAATAAATTGTTGATTGGTAAAAATTACCCAGAATTTTTATAGAATCAGTAATGCTTACAAACGCATACGGATCTGAATTTTGCATAGCCTCTTTTAAAAGATCCATTTCATATCTAGCAATTACGGTAAATAAAATAGTCTTTTCTTCGTGACGATATGCTCCTTCAACACCATGAACAACAGTAATACCACGGCGCATTGTTTTTTGAATTTCGTCAATGACTTCTTGGGGGTTTGAAGTAACAATCATAACTTGGAACTTTTGATTTTTGGTATAAACCATATCAATTACTCGACCGTTAACAAAAATACCAACTGCAGAATATAAAGCATTTGGCCACCCATATAGTAAACCGGCGGCAATAACTATCAATACATTAAAGTATATATTAATAGTACCAACACTTTTACCAGTTTTCTGTCTCAAAATAATACCGATAATATCAAGTCCACCGGTTGAAAGACCATTTTTCAAAGCAAATCCTGTACCAAATCCGTTGGCAATAGCACCAAATATAGCACAAATCAAAGGATCTCTTGTGATAATAATAGGTGAAATTGACTGCAACATAATAGAAGATAGAATTACCGCAACCGCTGTAAAGAAAGTGAATTTCTTTCCAATTTTTTTATATGATAAATAAAAAAGTGGCGCGTTCAATACAAAAACCATTAATGATGTTGGTAATTTATATGGTAAAAATTTTTCTGAAAAAGTCGTAATTACTTGTGAAAAACCTGTTATTCCTGAACCATAAGTGTGTCCAGCTGACCAAAAAAGGTTAACCGCAATTGAAACACAAATAGCATAAATAAAAGCGACAGTTAATTTTGAAACAGTTTGGTGACGTCGAAAAATCCGATCGATTTCTTCCATTATCTAATCAATACCTCTAGTGATTTATATTACTGAAAATATATTAACATAAAATGTTTTATATATACGGTTAATTTAAAATAATTTATTCTTATACTCACTTAGTCCGTTTTCGTCTAGTTTATCATAAGGAATGAATTTGAGTGATGCAGAGTTTATACAGTATCTTAACCCTCCTTTTTCTTGTGGTCCATCTGTAAAAACATGTCCAAGATGTGAATTTGCCTTTTTACTTCTGACTTCTACTCTTTCCATTCCAAAAGATGAATCTCTTTTTTCTACAATATTTTCAATTGGTTTATAAAATGAAGGCCAACCACATCCTGCATCATATTTATCTTCAGAACTGAATAAAGGAGTTTCATCTACAATATCTACGTATATTCCTTTTTTATAAAAATCGTCATATTCTCCTGAAAAAGGAGCTTCAGTTGCAGCATTTTGTGTGACTTCAAATTGTTCCTTTGTCAACTTATCTCTTAATTCATTTTTGTCCATAAAAAAACACCTTCCTTAACTTTTACTATAAGTATAGTCGTGTAAAGGAAAGTGTCACTAAATATGCACTAATTATTCATTAATTTTTTTATTGTTTCAACTAAGTCATCAAAATCAACGCTCAATTGATCACCAGTTTCCATAATTTTTAAAGATGCTTTTTTCGATAATATCTCTTCTTCTCCAAGTGTTATAACTAACTTAGTATTTAAATTGTTAGCCATCTTAAATTGGCCCTTAACTTTTTTATTTAAAAAGTCTCTATCAGCAGAAATGTTATTTTTTCTTAATCTATCTAAGATAACTAATGATTCATTTTGAGCTTCTTGGCCGATAGTTACAATAAATACATCAAGAGAATTATTACTCATATCTGACTTTGTCTGTTGATCTATCAAGAGCATCAATCTTTCAACACCCATTCCAAAACCAAAACCTGGAGTTTGTGGTCCTCCGAGTTCTTCTACAAGTCCATTATAACGACCACCAGCAATTACTGTCGTTTCTTTATTGTCGAAAGCTTTATCAGTTACCATCACTTCAAATATTGTATGATTATAATAATCAAGACCTCTAACCATGTTTGAATCCACTTCATAATCTATGTTAAGTAAGTTCAAGGCTTTTTTTACTCTAGCGAAATGTTCTTTTGAATCTTCAGTTAAAAAGTCTAAAATTGAAGGTGCGTTTTTAACAATTTCTTGATCTTTTTTATCTTTACTATCTAAAATTCGAAGCGGATTTTGTTCTAAACGACGTTTGGAGTCTTCACTTAATTCATTCTTGAATGGTTTTAAATACTCAATCAAAGCTTCATGATATTTCTGTCGAGTTTCTTTATCACCTAATGTATTAATAGCAAGTTTGTATTCTATAATATTGAATTTCGCTAAAAAATTTATTGCCATAGAAATTATATCAGCATCAATATCAGGACTAGTTGATCCAAATGCTTCAACTCCTATTTGATGAAATTGTCGTTGTCTTCCTGATTGGGGACGTTCATATCTAAACATTGGTCCCTTGTACCAAACTTTGTATGGTTTAACATGCTCTGGACCAAATAATTTATTTTCGACATACGATCTTACTACTCCAGCTGTCCCCTCAGGGCGAAGTGCCATATGTCTGTTTCCCTTATCTTCAAAATCATACATCTCTTTGGAAACTATATCCGAAGTTTCCCCTGAACTTCTTTGAAAGACTTCATATTGTTCAAAAATAGGAGTTCTTATTTCAGAAAATCTATAATCTGAAAATACGTCAGCGGCAGTTTTTTCAATAAATTGCCATAGTTCAGATTCTCCAGGTAAAATATCAGTTGTTCCTTTTGGCTTTTGATAACTCATTAACTTCCTCCGATAAAAAAAGCACCCCTATCCTATTAAATTAGAATAAGGGCATAATAACATCTAACTGTATCAACTAAATCAGTTGATTTACCTTGCTCTTTTATTAACTATATATATAATAACCTACTTATTTTTCACACTATTGTCAAGAATATTTAAATACTTATTTTTTGTTTTTTGTAAGATTTTATAATAAACAGTGGAAGTGTTACAAAAATTATATTAATCTTATAGGTAGAAACAATTTAGGCGGTTTTTAATTATGAATAAAAATATTCATCATTTTAAAAAAATCATAAAAAATTATGGTGCTTTTGCATTAATAACACTCTTATTAATTATTTCAACAACATCAACTGTCGCATTAGCAAATCTTTCAACTGTAACAGTAAAAGCAAACACAGTTAATGTTAGAGTTGGTCCAGGTCTTTCTTATAATTCTCTTACACAGGTTAAAAAAGGAGATAAATTAACTGTCATCGACAAAAAGAATTCTTGGTGGCAAGTAAGACTATCTGGAGATAAAGTTGGTTGGGTAGCGAGTTGGCTACTAAATAACACTGAAGTTAGCTCTTCTTCAAATCACATTGGAGTGATTACCGAAAGTGGTGCAAATGTTTATACAACTGATAATACTTCTAGTAAAATTCTTGGAACAATTCAGCCATCCCAAAAAGTTAACGTAGTTTTTCAAGAAGAAGGATGGAATCAAATTCTTTATGGAAATACGGTTGGATGGGTTCAAAATGACAATATAGAAACTACAGGTAAAGTGGCGGGTACAATTAATAAACCTCAAAGTAATCCAAATTCTAATAATAATACTGGACATAAACTAAAAGAAGATAATATAAAATCAGTTACTACCGTTGAAAATGACACTAAACTACGTAGTATTGCTGACACATCGGGAGAAGTATTAGAAACATTACCCGCTAATCAAACATTAACATTTATATCACAGCAAGGTGACTGGTATAAAGTAAAAACAAAATCTGGAACTACTGGTTGGATTGCTAATTGGTTAGTAACTATATCTGATAGCAATAAGCCGGTGAAAGTAAATGCATCTAATTTATCTGAAGCTACAATTGTTTTAGATGCTGGACATGGTGGTAAGGATGTTGGTGCTGAAACAATTAATGGTAAAAATCATGAAGCAGATTATACACTGAAAGTCATCAAAAAAATAAAAGATAAATTAGAGCAATCAGGAGCTAATGTTATATTAACTCGAGATTCAAATAATACGGTTAGTCTTGGAACAAGGACCAGATTGTCAAATCAAAAAAATGCAGACGCTTTTATTAGTGTTCACTTTGATTCAAGTGATACTAATAACTCAGCCTCTGGTATAACAACTTATTACTATGAAAAATCAAAAGATTATAAATTAGCAAAAAGCCTCGATTCTAATTTGAATAATCTCACATTAAATAATCGTGGAACTGACTTTGGTAATTTCTATGTATTAAGAGAAAATAATCGTCCTTCTGTTTTGCTTGAACTTGGGTATATTAACTCTGATAATGATTTTAAACAGATAAGCTCAAACAAATATCAAACACAAGTGGCTAATGATGTCTATCAAGGACTTGTAGACTATTTCAAATAAAAAAGAAGCATCTTATAAATGGATTTCCCAACAAGGATTCATTCAAAGATGCTTTTTTTATTAACATTATAAACAATAATTTTTTTTAATATTTTGCTTATTTCAAAATATCAATTATTTCACTAAGATTATTTATAACATACGATGCATTTCTATTATCATTAAAGTTATCAACATTAAAATAAATACTCTTAATGCCAGCATTAATACCAGCTAACAAATCTAAATCTCTATCTCCTATCATAAAAGTCAACGCAGGATCCATATCATACTTAGAAATAAAATAGTTAATAGCTTCAGGGTCTGGTTTTCGTTTAAACTTATTTTTTGAAGTGACAAAATCTTCAAAATATTGTTTCAAATTATCTTCTTTTAAAAAGCCTATTGCCGACTCATCACGATGTGTTAATAAAAAGTTCCTATTATCTAAAGAACTTAGTTTTTTTAAAACCTCATCTGCATTAGGAAAAAAATGAGGTCTATATTGCATTATTTGTTCAATTTCATGGTATTTTGCGTCTGCAATTTTTGCTTCAATACCATATCTACTCTCATTTTTCTTAAATAACTCTTTAAAAGAATAAAGTTTACAAAATTTGTAATCCTCTTTTAATTGGTTTTTAGTAATGTCTACATTGAAACTAGACATTGATTTTTTATATGCCTGCATCATTACAGGATATGTATCGTATAAGTTCCCATCAAAATCCCATATCAAATTATAATTCTTCATTATTCAACTCCAAAACAATTGTTACAGGACCATCATTGACCAATGATACTTGCATATCCGCACCAAATTTCCCTTTTTTAACTTCTATTCCTTCACTTGTTAATTGTGAATTAAAAGCATCGTACAAATCTTTTGCCTTATCTGGCTTAGCTGCAGAAACAAAGCTTGGTCTGTTTCCCTTTTTTGTATCCGCATATAACGTAAATTGTGAGATGGACAAAATTTTTCCACCTATATCCTTTATTGATAGATTCATTTTGCCCTGTGTATCAGAAAAAATTCTTAATTTACCAATTTTTTCAGCCATTTTTTTAACAACCATTAGATTGTCATTATCTTTAATCCCAACTAAAATACATAAACCCGAGTCTATTTTTCCAATTACATTCTTATCCACTTCTACCGAAGCTGATTTTACTCTTTGAATTACAACTTTCATTTTATTACAACTTTCTTTTTACTTCATATACGTCTTGTATACTTCTTAATTTATCTAAAATATTATTTAAATGTTCCGCAGATCTAACACCGACACTTACACTAATGTGTGCAGTCTTATTTGAATCAATTTTTCCACTAATATTATTTAAGGTATTTGTTTGGGAATTCAATATTTGTAGTACGTCATTTAATAACCCATTTCTGTTATACCCAAATACTTCAATTTCAGATATATATCTTTTATCTTTAGTAACATCATTCCAGTCAACATCTATTAATCTTGATTTAGCTTCATCTGTCAAAACATTAGGACAATCAACTCGATGAATTGTAACCCCTCTTCCCTTAGTAATATATCCGACAATTTCATCACCTGGTATAGGATTACAGCACTTTGCAAGGCGTATTAATAAATTTTCTGTACCTTGGACAGTGACTGCTTCTTCATCTTTTGTAATTTTACTGTTTGGTGAATTTACATCATTATTTTCAATACCACCATTGAGTATTTTCTTTTCAAGTTCTGTTGTTTCCTGATTATTTCTTTTTGAAACTTCATCGTGAGTTATTTTGTTAACAACATTTTCTGCAGAAATTTCACCATAACCAACTGCACTAAATAATTCACTGTCTTCTTTAAAATCATATTTTTTAATGGCTAAAGAAAGTTTACCTTTATCAAGATACTCTTTTGGAGTAAAGCCTCTTTCAGTTAATAGTTTTTCAACCATTTCTCTTCCGAGCTGCTCATTTTCAACTTTTTCTTTACTCTTAAAATATCTTTTAATCTTATTTCGTGACCTTGCTGTATGGACAATATTCATCCAATCTCTACTTGGATTAGCATTAGAAGATGTCATCATTTCAACAATGTCACCATTTTTTAATTGATAATTCAATGGAACTATTTTGCCATTAACTTTTGCTCCTACGGAATGGTTTCCAACTTCTGTATGTACTTGATAGGCAAAATCTAAAGTAATTGAACCTTTTGGTAATTCTAAAACTTCTCCTTCTGGAGTAAATACATACACTCTATCACTAAAAATATCGCCTTTTACATTGTTCATGAAATCTGTAGCATCTTGAGATTCATTTTGAAGTTCAATTATTTCACGAAAAACATCTATCTTTTGATCATCACTGTTTAAATCAACGCCTTCTACTTTTCCTTCTTTATAAGCCCAATGTGCAGCAATTCCAAACTCAGCCACTTCATGCATCTTATAGGTTCTTATTTGTACTTCAAGTGGCTTACCATTTGGGCCAATTACCGTTGTATGAAGAGATTGATATCCATTAGCTTTTGGCATGGCAATGTAATCCTTAAATCTGCCAGGCATTGGTCGCCATTTTGTATGAATTTCGCCTAAAACTGCATAACAATCTTTAACAGAATCCACAATTATTCTAACTGCTGACAAATCATATAGTTCAGAAAATTGTTTGTGTTTATCATGCATTTTTTTATAGATAGAATAGATATGTTTTGGTCTTCCATAAATTTCATACTTGATATTCAAGTCAACTAGTGAATTCTTAATTTCAGTAATAGCTGTCTCAATGTCTTCAACACGCTGATTTCGTTTAGATTTCATTAAATGAACTATACGATAATATTGTTGAGGATTTAAGTAATGCAAAGATAAATCTTCAAGCTCCCACTTAATTTTACTGATACCTAGCCTATCAGCTAAGGGAGCATATATTTCAAGAGTTTCATTAGCAATGCGTCTTTGTTTATCCGGTCTGAGGTGGTTTAAAGTCCTCATATTATGCAATCTATCGGCTAATTTAACCATAATCACACGTAAATCTTTTGCCATAGCCAAAAGCATTTTACGATGATTTTCTGCAAGCAATTCTTGATGTGATTGATATTTATACTTAGAAAGTTTTGTCACACCATCAACAATTTGAGCTACATCTGAACCAAATAATTCTTCAATATCTCCTAAAGTTAACTTGGTATCTTCAACAACATCGTGTAAATACCCTGCCGCAACAGTTTTAGGATCCATTTTTAAAGAGGCAAGAATTGCCGCAACTTGAACAGGATGAACAATATATGGTTCACCAGAGCTTCGTTTTTGTGCCTTATGAACATACTTAGCAGCTTGATAGGCTCTATTTACAAACTCAACATGTTCCTTGTTCATATATTTTCTACATAAATCAAGTACTTCTTCTGGTGTATACACCTTTTCTTTGGCCATAATATCACCTCAATTTTGTAAGAATATATGTTAATAATGACACTAAAAGATAAATTATTCCAAAATAAAAACCGTAACTACCATATCTGAATATCACTTGTATCATAAAAACTATCGGGAAAATATATATTATATTCTTATTTAAGGATTTTAGTTTTACGACTCTTCCAATAATCAATGAAATAATATTATTTACAACTAAAAAAATAATACTAATTCTCATTGTCTTGCTTATTAAATGAAATTGCCCAAGTAATGGAACAATAACCATAACCCAAATAATAGAAAGTATTAATATTTTAAACGCTGGTTTTTTTATAAAATTTTTAAAATTAAAACTATCTTTCACAGTTATATCCTCTACATTAAATCAAATTTATATGATAAAGCACTTAAAAAATATATTGGAGCGGTTTCGGCCCTTAAAATTCTTGGACCTAAACCAATTTTTAAATAATCATTTTTTAACAGCATTTGTATTTCATCCGGGTCAAAGCCACCTTCTGGTCCAAATAAACAAATAATGCTCTGTTTTTTATCCATTTTTTTTAATTGTTGTTCTAAATTACTTGGTTCACCCGTTTTAGCAACTTCTTCATATGCTACTAATTTATGATCAACTTCTGAAAAATCTTCAATTAATTCTTCTAATGAATTTACGTACCTCACTTTAGGAATTAATTTTCTATGAGATTGTTGAGCAGCATTTTTTACTATTTCATTTAATCTATTTAATTTTTTTTCCTGATTTTTTGAATTCCATTTCATAATAGAGAATTTAGATGAGAAAAAAATTATTTCTTTAGCGCCAAGTTCAGTTGATTTTTGGGCAATCCATTCTATTTTATCTTTTTTGGAAAGTGAGCAAGCAATGATAGGTTTAAATTTAAATTCTGTATTAATTGTATTTTTATCAATCAAAATATCAAAGTTCAAAATTTTATCATAAGATTTTAATGTTGCAATATATGTATTTTGAAGTAAATCAACTAGTATACAATTATCCCCGATTTTCATACGCAAAACTTTGATTAGATGATTATGTAATTCCCTATCGTCAATATAAATATTACTATCATCAGAATTGATTTTCTGATTTATAAAATACTGTTGCATTATTTTTCAACATCCTCTTTACGTTTTGTAATAATTGTTGACCAACCATCCTTTTTTATTACGCTAACTACTAAAAAATTGATTTTTTCTAATTCTTTTACTATTTGATTTTCCTTTTCATTAATAATTCCTGATAAAATAACAGTTCCATTTGGATTCAAGTTTCTATCCATATTAGGAATAAAATCCATTAATATTTCAGCAAGAATATTTGCAACTATAATATCTACTTTACCACTGATACCATCTAATAATGAATTTTTCTTAACAACTATATCGTTACTATCTGAATTTAAAGAAAAATTATATTTTGTTGCATCAACTGCAATTTGATCAATATCAAATGCTTCAATATCCCTAATTCCCATTTTACGCGCAGCTATTGATAATATACCTGAGCCTGTTCCTACATCATACATACTTTTTTGATCATTTATTATCATTTCCAAAGCTTGTAAACAAGTGAATGTTGTTGCATGCGTACCTGTCCCAAATGATTCGCCTGGATTCATCACTATAAGTTTTTCATCATCTTTTAGATTAATGTTACTTTCCCATTCTGGAGCTACAATTAAATATCTACTTATTCTCGTTGGGTGATAATATTTTTGCCATTCATTCTTCCAGGTCCTGTCATCCAATAAGCTTTTAGATACTTCAATGTCTGAAAATTCGAAGTTAAATCCAAACTTTTTATATTCCATAATTTCAGACTTTATTTTTTTTAATAATTCATCTTCTATATTCTCATTTTCAAAATATGTAGAAATTATAAACTTGTCTTGGTTTTCACGGAATTCTATCCCATTAGCATTATTTTGTAATAAAACAATACCAATAATTTCTTCCAACTCTTTTTTATTAAATTTAACTTCAACTTTTGTCCAATTCATTACATTACCTCTTATAATAGATTACTAAAATTTACACAATAAAAAAAGACGGAAACTCCGTCTTTATAACAAATATTATCTTGAAGATATCATTTGAAGTGAATTAAATAAATTATTTTTTGCATTTTGCACATTTGCAACTATTAATTTGTGTTTTATTAAATCCAAGCTCTGTGAATTTTCATCCACACAATTTGTGACTTTGTTTAGTTCACTTATATAATCATTTAAACTTTTTATAATTTCATTTAGGGATGTACTGTCAATTTTCTTTTGTAAAATTTTTATCGTTTTTATAGTTTCAGAAGTAAACAGTTGAACATTTTTACGATAATTACAATTCAATGTTTGAAAATTTTCAAACATTAACGCTTTACCATCAGAAATCTTTTTCATTGTTTCCATATACTCATTAAAAACCAAATCATATGTAGCAAATTTATCTACAAAATTTATTAGATCTTGAGTAATACTCATTTTCAGATTTTTAATCATCATTATATCCTCCATTACTTATTGCTTATATATCATAGTAACATATTTTTTTGATAATGTTTACTATAATTTAAAATTAATATTGAAGCTTATTATATTAATTATTTTTTTAAAATTTAAACCTCTGTTATTATAAGAATAATTAATACTATATAAGGAATAAAAAATGTCTAAGAAAAAAAGTACTAATAAAACTCTTGTGGAAAAAATACTGGATAAACAAAATATTAGTTATGAATCTGTATCCTTTGAGACTATTAACGACGGAGATACAAAATCATTGTCTATAAATAAAGATACTAATAAACATAATATATATAAAACTTTAGTAACAACAGGAAACAAAACTGGACCTGTAGTTGGTGTTTTACCATTAGATATGCATTTAAGTTACAAAAAAATAGCAAAAATTTCTGGCAACAAAAAAATTGGTATGTGAACTGAACCCCCGATATTGGGCCAAATCCAATATCGGGGGTTTTTGTATGGTTAAATATTCTAAAGAATTAAAATTAAAGATTGTTACTGAATATCTCAATACTTCAATAGGAGTTTCAAATCTAATCAAGAAATATCATATAACAAATGATTCTATAGTATATACCTGGATTGACCGTTATAAAAAGTTTGGTTTAGATGGGTTGAATATATTATCACCAATTTCAACTTATGATGGCTCATTTAAAGTGAATGTTTTAAAATGGATGAAACAAAACAATGCTTCTTATCCACAAACAGCCCTTCACTTTAATATATCCAATACCGGAACTATTTGGCAGTGGCAACATAAGTTAGATTGTGAAGGAATAGAAGTATTGTACCGTAATAAAGGGCGGACAAAGATAATGAATTCTAAAAAACAATCTAAACAAGGTAAAGAAAAAACAGAATTAGAAAAACTAAGAGAAAAAAACGAGCTTTTGGAAATAGAAAATAAATATCTAAAAAAACTAAAGGCCTTAGTTCAGGAACAAGATGGCAAAAAGCACAAATAGTAAATGAACTAAGGCAAGAGAAATATTCTTTGAAGAACATCCTTAAAGTAATAGACATGCCTAAAAGTACTTATGAATATAACTCTAAAAGACTGCTTGATAACAATAATAGTGATCAAGAATTAAAAGAAGCTATCAAAGATATTAAAACAAGTGATGATACTTATGGATATCGTCCAGTAACAGGTGAGCTTCATAATCGAGGATTTAAAGTTAATCACAAAAAAGTCTATAGATTAATGATTGAAATGAATTTACTATCTACAGCTTATAACAAGAAAACACGGAAATATAATTCTTACAAGGGTACAGTGGGTAAAATAGCTAAGAATAGAATTAATCGTCGTTTTAATACTGATAGACCTTATCAAAAATTAACTACAGATATCACTGAAATACGATGGGGAAAAGAAAGTATCAAACAAAGAGCTTATTTTACTTGTATTTATGATTTGTTTTCAGACGAAATATTGAGCTGGGATATAAGTAAGCATCCGACAGTAGAATTTACAGTAAACACCTTAAAAGATGGTATTAATAAAATACCAGCAGGATTAGATTACAGAACTACAGTACATTCAGATCAAGGGGTTCAATATCAACATAAAAGTTGGGTTAAAGTACTTAAAGAGAATAAAATATTTCAAAGTATGTCAAGAAAAGCAACGTGTTTAGATAATGCAGCTATGGAGAGTTTTTTTCATATTTTGAAAGTTAATATATATCATCAAAAAGAGATTGATACCTATGAAGAATTAGTTTCAGAAGTAGCAGCATGGATGGAGAAATATAATAAAGTGAGAATAAAACAAAAACTGGGATACAAAAGTCCGGTAGAGTACCGAAAGTTTGTATCCCAGAAAGTAGCTTAAAACTTCGTCCAATATTTGGGGTTCAGTTCAATGGTTCCTTTAAAAAATTTAGTTAAAACTAGTGGATTTGAACATGGTGCAAATAGTCCAGTAGGAATAAGATCATTACATAACTATCCAATCTATATAGATAATACCGCCTTAAAAGAAAAAACCATTACTGTTTCAGCTGGTAAAATTGGTAGATCAATCATTATTAATCCTAAAGACTTAGCAAAATCTGTAAATGCTACTTTTGATAGCTTCGCAGTATATGAAGAAGAAAAATAAAAAGAGAAACCTACGAAGGTTTCTCTTTTTTCTATTCTAAAAACAAAGAATAGTAATTAGAAGTAAATTGAAGGTAGTTAAGTTAATCACTTAACTAAAAGTATATGAATTGTACCAAATCATCCCCATCACTTGGTACAAACAAAATATAGCACATATTCAAAAATTGTACAAGGCATTATCTTATTACACCCTAAACAATTATTAACGCAAATCTTTTTGATGAATCACTCTTCTTACAAAGAAAGTAATTAAATAAGACATAAAAAGAATAATTGCTACAACTATATATGGATAATGAGTGTTCATATCCATTAATACTCCAGACATAATAGGTCCAATTATATTACCCACACTTGTTAATGACATATTTAAACCATTTATTAACCCTTGATTTGTTTTGCCAAATTTTGTTAATAAAGTGGTAATTGCCGGTCTTAGTAAATCAAAAGCCGAAAATATAATTAATGTAGCTATAATCACTTCAAATTTACTTTTTGCCTGTGTAATCCATACAACACAAATTGCAGCAAACAAAAAACAATACGCAATTAGTTTTACCTCACCTATTTTTCTAATTAACCAATCAAACAATGCTAATTGTAAAAATAAAGAAATGATACCATTTAAAGTTAATACCAGAGCTATTGTATTCAATGTGAATTTAAAGACTTGATTTACGTATATACTATAAATACTTTCAAACCCTTGTAATCCAAACGAGGAAACTAAAATCATAGAAAATAAAATAATCATTGGGATAGTAAGAATTGATGAAAGATTTTGGGAATTATTAAGTTTATTTTTTTCATCATCAATATTTTTAACTGTTGGTAAAAATATTAAAGTGAAAATAGTACTTATTAATCCTAATATTGCAGCTGCCCAAAATGGCGTTTTATATGTAATACCAGCTAACATACCGCCAATTCCCGGTCCAAGTATTAAGCCTCCACTAAATGCAGCTGAAATCCATCCAATAACTTTTGCACGTTCTTTAGAAGTCGTTACATCAGCAGCCATTGCCATTGATGTTGGTACAAACATAGCAGCTGATAGTCCACCTATAATTCGTGAAGCGTCAAAAAAATAAATATGATTAGAAAATGCAAATATTATTTCTGATACCATATACAAAAATAATCCAGCTACAATGACAGGTTTTCGTCCAATTTTATCCGATATACGTCCAACAATAGGAGAAGCTATAAATTGAGCTAATGCAAATAAAGATGTCATTAACCCCATTTGAGTAGTTGTATAATGATATGAATTTTTAATAAAAGGAGTAACAGGTATTACTAAACCAATTCCCAAACATATTAAAAAGTTACCGAAAATTAGAATATAAATTGAACGTTTTATTTCTTTAGTCATTAATATTTCCTTATTTAAGCATTTATAGTTAATTCTACATAGTTATTGCTAAAACTCAAATAATTTTGTAAACTTTGATTATTGTTTATATATAAAAGGGGAATTAAAATGGCAGACGAAATGAACGTTTCATATTCATTAAATGAAAGAGAAGCACTATTACTCGCAATGACAAAAACACTAAACGAAGTGGAATTTGATGAAAAAAGTCATCAAGTTGAAGGAATGGGACCCGCTGATATAGTTGACTTATTTTTAGATGCTAATATGAAAAACATTCAAAACACATTAAGAAAGAACTATAAAGAAGCTCTTAGAAACGAAATATATGCTTCAGGATGCATCAATATTGCTCAACAAAATGGTATAACTCAAGAATCTCTATTCAATACAAAGTAGTAAAAAATTAAATAGCTTCAATAAGTTAGGTTTCATCTAATTTATTGAAGCTATTTTTATGGAATAAAAAGCTAAACTAGTAGTAATTAATAAATTCATTACTTACCTTAAATATAAATAAGCTCAAAAACAAATTATCTACCATTATAAAATAGTAAAAAAAGTTTATTTTAATTTCCAATTTTTATAAAGTTTTTTCATAGAGTAAAAATATACTTTCATTCCTTCTCTTTTTACTTGTTTTTCTTTGTTATTAGCAGGAAATAAAGAGGAATATCTATTTTTATATCCTGGAATATTACTATCTATTTTATGAATATTTTTGTCTAATTCGTATATGCTGTATGGACTGTTGATAGAATTTTCAAAATTAATTTCATATTCATTATTAGAAATTCTTATTAGTTTAACATCGTTTCTATCAGATAAAGTTTTAATATCTAATTCAAGATTTTTTTGTAATTTTGTTTGCTTTAAATTACCACTATTTAACGATTCAATGAGTCCTTGGCGTAATTTTTCGAAATTTTGGGGATATTTTTTATACATAAAATAAAATGCATTTCGTTGCCTAAATTCATAGTATCGATACCCTATCATCACTGAAAAAATTACAACTATAAATAATAATAGACGAACACCTTTTTTAGTCATAAACTCACCCACCCAATTATAATTTTCTTTAAAAATAAGCCCAAATTTATTATAAGTAAAATTTTTATCAAAAGAACTTTTTATTCAAATTTCAAAAAAATATACATTTTTTTAAAAAATTCTTCTAAATATCTTCAAATAATTATCTATTATAAAAAAATTATGGAGTTATAACAAATTTGGAGGTGAATAATGTGTATAGAACAGGTGATTCTCCAGGCATTGGAAGTTATGTTTGTCTAAGTTGCAAAGAAAGCGTTGTCACCTTAATTGATTTTATCAAAGTTACCCATTTGTAACATATGTAAAGGTGATATTTGGGCAAAAGATTAAGTTCATAGGTTTTTAAATTTATATTAACAAATAATGAGAAGAATAAGTATTGTAACATTTCATTCACAATTATTTTCAACAGAGTATAGTACTTATCATTTATTCAAAATGCAAAAATTCGTTAAATATTAGAATACAAAAAAGCACTTGCAACTACTGATATAATAACATCAATTGTTACTATATCAATTCGTTACAAGTGCTTATTTTTGAGTCTAAAAATTTCATTGCCTATTTTTCCAATAGACTATATTTTATTTGTTAAACAATAAGCGCC
Source organism: Daquilactobacillus linshuiensis (assembly GCF_052828685.1). Lineage (NCBI taxonomy): Bacteria > Bacillati > Bacillota > Bacilli > Lactobacillales > Lactobacillaceae > Daquilactobacillus > Daquilactobacillus linshuiensis. The sequence continues at coordinate 603,464 of NZ_CM128255.1, read as the reverse complement.
TGCTTTTGTAAGTAGATAGATTTAATAAGTTAAAATTATTAGTTATATAAATCAAATAACTTTTTATATTTATCAAAGTATTGTTTAGCTTCATTTTCAGGTAATGTATTAATTGCTGTATATAAATCTTCGATTAGCTCATTCCTTCTACTATTTATATTTGGATCAGCCATATATTTGTCTCCAAAAAATAAAATTAAAGATTTCAAATTTTTAATTTTATCTTTATTATTAATATTTCTTAATCCATAAGAATCAAGTATAAAAGAAGTTTCTTTAGAACTTTTGTCTGATAGTTCCTCATCCATTACATTAGTAATTTTTAGTCGGTTAGGTTCAGCATGATATATATTTAAATTTACCTTTAGAGAATTATTATTTACCCAATTGACTTGCTTAAATATATCTTCACTATCTCCAAAAATAGTTTTATCAATTAAGTTTTCATCTCCATTTTTTATATTTATAGAAGCATATTTCTCTCCAGCAAAGTAACTGTGTGGAGTTTTTCTAAAAAAGTCCGTTGCAATTCTAATCGCACTAAAATGTTTATATAATCCCGTGTTAATTCTCATAAAAGGATCATCTGCTAATCCTTCAAACAAAATTTCATTACTTGTAGTCAAATTACTAACATTACTTTTTTCTATATGAGACGTATCAGAATCTATGTTATATTTATCGGCTCCTCGTTGTCTAATAGTTAAATAATCGTTATCAATATACATTCCAGGCTTCATTCCTTCAAATTCTAATCTGTATGTACCGAGTGGTAAATCATCAAAAACTATTCCCTCCTTATTTGTTATAGTTTTGGAAGCAATTAATTTATCACCATCAAAAACATTTAGTTTGGTATTCAATAATTCATCTGGAAGGATACCTTCAAATGCAACACTACCCTGTCCTTTCAATCCTAGGGGCAATAGTTCTTCAGGTGTAACTAAATTATATATACTCTGTGATTTAATTTCAGGATTCAATTCCATTAACTTTTGAATTACTTTTTCCCTATTTTCAGGAGCAATTAAACTTGCTATACTGTCGACTACGTGTTTTTTGCTCGAAAAGTATCCATTGTAAAGAAATGTTTTTTTATTTGTATCAAAAGAATAATCATCTAATACCTTTCTGTAATCATATTCTTTAGAATTTGCCAGACCTAATAGTTTATTACTTAAAAATGAATTTTTATCATTAAAAATATTAAATAGTGATAAATTTCTCGAAGACTCATTTATTTTAGAAATACCTTCTCCATTAGAATCCAACTTACTTAGTAAGAAATAAATTAAAATTAATTTTTCTCTAAGCTCTAATTTGGAAAATGACTTTCCAGCTTTTAATTGATTTGATAATTTGCTTTCCACAGTATCTCTTTTTCCATAATCAAATATCCAGCCTTTATTATCAGTATCGATACCAAATTTTTGAAAATCATAGTATGCACCTAGAATATTATTTGAAACTTCACCCATTCCTTGCTGTCTCATTAAGTCATTCTGAAATCCATGTCCAATTTCATGTTGATGTCCCCACTGATTTTGTAACCACATTGTTCCATCTTTATAAGAATCTGCTGTCCATTTATTACTATAAAAAGCACCTCCCGCCCCATGAGCATCATTTTTTAAGAAAAATCTGTTATTATCTAATTTGTTCTCTGAATTAGAATTATCTAACTTAGTTAATCTTTCATATAATGGAAATAATTCATTATCATAATGATCTATCATGGACTGTATATCTTTAAATCCATCTTTTAATGAAGACATATTTTTAATTGAATTATAAATACCTATCGGTAAAAATAATTGAAATTTTTCCCTTTAAATAACGCAAATGAAGATTTTGATTTTTCCCAATTGTCTAAAAATTCTTTTTGATTATCACCACTATTAAAAATTGCCAAATTCTGTGTGTCTCCACTAAATTCATAGTTAACTTTTATATTTGTACCATCTATAGGTGTTTCAACAAATGGTACACTATCATAATCAGCTATAATGGTTTGTTCTTCAGGCCCAATCTTATATTCTTTCTCTGTATTGTTATCATCATTTAATAAATTCAAAGTACCTTTTTGCGACGCAGATATTTTAATTTGACTACCTTTTTTCATTACTTTACCTAAGTCGTATCTATCATGATATTTTCCGTGACTCATACCAGAAGAATCAAAAAATTCATTTCTTGTTAATCCTTTGATGTCTAGTGTTTCGGCATCTATTTTTTTTGAAAAAGACATTATTCCTAGAATAATACTAAAAGCTGTAATAACAAATATTGTGGCTTTTCTCATATTATTAATACCTCATGCTTTTTATTAGTTTTTATCACTTAACAATGATATCAAACATAAGTATCTACAGTCAAGAAAAAATAAATCGTTTACAATATTAGGCTTATTATCACTCATAAATTTATTAAAAAGTGCCTATTTTTACCTCGCAAAATATTTAATAAATATATACAAGACTAAATATTAGAATATAAACATCGACTCCATTTGCTTTTAAAATTTTTCTCTGTTTATCATTACTATTATCAATGGACTTAATAAGTCCTTGTCTAGTTTTAATAAAGTTAGTAGGATTACTTTTATATGCAAAATAGAAAGCGTTCCTTTGTCTGAATTCATGATAACTAAATCCACAAATTAATATACTTATTAAAAAAACAAATATAATAATTTTTTTTTATTGTTTTTCCATTCATAATACAAAATTCCTACCTGTTAAAATCTTTCAAAAAGTAATTTCACATATCATTATTGTTCTTATTCAGTTTATCCTTATTAGTTAAATTGTACTTCCATTTATTAAATTGGTTTTTCTACCATAATTTTTTGCTAACTCATCTGCTCTATTTGTTCAATTTGAAAGTGATGAAAAATATCTATTTAATATATCTAAACTATTTTTCTCTCCTAGTCCTCTTTTTTAAGATTTAAAGCATCTACATCCGCCATATAATCTTTTCTATCGAATGATCCCGATGCAATATCTCCTCTGAATGTTGCTGCTTCATCAATTCTGTCATACGACTTTCTCTTTGTTCTATCAATAGTCTCATTGTCTGAGTTTAAAAAAGAAAATATAGAAGTGGTTCCAACATCAGCAAATACTTTCCCAGAATTATTATTTGTGATGACTGATAGACAAGCAGCTAAATGTCCAAAATCATATTTCTTACTAACATATGGATAATACTTTTTCTCTTTATTTACTATCATTTTATTAATTTCGTTATCTGAAAATCCAATTGATTTCAATTTCTTTTTTAATTCATGAGTATTTAAGTTGGCTGCAGCTGTTCCCCAAACGAAGTTTCCTTGATATCCGGCAGCAGAGGCTAAAATACATGTGATTTTCTTCATATTGATTCATATGATGTTTCTTAGCATCTTCATCAGTTATTTCAAAGTTATCAGCAACTGACTTGATATCATTCATCATTTGTTTAACTGCTAATTCATATTTAGAAACAAAATCAACTACATTATCAATTGTATTACCAACACTTTTCACTACAGACACATTAGTTATACTGTTTCGGTCTATAGAATTACCCTTTATATTACTTAAATCAGTGATAGATTCTCCTATGTCATTAGCTAATTGATTTGCCACACGTTTATCACTCTTTATAACCATATTAATTCCCCCACTCATCAATATTTTAAATTTGGCTTATTATCTCATAATTTATTTCACTTTAAAATTAACATTAATAATAGTTGACTGTGACAAACAAAAAAACCCACTACCTACTAAATTAATAGTAAGTAGTGAGCTTATTTTAATAGTCTAATTTTTTAGATATATTTTCAATTCTTTGCAATAATGTAGGATAGTTTTTTAAATAAGCCTTCAAATCAGGAACTTCAATGTTTATCGCAGAAAAGTTATAATTTGTGTCATAAATGGTTTTTGCAAATGTATTTAGTTTTCTTTCTTTTTCATTCATAATTGCAGCATTATATTTAAAGATTTCTGATCTTGCATTAAATTTAATAATTGCTCCATAATTATTGTTCTTTTATACATATTGTTTTTAAACCTTATTATATTGATTAAAAATTCATTTTCTATATTTGAAAAGTCTAGTTTACTTAGAACACTATAATTTTCTTTAAGAGATGTAATTTCAGACTGAAAACCATCAATATCAAGCTTATCATTTTCTAAATTGCTAAAAATATTAACCAACCCTTCCAATTGTATATAGTTAACGTTCTTCATAACTTCTTTTATAGTACTTGTATATTTCTTTTTAACAACAAGTTGATTATATAAAGTGCCCTAAACCTACACCAGATATCAACTCATGGATTTAGACATACTCATGCTATCCTCTTATATGATGAAAATCCAGATATTACTATTAAAGATGTACAAAAGAGATTGGGACATCTAGATGTCTCAATTACTATGAATATATATGAACATGTTACAGATAAGTCTGATGACAAAATACTAAATGCTCTAAATAATTTTTAAAAAATAAGTGGCTACTTTTTGGCTACTTTTACGTTGCAAATTATTGCATAAGTTTATAAACTTGAATAATAAAACACAGACAAAAAAGCACTTGCAACTATTGATTTAACAGCATTTACTGTTATTATTTCAATTCGTTACAAGTGCTTACTTTCTAATCAAAGGAGACGACAGGATTTGAACCTGCGCGCCGGTATTAACCGGTTCGGCGGATTTCGAGTCCGCTGCATTACCACTCTGCCACGTCTCCATATAAAAACTCAATTTTAATATTGAGTTAATGTAAACATATCATAGTCTTTAATTTTTTGGCGACCATTCAGATCTTTCAATTCAATTATAAATGCAGTCCCTACAACTTCGCCACCTAATTTTTCAACTAAGTCAATAGTTGCTTTTAGTGTTCCTCCAGTTGCCATCAAATCGTCAACAACTAAGACTTTTTGTCCAGGTTTCACGGCATCTTTTTGCATATATAAAGAACCTTGACCATATTCTAAATCATACGTTACTGAAACTGTTTCTCTTGGAAGTTTTCCTTTTTTTCTTGCAGGTGCAAAGCCAATTCCTAGCTTATTAGCTACAGGACATCCAACAATAAAACCACGAGCTTCAGGGCCACAAATTAATTCAGCTCCACGTTCTCTGGCATATTCAGCGATATCATCTGTCGCCGCATGATATGCTTGACCGTCAAGCATCAAAGGTGAAATGTCTCTGAATAAAACACCAGGTTCTGGAAAATCAGGAACATTGGCAATATATTTTTTATAATCCATTACTTACTCCATTATTGTTTTTCAATCCATGAAAGTAGATCTTGATAACTAGAATTTACTAGCAGTGATCCAACTTCATTTCTTTGTAATCTTTTTTGATAAAAAAGTGAAGACTCTAAGTTTTTATTTTTATCAATTTGTTGAGAACTTATCACTCCGCCATTAATTTTAACAAAACCTAGCTCAAAAAACACGTTAATATAAAATTTTAAGTTATTAATATTAATATTTAAGTATTTAGAAATTGTCTGATAGTCATTTTCCCTTATTCCTTGATGTGTTAAAAAGAATTTGAGTGTATCATGCATCTCTTTTTTATCAGGTACTAATTCATAACTATACTTTAACTGTGAATAAAATAATAAATAGACAAATTGTGCCTGTTGAACATCAATAAATTTTTTAAAGTTATTAATGTTATGCGGTCTGTCAAAAACTAAAATTTTATTTAATTTGCTTATTTGTGGGTTATTCCATAAATAAGCACTTATATCGTTTCCTCTTTGTTCAAATAAATCAAAATATCGTTTATTAAAAAAAATAAGTGATAAATCATTGTCTAATTTTTTTATATCAAACTCATGATTACGCCAATCAATAAATTGTGTGCCGAATTTATCAGATCTTATATCACTAATCATAAGCTGTATATTTTTTTTACCCAGCCACTCATTAATTCCTATTTGATAATATGCATCATATAAAGGAATATCTTTAATGGTATTAAACTCATTTGAAAATCTAAAAGCTATAAATTCTGTTTTTATTTGATTTTGCTTAATTTTTCCTTTTAAGTGTGTTTTATCATTACCAATATTTTTTTCATCAACTATTTCTACATTTGAAGACTTAAAAATAGGTTTAGGATTACCTTCACCAAAAGGCGCTAGTATATTTATTTGATCTAATAAAGTAAAAGAAATCTCTTTTGTATCCAGGTTTAAATCATATATACATTCTTTTTCCTCAACTTTATTAAAGCCTTGGATATCTATTTCTTTTTGAATTATATCAGAGAATTCTTCAATCTTATCCGTCTTAATAGAAACACCGCATGCTTGTGCATGGCCTCCAAAGCTTGTATATAAATCTTTATGTTTTTCTAAAGCTTCAAATAAATTAAAGCCTATTGGTGATCTTCCTGAACCTTTATAAACATCACCATGCTTTGAAAGGACTAATGTAGGTTTATTGGTTTCATCAGAAATTTTTCCGGCGACTATTCCTAATACTCCTTCATTCCAGTTGTCGTCATACAATACTTGAAATTTCATTTTATTTCTTGATAATTTTTTACTTGCTTTTTGATATATTTCGTCAGAATATTGTCTTCTTAAAGAGTTAGTTTCATCGACTTCTTTAGCAATTTTTTTAACAGAGTCAATATCTTGCTCTGTAAGTAAATCAACACCAATATTTGCATTCTTAATTCTACCTAATGCATTTAATCTAGGTGCTATTTGATAACCAATAACTTCTTCGTCTACTTTTTTAATATCTAATTTTATTGTTTTAAAAAGCTCTTTTAGTCCAATTCTATTACCACTTTGAATTTGCTTTATACCATTTGCTACTATTACTTTATTTTCACCACTTAGTTTTACAACATCTGAAATTGTTCCTATTGCAGCTAAGTCTAATAAATCTAAAGGCACTTCTTGCAATAAGGCACTTGCAACTTTAAAAGCAACACCAGCCCCAGATAAATCCTGACAAGAATATTCATTTCCTTTTATTCTTGGATGTATTATCGCTGTTGCATTTGGTAGTTTTTCAGGCAAAGTATGATGATCTGTTATTATTACATCAACATTATTATTTTGAGCAAGTTCAACTGCTTCATAACCACTTACTCCATTATCTACGGTAATTATTAATTGATATCCCTGATTAATAAATTCCTGATATCTTTCGATATTAGGTCCATAACCATCACTAAACCGATCAGGGATATATGTATCAACTTGACCTCCAATTATCTCAATAGCTTCTTTCATAATTGATGTGCTTGTTAATCCATCTGAGTCATAATCTCCATAAATAACTATTTTTTCATTATTATCTAATGCCTGTTCAATCCTATCTATGGCTTTTTGCATATCATTTAATTTAAAAGGATCATCTATTTTTTCTATTGAAGTGTCTAAAAAATCTGTTATTTTTTCCTCAGTATCAATATTTCTCGACACTAATAATTTCACAGTTATTATGGGAAGCCCAAGTTTATTTGATAAACTAGTCACTAAATTATTATCAATTTTTTTTCTTAATTTCCAATTTTTATCCATGAGTATATTATACATTTTTAAATCAAAAAAACTTAATGAATTGAAATCTATTTAAGACTTCTATCATCAAGTTTTAATTTTTATTTTCTTTTCTTAATTACTAAAGTCAATACCAAAATTATTAAGATTAATAGTCCGCCAATCATCATTAAAATGTCACTAGTTTCATATTTATTTCTTGTTGATTTTTCTTTACTATTTTCTGTAATAATTTTTATTGTATTTTTATCTTTTGCTTTTTTGGAAACAAGCCTTCCTTGAGTTGCTAAACGTTTTGTATTGTTATCGGTACATGTAATTAAAGTAATAATTTTTTGTCCTTTAACATCATCAATTACATTAACCTCTGTTGGTTCAACTGCTTTTTTTGAATAAACTTCGTATTCATAAACATTTTTAAAATCAGAAATATATATCTTGTCTCCTAATTTTATGTCATGTGTTGGCATAAAAATGGACTTATAATCATGTCCTGCTAAAGCATAATTTCCTTCCCCCATTTTTTGATTGGGCTTCATAGTCCCTCCAGAAGTCGCTAGAACCATATTACTTACACCTTTAGCAATTGGTAATTTTATTCCTACACTTGGGACTGAAATAGCACCAATGATTGGAATATATCCGCCTATCATTCCATTGATAATCTTTCCAGGACCAAGTTGTTTAACGTTGGCAAAATTATAATCTGCTTTAGCCTTTTCATTTTTTACAATTTGTTTTCTTGTGATTTTTTCAACACGTTGATCATTATAATGTTTAAGACTTGTTGCCGTAATTTGTTTATTAAATATTAATACTATTGATAACAATATTAATATTATTATCAATAAATTTTTTAAAAATTTTTTCATACTTTCATATTTCCCCGTTCATAATTTCAGTATTAAATTTACCACAATAGTAATGAAAAACACAAAAAATATTGTAATATATCATATTTAAATATACCATTTAATAAGATAAATTCTAAGGAGGAACAAGTAATGTCTGTATTAATTGTAGGTGGAGCTGGTTATATCGGTTCTCACGCAGTTGACTGGTTTTGTGAAAATAACTATGAGGTTGTTGTCGTAGACAATCTTTCAACTGGTCACAAAGATGCTATCAATAAAAAAGCTAAATTTTATGAAGGTGATTTACGCGATAAATCATTCATGCGAAGAGTTTTTGATAATGAAGTAATTGACGGCGTTATTCACTTTGCAGCATTTTCAATAGTTCCAGAATCAATGAAAAAACCTCTTGATTATTATGACAATAATGTTTATGGAATGAACGTGCTATTGGAAATTATGAACGAATATAGTGTGAAAAATATTGTATTTTCTTCAACTGCTGCCACTTATGGAGAACCAAAACAAATTCCAATTAAAGAAACGGATCCTCAAGTACCTACAAATCCATATGGTGAAACAAAATTAGCTATGGAAAAGATGATGCACTGGGCTGATACTGCTTACGGTATCAAATTTGTTGCTCTTCGTTATTTCAATGTTGGAGGAGCTAAGCCTGATGGAAGTATCGGAGAAGATCATAACCCTGAAACACATTTGACACCTATTGTTCTTGATGTAGCTCATGGAACTCGTAATGAATTAACAATTTTTGGTAATGATTATGACACTACCGATGGTACAAATGTGAGAGATTACGTTCATGTTATGGATTTAGCAGAAGCACATCGTCTTGCATTTGAATACTTAAAGGCTGGTAATGATAGTAATGCTTTTAATTTGGGCTCATCAACTGGATTTTCTAATCTACAAATTGTTGAAGCTGCACGTAAAGTTACCGGAAAAGAAATTCCAACAAAAATTGGTCCAAGAAGACCTGGTGATCCAAGTACTCTAATCGCTGATAGCACAAAAGCTAGAACCGTTTTAAATTGGAAGCCAAAATATGATAACGTTGAAAAAATCATTCAAGATGCTTGGACTTGGGAAACTAAAAATCCAAGTGGATACGGAGACAAATAAAAACCTTAAACTAGAAAAACTATCTAGTTTAAGGTTTTTTTATTAATAATCAATATTAATAACTTTTAATGAACTATCACATTTTTGACTTAAAAATAAACTAAGATAAACTATATCATTGTTCAAAATAAAAAATTCAATTTATTTGTACTTTTTTTAAATCAATTTAATTGATCCATGGTTACTTTTTGCATTAATTGAATATTCGGGATTATTTTCACCATTTAGTACCCCTTGCATAAATCCTTGTGCCTCATAATTATATGTTTTATTTTCTATTCTATTTCTTACTATTCCAGACTTACTTTGTAAGACAAAATTAGCTTTTGTATCCGCAGGAACTTCCATTTTAATGGCACCATTTTTTGTAAAGGCATTAATATCTTCACTTACTTTTGTAAAAATCAGTCTAATAGCTCCATTATTACCATTAAAATCACCGCCGCCATTTATTTGATCTAGCTTAACAGCACCATTTCTTGTTTTCACTTTAAATAATCCTTCAAGATTATTACCTGTTATTGAGCCATTATTAGAAATAATTTCTGAATCTTGTAATTTTACACTATTTAACTTTATAGCACCATTTGCACAAAATAAATTTAAGTTTTTAATATTTGCATTACTAATATTGGTTGCACCATTTGTAGCTGTGACCGATAAATCGGCTTGACTATTTATTTGGTCTAACAAGACCTTTCCATTTTTGTTCACAAATGTAACTCTATTGGCATATTTTTCGGGTAGATAGATTTCTATTTTTGTGCGTACATGCCACATGATTGGCCTATCGCCTTGTTTTATATACAACTGCCCATTTCCAACATTAGTACTTCTCAAATAGTATCGTTTATTATTACGACTCATATATTCATTAATTATCAATTCATCAGATGGTGATTGTTTTATTTCAAGTTGGTCATTTGAATAACTTATTACTAGATCATTAATTTGAGAAATATCAAATTTGACATTATTAACTAATTTTAAATGGCTAAATCCACCATTAGTTCTTTCATGACCTAAAGAAATTCCATCGTCATCAACTCTAAAAAATCCATTTCCCATATCAACAGAACCATCTTCAACTTTTAAAAATTTCCCAAAATCTACTCGATCTTCGTCAATAATAACTTTATCATCATATTTAATTTGATTATCTTTTATTATAAATTTGCCGATTTTAACTGTATTTTCATCTGACTCTATTTTCTGATCTTCTTTATTAACTTCGTCAAATTCTTGCATTAATTCATTAAGATCACCTAGATGTTTAAATGCAGCTTCAACTGCTTCATCCTCACTTTTTCCCATATCTTGTTGATCATTTGCAATTTCTGATAAATCAGCTATTAATTCTTCTTTCAATTCAGTTATATTTTCTGATGGTTTGTATTTTGAAAAAATTTGATCTATTTTTGTTCTAATTTTCATTTCGATTTTATTCATGTTAAATTTTCCCCTTTATAATTTTATCAATTATTTTTTTTGAATAATCCCATTCAATTAGATTAGCGTCTAACTGATCAATTCCACTTTCGGTAATCTTATAATATTTTCTTCTAGATCCTTTAGTTTCATCTCCCCAGTAGCTTTGAATGGCATTATTTTTTTCTAATCGGCGAAATACAGTATATAATGTTGCCTCATTTAGTATATATTCACCTTCAGTTAGTTCCTGTACAGTTTTTGAAACTTGATATCCATAACTATCTCCTTGATTCAAGATACTTAAGACTATCATTTCAGTATTACCTCTAATGATATCTTTTGAAATAGACTTCATTACGCACCTCCATTAAAGTACTTTAATAATTTATAACATATTACTGTGTGTGTCAAGGTAGTTTGTCACAAAAAATATATAATATAAAAAAACACCCATAAATGAGTGTTTACGCATATAATTTTTTTACTTGTTTTTGCAATTCTTCATGATTTAAAAATTCATCAAAAGTTGTATCGGCACGTTCAACCATACCCTTATCAGATACTTCAATTATGTGGTTAGCAATTGTTTGTATAAACTCATGATCATGTGATGTGAATATTAACGCACCCTTAAATCCAATTAAACCATCATTTAAAGATGTAATTGACTCTAAGTCTAAATGATTAGTTGGATCATCCATTATTAAGGTATTAGCCTTTTGCAGCATCATCTTAGATAAAATACAACGAACTTTTTCACCACCAGATAAAACCTTAATTTCTTTGTCCACTTCATCTCCTGAGAAAAGCATTTTTCCTAAAAATCCTCTCAAGAAAGTATTATCATCTTCTTCTTTACTTGCAAATTGCCTTAGCCAATCAAGAATACTTAATTTATCATTGTTAAATGCTGAATTTGTATCTTTAGGTAAATAAGACTGTGTACTTGTAACACCCCAAGTCACACTTCCTTCATCTGGACTCATATCTCCAGCCAATATTTGCATTAGTGTAGATGAAGCAATGTCATTTTGTGAAATAATTGCTGTTTTCTCATCTGGCTTTATAGTAAAAGTAATATTATCTAAAACTTTAACACCATCAATAGTTTTTGAAATATTTTCAACTCGAACAAGGTCATTTCCAAGTTCTCTTTGAAAATCAAACTTAATAAATGGATATTTACGTGATGAAGGTTGTATATCATCCAAGGTGATTTTTTCTAACTGTTTCTTTCTTGAAGTAGCTTGTTTAGATTTAGAAGCATTGGCAGAAAATCTTGCAACAAATTCTTGCAATTCTTTAATTTGCTCTTCTTTTTTTGCATTTTGATTTGCTTGTAGTTTTGCAGCTAGCTGACTTGATTCCAACCAGAAATCATAGTTTCCGACAAATAATTTGATTTTTCCAAAATCAACATCACACATTGAAGTACATACTTGATTCAAAAAATGACGATCATGAGAAACAACAATAACAATATTAGGAAAATCAGCTAAGAAATTTTCAAGCCATACTTCAGAAGCCATATCCAAGCCATTAGTAGGCTCATCAAGAAGTAATATATCTGGTTTACCAAATAATGCTTGACCCAATAATACTTTAATCTTTTGGCCTTCCATTAACTCGCTCATTTTTACATGATGCAATTCTTCACTGATTCCTAGCTCTTGTAGTAGCTGTGCTGCTTCAGATTCAGCATTCCAACCATCTAATTCCGCAAATTTTGCTTCCAAATCAGCAGCTTTTATTCCGTCTTCGTCATTAAAATCTTCTTTTGCATATAGAGCATTTTTTTCTTGCATTACATCATGAAGCTCTTTGTGACCTTGTATTACTGTATCTAGAACTTCAAATTCTTCAAAAGCATAATGATCTTGATTTAAACTAGACATTCTTTCATCTTTACCAATAGAAATATTTCCAGAACTAGGTTGAATTTTTCCTTCTAAAAGTTTTAAAAATGTTGATTTACCAGCACCATTAGCTCCAATAACTCCGTAACAATTTCCTTCTGTAAACTTTAGATTAACCTCATCATAAAGCTTACGTCCGCCCATTGTTAAACTCATGTCGCTTACTGTTATCACTTAATAGATTCCTCACTTATATTTATTCTTAAAAACAAAAACCAGCAGCATCTAAGCTGTTGGCTTTTAACTTATCTTGAAATTGTAACATACATTATAGTCCACGAACAATTGTATCAATTGTACTTTTATCAAGTCCTTTTAAAACTTGTACCAACATTTCTTTTGCAGCATCATAATCAGATATATTAAACATTGTTTGATGTGTATGTATATATCTTCCGGCTACACCTATTACTGTACTTGGTATTCCCTCATTTGCCGTATGTGCATCACCAGCATCGGTACCACCTTTAGAAACAAAATATTGATAAGGTATTTTATTAGTTTCAGCAATATCTAATAAATATTCCTTTAATCTAGGCAAAGTTATAAGTCTAGGATCTTGTATCCTTAGTAGAACTCCCTCGCCTAAATGACCAAAAGTTCCTTCTTTTGTGTTTATATCATTCGCAGCTGAACAATCCACTGCAAAAAATAAATCAGGCTTAAATTTTGTAACTGATGGTTTTGAACCACGAAGTCCTACTTCTTCTTGAACATTGGCTCCCGCAATTAAAGTGTGACCTAACTCTTCATTTTGAAGCTCTTCTAGTGCTTCAAGTACCAATGTGCATCCATATCTATTGTCCCATGCCTTTGAGATAATATTTTTTTCATTAGCAGTTTTAATGGTTTCAACTTGTGGAATAATCACATCACCTGGTCTTACTCCATACTCCATAGCTTCTTCACGTGACTCAAATCCTGCATCAAATAAAATTTTTGATATATCTAAACTACTCTGTCCAGTTGTTCCTCTCAATAAATGAGGGGGTATCGAAGATGAAATACAAGGATAGTTTTTGCCACTAGACGTCTTAAGAGTAAATCTCTGAGCTGAAACAACATAAGAATTCCAGCCTCCTAAAGCTACAGCATTGAATAATCCATTTGCATTTATCTGTGTTAGCATGAATCCTACTTCATCCATGTGAGAAGCAACCATTACCCTTCTAGAATTAGAATCAGAACTATTTTTTATACCAAAAATACCACCTAGTCCATCTTGTGAAACTTCATCAACTAAAGGAGTTATTGACTTTCTCATATAATCACGTATTTCATGTTCAAATCCACTAGTCCCTTGTAATTCTGTTAATTCTTTAATACGCATAAATGTTTTATCATTCATAATTACTTATCCTCTACTTAATAAAATAGGTCTATCAAATAAACTTATCTATTGTCCAACCACCATCGATTGAAACAATAGAACCAAACATATATTTCGACTTCTCACTGGCAAGAAATAAAGACAACTCGGCGACTTCTTTAGGAGTAGCATATCTTTTTGCAGGTGTAGCTTCTTCGACAATACTTGCAATTTCTCCGCCATTATTAAAATCAGAACTATTCATACTAGTTCTTACTGCACCTGGAGCTATACAGTTCGCCCTTATTCCATATTTAGCATAATCAAAATTTAACTGCTTAGTAAATCCTATGATTGCATGTTTTGAAGCGGTGTAAGAAGCTCCACCTCCACCAGATATAATACCAGCTATGGATGCCATGTTCACAAAAACTCCAGATTTTTGTTGTATCATAAGTGGTAATAATTTTTTAGCAATTACAAATTGACTTGTTATGTTAGTATCTAACACCTTATTCCACTCATCTAACTGAGTATCAGTAGTGGAGTGATAATCATCGAGAATTCCGGCAGTATTACAAATTATATCAATTTGAGTTATATCGCTTAATATATTTTCTAACTCTTTAAAGTTAGTAATATCACATTTTTTAAAAGTAAAATTTTCACTTTTTATATCACAATTGTTTTTATCAATGCCAATTACTTTGGCATTATTTTCTAAAAATAATTTTACTTGCTCATATCCGATGCCACTGGAAGCACCTGTAACTAGAACTTTTTTATTCTCTAAATTTAAGTCCATTAATCAACAATACTCCAGTCATCAGCTAACACATCACAAGATGTTGGTTGGAACATATAAAATTTTGGAGTCTCATTTGTCTCAATTAGGATATATTCCCCAATATCTTCTCCTTGATATTTTGAATTATTTACAATAAAAATACCAACCTCACCTGATTGCCATCCATCACGAGTTATTTTTTTCCCTTTTTTCATTTCTCTAAGTGCATTTTCAAAAGTCATTATTTCAACATCTCCTTTATATTTATTCTTTTATTTATTAAATAAATTAACACCGCTCCTATTACCATTGAGCCCAGTTCGCCTAAAGCAACAGTCCCATAAGTCATCCAAAAGGGAATTTTAGAAACAATGTGCAATTCTAAGGCTATTGACCACATAAAAATAGTACAAGTTATGGTAGAAACTGTTAGTTTTAATTTTAATGACTTAACATACTTACTCAATAAGTAACTAATAAATGTCATAACAAGTGTCCCTAATGTTCCAAAAACTACGTCTACTACTGCCAATGGAGAAAATAAATTCACTACTAAACATCCCCCAGTTAGTGCCCAAATATACTTTTTATCAAATATTGCAAAATGATTAAGCATTTCAGCAATTCTAAATTGTACAGGACCATAGGAAAATGGCGTCAGTAATAATGATATAGCTATATAAATCCCTGCTACTATGGATGTTTGTATTAAATCTCTTGTTTTCATAGTCACTCCTTATCAACTATATTTTATTATACAAAATAAAAAAGTATATTCCAAAATAGAATATACTTCTTAGTCATAAATTACTTGTTCGAGTAAAGTTAATTATTTATTTTCATGAAACCATTTACTATCAGTAAATGCAACTATATCATTGGCTAGATATAGCATATAAGTTATCATTAAAACCCACACGGGATGTCCATGCATTGCTGTTTGAATCCAAAGTGCAATACTCATAACTCCTTGAGCAGTCCAAAAATAATAACTTGAACGAAATCTTCTTACAGTTAATACAGCACCTGTTAAACCGATTGTTGCACTAATTGCATCTAATATTGCTTGTGGACTGTGTAAAATAACTGTATCTAAAATATAAGTTGCAACTAAAAATGCTAGAAAAATTAATATAGTCTGAAAAACATCAGTTCCAGTCATTTTTCTTGGATCATGGCTAGACCATTGTTTTTGAATTAGAATTGGAATATCTAATAATATAATATATGCAGCTTGCATAATAATATCAGAATAATTTCCTGTGACTAATGCAACATAAATCAACATAACAGCTGAAATAAAGCCTAATATACCGTTTATTGGACGTCCATTTGTGATTGACACAGTACAGCTAAATCCAATAATACCGGCTATTGTTGATGTGACTCCTAGTGGACTAATTCCATGTCCTAATCCAATATACAATTGAATTATGATACCTACTGCTAGTAATATATAGCTAGCTTTTGTCCAACCTGACATTTGGTCTTTGTACCAATGCCAACTAAACACTCGAGTAAATGACATTTTGTCATAATACTTACTTTCATTTTGCATAATATCTAAATCTCCCTCTTATTTAGAATCCCCTCGTCCAGAACCCAAGGTTTTTTAACGTTGTCCTTCTTCAACGAAATAAATTACTCGAACTATTTAATAATAAACTTTACCAAAATCTTAGGCAAATAATAATTATTACTAAAATTTGATAATTTATTGATATACCATGCTTTTAAATGAAATTTTCTTTAAAAATAAATTTTGCTATAGAATATTACTTATATTTTTATAAAAAAGGTGTATACTAAAAGAAATCGTGGAGGTAAAAGTCTATGTATAAAACTAACGATACTCCTGGAGCAGGTAATTATGAATGTTTAACTTGTAAAAGCAATCTGATAACCCTGAAAGATGGAGAAAAAATCCCTGAATGCTCTACCCCTAATTGCAAAGGCGATATTTGGGCAAGAGTTTATAATAATTAAAAAGAACTCATATCATTATGAGTTCTTTTTTGTTGCTGAAATAATTAACATCATTGGACGTCTAAGTTCATCTTTCATTCCAGGAATATTCATCATCTTTACTGGCGGTTTTGGTTCAACTACATGATTAATAGTAAATCTAAATTCTAAAAGAGTCTCTAGATACGTAGTGATAGTTCTATGATATTTTATAACAGAAGTGTTTAAAAAATCAGTTTTCCTTACTCCTTCAAAAAAATAATTATCCACCGGAAAAGATTTTATAGTTCCATTCTCATTTAAATCCCACTGTTCAGAACCTTGAGCCGTAAATATAGGATGTTCCACAGAAAATATAAAAGTTCCTTTATTTTTGAGAACTCTTTTTACATTTCTAACAACTTCATCAAAATCATTTATGTAGTGCAATGCTAATGAACTTAAAACAATATCAAAGTTATTATCTTCAAATTCAATATTAGTAATATCCATATTTTTAAAACTAATATTATTATATGTATTTTTTTCATTTGCAACGGACAACATTTTTTCAGAAGAATCAATTCCAACAACAGATGAAGCACCATTTTCAGCAGCACAAAAAGCATGCCATCCGTACCCACTTCCAAAATCTAATACATCTTTATTCTTAAATACTGGCAATAATTTTTGTAAGGTCTGCCATTCTCCGGCACCCTTTAAACCCTGTTTACTTTGATTTATTTTTGAATATTCATCAAAAAAATTTTGATCGTCATATATATTTTTTATTTTAAAAACCACCTAATAATTAATTTCAAAATATATTGTATCACTGATACTTTTTTGCGTAATTTATTAATTAAGGTTTTATTGACTAATTATGTATACGTTGCGTATTATTATATAAGTAAATAATAAACATTTGTTTTTATTTATCTTATAAAACAATACGTAAGGAGATTTATATGAATAAACTTTTTTTAATTATTTTTTTATTTTCGTTAATATTTTTGATTTATACATTTTTTAAGAAAAGTGAGTCAAGAAAGAAAAAAATAAAATACTCAAGTATTATAGCAATTATTTCATTCATTTTAGTTGGTATGACAGCACCAAGCACACCATCGTCAGCAAAGAAACAAGTAAAAACTACGACAAAAACTGAATATATTGGAAAAAATAATTACAATAAAGACAAGAAGTACAATGCTTTACTTTTATCAAAAAAAGGTTCTCTAAAAAAAGAACTATCTTCAATTAAAACTCAAGAAGATAATGATAAAAAAGCACAAGATCAGGCAATTGAGAAACAAAAAGCTGATCAAGAAAAAGCAGATCAAGAAAAACAAGCCGCAGCATTAGCTGCTCAAAAAGCTCAAGAACAACAAAACTCTCAACAACAACAGCAACAATCTCAAGAGCAAGTTTCACGTCCAACACCTAACGAAAATTTAGTATACATCGCTCCAAATCACGGGAAGAAATACCATAGAGATCCAAATTGTCGCGGATTACGTAATGCTATTAGTGTAACTTCAATGACAGAAGCTCAAGCACAAGCTGAGGGGTATACTTTATGTGGATGGGAAGGTTAAACATGAAAAAAAGAAATATATCAGCTTTATTATTTTTAACTTTTTTACTCACTTCATTACCTTTTTCAACAGTAATTGAAGCGAAGAGTAATAATATAAAAATAGTAAAAAATTATAATTTCCAAAAAAAAGATAAAAAGTTAAAAAAAGAAAATTCTAAACTTGAAAAAGAAATATCAGAATTGGAAGAACAGTTAAAAAATAAAAATTCTGATAAAGTAAAAAGTAAAGCTAATAATGAAGAATTGCAGAATTTAAACTATTCAAACTTAAAAGAGATAACAGTCAATGATAATAACCCAAATTTTTCAGATTCTGACTTGGATATTTCAAAAGGTGCCTGGCAATCATATTCTAATTTAGATAATCTTAATCGAGCAGGAACCGCCAACGCACTCCTCAACAAATCACTTATGCCAACTGCTAAAAGAGAGGGACTGACTTGGAATCCAACAGGATGGCATAATAAAAAAATTAAAGGTGGATGGCTTTATAACAGAAGCCATTTAATCGGCTATCAACTGACAGGTCAAAATAACAACCCTAAAAATTTAATCACAGGAACAAGAGAATTAAACTCTCCTGAGATGCTTGCCCATGAAATGGATATTGCTGATTTTTTAAAAAACAACCCTAAAAAATTTGTTAGATATAGAGTAACACCTATATTTAGAAACTCTGAATTATTACCAAGAGGAGTTGAAATGGAAGCACAATCTATAGGAAGCGATAATATTAAATTTAATGTTTATATTTTTAATGTTCAAGATGGTGTAAATTTAAATTATCAAGATGGAACAAGTACTTTAAATAATTAGAAATAGATTACAATTAAAGACCCGGTAAGTTTTAAACTTACTGGGTCTTTAATTGTTTTAAAACATTGATATATCAACTAATTTTCTTCGTGCATTTTCAAAACGGACATGAATGCTTCTTGAGGAACTTCAACTCTTCCTACAGCTTTCATTCGTTTTTTACCACGTTTTTGCTTATCTAACAGTTTTGCACGTCTATCTGGATCACCTGTATGAATCTTGGCAGTAACATCCTTGCGATATGCTTTTACGGTTGCTCTAGCAACAATTTTTGTACCAATCGCAGCTTGTATTGGAATCTCAAAGTTTTGTCTTGGAATAATGGTTTTTAGTTTAGAAGTGATTTCTCGTCCTCTTTCAAACGCAAAATCTTTATGGACAATAAAACTAAGTGCATCAACAGTATCTCCATTTAACAAAATATCCATTTTTACTAGATCACTTACTTCATACCCCTCAATTTTATAGTCAAGTGAGGCATACCCTTTGGTACTTGATTTTAAATCGTCAAAGAAATTAAAAATAATTTCTGATAATGGTAACTTATATATTACATTTACTCGATATTTATCAAGATAATCCATTGTAATAAATTGACCACGTTTTTTTTGTGAAAGTTCCATTACTGCTCCAACATAATCTTCAGGAACCATTATTTCTGCTCTTACAAATGGTTCTTCTATTGAAGATATAGTTCCACTATCAGGCATTTCAGAAGGATTATCAATGACAAGCGTTTCTCCATCCACTGTATTTACATGATAATTTACAGATGGAGCGGTCATAATTAAATCAAGATTAAATTCTCTTTCAAGGCGTTCTTGAACAACATCCATATGTAGTAACCCTAAAAATCCACAACGAAATCCAAAGCCAAGTGCTTGCGATGATTCGGGCTCGAACTCTAAAGCCGCATCATTTAATTGCAATTTTTCTAAAGCTTCTCTTAAATCTTCGTATTTGGCATTATCAACAGGATACATCCCTGAATAGACCATTGGTTGAATTTGTCTATATCCTTCTAGTTGATTTTCAGTTGGATTATTGGCTAAAGTTACAGTATCACCAACACGAGTATCTTTAACTGATTTTATACTTGCAGTAATATATCCAACATCTCCTGCCATTAGTATATCTTTAGCGACTGCCTTAGGTGACATTACTCCAACTTCTGTAACTTCAAATTTCTTTTTATTACTCATAATTTCAATAGTATCGCCTGCTTTAACTGTTCCTTCTTTAACCCTTACACTCAATACAACGCCTCGATAGCTGTCGTATACAGAATCAAAAATCAAAGCCTTCAATGGTGCTGTTATATCACCTACAGGTGCTGGAACATCTTTTACAATTCTTTCCAAAAGCTGAGGTATTCCGATACCTTTTTTTGCGCTAACTTCAACTGATTCTGAAGCATCTATACCAATCATATCCTCAATTTCTGATTTAACCTTTTCCGGTTCTGCACTTGGCAAATCAATTTTATTAATAACAGGTAAGATTTCCAAGTCATTATCAATTGCTAGATAAGTATTAGCTAATGTTTGTGCTTCAACACCTTGAGCAGCATCGACAACTAGTAATGCCCCTTCACAAGCAGCTAAACTCCTGGATACTTCATATGTAAAATCAACATGACCAGGCGTATCAATTAAATGAAAAATATATGTTTGACCGTCTTTAGCCTTGTAGTGTAATTCAACGGCATTTAATTTAATTGTTATTCCACGTTCACGTTCCAAATCCATATCATCAAGAATTTGGTCTTTCATATCTCTTTTTTCAACTGTATCTGTTAATTCAAGAATCCTATCAGCTATTGTCGATTTACCATGATCAATATGTGCAACAATAGAAAAATTACGTATTCTTTTTTGACGTTCTTTCATTTCTTCTATATTCATTAAAAAACTCCTTTAAATCATATTAAATTATACCAAAAAAGACACCCTTAAGGGTGTCTAATATTACTTAAAAGCGTCTTTCATTCTATCAAAGAAATTTCCACTATCCTGTTCAGTGATTTTATCTCCGCCAGCCTTAGCAAAATCTCGTAATGCTGATTTTTGTTCATCAGTTAATTTCTTAGGTGTCACTATATGAATAGTCACTAAATGATCACCTATTCCTGTACCATTTAATTTTGGAGATCCTTTTTCTTTAAGTTTAAAAGTAGTTCCTGTTTGTGTTCCACTTGGAACTTTTAGTTTTACATCGCCATATACAGTTTTAACTTTAATTTCATCACCTAATGCGGCTTGAGGAAAACTTATACTTTTATCAGAATAAATTGTTGAACCACGTCTTGTAAAATCTTTACTTTTAGCGACTTCAAACACAATATATAAATCACCATAAGGCCCATGATTTATTCCTGATTCTCCCTGTCCTTCAAGTCTAATCTGTTGACCATCTTCAATTCCAGCTGGAACTTTTACTTTAACAGAGTGCCTATCGATTGTATGACCGTCACCACCACATGTAGGACATTTTTCTTCAATTTCTTTACCTGTACCATTACATACATCACATGTTTCAGTAGTTCTCATCTTACCAAATGGAGTTTGACGATCAACTTGAATACGACCAGAACCGTGACATTTTCTACATGTTATAGGTGAAGTGCCTGGCTTTGCACCAGAGCCATGACAAGTTGCACATTCTTCTTGTCTATTATATGAAATGGTTGTTTCTTTACCAAAAACAGCTTCTTCAAAAGTCAAATTCATACGATATTGTAAATCATTACCTTGTCTTGGTGCTGTTGGATCAGCTTGACGGCTTGAACCACCACCAAAAAATGAGCTGAATATATCTTCAAATCCACTACCACCAAACGACTGATCAAATCCGCCAAAGCCACCTGCTCCAGCATTATCATCAGTAGTACCAAATTGGTCATATCTTTGACGTTTTTGGGGATCTTTTAATACATCATAAGCATCATTAACTTCTTTAAACTTCTCATCTGCACCCGGTTCTTTATTAATATCAGGGTGATATTTTTTTGAAAGTTTACGATACGCTTTTTTTATTTCTGCATCGCTTGCATCTTTATCGACACCTAAAACGTCGTATGGATTCATTAAGATACTTCCCTTCTATTATTTTTTATCGTCTGGATCAACTTCTTCAAAATCAGCATCAACAGCTCCATCGCCCTTGTCTTTATTGTCATTTGAATCAGTAGCAC
The DNA here is from genome assembly GCF_052828685.1 of Daquilactobacillus linshuiensis. Lineage (NCBI taxonomy): Bacteria > Bacillati > Bacillota > Bacilli > Lactobacillales > Lactobacillaceae > Daquilactobacillus > Daquilactobacillus linshuiensis. The sequence goes on along the minus strand of NZ_CM128255.1, from coordinate 580,923 downwards.
TTGCGTCACCTGATGGCTGAGCTTCTTGAGCTTGTTGATATAGTTTTACAGATAAATCTTGAATAATTTTATTCAAATCATCACGTTTTTGTTTCATATCTTCAAGATTATTATCTTCTTGAGCTTTCTTCAAAGCATCTTTAGCTTCTTCAGCTTTTTTAATCTCTTCGTCAGATACTTTACCCTTAATTTCTTCAAGAGTTTTATCAGTTGTAAATAGTAATTGATCAACATCATTTCTTAAATCAACTTCTTCTTTACGTTTGTTATCTGCTTCTTCGTTTTCTTTTGCTTCATTCTTCATTTTTTCAATTTCTTCATCTGAAAGACCTGAAGAACTCTTAATTGTGATGTTTTGTGATTTTCCAGTTCCCATATCCTTAGCAGATACATTAACAATACCATTCTTATCAATATCAAACTTAACTTCGATTTGTGGAACACCACGTGGTGCTGCAGGTATGTCTGTTAATTGGAATCTACCAAGTGTTTTATCATCGGCAGCCATTGGACGTTCACCTTGTAATACGTGAATATCTACAGCAGGTTGATTGTCAGCGGCTGTTGAAAATACTTGAGATTTACTTGTAGGAATTGTTGTATTTCTATCAATAAGTTTTGTAAATACTCCACCCATTGTCTCAATACCTAATGATAATGGTGTAACATCAAGTAAAACAACGTCTTTAACATCCCCAGTAATAACACCACCTTGTACGGCAGCACCTAAAGCAACAGCTTCATCAGGGTTAATTGAATGATCAGGTTCTTTCCCTGTCCAATTCTTAACAGCTTCTTGAACAGCAGGTATACGAGTTGAACCACCATTTAAAATAACTTTATCAATGTCAGCATTTGATAAGCCAGCATCTTTTAGAGCATTTTCAACTGGAATTTTTGTTCTTTGAACTAGCTCGTTTGTTAGTTCATCAAATTTAGCACGTGTTAATGTTTCTTCTAAATGAAGAGGACCAGCATCACTTTGTGAAATAAATGGAAGACTGATTTGTGTTTGAGTAACACCTGATAAGTCTTTCTTTGCTTTTTCTGCAGCATCTTTTAGACGTTGCATAGCCATTTTATCTTGAGACAAATCAATACCATTAGCAGCTTTGAATTGTTCAACTAACCAATTCATAATAGCATTATCAAAGTCATCTCCACCTAATCTTGTATCACCATTTGTAGAAAGCACTTCAAAAACTCCATCACCTAGTTCAAGGATAGAAACATCAAAAGTACCACCACCAAGGTCATATACTAAAATCTTTTCATCTTTATCTTCTTTGTCTAGACCATAAGCCAATGAAGAAGCAGTTGGTTCATTGATAATACGTTTAACATCTAAACCAGCAATCTTACCAGCATCTTTTGTTGCTTGTCTTTGAGAGTCATTGAAATAAGCTGGAACAGTTATTACTGCTTCTGTTACTTCCTCACCAAGATAGTCTTCTGAGAATTTTTTAATGTGTTGCAAAATCATAGCAGAAATTTCTTGTGGTGTATATTCTTTACCATTAGCTTTAACTTTGTAACCTTCTTCACCAATATGACGCTTAATTGATGAAATTGTATCTGGATTAGTTATTGCTTGTCTTTTAGCAACTTCACCAACTTGAATTTCTCCATCTTTAAATGCAACAACAGATGGTGTAGTTCTTCCACCTTCTGGATTTGTAATAATTTTAGGTTTTCCACCTTCCATTACAGCAACAGCTGAATTAGTAGTACCTAAATCAATACCGATAATCTTTGACATAACTTAAATCTCCTTTATTACTTATTAATTTGCAACAATAACCATTGATGGTCTTAATACACGATCTTTTATCATATATCCTTTTTGTAAAACTGAAACAACTGTATCTGCAGGATGACTATCATCAGCAGGAACAGTTTGAATAGCCTGATGAATTGTAGGATCAAATTTTTGATTTTCAGCTTTAATTTCTGTGACATCACTATTTTTTAAAGCTGTATTCAAACTTTTTAAAGTTAATTCAATTCCTTTTTTTAGCTGCTCACCATTGTCATCTGTAACTTCAACTTGTAGTGCACGTTCAATATTATCAATGACTGGTAAAATCTCTTTAGCAAGCTTTTGACCACCATATTTCAGCAATTGTCGCTGCTCTTTTTCAAAACGTTGATGCATGTTTTGAATTTCTGCTTGAGAACGTAAATACTTGTCTTCTAATTCTTGATTTTTTTGAGTTAACTCATCAAGAAGTTTTTCATTTTCATCAATAGTTGGTTCATTCTCTTTTTTTTCATCTATTTCATCACTTACTTCTTCTTTTGCTTCAACGACTGTTTCTTTTTGTTTCAAGTCATCTTCAGAAGGAAATTGTGATGAATCCATTTTCTTTTCCAAATGAATCCTCCTACTCATCATTAAGATCTTTATAATATTCGATCAGTTTGTTGGCTAATTCTTCTCTGAATAAACCGAGTAAACCAATCATTTTTGAATAAGGCATACTTGTTGGTCCTAACAACGCGATTAAACCTTCACCATGTATCCCTGCATCATACCTTGCGGTAATAATGCTGTAATTCTTAAATGCATCATTATCTAATTCTGATCCCAACTTAACATTTATTTCTTGATCACTTAATTCATTATTCAAAAGTGCTAATAAACCATCATTTTGATCAATAGTTGAGTATAAATTTCTGATTTGTTTTAAATCATCAGGATCAGCATAGTTCAATAAATTTAACTGACCATCAACAAAATATCTATTTCTAGCAGCTTTTTGAAAAACATCATCAAATAACTCGAGAAATCCATTAGTTGAATGCATATATTTTGATAGCATAATAGGAATATCTGTATGCAACTTCTTAACTACTTCATCTAAAGGCAATCCAACAAGTTCATCATTCATGATATTGACAATTTTTTCAATAATATCCGAACTTATTCCATCTGATATAGTATAAACTTGACTCTGAACAGTTCCTTGATTTGTGACTAACACAGCCATGAATTGACGACTAGTTAATGGAACAATTCTAAATCCTGTTAAATATGTTGAATTTTTTTCAGGTGATAAAGTAATCGCCGTATAACTAGTTAGATTCGACAAAATTTTTGCAGATTCTTGAATAATATCATCAATCTGATGAAAATGATGATCAAAATTTTGTTCAATTACTTTAGATGTTTGGTTTGAAACTTTAGTTGGCTGAACTAAATGATCAAGGTAATAACGATATCCTTCAACAGAAGGAACCCTTCCAGAAGAGAGATGTGTCTTTTCAATTAATCCTTGTTCTTCTAAAACAGCCATCTCATTTCTGATAGTTGCTGAACTTACTTTGATTGGAAGGTAATCCATTAAAGTCTTAGAACCAACCGGTTGACCTGTTTCAGTAAAGATTTTAAAAATTTCTTTTAAAATCAAATTCTGCCTATCAGTCAACATCTTGGCACCTCCTTTAGCACTCTTATACCACAAGTGCTAACAATGTAAAATATACCAATGTATAGTATAAGTGTCAAGTGATTAGCGACCATTTATTTATTATTTTTGAAATAATTTTCTGTATCAATTTTATCTTTGTCTAATTGTTCAATTAGCTTGTCAATCCCATCAAATTTAACTTCTTTACGAAGAAATTTTCTCCATTTTAAAGTTACTTTTTTTCCATAAATATCTTTATTGAAATCTAAAATATTACTTTCAACTACCAAATCCTTAACATCATCAAAAGTTATATTAAATCCAACAGACGTCATCGACGGATACCATATATTATCAATTTTTATTTCAGTTATATATACACCAATCCCAGGAATAAACTCTTTTTTATCTATATCAATATTTGCCGTAGGATATCCCAATGTTCTTCCTCTTTGAAATCCATGAACAACCTCACCAGTATTTTCGTAGATATATCCAAGTTGTTTATTAGCATTTTCAAGTTGATTGTTTTTCAAGTTATTTTTTATTGAAGTTGTACCAATCTTTTGACCACTAAATTCCATTTTGTCCACTTTAACAACATCAAATCTATTGTTAGCATAAGTAACTAATGTAGTCATATTAGCAATTTCTTTAGGTCCATAAGTGTAGTCAAAACCAGCAACGACTGTTTTAGCGTTTAAATTAACTATATATTGATCTACAAATTCCTGTGGTTTTAATTTAATAAAATCTTCGGACAGATCAACGATATACATATAATCAACACCTAATTTTTCAAATAAATTGGCTTTTCTGTTAATTGTAGACAAATATCTAAAATCTTTTTCATTATCATTTCCAAATACTGTACTTGGAGACTGGTTAAATGTCATTACTGCTAATTTTTGTTTGTTTTTTTCAGCAATTTTTTTAGCAGTTTTAATCACTTGTTGATGTCCTAAATGAACCCCATCAAAAAAACCTAACGCCAATACTACTGGTTGGTTAGGAATTAAACTCTTATTAAATGGATGTATTAAATTAATTTTTTTCATAGTTCACTCTCAATCATTATTTAATAACATGATATCTGGCTGATACTTTCCAAACTCATTCAAAATATAAATTGCCTTTATTCGATTATTATATGAGACAGTAACTTTTTTTTCTTTAGATTTAAGTTTTATAAAAGCCCCATTTTGAACAGAACTCCATTGTTCATCACTTAATTCTATTCTAGGTAAATTAGACAATACTTCATCTATCGACACTAGAAAATCCATGTTTTTGTTTTTTTGAAACTCTTCAATTTCAGCTAATGTATAAGTTTCTGGCAAAGTAATACCTGCACTTTTTACACGAGTTAATTGAGACATGTGAGAAGGTATACCTAATAATTCACCGACTTGTACAGCCAAAGTTCTCACATAAGTTCCTTTTGAACATTCAACATCAAAGGAAAAACTAACAGTTTTGTTGTTTGTATTAACTTTAAGTTCAGAAGTACGTTTAAATTCAAAAATTGTAACGGTTCTTTCTGGCCGTTCAACAATTTGTCCTGCTCTGGCATATTCATAAAGTTTTTTCCCATTTACTTTAACAGCCGAAAACATTGGAGGAGTTTGTTTTATTTCACCAACGAAATTCTGTAAAATTTCATCAATCTTATTTTCATCAATATCATCTTCAACTTCAACTTTTTCAACAATATCTCCTTCTTTATCTTCAGTAGTTGTTGAAAAACCAAGTGTAATTTCGCCAGTGTATTTTTTCCCTGAATTAGTCAGTAAATTAACCAATTTAGTTGCTTGCCCAACACAAATAGGAAGTACACCATCAACTTGTGGATCAAGTGTTCCAGTATGTCCAATTTTTCTTTCATGCAATATTTTTCTTAATTTATAAACACAATCGGCACTAGTCATACCGAGTTCTTTTTTTAAAGGTATTATTCCATTCATAAGAAGTATTATAACAAAAGAAATAAAAAATAGCGGAAAAGAATTCTTAATATACAAAACAAAAAAGACTAAATAATTAAATTTAGTCTTTTACCTTATTTATCACTCTTATGCATTTGTCTCAATAGTTCATCGATTTTTTCACCATAACGCACTGACTCATCTTGTGCAAAGACCAGTTCGGGTACTTTAAACATCGTTAGTCTTTGACTTAATTCATGTCTAATTAGTCCATTAGCTTTATCAAGACCATCTTGTGCTTTTTGAGCATCACTTGCCTTATCAGATAAAATACTGAAATAAACTGTTGCTCTTTGTAAATCGCCCGTCATTTGCACGCCGGTAATTGTTACATCTTGAACTCTTGGATCTCTAATACGTTTTAAGAGAATATCATTAATTTCTTTTTGAACTTCTTGTTCAACTCTGCCGATTCTATGTTTAACCATAAGTAATTCCTCCTCTACTTAACAGGAACTTCTTCCATTACATATGCTTCGACTTGATCATCAATTTTAATATCATTGTAATTTTCTATTGTAATACCACATTCAAATCCTGAAGTTACTTCTTTAACGTCATCTTTGAAACGTTTCAATGATGCTAGTTTTCCTTCATAGATAACAATGCCATCACGAATTAAACGAACGCCAGAATCTCTTCTTATTACACCATTATCAACGATACATCCCGCAATTGTACCAATTTTTGATACATGATATGTTTCGCGAACTGTAAGTGTACCAGTAACTTTTTCTTCAAAGACAGGTTCAAGCATACCCTTCATAGCTAATTCAATTTCATCAATAGCATTATAAATAACTCTATGTAATCGAATATCAACATTTTCTTCTTCAGCCTCTGCTTTTGCTTGAGGTGTTGGACGAACGTTAAATCCAATAATAATAGCATTACTTGCTGAAGCTAGTGTAATATCACTTTCATTAATTGCACCTACGGCTTGATGAATAATATTTACTCGTACACCTTCAACGTCAATTTTCTTCAAACTTCCTGCCAATGCTTCAACAGAACCTTGAACGTCTGCTTTTATAATAACGTCAACGTTTTTAAGTTCTCCTTCTTTCATTGTGTCAAACAAGTTATCAAGAGTAACTGTATTAGTACGTTTTCTTTCTTCAACTAGAGCGCGTTTTGCACGTTCTTCACCAGCTGCTCGAGCTGTTTTTTCATCTTCAAACACCGCAAATCTATCTGCCGCTTCTGGAACATCATTTAATCCTGTAATCTCTACTGGTGTTGATGGCTTAGCCTCTGTTACATCTTTTCCACGATCATTTGTCATTGTTCTAATACGACCAAATGTATTACCAACAACAATAGGATCTCCAATGTGAAGTGTTCCTTGTTGTACTAGTAATGAAGCAATTGTTCCACGTCCCTTGTCAAGACGAGCTTCAATAACTGTACCAATAGCACGATGAGTTGGATCTGCCTTTAATTCAAGAACATCTGCTTCAAGAAGTACCATTTCTAGTAAATCTTCAACACCTGTTCCTTCTTTAGCAGAAATATTTACAAAAATTGTATCTCCACCATAACTTTCAGGAATTAATTCATATTCCATTAATTGTTCAATAACATGTTGTGGATTAGCACCTGGTTTATCAATTTTATTAACAGCTACAATAATTGGATCACCGGCTGCTTTAGCATGATTAATAGCTTCAATTGTTTGTGGCATTACACCATCATCTGCTGCAACTACCAAAATAACTATGTCAGTTACGTCTGCACCACGTGCACGCATATTACTAAATGCAGCATGTCCTGGTGTATCTAAAAATGTAATTAATCTATCGTGTAGTTTAACTTGATAAGCACCGATATGTTGAGTAATACCACCAGCTTCACCATCAGTAACATGTGACTTACGGAGATTATCAAGAAGTGTTGTCTTACCATGATCAACATGTCCCATAATTGTTACAACTGGAGGACGTGTAGCAAGGGCATCTTGGTTAATATCTTCTTCATCAAAGTATGTATCAATGTCAGCAATATCTTCTTGAATCTTTTCTTCTGAATTAATTCCGTAATCTTCTGCAATTAATTCTATTGTATCTTTATCAAGTGATTGGTTTTGATTAACCATAATTCCTAGCATAAATAACTTTTTAACAATTTCTGAAGGTTCTCTATGCAAGATTTTACCAAGATCTTGAGCATTCATACCAATTGTATATGTAAGTGTTTCTGGTAATGGACGTTCTTTTCTTTGTGGCATTTCTTTTTTAGGTTGTTGATTTTGCTGTTGTTGTTTCTTCTTATTCTTTTTTTTCTTACGTGATCCAAATGGGTTACCCAGATTCTTTTTATTAAAATCACGTTTTACTTCATGATTATTTGTTTTTTTCTTTTCTTCAACTGGAATTGGTTCAACAATTGGTGTTGTTTTTTGTACAACTGGTTGTTTCTTTTCAGTTTCATTAGAACGAGAATTATTAGGATGTGGCTTGTTATTATTATTACGATTGTTTGGGCGTTTATTATTATCAGGACGATTATTTTGTGAATTTGCTCTTTGCCTTTGTTCTTGTTCTTGATGTTGTTTGAATGCAGCTAAATGCTTAGCCCCAACACCACCTGATCTTGGTGTTGATGAAGTTGTATTAGCTCTTTGATTATTAAAATTATTTTTATTTCTATTTTGATTGTTCGTTCTGTTTTGGTTGTTAGTATTATTAGTTGAATTATTTCTTTGTGGACGATTATTGTTATTAGGCTTGTTATTATTTCTATTAGTATTTTGAGTACCTGGATGCTTCTTAGGAGCATCGTTACGTCTAATAGCTGTTACTTTAATTTTAGTTTTTTGTGGTTTATCATCAGCCTTATTTTCATCTTTTGTTTTAGATGAATTATTGTCACTTTTTTTTGACTCAGATTTTTTATTTCCACTTAATTCGCTTTTTATTTTTGCCTCTGCAGCTTCATCAACTGAAGACATATGATTTTTTATATCAATACCTAATTTAGTTGCAGCGTCCACTACAACTTTATTTTCAACTTCTAGTTCTTTTGCGATAGTATAAATTCTTTTTTTAGCCATACACATTCACGCTCCTTAATTAATTAATTCTTCAAACTTCTTAGCCATTCCCACATCTACGATTGCTATCAACTTGCGTTTTTTACCAGTTGCTTGAACAATTTCTTCATCATTAAAAATCTGTTTCATCTTAACTTGATAATAATTTGTCTTATTTACTATATCTTTAAGTGACCGTTCACTAATATCCGTAGAAACCAATACTAATTTAGCTTTGCCATTAGCAATTGCATTACCCACTAATTCAGTACCAGTAATTGTTTTTTTTGCCCTTGTCGCAATTCCAAGAAAATTAATAATCTGTTTTTTATTCAATGTTTTTTACCAATATCACCAAATAATTCCATTCTTGCTTTTTGATGATCTACATATTCAAATAATTCATCATAAAAATTCGAGTCAACGCTTGTAGAAAAAGCTTTTTCAATTGTCCCTTTAGTTTTTGCTTTTTTTACTGCCTCTGGATCAAGTCCAACATATGCTCCACGCCCAGGCATTTTACCCGTTGGATCTATTGAGACTTCTCCTTCTTTATTTTTAACAATTCGAACCATTTGTTTTTTTGGAAACATTTCATTAGTTAGCAGGTCTTTTCTCATTGGTATTTTTCTTTGTCTTACCATTTTATTCACCACCTAAATAACTTTTTTATTCATCTTCTTCATCAAAATCATCATCAGAAACAAATTCAACTTCAGACTCAGGTTTGATATCAATTCTATAACCTGTTAATTTAGCAGCTAAGCGTGCATTTTGACCACGTTTACCTATAGCAAGAGATAGATGATAATCAGGAACAATAACTAAGCATTTTTTTGCATCTTCTTCATCAAACTGAACAGCTATAACTTCAGCAGGATTCAAGGCATTTGCTATATAATCTGAAGGATCTTCTTCCCATTTAACAACATCAATATTTTCTCCACCTAAATTGTCCACAACTGCTTGTACTCTAGATCCTTTAGGGCCGACACAAGTTCCTACTGGATCAAGATTTGGATTATCAGATCTCACAGCAAGCTTAGTACGATCACCAGCTTCTCTAGCGATTGAAACTATTTCCACTGTACCATCAAAAATTTCTGGAACTTCCTGTTCAAATAAGCGTTTTACTAATCCAGCGTCTGTTCTTGACACAAAAACCTGAGGTCCTTTTGATGTATTTTCAACTTTAGACACATATACTTTAATTCTATCTTGTGGATTGTAAGTTTCGTTTGGCATTTGGTCGGCTTTACCCATTACTGACTCAATTCTACCAAAGTTAACATATACGAACTTATTATCTACACGTTGGACGACTCCTTGCATGATTTCGCCTTCGTACTGAGAATATTCATCATAAATATTACTTCTTTCAGCTTCTCGCACACGTTGCATAATAACTTGCTTAGCAGTTTGAGCTGCAATTCTTCCAAAATCTTTAGGTGTTACTTCAAATTTAACATGATCTCCAAGTTCATAACCCTTATTAATTTCAGTTGCTTCTGCCAATGAAACTTCTAATCTATCATCGACAACTTCTTCTACGACTTCTTTTTCAGCGTATACATGAATATTTCCTTTTTTATCGTCAAATTCAACGATAACATTTTCAGCTTGTCCATAATTACGCTTATATGCTGCAGCAAGCGCTGCTTCTAGGGCTTCAATAACAGTTTCTTTTTTTACACCTTTTTCTTTTTCCAACGCGTCTAAGGCGTCAACCATTTCTTTACTCATTATTTGTATCCTTTCTAAAATTCAATAGCTAATCTTGTTGAAGCTATTATTTCTCTTGGTAAAGTAATATGTTTTTTAATATTTTTGGCTTTATAGTCTAATTCAAGATTTTCATCATTTACAGTAGTTAAATGTCCTTCAAAAACTTTTGAACCCTCAACTTTTTTATAAAGTGAAACATGAATATATTCACCAATAGCATTTTTTAAATCTTCTTCTGACTTTAAAGGCCTCTCTGCACCGGGTGAAGAAACTTCTAAGAAATATGCTTGTTCTATTGGATCGTTTTCATCCAATTTTTCACTAAGCAATTCACTTACTAAAGCACATTCATCAATATCAATACCACCGTCTTTATCTATAAAAGCACGGAGATACCAACTTCCAGCTTCTTTAACGAATTCTAAATCTACAAGTTGAAATCCTTGTTGATCTAGAATTGGGATTAATAATTCTTCAACTTTTTGAGTTACGTTTTCCAAGTTCGACCTCCAAATATTTGATTTATAAAATTTATTCAATAAAAAGAGCGAGCATTTCTGCTCACTCGTTACATAAACCCTATAAACTAAATTTAATTATACATTAATCATTATCAATATGCAATTAAAATAATGATAGTTGATTTTCGTCTGGTAGATCATCTATTACGTGATTTACTGTTAAGTATTCAATTAGTGTTTTTGATACTTTACCTCTATTAGATAAATCTTCTTTTGATAAAAATGGTTTCTCTTCTCTTGCAGCAACAATCTGTTTAGCAACGTTTTCTCCAAGTCCTGGAACAGCTCTGAATGGTGCAAGTAAAGTGTGGTCATCAATTATTTTAAAATCAAATGCTTCAGATTCGTTAATATCAACCATCTTTATTTTAAATCCTCGTTCTAAACATTCATTTGCTATTTCCAAGACGGTTAATAAGTTTTTCTCTTTTGTAGAAGCTTCCATACCCTTTTGATTAATTTCGCTCATTGATTTTTTTACAGCTTCTTTTCCACGTGCCATTGACACTAAATCAAAATCATCAGCTCTAACACTAAAGTAAGCACAATAATAATAAAGAGGATAATGAACTTTGAAATAAGCAATTCTCAGTGCCATTAAAACATAAGCTGTTGCATGAGCTCTAGGAAACATATATTTAATTTTTAGACAGGAATCAATATACCAGTCAGGAACGTTTTCATTTGCTCGCATTTCCTTTTGCCATTCTTCAGGAATTCCTCTTCCCTTACGAACATGTTCCATTATTTGAAATGCCATTTGAGAATCCATACCCCAATGAATCAAATCAGTCATGATATTATCACGACAACCAATGACATCTTTTAAAGTGATAACACCATTTTTAATTAATTCTTCAGCATTCCCGAGCCAAACATCTGTACCATGAGACAATCCTGATATTTGAAGCAATTCATCATAAGTCGTTGGATGCGTTTCTTCTAACATTCCACGAACAAACCTAGTTCCAAATTCAGGAACACCTAGAGTACCAACATTTGATTGGATTTGTTCTGGTGTAACTCCCAAAGATTCTGTACCTGAAAACAGCTTCATAACGCCTTCATCATTTGTTGGAATTGTTTGAGGATCTATCCCTGATAAGTCTTGTAACATACGTATCATGGTTGGATCATCATGACCCAATATATCAAGTTTTAAAATATTATCGTGAATTGAATGAAAATCAAAATGAGTTGTTTTCCAAGAAGCAGATCTATCATCTGCGGGATACTGAATTGGCGTAAAATCATAAATATCCATATAATCTGGAACAACAATGATACCGGCAGGATGTTGTCCAGTTGTTCTTTTTACACCTGTAGCTCCCATAGCTAAACGTTCAACTTCTGTACTTCTAAATTTTTGGTCAGTCACTTCTTCATAATTTTTTACGTAACCAAACGCTGTTCTATCAGCAATGGTTCCTATAGTTCCAGCTCTAAATACATGATCTTCTCCAAACAGAACCTTCGTATAATTATGTGCTACTGGTTGGTAATCACCTGAGAAATTTAAATCAATATCAGGAACTTTATCTCCTTTAAATCCAAGAAATGTTTCAAAAGGAATGTCTTGTCCATCTTTGTCTAATTCAGCCCCGCATTCAGGACATTTTTTCGCAGGTAAATCATAACCTGATCCATATTCTCCTTTTGTAAAAAACTCAGAGTAATGACATTCGGGACATCTATAATGAGGTGGCAATGGATTAACTTCTGTTATACCAGTCATTGTTGCAACAAAACTTGATCCAACTGATCCACGAGAACCTACTAAATATCCATCTTTATTACTTTTGTATACTAAACGCTGTGAAATTAAATAAATAACTGAAAATCCATTTCCAATGATACTTTTTAGTTCTTTGTCTACTCGCTCTTGAACAATTTCAGGAAGTTTTTCGCCATACAACTCATGGGCTTTATTTAATGTCAAATTCTTAATCTCGTCTTCAGCACCAGGCATTTTAGGTGTATATAATTCATGTTTAACTGGTGAAATTTCGTCATCTATTTCATCTGCAATTTTATTTGAATTTGTTACTACTAATTTATGTGCTAATTCATCTCCCATAAAAGCAAATTCTTCAAGCATTTCTTCAGTAGTTCTAAAATGTACATCAGGTAATTTTTGTCTTATTAAGGGATTACTTTTAACAGCATGAATTACTATATCTCTATATACACTGTCATTTTCATCCAAATAATGAACATCCCCAGTTGCTACAACTGGCTTATTGAGTTCATCACCAACTTTTACTATATTGTTCATTATTTCTTTAAGAGCATCTTCATCTGCTATCATTTCTGAAGCAATTAATGGTGTATAAACTGACTTAGGTTGTATTTCTATATAATCATAATATTGGGCTTTACTTAGTGCTTCTTCATACCCCTTTTGCATCATTGACACAAAAACTTCACCAGATGAACAAGCCGAACCGACTAAAATACCTTCCCGGTATTTATCTAGTATTCTTCTAGGTACTCTTGGTGTTCTATAAAAATAATCTACCATTGAAGTAGATACAATTTTAAATAGATTCTTTAAACCAGATTGAGTTTGAGCAAGTAACATAGCATGATTAGGTCGTGCTTGTTTATAAGATTCTTCATTCCCAACATGATCATTTAATTGAGATACATTGCTTGTTTGAAATTTTTCTTCTAACTCATCAAGCATCTTATACATTATAAGACCAGTTGTTTCAGCATCAGAATCCGCCCTATGATGATGTTCTAGTCTAATATCATATTTTTTTGCTAGTGTATCTAATTTATGATTACGATATTCGGAATGAACAGTTCTAGAAATCTCCAAAGTATCAATAACTGGCATTGATAAGGTCGGTAGTTTTGATCTTCTTAGAGTTGCATTCATAAATCCCATATCAAAAGTTACATTGTGTCCAACTAATATATCGTCACCTACAAAATCCATGAATTGTTTGATAACAACTTGCTCATTGTCAGCATCTTTAATCATATCATCAGTAATACTTGTTAAATTCACAATAGTATCGGATAAAGCATGTCCAGGATTAATAAATTTATCAAATCTATCAATAACCTGTCCATCTTTCATTTTTACGGCACCAATTTCAATAATACTGTCATATACAGCAGATAATCCTGTTGTTTCTGTATCAAAAATTACATATTCTGCATCTTTTAGATTCTCATCACGAAGATTATAAGCAATTGGATTTCCTTCATCTACAAGATTAATTTCAACACCATAAATAACTTTAATATTATTTTTTTGGCCTGCATTATATGCAAAAGGAAATGCTTGGGCAGTTGCATGATCAGTAACCGCAACTGCTTTATGTCCCCATTGCGCAGCTCTTTTTACAATATCCTCAGAACTAGCAATTGCATCCATTTGACTCATATTAGTATGGAAATGTAGTTCTACTCTTTTTTCATCAACATTATCATTTCTTCCATTATGCTTTATACCATTAATATCGAATGCATTAATGGTAAGTTCTCTTGAATATGTATCTTCTTGGACACTTCCTCTAATTTTCACCCAACTTCCCTTTGAAAAATTAGAAAAAATTTGTTCATCAGTTTCATTTCGAGAGAATTTTTTCACTGTAAAAGAAGAAGTATAGTCCGTTACTTTTAATATTAACAATTGACGTCCTGATTTAAGTTTTCTCAAATCAGTATCAAATACATAACCTTGAACAACAACCGATTGCTCTTCTTCTACAATTTCTGACATTTGTTTAATAGGTTGCTTATCAGAAATAGTTTTACCTATAACTGTCGCTGTAGTTTGTTGGTTGTTTAGCTTTTGATTAGTATTTTTTTTCTGAACTTCTACTAACTGATCCTGTAATTTTTTTTCAACCTGATCATTTTTTGAATGTAATTCGTCAATTTTTTCTTGAGTTTTAGACTCATCAACGCTCACATGAATTTTAAACTCGGGAAATCCTAATTCAACATATTTTTCAGTGATTCTTGATATCAAACCATTTTTCAAGAAATCTCTAATTATTTCATTTTGAACAATTAAAAAATACTGGTCATTTTCAAATTTGGGGCCTTGAGATGATTGAAGTTCATATAAGATTGGAGATTCTATATCCAGGTGAGTTAGAATATACTTCCAATAATCATTAATATCTTTTTGAGTCAAAATTGGACTAATACTATTAATATTAATGTTTATCTTAGCGATGTCCTTGAAAGAATGTACCAATGCTTCATTTAACATTTGGAAGTCAGTAAATGGTAATACATTTTGAAACTCAAAATTAATAGTCCATGATTGAGTTTTTTTATGTACATCAACCGACGAAATAGCTCCATTATCAAATGAACTACTTACCTTTATTGCATCATCTATTTTTATTTGTTTTAGAAGAATTTGAAATAATTCTTTTTTTTCTGTCATAATTACACTCCAAAAAAATCATAAAAAAAGGCTTACTATTGCCCACTATTTAACATCATTTAAAAATAGTTCCTGGACTTTTTTAGCAGCCTCTTCTTTATTAACTTCATAAGTATCACCAGTTGCGCGAACTTTAATTTCAACAATTCCTTCACTAGCTTTTTTACCAACAGTTACTCTAATTGGTAATCCAATTAAATCAGACTCTGCAAATTTCACACCTGCACGTTCTTTTCTGTCGTCTATAAGAACAGACATCTTTAAATTCTCTATTGCAGTTGAAACTTGTTCTGCCAGTTTCACTTGAGTATCATCCTTAGTATTTACAGGGATTACATGAACATCATACGGTGTTATTTCTTTATTCCAAACTAGACCATTCTTATCAGCACTTTGTTCACAAATTGCTGATAGAAGTCGACTAATTCCAATTCCAAAACACCCCATTAGTAGTGATTGTTGACGTCCATTTTCATCTAAGAACTTAGCATTTAAACTGTCAGAATACTTTGTACCGAGTTTGAAAATATGTCCAATTTCAATACCTTTAGTAAATTCAAGTTTATTTTTACCATCTTCAGTTAATTCACCAGCTTTAACTATTCTAAAGTCTGAAAAACTTGATACTGAAAAATCACGATTTACATTAGCATTTTCATAATGTGCATCTATCTTATTTGCACCTACAACACTATTATTCATACTTTCGACTGTTAAATCAGCCAAAATTCTAACTTTTGTCCCAATAGGTCCGATGAATCCTGGAACAGAATTAAACTTAGATACTATTTCTTCTTCAGTAGCTTCTCTTAAATTATCTGCATCTAAATAATTTTTTAACTTAACATCATTAACTTCATAATCGCCTCTAATTAAGACCATAATAGGTTCTTCATCGGCGATAAAGGCCATTGATTTAATTAATTTAGTTTCAGGATAACCTAGATAATTAGACACTTCTGAAATTGTTTTTATATTTGGTGTTGCTACTTCTTTCAATTCTTTTATGTCTTCGAATGAATTATCAATGAATTTACTTGTAGCCATTTCAATATTAGCTGCATATTCACCATTCTTTGAATATACTATTGTATCTTCACCAATTTCAGCAGGAGCAGAAAACTCTTTTGAGTCACTTCCTCCCATAGCACCAGCATCACCTAAAATTACTTGGTAATTTAATCCACATCTATCAAAAATATTACGATATGCTTGTTCCATATCATTAAAAGATTGATCAAGTTGTTCATTGCTAGATGCAAAAGTGTACGCATCTTTCATCAAGAACTCTCGTCCTCTTAGTAAACCATATCTTGGTCGGTCTTCATCACGAAATTTATCTTGCAACTGATATAAAGTAATAGGTAACTTTTTGTAACTATTAAGTAAATCTTTGACAATGTAAGTCATTGTTTCTTCATGAGTTGGTCCTAGAATAAATTCACGATTATGCCTGTCGTTTAGCTTGAATAACGTATCACCATAAGTATTGTAACGTCCGGATTTTTTCCAAAGATCAGAAGGTATCACTGCAGGAACCATCATTTCTACAGCGTCAATTTTCTCCATTTCTTCTCTTATAACATTTTGAATATTTTGTACAACTTTCCAAGCTAATGGCAAATAAGCATAAGTACCAGCTGAAATTTGTTTAATATATCCAGCTCTTAACATCATTTGATGGCTTAAGGCTTCTGCGTCAGCAGGAATTTCTTTTGTTGTGGGAATAAAAAGTTTTGACTGTTTCATTAAACTATCCTTTAAATTTTAATGTATAAAAAATCTTTGTATATCGTTCCAAGTTACAGCAATCATCAAAGCAACCAACAACCCTACACCAATTAAGTTAATAATACCTTCTTTTTCTTGTGATAAGGGCTTTCCTCTAATTGCTTCAATAAAGTTTAATAATAATTTTCCACCATCAAGTGCAGGAATTGGAATCAAGTTCATTATCCCTAAATTTATCGAAAGCATTCCTGTAAAAGCAATAATACTTATTAACCCTTGTGAAGCAACTTGAGAGGTCAATGAATAAATTCCTACAGGACCAGAGAATTGATTTATATCAAAGCCAGTGGTTACCATGTGAGCTAGTGTTGAAATTATCATTGCCGCAATTGCAAAAGGTTGAGTAAATCCATATTTAATTTTACTTCCTAAACTTTTGTCTAAATTTGTTTTAGGAGTTATCCCAATAATCTTTGAATCAGAACCTTTTTGCTTTTTTGGAGTAACTTGAATACTCTTTATTTGATTTTTATGGTTAATTGTTAAATTTAATTTTTTTGAACCATTTTTTGAGATTTGTTTTTGGATTGAAGTAAAAGTATTAGTCTTTTTACTATTAACTTCAACAATTTTGTCATGAGACTTAATACCAGCAACATATGCAGGTGAATCTTTTTGAACACTACCAATCTCATTAGTATTCACAGTAGTTTGAACACCGCCTAGCATAAATACTACAATCAAATAAGCCACGATAGACAAAATCATGTTGTTAAAAGGACCGGCAAAATTAGTAAGTATTCTATTTAATAATGATGCTGATTGAAAGTGAACATCTCTTGGAGCAATTAATACTTCAGTTCCATCTTCTTCAACAATAGTAGCATCATGATTAACTGAATATTCTTTTTCTTCTTGTTCATTACCATTTTCATATACTGTCATTTTCAAATCATCAACTAAATCAGCTTTAACAATTTGAACTGGTATACCAGAAATATTACTATTTTTTGAAGATAAGTTAATATTAGTAATAATTCCACTGTCATCAATTTGTATAGAACCAACTGTTCCAGGTTTTATTTCGTTATCGTCATCTTGAGTTCCTGCCATTCTGACATATCCCCCAAGAGGCAACAATCTTAACGTATAAGTTGTACTATTTTTTCTAAAATTAATGAGTTTAGGTCCCATACCAATGGAAAATTCCCGAACTAAAATTCCTGATTTTTTAGCTACGTAAAAATGTCCAAATTCATGAACAATAACTAAAATACCAAAAACTATAATAAAAGTTATTATGGGTAACATCACTTTACTCCTAAGTAATTAAACTAATCCAAATAAATGTAGTAATGGCAATACAATTAGCATACTGTCAAATCTATCTAAAATTCCACCATGACCTGGTAGAATTTTACCTGAATCTTTTACTCTATAAAATCTCTTATATGCAGATTCAACTAAATCACCAAGTTGCCCAGCGATAGAAGCAATGATTGAAATAATTATTATATATGTAAAATCAATATTAGGTAAGAAATACATTGCATATATTGTCGCAATTATTACAGCAATTACTGTACCACCAATAGAACCTTCCCACGTCTTATTAGGGCTTATATATGGAAACAACTTATGTTTACCAATTGCGCGCCCAACAAAATATGCACCACTATCAGTAATCCAGACAATTAGTAAAGCAAATATTAACAGTTTAAATCCATAAAAATCGGTTCCATTAACATTTCTAATTGCAGCCAAATAATGAAAACCTGTTCCAATATAAGCCATAGAAACAATTGAAACACCTGCATCTTCAAAATTAAACTTGTTTTTACTAAAAACCGTCCATAATAATAGCAGAATTGAGAAAATATATAAAATATCTAATCTCGAAATTGAGCTAGGTAACCATCCTTTATAAAAAGTGATTGGTACTGTCAATGCCATTACACCAAGAGTAGTTAGAATAAAGTCAAAGGAGACAATAATTCGCTTCCTCATTATATATACTTCTGATATGCCAACATAAGCTAAAGCTGCAGCAGCAAAGTCAATCCAAAATCCTCCCATAATCAAAATAGGAATAAAAATAGCTAACGCAATAACTGCAGTAATAATTCGTTGTTTCATACTACACTCCGATTAATTTAATTTTCCAAATCTTCTATCTCGATTTTGAAATTTATAAATGTCTTCAACTAGATTTTCTGGTGAATAATCTGGCCACAAAATATCCTCAAATATCATTTCAGTATAGGCCATTTGCCATAACATAAAATTTGAAATTCTAGTTTCACCGCTTGTTCTAATTAATAAATCTGGATCTGAAAAACCTTTTAAGGTATTAGTTAAAAGATTTTTTGAAAATAATGACTCATCAATATCATCAATTACTAATTCATCATTTTGAATTTTTTTTACTATCCGTTTTGTCGCCTCTAAAATATCAGCTCTTCCACCATAATTAAAAGCAAAATTTAAAATCATTCCAGTGTTATTCTTTGTTTCATCAATAGCCTTTATAATTATATTTCTTGTTTTTTCTGGAACATCATCTAATATTCCAGTCGCAAAAACTCGTATATTATTTTGCATTAATTCAGGCATAAATACACCAAAAAAGTCAATTGGTAATTTCATCAAAAAATTAACTTCAGTACTTGGTCTTCCCCAATTTTCAGTTGAAAAAGCATAAAGTGTTAAAACTTTTACACCAAGCTTGCTAGCTTTTATTGCAATAGTTTTAACATTATTCATACCTTCTTTATGTCCCGCAACTCTAGGTAAACCTCTTTTTTTTGCCCAACGACCATTTCCATCCATAATAACGGCAATGTGGCTAGGTATATTATCTTGAGATAATTTAATATTATTATCTTCTAATATTTGAGTCATAAATTATCCTTCTGTTATTTCTTTTTCTTTAACAGCTGAAATTTCATCAATTCCTTTTACAGCATCATCAGTAACTTTTTGAATATCGTTTTCTAATGTATGTAATTCATCATCAGAAATATCACCATTTTTTTGTTGTTTTTTTGCATTATCCATTGCTTCTCTTCTAATATTTCTTACAGCAACTTTTGCATTTTCAGCCTCTTTACCAACTTTTTTCGCTAATTCGATACGACTTTCTGTTGTAAGTTGAGGAATAACCAATCTAATTACGCTTCCATCGTTTGCAGGAGTTAGTCCAAGGTCTGACATGTTTATAGCACGTTCAATATCATCAAGTGCTGATTCATCAAATGGACTAATCATCAAAACACGTGGTTCTGGAATAGATATAGAAGCTACTTGGTTTATTGGAACCTGTGCTCCATAATATTCAACATTTACTCTACTTAAAATAGACGCATTTGCTTTTCCTGCACGAATATTTCCCAATTCTCTTTGAAAAGCTTCTTGAGATTTTTTCATTCGAGTCTTTGCATCATCAATTATAGGATTTGCCATTATTTATCTTCTCCTTTAATAGTTGTACCAATGTTTTGTCCTTCAACAACTTTTCTAATATTGTCAGGCTCATTCATATTGAATACAACAAGAGTTATGTTATTGTCCATTGATAGCGAACTTGCCGTAGTATCCATTACACCCAATTGCTTATTAATTACATCAAGGTGAGTTAATTCTTCATATTTTACAGCAGTTGAATCTGTTTTTGGATCGGCTGAATATACACCATCAACGTCATTTTTAGCCATCAAAATAACATCTGCATCTATCTCAGCCGCTCTTAATACTGATGTTGTATCGGTTGAGAAATATGGATTGCCTGTTCCACCAGCAAATATAACAACACGTCCCTTTTCTAAGTGTCTAATTGCTTTTCTTCTAATATATGGTTCAGCAATCTGTCTCATTTCTACTGATGTTTGTACACGAGTAGGTACTCCAGCTTGTTCTAAGGCATCTTGAAGAGATAGGGCATTCATTACTGTTGCCATCATTCCCATATAGTCAGCCTGGGCTCTTTCCATTCCTAATTCAGCACCTGTTTTGCCACGCCAGATATTTCCTCCACCGCAGACAATAGCAATTTCAACTCCCATATCATGAACATCTTTTATTTGTTTTGCAATAGATGCAATAACTGGAGGATAGATACCAAATCCTTGCTCTCCTGCTAAAGCTTCTCCAGAAATTTTTAATACTATTCTTTTATATTTAATGTTTGTCATTTAAAAGGAACTCCTATTATTTTATTACAAAATATTTTACCATAGTTACGGCTTTTATTTAATGAATACTATGAATTAAATAAATAAAAAAACTTCCAAGTTTTAGCTTGGAAGTTTTAATATTATTTAATTTGTCCCATAACTTCTTCAACAAAGTTATTTTCTGCTTTTTCTATTCCTTCTCCAACTTCAAAGCGTACAAATGAAACTAATTTACCACCTTTTGATTCAACAAATTCTGCAACTGTTTTGTCAGAATCTTTAACAAATTCTTGATCTGCTAAACTAATTTCAGACAAGTACTTATTTAATCTTCCTTCAACAATCTTAGGAACGATATTTTCAGGTTTTCCTTCATTCTTAGTTTCTTCAGTAAATACTGCACGCTCATGTTCTAGAACTTCGCTAGGAACTTCATCACGTGATACATATTGAGGGTTAATAGCAGCAACATGCATTGCAACATCTTTAGCTGTTGCTTCATCAGCGCCTTCAAGTAATGCCAATACTGCTATAGCTCCACCATTATGTAAATATGAACCAAAATTTTGTGAATCAGTTTTTTCTACAAGTTGGAATCTTCTAAAACTAATCTTTTCACCAATAACAGCTGTCAAATTCTTAACAGCATCATCGATAGTTCCTTCTCCCATTGATAATTGCAAAGCTGCATCCATATCGGCAGGTTTATTTTTAGCAACTGTTGTTGCAATATCTTTAACTAATGTTTGAAATTTATCATTTGATGAAACAAAATCTGTTTCAGAATTAACTTCGATTATAGCAGCAGTGTTTCCACTTAATTCAATATGTGCCAAACCTTCAGCAGCAATACGCCCGCTCTTCTTAGCAGCTTTAGCCATACCTTTTTCACGAAGTTCATCGATAGCCTTTTCCATATCACCATCTGTTGAAACAAGTGCCTTTTTAGCATCCATCATTCCAACACCAGTTTTTTCACGTAATTCTTTAACTTGTGCAGCTGTTATTGTAGCCATATTTAATCCTCCAATAAATTAGTTTTTTGTTTATTTTACAGAAAAACCATCTTCAATATTATTAAAGACGGTATTAAATTCAAAATTATTCTTCTGTTTTTTCTACTGATTCAGCGTCTTCTTCACTTGCAGCTTCTTCTAATTCAGCAGCAACTCGATCTTCACCTTGACGTCCTTCAATAATAGCATCAGCCATCTTAGCAGCGATCAATTTAACAGCACGAATAGCATCATCGTTTGATGGAATAATAACATCAATATCATCTGGATCTGAGTTAGTATCAACCATAGCAACGATAGGAATGTTCAATTTCTTAGCTTCTTGAACAGCAATGTTTTCTTTATGTGGATCAACAACAAACAATACATCAGGAATTCTTGGCATATCTTCGATACCACCCAAGAACTTCTCTAGTTTTTCTTGTTGCTTTGTTAATAAAGCAACTTCTTTTTTAGGAAGACGATCAAATGTTCCATCTTCAGCCATTGCTTTGATTTCTTTAAGGCGTTTAATACGACTTTGAATTGTGTTCCAGTTTGTAAGTGTTCCACCCAACCAACGATGGTTGATGAAATATTGTCCAGCACGAGTAGCTTCTTCAGCAACTGCATCTTGTGCTTGTTTTTTTGTACCAACAAAAAGAAATACACCATTATCACTTGCAACTGCCTTGATGTAGTTGTAAGCATCATCAATCATATGAACTGTCTTTTGTAGATCGATGATATAAATACCATTTCTTTCTGTAAAGATGAATGGTTTCATCTTAGGATTCCAACGTCTTGTTTGATGTCCAAAATGAACACCAGCTTCAAGAAGTTGTTTCATTGAAATAACTGTCATAATTTTTCCTCCGGTTTTTCCTCCACTATCGCTTAATTCTTAACCAAACATTTTCATGCACCATGGTTAAAAGTGCGACGTGTGTGTTTTATAAATACAACGTTTAAATTATATGTAATATCAAGAAGATAATCAAGCATTATTTATCCCAAGAGATATGTTTTTTTCTTAAAAAAGCTTCTTTTTTTATTCTTGATAATTTTTTTAGCTCATATTCCCTACTCAACGCATTAGATTTTGTTTTTAAATCTTCAAAATACAATAATTTTACTGGTCGTCTCATTTTTGTATACTTAGCTCCCTTACCAGCATTATGTGTTGCAACTCTTTTTTTAACATCATTAGTTGTGCCAATATAAAATGTCTTATCTCTACACTGTAATATATAAACAAAGTAACTATTATTTTCCATAAATAATTTCTTTTGCCTCTTTAGTATATTCTGTTTTATTTTTATAGATTATTAAATCTGGTAAAACAGTTACACCACCTTTTTTTGGAGTCTTAATAAATTCAGCCAATAATAAGTTTGCGTTGTCTTGATAATGAGAATGAACAAATCTTAATTTATTCAATTTGAAATTATATTCATCAGCTAATTGAACAAATTCTACTATTCTATCGGGCCGATATACCATATAAAGTTTTGAGTTTTGTTTTAATAGTCCCTTTGAAATTTTAAATATCTCAGATAAATTTGTATTAAATTCATGTCTTGCATTAGCTAATACACTATTTTTTTTAATTTTCGTTTCTTCTTCAACTTTAAAATATGGAGGATTGCAAATAATAGTATCAACTGTATCGTGCTCTATATATTGCAAAGATTTTTTTAGATCATCATTTATATTTTGAACTTGACCTTGCTTATTATTATACTCTATAGATCTTTGGGCTAGATCCGATAATTCCTTTTGCAATTCAATCAAATAAATTTTTGCATCAGTTTGTCCACTTATAGTTAGTCCAATAGCACCATCACCAGCACATAAATCTACTATTTTTTTACTTTTTTCAAATTCAGTAAAATTTGTTAATAAAATTGTATCAAGATTAAATGAATATAGGCCTTTGTCTTGTATTATTGTAACTCCACTATTGGATATCATGTCGTAAGTTATTTGTTTATCTAGCATAATTACTCCTAATATTTTAAAA
This sequence comes from Daquilactobacillus linshuiensis, assembly GCF_052828685.1. Lineage (NCBI taxonomy): Bacteria > Bacillati > Bacillota > Bacilli > Lactobacillales > Lactobacillaceae > Daquilactobacillus > Daquilactobacillus linshuiensis. The sequence goes on along the minus strand of NZ_CM128255.1, from coordinate 556,916 downwards.
TCTATCATGTATAATATACTAAAAATCACATTTAAGGGGAATTTCATGTTTTTTAGATTTATTCGTTCAATCGTAAAATTTATTGTTTTAATAATTAATGGAAACTGGCACGTTATCGGAAAAGAAAATCTACCCAATGATACATTTATTCTTGTGGCTCCACATAGAAATTGGTGGGAACCGATATTTTTTGCATTAGCAATTAGTCCAAGAGAAACTTCATTTATGGCTAAGCAAGAACTTTTTAAAAACCCAATTTTAAAATTCATATTATTACACTCTCACGCTTTTCCGGTTGATCGTAAAAATCCTGGACCATCAGTTGTAAAAACTCCAGTTAAGTTTTTAAAAAAAGAAGGACTCTCGTTGATAATGTTTCCTTCAGGAACAAGGTATTCTCAAGATTTAAAGGGTGGTTCTGTATTAATTTCAAAATTATCACAAAAACCATTAGTCCCTGTTGTATATCAAGGTGCACCAACTTTTAAGGATTTATTATTAAGAAAAAAAATCATAATTGCTATTGGAGAACCGATAAATATTGATAAAAAAGAAAAAATAACAGATGAATTAACTGAAAAAATAAATCAACAAATGGAAAATAGTTGGAAAGAATTAGATAAGCAAGTACAAAAAAAAGTTGCCGAATAAGGCAACTTTTTATTTTTTGTTTTGTTGTTTCATCATTGACATCATTTGATTCAATTTTTTTTGTGAAGGTTTTTGACCCATCTGAGCCATCATTTGCTTCATCATATCAGCATTTATTGGTGGATTATCTTGAAAGTATTTTTTCATATACCAGCGTGCGATGAAAAAACCACCAGCTAATCCAACAAGTAATGCAATTAAAGCAACTATAATTGTAATTAACATTTACTTAACTCCTTTTATTCAATATTTAGATTGTACACAATAATAAGATAAAAATAAAGATATTAATTATCTCTTAAGCCTTTTTCTCTTTGAATTTTCTTAACTTTTTCTGGTGTCACTTCCTCACCATTTTTATCAAAGACTTGCATCATTTCAACTTGTGACTTAAAACTTTCTCTAAAATTCTTTAAAAACTCAGATCGTAATTTTTTTCGTTCTATAGTTTCTTCTTCTGTAAGTTGTCCTTCTTTAGCTTTTTTAGCAAGTTCATTTATTCGCGCAGTTAATTCTTTATTTGTAGCCATACTAATTCCTTTCAATTAATATACGAACGTTAGTTTGATTAAGAACTGACATTTTGATATTATTATAATATATTTTAAAAACGAGGTGTAACTATGACGAGTACGTCAGGTTCAAAACAATTAGAAATATTACAATGTATTAATGATTACGTCAATAGAAGAGGTTATCCACCAACAGTTAGAGAAATTTGTGACAGTGTAAATCTTTCTTCTACTTCAACAGTTCATGGCCATCTATCACGTCTTGAAAAAAAAGGATACATTTTTAGAGATCCAGCAAAACCAAGAGCAATCGAAATAACAAGTTCTGGACTTGAAGCAATCGGCGAAACAAGTAATGAAATGCCCTTATTAGGTGTTGTAACTGCTGGAGAACCAATCTTGGCTGTCGAACAAGCAACTGATTATTTCCCTGTACCACCTAATATTAATAACGATGGTCGACCTTTATTCATGCTTACAATTAGAGGTGAAAGTATGATTAATGCAGGTATATTAGATGGGGATCAAGTAATTGTTAGAAAACAAGATTACGCTTCTAATGGCGAAATTGTAATTGCTATGACAGAAGAAAATGAAGCAACTTGTAAAAGATTTTACAAAGAAGATGGGTATATTAGACTACAACCCGAAAACGATACCCTTGATCCTTTAATTTTTGACAACATAAGCATCCTTGGAAAAGTAGTTGGTCTATATAGACCAACTATATATTAAGTTAAAGTCCTTTTTAAGGGCTTTTTTATTTTATTATTCTCTCAATATTTTTTATGAATAAATTAATTTGTTCATTCTTTATTCTAGAAAAATTAATTCTGATTCCTCTCTTTTTTTCCCAAAACAGTGTCCCTGGTACAAATAAAACTTTTGACTTCATAATTTTTGAAATTATATTTTCATTATTTATGGTAGAAATCCAAATGTAGTATCCTCCTTTTGGTTTACTTACTTTTAATGATGGGAATTTAGATATTAAATTTTCATAAAGCGCATCTGCTCTTTTTGTAAGCTTTATTCTTAGTTGCTCTAGCTGACCTTGAAAATTTTCATCCTCAAGAGCTAAGTTTGCCATTACTTGTGGAAAAATACTTTCGGATAAATCAAGTTCTCTTTTTACATTCTTTAAATGGTTAATTACTTGTGTAGAAGCAATAAGCCAGCCTACTCTCGTATTCTCACCCATTATTTTTGATAAAGAGCTTACATATATAACATTTTCAGGATCAAGCTCTTTTAAAGTAGGCACTATATTATTTTCTTTAAAAGAAAGCCATCCAAAAATATCATCTTCTACCAAAGGTATTGAATATTCTCTACCTAATTTAATAACTTTTTTTCTTCTATCTAAAGACATAACTTGTCCAGTTGGATTTTGAAAACTTGGATTTAACAAGATTAATTTAGGCTTATGTTTTTTTATTAATTTCTCAAGATTATTTATTTTAATTCCTTCCTCATCTGTAATACATGAGTATACTCTAACTCCTGTTGCTTCAAATAGCGATAACGAATGAAAAAATGATGGGGACTCAATGATTACTGAATCTCCAGGTACTAATAATCCTTGTAGAATTAAAAATAGTGCCTGTTTAACCCCTCCCGTAATAAGTATGTCTTCTGTTGACACATCAAAATTAGAATTTCTTTTATGCAATTTTTTTATAGAATTAAGAAGCGGTATGTATCCATTTAAATTAGTTAATTTTTGCTCTTCTATAAAATAATCCCAGCTTAAAGATGGAAAATTAAATTGTGGTATCAATTCTTCAGGAAGATTACTCGAATAAGAATCTATAAAGTTACTTTTATTTTCCTCCAATAAATCATCTAACTCTTTTCGTATATTATTATTACTTTTAAATTTTTTATTTTGTAAATATGTATGCCAATTTAATCTTACCTGGTCAAACAATATATTAGGATTATCATTTATAAAAGTTCCACTACCAATCTTACGGACTATTATTTTTTTATCTTCTAATTCATTAAATGCCTTAGTTACGGTTGAACGATTAACATTTAAATTTTTGGCTAATAATCTTTCTGACGGCAATCTAAATTTAGGTGGTAACTCATTACTTTTGATTAACGATATTATCATTTTTTCAATTGCAAGATATTTAGGTTTTTCTTCTAATAGATGTTCTTTCCAATCAATCATGAAATTTCTCCTTATTTATATAATATAATTGGCTGGTAAAAAAACAAGCCAATTGGTTGTTTTATTTTTTTTATTTGTTAGCTAAATTACATAGTATAAATAATTAAAAAAGGAGTAATAATGAAAAATGTTGTAACTATCGCTGGTTCAGATATTTTAAGTGGCGGCGGATTACAAGCCGATCTAAAAACTTTTGAAGAACTCGATACTTTCGGAATAAGTGCAGTGACATGTTTAACTACTCTTGACAAGAAAAATAACTTTCAAATAACTAATTTACCAACAGATATAGTTAAAAAAGAATTTGAAAGTATTCTTCAAAATGTATCATTTGATGCTTTAAAGCTTGGCCTCATTAATAGTAACGATACTTTGAATTACCTAGCTGATAGACTTAAAGAGTTTTCATTTAAAATCATAACTGATCCAGTTTTCACATTTAAAGAAACATCAGATTCTTTATCTTCAGAGTACATAGAAATATTTAAAAAGAAAATTTTACCATTAAGTACTATAGTGACACCTAATTTATTAGAGGCAAAATTATTAAGTGGTATGAAAAGCTTAAAAAATATTGAAGATTTAAAGAAAGCAGCGGAAATAATTCAATCTTACGGTGTGAAGAATGTTGTTATAAAAGGAGGCACCAGCTTCGATGATGAAGATGCTATCGACTATGCCCTTTTAAATAATTCTTCAATAATTTTAAAGAAGCCTAAAATTAATTCAAAAAATATCAATGGTGCTGGCTGTACTTTTTCCTCTGTTTTAACAGCTGAAATTGCGAAAAATAATTCTATTGAAAAATCCGTTACCTTTGCAAAAGAATTCGTCTTTAATGGAATAAAATATGGCGTATCAATAAATGACAATTTTGGAAATGTTTGGCAAGGTGGCTATCGATATCGCAATAGAGAAAAGGAGAGAAAATGAAATCAAAAACACAAGAAATAACTTTAATTTCAATTTTAACTGCTTTTACAGTAGCCACGTCAATATTATTTGTTATACCCGTGCCCGCTACTAAGGGATTTGTAACCCTATGTGAAGTTGGAATATATACCACTTCCCTGCTTTTAAAAAATCCAAGTGGATTATTAGTAGGAGGACTTAGTGGATTACTGATTGATATTCTATCAGGATATCCGGAATGGTGTTTATTTTCACTTTTAATTCATGGTCTACAAGGTTTTGTAGTTGGATATTTTTCAAAAAACGATAAAAAATACACAGTATTTTTTTCATTGTTTATCGGTTCTTTGGTTATGATTATAGGCTATTTTTTGGCAACATTAATACTGTTTAGTTGGCCTGCGGCACTTGCATCAATCCCAAGTAATTTTGTTCAAAATGTTTTTGGAATATTAATTACCGTTCCTCTAGTTATCGCATTAAAAAAAATTAAAATAAAATATATATAGGAGTATATTAATGGAAATAAATAATAAAGAAATTCAAAAAAAATTAACAACAATTGTACAAGATGTCTTAGCAGCCTCTAATTTAAAATCTGGAGATATTTTTGTTTTAGGATGTTCTACAAGTGAGATAGTTGGAGGTAAAATCGGTAAAAATTCAAACGCTGAAATTGGCGAAGTAGTTATTAAAACATTACTATCTATTTTGAATCCTTTAAACATTAACTTAGCAGTACAAGGATGTGAACATATAAATAGAAGTTTAGTTATAGAAAATAACGTTGCTGATAAAAATCAATTAGAAGTTGTCTCTGTAGTTCCCGCAATGCATGCTGGTGGTGCTTGTTCAGTAGCCTCGTTTAAAGAATTCGATAATCCAGTTGAGGTAGAACATATAGTTGCACAAGCTGGAATTGATATTGGCGATACATCCATTGGAATGCATATTAAACATGTTCAAGTTCCTGTTCGTCCATCTTTTAAGGAATTAGGATCAGCACACGTTACAGCACTAAGATCCCGTCCAAAATACGTTGGTGGTCCAAGAGCTGAATATGATATAAGCAAAATGTAAAATAAAAAACCAGCCGTTAGGCTGGTTTTTTTTATTTTCTTGTTTTTTCAGCAATTCTTGCTGCCTTACCATGACGATCACGTAAGTACAATAGTTTAGCACGACGTACACGACCTTGTCTGATAACTTCAATCTTTTCAACACGTGGTGTATGTAATGGGAATGTTCTTTCAACACCGACACCACTACTCATTTTACGTACAGTATAAGTTGCACTTATACCAGAACCACGTCTCTTAAGAACAACACCTTCAAATATTTGAACACGTTCACGTGTTCCTTCAACAACTTTAGCATGAACTCTAACTGTATCACCAGGTCTAAAGTCAGGAATATCTGAACGTAATTGCTTTTCTGTAATGCTTTGAATTAATTTATTCATAATTCGATTCTCCTAAATCGACACTCATTAAAGCCATAATAACTTCAGCGGAATATCGTTGATATGTGTATTAAACACTTATAATATAGTACCTTATCTTATGTTAAATGTAAATAAAATTAAAATAATTCTTGCTTAATTTCTTTTAACATAACTAATTCTTCATCACTAAATTGATGATTTTCTAATAAATCAGGTCTTTTTAAAAATGTCTTTTTCAATGATTCTTTAAGTCTCCATTTACGTATTAATTCATGATTTCCACTCATTAATACTTCAGGAACTTTCATTCCTTTATACTCAGCCGGTCTTGTATACTGGGGAAATTCAAGTAGATCATTGCTAAACGAATCATCATATGCAGATACATTATTTCCTAATACACCAGGTACAAATCTTAAAGTTGCATCAATCATGATCATCGCTGCTAATTCTCCACCAGTCACTACATAGTCTCCAATTGAAACTTCGTCAGTAACAACGCTCTTTACTCTTTCGTCATACCCTTCATAATGTCCACAAATAAAAACTAAATTGTCAGATTCAGCAAAGTCTTGTGCCATTTTCTGATCAAATTTCTTACCTGCAGGGTCTAACAATATTACTCGTCTTTTTTTAATATCTTTATTCTCTAATGCATCAAATGCATCTAAAATAGGTTGTGCTTGTAATAACATACCTGCTCCACCACCATATGGTGAATCGTCTACAGTATTATGTTTATTATCAGTATAATCTCTAAAGTCAACAGTATTAATTTCCACAAGTTTTTTTTCTTGTGCCTTACCAATCAATGACTCATTTAAGGTATTAAACATTTTTGGAAAAATCGTTAAAATATCTATCTTCATCAATCAATTAACCCTTCCGGAATATCTACAGTTACTATTTTTTTAGTCAAATCTACATTTAATATGACTGATGGAATATATGGTATTAGTACTTCTTTGTATTTTTTGGACTTTACTACCCATACATCGTTTGCCCCAGGAGATAAAATTTCTGAAATTTCTCCTATTTCACCTAACTTATTATCTACAACCCCTAAGCCAATAATATCACTGTAATAAAATTCATTTTCTTTTAATTCATCATTTTCATGAATTGATTTTAAAGTTTTCCCTTTAAATTTCTCCGCCTCAGTTAAATTATTTATTTCCATAAATTTCAATAAATAATTACCTTTATGTATTCTAACGGATTCAATAGTAACGGGGACTTCTTTATTTTCTATATATAAAACATTTTCTTTTTGATATCTTTTTTCAGGAAAATCGGTTATTGAGGCAATTTTTAATTCTCCCTTAATACCATGCGTTCCTACAATTTTTCCAACATTAAATAATTTTTCTTTATTTGTCATACTAATCCTACTTTATTTAGATAAATAAAAAGGACCAAAATAAAACTTTTTAAGTCTTATCAGATCCTATTTATCAATTATTTTGACATTTTGTATTCATGAAATTTCTTCATAACACCTTGTTTTTGAAGTAAGTTGCGAACAGTATCTGAAGGTTGAGCACCTTTTTTTAACCAGTCCATAATAACTTCTTCATCAAGTTTAATTTCATTTTCTTTTAATGGGTTATAATAACCAACTTCTTGAATAAAACGTCCATCACGAGGTGCACGTGAATCAGCAACAACAACTCTATAAAATGGTTTTAATTTGCTACCCATTCTTTTCATTCTGATTTTAACTGACATATATATTTCCTCCTAAAACTTAACAAAAAATATTATATAAAATTTTTCGTTAAGTGTAAAGTGTTTTTTCTTTACACTTAAGATTTAAATCTTTTTATTTTTTTCATACGTTTCTTTTTATTTTTCTTTGTACGTTTTATCATAGAATTCATTGCCATTTTTCCCATACGACCTTGAATCCCATTTCCAAACATTTGCTCCATTCCAGACATGTTACCTTTATTCATTTGATGCATCATGTCTCTTGCCTGTTTAAATTGTTTAATCATACGATTAACTTCTTGAATATTCCTACCTGAACCAGCAGCGATTCTGCGTCTTCTAGAAGGATTTAAAAGATCTGGTTCTTCACGTTCTTGTGGTGTCATAGAATAAACTATAGCTTTTAAATGTGCCATATCTTTCTCACCAAAATTAATATTGGCAACAGCAGGATTATTAGCCATTCCGGGAATCATCTTCATTATCTCGTCAAGAGGTCCCATTTTAGAAACTTGATCCATTTGATCGATAAAATCATTAAAATCAAAAGAGTTTTCTTTTATCTTTTGAGCCATCTTTTGAGCTTGATTTTCATCATAATCAGCTTGAGCTTTTTCAATTAAGCTCATCATATCTCCCATTCCTAAGATACGACTAGCCATTCTTTCTGGATGAAATACTTCTAACTGATCTAATTTTTCACCTTGACCAATAAATTTAATTGGTTTACCAGTTACTTCTCTAATTGATAAAGCAGCACCACCACGAGTATCACCATCTAATTTGGTTAATACAACACCTGTAATACCTAATTGACTGTTGAATCCATCAGCTACTTTTGCAGCAACTTGTCCAGTCATTGAATCGGCTACAAATAATATTTCGTTTGGTTGAGCTAATTCTTTAATTTCTTTTAGCTCATTCATTAATTCTTCGTCAATCTCTAAACGTCCAGCAGTATCAATAATTATGTAATCATTTTTATTATCATCAGCTACTTTTAATCCATCACGAACAATATCTACAGGTTTTTTTTCTGTTCCTTCTTCAAAAACAGGAACTTCAATTTGATTACCAACTGTTTTTAATTGTTCAATTGCCGCTGGCCTATATATATCAGCTGCAATAAAAAGTGGTCTTGCTTTTTCATTATTTTTTAAATATTTTGCAAGTTTTCCTGCTGTTGTAGTCTTACCAGCACCTTGTAATCCGACCATCATAATAATTGTCGGAATATGAGTTGATTTGTTTAATGGAACAGCTTCTTGTCCCATAACCTTAGTTAATTCTTCATTAACAATTTTAATTACTTGTTGAGATGGGGTTAAACTTTCAAGAACCTCACTTCCAACAGCACGTTCACTAACAGTTTTTACAAATTTTTTTACAACATCAAAGTTTACATCAGCTTCAAGTAAAGCTAATCTAACTTCACGCATCATCTCTTTGACATCAGATTCGCTTATTTTTCCTTTTCCACGAAGTCTTGAAAAAGTTTTTTGTAATCTTTCACTTAATCCTTCAAAAGCCATTTTAATCCTCGCTTACTATCGATTTGATAAATCATTTAGTCTTTTCACCATATTAACAAGTTCATCGTCACTGCTATAATTAGCATTCACATATTCCAGTAATTGATTAGCCAATTTATTTTCATCTTGCATATTCTTTACTAATTTTAAATCTTTTTCATATGCTAAGAGTATTTCTTCACTTCTCTTTAAGTTATCATAAATTGCTTGTCTACTCACATTGTATTGTTCTGAAATTTCCCCTAAGGAAAGATCCTCAACATAATACAAATTCATATATTCACGTTGTTTTTTTGTTAATAATTTCGAATAAAAATTAAATAGAATATTCATCTGTTCATTTTTTTCTAGTTGCATTAATTATTCTCCGAAATTAAGTCTTTGAACATACCATAGACAAATTTTTCAGAATCAAAATCACGTAAATCATCCATTTGTTCACCTAATCCAACTAATTTTACTGGAATATGTAATTCATTTTTTATTGCAAAAATTATACCACCTTGTGAAGAACCATCTAGCTTAGTCAAAACTATTCCAGAAACTTCGGTTGTATCGTTAAATTGTCGAGCTTGGTTAATAGCATTTTGCCCTGTTGTACCATCAAGAACAAGAAGGACTTCATGAGGTGCTGCTGGTAATTCACGAGTTATAACCCTCTTGATTTTTTCCAACTCACGCATTAATCCTTCCTTATTCTGTAGTCTTCCAGCAGTATCTACAAGTAAAATATCAAAATTTTCTTCTTTTGCCTTCTTTACTGCATCAAATGCAACTGAAGCAGGGTCTGTCTGTGCTTTAGATGCAACAACAGGGACATTAATCCTTTTGCCCCATTCTTGTAATTGTTCTATAGCGCCTGCTCTAAATGTATCGCCAGCAGCAAGTAAAACTTTTTTTCCTTGCTGTTCAAATCTATGTGCGAGTTTTCCAATAGTTGTAGTCTTTCCTGCTCCGTTGACACCAACAAATAAAATCACAGTTGGCTCATCAGTATCAGAGAAGTTTAGACTATTGTCAGTGTCATTTTCTTCGTATATATCTACTAATTTTTTAATAATTACATTTGACACATCTTCTTTAGATTTAGCATTTTGTAGTTTAACCTCTTCTCTAAGCTCTTCAGATATTCGTATCGCTGTCTCATAACCAACATCTGATTCGATTAATACTTCTTCTAAATTATCAAAAAAGTCTTCATCTACAGAGCGAAAATTAGCCAAAAAGGAATTAATCTTGCTACTAAATGTCGAACGTGATTTTTCCAAACCATCATTGTATTTTTCGGTTTCTTCAGATGAATTATCAATATCTGCATTTTCCTCATTATTTTTTTGAGAAACTTTAATATCTTTTTTTTCAATTTCTTCATCAGTATCAGTAGACGGAACTTTTTTTACTTCTTCAACTGACTCTTCATTTTTACCTACTATTGCTTTTTTTATTTGATCAAATAAGCCCATATTATCACCTAATTATTTTCTTTAACTTCAACTGATACCATTTTCGACACACCTAATTCTTCCATCGATACTCCATATAATCTATTAACATTCATCATAGTACCTTTACGATGCGTAATGACTATAAATTGAGTATTATCATCATACTTATTCAAATACTTGGCAAATCGATAAACATTAGCATCATCTAAAGCAGCTTCAACTTCATCAAGAATACAAAATGGAACAGGTTTTACCTTAATAATTGCAAATAATAATGTTATTGCTGTAAGTGCTCTTTCACCACCAGATAACAAACTTAAACGCTGAAATTTCTTTCCAGGCGGTTGAGCAATAATTTCAATACCCGTTTCTAATAAATTATCAGGATCGGTTAGTACAAGTTTTGCCCTTCCTCCAGCAAACATTTCTGGAAAAATAACTTCAAAAGAAGCGGCTACAGCATCAAAAGTCTCTTTAAATCTTCTAGAAACTTCTTCATCCATTTCAGACATGGTATTTTTTAGTTGTTCACGAGCACTTAAAAGATCTTCTTCTTGTTGATTCAAAAATTCATATCTATCTTTAACTTTATCATATTCGGCAATTGAAGAAATATTAACATCACCCAATTCAGAAATTCCCATTTTTAGTAATTTAACTTCTTTTTTGAGTGCATTAATATCAATATCGTTGATATCAATTTTAGCAAATGCTTCCTCAAAAGAAATATTATATTCTTGACTTAAAATATCTAATCGGCTATCAATTCCATTATTAGTTTTTGTTAATTCAATCGCTATATCCTCTTGTTCTTCACTAGCCCTTTTTTGAAGTTCAAAATTTCTACTAGCTTCTTGGGATAACTCTTCTGATTTATTCTCTAAAACAGATCTTTTAACTTTTAAATCATCGATACTTTTTCTTAATTCTTTTACCTGACGTGTCAAATCTTCAAGTTGCTTTTTACTATTTTGATCCAAATTTACTAACTCATTTTGTTCACTTTCTAGCTTATCAAGTTGAGCCTGTGTATCAAGTAAGTTAGCATTCACTTTTTTTAATTCGTTTTTTTGACGACGTAAAAGCGTAGATTTATTTTCTAAATTATTATTGGAAACTGCAATTTGAGTTTGATATGTTTGAGCCCTTTGGTTTATTACAGCTTGCTCTTGACTAAAATTATTTAATAAATTATTTTTTTCTTCAGTTAATTCTTTTATTTCTATAATTTTTTTAGAGATTGATGCTTCATTTTTTTCATTTTTTATAAGTGTTTCACTTATTTCTTTTAATTCTTTTTCATTACTTTTTAATGAATATTCAATTGAACTGATATCTTGATTAATTCTTTGCTGCTCATCTTTTAATTTTGATACTTTTTGATCAAAATCCCGTTTTTTACTTTCAAACTCTTGAATCTCGTTTTTTTCAGAATCGATTCTTTTTTCTGTTTCATTTTTTTCTTCAGTTAACTGATTCAATTTCTTTTGATAGTTATCTGATTTTAACTGTAAATCTTTTATTATTTTGTTTAAATCATCTATTTCTTGATTACGACTTAGTAAACTGTTACCACGCTGTTTAATATGTCCACCGGTTAAAGATCCACCTGGACTTAAAATATCTCCTTGTATTGTTACAATTCTAAATCGATGTCCCGTACTCTTAGCAATTTTAACAGCATTATCTAAACTATCCACGATTAATAAATTGCCAAAAATATTTTCCACAATATTTTTAACACTATTATCATATTCTAATAACTCAGATGCAATTCCTATAAATCCTGAATCTGATGACAATCTAAGAACTTTTTTATCTATTTTCTTTGATCTAATTATATCCTTTGGTAAAAAAGTAGCACGTCCATAATTGCCTTTACGTAAGAAAGAAATAGCACTTTTTGCTGAGGATTCATCTTTAGTCACAATTGATTGTAGTTGATTTCCAGAAGCTACTTCAATAGCTAATTGATATTCCTTTGGAACTTTAATTAATTCAGCTACAGCTCCAATTACTCCTGAAAGTTTATCAGTATTATTTAAAATACTTTTTGCACCTTGAAAGAACCCTGCATGATCATTAGATAATTCTTCTAACGCCTTTTTCTTTGCACTAACTTGTTGTAACTTACCCAACTCATTCATATAGGTTGTCTGAGTTTCTTTAATTTGTTCGCTTAAATATTCACTGTCAATCTGATTTTTTTTAAAATTGTTAATTAATTCAGAATTATTTACTTCGAATTTTTTTCTGCTATCAATAAGAGCATCTATTTCTGATTGCTTTTTATTTCTTTTCTCAATTAATTCCTTTAAATCAACTTGAGAATTACCAACTAAATTTTCAATTCTTTTCTTTTGAGTGTTTAAGAAATTAGTGTTGTTACTATTTGTTGTTTGTTCTTGCAAAGCATTTAGATAATCACCACGAAGAGTCTCAATTTCTTCTTTTATTACATCAGGTGTTTTATTTTTTGAATCGAGAATCTCATTTAATTTTTCAGTTAGACTATCTACTTCTTGTTTTGCTTTGTCATATTCTTTTGTTTCAGTTCCTATTTCAACTTCTAATTTTTTGGTTTCTGAAGTTAGATTATCAATTTGTTGTTTAAGTTGTTCTTTATTCTTGTTGTTAAAATCGTTTCTTTCTTCAGTAACCGCTTTTTGACCATTAATTATTTCTAATTGGCGACTTTTTTCTAGAAGTTCTTTATTTTTTTGGTCTAAAGTTTCAGATAATCTTGAAATTTCATTTCGATTTTTTTTCACAAGTTCATCTGATTTTTTTACATTTTCGTCAATTTTTTTTAATGTATTTTTTATTTCAGCAGATTTTTGAGAATGGCCTTTAAGTGAATTATTTAAATCGTTAATTTCTACAGCTAAAATTTGTTTATATATCTTATCATATTCATTTTTTTGATTTAAATAATCATTAGCTATACTTGCCTGTTCTTTAAGTGGTTCAACTTGAGAAGATAATTCATGCAAAATATCCGATACACGATTCAAATTATCGTCTGTATCGGTTAATTTTAGTTCTGCTTCATGTTTTTTCTGTTTATATAATGCAACTCCAGCAGATTCTTCAATAATAGTTCTTCTTTCTACTGGTTTACTATTAAAAATTGCTTCTACTCTACCTTGAGAAATAATCGAAAAAGATTCTCTACCTAATCCAGAATCCATGAATAATTCAGTTATATCCTTTAATCGACAACTTTTGTTATTTATATAAAATTCAGAAGTTCCATCTCTAAATAGACGTCTTTTAATAACAACATTATCAAAATCAGTTTTTAAGTCTCTATTTGAATTATCAAATTCAAATATTACTTCTGTTCTATTCATCGTAGATCTCACAGAACTACCTGCAAAAATAACATCAACCATTTTATCTCCACGAAGACTTTTGGCTGACTGTTCCCCCATTACCCAACGAATTCCTTCAGTAATGTTACTTTTACCGCTTCCGTTAGGCCCAACTATTCCTGTAATACCTGAGGTGAATTCAATTTTAGTTTTATCAGCAAAGGACTTAAATCCATTTAATGTCAATGATTTTAACGGCATCAAATTCTCCTATCTAGTTACTTTTAATTCAAATTCAGTTTGTTTAATGCAATCTTAGCTGCACTTTCTTCAGCACTTTTCTTACTATTTCCTTCAGACTGTGCAATCATTTTCCCATTAACTACTAACCCTATTGAAAACTTTTTCTCATGCTCATGACCAGTTTCAGATATAACACGATATTCAATATCAACAGAGCCATCTTTTTGAAGTTTTTCTTGCAATAGTGTTTTATTATCACTTTTATCAGAAAATTCACCAGCTTCTATTTTAGGAAAAACAACTTTTTCTAAAAATTCAACCACCTTGGCTTGTCCCTGATCTAAATATAAAGCTCCATTAAAAGCCTCAAAAACATCTTCTAGTAAAGAGTCTCTATTTCTTGCACCTTGTTTTTCTTCACCCTTTCCTAGTTGAATATACTTATCTATTCCTACTTCTCTAGAGAATCTTGAAAAACTTGCTGTACAAACAATTGCAGAACGTAGTCGAGTCAAATTACCCTCAGCAATATCTGGAAATGATTTAAATAAAAATTCCGATATTGTTAACTCTAAAACAGCGTCTCCCAAAAACTCTAAGCGCTCATAATCATCAATATTTAACTCTTGATGCTCATTTGCATATGAAGAATGTGTCAAAGCAGTTTCTAACAAATTATGATTTTTAAACTCAATATTATACTCACTATGTAGTCTACTTGTAAATTCAGGATCTATCATTTTCAGACTCCTCTCAAATATTTATATTATACCTTTTTTACAGCTAATATTGAAGATTTTAAATAACAAAAAAGAGCCTCTCTGGCTCTTTTATTGATGATTTTTAATATATTCAACTGCTTGTCCGACAGTCTTAATATCTTCAGCATCTTCATCCGATATTTCATTACCAAACTCATCTTCAAGTTCTAATGAAAATTCGACTAAATCAATTGAATCAGCATCTAAATCTTCTTTAAAATTTGTATTGGCATTTATTTGTTCAGCATCTACTTCAAATCTATCAGATACTAATTCAACAATCTTATTCATAATTTCTTCTTCAGACATAATTTCACCTGTTTTCTTAATTAGTAATCAATATAATACCATACTTACTTAATCATTATAATATTCATTAACCTTATTAATAATTTTTTTATTAAGCATTTCTCTTATTTGCTCAATTGTATAAAACACTGCTCGAGAATCGGCCGCTCCATGAGCTTTTACAACTGGAGCCTTTAAACCTATCAAAACAGCTCCTCCTGATTTAGAAGTATCAAACATTTCTTTCATTCCCTTAAGAGATGGAGAAATAATTGCTGCACCTAATTTTGTAATTAATCCATTTTCAAGAAGTGAGTGCTTAAGTAGAGACATGATTATTTTTGAAGTACCTTCAGTAGCTTTTAAAGCAGCGTTTCCTGTAAATCCATCCGTTACAATTATATCGGCCATACCAGTTAAAATTTTATCTGATTCAATGTTACCAATAAAATTAATGTCGCTTAATTCTGAGAGTCTTTGATAAGTTTCTTTATGCAAGTCATCTCCCTTATCAAATTCCTCTCCGTTGTTTAATAAGGCAACTCGAGGGTTTTTAATTTTTTTGATTTCTTTTGCATAAAAAATACTCATTAAAGCCCACTGCTCTAAATAATTAACTTTAGCCTCTGCGTTTGCTCCAGCATCTAAATATAAAACACCATTATTTGAATTTGCAACCGGTAAAGTTGTCATTAAAGCTGGTCTTTCAATTTTTTTTATTCTTCCAATTACAAAAATTCCTGCAGCTAGTAATGCTCCAGTATTTCCTAATGAAAATAGAGCATCATTTTCACCATCTTTTACAGATTTGGCTGCCATAACCATTGAAGAATTTTTCTTTTTTCTAATTGCCTTAACTGGCTCATCAGTACCAAGAATTTCTTCATCAGATTGTACAATCTGGATATTTTTTTCATTTTTTAAATACTTTTTTATTTCTTCTGTTTTTCCATATAGTGTGAACGTTAAATCATCATACTTATCTCTTGCATTTTCCACACCTTCAATAACAACCTTAGGTGCATTATCGCCACCCATTGCGTCTACAGCTATTTTCATACTCATTTCCTAACCTTAGTCAAAATTTCCAGCGGATTTCATTTTTCGCTCTAAATAAGATTTTATCATTTTATGATTATCATTGTCTAAATATGGATCCATTTCAAAAATAATTTGTGCTTCTTGTTGAGCTATTTGCAACACATTAAAATCAGTCACAGGATTTCCCACCTTAAAATTTGGCAATCCGGATTGTTGACTACCCAACAAATCTCCTTGTCCACGTAGCTCCAAATCTTTTTGTGCAAGTTTAAACCCATCGTTTGACTCAGTCATAATTCTCATTCGCTCTATTGCAATTTCATTTTTTGGATCTGCAATCAAAATACAATAAGACTGCTTATCTCCTCTTCCAACTCTACCACGTAACTGGTGCAATTGTGATAATCCAAATCTATTTGCATCGAATATAACCATAACACTTGCGTTAGGAATATCAACACCAACTTCAATGACTGTAGTCGAAACTAAAATATCAATATTTTTTTTCTCAAAATCACTCATAATTTCGTCTTTTTCTTGAGAATTCATTTGTCCATGAAGAAGTGAAACTTTGTAATCTTGACCGTAAATTTTTTGGAATTTTTCATATATTTCTTCTGCATTAATCAGATCAATCTTTTCTGACTCAGAAATCAATGGTGTTACAACAAAAATTTGAGAATTATTTTGTAACTCTCTTTTTACAAATCGATACAGTTGTTCTAATTTATTTGTTCTCAACCAATAAGTTTCCACAGGCAGTCTTCCTTTAGGTAACTCTTTAATAATTGAAAGTGACATATCGCCATAAGTTGTTATAGCCAAAGTTCTGGGTATTGGAGTTGCCGTCATGGCTAATATATCTGAATTTTCACCTTTTAATCGCAACTCTTTTCTTTGCTGTACTCCAAATCTATGTTGTTCATCAATTATACCTAATCCAAGATTTTTATATTTAACATCTTTTTGAATTAAAGCATGTGTACCAATGATAATATTAGTTTTACCATTTTTTAAATTTTCAATTTTTTCAGTTCTTTTTTTAATCGATAAGGACCCGACTAATAAATCTACAGTAACATTATATGGACTTAACATTTTAAATATTTTATTAAAATGCTGTTCTGCTAGTATTTCTGTTGGAACCATTAAAGCCGCTTGGTATCCAGCAGTTACTGCTGCAAATAAGGCAATTGTCGCTATAATTGTTTTACCACTTCCAACATCGCCTTGAAGTAACCTATTCATATGCTTACTTGAGTTCATATTATCAAGAATTTCTTGTGTTACTTTTTTTTGATCATTTGTTAATTCAAACGGTAACGAGTTTATAAATTCTTTGATAATTTCTCGATCATAATTCAGAGATATTCCAGCTTTTGAAATTTCATTTATATTTTTAATATTCTGCATTCCACACTCAAACAAAAAAAACTCACGAAATTTAGCGGTTCTTCGTGCATTTTCAGTTTCTTCAACTGAATCAGGAAAATGCATTCCTTTTATTAATTGCTTTTCATGTACAAGTTTATATTTTTTAATCAAGTTATCTGGTAAGTAATCATAAATAACATCAATATACTCATCATATGCTTGTTTTATCAGTGTCTTTAATGTACTTTGACGAATATTTTTATTAACTGAATAAATTGAATCCACTGTATCATCTTCGTCTTTTAAATTTAAAACTTTCATTCCTGTTAAAGAACGACGATTTTGATCCCACTTACCATAAACTTGAACCTGTTCACCAGTATTAAATTTTTCTTTCATCCAAGGCTGATTAAAAAAGGTAACCATAATTGACTCATTATCAACCAATAATCTAACATTAACTCGACTTTTTTTATAACCAAACCTACTGACAACTGGTTCACTAGCAACTACACCACTAATCACAGTTTTTTCTTGGCCAATTATTTCATCTAGTGATTTAACCATTAAATCTTCATATCTAAACGGAAAATAATAAAGTAAATCATAAATTGTTTCAATTCCCAAGCTCTGTAAAATACTTATTTTACGATCACCTACGCCCTTTAAAACTTTTACATTATCATTTAGCGACTTCATAATAATACCTCTAATGTAATAAAATAAGACAACCATATCTTTGATTGTCTTATTTAGTAATTATTCTACTGCAATTAAATAAGGATATACAGGTTGATCACCTTGATGAATTTCAGTTTCAATATCAGGATATTTAGACTCAATCATTTGAGCAATAGACTCAGCCTGTTCATCATTTCCATCTTCACCGATTAAAATTGTAGCAATTTCACTTTCATCATTAACCATTTTATCAACCATATTGATAGCAGTTTTTTCAATATCTGCATCTTCTGTGACAATTTTTCCATCAACTATCCCCATAAAATGGCCGTTAACAATCTTTAATCCATCAATTTCTGTATCTCTTATTGCATGAGTTATTTGACCACTTGTAACTGTTGAGATAGCATCACTCATATTTTCATTATTTTCATCTAGACTAGCATCTGGGTTAAATGAAATCATAGAGGTCATTCCTTGAGCAATAGTTTTTGTAGGTATAACAGCCACTGGAATATCTACTAACTCGGCTGCTTGATTGGCAGCCATTAAAATATTACCGTTATTTGGCAAAACAATAACTTGTTTTGCATTTGTCTTCTCAATTGCATTCACTATATCATTCGTTGAAGGATTCATTGTTTGTCCTCCACTTATAACATAAGTTACTCCAAGGCTTTCAAAAAGTTCTTTCAAGCCATTTCCTGAAGCTATTGCGACTACCCCATATTCAGTAGCAGGTTTAGTTTCAGTCGCAACTGATGCTTCTTTTGAAGTATCACCGTCTAAAATTGTTTCATGTTGAATTCTCATATTGTCAATTTTTATTTTTGCTAGATCACCGTATCTGTGTCCATAACTAAACACTCTTTCAGGAAATTGAGTATGGACATGGACTTTTACAACTTCATCATCAGAGACGACAAGTAAAGAATCGCCAATATCATTTAGATAGTTTCTGAAACTTTCATATTCAAATTTATCATTTGATGTGGCATTTTTTCCTAATTCAACCATCATTTCAGTACAATAACCATTTACAATTTCTTCTGTGGTAAAGTGTCCCTGTACAGATTGATGATGTGTAGCTTTAGCCATTTCGTCCATCTCTTGAGTATCAGGTTGATAGTATTCGCTCTCAACAGTCTCTCCTGAAAGTCCTTCTAAAAAACCTTCATATATAAATACTAATCCTTGTCCACCTGAATCCACAACACCAACTTCTTTTAAAACTGGTAATAATTCTGGGGTTTGAGCCAATGCTTTTTTTGATCCCTCAACAACTGCTTTTAATAAATCATTTATATCGTCACTTTTTTTTACAGATTCTTCACCATATTCAGCACCAACTCTAGCAACTGTCAAGATAGTACCTTCAACAGGTTTCATTACTGCTTTATAAGATGTTTTAACGCCATCAGTAAAAGCTGTGGCTAAATCTTTAGCATCAATAGTATCTTTTCCCTCTAAGCTTTTAGCAAATCCACGGAAAATTTGCGATGTAATTACACCAGAGTTACCGCGGGCTCCCATTAAAAGCCCCTTGGCTAAAGCTTGAGCCAGATTTCCAATAGTATCCTTATCAGATTCATTAACTGACTTAAATCCACTTTGAAAAGTAAGGTTCATATTTGTACCTGTATCACCATCTGGAACAGGAAAAACATTTAACGAATTTACAAATTCAGCATTATCACCTAATCGACGTGATGCAACACGAATCATATCAGAAAATTCATTTTTTGTAATAACATTAAGACTCAAGAGAATGTCCTCCCAATAAGAACAAATTTATTATTTTTCTTCGATAACTTTAACACTTTGTACAACAACATTAACAGACTCAGCTTTCATACCAAGCATTGATTCTAAGTTAAATTTAACTTTATCTTTAACATTTCTAGCCACTTCAGATATTTTAACACCATAACCGACTACGATGTTCACTTCAACAATTACATTACCTTGATTTTGCTTGATAACAACACCCTTGGCGTAATTTTCTCGACGCAGAATATCATTAACACCGTCACGAATTTGATTTCTGCTTGCCATTCCAACAACACCATAAATGTCAGTTGCCGCACCACCAACAATAGTTGAAATAACATCGTTGGAAATATCTATTTTCCCATATTTTGTATTAATAGTTACAGACATAATTGTCTCCTTTACTATGTAGTAAAAGTAATAATTCAATAGATATATTAGCATACAATTCTAACTTATCAAAATACTTTAATATTAGGATTTTATTTTTTAAATAAAATAAAAAACATACTAACAAGTGATTTTCCTTTACAGGTACTTGTAAAAATCTTTTTATTGTGATAAATTATTTAAGTGAATTTATAAAAGAAAACATGTAGCCAAAGGAGGTTGTGTCCCATGGCAAAAGATTTTATCACTGGTCGTAAGACTACTTTTGGTAACAAGCGTTCACACGCTTTGAACTCATCAAAACGCTCTTGGAAGCCAAACTTGCAAAAAGTTCGCATCTTAGTTGATGGTAAGCCAAAACGTGTATGGGTTTCAGCTCGTGCACTTAAATCTGGTAAAGTTACACGCGTATAAAAAAGACTAGCTAAGCTAGTCTTTTTTTTTGTCTGAATCTTTACTTTGTATTACTAAAATTGAGCCTTCATCAAAACTAAAATTAATTGTATCTTTCACGAATTCATTACTTGCCCAGCTAATAGGAACTTGTGATGTATTGTTCTTAAGTAAATATTTACTATCAATTAAATTTAAATTTTTAACTGGTCCAATATTTACAAATCCAACATACTTCATTTTCGCTAATTTCTTAACAGTGTGGTATCCAGGAGTAAAAAATTCGATATAGTTACCTGTATCTATTAATTTAACTTTTTCAATTATATTGGTAAAGTTCTTATCAGTACCTAAAAATAGATTAACCAACAAATGATCAATTCTACCACCAGTAGCTCCATAAACATGAATTTCATCAAATTCAAAATTTTTAATTACAGTTTTTAAAGCTAATTGAGAATCCGTAAAATCTTTTTCAGCTGGAACTTTTATTATGTTCTTTATAGCTTCCTCAAATAAATTTAATTCATCTTTACTGCTAGAATCAAAATCTCCAACAGAATATTTAGGGATAATATTATTTTTTAATAAATAAGCAGTACCGTGGTCTGCAGCAACCCATTCTCCAGATATTTCTTTGGGATTAGTAAGTAATTCTTTAGGATATTCGCTTTTTGGACCACCTAATAAAATATTTACTATTTTCATTATTTACTCCACTCGAAGTGACTTTATTCTTTCTTCCAAATTACCACCGAACACATAAGAACCGGCAACAAAAATATCTGCACCAGCATCTTTACACAAACCTACAGTCTTGTCATCAACTCCGCCATCCACTTCAATTTCAAAACTATAATCAGAGTTAGTTTGTCTTAATTGATCTAGATGGGTTATTTTTTTTGTCATTTCTTTAATAAATTTTTGACCACCAAATCCAGGATTTACAGTCATAATCAACACTTGGTCAACAATTGATAGTACAGGAATAATTGAATCTACAGGAGTTCCAGGATTAATTACTACTCCCGCTTTTGCACCTAAATTATGTATTGTTTGAATTGCCCCATGAATATGTGGAGTTGCTTCTGCATGGATTAAGACCATATCTGCACCATTTTCAACAGCAATAGGTAAATATGGTTCGGGATGATCAATCATTAAATGTACATCTAATGGAGTTTCAGTTACTGCTTTTAACGCTTTAATAATTCCCATTCCAAAAGTAATGTTTGATACAAAATGTCCATCCATGATGTCAACGTGAATTAAATCAGCTCCTGCCTCAGAAACTGCTTTTACATCTCTTCCCATATTCATTTGATCTGCACTTAAAATTGAAGGTGCTATTTTCATAATTATTTCTCCCTTTTATAAATTTTCTTTCTATTTTCTAGTTCTTTTCTTATTGTCTTGTAATCATTATATCTAATAATTGATATATTTTTGTTTTCCAGCTCATTTTTTACCGCACAATTTGGTTCATTAATATGAGTACAACCTCTGAATTTACATTCACTTTGATATTTTATAAAATCTGGATATAAATATTGAAGCTCTTCTAGTTGTATATCTCTTAAATCTATAGAAGAAAAACCAGGAGTATCAGCTACTAGCCCTTCATTAAAACTAAAAAGATTAACTTGCCTAGTGGTATGCTTACCACGGTTTAGAGTTGAAGAAATTTCTGCTGTCTCTAGTTTCAAGTCAGGATTTATTCTATTTAATAATGTAGATTTTCCAGATCCTGTTTGTCCTGTAAAAATCGTTACTTTGTTTTTAAAAATTTTATGAAATTGTTCTAATTTAATCGTTTCACCATAAATTACAGGATAAATATTTTCATAATCCTTAATGATATTCACTACTTTTTCTAATTTTTCTCCAGCAATATCTTCTTTTGATATATAAATAATTGGATTTATAGAGTTTTTTTCTAAATTCAATAAAATTTTATCTAACAAAATTGCTGAGAAATCAGGCTCTACTACAGAAGTAACAACTATAGCTTGATCGATATTAGCTACTGGAGGTCTAATTAAAAAATTTTTTCTATCCAATACTTTAGTTAAGTATCCTAATTGATCACCATTATCATCAAACTCAACATTATCTCCTACAACTGGCTTAATACTCTTATTTCTAAAATTTCCTCTTGCCCTAGTTCGATAAACTTTTCCTTCTTTTAAAATATCATAAAATCCACTGATTGAACTTATAATTTTTCCTTCTACCAAATTAAATACCGGTAATCACTTTCTTATTTTTTTACAACTTCATTCATAATCACTTGCCCATCACGTTTAACAAGATAATTACCTGTTTGTCCTGTCTTAACTTTAAAGGATAGCTCTACATTCTTATTACTAGTTATTGTAAATGTCTGAGCTGGAGCACCTTCAATGTCATGATCAACATCCCCAATAAATATCTGAATTTCATTTTGATCTTTACTGGAATCAAATGGGATTTGAATATTTTTAGTAAATGTATCAAATTGCTTAGCAGGATCTTTCCCTTTAGAAATGACCACACTTAATTTGTCTCCCTTAATCAAATATGCTCCAGCTGCTGGATTTTGACTAATTACTAATCCTTGTGCAACTGTGTCTGAATATTCTTCAGAAGATGAAAGGACAAATCCTTGTTCGTTTGCATAGTCTTGTGCACTCTTTAAGGTATATTGTGATAAATCTCTAACTGCAATTTTTTTATCTTTTTCACCCTTACTTACTTCAAATTCAATTGTCGTATTATTAGGAACAACTTTTTCTCCAGCGGGAACGCTTTGAGAAATTATATATCCTTTAGGTACACTACTCGAATATTCAGACGTTTTTTTGATTGTAAATCCTTTTTTACTTAGATCACTTGAAATCGTTGAATATTTTTTTTCTGTATAATCTTCAAGCTGATATTTTTTTTGTCCACGACTAATTTGTAAATCAACCTGAGAACCTTTTTTAACTTTACTGTTTATTTCAGGTTGTGATTTTATTATATGTCCTTCTTTAACAGAGTTACTGTAAACTTTATATATATCTCCAACTTTAAGGCCCTTACTTTCAAGGACATCTTCAGCTTGAGTTCTTGTTAAATCACTTACGTCAGGAACATTTACTTTTTGATTACTATCAGTCCAAACAGCACCTAAAATAATAATTAATAATATTCCAATAATACTAGCAATAGCTATTTTCTTTTTAGTCCACCATTTTTTCTTTTTGGGTTTATCACTTGCTTTACTATTTATTGGCTCCATCACTTTTGTTTCTTCTAATGATTCATCCAATGGAACAAATCTTTGTTCACCGGCTCTAGTTGAAAGCAGAGTCGTTTTTAAGTCTTTTGCCATCTCATCAGCAGTCTGATACCTTTGATTTGGATCTTTAGCTGTTGCTTTCAATATTACATTTTCTAAAGCTTGAGGTATGCGAGGATCAACATCTCTTGCAAATGGCATAGGAGTTCGAAAATGTTTTAGGGCTATCGCAACTGAAGAATCACCAGTAAAGGGCACATTTTTTGTAAGCATCTCATATAAAATTATTCCTAACGAATATATATCAGACTTGGTCGTTGCTTTTTTTCCTCTTGTTTGTTCTGGCGACATGTAATAAACAGAACCCAAGGTTGTATTAGTTTGTGTGATTGGTTGTTCGCTAAGTGCTAATGCTATTCCAAAATCTGAAACTTTAACTCTACCATAATGATCTACCATTATATTTTCAGGTTTTAAATCACGATGAACAATATTATGCTCATGAGCAATTTTAACAGCAGAAAGAATCTGTTCCATCATATCAATCACTCGTTGATACGGAATTGGAAAATTATCTCGAATATATGTTTTTAAAGTTTTACCTTTAATATACTCAATTACCATAAATTGAGTACCTTGATCAACACCTACATCTAAAACATTTACAATATTAGGATGAGATAGTTCACTTGTTGAAATTGCTTCTCTTTTAAATCTTTCTAAAATTGAACTATCGTTTCTTAAATCCATTCTTAGTGCCTTAATGGCAACTTCTCGATGTAAAAATGTATCTTCAGCTAAATACACATTGGCCATTCCACCTTCACCAATAACACTAATTATCTTATATCGATCGGCAACTAATTGTCCTACTTGCATATGTTAATCCTCCTTTCTTATATCATTTTTTATAATTAATGCAGTAATATTATCTAATCCACCTGCATTATTAGCTTTTTGAATTAGTTTTTTACACATTTCTTTTAAAGAAATATTGCTCGTCAAAATTTCCTTAATTGCATCTTCAGTTACCATATTGGTTAATCCATCTGAGCACAATAAAAGGATATCATCGCTTAAAAAATTGAAAATATTAGATTCAGGTTTAACATTTTCATTAACTCCAAGTGTTTGAGTAATAATATTTTTTTGAGGATGATTTCTAGCCTCAGATTTAGTTAATTCACCTGATTCTACTAGCTCATTTACTAGCGAATGATCAAAACTTAATTGTTTTAGTGTTTGGTTTCGCAACAGATATAGTCTACTATCACCAACATTAGAAACTAACATTTTGTCTTCATAAATAATTACTCCAACCATTGTAGTTCCCATTCCGTTTAAATCACTAAACTGTTTTGAAGCATCAATTATGCGATTATTTTCTTTTTGAAGTTCTTTGACTATCCAATCCTTTAAAGCTGACAGGTCTTTTAAATCAGTCTGCTCAAAATCATGTCCTATATGTGAGACAGCCATGTCAGATGCGACATCCCCACCTTTATGACCACCCATTCCATCAGCTACAATTCCCAAAACAGCTCCACGAATATTAGTAAATACATTTACATAGTCTTGATTTGATTGACGTTTTCGACCTATGTCACTTAAAAAAGCAGTTTTCATAATAACTCCTTATTTGATGCGCTTAAAAGCACTGATAAAAAAACCATCAGTTTCATAATCATCTGGATATAATTTTACCATTTTATTCTTTGAAATACCTATATCATTTTTAACATCTATTTGTTCAAAATTGTCATTATTTTCTAAGAATTGCTGCACTGTTCTTTCATTTTCATCATCAACAATAGTACATGTACTATATACTAAAATCCCGTTAATTTTTAATTTTTTAGAAACAGAATTTAAGATTTCTTTTTGAATTAAAGTTAGTTCATTTATATCTTCTGGTTTTCTAAAATATCTCATCTCAGGTTTCCTTCTCAATAATCCCAATCCTGAACAAGGCGCATCAACTAAAATTCGATCAAAGCTCATATCTAAAGATTCTATATTTAATGCATCTAATTTTTTTGCATATACTAAATCAGACATCCCAAGTCTATAAGCATTTTCTTCAATCAATTTTACTTTATGATCATAAATATCTAATGCAGTTACAGATCCTTCTTCATTAGAATCTAAATAGCTGGCAATATGTGTAGTTTTCCCGCCTGGAGCCGCGCAAGCATCTAAAACTTTTGAGTTTTTTTCCACTTGTAATGCGGGTGCAACTAGCATTGAACTTTCATCTTGAATTGTATACAATCCATTTAAAAATTCTTCTGAATTAATTACTCGATTATCTGAAGTCATTATTCCAAAGGGCGAAATTTCACTTTTTTGAACTTCTATATTTTTTTTACTTAACTTAGAAATCAATTCATCTCTATTTATTTTTTTAGTATTTACTCTTAAAGATAATCTTGAAGAATGGTTCAGTGATTTAATTATATTTTCAGTTTTATCCATTCCCAATTGACTTGATAGCTTTTCAATTATCCAAAGTGGCATACTAAATTCAACACTTAGTCTGTTTTTATAATCTTTAATTATATTTAAATTTTTATGACCGTTTCGTTGATAATTTCTCAAAACTCCATTAACAAACCCACCAATACCACGATTACCTCTTTTTTTAGCAATCTCAACTGATTCATAAATTACTGCTCTATCAGGTACTTTATCAAGATATTCAAATTGATATATTGATAATAACAATAAAATATTTACCCAGGAATCAATTTTTTTACCTTTTAAGTAATCTTGTAAATAAAAGTCAATTGTTAACTTATGTTGTAAAACTCCGTACACAATATTTGTCATAAGAGCTACATCTTTTGAACTTAAATTATCTCTTTTTATTACGTTATTAATTTCAATATTTGAATATGATTCATCTATTAAAATTTTTTCAAGTATATTTAAAGCGTTATATCTAGCACTATTCAGCAATGATTTGACCTACCTCTATGTCTCGTCCGAAACCATTTAAATATGATGCTATATCCATCGACTTCTTCCCTGCAGGTTGTAATTTTAATATCTTAATAGCATCTTGTCCTGCTTTTATTACTAAACTATTTTTACTTTTTTCAATGACTGTTCCAGGTTTATTTTTACTATTATTTTCAACAACTTCTGTTTTCCATAATTTAGTATGGAGCTTATTTAAAGTTATCCAAGCTCCTGGATTAGAATTAAGTGCACGAACTTTATTAGTTATATTAACTGCAGAATCGTTTATGTCTACTTTTTCTTCTTCTTTAGAAATATTGGGTGAGATAGATACTTCATCAGGATTTTGTATTATTCTTTCATTTGTACCATCAATAATGCTTGGTAAGGTTTTTAATAATAAATTACGCCCTACTAAACTTAACTTTTCAAACATTGAATCCCCAGTATCATCTTTTGTTATTTCAACTTCTTCTTTAGCAATCATATCACCAGCATCCATAGCTTTAACCATATACATTATCGTGATACCTGTTTTTTTATCGCCATTCATTATTGAACGTTGAATAGGTGCTCCTCCTCGATATTTTGGTAATAACGAGCCATGCACATTTACCGCACTTGTAACTGAGTTAATTAAGCTCATTGGCAAAAATTGTCCATAAGCAGCAGTTATTAAAACATCAGCCTTTAAGGCTATTAATTCATTTAATTCTTCACTACCTGAAAGCTTATCGGGTTGTAATACTTTAATTCCATACTCTTTTGCAACTTTTTTAACCGGAGTTTCTTCTAATACTTTTTTTCGACCTATTGGCTTATCTGGCTGTGTAACTGCTGCGATTACTTCATAGTCATTATCTATCAGTCCTTTTAGCACTGTTGCTGAAAATTGGGGAGTTCCCATAAAAATTATTTTTGTCATTTTTTCACCTCATATTATTGTGGTTCATTATCTATTGAAATTCTAAATCCTTCACTGATATCTTTTTGAGTTTCATTTAATAATGCTGTTAACATTTTATGAACCTGTAATTTATTTTTATATTTCAAAGTTATCTGGTAGTAATATCTGTTTTTCAGTCGAGAAATAATAGCTGGAGTGGGACCCAATATGATAACATTTTCATCTAGTTTATCAGAAAAATATTTTTTTATTTCATACGCTTTTTTTAATGACTGATTTTCATATTGATGAGTAATTGTAATTAAGGTTGAATAATAAAAAGGTGAATAATCACTTCTATGTCGTATAAACATTTCATGTCTATAAAATTCTTCATAGTCATGTTTAGCAGCCAATCGAATAGCATAATGTTCAGGATTATAAGTTTGAACTATCACTTGACCACTTTTATCAGCTCTTCCAGCACGTCCACTAACCTGAGTTAATAATTGAAAAGTTTTTTCACTAGCTCGAAAATCTGATATTGCTAATGTAGTATCTGCATTTATAACTCCTACTAATGTTACATCTGGAAAATCTAGCCCTTTTGCAATCATTTGGGTTCCAAGCAAAATCTGTGCTTTTTTATTTGCAAATTCATTTAATATTTTGCTATGCGAACCTTTTTTAGATGTTGTATCTACATCCATTCTTAATACACCAGTTTCTGGGAATAATTTATTAAGTTGCTCTTGAACTTTTTGAGTACCAGTACCATGAGAACGTAATCTTTCACTATTACAATTAGCACAATATTTAGGTATTGAACTTTCAAAACCGCAATAATGGCATTTTAAAATATTTTTATCTTTATGAACAGTTAATGAAACATCACAATTTGGACATTTAAATACATAGCCACACTCTCTACATAATAAAAATGATGAATATCCACGTTTATTTAATAATAAAACCGCTTGATTCCCATTTTGAAGTGTTTCATTCAATGCACTTATAAGTTTTACACTAAGATCTCCTGATTCAGATGCATTTTTAGCATCTCTCATATCTACAATTTCTACAGGGGGTAGTTGATTATTATTAACTCGATGTTTCATTTTTATTAGTTTGTATACATTCTTTTGTGCTCGAGCTCTTGATTCTAAACTTGGCGTCGCACTACCTAAAACAATGGGACATTTATTATATTCTCCACGCCATATAGCAACATCTCTAGCATGATAACGTGGATTTTCTTCCTGCTTGTAACTTGACTCATGTTCTTCATCAATAATTATTACTCCAAGATTTTCAAGTGGTGCAAATACAGCACTTCTTGCTCCAACAACTACTTGTGCTTCATTTCTTTCAATTCTTCTCCATTCATCGTATCTTTCACCCTTTGATAAACCACTATGTAAAACAGCAACTTTATCTTGAAATCTTTGTGAAACTCGCTCTACCATTTGAGGAGTCAAAGATATTTCGGGTACAAGCATCAAAGCTGTCTTGCCTTTTTCTAATGCATTTTGTATAGAATTTAAATATACTTCTGTTTTACCACTACCAGTTACTCCCTCAATCAGGAATATGTCATTTTTTTTATTATCAATAGAATTAGTAATCTGATTAACAGCTTTATTTTGTTCCTCAGTAAGACTATAAGTCTTATTCACTTTTTCATTAAAAAAATTTTTAGGTGTTCTATATTGCTCAAGTTCTTTTTGTTCAAAAATACCATTTTTAATAGTTGCTGTAACAACGGTTCTTGTAACATTTAATAATTTAGTTAACTCATTAATTGATATGACGCTATCTATATGTTCAATAAAATAATCAATGACTTTTAATTGAGACTTTTTTCTAGTCATTCCCTTTTTTATCTCAATTAATTCATCAGTAGATTTGCTATTTTTAATAACACTAATTGTCTTTTTCTTTGCTTGATTTTCTACAGAATAAATAATGTCAACTTGTCCATTTGACTTGTATCGCTTTACTCTTAACAGTTCATCTTTTGAAAGGTTGCTGCTTATTTCTACTTGTCCATTTTGAAATAAGTTGTCTTTTTTTGTACTTTCATCTAATGCAACTGCAATTTGATGATATTTTGCCCTCATAACACTTGGTAGCATTGTTTGCAGACTTGATATTCTGAAGGAATAAGTCTTGTCTGCAATCCATTTTGAAAGTTTTAACATTTCAGTATTCAAAACAGGCTCAATATCAATAACATTACTAATCGGCTTTAAATCACCATCAAATGTTGTGTCTTCTACAATTTCATCGACAAATCCCTGAATTTTCCTTCTACCAAATGGCACTTCAACTCTCACACCTATTTGAATAATATTGTTTAAAGATTCAGGAATTAGATAGTCAAAACTCCTATTCGTCTGCATAGTTGGAATATCAACAATAACTTTTGCAATCATTTTTATCACCTACAAAAAAACCTTCACGATATAGTGAAGGATTGAAATATTATTTTTTTTCATTTTCTAATTGTTCAATATCCATTTTTTCAGCTTCTTTTTCAAGCATGACTGAATCAGGATCTATTTCAATTTTTCCATCAGCAATTTCTTCAAATGCTTGTCCAATAATTCTTGGTGATTCATACTTACTAATCATCTCTACATCACCATTTTCCAATTCATGAGCACGCTTAGCTGCAAGTACAGCTAGAGAATAGCGTGAATTTACATTATCTAATAACTTATCAATTGAAGGATCTATAATCATTTTTTATCACCTATTGCTTTCTTATAACTATCATATACTCTTGAAACTCTTAAATGTTCACTACGAATAATATTTTCAATTTTTCTAACGGCCTTAGGTATTTCATCATTTACAACCGCATAGTCATAGTGTGACATCAATTCTATTTCTTGTCTAGCTTTTTCAATTCTTTTATCAATAGTAGCATCATCTTCTGTTCCACGATGAGAAATTCTTTCTCTTAAACTTCCCAAATCTGGCGGAGTTAAAAAGATAAATACTCCATCGGGCATTTTTTCGCGAACCTGCATTGCACCATTAACTTCAATTTCTAACAATACATCTCGACCAGCATCTAATTTTTGTTGTACATATTTTAATGGAGTTCCATAATAATTGTCAACATACTTTGCATATTCTAACATGCCACCATTTTTTATTTCATTTTCAAATTCTTCTTTTGAACGAAAATAATAATCAACGCCTTCTCTTTCTCTAGGACGCATCTTTCTAGTCGTCATCGAAATAGAATAATCAAACTTTATACGCGATTTTTTTACCATTGCTTTTCTTACGGTTCCCTTACCAACACCAGATGGACCAGATAAAACAATTAACATTCCTTTAGACATATTATCCCTACTCTTTATAAAAATATAATATATATATTTTGGGCTAAAACCATTTATATTTCAAGGCTTTTGTTTAATAAAGAGAAAAAAATATTAAGAAAAAATAAAGACAGTTGCATATACGAACAAAAGTTCGTATACTTATCTATACAAACAAATGTTCGGGGGATTTTAAATATGGAACTAAAAACAACTAACTTATCACACTTCAAGGACACAATTACCAATGAAACAATGAACTTGCTTTATTCAACTTTCGATTTAAGTTTTTCTGGTCAGAATTCCAAAGTTAAGCAAATGCCTTTAAATCAAATAAAAGAGTTTCTTAATCAAAGTTTCCATTCAAAATATTTGATTAATGTTATTCTTAAAAACAATATTTCATTAGATGGTATTTTAGTATCAAAAAAAGACGATGACACATTTATATTCAATACAAATGGCAACGTCTTTAGAATTTTAAAAACCAATGATATAAAATATATAAAATTAGCTGATTAATTTTGTTTGCTCATTATGAGCTAATTCTAATAATTCTTGAGCATTATTTCTTGTCAAATCAGTTACCTTAATTCCGGATAACATCTGGGCAATAATCTCTATGCGTTTTTCTTCATTTAATTTATAAACAGCAGTCGAAGTTGAATCTTTGGTTGCTGCTTTTTTTATATATAGCTGTATGTTACTCATAGCAGCAACTTGTGGCAAATGGGTAATACATAGAACTTGAATATTTTGTGCAATTAGAAAAATTTTATTTGCAATAGCTTGTGCAACTCGTCCACTCACGCCAGTATCAATCTCATCAAAAACAATTGTAGAAATATTAAGGGTTTTAGACATGATAACTTCTAGAGCCAACATAATCCTTGAAAGTTCTCCGCCTGAAGCTACTTTAACTAATGATTTAAATTCTTCGCCAGGATTAGTTTTTAATTCAAAACTAACTTCTTCTTTACCATTTTCAATAAATTCACTAGTTTCTATAAACTTAACTTGAAACTCGGCTTTTTCCATATACAAATCAACTAATTCTGATTTTATTTTTTTTGAAAGTTCTGTTGCTGTTTTAACTCTAATTTTATGAATTTCTTTTGATTGGACGGTTAATTTTTCAGTAAGTATTTTTAATTCTTCTTCAATTTTTTCCGGTGCTGAATTTTCATCTGTTATATCTGTTAGCTCTTGTTGTGCATTATTGCCAAATTCAATAACATCATTTACCGTAGGCCCATATTTTTTTTCCAAACTTTGAATTAACTGTAAACGTTTTTGAATTTCATCCAATGTCTGAGGGTTATAATCCAAATTATCAATAATTGATTGAATTGAACTCATTGCATCTTGAAGACTGTAATATGAATCTGTTACTGAATTATTAATTTGTTTAATTTCATCATTATATTCAGACACCGCACTTAGCTCTTCCATAACACTGCCCGTATTATCGACTATAGAATCTGACAACTGAGTATAGCTATTTCTTAAAGCCAATGAAATTTTATCAAAATTAGCCAACTGATTTCTTTGATCTATTAGTTGGTCTTCCTCACCAGGCAGTAGTTGGGCATCGTTTATTTCTGAAATTTGAAAAGTTAACATATCTTTTCTTTGGGCTAATTCTTGTGCATTTTTTTGAATGTTTTTGAGCTTTTGTACTAATTTTTTATATTCTTTAAAGTTATTAAAATACTCTAGTTTTTTTTCTTTTAATTTATCAGAAGCAAAATTATCCAATATTTTAATATGATTTTCTTCATTCAATAATGCTTGACTCTGATTTTGTCCATGAATATTAACCAGAGTTCTACCAATTTCAGCTAACACAGATAAACTTATTAATTCACCATTAGCACGACAGACATTCCTACCA
Organism: Daquilactobacillus linshuiensis; assembly: GCF_052828685.1. Lineage (NCBI taxonomy): Bacteria > Bacillati > Bacillota > Bacilli > Lactobacillales > Lactobacillaceae > Daquilactobacillus > Daquilactobacillus linshuiensis. The sequence goes on along the minus strand of NZ_CM128255.1, from coordinate 523,938 downwards.
TTTGTAGAAAATTCTCTTTTTAAAACTAACATTGAATCTTGAAACTCAATACCTTGTTCATTCAATATTTTTTGAGTATTTTCATTATCAGAAATATCAAAAAGTCCCTGAATTATAGCCTTTTTAGCACCTGTTTTTATAAATTCAATTGAACCTCGACCGCCTGTAAGTAGTCCTAGTGCATCAATGATGATAGACTTACCAGCACCTGTTTCACCAGTCATCGCTGTCATTTTATCTTGAAATTCGATATCAACTTCATTGATAATTGCAAAATCCTTAATTAAAAGTTCTTTTAACATAACTAACCTCTATTTATTTAAATCAGAATATGCATTATTAATTACATTTTCGATAGATATATTACCAGATATAGTATTTTTTTCTTCCAGAGAGGGTTTACTTATATGAAGTAAAAATTCAATATTGCCTTCACCACCCTTTATTGGTGAATAATCTAAATTCAATATATTAAAGCCAGTTTTATAAGCAAAATTAATTACTTTTTTTATTACATTTTCATGAACTTCTCTATCTCTAACAATCCCATTTTTCCCAACATTTTCAGGTCCAGCCTCAAACTGCGGCTTTATAAGGCACACTGCACTAGAATTAGGAAGAATTATATTAAACATCGGAGGTAAAATTAATTCTAAAGAAATAAAAGAAACATCAGTCATAGCAAACTCGGGTAATCCTTGAGTAAAATCTTCTGGTTTACTATATCTAAAATTAACTTTTTCCATTACTATAACTCTTTGATCACTTCTCAACTTCCAAGCTAACTGATTTGTTCCAACATCAAGAGCGTAGACTTTCTTTGCCCCATTTTGAAGTGCAACATCAGTAAAACCGCCAGTTGAAGAACCAATATCTAAACATATTTTTTCGCTAACATCTATATTAAAAGATTTTAATGCCTTTTCCAGTTTAAATGCACCTCTACCAACATATTTCATAGATTTGCCTTTTACATGCAACTGACTATCTATATCTATTTTTTCTCCAGGCTTATCTAACCTAAGATTATCCTGATTATAAATTTCTCCAGCCATTATTGAGCGTTTTGCCTGCTCACGAGAAGAAAAAAGATTTTGTTTTACAAGTAACACATCAACTCTTTCTTTTGCCAAATTATTCACCTAATTCAAAATATTTTAAAAAGTCATCTAATAGACTCGTATCTTTATTTATCTGTAATAAATCTTCATGAGCAGAATCACAAAGCTTTTTTAGATACCCTTTTGATTCTTCTAATCCTAAAAGAGCGGGAAATGTATTTTTTCCTTCATTAGAATCTTTTTGTGTCTGCTTACCAAGTTTCTCAGTAGTTGAAGTGACATCTAAAATATCATCTTTAACTTGGAAAGCAAGACCTACTTTTTTTGCAAAGTTAGTAATTTTCTGAATATCATCATTTGAAGCATTAGTTAATTTTACCGCCATTAAAAAACTTGCCAGAAGAAGATCCCCTGTTTTTTGACTATGCAGCTGCTTTAAATCTTCAAAAGTTAATTCATGATTTTCATTTGATATGTCTATCCATTGACCTGAAACCATTCCTTGAGCACCAGCTTTTTCACTCAAAATATTAATAAGATCAACTTTTTGTTTATCGGTAATAAATAGATTCTCGCTTACAAACTGAAATGCCATTGTTAATAGTGCATCACCTGCAAGAACCGCTTGACCTACTCCAAAAACTTTATGATTTGTGGGTTTACCACGTCGTAAATCATCGTTATCCATCTCTGGTAAATCATCATGAATTAATGAATAAGTATGTATTAACTCCAAACTTGCAGAAATATCATAGTATTTTTCTAATTCTTTTTTTTCAAAAGTTGCTAAAGTCGCTAAAAATAATATTGGTCGTACTCTTTTGCCTCCAGCCATTAACGAATATTCCATTGATTCGGCTAGTTTTTTATTTTGAATTTTTAAATTGATTTTATTTTTTGCAATATTTACTATTTTTTCAGCATGAATTTTTTGAAATTTATTAAAATTATTCAAATATCTACTCCAAGTTTAAAGATGTTTCATCAAGATTTTTTTCTTCATTATCATCAGTCATCACTTTTGTAAGAGTTTTTTCAGCGCTCTTAAGAGTTTTTTCTAAAGTATTGCTTAAATCGATTCCTTTTTGAAATTTTTTCATTGCTTCTTCCAAAGGAACATCACCTTTTTCAAGCTCAATTACAATATTTTCTAACTCGTTTAGATTATCTTCAAATGTTTTATTTGCCATTCTTATTTACCTCATCAACTGTTGCATTAATTTCACCATCTGAAATACGTATTTTTATTTTATCTTGTACATTAAAATCAGAAATTTTATTTAAAATTTCATCATCATTATTAGTTACAATTGAATATCCACGTAATAAAGTTTTTAACGGACTAAAGCTATCTAATTTATTAATAGTATTTTTAAAATGATTATTTTTATTTACATATATTACATTAATATTAGAAATTAACTTTTCATTTAATAAATTCAATTTTGCATAATTTTCTTTTACAATCACTTCAGGATTATTATGTAGCAGCTTTTGTCTCTTTAATTCTAGCTTACTATTATAATTACGTAAACTTTGTTCCATATTAGTAGTCAACTGTGAGTACAACTGATCTAATCGCTGCAAATATATATCATATAATCTTTCTGGATGTTGCATAACAGGTCTAGATTTTAGCTTTTGAATTTCATTTTCTAATAAATTAATTTGATTTTTTAAGTTTGTAAAAACTCTATTCTTGTAATCATTAATTTGTATCATCAACTGTGCTAAATCAGGTGTGGCTAATTCTGCTGCTGCTGTTGGTGTAGCAGCTCTCATATCTGCAACTAAATCAGCTATTGTTGTATCTGTTTCATGTCCAACAGAAGATATAACAGGAATTTTGCTGTCAATTATTCCCCTTGCAACGATTTCCTCATTAAACGGCCACAAATCTTCAATAGATCCACCACCACGACCAATAATTAATACATCAAAGTCACTATCTTTATTAACACGTTTAATTTGCCTTGCAATGTCATCTGCTGCTCTATCACCTTGAACAAGTGCCGGATATAAAACAATCTGTGCAATGGGAAATCTTCTCATAGTTGTTGTAATAATATCTCTAATGACTGCGCCTGACTCACTAGTAATAACAGCAATTCTTTTAGGAAACTTAGGAAGTGCTTTCTTAGGTAAATCAAAAACTCCCTGCTCTTTTAATTGATTTTTTAGCTGTTCATACGCTTGATATAAGGCACCAACTCCATCAGGCTCCATAGACTCAACATAAATTTGATAAGTACCACTCGGTTCATAAACAGAAATTCTTCCCGTCACTAGAACCTTCATTCCTTCTTCAGGAATAAATTTGAGTTTGGAAAAAGAAGTTTTGAACATAATGGCAGATATTTTTGCTTGATCGTCTTTAATTGAAAAATATTGATGAGCATTGGAACGCATTCGGAAGTTAGAAATTTCTCCAATTAAAAAAACCTTACCCAAGTATGGATCAACATCAAATTTTCTTTTTATGTATTGACTTAGTGCTGTTACGCTTAAATATTTATCTCTTTGCATTTGCTCTTTTTTCCGCAATACTTATTGTCTGATACATCAAACCTGTAATTGTCATGGGACCAACGCCTCCAGGAACTGGTGTAATTAATGAAGCGTGTTTACTAACTTCGTCAAATTTAATGTCACCAGTCAATTTGCCATCAACCCTATCCATTCCGACATCAACAACAACTGCGCCTTCTTTTATATAATCACTTGTAATAAACTCACTTTGTCCAATTGCTACTATCAGTATATCTGCTTTTTTTGTTATTTCTTTCAAATTTTTAGTGTGAGAATGTGCAATTGTAACTGTAGCATTAGCATTTAACATTAACGCTGCAACTGGTCTTCCCACAATATTACTTCTACCTACAATTACAACATTTTTCCCATCAACATTGATATTATATTGATTTAGTAGAAGCATAATTCCCCTAGCAGTCGCTGGTACTTGTTTTGGATCATTCATATATAATTTTCCAAAATTATATGGAGCAAAACCGTCTACATCTTTTTCAGGCTTCACAGCATTTACAATTTTTTCTTCTGAAATATGACTTGGAAGAGGAAGTTGTACAATAAACCCATCAATTTCATCACTATTATTTAATTTATCAATTTCTTTTAATAAATCTTCTTCAGAAACTGTTTCAGGAAGAATCACTTCGTTAAAGTTAATGCCTAACTTTTGTGCTCTCTTTTTTTTATTTCTAACATAAATTTCACTAGCACTATCATTACCTACCATTATTACTGATAAACCAGGTACAACATTTTTTTCTTTTAACAAGGCTATTCTCTTAATTAGTTCTTCATCAATTTCTGCTGCAGTCTTTTTTCCGTCTAATATATTATCCATGATAAAATCCTCCATAAAATAAAACGCCGGTTATTAAATTAACCAGCGTAAAATTAATCATCTATAAAGTTTGAAAGAACGGCATTAATAAAACTAGCATCATCAGGGTCACTAAATTGATGTGCTAATTCAATTGCCTCATTTATAGCAACTTTTTGAGGAACATCTTTGCTATATAAAATTTCAAATAAACCTATTCTAAGTATAATTAAGCTAATTTTGGGTAAACGATCGATAGACCACTTTTTCCCAAGTTTAGTTGAAATTTTTTCATCCAAGCCAGATTTACTCTGATTAACACCATTAACTAAAAACTCTAAGTATTCAGGAATTGTGACTTCAGACTCGTCATCTATATCATATTTATATCTTAAAATATTTTCAATTGATTCTTTTTCTTCTATATCTTTTTGTGAATCTATTGAATACAAAACCTGTAACACCAATTCTCTTATTTCATGACGAGTAAATTCCACTATGATCTTCCTTTATTCAGAAATTTTTATTCCTTCTATATTTCCATTAGCTTTTTTAGCAACTAATCCGACAACATGAACATTAATATTTGTTAACTTTAAATCAGTCATAAACATTAACTGTTCTTTTAATGCTTTTTGCAACTCAAGTGATACTTTAGGAACAGATACTCCGTAATTAAAATAAGCGTAAATATCAGCGATTAATCCATCTTCTGTTTGTTCTAAAGTAACGCCTTTACCGTGATTATCTAATCCAAATAATGTATTTAATGTGCTAGATAACGAATCACGCATACTATAAACACCTTCAACTTCACGAGCAGCAATTCCTAAAATTGTCTCCAATACTTTAGGTGCAATTTCAACATTACCATTCACTGTACTATCTTTTTGTTGAATTGATATATATTTTGTATCAGTCATCTCAGCCTCCTTAAAGGTGTGCTTTTAGGCTCTTGAAATATAAGAGCCATCTTGAGTGTTTATTGTTAATACATCACCACTATTTACAAAGAATGGAACTTGAACAACAAGTCCTGTTTCCATAGTAGCAGGTTTTGAACCACCAGATTGTGTATTACCTTTGATTGTAGCCTCAGTTTCTGCAACTTCAAGATCTACAGTATTTGGTAGTTCCACTCCTAATGTTTCTCCACCATGCATAATAATACTTACCATCATGTTTTCTTTCAAATATTTAAGCTCATTTTCGATTTGTGATCCTGCTAACTCTAATTGTTCATAAGTTTCAGCATCCATGAAAACATAATTGTCACCATTAGCATATAGATATTGCATTTTTTTATTATCAATTTGTGCTTTTTCAACTTTCGCAGTTGATCTAAAAGTTTGTTCTTGTAGTGCACCAGTTCTAAGATTTTTTAACTTTGATCTTACAAATGCACTACCCTTACCCGGTTTTACATGTTGAAACTCAACAACACGCCATAATTCCCCATCAATATCAATTGTTAAACCATTTTTAAAGTCATTTACAGAAATAGCCATAAATAATTTCTCCTCGCTAATTATATCCTATTAATGATATCAATCTTTATATGATTAAATCAAGCTATATATCATATTTTTGCAAATAAAAAAGCTCTCAATGAGAGCTTTTTTATTAATATACAGAAACTTGTTTCTTATCTTTTCCAAGACGTTCAAATTTAACAACGCCTTCTTTAAGAGCAAACAATGTATCATCTCCACCAATACCAACATTAGTACCGGGATGAATTTTTGTTCCACGTTGTCTAAAAATAATTGAGCCAGCGTTTGCACGTTGACCGTCAGCAATTTTAGCACCTAGTCTACGACCAGCTGAATCACGTCCATTTGAAGTTGATCCTCCACCTTTATGGTGAGAGAAGAATTGTAAGTCCATTTTAATCATAATAATTTCCTCCGCTAATCAGAATATCCTGCAAATACAGAATATTGCTTAACTATATCTTTATATATTAAATAAAAATTTTCCAAAAGCAATGAAATATCGTGGTTTTCTTCACTAGTTTTATCATAGTCTATGTGAAATTTTAGATATCCACCATTTTTTTCATCTAACTTAATATTAGCTCTTGAATTTGCAAGTGCTTCTATATTATTTATAGTTCCGATAGAAATAGCTGAAACGGCAGAACAAACAATATCTAGTTCCCCGCTTTCACCATAGTCCGCATGACCTGTTAGTAAAAAATCAGTAATTCTATCTTCGCTATCTCTTTTAAAGCTTGCTTTTATCATTATTAAGCGTTTTTGATGCTATCAATCATAACTTTTGTATAAGGTTGACGGTGTCCCATTTTTGTATGTGAATGTTTCTTAGGTTTGTATTTGTAAGTAACAACTTTACGTTCTTTACCTTGTTTTTCAACCTTACCAGAAACTGAAGCACCTTTTACAAATGGAGTACCAACTGATAATTTATCACCATCAACTACCATGATAACGTCATCAAAAGTAACTTTCTTACCTTCTTCAACATCAAGCTTTTCAACAAATATAGCTTCATTTTCTTGAACCTTATATTGTTTTCCGCCAGTTTTAATAATTGCGTACATATACATGTACCTCCTTCTAAGACTCGCCATTATGGGTGACAAAGCTTAAAACCCAATCATGTGCGGTTGTAGATTACAACTAGTAAAATTTACCAGAAAAATCAACTTTAGTCAATACCTTATGCTTTTTTTAATGCTCTTTAAGATCATTAATACTATTTATATTTTTCATATATTTAGGAACAGCTAAACCAACTTTTGCACCTTTTAAGTTTACGCCTAAATCAACAAACTTCCCCTTAAAATCTTTGTAAAAAACTCCTGACGTATTCGGTAACCATGCACAAACTTGAGCATCTGCTGCATTAGTAGCAATTGATGACCACATTGGCTGAATTTCCATTGCTTGAATAGTTACATCGTATCCTACTGATCTTAATGTTTCAGCCACAACATTAGTTGATGCTATTTCTGAATCCCAAGCAACATAAGTTAATTTTAATTTATGATCTTTAACTTTTTTTACGTCTTTAGTCCAGCTATTAACTTGTTTTTTATTCTTTTTAATCCAACTTTTAGCAGCTTGTTTTGGATCTTGTCCTTCGTTAACTTTTAACATAACATCTGACATTTGTTCTTTAGTCCAATGAAATCTATCAAGTACCTCGTAAGCACTAGGTTCATCTTTTTTTAAACCTACTCGAGCTATTGTATGTATACTTTCTTCTTTACCATATACATGCTTTGGGTCTTTTAGAAACTTAATTGGGTATTTGGTAAACATCCAATGAGGTTGCCAACCAGTTATTACAATTGGCCGTCTATCTTTCAACGCTTTTTGTAACGTACTAGTCATTGCTGCAGTCGAACTAGTTTGCAGTTGCCAATTTTCTTTTTGTAAATCATATTTATCAATGGCTTTTTGTGTAGACGACATTATTCCAGCACCAGCATCAATACCTGTAATTGTATAATTTATTTGCTCACCAACTGATTTTTTTGCATCATACTTTGGCATTTTAGAAGAACACGATACTAGTAATAAAGAAATAAAAAATAGTGAAATAATTGATGTTATTTTTTTCATATTTTTCTCCTATTTTTGTTTTTCATGAGTTAATGCTTGGGTTAATCTATCCAAAATTATTGCCAATATAACTATCGCTAATCCGGCAGCAAATCCATTACCAGCATCGTTTCTACCTACTGCAAAATAAACTTTAGTTCCTAATCCCATAGCACCAATCATAGATGCAATAACCACCATTGATAAAGATAACATCATACTTTGGTTAATTCCTGCCATCATAGTTGATTTTGCCAATGGCAATTGAACTTTAAAAAGTTTTTGCCTTCCAGTAGAACCGTAAGACTCAGCTGCTTCTATTAATTCTTTTGGAACCTGTCTTATACCAAGATTTGTCATTCTTACTGTTGGTGGCATTGCAAAAATTACAGATGCAACAACTCCTGGAACCATTCCAATTCCAAAAAAAGCGACTGCGGGAATAAGATAAACAAAAGCTGGCATTGTTTGCATAAAATCAAGAACTGGCTTTAATATAACTTCTGCAGTATCACTTTTTCCCATTAAAATTCCCAATGGTATTCCAATAATTAATGAAATTAAAGTTGAAGTTAATACCAAAGTCAAAGTTTGGGTCATATCTCTCCAAAATTCGAGATTAATAATCAAAAGTAAGCCTAATAATTCAAATATCAACAATCCGTATTTTTGTTTATTCTTATTTGCAAAAAAAGTTAGTCCAATAATTATAAATATGAATAACCATGCAGGAATTAAATCAAATATCCATTGAAAACTATTAATAATTCCACCTATAAAATTCGATACGATATTAAAAAAAGATTCAAATTTAGTTAATCTATCAACTAATGCATCTATCCATTGTGCAAGTGGAATTTTTTGTATCATTAAAATATTATTCAAAATCACTTACCTCATTTCCAGTCAAGGCACCTAAAACAGCACCTCTGATAATAATTCCCATCAATCTATTTGAATCATCAACAACAGCAAAAGGAATTGGAGTTTGTGATATATCTTCCATCAATTCTGATAAAGGATTTTCAGGCCCAGTCTTTGGAATATTATCTTTATTCAAAATGCTTTCTAAATCACGACTACCTTTTTTGACTAAACTAGCCACATCCATAACATCTAATGTCCCAACTAACTTACGCTTGTTATCAATTACGTATACCATTGAAACTTCATCTTCTCTCATGCGTTTAAGTGCAATACGTGGTCCATCTTTTTGAATATTTATTGTGGTTGGTCTTATCATAACGTTTTCAGCAGTTAATACTTTACTTCTATCAACATTCTCTATGAATTTTTCAACATAATCATCAGCTGGTTTTGTCAAAATATCTTCAGGAGTTCCTAATTGAATAATTTCTCCATCTTTCATAATCATGATATGATCGCCAATTTTCAAAGCTTCATTTAAATCATGGCTAATAAAAATAATTGTTTTATGGAGTCTTTCTTGAAGATCAAGTAACTGATCTTGCATATCAGATCTATTTAGTGGATCAAGGGCTGAAAATGCCTCATCCATTAATAAAATTTGTGAATCATTTGCAAGAGCACGGGCTAATCCCACACGTTGTTGCATTCCACCAGAAAGTTGAGTTGGGTATTGATCATAATACCCATCAAGACCAACCTCATTTAAGGCCTCTTTAGCTTTTTTCTCACGAATATTTTTTTGTATACCTTGTATCTCTAATCCATATTCAGTATTTTCCAGCACTGTTCGATTTGGAAACAATCCAAAATTTTGAAAAACCATACTCATTTTTTTTCTACGAATATTTAATAATTCTTTTTTATTAATCTTCATTAAATCTTGACCATCAATAAAAATATTGCCATCGGTGGGTTCTATCAATCTATTAATCATTCGAACTAACGTGGATTTCCCAGAACCAGACAAGCCCATTATTACAAAAATTTCGCCATCTTCTATTTCAAAATTAGCACGATTAACACCAACCGTTGCTCCAGTTTCTTTTAAAATTTCTGATTTTGTTTTTCCTTTTTTAAGTAACTCTTTTGCTCGCCCAACGCGACGACCAAATATCTTTGTAAGATTTTGTACCCTTACTTTTTTAGTCATAAAAACCTCCTTCAAAATAAAAAGGATTTTGAAAACTATCAAAGTCCTAACTTTATTTATATATTATGCTAACAAATATAATAGTTCACTTCAAATAAACAGAAAGTTTATTTGAAAGGTTTAAAATTATATTAGAAATATTTTTGCCAAATTTATTTTGCTGTATCCTTACTTTCACAACGATTCTGTTGCTTTTTTAGGTTCAAAAGTTGCCAAAAACACTATTTTCGGTCTATTTTTACCTGATTTTGAGTAGCTTTTATAAATTTGGCAACAAAAAAATATTTTAGTGAACTTTTGTGAACGTTTAGAACTGTTTACAAAAAATAAAAAGCTCCTTAAATTGTCGATATATCAACAATCTAAAGAACTTCTTGAAAAAGACTGAACCTTAGTGAACTTTTACTAAATGTCGTGGGTGAGATTCGAACTCACGACCTACGGTTTAGAAGACCGTTGCTCTATCCAACTGAGCCACCACGACATCGCACTAAAATAGTACTCAATCATTGTATTATTTTATCCATTATAATGTCAATGGATTTTTGAAAAAAATTATATTTTTTTCTAACTTTTCAAAAAATTATCTATGGTATTTTCTATTTTTTCAATATATTCCTTTTCTGAAATCAAAAACCAATTAACATCCATCTGATTTTTAAAATATGTTAGCTGTCTTTTAGCAAATCTTCTTGTATTTCTTTGAACTAACCTTTTTGCTTCCTCTATAGAATATATTCCATCAAAGTAGCCGAATAATTCTTTATAACCTATTCCTGTCTTAGCTTGAGGTACTTGGTCGCGGATATCATATAATTTTCTTGCTTCTTTTACTAGTCCATTATCAAACATCAAATCCACACGTTTATTTATTCGATCATAAATATGATCCCGATTATCGCTTAATCCAATTAACAAATATTCATTATTATTTTTTTTATTATTCTTTTGATTAACAATGCTTTGTCCTGTCGTTTCAAAAACTTCTATCGCGCGAATGACTCTTCTAGTATTGTTTATATCAATTGTTTTATATGCCAACGGATCAATATTACTTAATTTTTCTTGTAACCATTTTTTATCATGTAATAATAACTTATTTCTAAGCTCAATTGAATTTTCCTTATCGCCACCTAGATTCATTTCTTCAACTAATGCATTTAAATAAAATCCTGTTCCACCAACAATAATTGGTATTTTATTTTTTGAAGATATCTGTTCAATAAATTCTTGCGATTGCTCTTGGAATTTTTTCACAGTATATCGTTGTGTAACATCACAAATATCTATTAAATAGTGTTGAATAATTTCTTGCTCTTTTTTAGAAACTTTAGCCGTACCTATATCAAGTCCTTTGTAAACTTGCATCGAATCACCTGAAATTATTTCTCCAGAATACTTTTGTGCAAGTTTAATGCCTAAATCACTTTTTCCAATTGCTGTGGGACCTAAAATTATTATTACTTTATTTTTTTTCATTTCTTTTCCATTTCAAATATTTTTATAAAATGGTAAACTCTTATTAAACTTATTAGGAGGTACCATCGTGAGTAAACATTCATTTGCTAAGGGACTATTTGTTGGTACAGCAGCTACAATTGGTATTTTGGCTGGTGCACTTACAACTTTTAGAAAAACAGTAATTGAACCCGAAGAAAAAAAACTAGATAAATTTGAAGAAAACCGTCTACGCGCAAATAGAAAATCACTTCATTCACATCAAGGATAACACTTGATTTTTAAAAAAGGCTTGGAATTCATTCCAAGTCTTTTTTTATTACAATTTTGTTGTTTTTTTAGTTTTACCTTTCCAGTCACTAAAATTTTGATCTAACCAATAAACATCAGAAAAACCATATTTTTTTAGTTTAGAAACTGCACGAATTCCATTGTTTACAGTTCTATCGTACACGTACACCGGTAAATCTTTTCTTAATTCATTCGCATACATTTTCATTTGTGTATACGGAAGATTTCTTGCACCAAGAATATGCTTCACATCATACTCTTGTTTTTCACGTGTATCAATTAGTTGTGCCTTGCGCATAGTATTTTCAAATTCTTTTGGATCTAGAGCTCCACCTAATTTTTTGGCTTTAATTTTATAAAATAACCAAGTAGCTCCCCAATACAAAAGAACAGCCACAATTATTACATCTAAAATATAAATAAAATTCATCATAACTATTCACCTTCAATTACTAACGATGCAGCTCCAATTACTCCTGCACCATTTCCTAAAGTCGCTAATTTTAATTTTGTAGTTTCTTTTACTAATGGAAATGTATATTTAAGGAAATATTCATTTATATGTTCAAGTAAAAAATCACCTGCAGCAGAAACTCCACCACCCACAACGATAAATTCTGGATTTAAGGTATTAGCTACATTCCCTAATGCTAGTCCCAAATACATAGAAACTTTATCTACAACTTTTAAAGCTAAAACATCATCTACTTTTGCCAAATCATAAACATCTTTTGCAGATATATCTTCACCATCATCTAACATTGATTTTAGTTTAGAATCTCCTGAATACTCTTCAGCCAAATCTCTGGCAACTCTAACAATACCTGTAGCAGAAGCAACAGTTTCAAGACAGCCTTTTTTACCGCAGTTACAATCGTATCCTTTTGGATCAACAGTTATATGGCCTATTTCTCCAGCTCCACCAGCAATACCAGTAACCAGCTTGCCATTCAGAATAACTCCGCCACCTACACCAGTTCCTAATGTGACAAAAACTACATTATCAGAATTATTTCCAGCACCCTTCCATTTTTCACCAAGGGCAGCAACATTGGCATCATTTTCTAGATATGTTTTTATACCAGTTCCTTCAGTAATATCCCTAACCGGAAAAACCTTATGATTTTCATTCCAATTTAAATTGAAAGCTCCACTTACTGAACCTTCTTTTCTATTAACACCACCAGGTGTTCCCATACCTATTCCAATAAATTCATCAGCACTCATTTTGTATAAATCTAGATGGTGATTAATTGATTCAATAATATCAGGAATAATAAAATTACCCTCTGACAAAACATTTGTCTCTTGACTCCATTTTTGCTGTACTTCTCCATCAGCAGTCAATATAGAAAATTTAATTGTTGTTCCACCTAAATCAACACCAATAAGTTTTTTATTTGTTGTCATAGTTATTCTCCTGTCTTTTTTCAAAGCGATGTTCCTTTTTTAAGATTAATTGAGCTTCAATATAATCTTCCTTAACAATAAGACCTTGTTCATACATTTTTTTTAGTTCGATTGACATTAATTCAATATCCCAAAGCCTTTTTCCAACATGAACAAAAGTCCCATATCTTTTCAAAAGTTGTTGTACATCATAAAGCGTTCTCATCTTATATCATCTTACTTCCCATTCCGTATGAATAAAGAAATATCACTAATATTAATAATAACAAACTTGCGCCAATTCTTAACATAAAATTGTTATTTTCAGATAATTTTTTAGATAAAATTACTGTTATCAGTGCTCCTCCAATTACTCCTCCAATATGTCCCCAAATATCTATACCGCTCATGAATAAATCCATTACAATATTAAGAACTATTAATACTGTAAATTGTCTACCGAGTAATTGCATATAAGTATTAGATCTATTTAAATATGCCAAAGTTCCATATGTTGCAAACAATCCGAACAAAGCAGTACTTGCTCCAGCAGAAATCATATTTTCACTACCAAAAGCAAAGCTTGTTAAATTTCCCATTATTCCCGACACAAAGTATATAATAAAAAATTTCAAATGGCCTAATGACTCTTCTAGTTGTATTCCAGCAAAATATAATGTTAATGAATTTATCAAAATATGTGTAAATCCAATATGTACAAACATAGGTGTTACAAATAGCCAAAACTGATTATTCTGACTAATTGCTATATTTGTCTTAGCTCCATATTGAATTAAAGTAATCGGATTATTACTTCCTCCATTAACTGTTTCCAATATAAAAACAAAAACCTGAATTGCTAATAATGTATATGTAATAATAGGCATTTTTTTATTTATATAACTCATATTAATCCTCTTTATACGTAATTATTTTTTTCACCGGAATATCAAATTCTTCAACACCCCAATTATCAAAGTTATATAGCTGTTTTGAGTTAACTAAGCTCAGTGTTTCAGGATTATTTTTTCTCAAGTATCTATCGTAAAAACCGGCACCAAAACCTAAACGATAATTAGTCTTTTTTATAAATGCTAAGCCAGGAACAATTAATAAATCAGGTATTGCTTTTTTAGTATCTCCAACGGGTTCTAGAACTCCAAATTTTGTTTTTCTTAATTCTTCATAACTATTAAATTGATAAAAATCCATGTCTTTTGTTTCTGTGACTGTTTTAGGGATATAAACTTCTTTATTTAATTCTAAACTTTTCAAAATAATTGGATTAGTGTCTAATTCAAATCCCATACTTATAGTGACTCCAATTGATTTTGCTGTTAAAAATTTTTCATTTGTAAAAAGTTTATTATATAAAATTTCACTTTCTTTTTTATATTCGTCAGTTTTAAAAAACTCATTTAGAATTTGTATTTGTCTTTTTCTAAATTCTTTTTTCTCCATATTTACCATCCATTTATAAAAAAAACAACAGGAATTAACCTGTTGTTTTTATTTTGTTTCACGGTGTAAAGTTGTTTTACGATCGCGAGGGCAGTACTTCTTTAGTTCGATTCTTTCTGGATTGTTACGTTTATTTTTGTTTGTTAAGTATGAACGTTCATGACATTCAGTACATTCCATAGTAATATTTACGCGCATTATGTTTCTTCCTTTCATGACTTTCTAAAATCAACTATTCCAATATACCATGTTTTTGTTAAATTGACTAGATTATTTATCCAATTTATCGTTTGAATCACTATTCTCTTTGAAATACTCTTGAATGATTTCTTTAGCAGCAGTTGTGTTGTATCCACCTTTTTCACTAGTTAGGTTAGGAAATACTAAAGCAATTGCAATCTGAGGATCATTATATGGAGCATAGCCAATAAAACTATCAGTTATAGTTTCTGGTGGATTAGGATTATCTGGGTTTTGAGGATCGTAGTAAAACGATTGAGCAGTACCTGTTTTACCAGCAATTTCAGGTTTCACATCTTGTAATGGTTTACCCGTTGTCCATCCATGAGCACCATGAATAACTTGATAAAATCCTTGTTTAACAACTCCTATTTGCTCTGAAGTAGCATCAATTTTATTCATTACTTGTGGTGATGCATTGTAATTAACAGTTGTTTTATCTCCTTTTTGAGATGAAATAGATTGAACCACGTATGGTTTCATCCTGTAACCGTTATTAGCAATTGTTGAAACATACTGTCCTAATTGCATAATCGTATATGAGTCGTAGTTACCAAATGATAAATCAAGCGCACTACCAACCTTCACTTGACCTTCTTCATTTAATGTTGGTCCTTCAATACCAGCAGCCTCACCTGGTAAATCTATACCGGTTTTTACTCCTAAGCCAAATTGATTAAAGTAACCTCTTAATTTTGAAAAAATATTGGGATCCATTTTTATATATTTATTCGGTATATACTTTGCATTTGCTTCTTTTAAAGCAAGATGCATCATATATGTATTTGAAGAATATTCAAGTGCAGAAGTTGCATTAAGAGCACCAAATGTTCCAATTGGATACGATGATTTTTTAACAGGAGTTCCAGGTAAATAAATAGGATCATCAGGCATTGTATTACTTGATGGAGTAATAGCTCCATCCATAAGTCCACCCAAAACGGTAGCACCTTTAACAACGGATCCCATTACAAATGTTCTATTAATTACACCTAAAGCATCATCTTGTTGCTCTCCTGTTTTAGGATTACTATTAATTCCAGCCATAGCCAAAATTGCACCAGTTTTGGGATTCATAGCAACAGCATATGCTCCATCTGCGTACTGAGCTACTCCATTTGCCTTTGCCGATGCAAATGTTTGTTTTAAAATATTTTCAACAGAATTTTGAAATTCTGAATCAATTGTTAAAGTGAGATTATCTCCACTTGTTCCTTTATAAACCACTTTAGAATCAGTAACTTTATTTTTTGAATTCACATTTAATTGTGTTTTTGTTTTTGAACCTGAAAGAACTGACTCATAGCTTTTCTCTAAATAACTTGTACCAACTCGATCATTTCTTGAGTACCCTTTAGCAAGTAATTCAGAAATCTGATCTTCTGGAAGGCCTTGTTTTTCACTTGATACATTACCAACAAGCTCCCTAATTGACTCTCCTTCTGGATAATTTCTATTCCAATCTGTTCCAAGTCCAATTCCCGGAAGTTCTGTCAGATGTTCACCTACTTGAGCCATTTCATTACTTGTAACATCTGAGCTTTTTATAAATGTTGTTGATAATTGATAAGAACTACTCATCTTGTTAAAAATAGCAGCCGCATTTTGTTGTTGCTTTGTTAAATGAATATCTTCTTTTTTAACAAAATCAACTAAATTTTTATAAATAACTGAATTTTCTAATTGTTCCTTACCATTATATTTTTTATTTCTAGGCAATTTCCCTAGTTCTTTTTGATAATTTCTTGTATTTGCTAAATAGTAGTCTGCTTCTTGTCGTGAAGTTAATTTATCCGTATCTACAGTAATAATTCTACTCAATTTATTTGCTGTATTGTACATTTGAATATTATCAATATCTGAGCTTTTAGTAAAAGTAATAGCATTTTCAGCCTTGTTACTAACAATAGCTCTTCCCTTTGAATCATATATAATTCCTCTTGGAACTGAGCTAGTAATTATAGACTTATCTGTTCTAGAAACTTCTGCTTGAAATTTTCCGCCATACACAATTTGTAAATATGCAAGTTGAGCAATAAGTGCAGCAAATAATAAAAATACAATGAAAAATAAGAGATTCAATCGAAAAGGTAAAATCGATTTTGTACCTCTTTTTTTATTTGTCTTTCTTTTAAAAATATTCAAAATAAAACTCCTCGTTTATTCATCGACAAATGTATATTTAGGTCCATCAATCGCTGAATCATAATCAATATTAAGATTATAACCCGAAAAGAACCAAATATCGCCATGTTCAATAAAAAAACTTATATCTTTTAACTTTAATTCATATTCTGGATCAGCAGGCTTTTTCACTTGCATGGCTAGTGAAAATCCATCATGTACGTTGGTTTTTCCATAAACTTTTCCATAAAAGTGAACACCATCACCCGCTTTTAATCCCATTTCATCTATAAACCAATTAAGTGCTTCGTCTGAAATATTTATTTTCATTTTTATCACCCACTGTTAATAATAAATGATTTTAGCAAAAAAGAAACAAAAAAGTACTCAATTGAGTACTTTCTTAAGCAATTTCTACAGACTGAATTTTCACCATAAATGATCCACCTGGAGTTTGAATCTCAACTTCATCTCCAACTTTTTTACCTAATAGGGCCTTAGCAATCGGTGAGTCGTTGCTAATCTTACCTGACATTGGATCAGATTCTGCTGAACCAACAATTATATAAGCTTCTGGCTCTTCACCATCTTCAACAATTGTTACTTTTTTTCCAACAGATACCTCATCTGTATCTATATTTGATGCATCAACTACATCGGCATATTGAAGCATTTCTTGTATTTGAGAAATTCTTGATTCAATTACACTCTGTTCGTCTTTTGCTGATGAATATTCTGAATTTTCTGATAAATCGCCATAACTTCTAGCAATTTTTATTCTATTAATTACTTCTGGTCTTTTAACCATTTTTAAATCTTCTAATTCTTGTTCTAATTGAACTTTTCCATCAGCTGTCATTTGAAATTTTTTATCTGCCATTTTCGTTCACCTCTAATTTTCTATTCAATGCAATATAATATTTTGAATGATACATTTTGTCAACCTAATAAAAAAACGCCTGTGGCGTTCTTTATTGTCCTAGTGAAGAATTTGTCTCTAAGTGTTGTGAGTAAGTCTTTGAATAATATACTTTTCCTGTCTTTAAATCAGCAACAAAATATAAATAACCTTTATCTCTATCCTGGGGATTTAATACAGCGTCCATTGATTCAATACTTGGATTATTAAATGGTCCAGGTCCAAACCCAACATTTTTATACAGATTATATGGTGAATCAACACTAGTATCTTTATTAGTTAAACTTCTCTTGTGTTTATTTAAAGCATACATAACAGATATATCAGATTGAAGTGGCATCTGGGCATCTATACGGTTAAAGAAAACCCCTGAAATTTTACGTCTGTCTTTTTTGGTAACACCTTCGCGCTCTATTAAAGATGAGAGAGTTAATGCTTGTTGAACAGTTAAATTTTTTGATTTTATTGTATTAAAATAAGGTGTCATTTCTTGGTTTTCTTTTGCTACCATTGAATTTACAAGATCTTTTAAAGTCATTTTCTTGGTGATATTGTAAGTTGCTGGGAACAAATATCCTTCCAAGTTATATCTTACTTCTTTTGAATCAAGTGATGATTTTAATAAATCTGGATATTTATTTGCTAACTCTTGAATATAAGATTTATCTGTCATCAAATTTAAAAAGTCTTTTTTAGAAAACTTGGTATTAGCCGCAATTGAATCACCAATTTGATCAATTGTTACGCCTTCTCTAACAACCACTCTTTTCCCTTGTAGTGGAACACTACTTCCGCCCTTTTGCAATTTTAAAACAATTTGATTTAAAGTCATCGATGGTTTAAAAGAATAGTATCCAGCTCTTAGATCTGAGTAATTATGTGCTTTCAAATAATAGTTAAATACCATAGCGCTTTTAATTATTTTTTTCTTTTGCAATTGATCAGCTATCTCATTACTTGAAGAACCCATTGGTACTTTAACAATTATTTCTGAGTTATCTTTTTTGTTAAAAGGTTGTAATGACGTATTGATATAATGAGCGCCAAATATTCCAACGACAATAACTAAAGCAATTACCGCAATAATTACTCCTCTAACAATTTTATTAGCTTCTTTTTTGTTATTTTGATCACTTCTTAATTCTGTCAAATTTATTCCTCCAAGATATGATAAACCAAAAGTTCTAACTAAATTAGTTAATCATTATCTAATTTCGGCGTCAACATTTTCTTGTAATTTTTTAACAATCTTATCAAAATCACTATTTATTTGATCATCGGTTAATGTTTCTTCTTTATTTTGGAAAGTTAGTCTATATGCCATAGATTTAAATCCATTTTCAATATTCTTTCCTTGATAAATATCAAACAATTTAATATCAATCAAATATTTTCCACCATTTTCTTTAATTACATCAGCAATATTTTGATTTGTAATATCTTCTTTTATAAGCAAAGCAATATCTCTATTTATGGTTGGATATTTAGAAATAGGTTCATAAATATTATCTTTTTTATCAAAATCATATAAATTATCAAGATCGATTTGAAAAACAAAAATGTCTTTTATTCCTAATTCTTTTTCATAATTTGGATGAATTTTCCCAACGAATCCTATAAATTGACCATTTGCTAAAATTTTTGCAGTTTGACCTGGATGCATATTTTCAAATTCTTTAGTAGCAATAAAATTATATTCAACATCCCTATTTAGTCTATTCAATAAATTTTCTAGACTTGATTTAATATCAAAAAAATCAACTGCTCTTTGTTCGTGATGCCAATCGTTATCAATCATATCTCCAGTTAGCATAGCTGCAAGATATTCACGTTCTTCTGGACGCTTGTCTCCACCTTTTAAGAAAACTCTTCCCTGCTCAAAAAGCGACAGATTTTCTTGTTTTCTAACTGAATTATACTTAACTACGTTTAGTAATCCACCAATTATATTTGTACGTAAAAATTCATGATCTTCTGTCATTGCCCATACTACTTTAGTCCAATCACTTGGTACCATTTGAAAGTCACCCACAGTACTTTTTTCAACCATAGAATACGTTATAGCTTCATCAAAACCATTAGATAACATTTCTTCTTTTGCTTTTTTTATAAAGTTTTCTTTTAAACTACGTCCACCAACAGTTTGTCTGCCAACTGGAAGTGTTCCTTCAAGGTTATCATATCCATAAAGTCTAATAACTTCTTCTATTAAATCTGAGTCAATAGAGATATCCCATCTTCTAGCAGGAACAGATACTTTTAGTTCTTCATCTTTTGCTTCTGTCTTAAATTGAAGTCTGTCAAATATATTAATAATATCTTGAGTAGTTATATCAAGACCTAATGCTTTATTAATTCTACTTGTTGTTATTTCAATTACTTTTTCATTTACAGGAGTTTGTTTTCCAACAATTTGACCATTTAAAATTTCACCATTTGCAAATTTTGTAATTAACTCAGCTACTCTATTCAAGGCTTTTTCAGTTGCAGAGTTATCAATTCCTTTTTCAAAACGGCTAGATGCTTCAGAACGTAGATTTAAATGTTGGGCAGTTTTTCTTATTTTGGTTTCATCAAACACTGCAGATTCTATAACAATATTTTTTGTATTCGAATCTATCTCAGTATTTTTTCCTCCCATTACTCCCGCAATTGCGATTGCCTGTGTATTATCAGCAATAACTACATCTTCTGAATTTAATTCATATTCTTCATCATCTAGTGCAAGTATTTTTTCATCAGCACTTGCATTTCTAACTTGAATTGAATCTCCTTTTATCTTGTCTAAGTCAAAAGCATGTATTGGTTGACCATATTCAAGTAATACATAATTTGTAATATCGACAATATTATTAATAGGACGAATTCCTGCATTCCATAAACGTATTTGCATCCACATAGGACTGGACTTAACTTCAATGTTTCTAGCAACTCTTAATCTGTATTGTCTTGTTTTTGTGTCATCGTCAACTTCGACTTTTATTATTTCATCAGCTTTTTTTGAGCTTTCTACTATTTCTGGAGTGGGAATAGTAATTTTTTTATCATAAATTGCACCCATCTCGTAAGCTGTACCGTTCATACCCAATGTATCGGCACGATTAGGTGTAATATCAAAGTCTAGAATATTGTCGTCCATTCCTAATAAACCATAAACTTCTTGTCCTGGAGTTACTTTTTGCTCAAATACATATATACCATCTTTATACTTAGCTGGAACTACATTTTCTGAAAAACCAATTTCTTGTAGTGCACAAATCATTCCCATTGAAATAACACCACGTAACTTACCTTTTTTGATTTTTTCATTATTAGCAATTCGTGAATTAGGTAATGCTACAATAACATCTTGTCCTTGCGCCACATTAGGAGCCCCACAAACGATTTGATAGTCTTCACTTTCACCAACATCAACTTGACAAATATTTAAATGGTCCGAATCTGGATGTGGTTCAATTTTATTAATATGTCCAACAACAATTTTTTTAAGTCCTTCAGCTGGTTTAATAACATCAGCCACTTCAATTCCTGTTAAAGAAACACGGTTAGCAATCTCTTGTGGAGTTTCATCTATTTGTAAATAATCTTTAAGCCAATTTAGTGAAATTTTCATTTATGCTTCTTCTCCTTTAAATTGTTCAATAAATCTAACATCATTAGAATAGAAATTTCTAATATCTTCTACTCCATATTTAAGCATCGCAAATCTATCAGGACCTACACCAAAAGCAAATCCTGAATATATATCTGGATCAATTCCTGAATTTTTTAGAACATTAGGATGCACAAGACCAGCTCCTAGTACTTCAATCCATCCTGTAAATTTACAAATACGACATCCACTTCCACCGCATGCAAAACAAGTAATATCAACTTCTACAGATGGTTCTGTGAAAGGGAAATAACTAGGTCTAAATCTTATTTTTCTCTCTTCACCAAAAACATGACGAACTAATACTTCAAGAGTTCCTTTCAAATCAGCCATAGTTACATTTTTGTCTACTACCAATCCCTCAATTTGATTAAATTGATGAGAGTGGGTTGCATCATCAGTATCTCGTCTATAAACTTTTCCTGGACTTATCATCTTCAAAGCACCCTTAGAAAAATCGTGTTTTTCCATGGTACGCGCTTGCTGTGGGGAAGTATGTGTTCTCATCAAAAGTTCATCATTTATATAAAATGTATCTTGCATATCACGTGCAGGATGGTTCTTTGGAATATTCATCTTTTCAAAATTATATTTATCTTCTTCAACTTCAGGACCTGAGATTACCTGATAGCCAAGTCCAATAAACAATTCTTCAATATCGTCAATTATTTGATTTAAAATATGTTGAGTTCCAATTTTATTTGATTTTCTACTTGGAAGAGTTACATCTATTGTTTCTTTTTTTAATTTTTCATTGATAATTGCTTTATTAATCTCTTCTTGCTTGTCAGCAATTGCTTGTGCAAGTTCTTCTTTAATTTTATTAGCAAATGAACCAATTTTTGGCCTTTCTTCGGCCGGTAAGTCTTTCATACCACGCAAAGTATCAGTTATTGGTCCTTTTTTACCCAATAGTTTTACTCTGATATCATTTAAAACATGTTGTTCTTTTGAATCTGCAATATCTTTTAAACCTTCAGATTTTAATTTTTCCAAATTTTCTTTTAAAGACATAATTTCCTCCATGATTAACTAAATTAAAAAAATCCTCATCCCAAAAAGGGACGAGGATTCGCGGTACCACCCAAATTCATGCAAATGATTGCATGCACTTATAGTCATTACGTTGACCAATCGAAAAGCTCAAAAGCGAATTCACCAAAATACAATTAGAACTTCACACCAACAGTTCCTCTCTGAAATTGTAAATATTGATTACTACTCTTCTTCAACGCTTATATTATATGTATATACAATACCCTAATACTTTTTTAGGGTCAATATTAGTTAATATTTAATCTTAATTTTAAATTTTTGAATTTGTTCTTAAAATATGGAACAGAAGCTTCAACTATTGCACATTGATCATCTACGATAGAAACTAATGCACTTTCCATATACAAAGGTGGCGCAATTGTTGCTCCCCACATGTGTTTAACAATAATGTCTGCTTCTTTTTTTGAAATCTTTGTTATTTTTTTAGCATTTTCTAATGCAATTCTCGGATGCACATAAGCATGTGATCCTTCAGAAAATTTTGTTGTTCGCCAATCATAGTAAAATAAATCGTGTAACAATCCGGCTCTTGCCATTGCTTTATAATCAAGATGTAATTTCCTACCTAAAATATAGCTTTTATAAGAAACCATTATAGAATGGTCCAACCTATTAGAATTAATATGTTGAGTTATATTTTTCAGCTTCATTACTTCTGGTTTAATTAGCAAATCTGCAACTATAGCGATATATTTTCGATCCTTTTGCCAATCATTTTGTTTAATCATCATTTCCTCGATTTATTAACGACTTGACTTGAATTTTAACAGGTTTTATACAAAATGCAACTTTAAGATTTTAATACTAGATGATACATCATTACCGATGCAGCAACACCAACATTTAATGATTCTGCCTTTCCAAATATTGGAATGTAAACCTGCTCATCAGCAAGAAGAAGTATTTCCTTATTTAACCCATTTGCTTCATTTCCCATAACAATTAAAATATCATTAGGTTTCTCTAACTCATTAACAGGTTTAGCATTTTTATTTACTTCAGTTGCCCAAACGGAGATATTTTTTTTCTTAAATTCATTCATAATATATTTGGTATCGGCCACTACAATCGGAATATGAAATTGACTTCCTTGCATTGATCTTTGAACTTTTCCTTGATAAACGTCCGCTGTGTTATCTCCCAATAATACTCCACTAAATCCTGCTGCATCAGCTGTTCTAACAATTGTTCCAACATTGCCAGGATCTTGTACATTATCCAGCAGTACCCATTTTCCATTATAATTATTAAATTTATTTTCTTGTTCAATTTCAGCTACTGCAAATATACCCTGAGGAGTTTTTGTATCTGAAATATATTCAGCTAATTCCTCAGTTATTTCATATGAATTGTCATAATATTCTTTTACCAAACGATGATTTATATACTTATCAGTAACTAAAGCTTGTTTAATATTTACATTATACTTTAACGCCTCTTCAATAAGATGAAGACCTTCAATCACGTAAAGATTACTTTTTTTTCGTTGTTTTTTTGCATCTAATTTTTTTATTTCTTTTATAATATCATTCTTTTTTGAAGTAATTTGTTGCATCTTTTCCCTCGATATTCTATTTTTATCTTATACAATAAGCATACATCAATATGGAGGTTAAATATATGAAAAAAAATATTTCCTTAGTAGCTCACGGAATAGTACAAGGAGTTGGTTTTAGATACTTTACACAACAAATTGCTGAAAAAATGTCAATAACAGGTACCGTAAAAAATAATATAGACGGAACTGTTTCGATAAATGCAGAAGCAGATGAGACCGTATTAGATGACTTTATTAAAAAAATTAAATCTGGACCTTCGACATTTTCTAAAGTTAAAAAATTAGATGTTATATATAATGATGAATTAAAAAACTATACAAATTTTTCTGTCATCGGTTGAAGTAGTGTTTAGTTTAACGTATATTATTCCTTGTTAATGTTTATTACACATTAGAAAGGAAAAAATATTGAAAAATAAAAATTTAAAAAGAATATTTAGTTTAACTGTACTATTTTTATTAATCGCAATCACTACTGCTGCCTGTGCTAGAACGACTGGCTCAAATGGAGTTATTAAGCCTCCTACTAGTGGACCATATGCATTTATCTTTAAATACATTGGAAGTCCTTTCCAACATTTAATAGAAGGTACTGCTAAGACTATTGGTGGTAATAATGGATTTGCTTTAGGTATTATTGTTATTTCTTTTGTTGTAAGGCTGGTGCTTTTACCTCTTGGATTAAATCAGTCTTATAAAGCAACAATGCAACAAGAAAAAATGAAAGCAATTCAACCACAATTAAAATTAATTCAAGAAAAACAAAAAGAAGCCAAAAATCCAGATGCTCAGGCAAAGATTAGTCAATTAATGATGAGTGTATATCGTGAAAATAATATGAGTCTTGTTGGTGGCGTTGGTTGCTTACCACTATTGATTCAAATGCCAGTTTTGATTGGTATTTATCAAGCTGTTCAATACTCTAAAGAGATTGGTAGTGCTACATTTTTCGGATTACCTCTTGGAAAATCAAGTATTGTTATTGCAATAATTGCTACATTGTTTTATGTGGCTCAAAGCTATTTATCAGTTCAAGTTATGCCAGAAGAGCAACGTAAGCAATCACAAACAATTATGTATATGAATCCAATTATTACATTCTTTATTTCAATGGTTTCATCAGCCGCTCTTGGGTTATATTTCTTAGTTGGTGGTGTAATTATTTTGATTCAACAAATTATAACTAACTATGTAGTTCAACCTCGAGTAAGAAAAACTATTGATGAGGATTTAAAGAAAAATCCTGTTAAAGAAGTTGTAACAGAAGAATCATTAAATGAAATTATTAAAAACTCGGAATCTTCATCCGATACATCAAATTCAACAAACAAAACATCCGATAAGGATAATAAAAACACTTCAAAAGCTAGCCAACATGCTAGAAATAAGAATAAAAATATTCAACAAAATAAAAAAGATTAACTGAACTGAACCCCCGATATTGGGCCAAATCCAATATCGGGGGTTTTTGTATGGTTAAATATTCTAAAGAATTAAAATTAAAGATTGTTACTGAATATCTCAATACTTCAATAGGAGTTTCAAATCTAATCAAGAAATATCATATAACAAATGATTCTATAGTATATACCTGGATTGACCGTTATAAAAAGTTTGGTTTAGATGGGTTGAATATATTATCACCAATTTCAACTTATGATGGCTCATTTAAAGTGAATGTTTTAAAATGGATGAAACAAAACAATGCTTCTTATCCACAAACAGCCCTTCACTTTAATATATCCAATACCGGAACTATTTGGCAGTGGCAACATAAGTTAGATTGTGAAGGAATAGAAGTATTGTACCGTAATAAAGGGCGGACAAAGATAATGAATTCTAAAAAACAATCTAAACAAGGTAAAGAAAAAACAGAATTAGAAAAACTAAGAGAAAAAAACGAGCTTTTGGAAATAGAAAATAAATATCTAAAAAAACTAAAGGCCTTAGTTCAGGAACAAGATGGCAAAAAGCACAAATAGTAAATGAACTAAGGCAAGAGAAATATTCTTTGAAGAACATCCTTAAAGTAATAGACATGCCTAAAAGTACTTATGAATATAACTCTAAAAGACTGCTTGATAACAATAATAGTGATCAAGAATTAAAAGAAGCTATCAAAGATATTAAAACAAGTGATGATACTTATGGATATCGTCCAGTAACAGGTGAGCTTCATAATCGAGGATTTAAAGTTAATCACAAAAAAGTCTATAGATTAATGATTGAAATGAATTTACTATCTACAGCTTATAACAAGAAAACACGGAAATATAATTCTTACAAGGGTACAGTGGGTAAAATAGCTAAGAATAGAATTAATCGTCGTTTTAATACTGATAGACCTTATCAAAAATTAACTACAGATATCACTGAAATACGATGGGGAAAAGAAAGTATCAAACAAAGAGCTTATTTTACTTGTATTTATGATTTGTTTTCAGACGAAATATTGAGCTGGGATATAAGTAAGCATCCGACAGTAGAATTTACAGTAAACACCTTAAAAGATGGTATTAATAAAATACCAGCAGGATTAGATTACAGAACTACAGTACATTCAGATCAAGGGGTTCAATATCAACATAAAAGTTGGGTTAAAGTACTTAAAGAGAATAAAATATTTCAAAGTATGTCAAGAAAAGCAACGTGTTTAGATAATGCAGCTATGGAGAGTTTTTTTCATATTTTGAAAGTTAATATATATCATCAAAAAGAGATTGATACCTATGAAGAATTAGTTTCAGAAGTAGCAGCATGGATGGAGAAATATAATAAAGTGAGAATAAAACAAAAACTGGGATACAAAAGTCCGGTAGAGTACCGAAAGTTTGTATCCCAGAAAGTAGCTTAAAACTTCGTCCAATATTTGGGGTTCAGTTCAAACTCTTAGGAGTTAATCTTTTTTATTTCTAATGGTAATTCAACCCTAAATACTGATCCTGATCCCTCAATACTCTCTACATACATAAATCCTTTGTAATTTTTAACTAACTGCTTAGCTATTGGAAGTCCAAGACCATTTCCTCCGCTTTGGCGAGAACGATCCTTATCAGCACGATAAAATCTATTAAATATTTTTTCTTGATTTTCAGGGGAAATTCCTACTCCAAAATCTTGAATAGCAATTTCTAAATAATTTTCATTTCTAGATACAGCAATATAAACTTCTTTTTTTTCTCTTGAATATTTAATCGCATTATCTAATAAAATTATTATTATTTGTTCTAAATGATTTCGATATATCTTCACTTTTGCATCTTCACGGACATCATAGTCAAGATTAATTAAGAACTCTGGATGGAGAACTTTAAAATCATTATATATTTGATTAATTAGCGGTTTAGCATCAGATACTTCATTGCTAAATTTATTCCCAGGTTGTTCAATTCTAGTTAAGTCTAGCATTTCTTGAATAAGATGCTTCATTCTATTAATCTCTTGTAAAGACGATTTCAAAGACTCATCTAACACTTCAGGGTCATCTTTTCCCCAACGATTTAAGAGCTTAAGGTGGCCTTCTACAACGGCAACAGGGGTTCTAAGCTCATGAGAAACATCTTGTACAAATTCTTTTTGCTGACTCGCATACTGCTGCATTTTGTCTAACATTTCATTAAACTGCTCAGCCAAATCAGTTATCTCATCATTTTGTTTTTGTATGGGTATTCGTGCATCTGACTCAGGATAATCTTTAACTGAATCTATCGTTTGATTGATTAACTTCAATCTTCTTAAAACAAATTCAACTAATATAAAGCCAAGAGCTATACTAAGTAATAATGCTGCTATTGCATTAGGTAGTAATTCATCAATCAAATTATTAACAGTTTGATGATAAGTACGCATTTTATTTTTTACTGCTACATAGCCTATAATCTGATTTTTATTTTTAATGGAAGAAAATCCAACTAAATTATCAATGCGTAAATTGTTTTTGTTTTTTACTATTTTAAAATTGCTTACTTCTTTCAAATAGATGTTTGTATTATCTGTTCTAAGTAATATTTTTTTATCATTATCAAGAATAACAACTTGTAAACCACTGTTTCTAAGCTGTTCAAGTAATGTATCGTTACCATTTTTCAAACTATATATTTCTTTTTTTATACTTTTTTTATTGAGTGGTTTTTTTTCATCTTTAAATCTACTGGATACAGCCATAAGCGCATTTTTAACAGTGTTTTCTTCATTTTTAATTATAGAATTGCTGACAAAATAAAATACAGTAATTGAAAAAACAAGATACATAAAAAAAACAACTATTGTTATGAAAAAAGTCCATTTAAATCGCAATGAAATGCGAGGAGTTTTTTTTGCTTTTAAATCTTCCATTATTTAATTACATATCCACTTCCACGAACTGTTTTAATATAGCTTTCTTTGCCAGGTTTATCAATCTTGTTTCTCACATATTTAATATATACATCGATAACATTTGTTTCTTCGTTCCCCTCATCACCCCAAACATCGTCCAGTAATTTTTGTCTATTCAAAACAGTCCCTTGATTTTGCATAAGTGTTTTTAGCAATTCAAATTCTCTTTTAGTTAACTCAATTACTTCTCCATTTCTCCTTACCGTTCGTGTGTCTTTTTCAATTTCTAAATCTTTATATACTATGACTTGATCAGAATTAAATTTTTTTTCATCGTCCAAATCAATTCTACGTAATAAAGCCCTTAATCTAGCAAGTAATTCCTCAATGGCAAATGGTTTAACAATATAATCATCGGCTCCATGATCAAGCCCTGAAACACGGTCTATAACTGAATCCCGCGCAGTCATCATAATAACTGGAGTATCTTTTTCCTGGCGAATTCTACGACATACTTCTATACCATTCAATTCTGGCAACATCAAATCAAGTAATATTCCATCCCAATCCTTATCTAATGCAACTTCTAATCCTGATCTTCCATTAAATTCCACATGAGTTTCATAATTTTCATGTTGTAACTCTAGTTCAACAAATCGAGCCATATTTTTTTCATCTTCAATTATTAAAATTTTTGCCATATAAATTTCTCCATAATTAATAAAATCTTTTTATCTACACTTGTCATTATTCTATCACATAAGTTAATAATTAAATAAAAAAGACCTCATCAAATTAAAAATAACCTAATGAGATCTTAACTATTTATATATTTCTATTCTTCTTGTTCTTAATTACAAAATATTCTGTTACTGTTATCAACAGTAAACCCACTATAGTTAGTATTGAAGTATTTCTTATATTCTCTCCAGTTCTTGGTAAATTGTTGTAATTACTTACATTTGTACCTCTATTACCATTATTACTTCCCTTATCAGTTTTACTATTATTGTTATCTTCTGTATTGCTTCCCGGATTATCTTTATTTCCAGGTTGGTTTGGTTTAACTGGTAATGTTGGTATTTGTTTTGGCCCAACAGGGTCTTTAATTTCTACGCCAAGTCTATATGGCTCAATTACCTGTGAAGCATTTGATGCAAATGCAAATGAATTATATGCAGTTGTTTTAGCTTCTGCATCTTCTGGAACTTTCATTCCAAAATTAATTGCCATGTCTGCTCCACTTACCCATGTTGTTTTATCTTTCAACTCAATCTTAAATGCCTTAATCTTTGTCCAATCAGTTACATCTTTTGCACTTACCCATGTTGCATCTTCTGCACCTTGTGCATCTTCTAATTTTTGTGCAGTTGATGGATAAATTGTATCCTTATCCAATATTCCAGATTTCTTTGGATTACTTGATGTTGTATATTCAACATTAACTTTATCTTCCCAACTCTTTGGTATATTGATTGGGCCTGTTAATGACATATCAAACTGCGATCCACGGTCTTCATTTGTAGTAATTGATAAGTCACCAACACTTGGTAATGTATCCATCAATATCATATTATTTAAATCATCTTCTGATGTGTTTGTTAATTGTAATTGATAATTTACTTTGTCTCCTGCTACTTTTTTAACCGTCTCTGCTTGTTTTTCTACTGTTTCTGATACCGATAATGCATTTGCTTTATCAAAATGATAATCTCTTCCAGAATAAAACATTGGTTTATCTGTTCCATTCCCATTTAAATTATCTTTATCAACATCTTTTTTTGTATCCGTTATTACTGGTGTTCCTTTAATATCTGGTACTGAAAAATCATCTGATCCAATAAAACTATAAACTTTAATTTCCGGATCAGTAGATACACCATCAGTTACATTAACTTTGAATTGTTGAGATATATTTTTATTTGGTTGAATATTGTCCGAACTATAATTTACTTTTACTAAACTTTGTCCACTTCCCTGATAATTATCAGATAATAATTGACTAACTTTTCCATTAGTACCATCTATATCACCAATATATTGAACACTCTTAGGTAACAATACATAACTAATCATTGGCCCTGGAGCACTATTTTTAGATGTTTGAGTATTGTCAATGGAAGTTGTAACACTATTTTCACCTGGACTTAAGACCTTTTGTCCGTCAGGTAGTTCAGAAAGATAATCAAATGCAACAGAAGTTTTTAGAACCCTATTAATACCAGTTACAGCCTTAACAACCTCCGCTGTTTGTGCTTGAGCTCCAGCAATCATTGCACTATATTTATCATTCCACTCATACTCACTACCTAGCCAAAATCCCTTGCCTTTAGCAGTAGTTCCATAGTTATTAATATACATTGAATTTTTTACTTGACCAATGTAACCTTTTTTTATTCCCATCTTAAAGTCAACATTATTTGAATACATTCCTGCTGGTGCCCAATTTTCTAAATAGCTAAGGTCTGAACCTTGCTGTCCATAATATCCTGTAGGATCAGCTTCATAATAATCTGGCAAACCATTTTCATCACCTGTCGCAATATAAGTCTTATCTTTATTGAATATATCATGTCTTACAGTTCCTTTGGCAGGGTGAAAATGTAACATTATTTCTTTAATTGTTTTATTTTCAGGTATATTTAAATCTTTAGCAGTTAACCATTTTCCTAAAGGAACATCAGCTACTAAAGTATGCCAATTGTTTTTATGTGCATCTTGATAAATAACAGGATCCCCAGTAATGGGATTTACAACCTCTGTCCCACTGATTTTTGATGGTACATCATCAGAATCATCAGTGTATCTAACGTTAAATGAATAATGTGAGAGATTTTTTAAAGGTTTTCCAACAACCCCTCCTTTACCCGTACTCATATTAAAATCACCTGAATAAAATTTTTTTATTTTTAGATTCGGATCAACTTTATAGTGCACTGTATATGCTTTTAAATCCTCTTCCTGACTATTCGTATACATCGATGAGACACGCATACCAAAAGCAAGTGTTGCATCATCAGTGACTTGAGGATCAACATACTCTTTAACACCTGCTAGATTTCCTTCACCATCTTTTGGTCCAAAATGTTCAGGATTATAATAACTCCCTGTTTGAGGTGGTAGCTTATCAGCATCTGATTGGGAAATAGTAATTTTTCCATCAATTGAGTTTGGTAAAAAATCTTCTCCATCATTAAAAGTTGCTTTTGTTATCTTAAGTGTGTTGGTAGCATCTTTAAATACATTATTTTTATCATCTTTTACTTTTAATTTTAAACTCAAATCTTTTTCTAAAAAGCTACTATTATTCATTTGCTCTTGAATACTTGGAGCTGTTATTTCCCATTTTAAAGCATTCCCATCTACTGTTGGAGTTGGAGACGATGAATTAGCCATTCCCTCATACTTCAATTTATCGTCGATAATATAACTGACTTCAAGCTTAGATCCTGGCTTTAGGAAGATTGATCCTTCTACTTTTTTGGTGCACCTATACCAACATTCCACAAAATCTCGTCTCCGATAACGGGGTTAGTATGATAAGTTTCTGAACTTACATCATTATTGTAAATAGATTGAAATTTATTTATAAGAGAAAGATTTTTAGTAGCATTAACTACAGTTTGCCCACCAGTTTGTGCTTTTATCGCTCCTTTATCACTGTCTGCAGTTAATGTCCCACTTATTTTAATTGGTGTTTGATTAGTGAATCCTCCATTTATTGTATCTAATCTTAAAACTGTTTTATTAACTTGTCCGGTTGGTAATTTGTCAAAATGCCAAGTTAGTAACCCTGACGTTTTATCATATTTTGGCACAACATTATTTAATTTAAGTGCATCTAATGATTGACTAAATTCAACATAATCTTGCTTTGGTAATTGAACTTTTAAATCGACATTACTTAAATTTGTAACTGCACCTGTCGACTTTAAATAAATGTTAAAATTAGCCGATTGTCCAGCATTTACAGTTGTATTTTGTGCATCAACTGTAAAATCCCCTTGAAAATTTCCTTTTGGAAAATTAGTTGGTATTACAGTTCGCTGTGAATCATTTGATATCGCTGTAACATTTATTATTGGTGTTGCTGCTTGTGCTAGAAGTAATGCAACACCAGCTGCATAAATAATTTTTTTATTATTCATTTTCATCCCCCTCATAATAACTAAAGTATTAAATCGTTATACACGGTAATAATATACCGCGTTAATGAAAACGTCAACATTTGCTTATACAAAAAAAAGCTAATAATTATAAATAATTACTAGCTTTTTACCCTATTGTTCTTCATACCATGTATAATGGAAAATTCCCTCTTTATCAGTTCTCTCGTATGTATGTGCACCAAAGTAATCACGTTGTGCTTGAATTAGATTTGCAGGAAGTACTTCACTTCTATATGAATCAAAATAAGAAATGGCTGCCATAAATCCAGGTACAGGAATACCTGCCTTAACAGCATATGCAATAACATCTCTAACTGAATCTTGGTACTTTTTGCAGATTTCCATAAAGTATTCATCTAACAATAGATTCTCAATTTTTGGATCTTTATCGTATGCATCAGTAATCTTTTGTAAAAATTGTGCACGAATAATACATCCCGCACGCCAAATCTTAGCGATATTACCAAATTCTAAATTCCAATTGTATTCTTTTGAAGCAGCATCCATTTGGGCAAATCCTTGAGCATAGCTCATAATCTTGCTGAAATACAATGCTTCACGTATTTTTTCAACAAATACTTCTTTATCAAAATCATTTGTATGTTCTGCAGGCTTTGGTAATACTTTACTTGCCTTAACTCGCTGATCTTTATAAGTTGAAATATAGCGACCATATACAGCCTCAGTTATAAGTGATTGAGGAACTCCTAATTCTAAAGCGCTTTGAGAACTCCATTTACCAGTTCCTTTGTTACCAGCCTTATCTAGGATTTTATTTACTATATAGTCATCACTACCTTCATCATCACGACGTTTCAAAATATCAGAAGTAATTTCAATTAGATAACTAGATAATTCTCCCTCATTCCAATCTTTAAATACATCAGAAATTTGGTCGAGATCTCCAGCATATATTTCTCGAAGTAATGAATAACTTTCTGCTATTAATTGCATGTCTCCGTATTCAATACCATTATGAACCATTTTTACATAGTGTCCTGCTCCATTAGGTCCAATATACGTAACGCAAGCTTGACCATCTTCTGCTTTTGCTGACATTTCTTCTAAAATAGGTGCAACTAAATCATAAGCTTCTTTTTGACCACCTGGCATCATAGAAGGTCCTTGAAGTGCTCCAAGTTCTCCACCTGAAACACCCATTCCAATAAAATTAATTCCAGATTTATCTAGTTCAGCATTTCTTCTCATTGTATCTTCAAAGTAAGTGTTACCACCATCAATTAAGACATCACCCTTATCTAAAAGAGGCAATAATTCATTAATTACAGC
This sequence comes from Daquilactobacillus linshuiensis, assembly GCF_052828685.1. Lineage (NCBI taxonomy): Bacteria > Bacillati > Bacillota > Bacilli > Lactobacillales > Lactobacillaceae > Daquilactobacillus > Daquilactobacillus linshuiensis. The sequence goes on along the minus strand of NZ_CM128255.1, from coordinate 489,958 downwards.
ATCAGTTCCCTTACCTGCTTTAACCATCATGATAATTCTTCTTGGTTTTTCAAGTGAATTAACAAAATCTTCTATTTTGTAACTTGGAACTAATTTTTTTTCACTGTGTTCTTTAACAACTGTTTCTGTCTTTGAAGCAGTACGATTGTAAATAGCAACAGTATATCCACGACTTTCTATATTTAAAGCTAGATTTTTACCCATTACAGCCATACCAATAACACCAATTTGTGGTTTATTCATTTTAAACGCCTCCATATATGAATACAATAATAATACCAAAAAATTAAAAACTATGTGACTACTTTACATTCAAAAATACTATCCTTGATAGTATTTTTTAATCATTATCTTTAAACATATCCTTTAGTTTTGCAAATTCAGGATTAGGTTTTGGCTTTTCATGTTCTTTTATATATTCTTCTTCAGATATAACTTGCCAATTTTTCCCTTGTGGCATTGAGTTTTCTTTTTTCTCTTTTTCCGTTAGTACTTTATTTGGAATTGATAGAAGTAAATTATCAACTGCAGCAAGTTCAAGATTAATACCATCTTCTTCTAGTTCCATGACAATTTCTTGATTATCAATTTCCAATTCTTGACTTGAATCTTCCTGATAAGCTTCAGTTACATGATCATTTATCTCAAACTCAACTGGTTCAAGACTTCTAGTTGATGGAACTGTTACAGTAGAATTAATATCAAAGTCTGTATACCATAAACCACGATCATAAAACAAATGTCCCTTTATAGTAATTGGCTTTACATCAATTATTCTTTCGTCTCTTCTTTTCAATTCATCTTTTAAGTCCAAAGTTTCTTCAAATTCCATTGGATGGTTTTTATATTTTTGTAGTTCTTCTAATTTCCACTTAAGCATGTTTTATAGCTCCATTTCAGGTTTTCTCTTAAAATTTTGATCAGTATTACTAAATAAACTATATACTGAATCAACTTTTATTTGTAAACCCATTATATTATCTTCACTTCCTATTTTTTTACTTACTTTAGTAACAATCGGAATTTTGGTACAGTCTTTTATTTGACTTAATAATTTCTGCCCTTTTTTATTAAATCCTAGTATATGAATAAAATTATGTGAGTTATCAATATCCATTTTTTTTACATTTAAAGTTGTATATATCAATAATCGTCTTAATCTTGCATAAGTGAATCGACTTGATTTTATTTTTTCTAAAAATTCTTCAATAGAATTAACATATAAAATTTCTTTTTTTAATTTATTTTCAATTCCTTCATTCATTTGATATATACTATTTAACTCATGAATAGAACTCGTTATTATTTTATATTTTAATAACTGAAAATAATTAATTTTAATATTTGGGGGCAATTTTACGGGAGTATATTCACTTATATTTTTATTTTTTTCAATTTTTTTGCGTATCTCACTAGCACTTGCATATATTCCATTTGTTTTTCTTGAATCATGATCAACACTTATTCTTTTTATCGGAACAATTGTTATAGGAAAATCGTTTTTCAATATTTGAATAGTATAATTTAATCCCAACATTTGATTGGGAAAATTTACTGATATATCCAGTTTTTTATAAAAATTATTTATTTGCGTTGCATATGATGAATTAAAATTTGAAAACTCATTATTTTCTTTTTTGTTAGATATAATTTTTTTTGCTGCCTGTTCATATTCAAAATTGACATCCTCAGTTCCAAAAACTAAATGTGTACAACCTAAGTCGTTTAGTAAAGTTACTGCACCTTTAGCAAATATATCAGCAGAAGACACTGCAAATTGAAACGGTAGCTCAACGATTAAATCAACTCCTATTTCCAACGCCATTTTAGCTCTATCCCATTTATCGAAGCTCGCAAATTCTCCACGCTGTACAAAATTTCCAGACATTACAACTATTAAAAAATCAGGCTTAAGTTGTTTTTTTACCTGATCTATCAAATATTTATGTCCATTGTGTAAAGGATTAAACTCAGCAATTATCCCACAAATTTTCATCTTTTCACCCTACTTAGTACATTCAAAAAACCAGCGAGTAGCATGATCGTAGATAGCAGAATTACCAAAATCAGTAGTAACTTCTATATCCTTAAATCCCGCTTTTTTCAAATGATTTACATATACATCTAGTTCATAAGTTCTTTCATGATGTAATTCTTCAGAAACATCATATCCTTGAATATTTTCATTCCAAGAAAAAAATGTTAAGTCATGTTCAATACTATGCTCAAACTCTCCTTCATAGCTACTCCACATGAACGCATTTTCAGAATTTTTAAAGTTATACATGTATCCTGGAAAAATTGTATCCATTTGATAAAGAGAATGTGCATCAAATAAGTACTTTCCTCCATTATTTAAGTGAACAAATGCTTGATTAAATGCTTGTTGTAACTCATTTTCATTTTTTAAATAACAAATAGAATCATCAAAACAAGTAATTACATCATATTTTTCTAAACCTGTTAAATCAAGCATATCAATTTGTACTAAATCAAATAATAAATTGTTATCTTCTATTTTTTTTGCAGCGATTTCTAACATTTCATAAGACAAATCACTTGCCGTAACATTGTAACCAGATTTCTTTAATAGTATTGCTAAATCTCCAGTTCCACATGCAACCTCTAACAAGTCAGATTTATCACTTCTTTTTTCTACATAATTTTGCCATTTCTCATATAATGAATCATCCATCAATTCATTATATATTTCTGCAAATTTAGAATAAATCATTATTCGCTTACCCAATTAGATACATCAACTTCTTTAGCATCCGACCAAAGTTTTTCAAGATTATAAAATTCGCGTTCTTCATTTAAAAATACATGAATAATAACATCCCCTAAATCCATTAATATCCAACTAGAATCTTTTTTTCCTTCAATATGATTAACACGTAGACCATTTTCTTCAATTTTTTCTTCAATTGTATCAACAATCGCTCCAACTTGTCGTGATGAACTTGCATCCATTATTACAAAATAGTCGGCTACAATAGACATTTCTTGAATATCTAAAACTTTTATATCATTTGCATGTTTATCATCTGCTGCTTCTACAGCAAGTTTAGTTAGTTCTAATGATTCCAAATTAATTCTCCTCTACTACCCATTTATTATAACTATTAAGCATTTTTGGATAGATCTTTTTATTATTATTAATTAAATATTCTAAAGTATGTTTTAATTCAAAACTGACAGCATCATCTAAAGATTTTTCAGCAATTTTTCTGGCCATATCTACCTCAGGAAAATCTCTTGCATCTTCAATAAAGTCAGCAATAAAAACAATTTTATCTATATCAGTCATATATGGATCAGCAATGGTATGTTTTCTAATTGCATTAAGTATTATCTCATCATTAACATCCAATTCTTCACGAATAATATCTGCTCCAATACTGCCATGCCAAATCCCATTTCCGTAATTTAATAAATCTTCGTCTAAGTTAAATTTTTTTACTGCTTCAATAAATTTTTCTTTAGGCATCTGTTTACAATAATCATGTAAAAGCCCTGATATCCCAGCTCTTGTTATATTTGCATTAAATCTTATTGCCAATTCTTTTGATTTTTTTTCTACTCTTAAACAATGATTAAATCTATTTTCATCTAAATTTTTTCTTAATCTTTCAATAAAAAAATCACGGTTGTAACTTGATAAATTATCATAATTCTCCATTAGAATATAGTCCTTCTTTTTTTATATATTCTTCTACCTTTTTAGGGACCAAGTATTTGATAGTATGACCAGAATTCACTTTTTTTCTAATATCCGTTGAATTAATATTCATCAAAGGTGAATTGACCCAAATAACCGGATACTTTGTATCTTTTTCATAACCTGGTCTACATACTCCAACGAATTTCACCATTTGGCAAAGTTCATTAATATGATTCCAAGTTGGCAAATATTCAACCATATCTCCACCTATTATGAAATAAAAATCTATATCTGGATTGGCCTTTTTTAATAGTTTAATTGTTTCATATGTATAACTTATTCCACCCTTATTAATCTCTGTCAAATCAAGTTTAAAGTTTGGATTATCTTCAATTGCTAACCTCACCATTTCTACACGATGAAGCGGTTCAATCGTTTCTTTTTTGTCAACATGAGGGGGAATATTATCAGGAATAAACCATATTTCATCAAGAGATAGTTGATCTAAAACTTGTTGTGCCATAACTAAGTGAGCAAGATGAGGAGGATTAAATGTACCTCCAAATAATCCGACTAACTTTTTATTATTTGCAGTACTTTTTAAAGTTTTAGTTTTAACTTGATTTGAAATAACTACTGAAGACATATTTTAACCTCTTATCTTAAATTTTCCAGTTCAACAGAAATTTTTCGATTAGATTCTTTAGGCGCTTTTTTAAATAAAATTATTTTGGAACCTATAACTTGTACTAACTTTATTGCAGGATCAAAATTTTCTAAACTATCTAATAATTCATTAGAATTTACATCAGTATTTTGAAGTAAACTTACTTTAATTAATTCTCTTTTATCAATTAAATCAACTAATTGTTGCAGTGTAGTTTGTGAAAGGCCCATTTTTCCAATTTGCATAACTGGTTTAATCGTCTGAGCTTTACTCATTAAAAATTTTCTCTGTTTTGTTTTAAATATCATTATACAATTGCCTTTCTCAAAGTTATTTCAACGCCCTTAGGAGCATACGCTTTAATTGTAATACCTGCTGGAATTGTTATCCAACCTAATCCTGCAATAACGACATCAGATTTTTCTGTCGCTTTAAATTTAAACATTTGCATCTCTGGTAATGTTTGAGGATCATAAGGGGGATTTAAAATATCAGCTTTATGGTTTTTATAAAATTCATCTGCATTTTCAAGTTTTGTTCTATGTATTAACAAATTATTATCAACATAAACAATTGCACTAGTCTTTATATCATCAATAAAGTCAATTCTGGCAAGGCCAGCAATGAATAATGTCTGCAATCCTCTTAGCTGATATACTTTAGGCTTTATTTCAGTACTAGGGGTAACTTCTTTTAACTCTTTTTTATTTAAAAAATGAGCTAGTTGATAGTTATGAATTATCCCTGGAGTATCGATTAACATAGCTCCATCATCTAAAGGAATTTCAATCCTGTCTAAAGTTGTACCTGGAAATCTTGAAGTAGTGACTAAATTCTTTATGTTAGAACTCATGGATATTATAGAATTTACCAAAGTAGACTTACCAACATTAGTTGTACCTACAATATATACATCTTTATTGCCTCGATATTTATTAATCAAAGATAATAAATCATCTAAGTTAGTATTTTTTTTTGCAGATATTAAAATTTCAGCAACTGGATTTAATCCATCATTTTGAGCTTGCCTATGAAACCAGCGTTTCAATTTATCTCTATTAACAGATTTAGGCAACAAATCTTCTTTATTTGCCACTAGAATCATCTTATTATTGCCAATAAATCTTTGAATTCCAGGAATAACACTTCCGTTATAATCAAAAATATCAATTAAATTTACAACAAGTGCATCCTCATCACTAATTTTATTTAAAATACTTAAAAATTCAGAATCATCTAATTCAACATCCATTATGTCATTATAATTTCTTAGTCTAAAGCACCTTTGACAATAAAGTTCCTGTTCATCTGATTCAATATATTTTTTTAAAGTATTTTCAGGTAAATACCCCGCTTTTGTTTTTTCTGTAGTTTGTAATTTAGATCCACATCCTACACAATATAAATCTTGATTGTTATCCAATTAGATATTTTCCTTCCAAGTTAATTTATATATTTTATTTATTAATTTTAATAAAGGACGCTCAAAAAATCTATTTACACGGGTTTTTCTTAAATCTGTATCCACAAGCGGCTTAACTAATACTGTTTTTACTCCCGATAAATTTCCTGCAATAATATCTGTTAGCAGTTGATCCCCAACAAAAAGAACACGTTTTTTTGAGACACTACTCAAATTTACAAAATTTTTGATTGCAAAAGGTAATGGTTTTTTTGCACGAGAAATAATTTTTACATCCAATGATTCTACTGCTTTATGAATTCTTGTATGATTGTTATTCGATACAATTACTAATTCTATATGATATTTATTTAGCTCTCTTACCCAATCAATTAATTCTTGTGATGGTTCTGACGAATTCCATGGAATTAAAGTATTATCTAGGTCACTTAGTATATGAGTTATACCCATTAATTTGAGTTTCTCAGGTTTTAAGTTAAATGTATTATTTATCATATAAGTTGGTTTTACGATTGCCATATAAGAACCTCATCTATTTACTTAATAAAAAAAACGCAATTTGGCTTTTCCAAATTACGTTCAGCGTGTGATTGATTAAGCCAAAGCTTTTTTGGCAGCTTCAACAAGACTTGCAAATGCTTTTTCATCTGTATACGCAAGATCAGCTAGCATTTTACGGTTAATATCTATACCTGCTACTTTTAGTCCATGCATTAATTTGCTGTAGCTAATATCATTCATACGAGCAGCAGCATTGATACGTGCAATCCATAATTTACGGAAGTCACGTTTTCTTTGACGACGATCACGGAATGCATAACGGTATGAGTTCATAATTTGAGTATGAGCTGCTTTAAATTGAATATGTTTTGAACCGCGATATCCTTTTGCTAATTTTAATGTCTTTTTACGACGTTTACGAGTTACTGTTCCACCTTTAACACGGGGCATAGTAATTCCTCCTTATTTGTACTTGTTTTATAAATTAATAGATATTACTTCATTTGTGACAACATTTGTCTGATACGTTTCATATCGCTACTTGAAACCATTGCTGATTTTCTTAATTGACGACGTTGTTTAACAGTCTTTCCATGGAAACGGTGACTTGTAAAAGCATGACTTCTTTTAAGACCACCATTAGCTGTTTTTTTGAAACGTTTTGCTGAAGCGCGATGTGTTTTTTGCTTAGGCATAAAAAAATGACCTCCAATTATTTCTTATTAGCATCTGTTTTTTTGATCGGATCGAGCATCAAGAACATACTTCTGCCATCCATCTTAGGTTTAGTTGTTACAGTTGCAACATCCTTAGTTTTATCAGCCATACGATCTAATACTTCTTTACCAATCTCTTTATGAGTAATGGCGCGGCCTTTAAATCTAATAGATACTTTAACTTTATCACCTTTTTCTAAGAATTTAACGGCATTTTTAAGTTTAGTATCAAAATCGTTTTGTCCAATGGTTGGACTTAAACGAATTTCTTTGATGTTGACAATCTTTTGTTTCTTTCGTGCCTCACGGTTTTTCTTTTGTAATTCAAAACGGTATTTACCGTAATCCATGATACGAGCAACCGGTGGCTTGGCGTTTGGTGAAACAAGAACAACATCCAAGTTTGCTTTTTCTGCTAGTTCAAGTGCTTCTGCTTTTGTTTTAACACCCAATTGATCCCCTGTTGCAGAAATCAGTCTTAACTCACGGGCACGAATACTATCGTTAACCATCAAATCTTTTGCTATTGTTACTCACCTCCGAGTGATTTAGAAAACCTACAAAAAAACGTAGGCGTAAAACGCCCACGTTTAACATATAACTACTTGTTATAAACCTAGAGGTCATATGACTTAGGCGAGAAACGGGCGTTTCTACTTAATCTCAATAAATATATTAAACACTATTAGTTATTTTCTGTCAATACTTAATTAAGATTCACGACTATAATTTTCAATATCTGCTCTAACACTTCCAATGAACATTTCCTTATTCATTGAATTTGTGCTTTCTTCACCATATTTTCTCACAGAAACCTGTGCACTATTTGCTTCATCATCACCAACTACGACTGTATATGGTATTTTATTTGTTTGAGCCTCACGAATCTTGTATCCCATTTTTTCATTACGATCATCAATTGATACACGAATACCCTTTTCAGCTAGTTCTTTTCTTAGTTCTTCCGCATATTCTGAATGAAGATCTAAATTAACAGGAATAATCTTCACTTGTGTTGGTGCTAACCAAGTTGGAAATGCACCTTTATACATTTCAATTAGGTAAGCAATAAATCTTTCCATTGTTGAAACGATTCCTCTATGAACCATAACTGGACGATGTTCTTCACCATCTGCACCAACATATGTTAGTTCAAATTGTTCAGGTTGCATAAAGTCTAGTTGAATTGTAGATAATGTTTCCTCATTACCTAGTGCTGTTTTTGTTTGTACGTCAAGTTTTGGACCATAAAATGCAGCTTCACCTTCAGCTTCATAATATTCCAACCCAAGATCATCCATAGCACCTTTTAACATTGATTGAGAAGTATTCCACATTTCATCATCGTCAAAATATTTTTCCGTATTTTTAGGATCACGATAACTTAAACGGAATGTATAGTCTTTAATGTCAAAGTCATTGTATACTTCCATCATTAATTGAAGTGTACGCTTAAATTCATCTTGCACTTGATCAAGTGCAATAAATGTATGTCCGTCATTTAGTGTCATTTCACGAACACGTTGCAAACCAGATAATGCTCCAGATTTTTCATAACGGTGCATCATTCCTAGTTCTGCTATACGGACAGGTAATTCACGATATGAACGAATATGATGTTTATATATTTGAATATGTGAAGGACAGTTCATTGGACGAAGTTCTAACATCTCTCCGTCCCCCATATCCATTGGTGGAAACATATCTTCACGATAATGTGCCCAGTGACCGGATGTTTTATATGCATTTAAGTTCATTAAAATTGGTGTATATACGTGTTGATATCCCCATGCCACTTCTTTATCTATAATATATCTTTCTAATACACGACGAACTGTTGCACCATTAGGCATCCAGTATGGAAGACCTGCTCCAACTTCAGGATCAACGAAGAATAAGTCTAAGTCTCTTCCTAAAGTTCTATGGTCACGTTCTTTTATTTCTTCTCTACGTTTTAAATCATCATTTAAATCTGATTCATTGAAGAATGCAGTTCCGTAAATTCTTTGAAGCATTGGATTACTTGATTTACCTTGCCAATATGCACCAGCAACGGATAGTAACTTAAAGAATTTAACGTCACTTGCTTTTGGCATTAAAGCATTAAACCCAAAATCTACATAATTTCCCATCTTGAATACTGGAATTTGAACAGAATCAATTGATTTTAATTGAAGCATTTTATATTTATCATCTTTGAATATTTCTTCAAGTTCCGTTTTATCCATCAATTGTCTTTCAATTGGTGAATTTTGTTTTATTATCTTATTCATTTCAACTGAAATATCTTCCAATTGATCAACTGAAATTTGTGTACCTTCTTTATCTGTATCATAGAAGAAGCCATCTTCATTTGAACTATGTTCCCCAAAACTAATTTCAGGAAATAGATTCTTTGTTGCATATCCAAAAAGGTAGGCTACAGTATTACGAAGAACTTCTAAAGCTTCCTCATTTTCACTTGTCAAAATTTCAATATTACCATTTTGATTAATTGATCTATTCACATCAATCAAAGTACCATTAAGTTTTCCTGCAATCGCATTCTTACCTAATGACGTACTTATCGAAGAAGCCACTTCTTTAACAGTTATTTCACTATTAAATTCTTTCTTTGAATTATCTGGAAAAACTAACTCTAAATCTGCCATAAAATATCCCTCCAATTTTTTGGACAACAAAAAGTCCCTTGGATCAATGATCCAAGGGACGTAATCTCTACGCGGTTCCACCCACATTAAAACAATAATTATTGTTTCATCTCTAAAATGATATCGGTATTAAAACCAGACTATTTAATTTTATAGAAAGTGGTAAAACCAATTAATAATGAGTTGCTTTCAGTTATGCAATCTCTCCCTGCGCTTTAATTGATATGCTGTCTTTCTGGCTATATCATAACCGGTTAATTTCAAAAAATCAATACTCAATTTGATTTTTTAGTCGTTGATTTTCTCCTGAGATTGTAATTTCACGACTTAGATATTTAATTCTTTGCATTATTCTTTGAGCTTTAATCGGTTCTTCGGCCGATTTTGTAATGGATAAGTGCTTTTGCAAATCTTCCATTGAAAAATTTGAACTAAAAAAGGTGGGAAGTTGTTCTTGCATTCTAAATTGTAAAACCACTCCTAAAACTTCATCTCTAATCCAAGCAGAAACAGAATCTGCACCAATGTCATCAATCATTAACACAGAAGTTTTTTTAAGCTTTTCCAACTTTGAAGTGACTAGATTATCCGTAATCGCAGATTTCATATCAACAGCAAAAGTAGGAAAATGTAGTAACGCCACATCAACATTTTGTTGAGCTAATTCATTAGCAATGGCCCCTAAAAGATATGTTTTTCCAACTCCAAAATCTCCTGATAAGTACAGTCCAGGTGCAAATGTATTTTTTTCAAAATAGGTTTCTAAAAATTTATTAGCAGCAGCAAATGCTTTTGCCCTGCCAATTTTATTTCTTTGAGGATAATTCATTAAACTAGCGGTTCTGATATCTGCGGGAAGATTGATTAATTCAAAATTTTTCTTGAATCTATCACTTTCTCTTTTTTGCTGCATTGTCGTGTCTGGAACATATACAACATCCACTGTATTATGATTAACCGTCAATTTTGGAGAATATCCTTTAGCAAAAGAGCTCTTTCCACTTTCAATTTTTCTTTTTTCCTGAACAAATTCATAAATTCTAGCAGCACTTCTTTGTAAATTTTGTTCAGTTATTTCATTTGCGTGTTCTGATAAAAAAACTTTTACCTCTTCATCATTAATTGAGTCACCAATTAAATCTCTGTACTGATTTTGCCAATTTCTTTGAATCATTTCTTTTTGTATATCTTCACCCATATTTTTCATAAACTATCTCCTATTTTGATTGTCCTTCATGCAACTTTTTCAATCGCCTATTTGCTTCGTTTATAAGGGTATCAGGATCAAAATTTTCTTCTTTTGATGGGTTAACTTTATTCCAATCAGTTCCTTGTTCCACCTTTAAAGTTTTATTACTTCGGCGCTTGTTATTACTACCACTCTCAAAATCATTTATTCTTTTCAAAGCATTTTCAGCTGTATTTACACCATTTTGTGACCAGTCATTCGCCACAGTTTCAACAAGTCCATCACTTAAGGTTGGTGATTTCTGTAACACATAATGAATAAGCATATTAACTACTTCATCAGGTAAAACATGTCTATTCTGTAATTTTCTTAAGACCCTAGTCTCGCTAGTTCCAACAAAACCATTTTTTTGATTTTTCTCATATGCTAAAAATTCGCTTGGAATTAACTCATTTGCTTTATTTATTAGGGGATTACTTGATTGATTTTTATTAGTCTTTTCAGTAATTACTTTTTCAGTAATATTAATCCTGTTCTCGTATTTTTTTTGTGCAAATCTATTCAATTTTTTTATATCAATCGAATGATCCGATAAATTTATTGATTTTGCAATAAGCATTGACAATTCAAGTTCATCTAATCCATAAAAAACGTGTAATTCGTATAATTCTTCTTCATTTTTTTCTAATTCTTTACTTGTAATACCATATTGAGAAGTTAGTTGTCCTAAAAAACTCCAATCTATTAAGTTATTATTCGACTTAATTGAAGGAGTGTTGTTTTTTTGAACTATTATCTCCTTTTGTGTTTCTTGAATTATATCTGGTGTTTCCAATATATCTTGATTTGACAATTTAAAAACGTCCAAAAACGATTTTGTTATATCACGACTATCACTTAATATATTATTTTGAACTTTATATTTTTTTGAAAGTTCTTCAAACGCGGCTTGTCCAATTTTTTCTAGTAGTAAAACACTCAATAAATTCTCATTAAAAAAATCCCTTGGTGATAATGGATTATGTAATTCATAAATATAATATTCACCTAATTGATCTTCATTTTCATACGTTTTTAATAAGCCTAAAGCCTCTAATTTAATTCTTACTTGATAAAAAACTCTTGCATCACAGTCAAGTAATGAAAGTAATTGAGAATGACTAGGTCGCTGAGAAACTATATACTTTTTGTGTGATTCATTCCATAACAACAAATAAAGGCCAATCGCAACTGGCCCAACTAATGGTTGATATAAATCTATTAAATTTTTTGTTTCAACATCGCTAAGTTCAGAATATTTTAAAATTAAAAAACCTGACATAGGATTAATTGAATTTTCAACCATTATTTTCCTCACTATTACTCTTTGAATTAATATTACCATTTGCCATTAAATCTTTTACTTCTTGCATAAAAACATTCATATCTTTAAATTCACGATATACACTTGCAAATCTAATATAAGTAACATCATCTATTTTGGCTAATTTTTTCATGACATGTTCACCAATTTCTTGAGAACGAATTTCACTTTCGCCAAGAGCGCGTAGTTCATTTTCAACTTGATTTACAACTTGTCTCATTTGATCAATTGATATTGGTCTTTTTTCAGCCGCTCTTACTAATCCACGTAAAAGTTTATCTCCACTGAATTCTTCTCGATTACCATCTTTTTTAATTACTAATAATGGAGATTCTTCAACCTTTTCAAATGTTGTAAACCTAAAACCACAGTTTTCGCATTCTCTACGTCTTCTTATTGCACGTCCTTCATCACTTGGACGACTGTCTACAACTCTAGATGAATTTTTATGACAATGTGGACACATCATAATTTTTTATCCTCTATTTATTAGTATTAATTATTCAATATTATACCTTATCGAATATATAGTTATCAAAATCTTAAGTTAAAATAATAAAACTTCTCTTTTATTTCTTTAGTTCATGCAATAACTTATTTACTTGGTCATTTATGTTTTCTATCTCTGAATTCGAGTTATTAATAATATAGTCAGATTTATCTTTTTTTTCATCTAGAGACATTTGAGAATTTATTTTTTTTTCAGCAAATTCTTTTTCAATATTATCTCTTTTCATTAATCTTTGAATCTGAGTTTGATTGTCTACATATACTAAAATTGTACCATCAAAATATTTTTCATAATTTTGTTCAAAAAGTAGCGGAATCTCCATAAAATAGATTCTTTCACTATTTTCTTTATGATATCTATCAATTAATTTTACGATTTTCTTTTTTATAGTTGGTCCCATTATTGAATTTAATAAATTCAACTTACTTTTATCATTAAAAACAATTTCACCTAATTTAAAACGATCAATTTTATTTTTATCAATTACTTCTTCACCAAATATCTCAGATATCTTTTTTATTATTTCAGGGCTATCACCAACTTGATGTGCTATCTCATCAGCATCAAATACCTTAAAATCCTTATTTCTTATGATTTCACTAATATAGGATTTTCCTGAAGCTATTCCACCAGTTATTCCAAAAATTTTTGACATTATTTCACCAATTTTTGACAGTTAGGGCAAAAATGAGTTCCTCTGCCGCCAACTTTTATTTTTTCTATTTTTACGCCACATCGCTCGCAAGGCTCCCCTTGTCTTCCATATACATTAAGCTGTAACTGAAATTGTCCTGATTTCCCTCGGGAATCAACATAGCTTCTTATAGTTGTTCCCCCAGCTTCAATAGCCGTTTTTATTTCTTTATTCGATGAATTTATTATTTTTTTAATTTCTGAGTTTGTTAGCATAACTGCGCTTGTCTCCGGATGGATTTTACTCATCCAAAGAACTTCATCAACATATATATTGCCTAAGCCAGAAATCACGGTTTGATCCAGTAATACTGTTTTGATATTTTTTTTGTGTTTTGTAATTCTAGGATAAATATTATCGAAAACAAAATCATCACTAAGTGGTTCAGGGCCAAGTTTTTGGAGTGATTTATCTTTATTAAGTTCACTAGTCTTAACTAGTTTCATCCTTCCAAATTTTCTTACATCCCTATAGCCAAGCATAGTTTTGTCTGTAAAATGAAAAATAACGTGAACATGTTTATCAAAATTTTCAACATTATCTCTAACTTGATATTTACCTTCCATTCTCAAGTGACTTATCATTGAATATTCATTATCAAAATCAAATATCAAGAACTTAGCTCTTCGCCTTATATTAATTAATTTTGCACCACTTAGAATCTCTAAAAATAACTCAGTATTTCCTTCAATAATATTTGGATATCTTATTTCAATACTATGTATTGTCTTATTTTTTACTAATTGTACTAAACCTTTTCTTACAGTCTCAACTTCAGGCATTTCTGGCATAAATATCACCTATTTTCTATTATTTTGCATCATACCAAGTTTTTCCATGTGATGTCTCAACTTTTAACGGTACATCTAGTCTAATAGCAGAGTCCATTGTCTTAGGTACAATGTTTTCCAAAATTTCTATTTCATTTTTTGGAACTTCAAATATTAACTCATCATGTACTTGTAATAACATTTTTGATTTTAAATTATTCTTCTTTAAAACATTTTGCATATTTATCATAGCCACTTTAATAATATCAGCCGCACTCCCTTGAATAGGTGTATTCATGGCTGTTCTTTCGGCAAATGATCTTATACTAAAGTTCTTTGCATGAATATCTGGCAAATATCTTCTTCTATGCATTAAAGTTTCAACATATCCATTATCTTGAGCAAATTTAATCATATCATCCATATATTTTTTTACGCCTGGATATTGTTCAAAATATGCAGCAATAAATTTACTTGCTTCTTTTCTAGTAATTCCAATATTTTTTGCCAATCCATAATCACTAATTCCATATACTATTCCAAAATTAGTTGCCTTGGCTTTTCTTCTCATATCAGGAGTAACTTCATCAACAGAATTCAAGTCAAATATGTTCATTGCCGTATGTGCATGAATGTCATAGTTATCTTTAAATGCTTTTTGCATATTTTCATCACCTGAAATATGTGCTAATACTCTTAATTCAACTTGAGAATAATCAGATGAGAAAATCTCCCAATCATCTTGCTCTGGTAAAAAGGCTTTTCTTATTTTTTTCCCTTCATCAATTCTTATTGGAATATTTTGAAGATTTGGCTCTATTGATGAAAGTCGTCCCGTTTGAGTTAATGTTTGGATATATCTTGTATGAACTTTATTATCTGGTTGAATTACTTTTAACAATCCTGTTACATAAGTTGATTGAATCTTTGATATTTGACGATATTTCAAAACATCTCGAGCTACAGGTGATATTAATTCTAATTGTTCTAATACCTCAACAGAAGTGGAATACCCTGTTTTCGTCTTTTTTATAGGTTTAAGTCCCATATGCTCAAATAAAACTACGCCTAATTGTTTAGGTGAATTAATATTAAATTCTTCACCAGCTTCTTCATAAATATCTTTTTGAATTTCTTCTAATCTTTTTCCTAAATCATTTTGCATTTGTAACAAAGTCTGAGCATTTACAGTGATTCCTTGTACCTCCATATCAGCTAGTACCTTTGCTAAAGGAATCTCGATTTCATCAAATAGACTATCTTGGCTATTTTCCTTAAGTAGGTTTAAAAATTTATCTTTCAATTCTTTTATTGCATTCAGTTTAAATGATATAAATCTGTATAATTCTTTACTTTCTGTCGGCAACGCCCTCTTAGCACCTTTACCATAAAATTCTTCCTCAGTTTCTAAGTAGGAAATGTCACAATTTTTCGCAATAGTTCCAAAATCAGATTGATTACTATTTTTATCGAGTAAATATGCGGCTAATAATAAATCAAAGGAAGCACCCGAAAAATTAATATCATATTTTTTTAATGCTACAATGGTTTTCTTCAAATCAAAGATATTTTTTTCAATATTTTCATCTTCTAACCAATTTTTAAAAGCAGGGTTTGTAAGAAGTGAAACATCATCCGTAACAAAATATTTATCATCAGTTCCTAATCCAACTCCTATTATGGAGTCTAAATGATAATTGTCCCCATAAACTTCTACATGTAAATACTTAGTTTTTTTATTATTTAAAATTTCAACAATATTATCATTGTTTAATATTTCAAAGTTTATCTTTGATTCATTTTTTCCCTCACTGGTTGTATCAATGCGCGACAAAAAAGATTTAAAGTCCATTTCTTTATAAAATTTTATTAATTCATCAATATTATCGCCTTCATATTTAGTATCATCTAAATTAATCTCAATGGGAACTTCCAAATTTATAGTCGCTAATTTTTTACTCATAAATGCCTTATCTTTATCATTTATAAGGTGTTCTCTTAATTTACTTTTTTTCATTTCATCGACATGTTCATAAAGATTTTCAACAGACCCATACTCATTTATAAGCTTAATAGCGGTTTTTTCACCAACTTTTTCAACTCCAGGATAATTATCAGATGTATCACCCATTAGTCCCTTAATATCAATAATTTGCTTAGGCTCAACTCCTAGTTTTTCTAAAACATGATCAGGCGTATATTTTTCCAATTCAGAAACACCCTTAACAGTTACAGCAACTGTAATATTATTAGTTGTTAATTGTGTTAAATCCTTATCCCCTGTGACAATAACTGTTTCAAATCCTTCACTTTGTCCTAATCGAGACATAGTTCCAATGATATCATCAGCTTCAAAATTCTCTAACTCATAATTTTTTATCCCTCTAGCTTGTAATAATTCTTTAATATATGGAAGTTGCTCCATTAATTCTGAAGGTGTTTTTGACCTTGTTCCCTTGTAATCGTCAAACATTTCTGTTCTAAATGTTGTTTTTCCTGCATCAAAGGCAACCAACATATGTGTTGGATTTTCACTTTTTAAAATAGCCTCCAACATATTATTAAAAACATAGATAGCATTAGTATGTAATCCTTCAGAGTTTGTAAACTTATCTAAAACATTATGCATCGCAAAAAATGCTCTGAAGGCTACACTATTTCCATCTACTAAAACTAATTTATTTTTGACCATTATTTAACCTCTAATTATTTAATATACTAATTCTAACAAAAAAACAAAAAAGAAGTGATTAATTCAATCACTTCTTTTTTGTTATTGATTATTAGGAATCAACGTACTCAATAATTTTTCATACTCAATTTCATATTTTTGAACATCACCTGCACCCATAAATACCATAACAGCATTCTCATAGTCTAGTAATGGAGACATATCTTCTAATTTTAGAACACTACCGCCCTTATGTATCTTATTTCCTAAATCTGCACTAGAAATATTTCCTTGCTTTTCTCTAATAGATCCAAAGATATCTGTTAAATAAACTTTATCAGCTAAATCTAAGCTCTTGGCAAATTCATCCATTAAAGCCAAAGTTCTCGTATAAGTATGAGGTTGAAAAACGGCTATTATTTCACGTTCTGGATACTTTTGTCTTGCAGCATCAAGAGTTGCTTTGATTTCTTGTGGATGATGAGCGTAGTCGTCAATAATAACCATGTTATCCACTTTTTTCTCACTAAATCTGCGTTTTACACCGTGAAAAGATTGTAATTCTTCATTTACTTTTTTTGAATCAATATTTTCCAAAAAACTAACACCTATTACGGCTAAGGAATTCAAAATATTATGTTCTCCAAAAATAGGTATTTCAAAGTTCCCTATCTTTTTGCCACCATGCAATACATCAAACGCAGATCCTGTTGTAGTTCTAGTAATATTTACAGCTTGAAAATCGTCCGTTTCTTTTAAACCATAATAATAAATAGGAACATCAGCCTTAATTTTTCTTAGATAAGGGTCATCACCCCAAGCAAAGATTGCTTTTTTTACTTTTCTTGCTTCGGACTCAAAAGCATCAACAACATCATCTATCCCAGTATAATAATCTGGATGATCATAATCAATATTGGTCATTATCAAATAATCAGGTTCATATGCTAAAAAATGACGTCTATACTCATCAGCTTCAAAAACAAAAAATTTAGAATTTTCTATTCCTTTACCAGAACCATCACCAATTAAATATGATGTTTTTTCTATTCCACTTAGCACATGAGCCATTAGTCCGGTTGTACTGGTTTTACCATGAGAACCAGCAATTCCAATCGATGTATAATTATTCAATAATTCCCCTAAGAAATCTGTATATTTAATAACTTCAATATCATTATCTATTGCTGCTTGAATTTCTACATTTGTATTGTCAAAAGCATTACCTTTTATTACAGTTATTCCCTTTTTTATATTCTGTTCACTAAAGGGAAAAATCTTAATACCGGCTTTTTCTAATCCTCTTTGAGTAAATGTATATTTTTCAATATCTGAACCTTGAACTGTATATCCAAGATCATTCATCACAAGTGCTAGTGCACTCATACCTGTTCCTTTTATACCGACAAAATGAAATACTTTATTTTCCATATTACTATCCTTAAATGTTAAAATTAAAAGCTGTACCCGGAACTTCTTTTTCGTCCAATACTAAAATACCACGCTCTTTAGGTGCATTAGGTAAATCAAGTTCACTTGCTGAACAAACCATTCCGTAACTTTCAACTCCACGTAACTCACCAGGCCAAATAATCTTGCCAGTTGGCATCACAGCACCAGTAAGTGCTACAACTACGTTTTGACCTTTATCAATATTAGGTGCACCACAAACTATTTGTAAGTCTTCACTTTCTCCAACATTTATTTTTGTAATATGTAAATGATCAGAATCGGGATGTTCACTAATTTCATCAACATGTCCTAC
The DNA here is from genome assembly GCF_052828685.1 of Daquilactobacillus linshuiensis. Lineage (NCBI taxonomy): Bacteria > Bacillati > Bacillota > Bacilli > Lactobacillales > Lactobacillaceae > Daquilactobacillus > Daquilactobacillus linshuiensis. Next base: position 471,373 of record NZ_CM128255.1, on the reverse strand, counting down.
AACAAATTTAGTTTTTTTATCAATAGTTAAAATATCAGAAAAACCATTATCGCTTATAATATTGTTTACAATTGAAACTTGTGATTCATCTAGTTTAACTTGTCCAGATGACATTAAATTTAACTTATCTTTAACATTTTTTATGTTAAGCCCAATTAATTTTTGAGTTTTTTTGTCAAAGATTCTTGTAACATCACCTTTAGTTTCAAAAGCCTGTTCCTTTGAATCTTCATTTACAATAATTAACAAAATATCGCCTAATGTCTTAGGATTAAAAAAACTTAATAGCATAATTACACCTTTTTCTATTTATTTAGGAAGAGTATCAATGAATGCTTCGACCTCTTCTTTTGTTTTTCTATCTTTATTTACAAGTCTACCAATTTCTTCACCATTATCAAAGGCCACAAAACTAGGAATTCCCATAACTCGCAATTCACGCGCAATATCCATATTTGCATCTCTGTCTACTTCAATCCATTTATAGTTACTATTTTCCTTTTCAATTTCTGGCATTCTTGGCTTTATAAAACGGCAATCAGAGCACCATGTTGCTGTAAAAAATAACATAACACGATCGTCACCAATAACTTTTTTTAATTCATTTTCATTATATTCGTTAAACTGTTTCATAAGTAATACCTCCTCAAGATATAGTACTTTTTTATTTTTTTAGGTCAATTTAGATTACTTATATTGATTTATATTGTAAAATGAAAACGCAAACATTAGAAAAGAGGTAATATAATGACGAAAAAATTTCTTTCAACAGTAGTAGTTGGCTCAGCAATTATCGCAACTGGCATATCTACAATGCTTTTAAAGCACAAAACAGATAGCAAAAAAGCAATCGAATCAGCAAAAGAAAAAATAGGTAGCGATAAAAATTTCATTAGTTCTTGGAGTGAACCTTTTTATCAAAAAGTAAATATTGATGGAAAAGATAGATATTGCATAGTTGGTGGTATCAACGTTATGGAAAACTTTGAGATAATTCAATACCACTTTTTGGCAGATACTTTAAGTGGAAAATTGATAGACTTGAAAAAAACTAATTAATTAAATTGGGCATTGAGATAATATATTCTCTGCCCTTTTTTTGTAAACTTTTGCTCATATTCTGTTTCAACATTGTCTTCCATAAGTTCGTCATTGTTATGCAAATCTAAACTAATCTTATCAAAATTCATACCAAATCCATTTAAGCTGGTTAAAGAATATTCAAATAACCCTTGATTATCTGTTTTAAACTGTAAAAAACCGTTATCTCTAACTACTTCTTTATACTGGCTTAAAAATGTTTTATATGTCAATCTTCTCTTTTCGTGTCGTGTCTTTGGCCATGGATCAGAAAAGTTCAAATATAACTTATCTATTTCATTTTTAGCAAAATATTCATTCAAATTTCTACCATTAGCCAGTAGTAACTGCAGATTAGGTAGTTTTAGGTCTAATTGTTTTTTTAAAATCAAAGCAATAGCAGCTTCTTGAACTTCCATTGCTATAAAATTAATATTTGGATATTTTTGAGCCATTTTGACTATAAACTGTCCCTTACCAGATCCAACTTCTAATTGTATAGGCTGATTTTTTTCAAATCTTGTCTCCCATTTACCAGATATTTTTAACGGATCTACTAAAATATATTGAGAATTATCTTCAATCAGCGTTTTAGCCCACGGCTTATTTCTAAGTCTCATAATAAATTCCTACTCAATCTAATTTTTTTTAATCTTTGGGTAACATTAAAAATACAAATACTAATATTATCAATAAACCTATGCCTGATACAAGCAAAGTATTAAAAGAAAACCCAAACGTATAAACTATTGGAATTAAATTAATAAGTAACTGAATAGATAAAACAAATAATACGATTTTTTTAAAATTTTTTAGCTTTAAAGATACATTAACTGGATATATTCTTTGCATAATATTATTAACATATTGCTTATAAAATGGTTTCAACTGAAAGCCAACTAAATATATAAATAAACAAAGAATTATCACGGAAAGTATTACATTCTTAACAAAAAATAATATTGCAACTTCAATAGTCACTAATCTAAAAAATAGACCAATATACTCATTATTTCTAATAAACCCACGAATATATATATATAAATATGTATTATTATGAGTAGACTGAATCACTTTAAAAATACCATCAAGATATTTACGACGTGCTATTTTACTTGATAATCCTGGTACATCAGTGAACAAATTATAAAACCTTTTAATATTAAATGATCTTGCATCTTCTTTACTAATTGCTTTTGACCATTCAAATAGCTGAGAGGTCTTTTTAATACTCAAACTTATTATTAAAGCCATTATTGAACATAATAAAATTATCAAAACGTTAAAATATAATGAAACATTAAGAACAATAAAAATGATTGAAAGAATTAAGTTCTTATAATTATTTTTCATAAAAAGACTTTGAACTTCATAATTAATAAGAGCAAACTTTAATACATATATTGATATAGAAAAAAGACCATAATTTAATAAGGGAATTCCTGTCGTAACAACGGCAAATGGATATAATACAAATAGTCCAAAACTTATAACTATAAATGGTAAAACTAAACTATATATTTTTGCTTTTTTTAAATATCTTTGAATTTTATTTTCTTTTACCATCAAAAAAGTACTATCCGCTTTTTGCAATAGTGTTACTAATTGCCCTACAGATAATAATATTATTGCAACTAATGAAATAACTAAGTTACCCCACCATTGTTGACCTGAAATTGTTTTTAGAAAATTCGAATACCAAAACCCCAGTGATCCTATTAAAAAAATTAATGCTATTACGAATTGATCATTAAAAATCAATCGTAGATATTTCAATTGATCCTTTTGATGTTTATTAAATCTTTGATTCCAAAGGTTATCCATTATTGATAACCTCCCTTGTCATTTCCATGTAAATATCATCCAAACTTGCATCAGGCATTTTATATGCTCTTTGAAGCTCTTTTAAATTTCCTTGTAGTTTAACTTGCCCGTTATTAATTAAAATAAATCTATCAGCATATTGTTGAGCAGTAGCTAATATATGTGTGGACATTAAGATTGATGAACCATTTACTTTTTTTTCTTCGACTAACTCTAACAAATCATGTACTGCTATCGGATCAAGTCCAGTAAATGGCTCATCGATTATAAATAGACTTGCATCTCTCATAAATGCACAAACAATCATAACCTTTTGTTTCATACCTTTAGAGAAATTTTCAGGAAACCACTCAAGTTTATTATCTAATCTAAATTTTTTAAGTAATTTATTAGCTCTATTCCAAGTTGATTTTTTATCAAGATCATAGGCCATTATTGTTAATTCTATATGCTCTTTTAATGTTAATTCTGGGTACAATACAGGAATTTCTGGAACATAAGCAATTTTTTTCCTGTATTCTTCAACGTTTTCTTGCAGCTTGATTCCGTCAATTCTTATTTCACCCTCTCTTGGTTGCAAAAGGCCAATAATATGTTTAATTGTAGTCGATTTACCGGCACCATTGAGACCAATTAAACCGACTATTTCATTATTTAATACATCAAATGTTTCATTTTTTAAAACTGGAAGTGGTCCATAACCACCAGTTAAGTTTTCAACTTTTAAAGTCATAAATATACCCTTGTATTCTGTAAATATTAATAAGTTTATGATAGCATGAATTTAATTAATATGCTTTTAAATTGAAAGGATTTTTTTTATGAATAAGCTTAATGATGATTGTATTTTTTGTAAAATTATAAAAAATGAAATACCAAGTATTGTTGTCTATGAAGATGATGATGTTAAAGCCTTTTTAGATATTTCACAGGTTACACCAGGACACACACTTGTCATTCCAAAAACTCATGTACAAAATGTTTTTGAATATAGTGATGAGCTAGGGGCAACTATTTTTTCTAGAATTCCCAAAATAGCTAAAGCAATAAAAAGTTCAGATAAAAATATTAAGGGAATGAATATCTGTCAAAACAACGGCAAATTAGCTTATCAATCAGTTATGCATTCTCACATTCACTTAGTTCCAAGATATACAGCTGAAGATGGATTTTCTATGACATGGGCCGATAATACAGATAAATATACTTCTGAAAAATTACAGAGTATCGCCGACAATATTAAAAATAACTTGGAGGATTAACTATGAAATTTATTTCTGGATTAGTAGTAGGATCTACAATTGGTACTACAATTGCAATACTCCAAAATAATAATATTTCTTTAATAGAAAATTTTAGCCAAGTGAAAAATGAAATGGTTGATATAACCTCAGACTTAAGTAATCTAAAAAATGAAGTTAAAACTACTGTTCCAAATGTCTTAAATGGCATTACAAATGATATTAATAAGTATACTTCATCAATTGAACCAAATATTAAAAATATAAAAAATCAACTTAAAAATATATAAATATTTCTATATAAAATTTGATTTTTTTATGTTTTTTCATATAATATTAGTATTACCTCAATTTTTGTGTTAATCTACAAATTGATGTTAGTTTTAATAAAAAAAGAATAGGATGTGTTCGATATGAGCAAAAAGTTCAACAAATGGGTTCTTGGAATTGCTGGCCTTTTAATGGTTGCACTAGTAGCAGGTTGTGGAAACCAAACTGTAGCAACTCTTAAAGGTGGCAAAGTTACCCAACAAGAATATTACGATGAAATGAAATCATCACAAACAGGAAAATCAACATTACAATCATTGATTATTTCTAAGGCACTTGAAAGTGAGTACGGAGATAAAGTTTCTGATAGCAAAGTTAATAAGCAATATAACGCTTATAAGAAACAATATGGTTCACAGTTTAATCAAATTATAGCACAAAACGGTATGACAACTGATTCATTTAAGAGAAGTATCAAAACTAATATGTTATCTCAAGTAGCTCTTAAAGATATCAAAAAGATCACTAATAAAGATATGGAAAAACAATGGAAGAAATACACTCCAAAAATCACTGTAGAACATATCTTAGTTGACAAAGAGGACAAAGCTAAAGACATCATCAAACAATTAGATGATGGTGCAAAATTTGAAGATTTAGCTAAAAAAGAATCAACAGATCCTGGTACAAAAGATAAAGGTGGAAAAATGCCCGCCTTTAACAAGAGTGATTCAAGTATAGATAGTGGCTTTAGAGATGGAGCATTCAAACTTGAAAAAGTTGGAGACTACACAAAGACACCTGTTAAGTCTGCTTACGGATATCATGTAATTAAATTAGTTAAAAGACCTGCTAAAGGTAAAATGAGTGATCATAAAGATGAACTAAAAAAAGAAATTTATGCAAGCTGGTCATCAGACTCAAGTACAATGCAAAAAGTTATCTCCAAAGTTCTTAAAAAGGCTAACGTCTCAATTAAAGATAAAGATTTAAAAGACGTCCTTTCAAACTATATATCAAATAAATAAAGAAAAGACTTCTAACGAAGTCTTTTCTTTATTGTAGCAATTTAATAAATCCTATTTATATCTATAAAAAGCCCTATTATCTAAGCCAAATATTCTTTCTGAAAAACTTCCTATTTGCGTATTTTCTAACGCTTTAGAAATCATATTGATAGAAGCATCCATTTCATCAATATAGTGCAATAATTCTGCTTCTAATATCTTAGGTCGTTCAGGTGAACCATATTCTAATAATCCATGGTGGGATAAAACCATATGTCTTAGTAATACGAGACTTTCATCATTTTCGTCTATACCCAATTCCTTAGCAATTAAAACAATTTCCCCATCTATTAATACAATATGTCCCAATAAATTTCCTTCTATTGTATATTCCGTTCCAATTGAACCAGAAAGTTCTACTGTCTTTCCAAAATCATGAATAATAGTTCCTGCAAGTAGTAATTCCTTATTGACCTGTGGATATAATTTTGATACTGATTTTGCAAGTTTTACCATACTCAATGTATGATAAGCAAGACCACCTTCAAAATCATGATGGTTACTTTTTGCTGCTGGATGTGTAAAAAACTTATCTTGGTGTCTTTGAATTAGATTTCTAACTACTCTATTCCAGACGGGGTTTGTTATTTCAAAAAAAATTTCATTAAATTCTTTTTCCATATCATCTTTTGATATAGGGGCAGTTTTAATAAATTGAGATTTATCAATTGAAGAATCCGAAACTGCATCTAAACTAGTTATTCTTACTTGAGGAGTGTTTTGATATAACTCCTTTTTCCCAATCAAGTGAGTAACTTTACCTGTTGCAAAAACCTCAGCATCAGAATCTTTTGCATCCCAATATTTGCCACCTATTGTTCCAGAAGAATCTTCAAAAATTAAAGAAAGAAATTTTTTTCCATTTTTTGCAATTCTTAAATCTGATTGTTTAATCAATACATTTAAATCAATAATTTCATTTACATTGAATTCAGATATTTTTTTAACCATCATATTCTCCTAAATCTATTACATGTTTATCGTCAAAATAATCGGTAGGAATATTATTTGTAGTCACATAAAAAATTTGACTATCCTCGGCCATTATTTTAATTAAATCAATAGCCGACTTATAACGAATTCTATCAAAATCACTAAAAGTATCATCAATTAAAACAGGAAGTTCTACGATATCCGAAATTTCCATCACAAATGCACACCTTAAAGAAATATATAATTGTGCAATCGTTCCCTTAGAAAGCTCTTGAAGATCATACTTTTGTAAGTTCTTATTTTGAACTTCAATCTTTTTTTCTCCAAACTCTATATCAGTATAATTTTCATTTGATAATATTTTAAAATATTTCTTAGATCTTTCCAACATTTTAGGAAATCGATTAGAACTAGCTAGATTTAAAGTTTCATAAATCCACTGTACACTTAATTTTTGAGCAATCCAATCATCATATAATTCAATAATTTCTGATTGCTTATCATTAATTTTTTGTTCTAAAATCAAATAGTCTTCGTCGCTTATAAGATTATCAATTTCTAATTTTAGTTTAGCGTAACGATTATTTTCTAATTTGATATCCTTATCTACTTTACTAAGTTCTTCTTTAAGATTAATTAAATCTTTTTCCAGCAAATCAAAATTAGATGAGTTTTTTAATAATTCATTTAGAAATTTACTATCCAATGCTTCTTTTAATATCTTTTTTCTATTTAATTTTTCATGCAGTTGCGAATCAACTTGTCTCTTCTTTGAAAATTCCTCAATATTTTGTAAGTCATATTTCTTTAATAATTCATTTTGAGTTTCTGTTAAAGAAAATATTTTTTTATTAAGTTCATTACTTTTCTTTATAAAATTTTCTTTCTGTTGATTTATATCATTTTGCTTTTTTAATAGATAGTTTAATTCTTCAAAATATGAATTAACATGCTTCATATCTGTAGATGACACTATATTCAACGATTTTACTTTATCTCTCCATTCTTCAATCTTTCTTTTTTCAAGATCACATTGCTTAGTCAATTTATCTATATCGTTAGTTAATTTATGTAACTGATTAACTTCAGGCTGAATAGCAATTGCATCATTAATATTCATCATTGAATAATTATATTTATTTAAATATTCATTATACTCAGTATTTTTTTCATTTTTGTACTTATATCCAAACCACGCACTTCCAAGAAATCCAAATAATGATAAAAACTTCAAATTTGTTGGTAGTAACGCAATAGCAAATATCGTTATTAAGATTCCAAAAGTCATAGAATACAAATTAATTTTATTATTTGATTCTAAATATGCATTATTTTGTACTGGTAATGGTAGCAATTCTTCACTTAATTTATCATCACTTGCAAGTAATCTATTTTTCTCTTCTTTATTTTTAAGAATTTCAGCATTCAATTGCTCAAAACTAAATTCTTTTTTATTTATTAAATCAATATTGTCTTTAATATTATTTATTTCATCTTTATGTAATTTGTAATTATTCAAAAGGAGTTCTGATGATTCTTCAATTCTTGGTATAGAATTTTGAAGAGTTTTTAAACTATCTTTTATTGATAAAATATTTTGTTCTACTTCCTTAAACAGGTCCCAGTCATCATCAGATATTGTTTCTTCACTTTTAATTTTTTTTAAATTTAAATACTCTTGATAATCAGACTGTTTTTCCAGAATACGATTATTGGAAATGATTTGATTACTTAGTTCCGCTCTTTTTTCATTTAATTTATTTAAAATATTTTTTGATTCTTGTTCTTCTTTTGACTTATTGGTAAACAATTCTAACTGATCTTGATATTCACTTCTCTTACCAACTAAACTATCATATTCTTTTAATTTAATATTTAAAGGCTTTTTTGCTCCTGACCCTGTTTTATAAATATTTTCTGAACCTTTATCAATTTGATTCATCAAATCAATCCATTGAATACTGCCTACTGCACCTACTGTTAAAACCTCAGTAATTAAATTCTTTCTGTTTAGGCTTATTACATTTTTAATATTTTCTTGATTTAAAACATACAAATTTTCAAAAACTTTTTTGTCAATATTATGTATTATATCTTTTAAAGTTGATTCAGGAAATTCTTCATTCCCTCTAAAAATAGTTACTTCTCCACCACTTTTACCTTTTATTCTTCTAATTGTCCATTCATTAATTCCATCATCAAGTATAAGCTCACCACCGTATTTACTTGAATCCTTTGGAATATATTGTTCATATTTTTTCTTTCCATCAGCAAAACCAAATAAAACAGATTTTATAAAAGACAACAATGTCGTTTTACCTGATTCATTTAGTCCCCTAATAACTTGATAATCTTTATGAAATTCAAAACTAACATCAACTAATTTACCGAATCCATAAATATTAGCTTTTTTTATGTACATATTTTCATTTAACCTTCCTTATTACGATTCAACACTGTATTACTACGTTGAATAATATCATTTATAAAATTATCATCTTCAATATGTTCTTTTATAAAACTATATTTACCCGTCTTTTTATCTAATGATTTTATATTTTTTTTCGTAAATACATCTTTTTTTGATTCATCCCAATACTTTTTATCCATTTCTTGAAATAAAGAATCACTACTATATATTGTTTTAATTTTATAAACATAAATACTTCTATCTTGTAGAATTTGCTGTATATATGTTAAAAAATCGTCATCTTCAATTTGATTTTGAACTTCTGTTACTAATCTTTGTACATTTTCTATATTTATTGAAATTAAGGTATTTTTTTTAAATTTAGCAGTATTTTTTAATACTTCATTTTTTATATCATCAACGGTATATTTACTTTGAACATTTATCGAAATTGAATCCCACAAAAAAACTTGTGATTCTATGAAATTCATTTTTAACTTCCCATTATTACCACCCACTAGATAAAATCCTTTAGGATCCGTTTCTGTGCGATTAAGTCCTTGAATATCTCCAGAATAAACTATTGGTGGATCCTGATTCAGAATTTCACGTTTATGAATATGACCCAAGGCCCAATAGTCATATCCCTTAGAAATCATTTCATTAATGTTGAAAGGGGCATAGTCTGTACTCTGAGATTCAAGCATTCCATGAACAATTCCAATTTGATAGTCACTTTTACTATCCTTTTCAGGAAATTCATCTATATAGTTTTTAGAAACATGTTGTTGATTATAGCTAAAACCAGAAATAGCGACTTGTTCCTTATCTTTAGTTAATATATTTACCGTTTCAACATTCTCACCAAATGAATAAACATTGTCAGGAAACTTAATAAACGTTGCTTCATTAAATAAATAGTCATGATTTCCATAAATCAAAAAAACTTTAATATCATAGTTTTTTAGTTTGCTAAATTGCTCATATAAAAATCTCTGCTCTTTTAAACTTCTTTTATGACGATCATATTCGTCACCAGCAAATATTATAAAGTCTACTTTCTCTTCAATTGCAGTATTAGTGATTTTTTTAAAGGCGTCAAAGGTCGCATATCTAAATTGTTCTTGTAAATTTTCAGATATTTTTTTTACTCCTTGGAACAAATGTCCCAAATGTATATCGGCAGCATGTATAAACTTCATAATTTTCTCCCTACAATTATTCTATAAGTATTATACCTTAATTTATATCTAATTTATGATGATTAAGAATGGTGCACTTTTAATATCATTCTTTTTCTGCTTATAGAACTCTTTTTAGCTAAATAAAAAAACACTTCGTCTTAAGATTATCTTGTAATGACTAATCTTAATTTAAAGCGTTTTTGATTTTGTCTATATTTTAGAACACGATATCTTAAATTTCATGTTTTTCGTACTTATTATATCTCAAAATCAACTTACTTTACTATCACTTTGTCCTTAGTTTTACCTGATTTACTAAACTCAATCGCTTCATTTATTTGATCTAATGTAAAAATTGTTGAATCTATTGCTGGAACTATATGATTCTTGTCAATAATTTTAGAACGTTCTCTTAGTTGTTGACCATTACTTTTGACAAAAATGAAATTATACTCAATATTTTTCTTTTTAACACATTTATCATATTTTCTACCTGCCATTGAAAATAAAGTTTTCTTCCAAAAAGGTATCTTATTATCTACCGCAAATTTTTTATTTGGACCCGCTATAAGTGATAGTAATTTTCCCCCCTGGTTTCATAACTGATATCTCATGTTTAAATTCACTTTTTCCTCTTGTATCTATTACATAATCAACATCTGATACCAACTTCCAATAATTTTCAGTTTTATAATCCAAATATTGATCTGCTCCAGCATTCAAAGTACGATTTTTTGCTTCTGCATTGCCTGTAACAATAACTTCAAGACCTAGACTTTTTGCTAGAGGAATTGCCATTTGACCAAATGAACCAGATCCTCCTGGTATTAATATTTTCTTACCAGATTCAACTTTTAAAATTTCAGTCATTCCTTGAATTGAAGTTAATCCTGTTAAAGGAGCAGCAACTGCAGACTTCAAATCTAAAGTTTTAGGTAGTAAAGCAATCTCATTTTCTTTCACAGCAATATATTCAGAAAAACCGCCAATATTATTTAAAGGTAGTCTTGCATATACACTATCTTCTATTTTAAGCTCGCTAACTTTCTTACCAACTTTTTTTATAATTCCAGTTATTTCATTACCCATAGTTTGTGGTAATTTATAATTTTGAATTAGTTTTATGCTTCCTGTCCCTATTAAACTATCTAATGGATTTACTGCGGCATACTTAATCTTTATTAACACTTCATCATCTTTCACATCAGGAATTTGTACTTCGTTAATTTGTAATTCAAAACCTTTTTCATATCTTAATAATTGTGCAGCTTTCATAATATTTCTCCTAAGTAACTTTTTTTAATTTTTGTAACCACGTAAACATAACATTGCGAGTTACAAATTTCAACAACTGTAACTAAAAATGTGTTATTCTTTATAAAGAATCCCAAAGGAGAATATTATGTCCAATCTATCAAAAGAATTAATAATGGATACTGCTGAAAAATTAGTTATTCAAAATCATTCCACTAACATTAGACTAGAAAAAATAGCTTCAGAGTTATCAGTCACACACGCCGCAATATACAAATACTTTAAAAATCGTAATGACTTATGGATTTCAGTTTCAACTAGATGGTTTCATAACAATATACTCGATTCCATCGAACTAAATTCTAAATATGATTCTTCCATAGATGAGCTTCACGATTGGTTATGGCAATTTGTAAATGCCAAAAAAGAATCTGCAATTAATCAAAAAGATATGTTTGAATTACATATGATCTATTTAGATAATCACCCAGAAGAACTAAAAAAAGTCCTTTTACCATGCTATAAATACATTAATTCATTGTTAAATTATCAAGACAAAAATTTTGAACAAGCGGAAGCAATTCTTTCTTGTTTCACAATTTTTATTCAACCAATATTTAAAAGAAGTTGGTTCAAGAATGATTTTCAACAACGTTTTGAAAATATATGGAATTTAATAAAATTAAGCCTTTAATATGTATTGACTAATAAAAAATTGACGACTAAATATATTAATCGTCAATCGTAGTTATATTTTTATATCCAACTTTTTTTATTTTTCTTTGCAAAATCAGCAAAAGACTGCGATTTTTTCCATAATTTCTTCAAAAGTTGAGGTTACTTGCTTTGCTGTTCCAAGTCTTGTCATCATATATAATAAGCTCATAACAGTAATATAACCCTTGTCCAATCCGCGTACAGATATCCAATATTTTTTGGCAAACAGTGGTTTGAGATTAGAATATTCTATTTTTCTACCTAACTCATTTGTTAAAATTTTTGCAACTTTCCAATAATCTATTGCTTCTGGACCAGTAATTGAATATGCCTTATTTTTATGTTTATCGGGATTGCATAGAATTTCTGCTGTAATTTCTCCTATATCTTCAGCATCTATAAAACTTGTCAATGCTTTTACCACAGGAACAACAATTTTATTAAAATATTTTATTTCAAAAGCATGAATGCCACTTATATTTTGCATAAAGAAACTTGGTCGTATGTGACAATACGAAATACCAGTTTCTTCAATATATTTTTCTATCTTATGATGTGGAGGTACTGGATTTTTTTCAATTCCAATTAACGATAAAAACCAATTAATTTAATACTATTTTTACTTTTCATTTCTTCAATAAATGGCCTTAAATCATTAGGATTACCTAAATGTGGAGGCCTCATTATAAATACCCTATCAACATCTTTTAATGCATCAGAAAATGTTGTGTGGTCCATAAAATCAAATTTAACTTCTCCTACATTATCACCAAACATATTATTTAATTTATCGATATTTGTTCCTGCAACAGTCACTTCTTGATAATTTTTCAAAGCATATTTAACTACATATTTCCCAACATTTCCTGAAGCACCTGTTACCAAAATTCTTCCCAATTTAAATTCCTCTATTTTCTATTAAAATTTTATTTGCTTGTTTTAATAACTTTATAAGTTCATCAAAATTTTCGCCCATTCCGTATTTAAGAACTGAAATAACTTTAAAATATTCATTATATGTTTCGTCTACTAATTTAATTGCTTTTTCAGTTGGTATAAGGATTATGTTTCTCTTATCAAACTTAGATCGTTTTTTTTCTATGTATCCTTTTTTTGTTAACACAGTTACCATATTTGTTGACATAGACTTAGAAAAATGAAAAAAATTAGCAATCTCTATAGGAGTTTTTTCTCCTTCAGCTTTTACCAAAAAAATTAATAACCCCATCTCGCTTGAGCGAATAGTCAATGTTTTATTTAAATTAATATATGTTCTACAAAATAAAGAAATTTCTCCTGCTGAATCCATCAATTCATCCATAACAATACAATCCTTTTTTTATTATAATTAATAATATAGTACACTAGGTGTACTATATTGACAAGATAATTGATTATTTCAAAAAAAGTATTATTATTACTGTAATATATTAGGGGGATTTTATATGTTTAATTTAGTTCCAGTAAATATGCTTGAAGTGAAGCAAAAACTTGAATGGTCTTTATCCAATAATATCAAAACCAATGAAGAGCAAATTATAATTGATGCGTTAAAGGAGAACGTCCAATCAATGGTCAATGATGTTCTTGAAGGTCCTTACTGGACCGTTAAGTGGGTAAATGACGATCTAGAAATTCCAGATATTTCTCAAAATTTCATTGAAAATATTTCTATGAAAAAAGACACTTTAATTCAAAAATTTAAAAATAATGCTCCTGTTTTAATACAACAACTATTTAAAGAAGTCCAAAGAATAGTTAAACAAAATTAAAAAGCACTTCACAAATGTGAAGTGCTTTATTTTATAACTTTTCCCATTTCATCAATTCTATCTCTAACTTCTTGTTCCTTAGATCTCATTGTAAATCCTGCACTATGTATAATACTGTCTGAGCGAGGAATCTTGAAATATAAAGTGCTTGAATAATACATAAAACTATTTGCTTTTAATACATATTCAGCAGTAAATGATAAATCCTCAGCTAAGTCCAAAGCTTCATAGAATCTAATATTATTATCTTTAATAATACTTGCTCTAAATCCTTTATTTCAGACATATCCACCTATCTTATTTCCCCAAGTATTTATTGAGTCATAAACTTTTTTCTTTGAAAGTTCAGTATATTCACCTTTTCCGTATGTAAATACGTGGCTCATAATAGCACCCCAACTATAGCTGGCAATAGTCATATCTACATTTTCATTTTCCATGGGCTCTACCATTCTCGAAAGAAAGTCATGTTCAATTGCATCATCACCATCAACAAAGAAAATATATTTTCCCTTTGCTTGATCAATCCTATAGTTTCTAGCAGCAGATACTCCTGAATGTTTTTCTAAATGGAAAATTTTAACTCTGTTATCCTCTTTAGCAATATTATCAATTAAATTTCCCGTTCCATCAGTAGATTTATCGTCAACTACTAAAAGTTCAAAATTTTTATAGTCTTGTGCCAAAACGGTTCTAATTGTTTTATCAATAAAATTATTTACATTATAAGCTGGAATAATAACACTTACTAATATTTCATCACTATTAGTCATATCTAGTTCCCCTTTTTTCTATAAAATACCCATGTAAATAAAATTACATTTATATTTTTCAATATTATACAACACTATAATAAATTTATGGTACAAAAACGTCTCGATAAACTAAAATAAAAAAGCCTATAAACTAGGCTTTTATTGATTTATTGGAGGTTGTTGTATTGGTAACTGTGGATTTGGTGCCACATCTATATCAGTCCATGATTTACTAAAGAAGTAGTCATCAAGGTCATAATTAACTTTTTTATTTGGCGAAGATAAGAACTTACTAACCTTATCATCAACCGCTAACCATCCTTTCCATCCAACATGAATTGTATCTTCCATGAAATATGGCTTTGATCCATCTTTAGAAAAATCAGCAATGTTTGTAAATCCCTGTGAGTTTAATTGGTAATGAATTTTATCAACTGTTTTTTGATACATATCCATATTTAAGCCAGTAAAATCTGACCATTTTTTATTAACTGGAGGAATTATGAACAATACATCTGATTTAGTGTCGGCAAATTGTTGTAAAACCAATTCTAAATCTCCATATTCCGGCGATTTTATATAATTAAAGTTTCTTTGTGAATTTCTAAGATGTTTAACATCTTTAGAAATTCTTTGTTTATAAAACTTATTATCAATATTAAATTTATTATTATTAGTATTTTTTTTGGCAATTTTTTCTGCTAAATTATCTAATTCCTGTCGATTATATTTATCAGGTAATTGTTTTGTATTTGGAACAATTTTAGAATCATAATTTAATTTAGATCTGAAATTTATATCGGCAAATAGTGAATCTTCATGGTTAATAAAGAATAAGTTTGCATTAATTTTTTGTCTATCAAACTGTGATAATTTTTCACCCTTAGCTATCTTTTTTAAATACTCAGTCAAACCACTTGATACATTCATCTGTAATAAACGTTTTGCAGCGTATTTATCAGACTTGGTATTGCCAGCGTATTTTAACCACGTTAGTGCCTGAGCTTTACTAAAATAAAAATTCATAGCCATTGGCGAAATACCTTTTTTTGTAAACCACTGAGGTGATATTACATAAATTGCTTTTTTGCCATACATAGAATCAGTAATTTGCTGCATTCCAAAAAAATGCGGCAGTGATTGTGCACCTTTTTGGCCTAATAAAAATGGTCTATAAGATCTGTTATATTTTTCTGCCAAGACAGATGGATGCATCGGATCCATTCTGCTCCATTCGCTTGAACCAAAAAAAGGAACAAATCTATGTTTAGGATCATTTAATGCGCGTTCTTTTAACGTTTGATTTTTAAAAACTTCTGGGGACAAAGAATTAGCAGATCTTTGCTCATCATTAAAATTATGATTGTTAATTGATACCGGCGTAATAAAAATAATAGTAATTATTAATCCAAATGCTACTATAACCGGACCAAAAATCAATCCAAGCTTTTTAAGCATTTTGTAATTCCTCTATACCCTCAATAATTTTATTTGCAGTATTCCAATCATTACGTCCCATATCAGAAACAGGAACCTTAACATTAAATTTTGATTCGATCTCTAGAACTAACTCTACAGTTGCCATTGAATCTAGTACACCTGCATCAAATAAGTCTTGATCCATCATATCAGAGACATCTTCCATAAATAAATCTTTAATCATTTCAATAACCTCATTTTTAACATCCATTTTATTTACCTCATATTATTTATATTTTATTAAACCAAAGATGATCTAAAAATCCAGAGAATAATAAGAAACTAAGCATAATAACATTAAAAGTTACAAAGATTGCAAAAGCTTCTGTCCATTTATTCTTGGGTAAATTCTTTCCATGTTTCTTCTTATAACGTAACCACCAGTCGTTTATTACTAGTGCTAATCCATGGAATAAACCATAACTAATATAATACCAAGTTATTCCATGCCAAAATCCCATAACTAACATATTTACAATATATGCAACCGATGACGTTACATTACGATTCTTGAATACTTTATGCCGCATTAATACCATAACAAATCTCATAAATATATAATCACGGAACCAAAAGCTCAAAGTCATATGCCATCTATTCCAAAAATCCTTCAAATTTTTAGCAAGAAATGGCTTATTGAAATTGATTGGAGTATCTATACCCATTATATTAGAAATTGCCACTGCAAATAATGAATATCCTGCAAAATCAAAAAATAAGTAAAAACCATAAACATACATTACGCCTAAGGTTGGCAAATTAAAGATACCACCAATTGCAAGTGCCTGATGTTCTAAATTTGGAAGTAATAATGTACCTAAAACATAGGCCAATATAAATTTATATAAAAATCCTACAAATAGATTCTTAGTAGCTTTTTCAAGCATTATAAGATAATCATTTCGATCTGATACACTTTCAAAATCTTTATTAAATCTCTGAAAACGGTCTATTGGACCAGAAGATAAAGTTGGCATAAACAACATGAATCTAAGAAATTCCATTAATGTAAATTCTTTTATTACTCCATCTCTAAGTTCAATAATCATTCCTACAGATTTAAACATCATATACGATATGCCAAGAAATCCAAGTAAAGAATTTCGCCCAGGATCAATTGCAGGTGTTAATTTTACAATTGCAAGAGGCAATATATCTATAAATACTGCTATAAAAAATATCCATTTACTATCTAAGTGTTTTCGATATGCTGCATACCCAAACACTGTTACAATTTGCCATAAAATATAAGCTAAAAGAGCTATTAATTGTTTCCAGTGATTTCCCGAAAACATCAATATTATAAAAACCAAAGAAACAACCATTTCATATATTTTGAGTCTTTTACCAAATAACATAGAAATGACTATTGGAAGTAATGCAGCCAATAAATAGATAAAATATTGAGGATCGCCGTATGGTTGTAAATTAGGAAGCCATTCAATAAAATTTATCATTTCTTATTAACCTCTGCTATAAGTGCTTTGATGTTAACTTTACCATTAGAAGTAATAGGCAATTCATCTTTATACATAAAACGAGATGGCATCATATAAGGCATCATAACATCTTTTAATTCTTCTTTAATTGCTTTAGTTAATAATAAATCTCCATCAAATTTTTCTTTCACGCCTTCTTTTAAAACAACATACGCTAATAATTGTTTTACTTTATGTTGATCATTATATCGTGGAACTGCTACAGCCATTTCTACAAATTTAGACATTTTAAGCACATGAGAAACTTCTTCTAATTCAATACGATATCCATTAAATTTAATTTGAAAGTCAAGTCTACCATTATAGTGCAATATTCCTTCATCATCAAAATAACCTAAGTCACCGGTGTGATAAGCATTTTTTTCATCTAGCTTAAAGAATGCAGCCTTAGTTTTCTTCGGATTATTTAAATATCCTTTAGAAACAGCTGGACCGGATACAACAATCTCACCTTGTTCCCCAATGTTAAGCTTATTTTGGTCTTCATCTATTATAAAAGTTGGTGAATCAGGTTTAGGATACCCAATAGGCAGTCTTTCATCCTTATCAATTATTTCATCAGTTATTTCAATTGCAGACAAAGCTACAGTTGCTTCAGTAGGTCCATAAGCATTGACAATTCTAGCATTTGGAAAACGTTCTTTTAATTTTTTCACTGTGCTTAAGGTCAGTTCTTCTCCATCAAAATAAAAATATTCTATTGTCGGAATTTTTTGAGAATTAAAGTCTTCGGATAATAATGCCATATCCGCAAATGAAGGAGTAGAAGTCCAAACTTGAATTGGTAAATCCGGTAGTATTGAAAATAAGCTTTTAAAATTAGAGGTCACATCATGCGGCAAGGCATATAACGTTCCACCCATTGCAAGTGTTGGTGCCCAATACATTACTGATAAGTCAAATGAATATGGAGGCTGTGCAAGCATTTGCGGATTTTGTGGTACTGAGAATGTATTAGAATCAATCATCCAATTTGTAAAAGATAATAAATTATCATGTGAAATTTGAACTCCTTTTGGAAGTCCTGTTGTACCAGAAGTAAATATTACATAGTAGTTATCATCATTTAAAACCGGATGGCTTAACTCATATTTTCTTTTTAGTCTCATTATTTCTTTTAATTTTGAAATTTTTATAACTGGAATTTCAGTAATTTCAACAGGTAATTCGTCAATTGCAATAATTAGACTCGGATTACCAATTTCCATAATATTTGTAATTCTTTCTATAGATGAATTAACATCTACTGGTGCATAAGCATGTCCTGATTTGCTTAATCCTAAAAATGTAGCAATCATCTCATACTGCTGTCCACCGAATACCATTACTAATGATTTTTCTGGTATATCTAATTCATCAATGTAAGCAGCTAAACTATCAGAATCTTCTTTTAAGTCTTTATACGTATGTACATTACCCAAAAAATTATATACTGATGACTCGGGTTGTTTTTTTGCATAGTCATCAATTGTACTAATCATATTTGTAATTTTCATGATTTCTCCAATTTTCATTTATTAAAATTCATTATATATAAAATGACCCTGTCCTACTCCAGAATATCCATATAAATAAAATAGAATCATTAAAATCACAGTATAAAATACCGTTTGTAAAATAAATTTTAAAATTGTGGATTTATGATTTTTTAAAAAGTCTACTAACATTAATCTTTAAAAACCTCAACTTTATATTTTTGATACTAATAAGGATATTATACCAAGATTTACTTAAGGTTTATAGCTTCATAATATTTCCTTAAACATTTATTACATTGTGCCATTCACAGAATACAGAATATATATCTTCAAACTTTACATATTTTTCTTCAATGTATACTCCTCGAGTATCTTTTCCCTTAATATATCCAGTAACCGGTTCTAATAAGATATTATTTTTATTAACTTGTCTTAAATCAACACTTACCTTTGAATTATTTTTTTGAGCGTCACTCAATTCTTTAAATATTTCGGGAACACTCATTTCTTGTAAATGCTTCCTATTTGATTTGATTTCTTTTTCTTTATTTCTTTTATAACTGGCAACCGTATGATCTGATAAATAAAATCCTTGCCATTTCATCATTCCACGATCTTGATATTCTTTTAAAAAAGCATTTACTAAATTAGGATCATAATTATTATTCATACGTATTACCTCCAGCATGTCCTCCTACAAGACCCGCACGACTAATTGCCGTCGCTCCTTTAGTTTTACTAGAAAGTTTCACTAAAGAAGTAAAACCATATTTTTTTCTAATTATATCAACCGTGGTATCAAGTATTTTTAATTTCTTTTTATGATCATCTATATCAAATAAATCCAATTGTTCATATTTATCATCGACCAAGTTACTACATGATAATTCTAAATACCTAACAGGCTCTTTTTTCCAATTTTTTTCAAAAATTTCTATTACATATTTTTTAATATCTGTATTCCTATTAGTTGCATCAATCGTTAATGAATGTCTAAATCCTTTGGATTTTTTTGACCCATATCCTTGCGAATTTCTTACACCCAAACTAATAGTTCTTGTTGCCACTTTATGTGATCTGAGTCGAGCTGCAACTTGTTCTGAAAGTTCTTTTAAAACAGCCTCTATCTCTTCTTTATTTCTATATGTTTTAGGTAATACTTGACTATTTCCATAAGACTTTTCCTTAGAGTGATATCTATTTTTTATAATTGATCTATCTATTCCCCAAGAAATTGCAAATAACTGAGAACCCATCTTCCCAAATTTTTCTTTTAGTAAATATGGATTAAAATGTGCCAAGTCATAAATAGTATCGATTCCAAGTGCGCTTAATTTTTCACTTGTTCTTTTTCCAATAGACCATACAGATGACAATTCTTTCACCGTCCATAATTTATCCGGTATATCCTCATAGTGCCACTCTGCAATTAATGAATGGTTATGTTTAGCCTCAATATCTAAAGCCAATTTTGCAAGTAATGGATTATCACCAATGCCTACTGTTAAATAAACTCCCACTTTTTTTCTTACTTCCAATTGAATTTTTCTAGCAACCTCACTAGGAGTATCGCCAAATAATCTCCAACTTTCTGTCATATCTAAGAAAGATTCATCAATTGAATAAGGATGTATATCTATAGGTGCAGTATATCTTTCAAAAATTTCATTAATTTCAAGGTTTTTTTTAATATATAAATTCATATGAGGAGATACTTTTAATAATCTCTCATCGTCTTGGGGCAATTCACTACCTCTAGTTACATTAGTAATTCCATATATTTTTTTTGCCATAGGACTTGATGCTAAAACTAAACCATCTCCAGTATTATTTTCAGTGGACATCACCACTAAGATTGCTTTTAAAGGGTTTAATCCTCTTATTGCACATTCTACTGACGCATAAAAACTCTTACTATCTATCATAAAAATTACTCTTCTGGGCTCATGCTGATAATCATACATAACAGACTCCTTCACAAAAGTTCATAATAAATTATACGAACATATGTTCTTATTTGTCAATTCAATCATTTAAAATTCAATCTTATAACTGCTATAATAAAAATTATAATAAAAGATTGGAGGTAATCATTATGCATTTACCTATTAAGCGTTCAAGTAATAATAAGGTTATTGCTGGTGTACTTGGCGGTATTGCCGAACATTTCGGTTGGAATGCTAACTTACTTAGATTAATTTATATAATTTTGACACCAACATCAGTATTTGCCGGAGTTCCCATTTACTTAATTCTATGGCTACTTATGGAAGAAGACTAAAAAAAGAGATAAGTCTTAGACTTATCTCTTTTTTTAACTTTTTAATTTAATTATCCGTTTACTTTAACAATGTTTACAGCTTGTGGTCCACGATCGCTATCTTCAACATCAAATGTAACAGCTTCGCCATCTTCTAATGATTTGAATCCTTCTGATTGGATAGCTGAAAAGTGTGCAAATACATCTTTTCCATCTTCTCCAGTAATGAAACCAAATCCTTTATCAGCGTTAAACCATTTAACAGTTCCGTTTTGCATATTAAAATCCTCCATGACATATCAATGTATGTTTATTTTTTTTCGTAATTAATATTGATAGGTACAGATGAATCTTATAACACAAAACCCAAATTACATTTCAAAATTGATCACTTCAAATAATATAACATGAATTTATTTAAAAATCAATTCATAAATTAATAACGTCGACGATGCCTTTTAAATGCTGATCCAATTATTCCTGAAAAAATACCCGTCAAAGCAATAACTGCAAGGGTTGCCTGCCACCAGGGTGCATTCCATATAAAATCAAATAATTCTTTCATAATAAAAACTCCCAATAATTATATTAATATAATTATTTTACCTTTAGAAAACCTAAAAATCCAACTAAGTACTCAATTAATACAACTCTAGATACTCGTTACGTTCCCAATTGGAAACTTGTTGTTTATACCTATCCCATTCCATATTTTTTGCTTTTTTAAAACTATGGTACAGTTGTTTACCTAGATTTTCCTTTAATAGAGTATCTACTTCTAAAGCTTTAAGTGCATTATGCAAGGTTGAAGGTAAATTATATATATGATTGGCCTGCCTTTCATCCTCTTTCATACCATATATATTTTTATCAACAGCTTCTTCAGGCTTTACCTTATTTTGTATGCCATCAAGTCCTGCCACTAAAATTGATGATATAGCTAAGTATGGGTTTGCGGATGGATCCACACTCCTTAGTTCCAAACGCGTTCCCATTCCTCTTGCCTGTGGAACTCTAATTAAAGGAGTTCTATTTTTACCCGACCAAGCAACATATACTGGAGCTTCAAATCCTGGAACCAATCTTTTATACGAATTAACAGTTGGATTATTAATAGCAGTTAAAGCTTTTGCATGTTCTAAAACTCCACCTAAGAAATATAACGCTGTTTGACTTAATTTTTCAACGCTTCTATCATCAAAAAAGGCATTACCATTTTTATTAAAGAGACTCATATTTATATGCATTCCACTTCCATTAATACCAGCTATTGGTTTTGGCATAAATGTTGCAAATAAACCATGTTTTCTTGCAATAGTCTTTACCACCAATTTAAAAGTCTGAATTTGATCAGCAGCATTTAGAGCATCTGTATATTTAAAATCAATTTCATGTTGTCCAGTAGCAACTTCATGATGAGATGCTTCAATTTCAAATCCCATTTTTTCTAATTCTAATACAATATCTCGTCTACAATTCTCGCCTGAATCTAATGGTGCAAAATCAAAATAAGTGCCTTGGTCATTCAAAGTCATAGTAGGATGACCTTCTTCATCCAGTTTAAATAAGAAAAATTCAGGTTCAGGACCTATATTAAATTCTTCAAAACCTTGCTTTTTCATATTATCAATTGCTTTAATCAAATTATTTCTTGGGTCCCCCAAAAAAGGTGTTCCATCAAAGTTATGAACAGAACATATTAATCTTGCCACCTTACCATACGTATTTTCCCATGGGAAAATTAACCAAGTATTAAAGTCAGGATATAAAAACATATCACTCTCTTCAATTCTTGCAAACCCATCAATAGAAGATCCGTCAAATGATATTTTATTATTAAGGGCCTTATCCAATTGACTAATTGGAACTTCAACATTTTTTATAATTCCATTAATATCTGCAAACATCAAACGAAGAAATTGAACATTTTCTTCTTTAACAATTTCTTTTATCTTCTCAGCAGTAAAATTCTGTTTCATTTATATTCTCCTTCATTTTAGGACTATACCAATTATTTATAATATTAATATATCAACCAAAAATAATTGTAAAAATCATACCAATTAGAAATATAAGTGTCAACATAAAAAAAGAAAGCTAAAAAATTAGCTTTCTTTATTTGTTATCCTTGCTAATAATGGCATTACAAATCCAAGTCCAAATAAAACGAGGACTGAAATAATATTCATTACTAGTTGATGTACAAATGCCGTAGTACCGAATTTAGCCTCTTGTGGCATGAATCCCATAGTTGCACATATAAATGTAAACAATAAGCACCATCCGCCTACAAACATTGCTAATGGTTTATTTTTAATAAATACATATGATGAATTAAATTTTTCTTGCTGTGCTCGTAATGCCAAGAATCCTACAAATACCCAACAAGTTTTATATGGTGAGACAATTCCATTTAAGTTTAATAGCCAATTAAATATCGAATTAATATTTGGTAAAGTCGCACTTAATAGTAATAAAAACAAACATAATCCAGCAGTAAAGATATAACTGTGAATAGGTCGTCCAGATTTATTTTGCTTTAACAACCATTTAGGCATAAATTTAATGGCAGTATCTGCCGAAAGTACTCGACTAGATGCATCAATTAGAATTGCTAGTTGTGCTAACATAAAAATCAGCTGTGCAACAGCAAACATATACATTAAGACTTTACCCATTCCTAGTTGCTGGCCTAAAACTTGAAATGCATAATATGCACCATTCATTTTTAAATCATCTGGTAAATGGTTAGCATTGAAAAATACTCCTAAAGCAAGTGAACCAAAAATAACAAGAAATCCAGTCATAAATGCTAACATCCACATTGATTTTGGAAATTCCTTTTTTGGATTTCTCAACTGCTGGACATAAGTTGCACCTAATTCAGCACCAGACGTTGCAAAAATTAATAAACCAGTAGTTGCAAAATAATGAGTTGAAAAATGAGGTTTAAACGCTGACCAACTAAAATGTGTAGCAGAAGGAATCCCTTTCATAACTCCAAAAACAGTTAAAACAACAAATAATACTGCCATTAAAAACATAGCAGCTCCACCTAGTAAAGACATTATTTCTAGTGAACGACTAAATAAATTTTCTGCGACAATAAAAATTAGAATAACTGCAAATGTAAAAATACCAAACCATGTACTAGACATATGTTTATCTAATGAATTATCTCCTAAAATCATCCAAGACATAGCAACAATAACAGAATTAGCTACATCAATTAAATAAGGCAATGTACTTGACCAATACATCCAACTAGTCCAATAACCAAAGGTATCCCCTGAAGTACGACGGATCCAAGTAGCTAATCCGCCACCATTTTCAGTAAAAGTTGTACCCATTTGAGCTGATATAAGTTCGTAAGGAATAATATAAGCCAATAATAAAAATATCCATGAAAATACTACTGATAATCCTTGATTTTGAAAAGGATAAAATATATTTTCAAATCCAATAACTGTTACAAATACTAAAAAGCCAAGAATTGGCCAAGACATATATTTTCTTTGCTGATTTATTTCCATTTATTTATCTCCAAATATTTTAATTTAAGATTTAAATTAAAATACAAGGAGGCTTATTTCTATAATATCCAAAATTAAACATTAAATTAAACTTCCTATTCTATAAAGTACTAATTATAAACTATAATAAAATATGTGTATAGCTTATCTGAAAGGCAGTAAATTATGAAATTAAATATTGGAATTAGTAAAAATATTAACTTAGACGAATTAATTATTGATAAAACAAATTTAGGTTCTCTTGGTGCTGCAATTATTACGTATAATGATCAAGCTGAACTTACTTTAATTAATGAAAGCAAACTACAGATACCTACTTTTATTTTTAATAGTAAATACGAAAAAACAATCAAAAATTTTCATTATATACAAAGTGACTTTTCAGAAAAATATTTATCTGAAATAATTGATTCTGCAAATAAGTACGAAAAAAATCAAATTCCTGATTTTTTAAATGATCTATTAAGCTTCAGTGACGACAATCCAACAAGTTTTGCAACTCCTGGGCACCACGCAGGAAAATATTTCAATTTAAATCCAGCAGGCTATTTGTTTAAATCCGCATATAATCAAACTTTCTTTAGCAGTGATACAAGCGATGTAGTTACTTCTTTAGGTGACATGCTAACTCATGGCGGTTCTCCATTAACTGCAGAACAAGCTGCGGCAAAACTATTTGGTGCCGATAAAACATATTTTGTAACAAATGGAACAACTGGTTCAAATAATATTGTTTCTAGTGCCTTATTGCAGCCCGGAGATTTAGTATTATTTGATCGAAATAACCATAAATCACTTTATAATGGAGCACTAGTACTAAACGGTGCAACACCTGTATATTTAGATACATTAAGAACAAGCTTAGGTTTAATTGGACCTGTAAATTTTAAGAACATAACTGAAGATAAACTAAGAGAAGAAATTAAAAAAGTGGCTCCAGAAAAAGCAACAAAAAAAAGGCCTTTTAGATTAGCAATACTTGAATCAGAAACTTTTGATGGGATTGTACCTAACGTAAAATATATCTTAAATACGATTGGTCAATTATGCGATTATATTTTGTTTGATTCCGCTTGGGGTGGTTACGAGAGCTTTGTTAAAGCGATGTCACCAACAGACCCTTTACATATTGATCTTAGTCCTAAAGATCCAGGAATAATCGTTACTCAATCAGTACACAAACAACAAGCAGGTCTTGCACAGACATCACAAATTCATAAAAAAGACTCTCATATTAAAAATCAAGACCGCTATGTTTCTCATGAACAATTTAACCATGCTTATTTAAAACACGTTACAACAAGTTATTCTTACCCAATATATACTTCTTTAGTCGTTAACATTGCTTTAAATAGCGGTCCAAGAGGTCAATACATCTGGAAACAGGCATTGAATGATTCTATTAATTTTAGAAAAAATTTACTCACTACTAATTTATTTAAACCATTCAATAATCCTAAAATGTTAGAATATTCTAACGAAGAATTAATTAATAATCCTAATCTTTGGAAATTATCAAAAAATGAGAAATGGCATGGTCTTACTTCTATTGATCCAAACCAAGCATATCTTGATCCATTTAAAGTCACTATCACCTTACCCAATTCTAAAGAAAATGGAATATCTGGATGGGTACTAGATAGATATTTAATTGATCATAACATAGTTCCTGAAAAAGCCGACCCAAACTCAATATTATTTTTAGTAACCCCGGGTACAGATAATTATGATTGGGACAAATTATTATCCGTTTTAAAACAATTCGAAGATGATTACTATAACAATGTTTTAGTATCTGAATGCCTTTCTAAACTTTATAAAGAAACAGGCTCGAGATATAAAAATGTCACTTTACAACAGCTGTGCTGCGAACTATCGAATTTCTTCAAAGATAATAATTTAATCACAAACCAAAAAGAATTATTTACAAATAGCAATGAAAAACCAAGGCCTTTATCTGCTTATGAAGCTGATTCAGCTTTTGTTCGTGGAGATTATGATACAGTTCATTTAAAAGAAGCTCTTGGAAGAATTGCCGTTCAAGGAGCTTTACCTTATCCACCGGGTATATTTGTCGTTGTACCAGGTGAAAAATGGACTAAGCCATCAATAAATTATTTTGAAACACTATTTGAAGGAATTAAAAAATTCCCCGGATTTACTCCAGAAATCCAAGGAGTAATTATAGATAAGAGTGGGAATCCAAAAGTTCATGTAATGAAAAAAGCTTAATTTCAAATTGAAATTAAGCTTTTTATTTACTAAAAAACGTATCCTGTGCTGCTCCCATAATAGCAAGCTTAACATGTGCGTATGTTAACCCACCTTGAATATATATAGTATACGGTGGACGAATTGGACCATCACCAGAGAATTCAATTGTAGATCCCTGAACAAATGTACCACCAGCCATTATAACTTCATCTTCATATCCAGCCATTTTTTCAGGAATTGGAGTTACAAATGAATCAACAGGGGAATTATGTTGAATTGCCTCGGCAAATTTAACCATTGGTTCTTTTTTACCAAAATTCACTGTTTGTACAATATCAGTTCTTGGAGAATCCCACTTAGGACTTACTGAACATCCCAATTCTTCCAACAATGCTGCTTCAAATATTGCTCCTTTAATAGCATTTCCAGTTACTTGTGGCGAAATAAAGAAGCCTTCGAACATTAATGACAACAATGAACCTGTAGCTCCTTCTGCCCCACCAATTCCAGGTACAGTGAAACGATAACTTACTAATTCTACTAACTCTTTTTTACCAACTATATATCCACCAGTAGGAACAATTCCACCACCAGCATTCTTATACAAAGAACCAGCCATTAAATCAGCACCAACCTCTAGAGGCTCAACTGTTTCAGAAAACTCTCCATAAGCATTATCAACAAATATCCATATATCAGGAAAAATTGATCTAACAACATCAATCATCTCTTTTATCTTATTTACAGTAAATGAATCCCTAGTAGCATATCCCCTAGATCTTTGGATTACTATAACTTTGGGCACATTAACACCTAAATATTCTCTAACAGCATCTAGGTCAACTTCTCCGTTGTCTTTCAAATCAATATAATTTACATCAATATTATATTCTTTTGGACTTCCTATACCTGATCCGGCTAGACCCAAAACTTCTTGCAAAGTATCATATGGTTTTCCTGTAATATATAGAATTTCATCACCAGGACGAACTAGTCCCAATAAGGAGACACCAATCGCATGAGTTCCAGATAATAGTTGAGGGCGAACTAATGCATCTTCGCCACCAAGAGCTTGTGCGTAAATTTTTTCTAAAACGTCACGTCCTTCATCGTAATGACCATAACCTGTTGAACCGTTAAGATGACTTTCAGCAACGTGATTATCATGAAAGGCCTTTAGGACTTTTGCTTGATTTTCAATTATTTGTTCATCTATTTCAGCAAATTTAGGCTGGATTTTTTTGTCTACTTTATCAACTATTTCTAGTAAGTTCTTATCGAAATCATCACGATAACTCATTTTCATTGCCTCACTGTATCTAAATTTAATTGCATGTGATCATACAAATGACTACCGATATATAGTTCACCAACTTTTTTATATCCCATTTTTGCATATAATTTTTGAGCCGGAATATTATTTACATCAACATTTAAACTTAAAATTTTTTCACCTTTTTTTTCAACATAATCAGGCAAAAACTCTAACATTTTTTTGCCATATCCCATATGATGCATGTCAGGATGAACAGCTAATGAGTCAAGATACCACTCACCTGGCCATGACTCTTTATCAGCAAACATATTTAAGTTATTATCCACTCCATATTTATCAAATAACGCAATAAGTGGATCATCGATATGATCTTCTAATTCTGCAGGATATCCTGCAGCTATTGATACAACTTTACCATCAACGTCATCAACTAAAATATTTTCATAGCTATAACGATAATTAGGAAGTTTAAAAGCTTCTTCAAGCATTAGAAATAGTTTTTCATTACCAATTTTTTTAAAACTTTCTAATTCCATATCATCAAAAATTTGTTTTAATATCGGTAATACTTGATTAACATCTTCTTTTTTGGCTTGTCTGATCATTTAATAATTCCTTTTTATAATAATTTACATTTTCTTGAATACTATTCTTTAAATATGAAATATAATTTCTCGATTGCTTACCAAAATCTTGTTGATCAAAATCGACTTCTTCATTTAATAATAACTCAAAATTAAATATTAAATATTCAGTCAGCAAACTCATTTCTTTTTCAAATTCATTAAAATTTTCTTGTTTAATACACTTACAATTATTAATAAAATAATTATAAATTCTATCATATAAAAACTTCTGTCTGATATTACTTCTTGTGAATAAAAACAAGTTTTTACATATATTTTTATTATTCTCAAATCCTTCAATCAGATTATCTATCAACTCAGAGCAACATTCTTTTTTGAGTGCTTCATCAAAAATTTTTTTGTTAATTAGATGTGAGTAAATCTCATTTAAAGATGAGAATTGAAAATATAAAGTACTTCTTGATACATTAGCAATTTGAGAAAGTTTTTTTACGGTTATTCTCTCAACATTTTCTTTACTTAACTCACGAGACAGTACTTCCAAAATATATTTCTGTGTTTCAAGTGTCAAATCAATTCTCCTAATAAAACATTACAACAAATATCCCATCAGAGTTAAATTACGCAAAAACATTTAACGCATATTTATTTTAATCGATCTTCTCATTTCTCGATCTTGTTCTCTTCGTTTAATAGTTTCACGTTTATCAAATTGTTTCTTACCACGTCCTACTCCTATTAAAACTTTAGCAAATCCTTTTTTAAAATACATTTTTAAAGGAACAATAGTTATTCCCTTTTCTTGTACCTCACCAGATAATTTTCTAATTTCTTTTTTATGTAGTAATAATTTTCTATTTCTTAATGGATCGTGATTAAATCTATTTCCTTGTTCATACTCATTGATGTGAATATTAACTAACCACGCTTCGTCATTTCTAATTTGAACAAATCCATCTTTTAAATTTACACGACCAGCGCGAACCGATTTAATTTCAGTTCCCGTTAACGAAATCCCTGCTTCAAAAGTTTCTTCAATTAAGTAGTCATGACGAGCTTTTCTATTATTTGCTATCTCATTATCAGGTTTTTTTGGATGTTTCTTCATTTATTACATCCCCTTTTTAATGTTTATTAAAAGGCTTTTTACTTCCTCTATTATTTCTATGCTTATTTCCACCATGTCTTCTAGCAGCATTTTTTTTCTTTAATTCATCTACTTTAGCTTGCTCTTCAGGTGGTAAAACTACTTCGAAATCTATTTTTCTTTGCTCAACATCAGCACGAATTAGTTTTACTTTTATTGGTTGACCAATTTTATATATTTTATGTGTTCTTTTACCAATAAGAGCTAACTGTTTTTCATCATACTCATAAAAATCATCTTGCATATTTGAAATATGAACTAGACCTTCTACTGTGTTTTCAAGAGTTACAAAAATCCCAAAACTTGTTACCGATCCTACAACACCGTCGTATACTTCACCAACGTTTTCTTCCATGTATTCGGTTCTCTTCAAATCGTTAACAGCACGTTCAGCATCAATAGAATGTCTTTCTCTACTTGATGAGTGTTGCCCAATCTCTGGAAGTTGTTCACTCCATTTTTCTTGTATAGATTCACTTTTATCATTTGCATATTGATGAATCATTCTATGAACTACCAAGTCAGGATAACGTCTTATTGGTGATGTAAAGTGAGTATAAAATTCTGCAGCTAATCCAAAATGTCCAAGAGGTTCTTCAGAGTATCTAGCTTGTTGCATACTTCTCAACAACATTGTTGTAGTAACTAATTCTTCAGGGGTACCTTGAGTTTTTGTTATTACTTCTTGAAGCATCTTAGGTGTAACATTTTTTAATGAACCTTGGACCTGAACCCCAAAAGTACTAGCAATTTCAAAGAAATTCTTTACCTTCTCTTCATCAGGCTTTTCATGAACACGATATAAAAATGGTAGATGCATTTTTTTATAGTGTTCTGCAACAGTCTCATTAGCAGCCAACATAAATGACTCAATCATTCTTTCAGATATTCCTCGTTCTCTTATCTGAATATCAATGGCTTTACCATTTTCATCAACAATAGTTTTTGCTTCTGGTTCTTCAAAATCTATTGCTCCACGATCATGTCTTTTTTTATATAAAATACTATGAAGTTCTGACATTTCATTAAGCATTGGAACTAACTTGGAATTATCCTCAATTAATTCTTCATCACCATCTAATATTTTATTCACATTACTATATGTTAAACGAGCATGAGAATTAATAATACTTGGATATATTTCATGACTAACTATATTTCCGTCTGGGTCTATTTCCATATCACAAGTCAATGATAATCTGTCAACTCCAGGATTAAGTGAACATATTCCATTAGAAAGTCTAAACGGGATCATTGGAATAACTCTATCTGTTAAATATGTACTTGTTCCTCGGGTATAAGCTTCTTGATCAAGTGGAGATCCTTCAGTGACATAGTGGCTAACATCAGCAATGGCAACGCCTAGATGGTAATTCCCGTTATCCATTTTCCAAAGGGTAACAGCATCATCAAAATCTTTAGAATCATCCCCATCAATTGTAACCATAACTTGATCAGTTATATCAACACGACCTTTTCTTTCCTCATCAGTAACAGTATCAGGTATTTTTTCAGATTGCATAATTGCATCATCTGGAAAATCAACATGGATGTCATTATCATAAACGATTGTTAATATATCAACCCCAGGGTCATTTTTGTTACCTAAAATCGTTTCTGCGACTCCCTCCATACTTTGAGGGAGTTCTTTACTTGGATATCTAGTCAATGAAACCTTAACCATATCCCCCAATTGGGGATGTAGTCCTTCATCAGGAATAAAAATACGGTATCCAGATATCTTTTTTTCATGGCTTTGGACATAGCCAAGCATTCCTGTTTTTTTGACTTGTATATCACTATATGGTTGGAACTCACCAACAAGCTCAGTCAATCCATGACTAACTATCTCGACTATCTCACCCTCAGGTCCTTTACTTCCCCATGGGTTAGCCGGTTTAGTTATCTTAACTTTAACTTCATCGCCATTGATTGCATGTAAAACATTAGGTTTAGCAATAAATATATCAGGATCAGTTTCATCATATCTTACAAATCCGAATCCTTTTTCATTAGCTCGAAATTCACCTTCAACAATTTGATCAGTGGGAGCTAGTTTAAAACGACCACTTGAATTAACATTTATTTTTCCTTCACCTTCAAGAATTGCTAAACTTTTAACAATTTTTTTAAATGCTTGTGCCCCATTCATTCTTAATATGTCATTAATTTGCTCAGGATCATATTTTTTCTCG
This sequence comes from Daquilactobacillus linshuiensis, assembly GCF_052828685.1. Classification (NCBI taxonomy): domain Bacteria; kingdom Bacillati; phylum Bacillota; class Bacilli; order Lactobacillales; family Lactobacillaceae; genus Daquilactobacillus; species Daquilactobacillus linshuiensis. The sequence goes on along the minus strand of NZ_CM128255.1, from coordinate 439,198 downwards.
GGATTATTTCTAAAAATTTCCAAAGTTTCAGAAATCAATTTATCTTCTACAGCCATTACTTACCTCTTAGCCATTCATATTTTTATTTAAAAATTCTATTACATCATCTTCTAATTGATGATGAGCATTATTAATAGTGAGGACATGTTTTGCGCCCTCATACCATTTAAATGTTGTATTAATACCATTATTTATTAAACGTTCGTTTAATATTTTTGCTCCATTAGGATTTACCATTTCATCATTTGATCCTTGGCCAATAAAATAAGGAGAACGTATTTTATCTAAATCCTTTATTACATCTAATTCTGCTTGATTAATTTCTTTTAAAGCAATACTAGATTCTTTTCTTATCTGATCTAAAAAACTTGAAGTAGCAGATTGAGAATAATATTCTTTTACTTTTTTTGAGTAGTCTACAAAACCATTGTGCACATTAGTATGATCATCATTAAACAAAGGAGAACCAAATACTCCTCCGCAAGATATTTCGTTATTAAACACTTCCAATGCCTTTGTGGCAAAAATTGATCCTAAAGAAAGTCCAAATATCGCTATTTCAGATTTATTTTCTTTTTTCAAAAATTCAATAGCATCAATAGTTTGCTGCCACCAAATACTAGGATGACCTTTAGTAATTATATTCTCTGGATCTTGTGTCCCATGTCCTGCAAATAAAGGCGCATAGACAGAATAATCTTGATCTTCTAATTTTCGTGCCAACAATCTCATATCATTTGGTGTGCCAGTATAGGAATGCAATAAAATAACAGCTTTTTCACTTTTATTAAAATAAAAAGTCTTAGGTGTAATTCTACTCATACTATTTACCTCTTAATATAAAAAAACTCCTGCACCATATTCGATAACAGGAGAAATAATCTTTAATGTGATGATAAATACACAAGGATTAACGAACATGCAAAGAAAATAATTGCCAAAATTGCAGTTACTTTTTCCATGAATGATTCAAATCCACGTTTCTTTTGTTGACTAAATAAATCTCCGCCACCACCAGAAAGAGCATTTAATGCATCTTGCTGTTTGGATGGTTGCATCATTATTGCAATTATTATTAAAATTGATACTACTATTAGTATAGTTTGAATGATATTATACAATTTTTATTTCCTCCGAAATGGGAGACAACTCTCCTAAAATCACACTAATAACATTACCATAATTACTACTAAAAATCTAATTTTTCCTAAAATTTAAGTTCTATAACACAAAAAAAGAATTTCGAAATTAATCGAAATTCTTTTTTAAACTATACTATTTTTTGATATTATAAAAACTCTTAATACCTTTGTATTGAGCTTGTGCACCTAATTGATCTTCAATTCTCATCAATTGGTTGTACTTAGCCAAACGATCTGTTCTACTCATTGAACCAGTCTTAATTTGACCAGCATTTGTAGCAACAACAAGGTCAGCAATTGTTGTATCTTCAGTTTCACCTGAACGGTGTGAAACAACAGCTGTATATCCAGCTTCTTTAGCCATTTCGATGGCATCAAGTGATTCAGTTAAAGTACCAATTTGGTTAACTTTAACAAGAATTGAGTTTGCAGCACCCATATCAATACCTTTTTGTAGGTAATCTGTGTTTGTTACAAAGAAGTCATCACCAACAAGTTGAACCTTTTCACCAAGTTGTTTTGTGATTTCTGCCCAATCTTCCCAGTTATTTTCATCAATAGGATCTTCAACAGAGATAATTGGATATTTAGCAACTAAATCTTCAATATACTTGATGAAACTTGGTGTATCAAATTCTTCACCAGTTGACCAACGTAGCTTATATTTCTTGTCTTCTTCATTCCATAATTCTGATGAAGCAACATCAATAGCAATAGCAATATCATCACCAGGTTTATAACCAGCTTTTTCAATAGCTTTGATTAGATATTGTAGAGGTTCTTCATTGTTAGCAAAATCAGGAGCAAATCCACCTTCGTCACCAACTGAAGTAACTTTGCCATCAGCTGAAAGTAAACTTTTCAAAGCTTGGAAAGTTTCTGATCCCATACGGATTGCTTCTCTAACAGATTCTGCACCAACAGGCATAATCATAAATTCTTGGAAATCAACTTTGTTATCTGAGTGTGCACCACCATTAATAACATTCATCATTGGAGTTGGAAGTACGTGTGCATTTGGTCCACCAAGATATTCATACAAAGGAACACCTAATTCATCAGCAGCAGCACGTGCAGCAGCAAGAGAAATTCCTAGGATAGCATTTGCACCCATTTTTCCTTTGTTTTCTGTACCATCAAGTTCAATCATTGTTTGATCAATTTCTCTTTGATCAGTGATTTCTAAGCCGATAACAGCATCTTTAAGTTCATTGTTAACATGTTCAACAGCTTTAAGAACACCTTTACCACCAAAACGTGATTTGTCTCCATCACGCATTTCAACAGCTTCGTGTTCACCAGTTGAAGCACCTGAAGGAACAATAGCACGTCCAAAAGCACCTAATTCAGTATAAACTTCAACTTCAACAGTTGGATTACCACGTGAGTCAAGAACTTCACGTCCTAAAACATCAATAATTACAGACATTATAATATCTCCCTTTATTTAAATAATTTTATTAGTTTTTATAATTTACAAGTTGCAAGAATGATTCTGGATCCATACTTGCACCACCAACTAATCCACCATCAATATCTTCTTTTGACATTAACTCTTCTACATTAGCAGGTTTTACTGATCCACCGTATTGAATACGAACATTTTCAGCAGTTTGTTCATCGTAAAGATTTTTAACAGCTTCACGAATTTCATGGCACATTTCTTGTGCTTGATCTGCACTAGCTGTTTTACCAGTTCCAATAGCCCAAATAGGTTCATAAGCAATGACTGATTTTGAAACTTGATCAGCTGTAAGACCATTAAGAGCTGCTTTAATTTGTCCTACAACCCATTCAACTTCTTTTCCGGCTTCACGTGTTTCTAATGACTCACCACAACAAATGATTGGTAACATATTGTTTTTGAATATTGCTTTAGCTTTTTTATTGATATCTTCGTCAGTTTCATGGAAATAATCACGACGTTCTGAATGTCCTATAACAACGTAATTTAATCCCATTTCTGAAAGTGCCTTTGGTGAAGTTTCACCAGTAAAAGCACCTTCATCTTCAAAGTAACAATTTTCAGCGGCTGTTTTCAATGGTTCATCTTTTGAAAACCAAACAAGTGCATTTAAATCGATAGCAGGAGCAGCAATAACTGACTCTACTTGAGATGGGTCTGGAAGTTTTCCTTTAATAGAATCCAAGAAATCTTGTGTTTCTTGTGGATTTTTGTTCATTTTCCAGTTACCCGCAATAATAGGTGTACGCATTTTGATTCTCCTTTTTTATTTGTCTGAAATTGAATCAATACCAGGTAAAACTTTACCTTCAAGGTATTCTAGTGATGCTCCACCACCAGTTGAAATATGTGTGATTTGATCAGCAATTCCAAGATCTTGAGCAGCAGCAGCAGAATCACCACCACCAATAATTGTAGTTGCATCAGTTAATTCACCAAGAGTCTTACCAATTTCTAATGTACCCTTAGCAAAATTACTCATTTCAAATGCACCCATTGGTCCATTCCATACAACTGTTTTAGCATCTTTTAATTTACTTTCAAATAATTCAATAGATTTAGGTCCTATATCAAGTCCCATAAATCCATCAGAAATATCGATATCTGAAACTTCAAAATCAGCATCATTTGAAAAATCTTTAGCTACAACGTGATCAACTGGTAAAACAATTTTATCTCCAGCTTTTTGAAGGAGTTCTTTAGCAAGTTCAACTTTATCTTCTTCAAATAATGATTTTCCGATTTTATGTCCTTGTGCTGCAAGGAATGTGTAAGCCATTCCACCACCAATAATGATGTGGTCTGATTTTGGAATCAAGTTTTCAATGACACCAATTTTATCTGAAACCTTAGCACCACCAAGAATTGTTACAAATGGATGAACTGGATTATCAACAGCATCTCCAAGGAACTTAATTTCTTTTTCCATTAGATATCCAGCAGCAACTGGCTTACCAGCAGCTTTCATTGCAGTTGAAATACCTACGTTTGATGCATGAGCACGGTGTGCTGTTCCAAAAGCATCATTTACAAATACATCACCCAATGATGCCCAATATTCACCAAGTTTAGGATCATTTTTGCTTTCACGCTTACCAAAATCATTATCGATATCTTGGAAACGTGTGTTTTCCATTAAAATAATGTCACCATTATTCATTGAATTTACAGCATTTTCAAGGTCTGATCCTTCATTTTCTGCTACAAATTTAACATCTTTACCCATTAATTCAGAAAGTTTTTTAGCTACAGGTGCAAGTGTTAATTCTTTTTTATCATCATCACTCTTAATTCGTCCCAAGTGAGATAGAAGAATTACCTTACCACCATTTTCTGATACATATTTAATAGTTGGGATAGCAGCAACGATACGGTTATCATTACCAATAACGCCACCCTTAATAGGTACATTAAAGTCAACACGAATTAATACTTTTTTATCTTTCACGTCAACATCTGAAACAATTAATTTAGCCATTTTAGCCTCCGAGTAAATTAAAAAGGCAGAAGGAGAAACCTCCCTCCGCCTTCTAGTTTAAAAACGTATATGCTTTTTTAAATTGACAATCTATTCGTAATTAAATAATTACATCAAGCTTGCAAATTTTTGCAATGTACGAATCATTTGAGCTGTGAAACCTGATTCATTGTCATACCAAGCAACAGTCTTAACGATTTGTGAGTCACCAGCAGTAACAACTTGTGTTTGTGTTGGATCGAAGATTGAACCGAATTCTGTTCCGATGATATCTGATGAAACGATTTCGTCATCATTGTAACCAAATGAAGCATTGTTTTCTGTATATTTCTTAACAGCAGCATTTACTTCTTCAGCAGTAACTTTCTTGTCAAGAATTGTATCTAATTCTGTCAATGAACCTGTGATAACCGGAACACGTTGTGCATGTCCGTTAAGCTTTCCATCAAGATCAGGAATAACTTTACCAATAGCTTTAGCAGCACCAGTTGAATGAGGAATAGTATTTGCAGCAGCAGCACGTGCAGCACGTTTGTTTCCACCACGATCTGGACCATCTTGTAGTTTTTGTGTAGCTGTGTAAGCATGAACTGTTGTCATTGTACCAACTTTAATACCGAATTCTTTGTTAACGGCATTTGCAAGAGGTGCAAGACAGTTTGTTGTACATGAACCAGCTGAAATAATTTGATCTTCAGCAGTGATGATATCGTCATTTACGCCGTAAACAACAGTTTTCATATCACCAGCAGGAGCTGAAATAAGAACTTTCTTAGCACCAGCAGTAATGTGAGCTTGTGCTTTTTCAGGTGATGTGTAGAATCCTGTACTTTCAAGAACTAATTGAACACCATCATTTTTAACCCAAGCAATTTTTGAAGCATCAGCTTCAGCGTATACAGGGATTGTCTTTCCATCAATAACCAAAGCATTGTCAGTTGATGAAACTTCATGATTAAATTGACCATGAGCTGTATCATATTTTAGCAAGTGTGCCAACATGTCTGGTGAAGTCAAGTCGTTAATTGCAACAACTTCTAGATCGTCACCTGCAACTTCATAAATACGACGTAGAGCCAAACGACCAATACGTCCAAAACCATTAATACCTACTTTTGTAGCCATAGAGAAATTCCTCCTTCAGGAAATAAAATTATTTAAGGGTTATCCCTTAAAATCGCAGTTGAGGCACCTTCATCAGTTATAAGTATCGTCTGACTGGGTGCGTTTTTCATATATGATTGAATTGCTTCAGCTTTAGAAGTGCCACCAGCAATAGCAAACACATATTTAATATCATCAAGATCCCGAATATGTAATCCTATTCTAGGTATCTTGTAGACTAAGTTACCATCCATATCGAAGAAATCACCAAATGCCTCTGAAACAGCATTTTTTCTAACTAAAAGCTGTTGAACTTCAGCAGGTAGCTTTCTTCTATCAGCCATGACATCTGCTTTACCGATACTATGTAAAACAACATCACTTTTTTCAATTAATCTAATAACAGAGCTAATAGACGGTTCAAGAAGTAAGGATTCAAAACTTTTTTCACTGATATCTTCAGGAACATATAAAGCTTTGTGCTTACCATTTGTATTCTTAGCCATTCTAGCACAGATAGTGTTAGCCTGTATTTCTACAGCTTCGCCAACACCACCTCGGGCCGGAACAAAAACCAAGTCTCTTCTTTTAGACAAAAGCGGAGTTAATTCATCAGCAATTTCTGCCATTGTAATTCCACCTGTAACAGAAATTGTAACGCTACTTCTAGGTAGAGTCGAATCAAGTGCCTCGTTCAAAACCCTGCCTAAAGCTTCAATTACTCTCGCCTGCTTGTCAGCGTTACCTGGAACAATAATTACTCTTTGTATTCCTAAGACTCTACTTAAATTACGCTCATCTTCAGAAACTTCAAGTATATTAGAGACAAGTAACTCCAAAGATTCTAAAAGCTTTTTCCCTTTTTTTGTTAACATCATTCCAGATTTTGACGAAGTTATAACTCCCGAACTTTTCAAAATATCAGTTTCAGTTCTAAGAGTTCTTTCACTCATATCAAGTTCAGAAGCAAGCATTCTGCGTCCCACAGGTTCCATCCAAAGAATCTGTTGAAGTATATGATATCTTCTGGAAAGTGTTTTAAAAAAATCGGGTGCTATTGCTTCAATCCAATCAAGATTTTCGTTCATTATCACACCTCGTGGGACATCTTTTGTCCACGTATGACATTTTGCGACCCATATTGTTAAAAATAAATATTCATGAAAAACATTTACCTCTCATGAACAATTAAATTATAACAAACACTATATAATTTGCAACCAAAATCAACCGAAAAAAATTAACAATTTTGTTCCCATTCCTTTATAATATAATTATATTTTAATCGCGTCGTTAGTGTAATGGATCGCACGCAAGATTCCGGTTCTTGAAATGCGGGTTCGACTCCCGCATGACGCATACAGCCTTTTCACTAAATTTCATAGGTGCTTATAAAACTGATATAAATGTAAGGTGGTATAGACATAATTTAGGAGAAGTACGTATTAATTTTACGTTCTTCTTTTTATTTTCTATAAAAAAATCATCGTGTTATTCTACGCTTATACGGTAGCAATAACGTCAATATAGTAAAAAATACTATAATATTGGTTATCTAAAAAATATTAACCCACTCACTATCCGAGTAGTTTTTTGTCACTTAAATTCTAATAACTCACCTGATTAATTTCAGGGGTGTTTTTTTATTTGTAATTAATTAGTTCATTAACATTATATTTTCTTTATATCTGTATTCTTCTTAATAATTGATTCCTGAACACCATCTGAGAACTTTCCCTTAATAACTTGGTCTACAGTTTTAGTAATTCTTATTATCTCTGCACTAATATCATCAGTTTTTGAGTTAACATCTCTCCTATGATTATATTTGCTCTCTTCTTTTTTCGTAACCTGTACATTCCCTATTGCAGTTATTTGTTGTTTCTCAAAAAACATTTTCATTCCTTTAATATCTATCACACTCATAGTTTCTTCCTCAATTGATAATATTGTTCATCCATGTCATTTTGTGATTTTCGATATCTTGTAGAATATTCTTCCCAATTATCATCTAATTTTCTTAATTCATTATTAATATTCTGATCCGCTTCGTCTCTTAAGTATTCCAAACTTCTGTAAGAATTTTTTATTAATTCCCCATAATCATTTAAGTCTTTCAAATAATATTCAGAACGTTTAGATAGGTCTTCGAGTTCCCGATCAACTTGATTCTTTTCGTGCATTAAATCTTCTTGTTTTAGCTCATAGTTCTTTTTATTCATAGAATACTCATCTTCAGCTTGTTCAATTTTTACTCTAAGCTGTTTTATCTCATCTTCTATCATAATAAATTAAATGACCTCGCTAATTCTTGATCCGTTTCAAGTTTTGCTTGAACACCTTTTTTGATATTAGTACTAATATCTGAATAATCAGACTTAACTTGTTCTGCTTTTTTAATCTTGTCTTGGTAATACTCTATTACTTTAGTAACAAATTCACTCTTAGTGGCATTTACTTGTCTTAAAGTATTCATAATATCATCTTCTGATAAGTCTTGGCCCATGCCACGAGCACGTCTTTTGGTATCTTTCCAAAGATCTTCAGCCTCGCTAATATAACCATTTAAGTCTTTAATTAGACTATCCATGCTTTCATCAACATACGTCTTAATATTATCCGCTAATATTACTGCTGCTGCACTATCAAGGTATATTTTGTCAGACTTACTTAATCCACCTTTACTTAACTTATCTTTTAATAAATTTAAGTTCAACATACCTATTTGTAATTGATTTTCTGGTACCAATTTAATATTTCCATTTTTGTCATATTGATATCCACCCCACATGTGTTGACTTACTTTATCAAGCCCCATATTCTTTGATAGAATAATATGCAAGGTACCAACAGAATTTTTATCATCAGAATATCCCAAAGACACCCAATCATTTTTATCAATAAAATTAAAAATTCTAGGATTTAGTTTCTTTAATTGTTTTACTTGCTTAGAAGTTAATATTGAATAAATATTTGGTCCTTCATATAAGTATGCTGCACGAATTCTGTCAAGATCTAAGGCATTAGCAACTGCATATTGTCCATCCATTGAGCCTAATGAATGACCATAAATATCAAATTTCGCATTGGGATAATCTTTCATTAGTTTATTCAATGTTTTACTAGAATTAATTAATTGTGAAGAAGGACCATTTCTATACTTTCCTTTAGTATAGAAACTCAATAGTGTAGATAGAAAAGGAATTTTATTAACAAGTACTCGAGTACCCATAGGTATATCATTATTAGCCCAGTCACGAATAGCATCTAGTGATACATTTGCAGATGATCCGCGATAAATAATTGCAATATTTTTTGATTTTTTTATTTTCTCGGTTTTAGTAGGTGTAATAACATAAGCCTGTTGACCACTACTATCTGTTACTACTTTTCTAACGTAACCAATATTTTTACCATTTACAACTATTGGACTATTCTTTTTCAATTTTTTATAACCATTTTTAGTGAATTCAATTCTTTCATCATCACTTAATTTTTTCCACATTATTTTGTCCCTCAGTTAAAAAATCATCCAACTCACTAGAATAGGTTCCAGAATCTGCTTTTAATTTATTATTATATTTATTCAATCCTATATCAAAATCAAATTTTTCATTGTCATTAACAAATCCTATTACATCAATTCCGCCCATAGGATTATGCACAATCTGATCATACTGAATAGTAATTTTTTTTATTTTTCCATTTTGCGTAAAAGCGTTTTTGTCTATCTTCTTAAAAAAGCTGTTTATTGCTTTTTGTCCTTCATCACTTTTAACTACTTTAACCATTTCTTCATGAAATCTAACATTATCCATATGAATCTTCACCCCTATTCCAATTACTATTATTGCTAAACTTAATATTACAATTAGGATTTTTCTTTTCTTATTCATTATTAACCTCATTTATAAACAGAATATAGCATAAGATTTTATTTACTTAAATAGACACAGTTAACTATTCCGATACACAACAAAAAACTATTCATAAATGGAACTTGTAACACTAGATACATATATATATCCTTCAGAAACTCTTTAATTATTGAGTCAAATCGGGAAAGTTTATATTCAACATTTGCCAAAACAATTATTAAAAATATGTAAATCATCATATAAATTTATAAGTATGTCGTTTTTTTATATTTTTCTCCTATACCCCCAAAAATATTATTACTATATTCAGTTATTTATTTTTATAAAAACCGATATTGTCATTATTAAAGAGTGTTAGAGGAATAAAGATGATAACTGATATAAATTTAAACATAGGAAAAAAATTCAAGAAATCAGAAAAAAGAAAAAAATAACTCAAGAAAAGCTTGCAGAGTTAAGCAACTTATCAATTAACTACATTTCAAAAATTGAAAGAACTGATGGTCAAAATATTAGTATTAAAAGCTTATTTGCCATTTCTGAAGCCCTTGAAATAAATCCTTCAGAACTATTGTCACTTGAAAATCCTAAAAAAATTTAGGATTTAATACAAGAAAACTAATTGAATTACTATCCGACTTAGATAATAATTCAGCCGACAACATAAGTAAGCAATTTCTAAAACTAATTGAAGATATAAACCATTTGCAAATTTAACACTTAAAATTTGACCGTATTCAATTACTGTGTTAAATTAGCACAGTACTTATAAGAGTGCTAAAAAATTATAGGAGGCGCTAATTAATATGTTAGTACCAACAGTTATCGAACAAAATTCACGCGGTGAACGCGCTTATGATATATACTCACGTCTTTTGAAAGACAGAATCATCATGCTTTCAGGAGAAGTTAATGATCAAATGGCTAACACTATTATTGCTCAATTGCTTTTCCTAGATGCACAAGATTCAGATAAAGATATTTCTATTTATATAAATTCTCCTGGTGGATCTGTTACAGCTGGACTTGCTATTATGGATACTATGAATTTCGTTAAGTCAGATGTTCAAACTATAGCTATGGGTATGGCTGCATCAATGGCAAGTGTCTTATTATCATCAGGTACTAAAGGTAAAAGATTTGCTCTTCCAAATTCAACTGTTCTTATTCACCAACCATTAGGTGGTGCCCAAGGACAACAAACTGAAATTGAAATAGCTGCTCGAGAAATCTTGAAGACTCGTGAAAGATTAAATCACATCTTGGCTGATAACTCAGGGCAAACTTTTGAAACACTTCAAAAAGATACTGATCGTGATAATTACATGACAGCTCAAGAAGCTAAAGACTATGGTTTAATTGATGAAATCATGGTAAACAAAGAAAATAAAAAATAGACGATTTAAAAAGACGAGAATCTAAATTCTCGTCTTTTTTTATACACTTCTCGCTTCTTGTGCTATTTGATTTATTTTTCTTAACCGATGATTAATACCAGATTTTGAAATTGCACCAGATGGCACCATATCGCCAAGTTCTTTTAATGATACTTCGGGATTTTCTAATCGAATCTGTGCAATTTCGCGTAATTTTTCAGGAAGACTATCAAGTCCAACCGTATTGGACAAGAACTTAATATTTTCAATCTGTTTTGCTGCTGCACTAACTGTTTTATTTAAATTTGCATTTTCGCAGTTAACTAGTCTATTAACAGAATTTCTCATATCACGTACTATTCTGACATCTTCAAATTTCATCATTGAATTTTTTGCACCTACTACTAATAAGAACTCTGCAATTTTCTCAGCTTCTTTTAAATACACTATGTATCCATTTCTTCTTTTAGTAACTCTTGCATTTAAATCAAAGTGATTCATCATTTTTAAAAGATCATCACTATGAGATTCATATAATGAATATATCTCTAAATGATATCTTGACGTTTCCGGATTATTAACACTTCCTGTTGCTAAAAAAGCGCCACGAAGGTACGAACGCATTCTTTGCTCTTCGTTTAAGATTTCACTTGGCACATCGGTATTCAACTGAAAACCGCCTTCAGACATAATTCCTAAATCTTTTAAAATACGATTTGTATCATTTTTTAATCGTACAATATACTGATTATTTTTTTTCAATTTCATTTTTTTTCTAACCAACAAATCAGATTCTACGGAATAGTTTTGTTTCAATAGTGAATAAATTCTTCTAGCAATTACAGGATTTTCTGTTACTGCACTCAAAACAAAATGATGGTCTTGAATAGCTAAGCTCCCGTTCATTCTTAATAAGGCCGCTAATTCAACTCTAGCATGCTCTGGATGAACTTCTAACATTGTTAATTCTTTTTTTACTTCACTTGCATAAGAGGCCAAAATTATCTCTCCTCGTTTTTTCTTTGATCTGCTTGAAATGCCAAATTCATTATTTCAGTTGCAACTTTATCTCCATCATGAAATGCACCATTATCATGTAATGATAGAAAATCATTCGATATAACACGGCATCCCATTTTTCTTAAAGATTCAAAATCATATTTTACTTGTGTTGAATATTCTTCATATTTATTAAAATCCATATAATCATCAGGCACAGGTGTCGTATTCACTAAAACTGTATCTACAAAATTGCCGCCCAAATGTTCATCTAGAACTTTTACATGCTGTGCATCTGTGAAACCTAACGTTTCACCTTTTTGTGTCATAATATTACAAATATAAACGACTTCTGCCTTAGTTTGACTAACCGCTTTACCAAGATTATCAATCATTAAATTAGGTAGTACACTTGTGAATAAACTTCCTGGTCCTAAAACAACCACATCAGCTTCTAATATAGCTTGAATTACTGGATCTACAGCCTCAGGCTTATGGTTTTCTTCTTCTGTTTCAGTGACCCATACTTTTTTTATTTTTTTATCAGCGGCAGTTATTTCACTTTCTCCTGCTAACGTTGTCCCATCAGTAAATTCAGCATTTAAAGTTAGACTGCGATTAGAGGCTGGAAAGACATGTCCATCAACTTGCATCATTTCTGATAAAACTTGTACAGCATCAAATATATTAGAATATATTTCTGATAATGCAGCAATAATAAAATTCCCAATTGCGTGTCCCGCAAAAAAAGTGTCCTTTGAATCGAAACGATATTGAAATATATCTAGCTCAGATTGTGGTAAATCTGAAAGTGCAGTTATAACATTTCTAATATCTCCAGGTGGTACAACGTTTATATAGTCTCGAATAATGCCTGATGATCCACCATCATCCGCAACAGTTACAATTGCTGTCACATCAGCATTTTGGCCCTTTAAACTTTTAACAATAACTGGTAATCCAGTTCCTCCACCAATAACTACTACTTTGGGGCGTCTTCCTTTAACAACTCTAATAATTTTATTTTGTGAAGCCATTTTAGTTTCCCCCAAACTGTGATTTTTCACGATCCCTATGACTTACTTCCACTTTATAATCATTTTTCAAATCTTCGGCTATTTTTTCTGCAATTGCTACAGATCGATGCTGTCCACCAGTACATCCAATTGCAATCGTTAAACTAGACTTCCCTTCTCTTTTATATCCAGGAATTATTGATTTTAGAAGCTTTATGTACTGTTTATAAAAGCTTTGTGTTTCTTTGTTATTAAATACATAATCTGCCACTGGCTTATCTAAACCAGACATCGGTTTTAACTCTGGAATATAAAAAGGATTTGGTAAGAATCTAACATCCATAACGTTATCAGCATCTATTGGAACTCCATATTTAAATCCAAATGACATTACTTCAATTCTAAATAATGAACTATTTTCATCGTCTTTAAAATAATCAATTATTTTTTCTCTTAATTGTCTTGTATTTGTATCTGTCGTATCAATAATTAAGTCAGAAGAAGTTTTGATATCTTCTAACATTTGGCGTTCTTTTTTTACACCATCAAGTAGCCTTCCTCCGTCCGATACCAAAGGATGAGCACGTCTTGTTTCTTTATATCTAGCAACTAATTCCTCATCAGATGCATCTAAAAACAAAATTTTTGTATTAACATTTTCTGTTGAACGTAATTCAGAAATCATTGAAACAATTGTTTCATAAAACCCTCTTGATCTAAGATCAACAACTAAAGCTACTTTATTGATATTTCCGGATTCTTTTACTAATTCCCAAAATTTTGTAAATAATGCAGGTGGCATATTATCTATACAAAAATATCCCATATCTTCTAAAGATCGCATGGCAACAGTTTTACCAGCTCCACTCATGCCAGTGACTATTATTAATTTAATTTCTTCCACATCAATTACCTGCTACTTCTTTATTCTATTATAAATTACATTATAACATGCCAGGCGTTTCATTTCTTGATAAAAGAAAAAGAATAAATATTGGATTTCTCCTCTATCCATTCTTTTTCATAAGTCTTTTATCACGTTCCAATATTGGCTTTAAATATTTACCAGTATATGAATCTTTTGCTTTTGCAATTTTTTCAGGAGTTCCAGTAGCAATAATTTGTCCACCACCTTCTCCACCTTCTGGTCCTAAATCAATAATCCAATCTGCAGATTTAACTACATCTAAATTATGTTCAATAACGACTACAGTGTTTCCATCGTCAACTAAACGTTCTAGAACCTTTAACAATCTACCAATATCATCTGTATGTAATCCAGTTGTAGGTTCATCTAATATATAAAAGTTTTTACCACGTGAACTCTTATACAGTTCTGAAGCCAATTTCATTCTTTGCGCTTCACCACCAGAAAGAGTTGTGGCTGATTGTCCAAGACTTACGTAACCTAATCCTACAGCAACAATAGTTTCTAATTTTTTCTTAATCTTAGGTATATTTTCAAAAAATTCTAAAGCGTCTGAAATAGTCATATCTAAAATTTCAGCAATATTTTTACCCTTATAAGCAACTTCTAAAGTTTCAGAATTATATCTCGTCCCATGACAAACTTCACAAGGCACATATACATCAGGCAAGAAATTCATTTCAATTTTTATTATTCCATCACCTTTACATGCCTCACATCGTCCTCCTTTGACATTGAATGAGAATCTTCCTTTTTTATACCCACGGAGTTTTGCTTCGTTTGTTTGAGCAAATAAATCTCGCACATCATCAAAAACACTTGTATACGTTGCTGGATTACTTCTTGGAGTTCTTCCAATTGGACTTTGATCAATATTTATTAATTTATCTATATTCTCGTATCCAGAAATAGTTTTATATTTTCCTGGCTTTTTAGAATTATTATTCAATTTTTGTGCCAATGCACGCTGCAAAATCATATTAACTAAAGTTGATTTACCAGAACCAGAAACGCCTGTTACAGCAGTAAATTTACCTAATGGAAATTCAGCCTTAATATTTTTTAAGTTATTTTCTTGAGCACCTGTAATCTTTATTGATTCTCCGTTACCTTTTCTACGATTTTCAGGTACTGGAATAAATTTTTCTCCAGACAAATATTTACCCGTAAGAGAATTCTTATCTTTTTTTATTTCGCTTGGAGTACCAGCTGCCATAATTTTGCCACCTAGATTTCCAGCTCCGGGTCCCACATCAATAATATAATCAGCGGCATTCATAGTATCTTCATCATGCTCAACAACAACTAAAGTATTACCTAAATCACGCATTTTTTTCAAAGAACTAATTAGTCTGTCATTATCGCGTTGATGAAGACCTATTGATGGTTCATCTAGAATGTATAATACTCCAGAAAGATTAGAGCCAATTTGTGTGGCTAATCTAATTCGTTGGGCTTCTCCACCTGATAATGTTCCTGCAGATCTTGATAGGTTCAAATACTCCAATCCAACATTTTGTAAGAAGGACAAGCGATCCATAACTTCTTTTAATATTGGCTTAGCAATTACAGTATTTTGTTCTGATAGTTTAATATTACTGAAAAAGTTTAAGCTATCTTTGATTGGTAGATCTGAAGCGTCAGCAATATCTGAGCCTTCAATTTTTACAGCTAGTGCTTTTTCATTTAGTCTCTTCCCGTGACATGTTTGACAAGTAAGTTCAGTCATATATTTTTTCATGGTTTCACGAGTGAAATCACTGTTTGATTCTTTATAACGTCTCTCAATATTAGGAATAATACCTTCAAATACTGTATTTACATCCCTAACACTTCCAAAATCATTTTCATAATGAAAATGAAATTCTTTATCACCAGATCCATATAATATTATTTCTTGTTGTCTTTTAGTTAATTTATTAAATGGTTTGTCAGTATCAATTTTAAATTGCTCAGCTGCTTGTTCTAACATCTGTGGATAATAATTAGAGCTAATTGGATTCCAAGGAGCAATTGCACCTTCTTTAAGAGAGAGTTTTTTATTTGGTATCACTAAATCCATATCCACTTCGAGTTTAGTTCCCAAGCCATCACAATCAGGACATGCACCAAAAGGAGCATTAAATGAAAATAGTCTAGGTTCTAATTCACCAACTGTAAAACCACAAATAGGACAAGCATAATGTTCTGAAAAAACTAGTGGTTCACCTCCAATTATATCGGCATTAACATAACCACCTGATAGTCGTAATGCAGCTTCCATTGAATCAAACAAACGTGAACGTACACCGTCTTTAACAACAATTCTATCAACAACTACGTCAATATTATGTTTTCTATTTCTATCTAACTCAATTTCATCTGTTACTTCAGTTATTTCTCCATCAACTCTAACTCTGACATATCCTTGCTTTTGTATTTGTTCAAATACTTTTTTGTGTTGTCCTTTTTTTGCACGTATTACAGGTGATAATATTTGTAACTTTGTACCTTGTTCCAATCCAAGTACAGTATCAACCATTTGTTCAACTGATTGACTTGTAATTACAGTTCCATCATTAGGACATATAGGAGTTCCTACTCTAGCCCAAAGTAAACGAAGATAATCATTGATTTCAGTAATTGTTCCAACTGTTGAACGTGGATTTTTTGATGTTGTTTTTTGGTCTATGGAAATTGCAGGACTTAATCCTTCAATAGAATCTACATCGGGTTTATCCATTTGACCTAAAAACTGACGTGCATATGCTGATAAACTCTCAACATATCTTCGTTGTCCTTCAGCATATAATGTATCAAATGCTAATGAACTTTTCCCAGAACCCGATAACCCTGTCATTACCACTAATTTATCTCTTGGTATTGTCACATCAACATCTTTTAAATTATGAGCACGAGCTCCTTTAATAACAATTTTATCGTTTGCCATTAACTCATATCCGCCTTTAATTCTAGAATTGTATCACGTAAATTGGCAGCTGCCTCAAAATCAAGTTTCTTAGCGGCATTTTCCATTTGAACACTTAATTGTTCGACTAATTCTTTTTTCTCTTCTTTGGACATATTATCAAAGTCCATATCATCTTCAACTATTTGTTCACCAGTATCATTTTCAACTTGTTTTACAGCTGTTATAGCATCTCTTATTGGTTTAATAATAGTTTTTGGTGTTATACCGTGTTCTTCATTAAACTTCTCTTGAATATTACGACGCCTTTGAGTTTCATCAATTGCACCTTGCATTGAATCTGTGATTTTATCTGCATACATAATGACTTGACCATGTTCATTTCTAGCAGCACGTCCAATAATCTGAATCAACGATCTCTCAGCACGAAGAAATCCCTCTTTATCAGCATCTAATATTGCAATTAATGAAACTTCAGGAACATCAATACCTTCTCTAAGCAAGTTAATTCCAATTAACACATCAAATTTACCTAATCGTAAATCTCTTATTATTTGAGTTCTTTCAAGTGTTTTAATATCACTATGTAAGTACTTAACTCTTATTCCCATATCTTTGAAATAATCAGTTAAGTCCTCTGCCATCTTTTTTGTCAATGTAGTAACAAAAACTCTTTCATTTTTTTCGACGCGATCGTTAATTTCTCCAACCAAATCATCAATTTGTCCCATAATTGGGCGAACTTCAATTTTAGGATCTAACAATCCAGTTGGTCGAATAATCTGTTCTATAACATTTGGAGTTTGCTCTAATTCATAAGGCCCTGGTGTAGCTGATACATAAAGAATTTGATTAACATGTTTTTCAAATTCTTGTAGCGTTAATGGTCTATTGTCTAGTGCACTAGGAAGTCTAAAGCCATAATCAACCAACATCTGCTTACGAGCTCTATCCCCATTATACATTCCGCGAATCTGCGGCATGGTTACATGAGACTCATCTATCATAATATTAAAATCATCAGGGAAAAAATCAAGTAATGTATATGGAGGCTCTCCTTCTGCACGTCCTTCCATATGTCGAGAATAGTTTTCGATACCGCTTGTATATCCCATTTCTTTCATCATTTCAATATCATAATTAGTTCTTTGTTCTAATCGCTGAGCTTCTAAAAGTTTTCCTTCTTTATTTAAAACTTCTAGTCTTTCCTTAAGCTCAGCTTCAATTCGTTTTATCGCTGCTTCCATTTGTTCATCATTAGTCATAAAGTGCGTTGCCGGGAATATTGATACTTGATCTAATTCTCCTTTTACTTCACCAGTTAATGGATCCATTTGAACAATTCTATCTACTTCATCGCCAAAAAATTCAACCCTAAGAGCACTGTCATCTCTTGAAGCAGGAAATATATCAACTATATCCCCACGAACTCTAAAGCGTCCACGTTGAAAATCAATGTCGTTTCTTTCAAATTGGTTATTTATAAGTTCTTCCATTAACTTATTTCTACCAGTTTCTTGACCAACGCGAATTGACAATACATTTTCTCGATATTCATTAGGATCACCTAATCCAAAAATACTTGAAACTGAAGCTACAACTACGACATCATTTCTTTCTAATAATGAACTTGTTGCCGAATGACGAAGTTTATCTATTTCATCATTAATACTTGAATCCTTTTCAATATAAGTATCGCTTGATGGAACATAAGCCTCAGGTTGATAGTAATCATAGTAACTAACAAAATATTCAACTGCATTATTAGGGAAAAATTCTTTAAATTCACCATAAAGTTGTCCAGCCAAAGTCTTATTATGTGAAATTATTAATGTCGGCTTATTTAAATTTTTAATTACATTAGCCATAGTAAAAGTTTTTCCAGTACCAGTAGCACCCTCTAGAATTTGAGCTTTTTTTCCTTCCTCAAATCCTTTAGTGATTTTTTCTATTGCTTGCCCCTGGTCACCAGCGGGTTTATATTTTGAAACTAAGTCAAATTTACGATCAGTCTGTCTGATTATCATTAGTTTCCCCCCTTAAAAATTAATTTTATATAAAAAAATATTGAAATGATTATAAATCAATCACTTCAATATTTTACCACTACGAACATATTTTCGCTATAATTTTACTTAGTCCAATTACCAATTTCTTCTATATAACTATTAAGTTTATTAGTACTTGATTGATCTGTATCTGCAGTAACACCTATGTAAAATTTAATTTTTGGCTCAGTTCCTGATGGTCGAATAGCAATCCAAGTTTCATCATCAAGGATATATTTTAAAACGTCTGCTTTTGGAAGATCTATTTGTTCTTCTCCATTTTCTGTTTTAGCGATTTGTGTTTGATAGTCCATAGTTTTAATAACCTTATGACCAGCAATCTCAGAAAAACCTTTTTCTCTAAAATTAGTCATCAAATCAGCCATAATTTTTTTACCGTCAACACCAGCAAAAGTTTCTGAAATTGTTTTTTCTTTAAAGTAACCATATTTTTCATAAAGATCTAACAAGCCATCATACATTGTTTTGCCTTGTGATTTATAAAATGCTGATACTTCAGCTAATAGTAAAGAAGCTTGCATTGCATCTTTATCTCTAACAAAACCTTTGACCAAATATCCATAGCTTTCTTCAAAACCAAATAAGAAAGTATTTGAATTAGTATCTTCAAAATTTTGGATCATTTCCGCAATGTATTTGAATCCAGTCAAAACATCAAACATTTTCAATCCATAACTTTTAACAATTTTTGTTGCTAGTTCAGTTGAAACTATTGATTTTATAACCGCACCATTTTCAGGTAATTTATTATTTAATTTCATCGAATGAAGTATATATTCAATTAATACACTAGCAATTTGATTTCCAGTCATTAATTGATATTCACCACTTGGCAAACACACAGCAGCCCCTAAACGATCAGCATCAGGGTCAGTAGCAATTAGTACATCTGCATTTTCTTCCTTACCTTGTTCAATGGCCATGTCAAACGCTTGAGTGAATTCAGGATTAGGAAACGGAACTGTTGAAAATTCCGGATCTAAAATAGCTTGTTTATTAACCATTGAAATCTTACTAAATCCAACATCATTAAAAATTCTTGGAGCAATAACTTTTCCAGTACCATGAAGTGGAGAATATATAAGGCTTAAGTCTGAACCTTCTTTTTTTATTAATTCATTATCTACACTTACATTTTTAAGATTCTCAAGATAGATTCTATCAATATCTTCACCAATTAGAGTAACAATTCCAGACTCACGAAGTTTTTCAATATCAGACACTTCAATAGCAAATAAGTCTGAGTTTTTTCTTACATAGCTTGTAATTATATCAGATTCTTTAGGAGGCATTTGGCCTCCGTCTTCGCCATAAATTTTAAAACCATTATATTGTTTAGGATTATGACTAGCTGTTATCATGATTCCTGCATAAGTATGCAATTGACGAACAGCAAAAGATAATTCTGGTGTTGGACGTAAACTATCAAATAAAAATGATTTGATACCGTGAGCACCAAGTACCTTAGCAGATTCAATAGCAAACTGTTGTGAGTTGTAACGTGAATCAAAACTAATGGCAACACCACGTTTTTTAGTCTCTTCATCTAAAGTGTCCATTAATCCAGCCAACCCAGAAGCTGCCTGTCTAACTGTATAAATATTCATGCAGTTAATACCAGGTCCCATAACTCCACGCATACCTGCTGTTCCAAATTCCATAGGAGCATAGAATGCCTCTTCTGCTTTCTTTTCATCTTTTTTTAATTCATTTAATTTTAATTTTAAATCTAAATCAAGATCTTGATATTCATCCCAGATTTTTAAGTTGTCTTTCCAACTCATAGTATTCCTCCAACTATAAATAATTATTTTTATTTTACCTTATTATAAGTAAAAACTCGACATAGATTAAGAATAATTAAAAAAGCGATGAAAATTCATCGCTTTAATCAGTTAATGTTTGAATATAATTAAATGCTTGTTGACCAGCTATTCCACCTTCACCAACAGCAGTTGTTATTTGTCTTAAATCTTTTTTTCTAACATCCCCAATTGCATAAATACCAGGTACATTAGTTTCCATTTGATCATTAGTATTAATCCAACCTTGATCATCTAAAATACCCAAGCTTTCAAATGAAGAAGTTAGTGGTTGAATTCCAACATAAACAAAAGCGCCTGACGCAGGTATAGTATGTTCCTCACCAGTTTCTTTATCTTTATATAGCAATCCCGTAACTTCATCACCGTTACCTTTGATTTCTTCTGTTTGAGCGTTCCAAATAAATTTAATCTTATCATTTTTAAACGCACGATCTTGAAGAATCTTTTGAGCACGTAATTGGTCACGTCTATGTACAATAGTTACAGATTTTGCCATTTGAGTTAGATAAACTCCTTCTTCAACAGCAGAATCACCGCCACCAACAACAACAACATCTTGATCTTTAAAAAATGCTCCATCACAAACAGCACAGTATGATACACCTCGTCCTGAATATTCTTCTTCCCCAGGAACGCCTATTTTTTTATACTCTGATCCTGTAGCAATAATTACTACAGAAGTTTCATAAGTATCTTCGTCTGTAATAACAATCTTTTTTTCACCGTCTTTTTTTATTTCACTAACTGTTCCATACAAAAACTCGGCACCAAATCTTGTTGACGAAGCATACATTTTTTCTCCTAATTCTGGACCCATAATAGACTCAAAACCAGGATAGTTTTCAATTTCAGCAGTATTATTCATTTGACCACCATATATACCACGGTCTAATATTGCCACTGATAAATTTGCTCTTGATGCATATAGTGCAGCAGTTAGACCACCAGGTCCTGCACCAATAACTACAACATCATAATTCTTTGTCATATACTAACTCCTTATTACCAATACTTCACAACTACCAATATTATTCATTTTGACTATAAAAGTCCAATAACTTGTTTTATTAAAAGTCCATCTCAGATTTTCCAGACCTGTTCATTAACTCTTTTATTACTTTTTCAACATTCTTATTCTCATAGATCACTTGATAAATTGCTCGAGTTATAGGCATATCGATTTTTTTCTTCTCTGCTAATTCAAATGCTGCTTTACATGTTGCAACACCTTCTACAACCATTCCCATATTTTCTAAAATAGTGTCTGTTGATTGCCCTTTACCTAAGGAATCTCCAAATCTCCAATTTCTCGAATTAACACTTGTACAAGTTACAATCAAATCACCAACACCTGAAAGTCCTATGAAAGTCATAGGTTTAGCACCCATTGAAACTCCCAATCGAGTTATTTCAGCCAATCCACGCGTAATTAACGCAGCTTTTGTATTATCTCCATATCCAAGACCATGTAAAGCACCAGCTCCTATTGCTATAACATTTTTTAATGCGGCACCCATTTCTACACCTATAACATCATCGTTTGTATATAGTCTAAAATATTGATTCATAAAAATTTGTTGAATAAACTCAGATTTTTTTATTTCTTTTGAAGCAGCAGTTAGTGTTGTAATATCTTTGTTTGCAACATCTTCAGCATGACTTGGCCCTGAAAGAACAACCACGCCATCTCTATTCTCAATTGGTATAACATCTTCTAAGATTTCAGAAATTCGATCATAACTTCTTTGTTCTAGTCCTTTAGAAGCCGTCACAAGTATAGGAGATATATTTAATTTTGACAAAATAGGCTTTAGTTGTTCAGCAACATCTCTAGTTGCTTGAGTTGGTATCACGAATAAAATAACTTCTGAATTTTCTGAAGCATATTTTAAGTCAGTAGTAGCCTCTAGTTGTGGGGTGATTTTAAATTCTGGTAAATAATGTTTGTTAGTATGGTTATTATTTATTTCGTCTATACTCTTTTGATTATGTCCCCAAAGCTTAACTAAATTTCCATTTTCAGCTAATAAATTAGCTAAAATTGTCCCCCAAGATCCTGCACCTAAAACTGTTACATTTGTCATATATATATCTTCTCCTACTTATTATTGGCTATTTTTTGTAAGTTATATTCAGGTAATTCATATTTATTATGACGATAAATAATTATACAAATTGCACCAACAAATAATACTATTGATAATAGTTGCGAAACGCGAATATTTGCAAAAAGATAAAGACTATCAGTTCTCATTCCTTCAACAAAAAACCTTCCAAACGAATACCAAATCACATAACTTAATACAATATCGCCACGTTTGAACCAGCCTAATTTTCTTATAATCAAAATTGTTATTAAGCCGATTAAATTCCAAACAGATTCATACAAAAAAGTAGGCTGACGATACTGCCCACCTATAAACATTTGATCAATAATAAATCGAGGTAAATGTAAACTAGTTAAAAAGCCATGTGAAGTAACAGCTCCAAAGGCTTCTTGGTTCATAAAATTACCCCATCGCCCAATGATTTGCCCTAGCATAACTGAAGGAGTAGCAATATCTAACATTTGCCAAGGGGATATTTTTTGTTTTTTACTATAAATTATAACAACGGCTAATGCGGCTAATAATCCACCATAGATTGCAATACCGCCATGCCATATTTTTATTATTTCCTCAGGATGACTGGCATAAAATGGCCATTCAAAAATAACATAATAAAATCGTGCTCCAATAAGAGCAAATGGAGCAATCCATAAAACCATATCAAGTATTTTATCAGAGTCAATATCTTGTTTTACTGCCTCTTTCATTGCCCATATAACGCCCAGTAATGCAGCTGTTGCAATAATCAAGCCATACCAATGAATCTCAAGAGCTCCAATTTTAAGTGCTATAGGACTTAATATTAATAAATTCAAAATTATTTAATCCTTCTTGTTATTTGTGTTTTCTTGTATTAACTTACTTAAATTATTTTCAAAAGTCTTTGTAGCGTCAAATCCCATTCTCTTAGAGCGAAAATTCATTGCTGCTACTTCAATAATAATAGCTAAGTTTCTACCTACTTTAACAGGAACAGTAATTTTAGGTATCTCAACTTCAAATATATTTTGTTTTTGCTCTCCAGACCCTAATCGATCATAGTTTGAATTTTGATCCCATTGTTCAAGATGAATAATCAGTTCAATTTCCGACTCACTTCTAACTGCTCCGGCACCGAATAGATTCATTACATCTATAATACCGACACCCCTAATTTCAAGTAAATGATTCAAAATCTTGGGTGCCTCTCCAATAACTGTTTTTTCATCTTGTTGATATACTTCAACACGATCATCAGCAATTAATCTGTGTCCTCTTTTAACAAGTTCCAAAGCTGTTTCACTTTTCCCAACTCCAGAATCACCTGTTAACAAAACACCAATTCCATAAATATCTACTAATACTCCATGAATACTTTGGCGCTGTGCAAGTTGCTGATCTAAATATTCCGTTATCAGACTAGATAGTCGAGTAGTTGGTAATTTAGAACTAATAATTGGAATATGATTTTCTTGAGCTTTTTGTAATAATTCTTTTGCTGGTTTTAAATTTCTTGAAATTAAAAACATTGGTGTATCGTCTAAAGACATTTTTTGAAAAATATCTTTTTTGGTTTCAGAGTCCATTTCTTCAACATAGGCAGTTTCAGTTTGACCTAAAAGTTGAATACGTTCTGATGGATAATAATCAAAATAACCTGTTAATTCAATTCCTGGTCTTGAAATATCACTTACAGTGATAAACTTTGAATCTACAAATTCTTCACCAGAAATAATCTTTAATTCATTATCTTCAACTAATTGTCTAACACTCACTTGATTGTCCATAGCTTTCACCACCAAATTATTTCATTACTATAAGTCTATCATTTTATAGAAATTTTACATACAAAAAAACGACCAAAAAAGGTCGATTAGTCTCGTGATTTAGAATAGTTAGTAATAATTGTACTTGCGATTGATAGTAGAATTGATACTAAAATTGCACCACCAAAACTTGTAAATTCAAATTTTCCACTCATAAATACTGAAGTTATTTCTAAAATTATTGCGTTTATTACTATTGAAAATAGTCCAAACGTCAATATTGTTATTGGAAATGAAATTATATGTAATATTGGTTTAACCGTTAAATTTAATAATACAAGTATAAAACTTGCAACTAAAGCGGTCATAGCACTATCAAGGATAAAATATTGAGGTAATATTTGTGCAATGGCTAAAAAAAGAAGTGTATAAATAATAGTTTTTGTTATAATTCTCATTAAAGTTTTCTCCTAAAATAGAATAAATAATATTCTATCTTTTTTTATTTATATGTCAAAATTTAATTAAGCTCAACAACATGTCCACTCTTTAAATAAACTATCCATTCACAGATATTAGTTGCATAGTCTCCTATACGTTCTAGATAACTGGCAACAAGCATGTATGAAGTGCCACCAATTATTGTTTCTGTATTTTCTTTCATTTTATCAATACTTAAATCACTTACTTGTCTAGCAAATTGATCAATCACATCATCTTCTTTAGCAATTAATTCTGCTTTTTTTTCATCTTCTTTAACGTAAGCATCTAAAACATCTTCAACTATTTTTTTTACACTATCACCCATTTGTGCGATTAATTCTTCTGCTTCCGGAATTCTTTCATTTCCTTTAACATCAATAGTAGCTTTAGCAATACTTACTGCGTGATCACCCATTCTCTCTAAATCAGAGCTTGCCTTTAAAACCGTAACAATCATTCGTAAATCACTAGTTACAGGCTGTTGCAATGCAATTAATTCAAAAGAACTTTTTTCTAAATCAGTCTCTCTTTTATTGATTCTTTTATCATTTTGAATTACCTCTTTTGCTAATTCCTTATCATGATTAATAAATGCACTTACTGATTTTAATATTGATTCGTTAACCATCATTCCCATTTCTGAAAATCGAACATGTAAGTTATGTAAATCTTCTTCAAATGCAGTTCTCATCGTCATAGTTTCATCTCCTTTTTATCCGAATTTACCTGAAATATAATCTTCAGTTTGTTTCTTTTTAGGATCTAAGAATATTTTTTTTGTTTCATTCATTTCTATCAATTCGCCATCTAAAAAAAACGCTGTTCTATCTGAAATTCTAGATGCTTGTTGCATATTATGAGTTACAGTTATTATTGTATAATCTTGTTTCAATTCTAACATCATGTTTTCAACCTTAGTTGAAGATATGGGATCAAGAGCACTCGTTGGCTCATCCATTAATATTATATCTGGCTTTACTGCTATAACTCTTGCAATACAGACTCTTTGCTGTTGACCACCAGATAAAGATAATGCACTTTCATTAAGCTTATCTTTAACATCATCCCAAACAGCTGCAGCTTTCAAGCTGGTTTCAACAGCTTCATCCAATATCGCACGATCAGTTATACCAGCAATTTTTAATCCAAAAGTTACATTATCATAAATTGAAAAAGGAAAAGGATTAGGCTGTTGAAATACCATACCAACTTGTTTCCTTAATTCTACAGTATCAGTGTTGGGTGCGTAAATATTTTTTCCATTTAATTCTATATTTCCTGTAATCGTAACATTTGGTATTAAATCATTCATACGATTTAGTGATCTTAAAAAAGTTGATTTACCACAACCAGATGGACCAATTAAAGCTGTAATTTCATTTTCATAACATTGAAGCGTAATCCCCTTCAATGCTTCTTTTTTACCATAAAACAAATGTACATCTTTAGCTGTTAGAATTGCTTGTTTTGTCATATTTACTCCTAACCAAAATGTCCCGAAACATAATCTTCAGTCAATTTTATTCTTGGTCTTGTGAAAATTTTTCTAGTTTCATTAAATTCAATTACTTGTCCCATGTGAAAAAATGCAGTGTAGTCACTTATACGTGCCGCTTGTTGCATATTATGAGTAACTATAATAATAGTAAAATCATCCTTTAAATTCATCATAGTTTCTTCAATATTCTGAGTTGAAATTGGATCAAGAGCACTTGCCGGCTCATCCATTAATAAAATATCAGGTTTCATTGCAATTGCTCTTGCAATACATAGACGCTGTTGTTGACCTCCAGATAAAGATAGCGCGCTTTTATGTAAATCATCTTTTACTTGATCCCATAAAGATGCCTGTTTTAAAGTCGTTTCAACAACCTCATCTAATTTTTTCTTATCGTGTTCTCCATATCTTTCAAGAGCAAAAGTAATGTTTTGATAAATAGATTTTGAAAAAGGATTTGGTCTTTGAAATACCATGCCAATATGTTTTCTCATCTCATATACATCTATATCGTTACTATTTATATCTAAATCTCGATATATTATTTTACCTTCTACTCGTGCAGATGCCACTGTATCATTCATTCTATTTAAGGATCTTAAAAAAGTTGATTTGCCTGATCCTGAAGCTCCAATCAAAGAAGTAATTTTAAATCTTTCAAACTGTAATGATGAACTATGAAGAGCTTCTTTATCGCCATAAAAAACTTTCAAATTTTCAGTAGTCATGGCCATTTCGTGTTTATTCTCATTTAACTTATAAATAAAAGTATCTTTTTGAGTCATTATTTATTTCCCGTCATTTTTATATAAATAAGATTACCAATATATCTAGAAAGTAGATTAAATATCAACACTGCAATTATCAAAACAGCTGAGGTTCCTGCGGAAACTGCAATTGCATCTGGAATCAACCCTTCAGAGTTAACTTTCCAAATATGTACAGCTAGAGTTTCAGCTGGTCTCATTAAATTCAATGGACTTGTAATACTCATTGGATTTAAATTTGTAAAATTAATTGGTGGAGCACTCTGACCGGCCGTATAAATTAATGCAGCAGCCTCTCCAAAAACTCTGCCTGCTCCTAAGATTAATCCTGTAATTATTGCAGGAAGAGCATCTGGAATGATTACCTTCGTAACAGTTTCAAACTTTGATAACCCTAGAGCTAATCCTGCTTCTCTTTGAATATTTGAAATAGACTTTAGAGAATCTTCAATACTTCTAATGAGTAGAGGTAAATTAAATACAGTTAATGTTAACGCACCGGATAAAATTGAAAATCCAATATGAAAATTGATTACAAAAATCAAGAATCCAAATAAACCAACTACAATCGAAGGTAATGAACTTAAAATTTCTATTGAAGTTCTAATAATTCCAGCAATTTTCCCATTTGAACTATATTCAGACAAATAAATGGCAGTACCCATTGCAATTGGAACTGATATTATCATTGATAAAATCAATAGAAAAAAAGAATTAAACAATTGAATTCCAATTCCACCACCAGCGGAGAAACTTTCAGCCTTACTTGTTAAAAAATGCCAATTTATATATTGAATTCCACGTCCTAATATATATACCAATAAACTGGCTAAAATTAAAACTATAATTCCTGACATAATATAAATTACTATTGTAGCAATTTTATCAATTTGTTTTGGTTTTAACATTACAACGTTCCTTTCTTAGCAATAAATTTGACTAAAGAGTTGAACAGCAATGACATCAATAATAATAACAACGCTAAGGACCACAATGCATTGTTAGCTGTTGTTCCCATAACAGTATTTCCCATATTCATAGTCAAAACACTTGTTAAAGTTGATGCCGGGGATACTAAGTTTTGGGGTAATAACATTGCGTTTCCAATAACCATTTGAACTGCCAGTGCCTCACCAAAAGCTCTTGCCATTCCAAAAACAATCGCAGTAAATAAGCCAGGTGCACCTGCTCTTAATACTACTCTAGAAATGGTCTGCCATCTTGTTGCTCCAACCGCTAAAGAAGCTTCCCGATAATGTCTAGGAACTGACTTCAAAGCATCAATGCTCATCGAAGTAATAGTTGGTAAAATCATTACAAATAAAACAAATGTCCCTGCTAGAATACCAAAGCCACTTCCGCCAAAAACTTTTCTAACAAATGGAACCACAACGGAGACACCAATAAATCCGTATACGACAGATGGAATTCCAACCAGCAATTCAATAACAGGTTGTAATATTTTTTTTCCTAATTTAGGAGATATTTCGGTCATAAATATTGCTGATGCAATTGCAAACGGTGTAGCAATGATTGTTGCCAAAAACGTAACAGCAAAGGATCCAAATATCATTGGCAGCGCACCTAATAAGGGATGTCCCTTACTGTCTAATTTATCAGCTGACCACATGGAATGAGTCAAAAAATCTATAATATTTACTTTATCCATTACAAATATCGCAATACCCTTTGAAGCAATAAAACCAATTAAAGAAATGACTAAAACAATTATGATTGTGGTACAAAACATAGATATAAATTTCCCACGAAATTCTCTTTTAGCTGAGGTTGACCTTACTGTTAAACTTTCCTTAATAGTGTCATTCATGTTAATTATCTCCAATTTTTGTTACATTTCCTGCTATATCTTTTTTATAATTCATATCTTTTATCGGAATATATTTCATTTTTCTTACTACATTATTTTGTACTTCAGAAGACAAGACATATTTAATAAATTTTTTTGTCTGTGGTTTTGCTTTTTTTTGTATATACATATGCTCGTATGACCAAATCTTCCATTTATTATTAACTATATTGTTGTAAGTAGCTTCTTGATTGTCTATTTTTATCGTTTTAACATCTTTATTAATATATGGCATTGCCAAATAGCTTATCGAACCAGGCGTGTTTGCTATTATTTGTCTAACCATTCCACTTGAATCCTGTTCTTGAGAACTTTTAGTATCTAAATTATTCATAACTGATTTTTCAAAAACTGATCTCGTACCACTTCCACTTGCCCTATTAATTATAGTAACTGGGAGATTAGGACCACCGACTTCTTTCCAATTGGTTATTTGACCAGTAAAAATTTTTCTAAGTTGAATTAAAGAAAGATTTTTTATATTTAGTTCTTTATTAACAATCGGTACAATTCCTACAACGCATATCTTATAATCAATTAAATTCTTAGCATTAATTCCCTTTTTTTCTTGAGCAAATAAATCGGAATTCCCTATGTCAACTGCCCCAGCTTGTATTTGACTTAATCCCGTTCCGGTTCCCCCACCTTGAACATTAATATAGATATTTGAGTTCTTATTTGAATATCTCTCACTAGCTGCTTCCGTTAATGGTTGTACAGCAGAAGACCCGACAGCTGTTATTGTTTTTTCTTTTGATTGCGAACAACCTGAAACAATGAGTAACACTACCATAGAAAAAAATAATAATAATGATTTTTTCAAAACTCTATTCCTCTTTTTATCTTTTATACTTTTATGATAAAAAATGAATGTAAATTTTATGTAAAAAAATATCCCATAGTCATAACTTCATGATTATGGGATATTTATCATCAATGTTCAATTGCTAAACAACTTCTGCCACAGTTTGCCTTTATTTAGATAATCTAACTTCGCTACTAGGAAGACATAGAAGAATAAAAACCGCAATTTGACCCAAAACTGGAAAAATTTTCAAAAATATTAGATACCAAGGATAACCCGCGTCATTAATTCTTTTGGCTTCTGCAACTGATAATGAAAATTTTGCCAATATGAAAAATATAGAACCTAAAACTTTTAAGATTAAACTATTTGTATTATCAATAAAATATATAATGCAACCAGAAAAAATTAATACTAATATTACATATCCTAATGATCCAAGCCAAAATTGTATTCTATTTAGTTTTCCATTAAACTTAAAAGTCCCTAAAATCATATTAACCGTTGCAGTAATCATTGTTTTCTCCTAAAGTGGTATTTTCACTTCAAACTTTGTACCGACTGTTAGCTGACTTTCTACTTTAATTGTGCCATTTAATTTATTTACGGCATCAATTACGATTGATAATCCTAATCCAGTACCTTCTATTTCTTGTGAGTGAGATTTATCAACTCGATAAAATCTTTCAAATATTCTATCTATATTTTCATCTGATATTCCAATACCAGTATCAGAAATATTAATAAGAAGTTGATTTTTTATTTCATCATGTTTCAACTTGATATCAACTTGTCCATTCATATTATTATAAATTACTGAATTTGTAACTAAATTATTTATAATTTGTTCAATCAAAAGACTCGAGCTAACTACTAAGTCAGGTCCAGTAATTTTTTTATTAACTGTCAAGTTTTTACTACTAATAGATGAACTTAATTCATCAGTAATATCATTAACTATTTCATCTAAAGAAATTTCGTCATTAAAAGTCTCTACTTCGTCTACTTGTGAAAGCTCTAAAATATCTTGTACGAGTGAATTTAATCTAATGCTTTCTTTATTAATTATTTTCAAAAATTTATCTAAATCATCGGGATTATTTTTTGCACCATTTAATAGAGTCTCACTAAATCCTGTAATTGCCGTTATCGGTGTTTTAAGTTCATGACTTACATTACTTACAAAGTCACCTTGCATTTGTTCAATTTGTTTGAATTCAGTCAAATCATATAAAATAACTATTACTTGTCTTTCAATATCTTCATCCGAATGAGCTATACGAATTACATTCGCATCAACAAACTTATTATTATCTATCAATTCTAGATTTTTATGATGATTTTTATTTTTTTTAAGTGTCTGCTCTATCATTCTACTTAAAGAATAAGTTTTTATGTCATCAATAAAAGGGTGTTTCCCTTCACTTATATTTTGTCCTAATATTACTGACATAGCTTGATTATGCATGATGACATTTCCTTTATCATCTAATAACATAACTCCCACTGGCAAATGACCTACTAATCCCTTAAATCTTCTACTTAATAAATGCTCATATTGTCTTTTTTCATTAGCAAATGTATTCAAACTCTGTATTTCTTTAACCACAGGTGTAAAAAAATCATGCGACCTTATGACCATTGGACTGATTTCTTGTCCATTTTGTATTTTTTTTAAGTTTTGGGTTATTAAAGATATTTCATAATCCCTTTTAACTTGCCTTGAATAAATTAATCTAATTAATATTACCGCAACTAAAAAATATATTATTGATAATAAACTAAAATATGCCAAATGATGATTCCACAATCTTTTTGAATGGTGTGAAAGAATCAAATAAGTACTATCGTTAATCTGTTTCGCTTTATAAAAATTTCTACTGGACAAATTAACAGTTCTTGAAACTTTTCCATCAGGTTTAATTATTTTTTTATTCCATAAATCTGTAACTTTATTAGGATATGTTTTATTAATATCTAATGTATGAATCTTTATATCATTTTCTTGAAGAAGAATTTTTTTAACTACTTTAGTTTCTTTATTCAGTTTAATATAAGACTCACTTGCAGTATCAAAGTGACTTGCTTGACTGGAATCAAGTGCCATATCCGAGACCTTAACTATACAAACATAAATTATTATTGCAATAAATATTGCCCCAAATAATGTTTTTTTATTCTTCATTGCCTTCCTCCAGCTTGTAGCCAAACCCTCTTATTGTTTTTAAAAATATTGGCTTTTTAGGATTGAATTCTATTTTTTCTCGTAAATGACTAACTTGTATATCAACTACTCTTCCAGAATTATTATCAAAAGGCCAGACATTTTCTATTATTTGTTCTCTACTTAGAATTTGATTTTTATTTTTATGTAAATATTTAAATAGTTCTAACTCTTTTTTTGTTAATTCAACTTCTTTTCTAGATGGCAATGTTAAGATATTTCCAAAGATTTCAAATTTAGTATTCTTCTTTACATCACTATTATGTCTTCTTAATAACGCTGCAACTCTTGCAACAATTTCTTCCGGACTAAATGGCTTTATGACGTAATCATCAGCTCCTGAATTAAGGCCTTTAACAATATCTTTTTTTGTACCTTTAGCGGATAAAATTAAAATTAAAACGTCATCATTTCTTTCTCGTATTTTTTTAATAAGTGTTATTCCATCAATTTTAGGCAACATTAGGTCAATAATTAACAAATCAAATTTATTTCTTTTATATTGCTCAAACGCTTCTTTACCATCACTTGCAACAAAAGTTTCATAATCTTTTTTTCTTAAATTATATTCTAAAAGAGTTGATATAGCTGACTCATCGTCAACAATAAGGATTTTCATAATTTCACCTATTCAGGATTTTTCATTTGTAATTGCCACTGTAAATATGAATTTATAAATTCATCTAGATTTCCATCCAGTACAGCTTGCCCATTTCCAGTTTCATAATTAGTTCTATGGTCTTTAACCATTGTGTAAGGATGGAAAACATAAGAACGAATTTGAGATCCCCATCCAATCTCCATTTGTTCACCTTTAATTTCAGCATTTTTCTTTGCTTTTTCTTCTAACTCTTTTTGATAAAGTTTTGCTTTTAGCATATTCATAGCTGTTTCTCTATTTTGTAGCTGTGATCTTTGTGCCTGAGAGCTAACTACAAATCCTGTTGGTAAATGAGTTATTCTAACTGCTGAAGAAGTTTTATTTATATGTTGTCCACCCGCACCACTCGATCTGAAAACATCTATTCTTAAATCATCGGGGTTAATTTCTATTTCAATTGAAGAATCCAACTCCGGCATTATTTCTACAGAAGCAAACGATGTGTGTCTTCTACCTGCGGAATCAAAAGGAGAGATTCTAACTAATCGATGCACTCCATGCTCAGAACGTAATAGCCCATAAGCGTTTATTCCTTTTATCATAAGAGTAACGCTTTTTATACCAGCTTCATCACCATCTTGATAGTCTTCAACTTCAATTTCAAATCCATGATGTTCAGCCCATCTTTGATACATACGATATAACATTGATCCCCAGTCTTGAGATTCGGTTCCACCTGCACCTGGATGTATTTCTAAAATTGCATTATTAGTATCATAAGGACCATCTAGTAACATTTGTGTCTCATAGTTCTTTAAGTCTGTCTGAATTTTTTGAACATTGGACTCTACTTCGGATTGCAATTCTACATCATTATCTTCTTGCAATAATTCTAAAGATATTTGCAACTCTTCAATAGAATTGGATAAATTATTAAAGTTTTCAAACTTAGCTTTTAACTTATTGTTCTCATTAATAACTTTTTGTGCAGTAATATTATCATTCCAAAAACCGTCTTCAGACATAAGATTCTCATTTTGTGCAATGGCTTCTTCAAGCGAATCTAAGTCAAAGAGACCTCCCGAATTGCTTTATTTTTTCTTCCATCTCAATAATTATATTTTTCAATTCACTTAATTCCATATATTTTCTCCTATTATAAAAAAGGCAGGCTTCTCGGCCTGTCTTTTTAGCGTGCAATATTTTGTCTAATTTCAGCCTTCATAAACAATCTTGTAACATCAAAATCTATACCTGATATCATTTCTTCAAACATACGATATCCTTCTTCTTGATACTCAACAAGTGGATTTAACTGACCGTAGCCACGTAATCCAATAGACTGTCTTAATTGATCCATTGCATCAATATGATTTGTCCAATGATCATCAACAACTCTTAAGATAACAACTTTTTCAAACTCTAGCATTTGACTTGGATCACCCAGGTCTTCTTCTTTTTTAGCATAATTTTCATCTACAAGATTCATCAAAAATTCGCTAATTTCTTTAGGTTTTTTACCTTGAAGATTATCCATTGAAATACGTTCTTCACTAACCATAGAAGAAGTTGCAAAGTCATAAATAGCTTTTAAATCCCAATCATTTTCGTTTCCTTGAGTATGTACGGCAACCTGATTATTAATTGTACGCTCCATCATTGGGAACAATACAG
This sequence comes from Daquilactobacillus linshuiensis, assembly GCF_052828685.1. Lineage (NCBI taxonomy): Bacteria > Bacillati > Bacillota > Bacilli > Lactobacillales > Lactobacillaceae > Daquilactobacillus > Daquilactobacillus linshuiensis. The sequence continues at coordinate 404,737 of NZ_CM128255.1, read as the reverse complement.
ATTTAAGATCGTTTTCCTCTTGGATAACTTGCATTCTTTCTTTGTAGATAACTTCACGTTGTTCACGCATAACATCGTCATATTGAAGTGTATTCTTACGAGTATCGTAGTTATTACCCTCAACACGCTTCTGTGCACTTTCAACTTGTTTTGAAATCATTCTGCTTTGGATTACTGCATCATCATCTTCTACTTGAAATCTTTCAAGAACCTTCTTAACTCTTTCTGAACCAAAACGCTTCATCAAATCATCTTCAAGTGATAAGTAAAATTGTGTATGTCCAGGATCACCTTGACGACCTGATCGCCCACGTAATTGATTGTCAATACGACGTGATTCATGTCTTTCTGTACCGATTACTGCTAGTCCGCCCACTTCACGTACGCCAGGTCCTAATTTAATATCAGTACCACGTCCAGCCATATTAGTAGCAATTGTCACTGCCCCTCTTTGTCCGGCATTCATAACAATTTCAGCTTCTTTGGCATGATTTTTAGCATTTAAAACTGCATGAGGAATTTTTTCTCTATCCAGCATTCTTGATAGACGTTCTGATGATTCAACGGCAACTGTACCAACCAAAATTGGTTGTCCTTTTTCATGACGTTGGCGAATATCTTCAACAACTGCTTTAAATTTACTATTTAGAGTTGGATAAAGTAAATCTGATTCATCAACACGAACAATAGGCTTGTTGGTTGGAATAGAAATAACTTCCATATTATAAATTTCTCTAAATTCTTCTTCTTCGGTTTTTGCAGTACCTGTCATACCCGACAATTTGTCATACATTCTAAAAAAGTTTTGATAAGTAATGTTAGCCATAGTCTGAGTTTCATCTTGAATCTCAACACCTTCTTTAGCCTCAATTGCTTGATGGAGTCCATCAGAATAACGACGTCCTTCCATAACACGACCAGTAAACTGATCAACAATCATTACTTCGCCATCTTGAACAACATAATCAATATCCAAAAGCATAATATAATTAGCTCTTAATGCTTGATCTAGATGATGATTTAAAGCTGTATTGTCAATATCATAAAGATTATCTAGTCCAAAGTTCTCTTCAGCTTTTTTTATACCTTCTTCGGTCAAACTTATAGTCTTAGTTGGCCAATCAATCTTATAATCATCTTCAGTTAATGACTTAGCAAAACGATCAGTTCTTATATAAAGAGCTGTAGATTTTTCTGCCTGTCCAGAAATAATCAATGGTGTTCTGGCTTCATCAATTAAAATTGAATCGACCTCATCAACAATAGCAAAATGAAGTGGTCTTTGTACCATCTGTTCTTTATAAACAACCATGTTGTCACGAAGATAATCAAACCCAAGTTCACTATTTGTAGAGTAAGTAATATCAGCTTGATATGCTTCTCGTTTTTGATCAGAATCTAGTGCATTAACATTCAAACCAACTGTTAAGCCTAACCAGTTATATAACTCGCCCATTTCTTTTGCATCACGTGCAGAAAGATATTCATTAACCGTAACAACATGAACACCTTTTCCTTCAAGAGCATTTAAATAAACCGGAAGAGTTGCTGTTAATGTTTTACCTTCACCAGTTTTCATTTCAGCAATATTTCCTTCATGTAAAGTAATACCACCAATAATTTGAACTCTAAATGGGAAGAGTCCTAAAACTCTTCTTGCACCTTCTCTAGCAGTTGCAAAAGCTTCAGGTAATATATCATCTAAAGTTTCTCCATCTTCTAATCTCTTTTTAAATTCTGGAGTTTTGGCCTGCAATTGCTCATCGGTCAATTTTTTATATTCTTCTTCGTAGCTAATTACCTTATCGGCAATTTTGCCCATTCGTTTAACTTCACGTTTGTCACTTTCGACCCATTTTCTTAACGGATTTGCCATATTTTAAAAATCGCTCCTGTAATTGTATCCCTAATTATATACAAAGTATCTAAGTAATCTTATCATTTTACTTATGTAAATTAAATATATACATCTATTATTTTAACATTTTTAAAATTATAAACAAAAAATATCCCAATTTCTTGGGATATTTTTCTATTCACCAGTTTCAATTAAAGCAAACTTCCCATCATTTCTTTTATAAACGATACTAATTCCATTAGTTTCAGCATCTTCAAAGATAAAGAAATCATGTTCTAGCATATTCATTTGTAAGATTGCTTCTTCAACATCCATTGGTTTTAAAGCTACATGTTTTGTTCTTACAACTCTTAATTCATTTTCAATTTCATCATCAGTTATTTCTTCATCAACAGCAACAAAATCTTTTAAGCCCTTTTCACGTGACTTACGATTTATTTTTGTTTTATACTTTCTAACTTGTCTTTCAAGCTTATCAATGACTAAGTCAATTCCTGCATATAAGTCATCATTTAATTCTTCAGCTCTTAATACTAAATAAGGAAGTGGAATTGTTACTTCTACCTTTGTTTTAGAGTTAGGATACACCTTTAAATTTACATGTGCAGTTGGTTCTGTATTAACATCAAAGTACTTATTCATACGTTCCAACTTTTTTATCACATAATTTCTTATTGCTTCTGTTACCTCAATATTTTCTCCACGTACATTAATCTTTAACATAAAAATCTCTCCTTCCACAAAGGAATTTTAAAAGGTTTCTAACCTTTAATTAATTATATAATTGAAAACGTTTCAATACAATTAATATCCTCTATCTTGCTAAAGAAAAGGTCTCAACTTCACAATTAGAATTAACATTTAAAATAGCCTCTCGTGCATGATTTAGTGTTCTTCCTGTTGTATAAACATCATCAACAATAACAATTTTTTTTACCTCAGATATATCTTTAATAACTTGAAATTTTTGCGAAACCTTTAGTCTTTCAGTCCTAGTCTTCATAGCTTGTGAACTGTCGTTTTCATCAATAATTTTAAAAATATTTTCAAGTGGTAATTGTTTATACAGTTCTTTAACAGGATTAAATTGTCTTTTTTTAAAATGAGAATGAATTGACGGTATATAAGTTATAAGATCAAAATTCTCAAAATATTTCATTTGTCCTATTTCCTTTGAAAAAACATTTGATAATTCTACATCACCATTTCTTTTATATTCTCTAAAGAAATCATGCATTTCATCGTTATATCTGTATAAAGATTTATGCTTTACAAACTTCCCATATATTTTTTCCAATAAATACAATCATTACAAATTGCTTTTTTTGTTTTTTTAAAGCAATACCTACAATTTCTACCAATTATTTTTTCAAATCTCGAATAACAAAGTTCACATATAGCTTGCTGAATAGGTTCTTTACAAAAAATCAATTCATAAAATGATGGATTTTTTAATATTTTTTGTTTACATCTAATACAATTCACTATAAGTTCTTAGCCAATCTATTTAGTTTTTTTATTTCTAATACTGATTCTTTAACTTGTTTATTAAAGAGAAAGTAATAAAACGTTACATTATCATCAAAGTACTCTTTTTTTCTTCCCGCTCTACCTGCAATTTGAATTAACGTCTCTTTGGAAAAGTTTTTGTTATCCGAATTATAAACAATGATTTCAACATTTTTAAAAGTTACTCCTCGTTCTAAAATTGTAGTTGTAAATAGAGCAAAAATTTTATTTTCTCTAAATTCTTTTATTATCTCTATTCTTTTTTTATTTTTAGAACTAACAGCTTTGAAAAAAAAATTAAATGAATTCCTTTCTATGAATTCATTCATTACTTTAATACTAGGAAAAAACAATAAAAATCTTTGATTATTTTTATACAATGTATTTAAATGTTTCAAAATTTGCTTTTCAAAAAATAACATTTTTGATTTTGGTACTGGTAATGGTTTCCCATGAAATCTCTGACAAAGATAGTATGTTTTCTCTACATTTTTTAGTATTTCTTTTGGAGGAGTTGCCGATAAATAAATAATTTTTCCATTATTTTTTAAAGCTTTTAATATGATATTTTGAAGCCATTGATTGCCAAATAAAGGATACGAATCAACCTCATCAACTATTATTACATCAAAAGACCTTTCAAATTTAATTAATTGATGTACAGTTGCTATTATTAATTGAGCAGGTATATATTCTTCTTCTTTTTTTCCGTGCATTAATTTAGCACTTATGTCAAAAGCTTGAGTAATTCTTGGAAAAAGTTCTTCGCAAACATCAATTCTTGGAGAAACTAATGCTACCTTATTTTTATCAATAAATAAATTATTTAAAGTCGCATACAATATTTCAGTTTTCCCTGCACCTGTCACGGCCCATAATAAATGAGATTTAAACTTATATATATTTTTACAAAGCTGGTTTGAAATATCATTTTGTAAGTCACTAAGTTTCCCATTCCATTTTAAATAATTGTCTTTTTCTTTAAGATCGAGTAAATCTCTAAATTTTATCAACTTCGTATTCTCATCAATTCTCCCAAAACCAACACAAGATCTACAATATTTCTTTTCATTAATATAACCAAAATCACTACCTAAACATCGATTACATTTATTATTTTCAATGGCCGGAATAATATCATATTTAGTAGTCAAACTTAAATATTTTTCACTTAATTCGTTTAAAACTAATACTCTATTTGATAAACTCTGTATATTAAAATCATTCATAATACAAATTACGCAATAGGAGCTTTTAATTGGCAGAATATTTAACAATTGGAAAAGACATTTCAAACTCAATTGAAAAAAAAAAATCAAAATTTATAACCAATATATTTAAAGTTACATCTGAACAACAAGTTGAAGATAGGCTAACTGCTGTGAAAAAAGAACACAATAAAGCTAATCATAATTGTAGTGCTTATATATTAGGTAAAGACTCACTAATTAGACATTCATCTGATGACGGAGAACCTACAGGAACAGCTGGTGTTCCTATATTAAATGTATTAATAGAAAAAAATATTACTAATGTACTTGCTGTGGTAACAAGATATTTTGGTGGAACAAAATTAGGTACTGGCGGACTAATTCGTGCATATTCAAGCTCAATTAGTTCAGCTATAAAAGACAGTGACATAGTCCAAGCTGTCAATCTTCAAGAATTAATAATTACAATGCCATACAATCTTTTAGATACATTTAAATATACTTCAAACTATGAAATATCTAGTATCGATTATACAGATACTGTTAAAATCACTATTTATATACCTATTAATGAAAAAGAAAATTATATCAAAAACCTAAAATATAAATTTAACAACGCTCTAAACATTGTTGAAGGAAATATCAAATTAAGAGAGATTCCAATAAAAAACGACTGACTTATATAGTGTCAGTCGTTTTTATTATCTTTTTCCAATTTATTAAATATTTTTTTTATAAAATTTAGTAATGGTTGTCTATTTTCACCCATTAATCCAATTGATTCTACAAATAATTCTAAACCAATCAAAACAAAAATAGTTAATAAAATACTTCCCCATAAACTAGATAGTGGATATAACAAAGCTATAAATGAAAATACCAATGCTATTCCATAAATAACTAAGACGGTTTGTCGATGTGAAAGCCCCATTTGCATTAATCTATGGTGTAGATGATGTTTATCAGCTTGAGATATAGGCTTTTTATTTAAAATTCTACGCAACATTGCATATATTGTATCAGTTATTGGTACACCCATGATAATAACCGGAATTAAAACACTGATAAAAGTAACGTTTTTTAATCCCTTTAAAGAAAACACAGCCATCATAAATCCAATAAATAACGCTCCAGTATCTCCAAGAAATATCTTAGCGGGATGAAAATTATGTGGTAAGAATCCTAATAAGGAAGCAACTAAAGCAAATATCCAAATTGAAATATAGGTATTACCAACATTTAAAAAGAAGTAACCAACAATTCCCATTGTAAATAAACTAATAATAGACACACCTGTTGCTAATCCATCAAGGCCATCGATTAAATTGACAGCGTTAGTTATTGCCAAAATCCATATTACAGTGATTGGAAAACTCAACCAACCGAAGTCAATGTGTCCAATAATTGGTAGTTCTAAGAAATCCATTCTAATACCAGCTAAGAAATAAATAATTAAAGAGGCAATAAATATTCCAAGCATTTTTTGCCTAGGCTTTAATTCTCTTATATCATCAATCATTCCAGTTAATATAATTACACATTCAGCCAAAAATACACTAAACAATTCATGTGTGGGTATTTGATACCTTAATAAAATAAAAGTTGAAAACGTAAACGCTAAAAATATAGCAACTCCACCCATTGTTGGCATAGGTGTTTTATTAACCCTTCGTGCATTCGGATTATCGACAGCTCCTAAAACAAATGCTAATTTTCTAACAAACGGTGTTAGAATTGCAGCGATTATCATTGTGACAAATAATTTAACAATAATACTAAACATTTCTTTCCAACTTTCATTTACTTATTAATATAATTATACAAATTGCAAGGTTAATTACAATAAAGTGTTAAATATACTTAAAGTAAAAAAAGCCTTTCGGCTTTTTTATTTAGCATATTCAACTTTTCTTATTTCTCTAATAACAGTAACTTTTATATGTCCGGGATATTCTAATTCATCTTCTATTTGATTTTTTATATCTCTAGACAGTATAGTTGCCTGATCATCAGAAATGTCTTCTGGTTTAACCATTACTCTAACTTCTCGACCAGCTTGAATTGCATATGTATGATCTACTCCATCATAGTCATTAGCAATTTGTTCTAATCTTTCAAGTCTATGTATGTAGTTTTCCATAGATTCAGATCTTGCACCTGGTCGTGCTGCAGAAATTGCATCTGCTGCTGCAACAATTGTTGCAATTAATGAAGTTGGTTCTGTATCACCATGATGAGAAGCAATAGTATTAATCACAACCTGTGACTCTTTATATTTTGTTGTTAGTTCAACGCCTATTTCAACATGAGAACCTTCAACTTCTCTATCAATAGCTTTACCAATATCATGTAATAAACCTGCTCTCTTAGCTAACGTTTCATCCTCATTTAACTCTGCTGCCATAAGTCCAGAAAGCTTTGCAACTTCAATTGAATGACTTAATACATTTTGACCATAACTCGTTCTAAAATTCATTCTTCCAAGAATCTTAATTAAGTCAGGATGCATATTATGAATCCCTAAGCTATATATGGCCTGTTCTCCAAGTTCACGAATTCTCTCATCCATTTCTTGACGAGCTTTGTCCACCATCTCTTCAATCCTAGTTGGATGAATTCTACCATCTTGAATCAGTCTATCCAAAGCAATTCTGGCTATTTCCCTTCTAATTGGATCATAGCCACTAAGTACAACAATTTCTGGAGTATCATCAATAATTAAGTCAATTCCTGTTAAACTTTCAAAGGAACGAATATTTCTACCTTCCTTTCCAATAATTCTACCCTTCATATCATCATTGGGTAACGTTATTGTTGTAACAGTATTTTCAGTAACAGTGTCAGCTGCACTTCTTTGAATTGCTTCCACAATAAGATTTTTGGCAATTTTATTTGCATCTTGTTGTGCAACTTCTTGACTTTCTTTTATAAGTTCAGACTTTTCATGAGTTAATTTTTCATTTAAATCATCAATAATTTGTTTTTTTGCGTCTTCTTCAGATAAATTACCAATTCTATGAAGTTCTTCTTGTTCTTTTGAAATAATTGAGGATAAATCTTCTTTTTGTTTTTCAATTGTCTTTTGTTGGGCTGTAACGTCATTTTCTCTTTGTTCTAGATTATTTTCACGCTTATCCAAAGTCGTGTCTTTTCTATCTAAAACTTCTTCTCTTTGTAAGAGACGTTCTTCTTGCTTTTGAATGTCTTTTCGACGTTCTTTTAAATCCAATTCTTGTTCAGCACGATATTTGTGTGCTTCTTCTTTAGCCTCTAATAAAGCTTCTTTTTTTGACGTTGAAGCTTCTCTTTTAGCATCTTGAATTATCTGATCAGCAGAAGTGTGTGCATCTGAAAGTTTTTTATCATAACTTTTTTTACACACAACATATCCAATTAAACAACCAACTAGCAAAAATATTAGCATGATTGCGAGGTTTACTGGATTCGTTAGCATAATCCATTCCTCCACATACTTTATTATTTTTTTGTAGTAAAATTTTTAATTTATTAAATTGTTAAAGATTATACGTACATTGTTAATAATATTATTAAAAAAAACATTAGTCAATAATATTAATTACATAAAAAAGAAGGAATTTCTTCCTTCTTTTTAATCAGTTTCTTCTTTTTTGTCTTCTTCTACAACTTCTTCTTTCACGCCGTCCATTTCATATTCTTCACGAACCCTCTCATATATCTCTTTATACATCTCTGGACGTTCTTCAATATATGTTTTCGCGTTTTCTCTTCCTTGACCAATTCGTTCTTCATTATAGGAATACCAAGCTCCAGCCTTCTTAATAATATCTTTATCAACCGCCATATCGACAAGTTCACCAGACTGAGAAATACCTTTTCCATACATAATGTCCACAATAGCTACTTTAAATGGTGGGGCAACTTTATTTTTGACAACTTTAACTTTAACTCTATTTCCTATTACATCAGAACCGTCTTTTATCTGTTCTGATCTTCTCACTTCTAATCTAACGGTTGAATAAAATTTCAATGCTCTTCCACCTGGAGTTGTCTCAGGATTTCCAAACATTATTCCAACTTTTTCACGAATTTGATTTATGAACAAAGCAATAGTCTTTGTTTTATTTATTGAGCCTGAAAGTTTCCTTAGTGCTTGAGACATTAAACGAGCTTGTAATCCCACATGAGCATCACCCATTTCTCCTTCAATCTCAGCACGTGGAACAAGTGCAGCAACAGAATCAACTACAACAATATCAATAGCTCCACTTGATACAAGAGCATCTGCTATTTCAAGTCCTTGCTCACCAGTATCAGGCTGAGAAAGCAAAAGATCATCAATATTTACTCCTAAAGCAGTTGCATAAGCAGGATCCATAGCATTTTCCGCATCAATATAAGCCGCTGTTCCACCATTTTTTTGAACCTGAGCAACTGCTTGTAAAGCGACAGTAGTTTTACCAGAACTTTCAGGTCCATATATTTCTACAATTCTTCCGCGGGGGAAACCACCGACACCTAGCGCATTATCAATCGCAAGTGAACCAGAAGATACGGTTTGAATTTGTGTACTTACATTATCTCCCATTCTCATAATTGCGCCTTTGCCGTAACTTTTTTCTATTTTTTTTAGTGCTGCATCTAATGCAGCTTTTCTTTCATCTTGAACCAATTTTTGGTCCTCCTTTTAATATCTCACATAAATATTTTATCTTTACCATAAAAATTATGCAAGCAAAAATACGAACAAATGTTCTTAATGGTTGAAACTATTTTTTTGAATTATTAACATAGCTGCCGTAACTGCTTTTTTTCTAATTAGTTTACGGTCACCTAGAAAATTAAATTTATAGGCAGTTGTTATCTTTTCATCTGAATATCCGATATAAACAGTCCCTGCTTTTTTACCTTCCAATGAATTGGGCCCTGCAACTCCTGTCAAGCCAATTCCTATTAAACTATGCATTTTTGCTTTACTATTCTGCGCCATAAGCTCTGCTATGACTTCACTAACAACACCATATTCATTTATTATTTTTTCATCAATATTAAGAATCTTTTGTTTTGCGCGGTTTGAGTAAGTAACAAATCCGCCCTCCAATATTTGGGACGCACCAGAAACATCTGCTAAAGAAGATAAAAACATCCCCGCAGTTAAACTTTCAGCTGCAGTTATAGTTAACTTATTTTCTATTAATTTTTTTACAGTGAATAAAATGATCTTATTGTAAATTTGATCATCTATAGCTTCTAAATTCTCAATATTTTCTAAGCTTAGTTTATTAGTCATTTTTTTCACCACATTTTAAATTACGTAAATTACTATTTTTTATCAATAAAAACTGACCTATTTTGAATAAAATAGTCAGCACCAGAATAAATTGTAAATATTAATGCTATATATAACATTATAGTTGCTAACGGAAATCCTAATGTTTCAAAAAAAATATTATTTAATAGTAATAAAATTATAGCCAGCATTTGTGTTGTTGTTTTTATTTTTCCAGGCATTTGTGCTGCTAAAACTTTTTGCCCATTTTCTACTAACAAAGTTCTTAATCCTGTAATTGCTAATTCTCTACAAAGAATAATTGCAACTACCCATGCCGGTGCTTTACCTAACACTACTAAAAATACAAAAGCAGTCATAACAAGCATTTTATCAGCCAAAGGATCTGCAAACTTTCCAAAGTTAGTTACTAATTTATTTTTTCTTGCTATCTTACCATCTAATAAATCCGTTAATGATGCAATTATAAATATTATCGTTGCCCATACTTGGTTCATTGGAATCATCTGATTAAAAACAACTAAGTCTCCCATATCTATATTTACAGCTAACAATAATATAAACAAAGGTATTAAAAATATTCTAAAAATTGTCAATTTATTTGGTAAATTCATTTCCATATCTACATTCCATCCTTTATATTAAAAAAACACCAAGTGGTGTTTTTTATTGAATATCAAAATTAAAAGTTCTAACAAACTTGCCCGTTGCAAGATCAGTAATATTTACATCTGTTTCATTAATTTTAATACTTGTTGCTCTAGCATTTCCAGAATGTACTTGTATTTTCTTAGCACCATCAGGAATTGCAACTTGCTGAGTTTGATTTGCTGCTAAAGCACCAGCCCAAGTACTTGCACCATCAATAGAAACTTGAATCCACGCTTTTGTACTACCAGCAGTCACTGTTAATTTATTATCAGACTTAGGAAGATTCTTGATAATAAAACTACTTGTATCACCAGTAACTGCAGTTATTGCCATGGATTTTGATTCATCTTTTTTCTCAGTTTTATTTGTCTTTTTAGAAACATTGGAATCTTTACTAGAATCTGCTTTCTTTGATGTATCCTCTTTTTTAACTACTTTACTTTTATCAGGAATTACTGTCTGATTGTTTGCTTTGTTTTGCGTTGCAATAGCAAAAATGGCTCCTAATATAATGATAACTAAAATCACTACTATAGCTTGTGGTATATAATTTTTTATCGTGTTTGTATTCAAAGAGCCTTTACTAGCAGCTTTTCTCTCATTATTCAATTGTTTATTTACACCAGAAACAATCGAACCTTGTTCTGGTGTTTCTATTACAGTATCACCTAACAATTCCTTACTGTCCAAACCAACAGCTTGTGCATATTGTTTCATAAATGCTCGTACATAAAATTCACCTGGTAATTGATCAAATTGCCCTTCTTCAATAGCAATTAGATATCTTTTTTGAATTTTCGTTGTTTGTTGTAAATCATCTATTGTCAAACCCTTTTCAATACGGGCTGCTCTTAGTCTTTGACCAATCTCGTCCATAATATCACCTGCTTAATTTGAAATAAGTATACCATATAATATTTTTCTCATAAATACTTTTAAAACAGCCATCCACCGTCTATGTAAATAGTTTCACCCGTCATATATTCTGCCTCTTTTTTCATTAATATATCCACCCAAAAACTAATATCTTTGGGTTTGGCCATTTTCCCCACTGGTATTTGTTCATTTAAATCTTTAATTTCTTCTTCAGTAAAATCTTTTGTCATATTGGTTTTTACGGCTCCAGGAGCTATGGCATTGACTGTTATACCAAGACTTGCAACTTCTTTTGCATATGCATTAGCAAAGCTTGAAATTGCTCCCTTTAAAGAACTATACATTACTTCCATTGGAGAACCAATTTTTCCATAAACCGAACTTAAAAAAATAATTCTACCAAATCCAGTATTAGATATTTTATCTTGAAGTTTCTTTACCAATAATAATGGTTTTTCATAATTAACCTTAATTAACTCTTGCATTCTTATATCCGTTAAAGATGTAAATAACCCATATTCTGTAATTCCTTGTGCAAAAACTATTGCATTTAATGCAAATATTTTTTCGCTAATTACATCAATGCTATCTGTTATTAAATTAGCTTTTATACTAAAGAAATCTTGTTCAGGATAGTTTTTTACTAATTCAGAAATTAGTTTTGTTATCTTTTCTTCTCCATTATTATAATGAAGATATAATGACCATCCCGAATTAGCTAATTTGGCTGCGATACTCTCGCCAATATCACCTGATGCTCCAACAACTAATGCATATTTTTTATTCATCATTTTTTCCAATCAAATCATAATAAGACATATTTTTTTGATTTAAAATTTTGCTAGCTAAATCCACAAGTTCTTCTTTAGTGATGTTTTTAATTATATCTATCAAGTTATTCATATCAAGATTATAAAAATACAATTCAGCCTGTTGATTTGCAATAGATTCTGGTGAGTTTTTTGAAAAGACAAGACTTCCCATAATATCTCTTTTAAATCTTTCAACCACTTTATCTACAGCCATTTTTTTAAATTTCTCGACTGTAAAATGGTTTAATAATTCTCGTCTTAATAGTTCAGGCTTATCTGAATCACCATTTATTAATACAAAGCAATAACCTCGTTCGACAATAACAGAATAGCCAAAATTATCATTTATTAATCGTTTATTTAATAATTCTTCATATAGATTTGAACTTTCTCCAATAAGAATCTCAAATATCATATTCAACATATATTGAGTTTTAATTGGATTATTCTGATAATTTTCTTCATCAATTCTTATCCCTAATGATGTTTTTGTTTGATTAATATCTTCTTTTTCATTTGATCCCGGCAACACATTATCTTTAACTTTAATATCATTTTTTATAACTGGAGCATTAGTAATATTTAAATCATGTTTCTCAATAAAAGAAAATATTGAATTATGATCCACATTTCCCACAATAACTAAATTAATGTTTTTTTGATTATAAAATGTTTTATAAGTTTCCAATAAATTATCTTTATTTATTTTCTTTAAAGTCTCAGAAGTTCCTGCAATATCAAAACTAATCGGATCATTAGGATATAACTTACTCAATATTTTTTGTTCTATTTTCCACTCAGGCATATCTAAGTACATTTGTACTTCTTGATTAATAATGCCACGTTCTTTATCAACATTATCTTTTGTAAAGTACGGCGTTTGAATTAAGTCCAAAAGAACTGCTAAATTATCTGTCACGTTTTCTAAAGTTTGAAATAAGTATGCAGTTTTAGTATAACTCGTGTACGCATTTGCATTTGCTCCGTATAATGCAAATTTATCTGATGAATCATAACCTTTTTTGGCAAATAACTTATGTTCGATAAAATGTGCAATTCCCGCGGGAAGAACCTCTTTTGTTAAAGGATTAGTTAAATCTACTGAACCAAAATCAGTCATTGCTATTGCATATACCTGCTCATATTTAGGCATGGGAATAACTTGTACATTAAGTCCATTCTTTGTTTTTTTTGAATAAATTTGTAAATGTTTACTCATTAATTACTCTCCAACTAATATATATGTTGCAACTTTTTTCAAATGTCTTGCAACATTTTGAATATCTTTTTTTGTTGTTTCATTTACTATTTTTATATACTCTTCATCATCGATTAGATTTTGAGGCTTTAAATATCTCCATACAGATTTATTTAAGTCTGATGTTATCCTATCGCTAGCTAGTTTTCTTTTTGTAATTAGTATTTTCTTTATATGCTTTAAAGCAATATCTGATATTTCATTCTCTTGTAATTCATCAATTTGGTCATCAATAAGATTAATAGCATTATCAACTTCTTGACCATCAATACCTGCGTAAATAGTAACTATATTAGAAAAAGCGTTATATTGACTATTGATTGAATAAGCCAAACTATTTTTTTCTCTAACATTTTGAAATAAAAGAGATTGATCATCTCCACCTAAAGCTAAATTAAATAATTGATAAACAATATTATTTTTAAACTTTAATCCATTTATTTCATAACCAATTGAAATTCTACTTTGATTAATTTTATCTTTTTCAATTAATTTTATTGGTTTATCCAGTGAAATTAACTGCCTATTCCATTTAACTAGCAATCTTTGGTTTGACAACTTACTTAAATTACTATTTTTTATATGTTCCAGTATTTTATTCTCATCAAGATTACTTACAACTGTGATTTTAACTGCATCATCTTTTAGCATTTCTTGATAATGCTGAAAAACTTGTTCATTATTAGTGCTTTTCAGCTCTGATAAATCACCAATTACTGGAATTGTATATTCTGGATTTTCTTTAAAAAGTAATTGCCACAATTTCAAATAACTAGTTAACTCTTTATTATCTTTCATAGAAATCAAATTAGAGACTAAATTATCTTTTTCAACTGAAAAGACATCTTCAGAGAAACCTTTTTTATCCCTATTTAAAATTGGTGTAAGAATTAACTTTTCTAACAATTCAAAAGATTCTTTAAATAAAGATAGTCCATCTACTGTTTCATCGTCGCCATTAATTATCTCCATAGAGAAATTCATATCATTCAAATTACCCCATTGGCGGTTTCGACAATTTAAATCTGCTCCATATAAATCCATTGTTTTTCTAGATATATCTATCATTCGCGGATATTCTTGACAAGAATGAGACAAAATATTAGAAAGCAGTTTTCTTATCGTGGTTTCTTTTGACTTAATTGTTCTAAAAAAATCAATTTCAAATCTAGTAGTATTAAATTTATTATCCTTAATTATCTCTACTTGAATGTTATTTGATAGATTTTCAATCATAAATAATTATTCTCCATTATTTTCTTGCCTTTTCATTGCTTCAAGTTCGTCTTGTGTTATAAGAACTTTTCTTCCCTTACTTCCTTCAGAAGGTCCAACTAATCCTTTGTCTTCCATTGAATCTACCATTCTAGCAGCTCGGTTATATCCAATTTGAAATCTTCTTTGAAGCATTGATACACTCGCAGATTGTTGACTAATGATCAATTCAAGTGCTTCATACCAATATTCATCTATATTATTTTTTTCATCATTTGATTTTTGTGAATCGTCAACTTCGGGTTCATCACTTGGAATCATTGTTTCATCATATTGGGCTTGTTGCTGGTTCTTAACAAAATTAACAACATTTTCTACATCAGATTCTGTTATATAAGCTCCTTGTACACGCGTAGGTTTATTCTTACCTATTGGCTGATACAACATATCTCCTCTTCCCAATAATTTTTCTGCACCATTAGCATCCAGTATAGTTCTAGAATCTATACCACTTGAAACTGCAAAAGCAATTCTTGAGGGAACATTAGCTTTTATTAACCCAGTAATAACATCAACAGATGGTCGTTGAGTAGCTATAATAATGTGCATTCCTGCAGCGCGAGCCATCTGTGCAAGTCTAACAATAGCGGCTTCCACTTCTCTACCTGCAGTCATCATAAGATCTGAAAGCTCATCAACAATTAATATAACATAAGGTAATTTTTCCATTGGTGTATCTGGATGTTCATTGTTATAAGTTCTAACTGAGTCATTATATTCAGTAATATTTCTATTATTTGTCTCAGCAAATAATTTGTAACGTCTTTCCATCTCGCTTACTGCTTTTTGAAGCGCACCTGTCGCTCTTCTTGCATCAGTAACAACTGGTATTAATAAATGTGGTATTCCATTGTATACATTCAGCTCAACCATTTTAGGATCAATTAATATCAATTTAACTTCACTTGGTTTTGCTTTCATCAAAATACCAGTGATTATGGTATTAATTGCAACGGACTTACCACTTCCCGTTGATCCGGCAATTAGTAAATGAGGCATTTTACTGATATCACTGCTAATTATATTCCCTGTAACATCTTTACCTAGAGGAACTTCCATAGGATTACTTTTGTCTTTTTGATTTTCTGTTACATCTTTAAACCCAACTACAGCGCCCTTTTGGTTAGGAACTTCAATTCCAACGAAAGGTTTTCCTGGAATTGGAGCTTCTATTCGAATATCCTTAGCAGCCAAAGCTAAAGCTAAATCGTCGGATAAATTAACTATTTTTGAAACCTTAACACCAACTGCAGGCTGAATTTCGTACTTAGTAACTGTTGGTCCCAGAGTTGCTTTTTTAACATCTACATCAACTCCAAAGCTTTTAAAGGTAGCTTGTAATTTATTTTTATTATCTTCAATTTTTTTAAATTCACTGCTTTGATCTACTTTTTCAACATCTGATAATAACGATAAGGATGGTAAAACATAATCTGAATTATCAAAATTATTTTTTGTCAAAGACGCAAAATCTTCTACCTCTACATCTTCTGTATTTTCTGAGATAGATTCTTTTTTTGGATCTGGTTCATATGTATCAATTTTAAATTCAGATGTTTTTTCTTCTTTATTTTCACTGGTTTCATTGGCAAAAATATTTACATCTTCTATTTTATCTTTATTTCTTTTTTCTCGTCGACTCATTGTTTGTGATTCATCTTTTTTATCAAAAAATAAATCACTTGCCTTAACCGTTTTTTCTTTCACAGTACTAGTTGAATTTTTCATTCCAAGAATAGACATCTTAGTAAACTCAATAACTTGATGAATAGTAACTTTACAAATCATTAATATTCCAATAATACTTGCAATAAAAATCACAAAATATGTACCTATTTTTCCAAATAGGGTATGCGTTGCGGTATACAATATCGCACCTACAAATCCTCCACCTAGTGGATTAGTGGTTACACCGCTTCTTAAATCTTCAAAACATGCATTTAAAGTTACTCGTACAATATCATTTTGAATATTCATGGTATTAAACCACAATGCATGTAATAAAATTAAAAATGAAAAATATGTTAATACTGCACCTGTCATTTGTTTAACAGGTGGTTTAGGAAGTTTTCCAAAAGCAAATAATAATGCACCAATAAATACTAAAAACAATGCAAATAAGTAAAAGCTATCTCCTACAATTAATCTATATAAGTTTGTAAAAAATTTACCTACAACTCCAAATTTAAATAACGCTAATATAGATATTAAAACTAAAATAGCACCAATAACATTTATTGTAATATTTGAATTCTTTGCTGTTTTTTTTGATTTTTTACCTGTTTTTCTCGTTGCTCTTTTTGCCATTAATTCTTCCTCTACACAAACTCTGTCATAATAAATTATACATTTTTATAAAGAAAACAATTAATTCAAATTATTTCTTAATAAAAACAAAAAAAACACAGTTAACTGTGTTTTAATGAAGCTTATCCGTATCGTATAAATGTGTTAATTCCAACCCTTTAAAATTCTGTTGTCTTAATGCTTCATAAATAATAATTGCTGCCGAATTAGATAAATTCAATGCTCTAACTTTATTGGTCATTGGCATTCGTATACATTTGTCAGAATTATCTCTCATAAATTTTTCTGGTAATCCTGTTGTTTCTTTTCCAAATAGGAAGTAGTGATCAACATCCGTACTCTCATAGTTAACATCTGTATACACAATATCTGAAAATTTAGAAACTAAATATAAATATCTTTTATCTTCAATTATTTCCAAAAATGCATCTAAATCGTCATGAATTGTAACATCAACATTATCCCAATAGTCTAATCCTGCACGTTTCATGTGCTTATCATCAAGAGAAAAACCTAAAGGTCTAATTAAATGTAGTTTAGTATCGGTAGCTGCACAAGTACGTGCTATATTTCCAGTGTTAGCAGGCATTAATGGCTCAAAAAGAGCGATATGATTTGTCAAAATAAATTCTCCTCAAGATTAATTTAATAAAAAAAACGCACATCCTCGGTGTTCCCCACGGCAAGAATATACGTTAATAAATATTAATCATAAGCTTTTATCAAAATTAATCTGATAAAAATTTATGATTAAAGTTTAATAACATAATAAGCATTGCTTAATTATAATTCAATAGTTAAATATCGATTTTGAGAAGTTGTAAATTAACTGTAACATTTCTAATATCAGAATTCACAAATTCCTGCCTAATCTTTTCGTCCAAGTTCCAAGTTAGAGGTGTCATAGAAAACATATTTTCTTTTAATTCTTTGTTTGATAATTCAAAATTATAATCAATGTTCTCAACATTTATTGAGCGAAAATTTTTTTCTAAATTCATTAATACTTTTGAATTATCGTATGATTCACTTATGTTTTCACTTTTTTTAGAAACAAACTGTCTAATTTCAGTTAAATACTTAGCGTTTGGAATTACTTTTAAAATTCTTCCTCCCGGTTTTAAAACTCTTTTAAATTCATCATAACTTGCGGGCGACAATAAATTTATAATTGTATCTACAGAGCTATCTTTCAATGGGATATTGGCTAAATTACTAACTGCAAACAGTAATTGGTCTTCACTAAGACCTCTTGTTGAAAATTGTATTCCTTGACTGGATAAATCTAAACCCAATCCTGTAATTGATTTTTTCTTAGATAATTCTATCAATGCAGACCCTTCACCACTTCCCGCATCTACAACAAATTCATTATTATCAATATTTGCAGATAAAGCATTGAATATGGGATTAAATAATCCAGCTGTCATCATTTTAAAACGACTTTGAAAAAGCTTTGCGTCATAGTCACTTTTAATAAACTTATTCACCAGTTGGACAGATCCTCTTTTAGATATATCAAAAGTATGATTATTACTACATTTCAAAGAATTATCGGATGAAGAAATAAACAAATCCTCAAAACAAATTGGACATCTAAATTTATTAATATTTTTTTCAAAAAATTCTAAGGCAAAATCAATCTTCTTTTTTAACAATTTCTTCATTACTTTCTTTGTATAAATTCGAATTTTCTTTAATCCATTTAAAAATTTTAACAAAAATTATTTTTAAAACGGCATATGCTGGGATTCCCAAAAGAACTCCTAATACTCCAAATAAACTTCCCGCTCCTAGTAAAACAATAATCGTTGTTACAGGATGCATCTGCATTTTATTGCCTAACACAAGAGGCGAAACAACCCTAGTTTCTAAAGTTTGTTCAATAATAAATACAATCACTACTTTAATTAACATTCCAGGAGTAAATAATGCAATTATCAAAGAAGGAATTATTGCTAACGGAGTACCAACATAAGGGATAAGATTTAAAAGTGCTGCCATTATAGCTAATGGAAGCCCATATTTTTGCCCTATGATTAAATATCCAACAAAAAACATTACACCTACCCAAAAGGCCACTGTTATTTGTCCTCTAATATAAGCACTTAATGAAAAAGATATTTCACTGACTATTTCCTTACTTGCTTTTCTAAATTTAGTTGGGACATACTCAAAAAAATTATCAAAAAATTTTTCTTTATCTTTTAACATAAAAAAGAGTATAAATGGCGCTGTCAGTAGTACCATTACTATATTAGTAATAATTCCTACTGCTGAACTCAAATTATTAAAAGTTGTTGGTATTAATTTACTTGCACCTTTAGATAATTTTTCGCCCCAATATTGGTTAAATTGTTCGAGTTGTTCTTGCAAAGTTGAATCATTGAAACCTTTGTTTGTTAGTTTAGAAGATAATTCTTGAAAAGTATGCCAGTATCTCGGCCAGCTTTTAACTAATGATTCAATTTGAGATTGTAAAAAAGGTATAAATGACACAATTCCCCATACAAGTAGTGAAAAAACTATAACAAAAACTACTGAAATTGTAATAACTCGTTTCACTTTAAATTTATTCTCAAAATAATCAACTACTGGATCTATTAAATAAAACAATACGATAGATACTAATATCGTTGGCATTATTACACCAAAAATTTTTCCAATAGGAGAAAATACATAGCTAACTTTAGTAAATATGAATATAATTAAAAGTGCTAAAATTATATTCAATAAAGCTACAGTGAATTGATTATTGATGAACCATTTATAAAACCAAGATTTTTTTATTGAAGTTTTTTTATTTTTTTTTGCATCCATATCTAATTCCTTAAAATAATGTTCTTGTATAACAAAATAACATATTTTAAGTTGAAAGAATAATTTAAAACTAAAAGGAGAACTAATTTTGAAAGAACAAATCTATTTAAGTGGTTATACAAATAAAGGGAAAGGAATATATTCTGCCCAGTTAGATACTGAGACTAACTCAATTACATCACCAAAAGTTTTTATTGAATTAAATAAACCAACTTATATTGATATAGGCAACAATCTTCACTTATATTCAATCCAACAAAAAGGTGATTGGGGAGGTATTGCAGCTTATGATATTTCAAGTCAAAAGCCCAAATATATTAACTCAGCTTTAAAACTAGGTGCTGCACCATCATTTGTAAAATACGACCCAACAAGAAACATGGTTTATTCATGTCAGTTTCACGGTAGTAAGGTATACTTTGATAAGGTTCAATCTGATGGCTCTCTCAAAAGTCTATACACTATTTCGCTACAAGGAAATGGTCCAAAGCCTGAACAAGATTCTTCTAAACCACATTACAGTGGTTTGACTCCCGATAATAAAATAATTATTTGTGATTATGGAGCTGATAAAGTATCTATTTATGATTTATCTGATACGCAAGTACCAACTTTACTTTTTGAATATCACGCACCATCGGGCAGTGCCCCAAGACATCTAGTCTTTCATCCAACAAAAAATATAGCTTATATTATTTGTGAACTTTCAAGTGAAATTTTAGTTATGAATTATGATCCCAAATCTCATAGCTTGTCTTTCAAAGAAAAAATATCTACATTACCTAAAGAATTTAAAGGTACTAATACAGCTGCTGCCATTCGTATTAGTAATGATGGTAGATTTCTCTATGCTTCTAATCGTGGGCACGATTCAATTGCTATTTATGAAGTTTCTGAAGATGGTGAACATCTAAAAAAATTAGAATATCAAGATATACATGGTAAAGGACCTCGTGATTTTGACCTTGACCCTTCAAATAATTTTTTACTATGTGCTAATCAAGACAGTGATAATCTAACCTTATTTTCTCGTAATATTAAAACCGGTTTATTAACAATACTTAAAGAACAGGTTGCAATACCTGAATGTGTTTGTGTAAAATTTGTCTGATTTTAAAAATATAATTAAGAGGTAAAAATATTGTTTATTGAAATAATTAAAGTAATCATTTTAGGTATCATCGAAGGTGTTACCGAGTTTCTTCCAATAAGTTCAACAGGACATTTATATTTAGCAAATGAATTTGTTAAATTAAATCAATCTCAATCTTTTATCAACATGTTCATGGTAGTTATACAATTTGGTGCGATACTAGCAGTTATTTTATTGTACTTTCACAAATTAAATCCTTTTTCTCCAAAAAAAAATAACCTAGAAAAAAAACAAACATGGACTTTATGGTTTAAAGTTTTAGTGGCTTGTATTCCATCAATAATAGTTGGTCTTCCACTCAATGACTGGATGGATGCACACTTGAACAATTGGCAAGTCATTTCTGCTACTCTTTTAATTTATGGTATTTTGTTTATTATTATTGAAAACTATAACAAAAATAAAAAAGCAAAATTAACTGATTTAAACACTCTTTCATTTAAAACAGCTTTTATTATTGGTTTATTTCAAGTCTTAGCATTAGTACCTGGAACATCACGTTCAGGTGCAACTATTTTAGGAGCAATATTAATTGGAACCTCTAGATTTGTAGCTACTGAATTTTCATTTTTCTTATCAATTCCTACAATGTTTGGTGCAAGTCTTTTAAAGATTATCAAATTTATAGTTAAAGGTAATACATTTACTGGTAGTGAAACATTTATTTTATTATTAGGGACTGTTGTGTCCTTTATCGTTGCTTATATCTCAATTAAGTTCTTACTTAACTATATCAAGAAAAATGATTTCAAAGCATTTGGATGGTATAGAATTATTTTAGCAATTATTGTTATCATTTATTTTGGTGGTAAAGCAATTTTTGGAATTTAAATATATAAAAGGAGACATCTATGACTCTTAAAGAAGTAGCTGTAGAAAACTATTCAAGCATCCCCGCTGCTGTTTTAGCGGGAGCTAACAGAATTGAGCTAAATGATAATCTAGCGGTAGGAGGAACTACTGTTAGTTATGGCGTCATGGCAGAATCTGCTAAATATCTGCAAGAACACTCAATTCCTCTAACCACTATGATTCGCCCTCGTGGCGGGAATTTTATCTATAACGATATTGAATTAAAGATTATGGAAGCAGATATTTTTAAAGCTCAGGAATTAGGTGTAGATGCAGTAACTTTTGGCTGCTTAACATCTGACGGTCAACTTGATGAGGAAGCTATGGAAATGCTAATAGGTGCTAGTTCTGGCATGGAAGTTGTTATGCACATGGCATTTGATGCTATTCAAGAAGAAAATCAATTAAGTACAGTAGATTGGTTAATTGAACATAATGTAAAGCGGATATTAACGCATGGTGATAATTTAGATAGACCATTGAATATCGATAAATTAAAAAAAATCATTGCATATTCTGAAGCTAAAGATATAGATATTCTTCCTGGTGGAGGTATTACATATGAAAATGCTGATGAAATTTCTAATAAATTAAATGTTCCGTACTTACATGGAACAAAAATAATTAAATACTAAAAAAATCCTTCAATTATGAAGGATTTTTTATTTACCTATAAAGAAATGTATAAACAAATTAGCTATATTAAAATATATTAATACACTAGTCAAATCACTAAGTGTCGAAATAAAAGGGCCACTAGCTACTGCCGGATCAAATCCTAACTTATCCATTATTAATGGAATAAGTGTTCCAGCTAAATTAGCGACTGTTATCGCAACCATCATTGCTAATCCTATAACAAATCCCAATATAAAGCTGTGTTGCCAAAATCCAACTACAATCCAAATGGTTAATCCAGTGACCATTCCTGTAGCTATGCCTGTAACTAATTCTCGCAATATAACACTACCTAAGCCAAAATCATCATCATTAATTATAGCTAGTCTTCTAACCGCAACAGCTAAACTTTGAGTTCCTGCATTTCCAGCCGTACCTGTTATTAATGTTATAAATACCGCCAAAATACTTGCTTGACTTAATAGGTCTTCAAAATGATTAATCAAAGTTGCAGTAATCATCCCTAAAAATAACAATGTTATTAACCAAGGCAACCTCTTCATAGCTGATTGTATCGGATTATCAGATATAGATTCCTCAACATCAACACCAGCAAGGCCAGAGTAATCAGATTGAGCTTCATCATCAATAATTTCAATAACATCATCAACTGTGATAATACCAACCATTTTGTTAGCATGATCAACAACTGGCAAGGCCAAAAAATCATAGTCACGAAAAACTTGTGCGACCTCTGTTTGATCAGCATCAACGTTAACAGAAATCACCTGCTTATTCATTATATCTCCTAATAAAGCATCATCATTATTAATAATTAACTCTCTAAGAGACATAACACCAACTAAGTCGTCATCTTCACCAATGACAAACAATGAGTTAATTGTTTCAGCATCATCAGCTTGCTCTTTTAACTCTTTCATTGCATCAGATATTGTTTGATCAACACTAAAACTGACATAATCAGTAGTCATTAACCCACCGGCAGTCTCAGTATCATAATGAAGTAATCCTCTAAGATTATTAGCCTCTCCTCGAGGCATTCTTGATAAATATTTATCTACTTCTGGTTTTTCGAGATGCTCCAAAATATCAGCTGCATTATCATCATACATGTTGTCCAACATATCTGAAGCATATTGTGGATCCATTTCTTCAAGATACATTGGTAATTCAGGAATGTCATCTTCAATCGTATCAAACATGTCAGCCGTTTCATCAGGCTTTAATATTTTATATATCTTAAGCCTTTCTTCTTCTTCTAAAGTTAAGAAAAACTGTGATTGATCATAAAAATGCATATCCAAAAACTTTTTTCTGAATCTTTTAGTTTCATTATCATTTAGTAAATCTATTAACTTTTTGTATTCTACTTCAATATTATCCATTGATCTATTTCCTTAGTTTATCGATCAAGCTTTCAATATCACTAGGCAAATGCGAATTAACATCAACTATTTCTTTTGTTATCGGATGTATAAATTTGAGCCTAAAACAATGTAACGCTTGTCTTTTTATTAATTGCATAGATCCTCCGTAAAGCTCATCTCCATACAAGGGATGTCCAATAGCAGAAAAATGAACTCTAATTTGATGTGTTCTTCCTGTTATTAAATTAATTTTTGCGACTGATCCGTTATCAAAATTCTCCATAATTGTATATTTAGTTAGTGATTTTTTCCCATTACCAGAAACAATACGTTTCATATAAAAATCATCAGAAATACCAATAGGTAAATTAATTTCTGATTTTTCCAAACTATTAAAAGAATTTTCAACTACTGCAATATATTGCTTAGTAAAATCATTAGAATGCAATTTCTTGCTAATCAGTGAATGTGAAAATGAATTTTTAGCAAAAATCATCAGTCCAGAAGTATCACGATCTAATCTAGTAACTACATGGACTGCATCAGATTCTTCACCTTTTTGTTGTAAGTAAGCCTTTATATAATTTGCCATTGTTGCTGATTCTTTTTTTCGAGCTGGTAAACTAGCCAAGCCTGATGGTTTAGAAACTATTAAATAAAAATCATCTTCAAATTTTATATCCAAGTCCCCAGTTATTGCCTTTATCTTTTTTGAGCCTATTTCTGTTGGTAGTTTAACGATAATTGTAGCTCCAACGGGCATAGAATAATTTAAATATCTTTCTTTTTTATTTACAAAAATTTGTCCATCATGATTTTTTATCTTTGATATTTGACTTGATGAAAAATTCTTTTGTTTTAAAAAGCTTCTAACAATTTTTTTATCTTCTTTTTTTACTACCCATTTAAAAATCATATTATAAAAAGTCGTTCGTTCCTAAAAATGCATGTTCTACACGTCCCCAAAAATGTCTATCTCGTAACTGGGCAAACTTAATACTTTGATCAGACAACTTAAACTTCATTGATTTAATTTCACAGTTAGTTTGGGAATTAGTATCATAATTTACCATATAGTCTTTTTCACTTCCTAGAATAACCTCAACAGTTTGTGTACTAGGAACAATTATAGGAGCAGATATTGAACGATAGACACGATTATTAATCGGAGCTATTTCATTCATTTGCATAACATGAGACTTAGGATGAATTACAGCACCACCTATTGATTTCGCATAGGCTGTTGAGCCACTTGGTGTAGAAAAACACAGTCCATCTCCACGAAATTTTTCGAAAAATTCACCATCTAAAATAACATCAGCTCTCATTGTTTGCGACGGACGTTTAATTATTGTTTCATTCAAAGAACTTATTTTTTTAGTTTCACCATTTCTAAAAGTTATTTCGACATCTAAAATTGGATATTTGATACTTTTATTTTGATCATTTTTTAAAGCTTTTATTAACTCATCAACTTCAAAATCTCTCCAATCAGCATAAAATCCTAGATGGCCCGTATGTACTCCTAAAAATCTTACATTATTCACTTTATTTCTATATTCATGAAAAGTTTTTAAAAAAGTTCCATCACCACCAACACTGATTGCAATGTCAGGATTTTTTTTATCCAATTCAAAGCCAATATCTAATACTCCCTGCTTAATTTTTTCTGCAGTTTTTTTTGATATAGATTTTGTATTATTATTTATCCACACTTTCATTTTCATTGTCCTGACTAGTTTTATTTTTGTTTTTCTTTTGAACTGTAAAATACTGTTGTGCTTCTTGAATTTCACCACGTATTTTGGACATTTCTTCATCTAACATAAATGAAGCTTCAGCAGCTCTTTTTAGTCGATCATTTATTTCTTCAGGAAAATCACCTTGATATTTATAATTAAGTGAATGCTCAATTGTTGACCAAAAGTTCATTGCTAGCGTTCTAATCTGAATTTCGGCTAATATATTTTTTTGACCAGTTGTTAACTGTATTGGATACTCCACAACAACGTGATAAGATCTATATCCACTAGACTTGCTATTAGTAACATAATCGCGTTCTTCAATCACTCTCAAGTCTTCACGCTGATGCAGCAAATCTGCAACCTCGTAAATATCTTCTACAAACTGAGTTTGAATTCTTAACCCTGCAATATCTTGCATATCTTTTTCTAAAACATTTTCTGCAATGTATCTTCTTTGCATCTTTTCTTTAATACTATCAATTGTCTTCACTCGACCAGTTACATACTCAATTGGTGAATGTTCCCCACGCTCTAAAAACTCTTTACGAGCACTTCGCAATTTAATTTTCAACTCATCAACAGCTTGCTGATAAGGCATCAAAAAAACATCCCAATTTTCAGTCATCAAATTCACCTCCTGAGATTTATCTAACAGTAAAACTATACCATAAAACAGACATAGCTTATTTTTGAAAACACTTTTATAAGGCAAAACAGTTGACCTTATATGAAATTTTGATAAAGTACACTTTGGAAGATTTATTTAGACGAGGAGAAAAATTGTGTGGGAAGTATTTTTATTTGTTAATCCATTAGGTTCATATTGTTTAAATACGGAAACTACAATATTAAACTTTGTGGATGATCACAATATACAAGCACATTTTAATTTTATTGCTGTAAATAATTTAAAAAATATAACCGATTTTATGAATAGAACTAATATGGATACTAGTGATTTACAACTAAGAAATGAAATAACACTTAGTTGTTATGACGCAGCGCTTACTTATAAAGCTGCATCTTGTCAAGGTCAAAAAAAAGCACGTCAATTATTAATGAAAATTCAATATGCAATAAATGAATTAAACGCCGAGTACAATGAAGATCTTATCAAAAATTCTGCTAAAGAGTTACACATTGATTATGAAGAATTATTAGCTGACAAAGAATGTGACCTAATAAACAGTAGTTTTGAAGCTGACCAACTATTAGCGCAAGAAATGAATGTTACTCAAACTCCATCTACTGTTATTTTTAATTACGATTCTGACGATCAAAACGGTATATTAATTGATAATCATAGCAAAGAAGACCTTGAAAATATCTTATTTGACTTATATAAAAATAATCAGCCTCAAAAAAATAACACTAAAAATAACTTAATTGATATCTCTTTTTATCAAAAATAATAAATCATTTAATTTCTGATTAACCTCAGCTTGTAGTTTACTTACTAGCTGGGGGTTTATTTTTATTTGAGCAGGAATTTCAACAACTTTATCAACACCAAATTTTTCAAATTCTACTAATGTTTGAATTAAATTATGCTTAAAAATAGGAGGCATTTTTATTTCATTTAGCTTATTTTCATAACTAATATTATGTTCGTAACAATACTGCCTTATCTTAATGAAATTAATATTTTTTTCATGAATAAATGGTTGTTTCAATTCTTTAAATTGAATTATCTCTATTAAGTTATTAAAATTTCTTTTTTTATAGTAAATATTTAAGCATGGACCAACAAAATTAATATCAAACAATAAAGTATACTTATGTATATTTGTATTCAAAAAAATTAAATACCACTTCCAAGAAGTAGAATAATTTAAAAATTTCAATTGTCTATTACTTAATTTTGTTAAATATCCTTGACTTAAAAACCAAATACTCTGGTATCCACCTTTATTATATCCAGCTATCCTATCATTTAATATTTCTTTATTTATCGGTGAATTTTGAAACTCTAATGCTAATTTTCGAGTAGATTTTTTAGCAAATACGTCAATTCTTTGTTTATTATTTTCTATATATATTTCACTCGTAGTTATATAGCCATTTATTTCAAAATCTTGTTTTAATATATTTTTTCCTATTCGATGAATATTAGTTTCGTTACTCTTATTATGCGATTGTATCTTATGCATAAAATATTTTTTTTGCGTTTTAGAACATATTAATTTCACATCTTTTTTACAATCAACACATTTAAATTTATCATTTATATCAGCATTAATTGCATAGACTAATTTGTTTTTTTGATTATATGCGGCAAAAATAATATCACCCTTTTAAAAATTACGCAAAAAAAATAAAGACCCAATCGGTCTTTATTTAAAATAGTGTCTTGCTAATTGCAGTGCTGATTTATCCATAATTTTTTTCCCATATTCAGATAAATATGCAGAAGTGATAGTTGTTTTATATGAAAATTCATTAACAATTGCTGTTAATTCTTTTAGTCTTAAATCATGTAGTTCATCTGTATAAACTAAAATATCTAAGTAATATTGTCCTTCATATAACCATAAATTAGATACAATACTATCATTTTTTAGCATATTGGCTAAATCTAAGAAATCTTCAAAACTTTCAAATTTAACTACACTTGTATATATTCTATCTTCAAAACCATCTTTTGATTTTTTCTCTTCAGGTACTGACTCAACTTCTTGAGCATCAATTCCCAAATTGTTCTTGAAAAAGTCTTCCCAGCCTTTTGACTCGTTAGAATTATTATCAAAAGACCCAAACTCTTGTCCCATTTGTTTTGCTGCCTTATTACCTTTACTTATTAATAAAACTAAACCATTTGCTTTTGTTTGTGGCATAACTTGGAATGTAACAGCCTCATCATTAGCAAATGTTTTATCAACATCCACTTCATCCAAAATACTATAAAAGAATGCTTCTATCTGTTTTCTATTGCCTAATAAATCAAGCATAGAAACACCTCTGTCTTCTAAATCTTCTGGAGCAAGGATTACTTTAATTGTATCATCATTTATTCTATGAGTTTCCATTTACTTTACCTCACAACTCCGTCTTACTTCTGTCTATTTTATCAATACTAATTCAGTTGTAAAGTTTTAAGCATAAAAAAGACGCGATTAATTTCGCGCCTTTTTTATTTATCTAAAATCCTGCCATTAATTGTGCTTGATGTAATTCCATTGTTCTTACGCTTCTTGGTAGAAATCTTCTGATTTCATCTTCATTAAACCCAACTTGAAGGCGTTTATCATCCATCATAATTGGTCTTCTTAATATTCCGGGATTTTTTTCAATAATATTTAAGAGTTGATCAATTGTTAAATCATCAACTTTAATATTTAACTTTTGAAATACTTTTGAACGAGTAGAAATAATTTCTTCTGTTCCGTCTTCTGTCATTTGAAGAATTTGTTTTAGTTCATCTTTATTTAAAGGCTCTGTAAAAATATTTCTTTCTTTAAATTCTATATCATGTTCTTGTAACCAAGCCTTTGCTTTACGACATGATGTGCAACTAGGTGATACGTATAGTGTTACCATAAGTATTTCTCCTTTAGCTTTGGAGTTGGAATTTCTTCCACGTCATTATTATAACTTCTCTAATAAAAGAAGTCTATATATTTTTGTAAATTAATATGCGAAAATATGTTCCTCATTATTATTTTGTGAGTTTTCAACACTATTAAAACAATAAATGTGAACTTTTTTCACAATATTTTTTGAATAATAATTTATAAAACTAATAATTTTTTTATTATTATAACTCAACAGAAAGTGCGTCGCTCGCAAGAAATACCTTTCCAGTTTTCTTTATTGCCTTTGCCTCTTTCAACAATTGATTGTGATTAATTTCTTGAGGTAGATGGCTTAAAAGTAATACTTCAGAATTAGAATCGTTTGCTAATTTCGCCGATTCTACACTAGTCATATGCCACTTAATTCCTGTTTTTTGCTTGTCAAAATTTGTATCCGTTATTAATAAATTAGAGTTCATCGAAAAATCAACTAAATCATCAAAGTAATCCGTATCAGCTGTAAAAGTTAGTATTTTTTTCCCGTTAGTTATTCTCATAGCATATGTTGGGACAGGATGAATTGTTCTTAAAAACTCAATCTTAAATGGTCCAATTTCTAATGGAGCTAAATCGGAATAAGATTTTCCAACTGTGACTTTCTCCAAAGTCAGAGAACCGTAGTTTAAAGGATCCTGAGTATTTCCATAAATTGGCAATATGTCTACTTTCTTTTTTCCATTATTTAATTGCCAATAATATTGCAAAACTCCTAAATCTGCTATATGGTCATGATGGTAGTGAGAAATAATAACACCATCTAATTGAAGTGGATCAATAACTTTTGATAAATTATTAACGGTATTACTTCCACAATCAATTAATAAGTTATATCCATTTTCTTGTAATAAATAACTCGTTGTCCCATGCCCATCAAATGGATAACCACCAAAATATCCTAATACTGTAAGTTTCAAAATATCACCTCTTCTTTAAGGAGTTTTATTATGTCTTTAAGTTTAACACTAGGAAGTAAAAAATTATTAAAAGATTTTTCAAAGCCACACGTAATTTTAAATCCTATTAATTTAGATGAAGCATCAATGCGTGTTGAATTTTCTGGAACTGATTACCAAGAAATATCACAAAATAATTTTTCTTGGAATTTTTCTTATTATAGATTTATTTATTTGAAGTTTAATAAAGAGCAAAAACTAATTTTTGAAAATATGATGATAAACAAAAAAATTCAACTACAAAATTATTTAATAATTAAAAACGATGATAGTTTCGTAATTATTGTTGGAAGTAACTCAAGTGATATTGATTATGCAAATATAAAAAAATTATTAATCGAAAAAACGACTAATAATTTTGGCTTTTTTTCTAAACTTTATGTCAATGATTAATTTCTTTTGAAATCTGCAACTTTGATATTCTTTGAGTTATTACAAAAAGTAACGTATATATAATCAAATAAATAGTTAAAATTTCTAAAAATAATATCCAATAACTATTAATAGATATTGCCATCAAATAATTGGCCGCCATTATTGCATGTATAATAGCTAAACTAATTGGTAAATAAAATAGTAGAAAGGTTTGTCTAAAAATAAGTTTATTTATGTTTTTTTGACCTATACCGATTTTTTTTATTGTTTCATACGTTTTTATATTTCTATTATTCTCAACAAATTGTTTAATTGACAATATACTTCCTAACGCAACAATAAATACAACACTTAATACGCTGAAAATAAATACTAAAAATCCTCTTGTTTGCTGTCCCAAAACACTACTTGCATAGCTTTGAGTATAATTATTCTTTACAAATACACCCACATTTTTTTGGCTATTTTTTTTATATGAATCAATTTTATATTCATTAACGTTATGATTCTTCTGATTAATCCAAGCTAATAAATAATTGTTATTTGTTCGAGTCTTCATTGTTAAATTATCTAAATCTTTTTTCATTGATCTATTTATACTTTTTTTAAAATTAATTCCATATATTTTGTCTGCTTTATCTGCAGATAAAGATTCATACAATTTATCAGGAACTACAATAACTGATCCATAATACAAATTAGGACTGATAGGAATTGCAATACCACTATTTTTTACATGTATTTTTTTTCCAATTAACAAAGTATAGGTATCATTAACACGTTGATCACCAAATGTACTATCAGTTAAGCTCATTATTTCATTAGGATTTATATTACTATTATATTTTATAGCTTTTTTGCCTATTGCTTTTTTATAGCTTTTGTAAGAAATAAAACTATAGACTTGATAGTTATCCTTATTTTTTCTTCCGATATTTTGTTTTATGGGTACCTCTTTAATTTCTTTAAAATCTTGTTTATTCTTTTGAGCATATTTTTTTACGATGTCCAAATCTCTTGAGTTCACACCTATGTCATATGAATATAATGTGTCATCATGATATTTACTACTCTGATATACAACAATTGCAAAAAATAACATTACAATCGATAATCCGGACATTACCGTAATCAACCAAAGTGATGATACATTTTTTTTAATTGATTTTTCAAATAAATTACTAGTTAAATTTTTAAGACCATTATATTTAAAAATACTAAATTTCTTTAATATTTCAATAATTGCTTCTATAAATCCCACATAAAAAAGATAAGTGCCAATTACCACCTCAACAAATATCCAAAACATCTTTACTTGAGCAAGATTAGTATTGTAATTACTGTAATTACTATCTTTAATTATATTACCACCATATTTTAGTACCTGAAAATATCCATAAAGAATTAATAACACTCCTAAAATTCCTATAATATAATTAACAAACTTCATTTCTTTTTTTTGCTTGTACTTATTTTTCTGACGAATAATTCGATACATGTTTAGTATGGCTAATAAAAGTGTAAAAAATATAAATGTCCATAAAGATGATTGAAGAATTTTTGTATTTAAATAAAAATGAAAATCCCAAGAAAGATGCATCATTCTTATTAAAATCATTCCAAACATTTTAGAAAAAATAATTGCAAAAACAAATCCAACTATCCATGAAATAAATTGAATAAAAAAGGTTTCAAAAAAAATCCCTAAAGAAATTCTATATTTTGAAATTCCTAAAAATTTATATAAATTAAATTCCTTTTTTCTTTCTTTTATTAAAATTCCACTTATATAAGCTACAAATATCCACTCCATAAAAATTAGAATCGAAGATAATGCAGTTGTAAGACTTCCTAAATTGGTATTCCAGTTTTCAACAGTTTTTAACTCAGGGTTCCAAGTTATAAAATATAAAATGAAATAAACCATAACCGCACTTGAAGAAGCCATTATATAAACTAAATAATTATTTTTATGGGCAGAAAAATTTTTTATAAATATTTTACTAAGCATTAAAAAAATCTCCTCCACCAATTGTTCTTTGCATATTAATTATTTTTTCAAAAAATTCTTTTCTATCACCATTAGTGTTGATTTTCGCAAAAATTTTTCCATCTTTTATAAAAATTATTCTTTTACAATAACTAGCAGTAAAAGCATCATGTGTTGCCATTAATATCGTTGTTTGTTCTTGTGTATTTATTTTTTCAAGATAATTGAGAAGTTGAGTCGCGGACTTAGAGTCTAAACTTCCCGTCGGTTCATCAGCAAATAAAACTTCTGGCTTGTTTATTATTGCACGAGCACAAGCAACTAATTGCTTTTGTCCTCCTGAAAGTTCGTCAATTCTTCTTTTATTAAGTGGTGTTAACCCGAGGATTTTATTAATATATTGTAATCTTTTAGTTATCTCTACTTTTTTAAATTTCGAAAAAGTTAGCGGCAGTATAATATTTTCTTCTACCGTTAAAGATTCTAATAGATTAAAATCTTGAAATATAAAGCCTAAATGATTTTTTCTAAAATTTGCCACTTCATTTTCTTTCATTCTTGTCAATTCTTTACCGTCAATAATTATTTCTCCAACATCGGGTTTCATAGCCGAAGAGATTATATTCAAAAGTGTGGTTTTTCCTGACCCTGAAGGCCCCATAATTCCAACAAAATCTCCTTTTTCTATATTAAAAGAAACACCGTTAAGAGCTTTAGTCGAGTTGAGTAAATTCCCATATTTTTTTGAAATTTGTGAAACTGTAATTATATTCATAATTTTTTCTCCATTTAGGGTAAAATAACTATATAGACTATACCATTTTTGAGGTAATAAGATGTTCAAAGTAATGATTGTTGAAGATGAATCAATTATAGCTGACACAATTAGTGAAAGCCTTACACAGTGGCAAATAAATCCTATAAAAATAACTAACTTTGAAAAAGTTTTTGATGTTTTTATAGAAGAAAAACCAGATTTAGTTTTATTAGATATAAACCTTCCAGCTTTTGATGGTTATTACTGGAATCAAAAAATTCGCGAAGTTTCTCAAGTTCCAATAATTTTTATATCATCAAGAAATTCTAATATGGATCAGATAATGGCTATGAATATGGGGGCAGATGATTTTGTTGAAAAGCCTTTTTCTACCGATTTATTATTGGCTAAAATTAAAGCCCTACTTCGTAGAACATATAATTATTCCGAATCAAATGCAGATATTATAGAACATAACGGACTACTTCTTAATCTATCAAATAGTACAGCTAGTGTTAATGACCAAGAGATTGATTTATCAAAAAACGAATTCAAACTTTTACAAAGGCTTTTAAAAGATAAGGGTAATATTGTTACAAGAAATCAATTACTTAGTTTTATGTGGGAAGACTCTAGATTTGTTGATGACAATACTTTAACCGTCAATGTAAACAGACTTCGAAAAAAAATTGAAGATGCTGGATTGAATAATTACATAGTAACTAAAGTTGGGCAAGGATACATTGTTCCTTAAAGGAGAAATATGAATTTTTTAAAATATCTAAAAGATCAGATACTATTAATATTTTTGTGGGTTGTCTCAATAGCTTTATTTGATTTAATCATTTTTTTAGAGCCTAAATTTAAACTTTCAACTGGTACCTTTTTCTATGCGGATATTCTTTCTTTTATGATATTATTCTTCTACTTAATAACTAATTATAATAGAAAAAAAAATTGGTTTAATTCATTAAATATTCTTCGGGAAGACTCTACTAGAGAAGTATCAACAAATTCTAATCAAGAAGAATTAGAACTTAATATTATTTTGGATATTATTTTTAAATTACGTCATGAATTAACTGAGCTAAACAAATCAAAAAGTAATCAAGAAGAATTTATTGAATCTTGGGTTCACGATATAAAAGTGCCGCTAACAGCGTTAAAACTGATTTTAGAAAAAGATGATATCAATTTAATAAAAGAACAATCAAACTTTGAAATCACAAATATCAATCATTTAGTTGAACAAATATTATACTATTCAAGATTAAATAATTTTGCTAATGATTATTTAATTAAACAGATTAATTTAAAAGACGTAGTTAGTACATCTTTAAAAAATAATATGATTCTTTTTATTTCTAAAAATATTTCTGTCAATCTATCTGTTGATAATTTAACAGTACTAACAGATGAAAAATGGCTTGAATTCATTATTAATCAAATAATTTCTAATTCATTAAAGTATACAAATAGTAATGGAAAAATAAATATAGAAGCTCAAGATAATAATGGCGTTATTACTTTAAAAATCACTGATACTGGTATTGGTATTAAATCAGAAGACATCATTAGAGTTTTTGATAAGGGGTTCACCGGACAAAATGGCAGATTGAGTTCATCTAAATCTACTGGGCTAGGATTATATTTAGCAAAAAAAATGAGTGACAAATTAGGTCAAGAATTAACGATTGAATCTGAATACAATCACGGAACTACTGTTAATATTGTTTTTCCAACATTATCTTATTTTAAACAGTTCAATTAAAAAAGAGACATCTTTAGATGTCTCTTTTACTTGAGCGTCATAGCATTTATTGCAACAATCACAGTCGAAAATGACATAATAATTGCACCAACTGCAGGACTGATCATTATTCCAATACCAGCTAAAATTCCTGCTGCTAATGGTATTGCAATAATATTATATCCAGCCCCCCACCATAAATTTTGAATCATTTTTTCATTTGTCTTTTTTGCTAAGTCGAAGAATTTAATAATCGAGTTTAAATCATTATTTGCTAGAATCACATCTGCAGAATCAATAGCAACATCTGTTCCTGCACCTATAGCTATTCCTAGATCCGCTGTTGTTAAAGCAACTGTATCATTTATACCATCTCCAACCATCATTACTGAATGATGGTTTTTTTGATAATCTTTAATAATATCTTGTTTTTCATCAGGCTTTAGCTCCGCATGAAAATCAATTCCTAATTTATCCGCTATTACCTTTGCTGAATTGTGATTATCACCAGTTAACATTACTAATTTAATATTTCTATTATTTAATTCTTTTGCAAAATCAAAAGCACTTTCTCTTAATTGATCTCCTACAGAAATCATTAATTGTACTCTATCATCCACTACCAAATAACTAATAGAATTACCCTTTTGAGAAGCTTCTTCATAATCTTGTTGGTTAAAATCTATTTTATTTTCAACTAAATACTTCTTATTTACTATTAGATAATTTTGATTATTTAATTGACCCTTAACTCCATAACCTTTAAGAGTTTCCACTGAACTAAATTTGTTTACTTGTATTTCATTGTTCTTTAAATACCTTATTATCCCTTGTGCAATTGGATGATTAGATTGTTCTTCAAGTCCACCAACTATAGATAATAAATTTTCATCGTTAGAATAGTTTTTTATATCATTTACAGTGAAATTTCCTTGAGTTAAAGTCCCAGTTTTATCAATAACTATGGTATCTATTTTCTTGCTTTCTTCAATTGCTATTTTATTACGAATTAACAACCCATTAGTTGCAGCAATTGATGTACTTCTGGCGTTAACAAGAGGAACAGCTAAGCCAAGTGCATGCGGACAGGCAATAACAAATACTGTCACCATTATTTCCAAAGCCTTAGGCAAACTAGAATTTATTGTCCAATATATAAGTGCTAATAAACCGACTATTAGTGCAGCATAAAATAACCATCCGGCTACTTTATTTGCGATTTCTTCTTTTTTAGACTTTTGGCTTTGTGCATCAGCAACCAATGTTTGTATTTGTGACAAATAGCCGCTTTCATTGTCTTTAGTGACTTTTACTTGAAGTGTTTTTGAATCATTAATAGATCCACCAATAACCTGATCCTTTTCTTCTTTAGCGACTAATTTTGATTCTCCAGTGACCAGTGACTCATTAACACTTGATTTTCCTTTAACGATTATCCCGTCTAAAGGAATCGTCTCTCCTGCTCTAGCTTCAATTATAGAACCCTCAGATATATCTGAAACGTCCATATCCATTACATGATCTCCATGTATCATATGAGCTTTATCAGGGATTAGCTGTGTTATCTTTTCTAAAGCATTTCCCGCACTCATAACTGATGTCATTTCAATCCAATGACCCAATAACATAATGACAATTAAAGTCGAAAATTCCAAAAAAAAGTTCATGACACTATTATTATTCAAAAAGCTCGTAGCAATAAATGCATAAACACTATATATATAAGAAGCAGATAATCCCAGAGCAATTAATGTCATCATACCTGGTGTTCTTTTTTTTATTTCTGAAATACTTCCAATCCAAAATGGATTTCCACCATAGAATAATAAAAATGTTGCAAGTACTAATACAATTATATCTGAACCATTAAAACTAAATTGAAAAGGTAATTCCATTCCCATCATTGGTGACATCAGTATTATAGGTATCGTCACAATAAATGATACGATAAATCTTTTTTTGAAATCCATCCCATGATGCATTGAGTGATCCATTCCCGACATATTATTCATATCATGATGCATATGGGACATGTCGTGATCCATTTCTGACATATTATGATGCATATGAGACATATCATGTTCATTATTATTCATTAATATAATCCTCTTTTCTTAAACAGTTACATTCTACCCTTTCAGGAGCATCAACACGCTTTTTCTCAAGCTTTTGAATCAATACTTCTAATTCACTTTTTGAGATTGGGCTATTATCTATTAAGTCACCAATAGCATTGGATTTTTCCATATCACAAATATTATTAAATAAAATCTCAACACTTGACTCAATTCCATAATCTTCGGAATACTTAGCTGTATATATAAATGGACGATTTTTTTTATCAACTTCTAAAATTTCTTTTTTTACCAATCGTCCTATCAATGTTTTAACAGTAGAATCATTCCAATTATTCTTCTTGCCTAAGTAAGAAATGATGTCAGAACTAGTAGCCTTATCTAAAGTCCATATTATTCGCAAAACTTGCCATTCTGCAGGACTAACTTCTTCAAATTTATTCATATTTACCTCCTGTTTACATTTGTAGTTTATAATATATATTTACATTTGTAAACTAAGATAAATAAAAAAAGAGAAATCTTTTGATTTCTCCTTATTTATTACTCATGAATTCTTCAACTAATTTAGCATTTTCTTCATTAGTTAGTGATTCGTTAATTGCTTTTTCAGAAAGCTCTTTTAATTCATTAGTATCAAGTTTTTTCATTAAGCTTCTAACTTTTAATACTGATGTAGCGCTCATAGAATACTCATCCAATCCCATACCTAGTAATAAAGGTACCATTATTGGATCACCAGCAGCTTCGCCACACATACCAGCCCATTTACCTTCTTTATGAGCAGCGTCAACAACATTTTTGACTAGTCTTAAAATTGAAGGGTTATATGGTTGATATAGATATGAGACATGCTCATTTCCACGATCAGCAGCCATTGTATATTGAATTAAGTCGTTAGTACCAATACTAAAGAAATCTACTACTTTAGCAAATTGGTCAGCTAAAACAGCAGCAGCTGGAATTTCAATCATCATTCCTACTTGAATGTCATTAGAAACTTCTACGCCTTCAGAAATAAGATTTTTCTTTTCTTCTTCAAAAATTGCCTTGGCATCTTTAAATTCTTGAACTGTGGCAATCATTGGGAACATAATTCTTAATGTTCCAAATGCAGAAGCACGTAATAATGCTCTTAATTGTGTTCTGAAAATATCTTGTTTATCTAAACTTA
The DNA here is from genome assembly GCF_052828685.1 of Daquilactobacillus linshuiensis. NCBI lineage: Bacteria > Bacillati > Bacillota > Bacilli > Lactobacillales > Lactobacillaceae > Daquilactobacillus > Daquilactobacillus linshuiensis. The sequence continues at coordinate 366,489 of NZ_CM128255.1, read as the reverse complement.
TACGAATTGCACGATATCCTAAAAATGGATTCATTTCTTCAGGAAGAGGCATGTATGGAAGATGTTTATCTCCACCAATATCCATTGTTCTAACAACAACTGGCTTACCTTTCATTCCTTCTAAAACTGCTTTATAAGCTTCAAATTGACTATCTTCATCTGGTAATTCAGCTGAATCCATATATAAAAATTCAGTTCTGTATAGCCCAATTCCTTCAGCACCATTACTAATTACACCATCAAGATCTTTAGGTGTTCCTATGTTAGCAGCAACATCAAAATGTTTACCATCAGCGGTTATTGTTGCTTCATTCTTAAGTTTTTCCCACTCTAATTTTTGAGCAGCAAAATTTTCGGCCATTTTTTGATACTTTTGAATATCTGATTCACTTGGATCAACAATCAAATCACCGTCATTTCCATCAATGATCAATGTTTGTCCTTCAGATACTTCACTTGTAACTACATTAGTTCCAACAATTGCTGGAATTTCAAGTGAACGAGCCATTATTGCTGAGTGAGCAGTTCTTCCACCAATATTAGTTACAAAGCCTTTAACAAATTTTTTGTTAAGTTGAGCTGTATCACTAGGAGTTAAATCTTCTGCAACAATAATTACTTCTTCATCAATTAATGCTGGATTAGGTAGACTAACTCCTAATAAATGACTCATTACACGTTTTGAAACATCTCGAACATCCGCAGCACGTTCTTGCATATATGGATTGTCTGTCATAGATTCAAAAATTGTAATAAATTGTTTTGAAACTTCATCTAATGCTTGTTCAGCATTAATAGAATCATCTTTAATTTTTTGTTCTACTGCCCCTGTAAATTCAGGGTCAGCCAGAATCATCTTATGAGCATCAAAAACTTGAGCCTCTTCTTCACCAAGTGATTCAGCAGCTTTGTCTCTAATTGTTGAAAGTTCAGAATCAGACACTTCAAGGGCTGATTTTAATTTAGAAACTTCCTTATCAATGTCAGAAACATTTTTTGATTCAAATGATAAATCTGGTTGAACTAAAAGATAGGCCTTAGCTGTAGCAATTCCATCACTAGCAGCAATTCCACTAATAGTTTTAGTCATTATTCAGTTAATCCTTCTTTACTCATTGTTTCTGTAATAGCTGTCATTGCGTCTGCCGCATCATCACCTTCAGCAGTAATTGTTACATCTGATCCTTGACCAACACCAAGTGACATAACACCCATGATAGATTTTAAGTTAACTGATTTTCCGTTAAATTCTAAGTTGATATCTGAGCTAAATTTGCTTGCTGTTTGTACTAATAGTGTAGCTGGACGTGCATGAATTCCTGATTCTGCAACGATGTGAAATTGTTTGTTTTCCATAGTGTAATTACCTCACTAAACTTCCATATAATATTTTAGAAAAAGAAAGCATTAGCTTTCAATATTCAGATAAAATCGTATCATTTTTTTTATGTTTGGACAAGTGTTTTCTATTTTTTGATAATCGATTACAAGCCCAATATATCAATATTCAGAAGTTGTGAAATCTCGATGAAAACATGCACCATCATTTTCAGAAAATTGCAAGTCTTAGCACTTGCATTATACGAGTGCTAATTATATAATCTCTTTATATCCTGATATTGGATATAAATAAACTTATGAAAGGCAGGGAAATGTATGCTTTGCCAAAATTGCAATATAAGAGAAGCTACTATACATCTCTACACAAGCGTTAATGGACAACGCACAGAAGTAAATTTATGTCAAAATTGTTATCAACAATTACGTAATCAACAAGCAAATATGTCAAATAATCCATTTGATATGAATGATTTTGGTGACCTATTTAGTGCTATTAATAATAATGGTTCACAAAATAGTTCTTCAGCCGATGATTTTTATCGTACACAATCTCAAGGACCTACGAATGGTGGAAATAATACAAATGGAAATTCCGTTCTTTCACAATTTGGTGTTGATTTGACTCAACAAGCAAAAGACGGACATATTGATCCAGTAATTGGCCGTGATAGTGAAATTGAAAGAGTTATTGAAATATTAAATAGAAGAACAAAAAACAACCCAGTATTAATCGGTGAAGCTGGTGTTGGTAAAACTGCAGTAGTTGAAGGATTAGCACAAAAAATTGTCGATGGACAAGTTCCTCAAAAACTATTGAAGAAACGAGTTATAAGATTAGACGTCGTTTCACTTGTACAAGGTACTGGAATTCGTGGACAATTCGAACAAAGAATGCAAGAACTCATTGACGAATTACAAAAAGATAAAAATATAATCTTATTCATTGATGAAATTCACGAAATTGTTGGCGCTGGTAATGCAGAAGGTGGAATGGACGCAGGAAATGTTTTAAAACCTGCTCTTTCTCGTGGTGAATTACAATTAGTTGGTGCCACAACTCTTAATGAATTTAGAACAATCGAAAAAGATTCAGCATTGGCTCGTCGTTTACAACCAGTACAAGTAAATGAACCTACCGTTGAAGAAACAATAAAAATTCTTAACGGTTTAAAGCCAAAATATGAATCATATCATAATGTTAAATACACGTCAGCAGCAATAACAGCAGCAGCAACGTTATCAGATAGATATATTCAAGATAGATTTCTACCAGATAAAGCAATTGATTTATTAGATGAATCTGGCTCTAAGAAAAATTTAACAATCGCTCCAGTTGATTCAAAAGAATTAGAGAATAAAATTTCTGAAGCAGAAAAGAACAAGCAAGCAGCACTCAAGCAAGAAGATTATGAAAAAGCTGCTTATTATCGCGATAAAGTAAATCAATATACTGACATGCGCGATAATAAACAACCAGATCCAAATGAGTCAGCAACTGTAACAGAAAAAAATATTGAAGATATTGTTGAAGCTAAAACTAAGATTCCAGTTGGTGATCTAAAAGCCAATGAACAAGCTCAATTGAAAAATCTTGAACCTAACTTAAAGAGTAATGTAATTGGTCAAGATAAAGCCGTTGAAGAAGTAGCAAAGGCTATCAGAAGAAATAGAATTGGATTTAACAAGTCTGGACGTCCAATAGGCTCATTTTTATTTGTTGGTCCTACAGGTGTTGGTAAAACTGAATTAGCTAAACAATTATCAAAACAATTATTTGGCTCAACTGATTCAATGATTCGTTTTGATATGTCTGAATATATGGAAAAACACAGTATATCTAAACTAATCGGTTCACCTCCTGGATATGTCGGTTATGAAGAAGCTGGACAACTAACTGAACAAGTTCGTCGTAATCCTTATAGTTTAATATTGCTAGATGAGGTAGAAAAAGCTCATCCAGATGTAATGCACATGTTCTTACAAATTCTTGATGATGGACGCTTAACAGATTCACAAGGTAGAACAGTCAGCTTTAAAGATACCATAATTATTATGACTTCAAACGCTGGACAAGGTGATGCTGAAGCAAATGTTGGATTTGGTGCAACAAGTTCTGGATCAACACACTCAGTAATGGATAAGCTAGGAAACTATTTCAAACCTGAATTTTTAAACAGATTCGATGGAATAGTCGAATTTTCACCTTTATCAAAAGAAAACTTATTATCAATTGTTGATTTAATGATTAATGACACTAATAAGATGATTCAAGATAAAGGTTTACATGTTAATGTAACAACACCAGCAAAAGAAAAACTCGTAGATCTAGGTTATGATCCTGCAATGGGTGCACGCCCACTACGTCGTATTATCCAAGAACAAATTGAAGACAATGTTGCAGATTATTATTTGAATAATCCAAATGATGAAAAATTAGAAGCTACATTAGCTGACAATAAAATCATTATTAAAAAAGAAGATTAAAAAAATGGAATTCAAAAAATTGAATTCCATTTTTTGTTTTCAAATAAATTTCTCCACGTCCTTACGAAGAAATTTGTTTTTCCAACATTTCTTTGAGCTTTATATTTAAAATCATAATTACTAAAAATATTATCATTTAAATATTCATTTTCAAATTGATATTTTCTAACTGCAATAATTTGTCCTTTTTTAAAAGGGAGATTACCTTTGAAATTTAGTTTAGATCTAAGCTCTTCTTTACCACTATCATTTTTGACAAAGATAGTACTATCCCCACTTGGAAATAAAGTCACGGATCCCTCTTTAGTATCTGCATTTATCAAATTAACTTTTTCATTTTCTAAGTTGTACAACTTGGTATTAAGTTCTGTTTGTCTAAGCATTGAAACAGTATCAGTAAATTTATTGTTATCTACTGGGGAATTAAGTACTACTGTAATGACTCTTCTTCCTAATAGATTGGTAATTCCAACAAAATTACCACCATCCCTTGGAGTTGTTCCGGTTTTCAATCCCGTAAACTTATATTCAGAACCATTTAGTAATTTATCTGTACTGTTCAAGACTGATTTATGAATTCCTATCTTAGGAAAAAAAATCTGTTTTTTTTTCGTAATTTCCAAAATATTTGGATACTCGTCTATTAAATGATTAGCAATTATAGCAACTTCTTTAGCCGATAACATATTCTCAGTATTATCATCTGTATTTGGATCATTAAATTGAGCTAAATCACCATCTTTTAGTCCAGAAGCAGAAACAATTTTAACATTATCAATTCCCCATTGCCTTAGTTGCTCTTCAGCTTCTATATAGTATTTTTTTTGACTCCCACATAATATATTTGCTAATTCAATTGCAGCACTGTTTGATGAAGGTAGCAAAGCAGCATTTTCTAAATCTTGTACTGTATATTTTTCATTAGAATTCATTGGAGCGTTTGCAACAGACATATTATGACTAAAATTAACTATATTATTAGGTACTACGTATTGTGTATTTCTATCAATTTTCCCTAACTGTATTTCTTTTTCTACCATATATATAAGTATTAATTTTGAAATAGAAGCAATTGGAAATCTTTGATTTTCATTCTTACTTGCAACAATTTGACCGCTTTTATCATCAATCAAAATAGCAGATTTTGCTGAAACATTAGGGGTAATTATACTTGCCGAAACACTATTAGCTCCTAGCAAACTACAAAATATTATAATTATGACTCCTATTTTTAATAATTGTTTTTTCATCTATCTTACTTTCTTACTTTCTTACTTTTTTATATGTATATATTACCTTTACATGCTATCATTATTCAAATTAATATTTATTTAAATTAAAGATTCGATTTCAGACAAATAAAAAAAGACCAAATTTTTTCAATTTGATCCTTTAATTTATTTTAAGAATGCTGTTGCAGAAGCTCCAGCAACAATCATAATCAAACCAATAATGATAACTAACCATTCTTTTTTAGTCTTATGTGTATGCATTACTAAAATACCAGAAACAGTAGCACCAACGATTGATACTTGAGACAAAACAAATCCTGTTGCTAATCCAAGCATTGCTGGTTGTGCCGATACTAAGTATCCTAGAGCTGCCATAGCAAAGAAGAAACCAGAAAAGATTTGTTTATATGTAATACTTTGTTTAAAGATATTGTTGTGATTTGTAATAAGTTCAAAAATACCTAAAATTAGACCAAATATTGCCATACCAATAGCTTGTGGCAAGAACATATGCATTCCATCAGTACCATGAGTATATTGTGGAAGAATTCCATATAATGAGTAACCAATTTGTGCAATTAATAGTACTCCGACTGCCTTAAGCAATAGTTCCTTATTACCTGAAGTTGCTTTTTCTTGATATGTTGTTAAATAAGCACCTACAAGAATAACGATAACAGCAACTGCACCAATTAAACGAGCTTGATTAGAACCCCAGTTGCCAAGCATAATAACTCCCCAAAGCACATTTGCAGTAATTTGAAAAGCGGTAGAAATTGGCATAGCCTTTGCTGATCCCAAAGCATTTCCATCTTTATCCTTCATACCAAATGCGGCAATTGTCAAAACATTTCCAAAAGCCCATGCAGCTCCAGATAATGCAGCTAACCAAAAGTTAGCGCCTGTAGGAATAGTTAAGCGTTGTACTAAAACCAATACAATAGCTACAATCAAAGTTCCCCATGTAGCTCCAAAAATACCTTGAACTGGCTTACCACCAAATTTTGAAACAAGTGTTGGATATGCACTCCAACCAATAATTGCTAGAAAAGCAAAAAATAAACCTAATGTATTCAAATTTCTTTCTCCTTAATTCTTTATCTAAATAAAACTTGACCTAAATATTTTATCCTAAAATAATCAAAACGTAAACGATACCAAAACAAATAATTGTCATTGTTATAATTTTGAAGTTAATTTAACATCTGGATATTTATCTTTAAACCAATTTTCAGCAAATCGATTTTCAAATAAGAACAAAGGATTGTCGTCCATATCTTTAACTAAAATATTTCTTGAAGACGACATTGATTCATCCAACTGTGAAGGATCAATCCATCTTGCAATTCTTGACCCTATTGGTGACATCTCAACTTCACTATTATATTCATTTTGCATTCTAAATTTAAACACTTCAAATTGAAGTTGACCAACTGCACCAAGAATATAATCATTTGTCGAATACTTCTTGTATAGTTGAACAGCCCCTTCTTGAACTAATTGTGTCATTCCCTTATGAAACGATTTTTGCTTCATAACATTTTTAGCCGTTACTTCCATAAATAATTCAGGAGTAAATTGTGGTAAATCTTCAAATTCAATTTCTTTTTTTCCTGTGTAGATAGTATCACCAATTTGAAAATTACCGGTATCATACAATCCAACAATATCACCTGCAACAGCACTGGAAACTTGTTCTCTTTGATCCGACATGAACTCAGTAGCATTATTTAATCGTAAATTTTTCTTTGTTCTTTGAAGTGTAACGTCAATTCCCTTACTAAACTCCCCAGAGCAAACTCTGATAAACGCAATTCTATCACGATGAGCTGGATTCATATTAGCTTGAATCTTGAAAACAAATCCTGAAAACTCTTCATTAACCGGATCTATTTCATTTCCATCTTTTGTTTTTTTAGCTTTTGGTTGAGGTGCCATATCGACAAAATGATCCAAAAATGTTTGAACACCAAAATTAGTCAAAGCAGATCCAAAAAATACTGGTGTTTGGTCTCCAGACATTATTTTTGCTTCATCATATTCATTACCAGCTTCACTTATTAATGCGACTTCATCTCTTGCTTGTTCAAAATCGTTTTCTTGCTGTAGTGAGTTATTTTTATCAACTAACTCACCATTATCATCTAAATCTATAAACTTATCATCTGAATCTTTTCGGTATAGTTCTACTCGGTGATTGTGAATATCATATAATCCTTTAAGACCCTTTCCCATTCCAATTGGCCAGTTCATTGCACAACCTTCTATATCTAATAAATCCTCAAGTTCCGCAATTAAATCCAATGGATCTCGACCATCACGATCAAGTTTATTCATAAATGTGAAAATAGGAATACCGCGCTGTTTAACAACTTTAAACAACTTTTTAGTTTGCGGTTCGATACCCTTAGCTGAATCAATTACCATTACTGCGGCATCAACAGCCATTAAAGTACGGTATGTATCTTCAGAGAAATCTTCGTGCCCTGGGGTATCTAAAATATTGATACGCTTATCTTTATAATCAAACTGCATAACAGAACTAGTTACAGAGATACCACGTTTTTTTTCAATTTCCATCCAATCACTTGTAGCAAACTGACCAGACTTTTTACCCTTGACGGTTCCTGCAGACCTAATTACTCCACCAAACAATAATAATTGTTCAGTTATAGTTGTTTTTCCAGCATCCGGATGGGAAATAATTGCAAATGTTCTTCTTTTAGATACTTTTTCTTTTAATGTTTCAGACATTTCAAGCTCCTTTTTTCTAACTAAAGTATTATATCAAGTTTTAAAGTATTAAAAAAGACGAGAGATTAAATAGCTCGTCTTTTACTTAATTTTTGTTTTATTATTTTAGATTTTTCTGTAGGCAATTCAACTAATACCTCTTGAACCCTTGAACCCTTAACTTCACCAGAAGTAAGCTTTACACCGTCATTTAACATGCTTGATAATTGATTATTATTAGTTGGAATTTCTCCCACTTCTGTAATTAAATAACCAGCTATTGTATCAATATCATCTTTTTCAAGATTTTCTTCAAAAATTCTGTTAAAGTCGTTTAAGCTCAACTTTCCTTCTACTTTGTAAGTATTGGAGTTAACTTTTTGATAGAGAGTTGTATTTTCATCATACTCATCATCAATTTCACCAACTATTTCTTCAATTAAGTCTTCAATAGTTGCGATACCAACAACTCCACCATACTCGTCAAGAATTATTGATAATTGTTGATGAGTGTTTTTCATTTTAAATAATAAGTCATTAACATTAGTGGTTTCTGGTACATAAATTGGCTCAGTCATGATATCTGGGATAGAAATTTTTTCAAAACCACTTTTTCTAGCAGTTTTTAATAAATCTTTGATATGAACAACACCAATAACTGTATCTTTGTCTCCACCATAAACTGGAATACGAGAATAAGGATGACTTAAAATCTCATCAATATTTTCGTCTTGATCGTCATTTATATCAATCATAAAGGTATCAGTTCTTGGTACCATAACTTCCCGCACCATTTTATCATTGAAACTGATTATTCCTTCAATCATCTCGTATTCTTCATCATCAATACTGCCATCAGTTTTTGACTTCTCTAAAACTGATAAAACTTCATTTCTTGATAATCCGTCTTCTTTTTTAGTGAAATCAATAGGTGTAATTTTTAATAAAACTTTGGTTGATACCGACAACAGCGCTACAAGAGGCTTAAATAGCACACTGAAAAATCTAATAACAGGAACGGTAATATTTATAGTTTTTTCAGTTTTTTGAATGGCTATTTGTTTAGGATATAATTCTCCTAAAACTAAAGAAAAGTATGAAAGTATTAATGTAATAATAATTATAGATAACTCTTGGCTACCTTCAAATCCTCCTAGTACCTTTGCCAATACTTTTGACATTGTTACTGCTGCACTCGCTGAGGATAAAAAACCTGCAAAGGTAATGGCAACTTGAACTGTAGCTAAGTATTTAGTTGAATCATTCAAAACTAAAAGTTGCTTTTTAGCTCTTTGATTGCCTTCCTTAGCTTTTGTTTCCACCTTTGTTCTATTTAAAGATAACAAAGCTGTTTCTCCTGCTGCAAAAAACGCATTAATTAATGTTAAAACTACAATTAATATTAATTGACTAATCAGGACTGAGCTCCCCGGGTCTTCCATTATTTTAAAAACTCTCTTTCATATATTGTTAAATAATTATATCATTTTTTAATTTTTTATATAGATACGCATTCAAATACTTACAATATTTATTTAAATGATTTACTCTTATTTATGAGGACAAAATTATGACACGTAGAAATTTAACAAATATATATATATTCTTATTTATAATTCCTTATACCGTTAGTTTATTAATGGTAGGAACTTCTTACAATGCTTTAGTGATGCACGCAAATAGCATATGGAGAACAGTTATTGGTAGCATTGTAGGAGCTTTTTTCCTAATGGCATTAAAAACCGTTATGCATCAAGTAGTCAAAAATATTCAGCATGATATTGATAACATCTTTGCTAAATCTATCATAGATTTTTTTGATATTGAAAGTAAGCCTATCAATTTATATTTAAATTTTATACTCGATTTTGTGTTTTGTTATGCAAGTACTTATGTAATTAGATATCTTTTTTCACCTAGATTATATGTTGGTAGTCTTTTAGGCTATCTAACCATTGTACTTTCTTTATCAATTTTGATAGGAATAACTATAGAATATCAACCACTTATAAAAAATAAATACTAATAAAAAGGCTATTGATTAAATCAATAGCCTTTTTTATAACAATCAGTAGTTATACATGATTTGATAATTCATTATATCTTTTCATCCACATATCAACATAAGCTTTAGAAAAAGGACCTTTTCCTTCATTAATCCACTCTATTAAAGTATCAACATTCTTATGCAATATCTTATCTATTTCAGGTGGATAATTCCACTTTCTACTATGCAGCGCATATTCATCAACATCTAAAAGTCGCTTTTCTCCATCAGGAAATACTTTTATATCTAAATCGTAATCAATATACTTCAAAGCTTCCTTATCTAAAGCAAATGGTGTTGCCAAGTTGCAATAGTAAGAAACACCACTTTCGCGAATCATAGTAACGATATTGAACCAATAATGTTTATGAAAGTAAACTAATGCGGGCTCTCTTGTAACCCATTTTCTTCCGTCTGATTCAGTGACTAAAGTATGATCATTACAACCAATTATTTCATTTTCACTAGTTTTAAGAACCATTGTTTCACGCCATGTTCTATGCAAATGACCATCATGTTTATAACTTTGGATTGCTATGTAATCTCCTTCTTTAGGAATATCCATAACTTTTCCAGCTTTCTATTAACTGCATTCTTTAAAATTATATCAAAGGAATACAAACTTGACTATATAAAAACAATAACTTGACTTAAATTTATTCACATATTATTATCAATTTAACGATTTTAAAGGAGATTTAACATGCAAAAAGTTTCAACTACTCTTTTTAATAAAGAATGTTGTTGTGTAGTAGCGGAAAATACTACACTTTTTTGCGTGTCTAATTTAAAACTCTAATAAAATTAGTTAACCTACAATTTTAAGAGAGCTGACAATTAGTCAGCTCTCTTTTTTTGTATTTTCAGGAGGAATATATGAAGAAAAGAACATTACTAATCACTCTAATAGCCTTTTTTATGGTTATTCTAACAGGATGTGCCGGTTCAAAAAAAATCACCAAAAAACCAGGTATATTAACAATTGGTGTAGAAGGAACATATGCGCCATATTCTTATAGAGCTGGTAATAAATTAACTGGATTTGAAATTGACTACGGAAATCAAGTTGCAAAGAAATTGGGACTAAAAGCAGAATTTATCCCTACAAAATGGGACTCACTAATTGCCGGATTGAACTCTAATACATTTGACGTAGTTATCAACAATGTTGCGATTAACAAAGAAAGAAAAGCACACTATATTTTTTCTGAGCCATACATCTATTCTAGATCAGTAATTATCACTAAGAAAAATAGCTCTATCAAAAGTGTTAATGACCTAAAAAATGTAAAAGTTGCTGAAGGAACAGGAACTGATAACTATCAAAAAGCAGAAAAATTTAATGCTGATATTATCTCTTCGCCAGATTTTCAATCAACGATGTCTATGCTAGATACTAATCGAATCAAAGCAACTATTAACTCTCAAGAGGCATTCTTAACATGGCAAAAATCAAATAAAGATAATGATTTAAAATATATAGTTATACCTGAGTCAAAATTAGAATCATCTCAAATAGCTCCAATTTACAACAAAAATTCAACAAAATTAAAAAATCAAATAACCAAAGCTACCAAGGAATTATATAAAGACGGAACAATGAAAAAACTTTCTTATAAATACTTTGGCAAAGATATAACTAAAAAATAAAGGAAATTTTTATGGGCAATATAATAATAACATCCCTACCACCAATGATTATTGCAATGTTAAAGTTTACAATTCCACTTGCATTAATTTCATTTTTTATTGGATTAATTCTTGCTATTGTTACAGCTTTAATTAATTTTTTAACTTCTAAAAAATCAAATCTATTTTGGAAAATATTACAATTAATTTCAAAATTTTATATTTGGATTTTCCGCTCAACTCCATTGCTAGTTCAATTATTTATTATTTTTTTTGGCTTACCAAATATTGGAATTGAATTAAATCCTTTCGTTGCTGCGGTAATTGGATTTTCATTAAATACAGGAGCTTACACTTCTGAAATAATTCGTTCAGCACTTATGTCTGTTCCTAAAGACCAGTGGGACGCTTCTTTCACTTTAGGATTTTCTATGTACACAACACTAAAAAAGATAATTTTACCTCAAGCATTTAGAATTGCTTTACCACCACTATTTAATTCATTTATTGGACTAGTAAAAGATACTTCATTAGCAAGCTCAATTACAATCTTAGAAATGTTTCAAGTTAGTCAACAAATTGCAGCTAAGAATTTTGAGCCTTTACTGATGTATTCACTAGCTGCCGGACTTTATGCAATTATTTGTACCTTATTAACGCTTTTACAAAGATATCTAGAAAAGCACTCGTCAATTTACATTAAAGGTGGTATTTCTGCATGATTTCTATAAAAAATATGACCAAATATTATGAAGATAAAATTGTTTTAAACAATATAAATGTAGATTTTAATAATAACGAAACTACTGTTATTCTTGGACCCTCAGGTTCAGGAAAATCAACCCTGCTCAAATCAATTAATCTATTAGTCAAACCCGAAATTGGAAATCTTATTATTGACGATATTTCTATTGACTATTCAGCTAATATAACAAAAAAATTGAGTAATCAGGTACGTCAAAAGACTAGTATGGTATTTCAAAACTGGAATTTATTTCCTAACATAACGGTTATTGATAACATTACACTAGCACCTATAGAAAATTTGCATATAAAAAAAGAAGATGCGCTTATAAAAGCCAAAGAACTATTAAAGCAAGTAAATCTCGAAGGTTATGAAAATTATTATCCAAATCAATTATCTGGTGGTCAGCAACAAAGAATCTCAATTTGTCGGGCGTTAGCTATGGATCCAAAATTTCTTTTGTTAGATGAACCAACAAGTGCACTGGATCCTGAACTTGAAAATCAGGTTTTAGAAATACTAAAAAAATTAAGTGATCAAGAACAATCAATAATTTTAGTTACTCATAATATGCAATTTGCAAGACTTGTTGCAGATAAAATAGTTTTTATAGAAGATGGTAAAGTTTTATTTAATGGAAAAAAAGACGTTTTTTTCCAAAAGCCAACTGAAAGAATTACCAAATTTTTATCAAAGACAACATTTCAATAACACAAAAACACCGTCAACTCAAAAGAGTTGACGGTGTTTTCTATATTTTTACTTCTAACAAATCATTACTGAGCTTTTCTATGATTTTCTTTGCACTTGGAGTAACTCTAATTTCCACTTTTCTTTGATCATCAGAATTACCATAGATTCGTCCTATCATTTCTTTTTTTTGTAATCCTTTTAAAGATCTTGAAACAGAAGTCCTAGATAGTTTTAATCCTTTAGCAATATCCGTAGGTGAACTGCTCTTGTAACATTCTATCTGCAACAAGATTTTATATTGTAAGAAAGATAATCCATATTTCGATGCAATTCTATCCAGTTTATTCATCAATTGACTTTGTTGAATATACCAACTATCAAGTGTCATATTTTCTGTCATAACATTTACCATTAATCTTCTTTATTTTCTTTCTTTCCTCTAAGAATTAGATAACTTATAAGACTCATAGCGGCTAAACCAATAGCTGATACTATTGAACTTAAAATCAATTCAGTTCCTGTCAATGGAAGATTACGTTCTTTTTTATGATTTGTATCTTTAGGACTTTGTGGAGCATTTTCTTTTGGCTTATTAGGTTGAACTGGTTGTTTAGAGTCTTCTTTATCATATTTATAAACTACTGTTTGTGATCCTTTAGTAAATACGCCAGTTCTATTTTTAGGTTCTTCAACTAGTTTGTATCCTTTTATTTGTTTTGCCTTAGTTGAATATTTTTCTCCAACATGTCCCATCATAATATCATCTTTAGCTACAATATTACCATCTTCATCCACATATCTAACTATCACTGTAGAATCTTCTGGTACTACATTTTTTTCTCTCACATGAACTTGTACTGTCTTTGTTTGTCCATCTTTAGCTGTGATTACTACGTCATAGTCTCCAACTTTTGTCATATCTACTGCAGATTTATCAATTGTTACTGATTCATCTTTACCATCTTTGTCTGTTGCACTTGCCTTGAATTCAGAATCATCTGGCATTGAATCTCCAACATATTTTGTTACGTCTGAACCATTAATTGAACGTTGATCTGCAAGAACATGTACTTTAACAGTCTTTGTTTGTCCATCTTTAGCTGTGATTACTACATCATAATCGCCAGCTTTTGTCATATCTACTTTTGATTTATCAATTGTTACTGATTCGTCTTTACCATCTTTGTCTGTTGCACTTGCCTTGAATTCAGAATCATTTGGCATTGAATCTCCAACATATTTTGTTACGTCTGAACCCTTAATACTTGATAAGTTATCTTTAACAGTAATCTTTGCTTTAGCCGTTGCCAAAGATGTCAAATTAATACTAAAAATTGGATTATCTTTAATTGAGTAATTGACTTCATAAACTCCTGCCTTTGTCGTATCAACTAACTTGTCAACCATAATATTACTAAAATCAACTGCGGATCCATCTTTATAAGTGGCACTATCCCAATTATCTCTTGGAGTCCATGAATCACCCACATATAGTGTTGAATCATGAACCTTCATTGTACTTTGGTTTTCTTTAACAACGATTTTTGCAGTAGCACTAACACCTTGATAAGTATAGGTTACTTGATAAGTTCCAGCTTTTGTTGTATCAACTGAACCTTCTATTTTTCCATTCTTTTGAAATTCAGAAAAATCAACATTATCACCATCTTTATTTAATGTACTATCCCAATTATCTTTAGGAGTCCATGAATCACCTACATACAATGTTGAGTTATGAACATTCACGGTAGCAGATTTATCTTTTGAATAAACATAAGTAACTGTTTGATCTACATCTGAAAACTTACCTGTAGCAGGACTGCCTTGTATTTCTTTAAATGTATATCCATCAAAAGATTTTTTCTCTGTTTTATAGTCATCGCCAGCATAACCTGACAATACAGTATCTGAGTCTAATGGATTACCTTTTTCATCAACATATTTAACCGTAACGTTTTTACCCGTTGTTTGCCAAATATATGTATCTGCATCTTTAGACCCATCATAGGTTGTCATAAACTCTGATGAAGTCCAGATATTGTCACCTTTAGGTGCTGTAGTAGTACCTTTATTTAAATTAATCCATTTGCCTGAATAATTTCCTTGTTTTGTGATTTCGGGTAACGCAGCAGCTGTTCCACCTACATACTTGAATTTAGATCCCAATGTTAGTGTATTCAACGCAATATCATTTTTGAAAAGTTCGGTCATATCAGTAACATTGGAAGTATCAATACCAGAAATATTTAAAGTAGTTAAATATTTATCATCCCTAAACATTTCCTTCATTAAAGTTAATGCAGGTGTTCGAAAATTACTTAAATTTAGCGTTTTGAAATTGGTTGCATAAAACATGGAACTCATATCAGTAACCTTACTTGTATTAAAGTTACTCAAATTGATAGTATCCATATTCTTAATGCCAAAAAACATTGTGGACATATTCGTAACTTTACTTGTATCAAAATTACTTAAATCTAAATTATTTGTACCAACCCCAATAAACATAGCGGCCATATTCGTAACTTTACTTGTATTGAAATTTTTTACATTAATTGAAGTCATAGGAGTGTCATAAGCAAACATCGCACTCATATCCGTCACATTACTTGTATTGAAACTAGACATATCAATACTTGGAGTTTTCACAGCTTCAAACATAGCGGCCATATTCGTAACTTTGCTTGTATCAAGTCCTGAAACATTAATTGATGTTAAATTATTGTCATTAGCAAACATTCCAGCCATATTTGTAACATTACTTGTATCAAAACTTGATACATCAATTGTTTTTAAAGCGGTCATTTTGTTAAACATACCGTTCATATCTGTTACTTTTGAAGTATCAAACTTATCTAATCCTTGAATTTCAGTAACCTTATTCAATGCTGCAAATATTGAAACATGTCCTTGTGCAACAATCGGTCCATCAATAATAATTTTAGTTATTTTAGAAGCATATGGCAAAAATGGGCCATCGCCTAATCCTGCGTCTCCACTAGGAATTGTTCCAGCACTTAAATGTAACTCTCCTGAATCATTAATTACCCAATTTACAGTTCCATGTGTTCCAGAAGCAATGTTTTGTTTGCTTTTACCTGCAGTTTGTTCAACATTATTATTATTTGAATTTAATTGTTGATTAACATTACTTTCTTCTTTTATATTAGTTGTTTTTGACTTATCTTTATCAACATTTTCATTATTTGATGCTTCTTCTGATTTAATATTTTGTTGATTATTTGTTTCCTTATTTGGTTTATTATTTACTTCATTTTTTGGATTTACTGTTGATTCTACAGCCATTACTGAACTAGATATGGGTGATAAAGCTGTTAAAATTAATGATGCATATGTTACAAGTTTCCATTTTTTATTTGATTTCATAATAGATATTTCCCCTTAATTAACTATAATTTATATTTTTTAAAATCTAGTCTAAAATTAACCAATTAAATGATCTTTTTTCTTGATTTTAAATTAAAGTACGAAAAAGTACTTAATATTAATAATCCAATCATGCTTAATAAATTTTGTTCTAACAAGTTTTCACCAGTTTTTGGTAATTTTTTATGATTATCCGTAACACTAGATTTTTTAGAATTACTAGTATTCCCCGATATACCTGGCTTATTAGGTTTTATGATATTTGATCCTTTAACACCTGGTACATCAACCGATGGCTTACTTGGATCTGTTGGTCCATCTGGTGTTTGTCCTATGATGTTCGCTGTATTTTCAATATCCTTACCAACTGAACTTTCTTTAACAGTACTATCAAATACTACTTTCATTGATTCATTGTATTTTAAGTCAATGCTGTAACCAGCTTTACCTTTTACTGTTATTGAATTCCCCGTTCCTGTGATATCTACTTTTGAAGTAATATCATTACCATCTTTGTCATAAACTTTGATACTTGATCTATCTAAGTCAACTCCACTTGGCACATCATCACTTACTACTACATCTTTAACGATCGAATCTTTTACTGTATTAGTTGCACTAATTGTATATTGAAGTACATCGCCGACCTTTACATCATTGACATCTTTACTTCCAGTTGTATTTTCAACTGTCTTCTTTCCTTCAATCTTTCCATCGTTATAGTTAACACCTGGTACATCAACCGATGGCTTACTTGGATCTGTTGGTCCATCTGGTGTTTGTCCTATGATGTTCGCTGTATTTTCAATATCCTTACCAACTGAACTTTCTTTAACAGTACTATCAAATACTACTTTCATTGATTCATTGTATTTTAAGTCAATGCTGTAACCAGCTTTACCTTTTACTGTTATTGAATTCCCCGTTCCTGTGATATCTACTTTTGAAGTAATATCATTACCATCTTTGTCATAAACTTTGATACTTGATCTATCTAAGTCAACTCCACTTGGCACATCATCACTTACTACTACATCTTTAACGATCGAATCTTTTACTGTATTAGTTGCACTAATTGTATATTGAAGTACATCGCCGACCTTTACATCATTGACATCTTTACTTCCAGTTGTATTTTCAACTGTCTTCTTTCCTTCAATCTTTCCATCGTTATAGTTTGGTGTTGGTGTATTATTATCACCATCACTACCCGGTGGGTTTGGATCAGTCGAATTAGGTGATTCACCCGTTACATGCGCGATATTATTAATTGTTTTACCAATTTCAGCTTTATCGTTGATTTTAGCTTTAAACTTCACCGTAACTGATTGACTACCCATCAAGTCAACTAACGTTTCCACATCTAAATTAGTGGTTGTAGAGTTATCAGTCACTTTACTCGTAATATCATTACCATCATTATCCAAAACTTGAATGGTATTTGTTTCCAAATCCAATCCAGTTGGCATTGGGTCAGTGACTTTAACGTTATTCACACGTGACCCAGCAACCGTATTTGTAGTCTTGATTGTATATTCTAGTTCATCACCAATTCTTACATCGGATGCTGAACTACCATCAGCTTTTATAACTGATTTTTCCGCCTTTAAATCCCCTACGGGATCAACTACATGAATGTCAGCTGAATCTCTTGCTGAAATTTTCTCCCCAGCGACTGTTTCTGTATTTGCTGTTGATGTATTAGTAATTACTCCTACAGGTGCATCTTGAGTAACCGTAGTTTCAAATGTAACGCTATAATGATATTGCCCATTCATATCTGCAAAACCGTCTATATGAACACTATGATTGTCGGTTGAAATATTAATATCATCCGGTAAAATGTCTTCATTAATATCATCTGATTCAGTAACTTTAACATTTGTCGCATCACTAACGTAACTAGGTAATGGATCATTAAACGAAACATTTGTTAGAATACCATTTGGATAATCCAAATTCGTAAATGAATTGCTCCATCGAATTTTATCTCCGCGTTTAACTTCTTGACCATCCCATCTTTCCCATTTTTCAGTGACGTTATTGAACTTATAGGCATGTTTAAGCATCCTAACACGTGTGTCAGTATTAAGCGAATACCAATATGTTACTTCTTGCTTGTTCTCAGTAAATGTTCCTGAGGCATTTACTTTTTTGCTATCGAGAGTTCCATCACCATCAGTTTTTTGCCAATAGTAATTATTACTTGTTAAATCTTTAAATGAGCTTACCCATGAAGTGTTATAGTCACCCGATAAAGTTTCATCAGGTGCAATGGCTTTTCCTGTATCAATATCTTTGTAATGTACGGTAACATTAGCAGAATTTACATTTTTACTAATGGGCGCATTATCAATCTTAGAAAGATCACCATTTAATTTGTTAGTATCTATTGCTTTTAAAGTGATTGGTTTAGATTGTACTTCACGACTTCCTCGCTTAGTTTTAGCCTGAATACTATAGTCACCAACCCGAGTTGCTTTTATAACAATATTAACTTCTCTGGTAGATTTTTTTGTCCAATGTGCATAAATTGTCCTGTCCTGAGAGTTATAAGCTAATGATAAATCATTTCTTGTTTGATTTATTTGTTTGGTGGCTTCATTTACATATTCAACATTCATTGGAAGCTGAACTGCAGTGTACTCATCTTCTTTATTAGCATCAGAAATTTTCAATGTAATTTCTTCATTTATTTTTGAACTATTATCTTTAGTTATTTCTTTACCATCAACAACTTGAGCAATTGTTATTTCATCAGTTTGCTCTGGTATGGTTGCAATAGCAGAAATAATATTGGTTTGTGATATTGCAGTAATCACAACCGCAAAAAAAATAATAATCTTTTTAAATATTAAATTTCTCATATATTTCCCCTATTTTTCTTGAACTACACCAGTTTTAGCTGTATTTGTTTTAGTTTTTATTTCCTTTGTTTCTTTCTTTTTATGAACTTTGTTTGTTACTACCCTATTAGCACATGATTGTGTGACTAGCCCATACGCTTTAATTCCTAATATGATTATTAAAAGAATAATCAAACCAGTGGTTATTTTTTTAGTAATTGACATTTTTTTGAAACTTTGAAACATACATCTTCCTCCCAACATGAATCTTACCAATCACAAGATTAATGCTCTCATACTTATTGAGCTTCGCCTTAAATATATTTTCAAATATTTCTCTAGGCCTGACCGATTAAAAGTTTTCCAGATAACGTTTTAGCAATTTTTGAAGGCTGAGTTAACTTATTGTTTTTATTAGCTCCATGGTATTTATCTGTTTGTTTTTTCATACTTATAATTGAATTTTCAATATTTTTAAAATTCTTCTTTTTCTTATATTTATAAGTGACTTTAGTTACATTTTTAGTATTAGTTTTTTGATATACTTTAGCTTCTAGTTTGTTATTATATTTTTGAAATTCAACTGATTCTATAATTGTATTTATTTTTTCAGTTTCATGATTAATAGAATTAAAACTAAGAGCTATCTGTCCTGTAACTATCACTCCAATAAATGGGTAAATATGTCTCTTATTCATTTCTTTGGCCTTTCAAATCAACTACTGCATTAGCAAACTCTTCCCAATCACTGTCTAAAGGTGGAGCTTTCCAAATTATCTGTAAACAACTAACTTGTGAGCTACTGAAATCTGAAATATAAATATCAGTGTCTTCATTAAATTCTTTTGTCACTTGAATATTTAAATATTTAAAATTCTCAATATTTTCACTAATATATTGGTTGTAGTGCTTACCACTAGAAAAATCCACATAAATCTTTATCTGTGATTCAAAATTCTTAATTTCTTGAAAGGATAATAAACAAAAAATAAACTCATAGTAAAGATATGTTCTTTCAAGTTTAGATATTTTATGATTATCAATTTTTTTAAGATTCATTATAAAATCATTTACTAAGTTATGTAGCAATGGATAACTTTGTTGGAAAAATTCTAACTGTTCCATAGAAATAAACGAAGTAGTAGTTAATTGAAAATTAAACCAACGTTGTGCAATTATATGAATTTCATGAACTATATTGTCATATACTTTTAAGTCCATTATCGATAGCTTTTGATTCAAAAATTCAATGAATGACTTTTCTAATGCTGTTGTTTTTAGTTGTAGGTTATTATTAAATGAAATATTTTGATTAAGCATTAAATATAAATGTAAGTATTCTATTTCATTTTTTGGAATCTTACGCAAGGAGAAGCTAGACTTAAAAATATTGGGAAATTTTTCAGAATCAAAATTTGTATAAATTTTATTTTTAATAAAATGATTATTACTTATTCTATAGATTTGGATACCCAAAAAAATATTTAGTTGGGTATTCTGATTTTGAGAAATACTCACCGATATATTTTGTCTAATAATTTTTAAATTATCAGAAATTATTGTATCTATACGATCGGAAAATGGAGATTGCATTCCTCCGTAATAACTAAAGAAAAGTTGAAAATAAAAACTTCTAATATTTTTTTCTTCTCCAGTTACAGTTGCTGATTTCAAACTTAAACCATACTCACTTAAAAAATTATTAACTTCTTTTTGAAGTCTATAGATTGATGAAGAACTCATATAATGCAAATCAGCAAACTCATTCAATGAAAATGATTCAAGTAAACCTACTTTAATTAAAAAATCTGCAGCAATAGACTTTTTAAAATAAGATAATCTTAAAGCTTGATAATCTTTTGACGTAAATGTTGAAGAATCAATCATTTTATCAATAATAATTATTTTTGATTTTAAAAAATATAAGTCTGATTTTAATTCTTTTAATAACTGATTGAACTTAAAGTCCGATAATTCCACTATCTTTTTTAATTCACCAGTTGAAATACCTCCTTCCTTTCTTATTTGTAGAATTTGGTAAATAAACAATTTATAGCGATCATCGTTTTCTAATAATTCATCCAATTTTGAATCCATTTCTTCTCACCCACATAACAATGTTTATTTTAACTATTTAACGCAGTTAATTTTCCCAGCTTTTTAGTGATTTTCTTAAATTTTTGAAAAATCTGAATAATAGTCATTTAAAAAGCGTGTATATAAATATTAGTACACGCGAAGCACTTGTTATTAAATACACAGAATTGAATAAAAAAATTGATATGAGTAGACTCACAATGACAAAACAAAAAATCGTTGCCGACTATTTCAGCAACGATTTTAGTTTTACTTATAAATAATAGTTTATTCTTCTCTCAAAATATCTGTTATATCAGAACTATTGAATCCTTTTCTCATTAAAGACTGATATATTTTATTTTTTTCATTACCTTTTCCTTTGTAATGTTTTTTTGCTTTTTCATATTCCCTTTGTAAATTTTCTTTTTCTTGCTCAAAATCAGGTGTGATATTTAAGTTGTTTATTACTTCTTCAATAATTTCAGTAGTATACCCTTTTTGCATTAGTCCAACTTTAATCTTTATAATTGTATCTTTAAAAGCTCTCC
The DNA here is from genome assembly GCF_052828685.1 of Daquilactobacillus linshuiensis. Taxonomy (NCBI): domain Bacteria; kingdom Bacillati; phylum Bacillota; class Bacilli; order Lactobacillales; family Lactobacillaceae; genus Daquilactobacillus; species Daquilactobacillus linshuiensis. The sequence continues at coordinate 344,725 of NZ_CM128255.1, read as the reverse complement.
TACTAGATCTTTTCTCTATTTTTTTTGCAGCCTTTGTAGCATTTTCTAGCCATCTATCATAGTCAACATTTAATAATTTTTCATTTGCTAATTCTTTACTGATTCCTTTTTTAAATAGTTTATTTTGTATAGTCTTTGGTCCATCAAGACTTGTAATCAATTGTGTATTAATAAAACTTTGTGTATATAGGTTATCATTTAAGTAATTTTCTGCTTCTAGTCTTTTTATAATTTCTTTTATATCAGATTCATCTACTTCTTTTTCCTTCAAAAAATCAGATATTTCTTTTTTAGTTCTAATTTGATGACTTATATAATCTAAAGATTTAACATAATACTTATCTATGTTTTCTTTTTCTTTTATCTGAATAATTTCATCTTCAGTAAGTTCAGTATCTTTATATAAATGAAATTTTATTAAAATATTTTCACTAACAGCAAAAGAATATTTACCATCTAAAAATACATTGAATCTTCCTTTTCTCTTTTGTGCTTGTATTTTTGTTATTTTTGCCAACTATTTTCCCTCTCGTGATATACTTCAATTAATACTAATAATAAATTACTTAAAAGCAAAGGTAAATCATGCAAAACAATCAAACTGAATTACAAATTGGGGATAGGTTCCCACTTACAATCAAAAAAATCGGAATTAATGGTGAAGGTATCGGATATTTCAAGAAAAAAGCAACTTTTGTTCCTGGAGCAATTACCGGTGAAGAAATTGTCTGCGAAGTAAAAGATATCCATGACAAATATATTGTTGGAATTCTTCATAAAATTCGTAAAAAAAGTCCTAATAGAATCACTGCTTTTTCAGATTTAGCTGACAGTGTTGGTGGACTAGAACTTGCTCATATAAAATATTCAGAACAATTAAAAATAAAAAAAGATATTTTGCTACAAGCATTAGAACGTTTCAGTCCTAATGGATATAAATATTACAAAATAAACGATACTATCGGAATGGATAATCCTTTAAATTATCGCAATAAAGCTCAATTCCAAGTAAGAAAAATTGACGATAAAGTTATCTGTGGATTATATCAACATGGTACGCAAAAAGTTGTAGACTTACCAAAAATGCCAACACAAGCCAGTCTAACAATGAGTATTATTCTAAGATTAAAGACAATTCTTGAGGAATTAAATATTCCAATTTATAATCCTGAGGAAAAATCAGGAATTATAAAAACTATTGTTGTCAGAGAATCACAAGCCTTTAAAAATGCTCAATTAACATTCATCACAAACAGTAAAAAGCTTCCACGAAAAAGAGAATTAATAGAAAAAATTAATAAAGAAATACCTGAAGTAATTTCTATATCTCAAAACGTTAATCAAAGTACCGGAAGTCTTATCTGGGGTGAAGAGACCACTTTATTATGGGGTGATAAATATCTTCAAGAAAAAATTAATAATCTAACTTTTAATCTATCTCCTAGAGCCTTTTTACAACTTAATCCTTCTCAAACAAAAAAACTTTATAAAATTGCGCTTGATTATTTAGATGCATCTGCAAATAGTGTCTTATATGATGCATATTGTGGTGTTGGTACAATTGGTCTTTCACTAGCCAAAAATGTCAAACAGGTTTATGGATCCGAAATTATATCAGAGGCAATCGATGATGCTAAATTAAATGCTGAAATAAACAACATTACAAATGCTGACTATCGTGTTGGAACTGCTGTAAACATATACAATCAACTAATTGACGAAAAGATTAATATCAATACCTTGATAGTTGATCCACCAAGAACCGGTCTTGAGGATGATTTAATCAAAAATATAATAAAACACACTCCTGAAAAATTTGTCTATATTTCTTGTAATCCTTCTACACTTGCTAAGGACTTACGACAATTATCAAAAAAATATATTGTTGAAGAACTACAACCAATAGATATGTTCCCTCAAACACCTCATGTTGAAACAGTAGTAAAATTAAAAAGAAAGTAGGAAGATAAAATGAACATATATTTTGCCAATGGACTTTTTTCAAAAGCCGACTTTAATTTTAACGAAAAATTAGTTAAAAAAATTCGCGATAATTTTTCTAACTTCGATATATATTTACCACAAGAAAATGCTTCAATTAACGATAAATCAGCTTATGCAGATTCAAAAATGATTGCTCAAGCAGATACTGAAAAACTTTTACAAAGCGATTTGGTTATTGCTGTCTTAGATGGTATTACAATTGATGCCGGTGTTGCTTCAGAGATTGGTGTAGCTTATGCAAATAACATTCCAATTATTGGATTATATACTGATTCAAGACAACTTGGTTTTGATAATAAGAAGAAATTAGATGCATTATCAAAAATTGCAGAAAATCAATTTCATTATTTAAATTTATATACAACTGGGCTTATTAAATTAAATGGTGAAATAGTAAATTCTGAAGAAAAATTATTAAATTCTTTAAATAAATATTCAATATAAAGAGGCCATCTCATTTGAGATAGCCTTTTTATTTGTTCAAAGAAGAGTACGGAATTTTTCTTAATTGTAATCAATAAATTATAACTTGTGTTATGAAAAAAAACTAGGAACGATTCTGTCTCAACAACTTTGAAAGAAGGATACTAACTTAATAAACCTCAGGAGAAGATAAAACATTATCTTTGAATCTTGAAATTCAATTCCGCTCTTCCTTAATTAGAATATATCATCTTAAGAATGCTTATACAAATTATAAGCTCTTATATAGACGTTCATTATCTTTTATTTGTTCTAAATAAAATTTTTCATTAGTAAGATTCCCCAAATAAAAATTGCCATTATCTAATTTAATTTCTCTTTCAAACTCTTTTTCATATTCATCAATTGATAATTTCTTTCGATTATTCAATTCTTCAATATGATTTGTTTGGTTTAAATATTTTTCAAATCCAGAATTGATTTTTCCGGTAAATATTTCGCCAACTGATCCTGAACCATAACTAAACAGCATTATTTGATCGTTTTCTTTAATATCTTTATAATTCTCTAAATATGAAATTAATCCAAGATACAGTGAGCCTGTATATAAATTACCAACATTTTTTGAAAGCAAAATACTGCTTTCGTATTTTTTAAGTATATCTTCATACTTAGATTCAGGAATTTTTTCCTCCACTGATTTCAACGCTTTCTTTCCCATTTTTGTGTATGGGATATGGAATAACATAGCTGATATATCATCAAGAGAGGTATTATTTTCTTTGAAATAACGTAAGTATAATTCTTTAAAGAATCTAATATAAACTTCATTTGAATATTTACCACGCGCAAAAGCGTACTGAGAAAATGTTGGTCGCCAAAAATCCCCCACATTCTCACTCATGTACACTGAATCGTTTTGTAAGGTTAAGATTGCTGGATTTGCTTTTACCAACATAGCTACTGCACCAGCACCTTGTGTAACTTCTCCAGGTGTATTTAGTCCATAACGAGCAATATCAGAGCTAATAATAAGAGCAGATTTATTGGGATGTTGTGCAATAAAATTATAAGCCATCTGTAATCCGGCTGTCGCTCCATAACAAGCTTCTTTAATTTCAAATGCACGAACAGATTTAGGCAGTTTTAATAGATCTCTTACATATAAGGCACTTGCCTTTGACTCATCCACACCACTTTCAGTACCTACTATCAATAATTCAATATCTTGCTTATTTTGATCATCTAAAATTTTATCAGCAGCTGATGCCGCCATTGTAACGGCATCTTGACTCAATAAAGGAAGAGCCATCTTTTCTTGACCAATACCAATTGTAAATTTATCTGGATCAATATCACGACGTTTTGCCAGTTCAACTAGGTCAACATACTGATTAGGTGAATAAAAATCAATTCTATCAATTCCAATTTCCATATTATTTACCTCTTAAATTTTCTAAAATATTTTTGGCAGTTTTTAAATCATATTTTTCTTGTTTATTTAATTCACTAGATACAGTAACAATTTCTTCTTCAGTTATCGCACCAGCAGAAATCGCTAAACTTTTACTTTGTAGTTTCATATGACCACTTTGAATTCCTGTGGTTACCAATGCCCTCATTGCTGCTAGGTTATTTGCTAATCCAACACTAGCTACAACTTTTGCGAATTCTTTTACATCTTTAATACCTATTAACTTCATGGCAATTTGTGATGTTTTCAAACTAGAAATAGCTCCACCGACACTTCCAATTGTCATAGGCATCGTTAATTCACCTATTAACTTTTTATCTTTTATATACCAAGTACTTAATGAATTTTTATTTTTTAGATAAATCTGTACTGCGGCACTAATTGCACGTGTATCATTACCTGTCGCACTTAGTACTGCAAAAATTCCATTTAGTATTCCTTTATTATTAGTTACCGCACGATAAGGTGACAGTTGAGTAAATTCACTTAATGCGCTAATTTTTTCAGCAACTGTTGCTCCAGAAATTTCTCTTGTTTTTAATTGATCAAAATCAATTTCTACTTTTGAAGTAACTAATTGTCTTGATCCATCGTTGGATAAAATAGCAATCAGATGTGTTATTTCTAGTTTATCATCAAGGTAAGCGGCAATTTTTTCACACAGTGAATTAACAATATTAGCTCCCATAGCATCGACAGTATCAATATAAAGAAGTAGTTCTACAAAATCCTCATATGTATTAATTTGATGCGAAACTAGGCCTCCACCACGCTTAATTAAACTTGGTTTTGTTTCTTTTATTATTCTTTCTATACTTTCAATTTCATCATTAATATTATCTGATATTAACTGATTTGTTTGCCAAACAATTTGTCCGACAACAAATTTTTCATCAATTATTGATTTGAACCCATTTTCTATTGTTCTATTAGCTATATTGGAAGCAGCCGCGACGACAGATGGTTCTTCAGTTGACATTGGCACAACATAATCTTTTCCATTAACTTTAAATGGATATATTACTGAAAATGGTATGCTGACAGTACCTACAACGTTTTCTGATAAAGAAGTGACTGAGTTATTATCATCAATCGTTTTTACTAAAAAATCTTTTTCATTTAAATCAATCTTTTTTTCTTCAAATAACTTTTCAATTCTTTTTTTTACAGTCAATTCATAGAATTTTTTAGCCATATCAACCTCTTTAATGAACTTTTAGACTCATGGCAATACCCATACCACCACCAATGCAAAGTGAAGCAATTCCATTTTCTTTATTATTTTCTTTTAGATTATTAATCAAAGTAATTACTATTCTAGCACCAGATGCACCCAAAGGATGTCCTAAAGCTAAAGCACCGCCTTTAATATTAACCTTATTTTCATCTATTTTTAAATCTCTAACTATTGCAAAAGACTGAGAAGCAAATGCCTCGTTTATTTCAAATAAATCATAATCAGAAATATTCTTATTTGTTTTTTTCAACAATCCATTAATTGCATAATATGGAGCATATCCCATATAATCCGGATCAGTACCATATTCAAAATAGTCTTCTATTTCAGCTATATAATCCAAATTATTTTCTTCTGCGTATTTTTTTGTAGTTAATATCAATGCAGATGCACCATCATTAATAGGTGAAGAATTCCCAGCAGTGACAGTCCCTTCTTCATTAAAACTTGTTTTAAGTGTAGATAATTTTTCTAAACTTGTATTTGGTCTAATTGATTCATCTGATTTCAAATCATTTATGGTTAAAATTTCATTACTAAAATCTGCATTCTTAGCTTTCATGTGTGAATTATAAGCAAACTCATCTTGCGCCTGTCTATCAATACTATATTTTTCAGCAACATTTTCAGCAGTAATTCCCATATGTATATCTTTAAAAGCATCAAATAATCCATCATTAAATAATGAGTCAATCTCACTATTATCATGCTCAAGTTTGCCTATTCTTTTATTTAAAAAGGGGGCATTTGACATACTCTCGGTGCCACCAGCTATTACAACTTTTGCATCACCTGATTGTAAAGCAAATTGTCCTAATCGAATAGCTTTTAGTCCTGATCCGCAAACTTGGTTTATTGTCATTGCAGTTGTTTCATTTCCTAATCCTGAATTAATAGCAACCTGTCTAGCAATATTTTGACCACCACCAGCTTGCAAAACTGATCCCAAGATCACTTGATTAATATCTTTTATATTTAATTTTGAATTTTCAAGCATTTTTGTAATTAATTTAGTAGCTAGTTCTTCAGAACTAAAATCACTTAATCCACCGAAGAATTTACCAATTGGCGTTCTTTTTGCATCTAAGATTACAACTGAATCCATGAATAATCACCCACACCTTTATTTGTTATAATTATTACTATACAATACAGAAAAAAAACGATTGTGACAAGCGATAAGGCGGTATAAGATGCGGGTTTTAGACTTATTAGAAATGTTAAGAGATATTTCTAAAAATGAATATATTTTTGGAAATATTGAAAAAAATATTTATTCAGTGATTTCTTTAGAAGTAGTAAATAATGAAATAATTCTAAATCTTTCAAAAAATAAAAATAGCTTAAAAAATTGGGAATTATTAATTTTATTAAATAAAAAAGATCAACTTTATTACCCGATATTTTTAAAATTAGATAAAAAAAATCACCAAGTCTTTGGACTACGACTAAGTGATCAAAAAATAGTTTTAAATTAGTTTTTTCCTTCTAATTTTTTACCTAATTCAATAATATATTTTTTCAAATCATCCTTTACTTCCGGATGACTTAAACCATATTGAATACTGGTATGTAGATATCCAAATTTATTACCTACATCAAATCTTTCACCTTTAAACTCACGGGCAAAAACTCTTTGAGTTTGATTCATTCTATCTATTGCATCTGTTAATTGAACTTCATTACCAGCACCTAATTCTTGAGTTTCAAGTAAATCAAAGATTTCTGGTGTTAGTAAATAACGTCCAATAATAGCTAAGTTACTTGGTGCATCTTCTTTATCTGGCTTTTCAACGAATGTATTAACGTTATAAAGGCCTGGTGCAGTCTCACCTTCTGGATCAATAACACCGTATTTTGAAACTTCATCTTCTGGAACTTGCATTACAGCAAGAGTTGAAGCATGAGTTTCTTCGTAATCATTTATTAATTGCTTTGTCAGTGGAACCTTATCTTGCATAAGATCATCACCAAGCATAACTACAAATGGTTCATTCCCAACAAAAGATTTTGCCATTAACACTGCATCTCCCAATCCCTTAGGATGAGCTTGACGTGCATAATATAAATTAACACCTATATCAGTAGTTTCTTGAACTATCTTCAATAGTTCTGTCTTATTTTTTGATTCAAGATTTTGTTCCAATTCGGGAACAGAGTCAAAATGATCTTCGATAGAACGTTTTGACTTTCCTGTAACAATCAAAATATCTTCAATTCCTGATTTTTTTGCTTCTTCAACAATAAATTGGATTGTTGGTTTATCAACAATTGGTAGCATTTCTTTAGCTAAAGCTTTTGTTGCTGGTAAAAATCTTGTTCCTAAACCAGCAGCAGGAATAACTGCTTTTCTTACTTTCATTTTCTTCTCCCTTTTGTGCTTATAATATTTCTCGTATTTATTGTGAAACTTCCATCTAGACATTCTGCAAATGCAGCATTTATTACCGCTCCAAACATGAATACAACAGATGAAGCGTTCATCCATAATAAGAATACTATAAATGCACCGATCGTGCCATAACTACTCCAAGATTTACCAAGATATCTCATGTATAAAGAGAAAAATTGAGTTAATAACGACAGTCCAATAGTTGAAACTATTGTTCCACATAATACAGACCTTATTCGTATTTTTACACTAGGCAATAAGTAATACATAAATAGAGAAATTAAAAATAGAATCGTAAGAGCAATTGGCCATTTCCAAGTTAAAAATTCACTTAAAAACTGTTGGTGTAGATTAACGGTTTTTATCAGCCATTCTAAAAGAATTTGACCAAAAATTAATACAATTGCAATTATTGCAAAAGCAATTACAGACAGTATTGTGATTATAAATGACATTGTCCTTTTTATGACTACGTCAAGCCAAGTTTTTTGTGTATATTGAGGTAAATCTTTAACACCATATATTTCATTTATACTTAGTCTCAACGAATTTATCCCTCTGGAACTAGACCAAAGTGCAACAATAATACCAAAAGAAATTAATCCTCCACTTTGTTGGGAGAGTATTTTTCGTATTGTTGGATTTAATAAATCAGCTACTTGAGTTGGAAATATTAGTTTTATATATTCCATAGTTTCAGATATATTCAAATGTAATAAGGGTAGTAGATTTCCAATGAGAATAAGTAATGGGAATAACGATAATAAAATATAAAAAATTATTACTTTAGAATTATTTAAAATATTTCCTTGTTTAAAATATTTCCCTATCATTGAAATAAAAAGCTCTATCTTTTTCTTCAAAGAAATTTCTTGAAAAAAGATAGGGTTTTTTTCTTTTTTATTCATAATTATCCTGACTGTTATAAATATTTTGCATCAAAATTTTGATCTCGTGATGTTAATATTTTAGGACCATCATTTGTAATAGCAATTGTATGTTCATATTGTGCTGAATTAGTACCATCGGCAGAAACAAAATATTCCCAACCATCTTCATCAACTTTAGTATCAATTTCCCATGTACCTAAATTTACCATTGGTTCAATTGTAACTGTCATTCCGGGTTTTAAACGAAGTCCATGACCTGCTTTTCCATAATGAGGAACATTAGGTTCTTCATGCATTGTTGGTTGAATACCATGGCCAATTAAGTCGCGAACGTCCCCCATACCATTTTCAACTTCAACATATTGTTGAATGGCGTGGCCAATATCACCTATTCTATTTCCTACGACTGCCTGATCTATTCCTAGATATAAAGCTTTTTTTGTAACATCCATAAGTTTTTGAGTCTTTTCATCAACTTCACCTACTGCAAATGAAGAACAAGAATCACTTTCATATCCATCTAAGTTAACGGTCATATCAACTTTTACAATATCACCATTTTTTAAGATTAAACCTTTTCTTGGTGTTCCATGAGCCACTTCATCATTTACGCAAACACAAGTTGCATATTTATAACCTTCAAATCCTTTTTCAGAAGGAATACCACCATGTTCAGTTATATACTTGTCTGCAAGTTCTTCAATTTCCCAACTTGAAATACCAGGCTTAATAATCTTTTTAATTTCATTTAGAGTATCAGCAAGCAATGCTCCTGATTTTCTCATACCTTCAATTTCTCTTTCAGACTTTAATGTTATCAATTACTTTATCTCCTAATTTAATTTACTCGTTATATTATAATGCAAAATTCAATTAAATTCTTGAATATAGTTTATATTTACCATATTTGCTATACTCTATTATAGCTTTTAATCACCTTGGAGGACAAAAAATGCCAAAAGTAAAAATAGTTTACTGTAGTATAACTGGAAACGATGAAGAAATAGCCGATGTATTAGACGAAAAATTTCAAGAATTAGGTTGTGAAGTTGACGTTTCAGAAATGGGACAAACTGATACTTCAGATTTTTTAGATAATGATATTTGTGTTATTGCAACTTATACTTATGAAGATGGAATTGTTCCAGAAGAAGCACTTGATTTTTATGAAGATTTACAAGAAGAAGACCTATCTGGAAAAATTTATGGAGTCTGTGGCTCAGGAGATCACTATTACGATGATTATTGTCGCGCAATCTATGAGTTTGGAAAAGTTTTTGATAAAATTGGCGCAGTAAGTGGAGCAAACCCAGTTGAAGTTGAACTTGCTCCTGAAGAAGAGGATATTAATAATCTAGATAACTTCGCAGAAGAGCTCTTTACAAAATTTCAAAATCAATAGGAATATAAAATGAAACTTTTTTTAAAATATACTGTCTTTGGATTCTTAGCATCAATAATTAATGTTGTTATTTTTAATTTTTATCATGTCGATATGAAAAAGACAATTTTTGTTTCTAATACTTTTGCTTGGTTCGTTGCTAATCTCTTTTCTTTTTTTACTAGTAAGCACATCGTATTTAAAAATAATAAACATACATTAAGTACCTACATGAAAGAACTAGGTTCTTTTTTTACTACTCGAGGTTTTTCATGGATTATCGATATGATGATTATGTACGTTGGAATATGGATAATTCCAAAACATCCTGTCGTTGTTAAAATAATTAATCAAGTTTTGATTGGAATATTAAATTATTCAACATCAAAATTAATTTTCACTTACAATAACAGAAGTTTAATAAGAAAATTCAAGAATCGATAAATACTTTTTTAATTAAATTCAAATATTTATGACTTGTATTCTCTTTTTAAAATGAAAGCGTTTTAATTTTTCTATTCACTACAAATATAATTTATAAAACTGTATAATTGATTTGTTGAATGAAAAAACCATATTTTATGGTAAATACTTAGGAGGATTATCATGACTCTAGTAAATGGTAATGATATTTTTAAAGCTGCTCGTGAAGGTCACTATGCAGTTGGTGCTTTTAACACAAACAATCTTGAATGGACACGTGCTATCTTAGCTGCTGGTCAAAAGACTAATACACCTATTTTGATTCAAACATCAATGGGTGCTGGTAAGTACATGGGTGGATATAAACTAGTTAAAAACCTAGTTGAAAACACAATTGAGTCAATGGGTATAACTGTTCCAGTTATTATGCATTTGGATCACGGTAACTTTGAAGCTGCTAAAGAAGCTATTGCTGCTGGTTACAACTCAGTAATGTTTGACGGACATGATCTACCATTTGAAGAAAACCTTGCAAAGACAAAAGAAATCGTTGAATTAGCTCATTCAAAAGGTATCTCAGTTGAAGGTGAAGTTGGTTCAATCGGTGGAGAGGAAGACGGTATCATTGGTGCTGGTGAATTAGCTGATGTTGAAGAAGCAAAACAACTTGCTGCAACAGGTATTGATTACTTAGCTGTTGGTATTGGTAACATTCACGGTGTATACCCTGCTAACTGGCAAGGACTTAACTTCGATCGTTTGGAAGAATTAGCAAAAGAAATCAAAACACCTCTAGTTTTACATGGTGGTTCAGGAATTCCTAAGGAACAAATCGTTAAAGCAATCTCAATGGGTATTGCTAAAGTTAACGTTAATACTGAACAACAAATTGCTTGGTCAAAAGCTGTTAAAGAATACTATGAAGCTGGTAATGACAAGAAAGAAAAAGGATTCGATCCTAGAAAAGTTCTTGCACCAGGAACACAAGCAATTCAAGATACAGTTGAATCACGTATCGAATGGTTTGGTACTCCAGAAGTTAAATAATTTTTGAAGCAAAAAAGCTCGCTATGCGAGCTTTTTTTATTTCTTCCATTTTGATGTTTTTTTATCTAGAGATTCTAAAACTAAAAATAATATAAAAGATACAATACTCAAAACAATAATTACAGAATACATTTCTAAATAATTTAGTCTATTCCAACTATCCATAATTAAATATCCTAACCCATATTCAGTACCGTACACTTCAGTAAAGAATAATATAGCAATTGCAGTTCCTAAAGCTACCCGAAGTGTTGTAATGAGTGCCGAAACGGAAGCTGGAAAAGTAATGTTTATAAATAATTGCCATTTTGAAGCATGTATAACTTTAAATGAATCATAAAGTTGACTAGGAATACTTATAACCGAATCACGAACTGAAATAATTATTTGAAAAACAATTATTATTGTCAATAAAATAATTTTTGAACCTTCTCCTAATCCAAAAAGTAACATAATAACAGGTAATAATGCTATTTTAGGTATTGGATATGTTAAATAGACAATCGGAGATAAAATTGAACCTATTATTTTTGATTTAGCCATTAATAAACCAACTATAAATCCGATAATTGATGAAATCAATAAACTCCAAAAAAGACGATATAGACTAAAATAAACGTGTAGAAATATTTTATCATCAATTAAGTTAGGAAAATATTTATAAACATCAATTGGATTAGGTAGTATTGCTTTATTAATAATCAATGCAGCAATTAACCACACTACATGAATTACTACAATGGCATACATAATTTGTAATATTTTATTTATTCTAATTCCCATATATTTTCTACCAAGCTAATAATTTTTTGATTTAATTCAATACTTTCACTAGAAAGTCTTCTATTTTTAAAAGGTATGTGGCTAACAGGATTATCTATGATAGTTTCTATTGAACCTTCTTTAGATAAAACGACTATCTTATGTGAAAGATTAATTGCTTCAGAGATATCATGAGTCACTAAAATTACTGTTTGTTTTTTCTTTTCCCATACCTCATTAAATAAATTATGTACACTAATTCTTGTTAAGGGATCTAATGCTGAAAATGGCTCATCCATTAGCAATATATCAGGATCAATACAAAAAGCTCTTGCAATTGCCACCCTTTGAGCTTGTCCTCCACTTATTTGATTAGGATACTTATCCATAAGATTATTTATACTTAATTCAGAAATAAGCTGACTTATATCATTGAATGAGTTAGTAATTTTCATACTAAGCAAAATATTTTTTTTAACTGTTTTAAATGGCAAAAGGCCATAATCTTGTGGAATCCATCCTATTTTCTGTTTTGAAATTGATACATTATTGATTTCAAAAGTCCCAGAATCAGGTTCTTTCAATCCAGCTAAAGTTTTCAATATTGTTGATTTACCTATTCCTGATGGACCAATTATCGAAATAATTTCTCCTTTTGGCAAAGACAATTTGAAATCTTTAATGATATGAGTATTCTCATATGAAATATTAAGGTTCTTTATTTCTAACATACTTATCTCCAAAGAAAAAGCTAGGAAATCCTAGCTTTTTTATTTCAAAATATTTGTCAAATAAGATTTTGGATTTTTGTTTTTATCGTAAATTTTTTGACTCTTAGAGTAATCTAGAGCTTTCTGTAAGTCGTCAGTTTTAACCTCAGTTGCCTTACTATACTTAGGAAGGCTTACCGAATCAATCATTCCTCCTTTATATCCAAGATCTGTAACTAAAACTTTTTTCATGTCTTTTACATCATGAGCATTAATATAATCAACTGCCCTATCGTAAGCTCTGTAAAAAGCTTGAACGGCTTCTTTGTTGTTTTTTAAAGTTTTATCACTAAATGTATAAATTGTCGATTTAAAGTTTTCTGGTGTACTTTGTGCTATAACTCGCATACCAGATTTTTTACTTATTGTTATAAATGGATCAGGTACTACAGTAGCGTCTACTTTTTTAGCTTGTACCATTTGAACTCTTACCGGAATTTGAGGAATTTCTTTTAAAGTTAAATCTTTTAAGCTAAGTCCATTTTTCTTCAATTCATTACTCAAATAAAGTTGTGGAGTTTGTGATGGCATTAGTGCGTATGATTTTCCTTTTAAATCTTTCACTGACTTAATATTTGGATTATTAGTTATAATTCCAAAATATCCTGTTGCTTGACTAGTAATCTTCCAATTCAAATTACCTTGGGCATACGTTGCAAATGCAACCATATCAGAAATTGCTCCATCTAATTGATTAGCAGAAATGGCAGAATCTCTTTCTTTAGGAGATTGAAATTTAGTAATATCCACTTTTAAATTTTCATCTTTAAAGTATCCTTCTTGCTGAGCTATGTATACAGGCAAAGAATCTGGTGCAGGCATAGTTCCAAGCTTAAGCGTCATTTGTTTATCATCATTTGACTTGCTTGTTTTTTTACTATTATTAGAACAACCAGTAATAATTAAAACTAATATAACTAATAGCGGTACTAAAACAGCAACCTTCTTTGTTACTTTTCTCATAATTTCACTCCTTTATAAATGCATAATTACAAGATAAGTCTAACATAAATTGAAACCGTTTTTTTATAATTACAGAGAAATCTCATAATATTTATAAAATTTCGTATTCATATATATTTTTTTAAAATTAACCTATCATCAACTTCCTTGAAATCATAATCATTTAAACTTAGTTTTAACTAAGTTTAAATGTATTTCAAGTACATTAAATTTAATTACTATTCAAAAAAGTCAAAAAGTTTATTACTAAACTTTTTGACTTAATCTAAAAAATTATAGATATTTCTTGATGGAGTCGGCGGGTATTGAGTACATTTTCTAAAAAAGACTGTTATATTAATAATATCAAAGGTTTAAATGACTAAAATTTTAACTAACTACCCTTTTAACTACCCTTTCCTAAAAATCAAGGTAATTAACTACTTTATCTACAACTTCTTTACTTTGTTTTTCAGTAATGTGAGTATAAATATTCAATGTGGTCTTTACATCATCGTGGCCTAATCTATCTTGTACTTCTTTGATAGAAGCACCAGCAGAAAAAAGTGCCGAAGCGTGTGAGTGTCTAAACCCATGAACACTAATTTTAGGTAAATTGGACTTTTTAATAATTGATTCTAGCCACTTAGCAGGAGTATTTAACGATTTATGAGTATTATTTCTTGTAGAAAATATTAATTGATTATCTTTATTCACGTTAAATCCCATCATCAAAAAGTCTTTTCGTTGTTTAATTTGCCATTTTTTTAAATAATTTAAAGTAATTTCGTCAATAAAAATAATTCGATTACCTTTTTTAGTTTTTGTTGGTTGTTCAATTTGTCTTCCTCGAATACCCTGAGTTAAAGTTGTATTGATATTTAGAGTCTTTTCGTTAAAATCTAGATCTCTCCATTTTAAAGCTAAACATTCTCCTCGTCTTATGCCTGTAAATGCTAATAATCTAAATAAAGTATATTTTTCTAATTCTTTTTGTGGGTCAATATAATCAAAAAAAGTTTTTAACTGTTCTTTACTCCAAAAATTAGGCTTTTTGTTACCACCGTGTCCATATTTTTTAGGCATTATAATCTTTTGAGCAGGATTTTTAATTACATATTCTTGTCTTTCAGCGTATGAAAATACAGCTTTAACATAGTTAAACCATTTCTTATAATTTACTTCTGTCTGTTCATACCATTTATTTAACGATTTTTGACATTGTTCAGTACTAATCATTTTAATTCTATACTTACCAAATTCTGGCAGAATATGATTAGAAAACATTCCACGTGTTCTACTATAAGTACTTTCACGGACAGTATGGATATAACTTAAATACCATTCTTCATAAACATCTTCAAAAGTGATGTTTTCCTTTGAATGTTTAGTCTCAAAGGAATTTGTTACAACTTTATAATCTAAAATTTTCAGTGCTTTTTCAGCTTCTTTTATTGATTTGAAATTACTACGTGTAGTACGTTTTTTCTTACCGGTTTTTTCATCAATCCCTAAATATATTTGAAACTTATAGGCGGTAGAACCGTCTTTTTTTGTATACGTTTTAATTCTTTTATCTTTACTCATTTATACTCCTAACGCCATCGGGGCAGGCATAGGAGTTTACTCGTTATTTTCTTTTTTATATTTTAAAACAGTATTCTTAATTTCTTTTAGTTGTGATTCATTTAAATAATGAATGTTATCTAAAATATCATATTCATCTTCAGACAAAATTGTATGTCTAATTTCAATATTATTTGCGTTAGACAAATTGCTCTTGTAGTCTTTGTACTCTTCTATGTAAGGTATGTAATCAGTAACACCAGTCAGATATGGAACTGTTGCATGAAGTATTTTAGCTAACCTTTCAGCCTTATCAACTCTTGGCTGTCTCTTGTTTTGCTCCCAATATGTAATTGTAGCCGTACTAACATTCATTAATTTAGCTAAATCTTGTCTACTAAGGTTATGTTCTTCCCTTAAAAATTTTATATTATTTTTCATCTTATTTTCTCCTTAACAGTTGAATTATATTTTAAATTAACTTTAAAGTCAAAAAAGGTTGATTAACTTTAAAGTTAATGATATATTATTAACATAAAAGTTAATTAAAAGGAGTGCTGAAATGGTTGAAATCATTTTAAATGAAAATCAAAAACAAGAAATAGCATTGCAAATTAGAGATTTAATCAATAATGAAATCTCAAGAATAAAAGATACTTCTAATATTAATAATCAAGAATGGTTTAGAAAAAAAGAAGCAATTAAATATTTAAGAGTATCTAATGTAACGTTTGATAAGTTTAGACTTGCAGAATTACCAAGTCATGAGGTTGCTGGTATTACTTTATATAATCGGCATGAACTTGATGAATTCTATTTGAATCATTAAAAGCTAGTTTGGAATTTAGTAAGAGTTCAATTCTCTTACCTAGCTATTGCTAGAAGTTATTTCTAGTTTGTCCTTTGAAAACTAAATAAGTAATGAGTTGTAAGTTATCTATTAAAACTTTCAGACGTAGTGCTTATAGTGAGTGGTACGAACCTAACAGGTATAGTTGCGGATTTTAAATAATCTTTAACGCCATGATGTAATTGTTGAGTTGAAATATAATTATTGAGCGATTATTTATATATAAGAAAAAACAAAAATTTCAAATAAAAAGATGAGCCGTCGGGGCAGGTAAAAAAAACAATATATAAAAAATACCCATGGATATTGGAAGTATCCGCGGGTATTAAACAAACTATTCTAAATATAAAGAACATAGATATTTTAACATTAAAAATAAGGTAGGTCTAAATATGAAAGAATTAAAGTATTCAATTAATGTATTTGAATTAGAGTATAACTTTAGAAATATGAGTAAGCAAGCAAAGAAAACAGCTAAATTCATTTTTAACAATACTTCTAAAAGCTTTAGTATAAATGAAATCATGATAAATTGTAAATTTCATAAAGAAGAATTAATTCAATCTTTTTGTGAACTTGAAATGCTTGGAGTTATTACTTTTAGAGTTATCGAAAGTCTTGAAAAAAAGGACCTATTAAGTGTTTAAAATAGGAAAGAAGGTAATTATTGAAAAAAAAAGTACAAATATTACTTATACCAATATTTGCTTTTTTATTATTTGTAAAGACTAGTCCAGTACTTGCTGTAGACAATCAGTTAGGAAAGTATGATTTAACATACTATCAAAGTCTATTTAAGCCAGATGGTGGTTGGTTTAATTTTGTAGATTCAGGCGTTTCAAATATATTAAACTCATTGACTAATTTTTTCTTTGGTCTTAATAAGCTACTTTGGACAGGGTTTGATACCGTAATTAAGTATTCAATGAAAGGCAATATATTTGGTACTTATGCAGATATAGTTGGAAACATTGCAGATAAAATGTACCATTCACTGTTTAGTTCTGTAGGATTACTTTTTTTAGCTTTTGTAGTCGCTTCTTGTGCAGTTCTATTTATTACTGTTTCACCAGAAAAAGCATTTAAACAGCTTTTTAAAACATTTTTAATAATAATAGCTTGTGGAATATGGTTTAAACAAAGTGGCTATTTTATGCAAGTAATTAATGGTGCCACAACAGAAATACAAGCGGATATTAGTTCGGCAGGTACAATCTCACAAGATAAACTAGTAAATAATGGTAAGGGAGACTCTTTACAGTCCGCAGCTTATAATCTGAGAAGTTCATATTTTCTAGAATCAGTTGAAGAACCTTATTACTTAATGAATTACGGTACTACGAATACTAAAAAAATTAAAGAACGTACAATTGATGGTAAAACAATTGATGAATTTTTATCTAACAAAGTGGATGAGAAAACTTCCAAGGAAATTACTAATAAATTATCTAAAGTGGATTTCTCTAAAAATAGGTATTTGATGGCTGACCAATTACCATTTCATCTCACTGTATCTGTAAATTCTATTTTTCAAACTCTTATATTTGGATTTATACAATCGGTTATATCAATATTAAACCTTGTACTTCAATTTTTGGCTGTATTAATAGACTTATTATTACCAATATTTGCCATACTAAGTATATTCCCTCGATTTAATAATATGTTTTTTGGAGGGGTCAAAGGAATGATGATGGTCTTATTATCAAAAGCTGGATTAGGATTAATAATGCTTTCATTTAGATTGGTAATAATATTCGTTGATGATTTAATTAGCAGAGATAGCGTAGCAGGTTATACTGGAAATCTACTATTTAAGAATATGTTATTAATAACAATAATTTTATTAAGAAAACCAATATTTTCATTAATGAAAACAGTTATTGGTATGGGTTCAACTGCTGTTAAAAATACAATGCCAGATTCAGTAGTACAGGCAGTAAATCCTAATACTGATTTGAGTAAACAACATCAAATTGATCAAAACGATTTGAGTTTAACCCCACATACCTTAGATAAATTAAATAGTGGAATAAATAATTTGGCTGATGCAATTAAGGGTAATCCAGATAATGATGAAGATGTTAACAATGTACCTGATGATAATGAAGTTCCAAAAGAAAATGAAGAAGAGTTAGAAGAACAAGAAAATCAAACATTAGATAATGAAACGCTAGATGATATTGATTCTGATGAATTAGATAATGCTGATGAAAATAATCTAGAGAATGCCGAAAATACTGACAATATTCAAGCTGATACTTCAATGAGTAATCCTGATGATATCAAAGCAGAGATGTTAGAAAATGAAGAAAGTATTGAGAACAGTAGAGATAATGTTATTAATATGCAGGAATATCAAAATCTAACGGCATTAGATTATCAAAGTGAAAATGGTTTCCAATCATTAGAAGAGACTACACCACCCGAGCAATTTGATAAAGAAGCATTTCAAAAAGAACTTATACAACTTCGCAACGCATAATAACCATTCGACGATAAAAATACATAAAGTGAGTTAGCGAGTGTCGAAGCGTAAGCACGGCATTAAGCCGTGTGAGACTCACTTTATGAATGGAGTGCGGAGTGTCGTAGCACGGAATGGTAATTTTTGAAGTCGCAAGCGGAGGCGAACTTTGTTCGCTGACGCTAATTTAGACCCCCTGTTATTAACAAGGGGGTCTGGTGACAATTATTCCTCATAGGTTATAGCTTAAAAAGTTAATATAAAGGGATTTTAATACAAAATTTATTAGCAACATTTGTAGCTAATAAATGTTACTAAAAAAGGACGTGATGATAATAAAGGTTTCAAAAGAGTTAGAGGCATATAGAATTAGGAATAACTATACGCAAAAAGAAATGTCTAATTTATTAGAAGTTAGTCGTAGTTATTATAATCAAATAGAAAATAATAAAAAAAATTTATCAGATGAAGTTATGAAGAAAATTTATGGGCTTATGCCATACTTAAAAAGTGGAAATAAAATGAACTGTATTTATGATTATATAAGAATTCGTATTGATGATATTCAACCAGAGTTAGTTATTGATAATATTTTGGGATTAAATCATAAAATGTTTTTTAAAGAAAAGAATGGATTTTATGGGTATAATTCAATGTATACCTTAGAAAATATAAAAGTAATGTATGATGAGCCTAAGTTAACTAATAAGGGTGTTCTAATTTTAATGACCGGTCAAGGTTGTAGAGAGTTTGAAAAATATTTAGTATTTCAAAATTCTGAATGGTATCATTTTTTTAATAAGTGCTTTTCTGTCAATGGGGTATTTAAAAGAATTGATTTAGCAATTAATGATTATTATAGATTTTTAGATATTTCAAAATTAATTAGTAAAGTAGAAGATGGAGAGTGTATTTCAAAATTTAGAACTGTTAATACAAATGGGACTATTAATTCCGATGGAAAAAGTCGTGGTAAGACATTATATTTTGGATCTCCCCAATCAAACATGAGAGTTGTTTTTTATGAAAAAGATTATGAACAGTCTGAAAAACTAAAGATATCTCGTGATTTAATTGAAATAAAAAATCGTTATGAATTGAGATTTATGGACGATTATGCGCAAGACTTAATATCAAAGCTAATGCTAACACGTGATGAATTGCAAACTGCAAAAAATATTTTAAGTACGTATATAAGTTTTCGTGATAAAAGAAGTACTAATAAAAAATACTGGCCCTTAAATATTGAATGGGACGCATTTTTAGGAGAAGTTGCTAAGCTGAAGCTTGAGATGAAACCTAAAGAAGATATTTATGAGACAAGTGTTAATCATATGGCTTATCAATATGGTTCTACTTTGAAAATGGTTAAAGAATTAGACAATACTTTGGGAACAGATACATTTTCAAATATTATTGATAGTGCTGAAATGAAAGAAAAACAATATCATATGTTAAAAATTAAATTAGCCTCTGTTAGTGATATTGTTTTAAAGAAAGGAAATTAATTTGTTTATGAAAAAACAATTTATGAAAGATATGATAATTAAGGGATTATACTTCTATGTGCCAATTTGTTTTTTTATTACAATTTCATTTAAAGCTTGGACAGATACATACATATATCCCAAATTTACAATATATTTATTTATCATTATTTTATTAATGTTGCCATTTAGCTGGTTCTCAATAGGAAAACTTTATCACAAAAAATCAAGTAAAAGATTTTTTGAAAAAAACAGGTTTTCAACAAAATATAGTAAAGTAATGATAAGAGTAGGACATAATGGGTTTGTACCAGGTTATAAAAAAAGTGTTTCTACTAATATAGGAACTAATCTATTTAAAATATTTTTAATTTTTATGTTTAGTGGATTTGTACTACCTTTTACATTTATCCTTGGTC
Source organism: Daquilactobacillus linshuiensis (assembly GCF_052828685.1). NCBI lineage: Bacteria > Bacillati > Bacillota > Bacilli > Lactobacillales > Lactobacillaceae > Daquilactobacillus > Daquilactobacillus linshuiensis. The sequence continues at coordinate 324,191 of NZ_CM128255.1, read as the reverse complement.
CAACTGGAGTATATTATTTCATTAAAGATTATAAAGCATTAACAAACTAAAAAGAGTACTGGTCAATCTGATCAGTACTCTTTTTTTAATTATCGCTTACTATTTTATAATTATCTTTATTAAAAAACTTCATTCCACAATCTAAACAATGCATGTATGTATCACTAACTTTAATTGTATTTAATTTTTCAACTTGCAATGTATATATCATTTTTCCATTACATTCAGCTCTTCTACAGTTTTCTAACACTTCGATTGACTTATAATAATCACCCATTGAAACATTTTCATAATACTTAGACATCAATTGAAACAGTTGCTTTCGGTCTATTAAAGTTATTCTCTCACTATTTTTAGCGTATTCTTTAGCTTCGTCAGAAAAGTACCCTCTATCTACATATATAAATCCATCATAAACCTTTTTTGTAATTCTATTTAATAGAGCTAATGTATGGCTACCCATTTCTACTGCCTTAGCCTGTTCTTGATTAACTCCAGTTAGTCCAACTCTTACACTATAGTATTTATTATTTTTTACTACAGTCAATGTACTAGTTTCCAAATCAAAAATAGTTTTATATCCCATTTTTTTAAAGATATCATTCAATAAATTCAAAGTAGAATATGTAGCTTCGTCTGTAATAATATCCATATTTTCTAAAAACTTTGTTACTATTTTTTCTTCTTTATATCCTTTAATAGATATCGTATCAACCATAATAAAAAGCTCCTTTTTTAACTATATTAAATATAATTAAAAAAAGAGCCAGTTACAACTATAGCTTATTTGACTTATTTTCTCAAACTCCCTATAAAATTAATATAGATTATACTTTTATTACTAATGATAAATAAAAAAATCATTTAATTATTTTTTTTAAGAAACCTAATTTTGATTTTTTTATTGTATTATTGTCACCAATTTTAATAGAATCTCCAAAAATAATTTTTTCGATATTTATATTTAGTTTCTTAATTTCTTTTACATTCTCTTTAATTTCATCTTTTACATCTAATTTATTAATAGATTCGACAGAAAATTGGTTTTCTAATTTTTGAATTATTTCAATAAGTTTATTTTTTATTTCTGAAATAATTTCATTTAGTCTAGATGCATCTACTTCTGATACTGCAGAACTAAGTTGTAATTTTTCCGAAGAAATTGAATACAATAATTCAGTTGGAACTGGCACTCCTATTTTTTCATTATTTGCCATGGTTGAAACTATAACACTGATAGAATCACTTATTTTTAAATCCTCTAAACTTTCAATTATATCTTTCTCCAACGTTGTTATTTTCAAAGGAACTAGGGAATGTGTATACTGTGTATTATAATTAACTACGAAATTACCATATATATATCCATGTAAATGGCGATATTTAGGTAATTCTTCTCCATTAGGATACCCCGTCAATTCATTATTCAACCAATTTTGAATATTTTCAGAATTAGGAATATCTGATATTATTACTTTTAATCTAAGCATTACATTTTCTATATCTGGATTTTTAGATAATACATCGATTAATAAATCACTTCTTTTAGACATAAATATTAGACCTTTCATATTAAGCAGGGATATCATGAAAAAATTAAGAATAAATATTGGTAATAACAATAAAATTAATCAATCTCAAATAGGTTATTTCAATGATTCAAAAAAACAAAATTCAAAAAAAATTTTAAAATGGATTATAGGAATAATTGGTAGCATTATTGCTGGAATTATTGTTGCCATATTTTCAAAATTCTTTAATTTAAAATAATTGTATTATTATTTTTGTCAAAAAAAGGAAAATAATTTATTTTCCTTTACTGCCCCGATGGTTAAATTTATTAACTACCCGTTTAACTACCCGTTTAACTACCCTTTTTATCAAAAACAATGAAATCATTTGAAATTCAAGAAACAGTAAAAGCTATTATATCAATGTTTTATCATCATATAACAGTCTTTAAAATACGCCCAATGGAGTCGGCGGGAGTCGAACCCGCGTCCAAGCATAACGCTATGTAAACCTCTACACTCATAGTTGTGCTACTTAAACTTCGCCACTATGTACGCCACACAACCAGGCAAGCCATAATGGCTATCCTGATCAGTCTCTTTTTAATTATTCAGAATGCATAATTAAACGTAGTCCCATTCTTTAGGACCCATGACTGAACCTGGGACGAATTCAGATGGATCACGTAGTGCTGGTTATTAAGCAGCTACTGCGTAAGAGTTATTATTTTTTGCAGTTATAATTAAACTGTGTCCTTTTAACGTAGTGGACACTACGAAGTGCAGTTCACACGCTATTACACATGTCGAATCCTTAACGACCCCGAATTCACTTTAATATTGTAACGTTAATTAAAACTTAGAGCAAACAAAAAAAGCCCAAAAGGCTTTTTATTTTGTTAATCTAACAACATCTCTAACAATCATTAATTCTTCATCTGTTGGTATCATTAAAACATCTACTTTTGAATCGTCAGCACTTATTACTCGTGGACCATTACCGGTCTCATTACGTTCTTTATCCATTTTCATACCAACATATTTAAAGTTATCAATAACTGCCTGTCTAATTTGTGGATTATGTTCGCCCATTCCGGCTGTGAATACAACTGCATCCACACCACCCAGTAAGGCAATGTATGATCCAACATATTTAACCAATCGATTAATAAAAATATCAATAGCCAATTGAGCTCTAGGATTATCATCCTTAGCTGCAAGTAAATCACGCATATCAGGAGATACCCCCGATATACCTAGTAATCCTGATTTATTATTTAAAATATCAATCATTTCTTCCGGATCTTTAATTCCTTCTTTTTCCATTAAATAAGCAACTAAAGAAGCATCAATATCTCCTGAACGTGAGCTCATAGTTACACCTGCTAATGGCGTGAACCCCATTGAAGTGTCAACAGATTTACCACCATCTATAGCAGTAATAGAAACCCCACTACCAATATGCATAGTAATCATTTTTAAGTCTTCTAACGGCTTATTAAGAACTTCAGCAGCTTTCATAGAAACATATTTATGTGAGGTACCATGGGCTCCAAATTTTCTAACTCCATACTTTTCATAGTACTCATAAGGAATACTGTAAAGGTAATTTTCTTTAGACATTGAAGTATGAAATGCTGTATCAAAAACAGCAACTTGAGAAGCATTTGGCAAAATCTTCATAAATGACTCAATCCCTTTAAGTTCGGCTGGATTATGAAGTGGTGCAAATTCTGCATATTTTTCAATACCTTCAAGAACTTTTTGATCTACTACAACGGAGTCTGTATATTCACTTCCACCAGATACGACACGATGTCCTACACCTTGTATTTCTTCAATATTTTGTAGTACACCCATATCAATAAGATTATCTAACAACATATTAACAGCTTGTTCATGAGACTTTATATCTTCATTTATTTCACGTTTATCTCCATTGTATTTAATAGTAAATACAGAACCCGGTAAGCCTAGTCTATCAACCATACCTTCAGCTAACACACTTTCAGATGGAACTTCATATAATTTCCATTTTAATGTTGAACTACCAGAATTTACAGATAATATTTTACTCAAGATGATCACTCCCTATTTAAAATTTGTCTCAGCCCATTTTTTTATTTCTGACTCAAATCTTTTAACCAGTTTTATATCTTTTAACGAGGGAATTTCTCCCATCAAAACATTTTGAACTTGATTAGCACCATCACCATGTTTTTGTAAAATGACTAATGATTTTTGTGCAGACTTTGAGTGAAACATGTCAGTTGGAAAACTTAGGACTCCCTGTAAGTATACATTTGAAACCATCCACTTGGCTAGGCTTTCAGACTGATTTGTTTCAAATATTTCACTTGGTACTATAAATAGTCCAAAACCACCATTTTTTAAATGTTTCATTGAATTTTCAATTAATAAATGGTGAGCATATGATTTTCCACTTTTTGACTTAGTTTCAAATTTATCTAATCCTTCTTCCATTGGATAATATCCGACTGGTAAGTCAGCTATTACAAAATCAAGGTCAGATACGGGCCACATTGAAACAGAATCTTGATGATATAACTCCAAGTTAGTATCTATCAATTGTGAATAAGAATCTGCAACACTTAATAATGAATCATCATTATCAATTCCAATACCTGTTAATTTAGTATCTGTGGTACTTTCAATATTATTTATTAACTGCAACATTAAATTCCCATTTCCAATTACCGGATCAAGAAGACTTGTACTCTTGACATTCAATGAAACAATTAGTTCGTGTAGTACTATACTAGTTATCATAGCTACAGAACTTGGTGTCATTAATTTATTTACTTCTGTATTATCATCTTGTTCTGCCTTTAAAATTGCTAACTGCATAACATTAAAAATATTTTCTTTAGTAAATCCACTTAAACTCATATCGTTATAGAGTTTTTCTAATTTATCAACTGTTTTTTTATCTGGAGCGCCATTTTCAACAAATACTTCACCAGTTAATAAATCGTGAATATTTTCAGATAACGCATCATGATTACTTACTTGTAAGGAATCTTTTAAAATAGTAGTCGTTGCCACCAATTGCTTAAATAACTGTTCAATTTTTTCTTCTGCCATAAATATCCCTCATATTTCTTACTATGTAATTTTACAAATAAAAAAATAGTATTACAAGTAACTTATCCAGGTTTATTTATTTTCTAATATTGAATTTATTTTTCTTTGATATGACTTATCTAACTGCTGAATATTAGTAATCTCATTATAAAATGATTTTACTTTTATTAACAAACAACCTGTCGTTAACTGTAAAACCATTACTGAAACCAGTAAAACTGATGCTTTTGTTTTTAATCTTAAAAATTTGTTCAAAAATTTTGCCATTTGTTCTAACTACCTTCATACATAAAAATCCGTCCTTGCATTTAAATGAGACTTGATTTACATCATTAAGTACCGGCATATGTCCTGATGATGATCCACTAATCCTTAGCATCTTTTTATACTTCCCTAGTTCATAAATCTTTTGGGGTTCTTTATAATCAGAACTCGTTTTAAAGACTAACTTTCTATTATCTAACTCAACTATTTCAGAATTATTTATCATATTACTTAATTTCATCATAGAACTATGCCAATTAATTACTTCTAAAGATTCACGAGTCATTACTTTCTTTGTAAAAAAAATTTCATTATAAATAGTAGAAAAACAAATACCACAAATAAATAAGTAAATTAACATTTCATATAAAATAAAACCTTTACTATCTTTTTTTAATTTCAAAAACAGAACCTCTATTAATGTTTCTAATAAAATATTTATTATTTTTTTCAATTAATTGATACACTTCATTATTAATTTTTAAAGATTTTATATCAGAGTCATTCATTTCAATAAAAGATAAATGAGCATTAACCTTATCTTTTTGTTTATCAGAAAATTGATTCATATTTTGAAATGAAATTACTAAAACTAAACAACTCATTATTGTTATTGTCAATCCAACTAATGCTTCAGGTATAATGAATCCCTTAGTCAACAATAATTTCACCCCAATCCATCTGCACTTTAAATTTTAATAATTTATTTGTATCTAAATCCCGTATTGCCATTGTAAATGGACGAACCGTACCATCACTTCCAATCTTTACAGTGCCTGATGATTCTAAATAAAAATTCTTAGGAACGATTATTTTCTTTTTCCAAATTGAATTTTTAAAAGTTATATCCTGAGTAGTTTTATTCAGATGCACAAGTATCGTAGCTTGATTTATTTTTGAATTAACTAACGAATAATTCCAATTTGACTTGAACTCACTAATAAAAGTTGATTTAGATAGATTATTATTAAATTTAGAATAAGAATTCATTGGGATAGCAAATATTAAAGTAAGTATAAACAATGCTACTGTTGTCTCAATTAAAGTAAAACCATTTCTATTTACCTTTTTCGACTGTTCCATCATGAATCGTTATTCCTTTTTCATTTGCGTGCTTTAATTGTTTTTCAGAAATATAGTGTTCCTTAGCCAATTGTTCTAAACTAGGAGTACCATCTCCCTCGTATAAGTCGGCTTGCCCTTGTATTGTTGTAATAAATGCCTCATCAGTTTTGTTTGTCGCATGTGATTTTTGTTGAGAGATATTAGGTATTATTATCAATAATAATAAAGAAATTATAAAAATCACAAAAACCATTTCGATGAGGGTGAAGCCGGACCTTCTTTTCAAATTTTTCTTCATTTTTAATACATTCCTTCCATCATTCCGTAAACAGGAATTAATATTTTTAAATACGTAATCAAAATTAAAACTGCAATTATTCCAAAAACAAGTGGTTGTAATTTTACCGTTACTTTCTTTAATTCATCCATTGTTTCATCATATTTAAGTTGGGCCAAAACAAGTATTTCATTTCCTAAATCAACATGATTAGCTCCATAAGACAATAAGATATCTAATTCATTAGGTATAAACCTATTATCTTTAATAAAATCAGATAAGCTCACTCCTTTTCTCAGTTCTTTATTTAGCTTAATACGAAGATTTTCATATAATGAATTATTAGAAAAACTCAATTTACAAATATCAGAAACTTTTAAACCATTTTTTATGATAGATCCTATACCAAATAATAAGTTGTACTCACAATATAACTTATAAATTTTACCTACTATGGGTAATTTAATTTTTTGATTAATAGCTTCAAAGCTGCTAGATTTTTTAATTTTTATCAATTTATATATTGAGATAATCACTAATCCACAAATAACCCCAGCCATCACTAAATCAAGTATGTTTAAACAATTACTAAAAAACGATGGCTCATAGTCAAATTTAAAAAACAATTTGATAAAAACAAGAATCACTAACAAGAAGCAAAAAATAAAAATTGGATATAACATCAATAATTTAATCTTCTTTAGTTGTTTATTTTGAATATTTAAAAGTTCTCCAGTTTGTCTAACAATGCTTTTTAATAACCCATTTTCTTCTGCAATACATAATTGAGAAACTATTATTTCAGATAAGCCTAATAATTTGAAACTGTTAGTCAATTTTTCACCATTTTGCAGTTCACATTCAATTTTTTTAAATATTTTAATATACTTGTTATATTTAATTTTTAAACATTTAATAGAACTAGCTATTGAGAAGCCGTTATTTAAAAGTTTCCCAAGTGTAAATAAAATATCTGCTTGCTCATTTTTTTTGATTTTTTTATCCATAACAATATTCTTCAAGTATTTTTTTGTTAATAACATTCTTTTTGTATAAATCATCTAGTAATAATCGCCAATCTTTAAACTCATCTATTTCATTGGAAACTTCAAAATTTTCTTTCAATAAATCTTGTACACAAATTAAATCATTTTTAATCGTTGGAATGAGTCGTTGATAAGAAATAATGTTTAAAACTGATTTTAAAGAGTATTTTTCTACTCCAAACTCTAACATTCTTGTTATGACTGAATACTTTGATTTAGCATGAACAGTCGACATTACAAGATAACCGCTCAATGCAGCTTTTATGACTAACTCAGCTGTTTTCTTATCTCTTATCTCTCCAATAATCAAAACATCTGGTCTTTGACGAAGACTCGATTTAATTAATGACTCATAAGTAATCTTTGCATCATTATTAACTTGAAGTTGGATAAAGCCATCAACATGAATCTCAGTAGGGTCTTCAATACACATTACTGTTTTTGATTTTGAAAGTTCTCTAGCAAGTCCATACATTGAAGTAGTTTTACCAGAACCCATAGGTCCACTAAATAAAATTAGGCCGCTTTTATTTAGTGATGACTTAAAATTTGAAATATCTTGAAATGAAGATTTAGTTTTATAAATAATTCTAATAACTAAAATTTCTTGTCCCAAATAATTACCCACAGAAGAAAGTCTTACATTTGTTTCTTTATATTTAAATGCACCAATTTGAGGCCTTCTTTTTTCACTTATATCCATATTCCCTTGAAATTTAAGATAATTAATCAGCTTATTTCCAAAATCACTATCTATCTCTTTAAAATTTTTTCTAGAATTACTTAATTTAAAACTAATTTGAATTTTTGATTTTATAGGAATTAAAAAAATATCAGATGCAAAATTTAAAATTGCCCTATTAAATAAATTCTCAGTAAATTCTTGAACTTCCACTTTCTCACCTCCATTCTTATAACTAATTACGCAAAATAAAAAAGAATTTCTATAAATAGAAATTCTTTAATCACTTTTTTAATAATAAGAAATGCTGATAATGTATCCCTTAAAATCTTATTCGTCATCTTCTTCAGCGGCTGTATAAACATTTGAAACATCATCATCGTCTTCTAATTGCTCAATCATGTGTTGGAATTGTTCTTTTTTATCAGCAGGAACAGGTGTCGTATTCTGTGGAATCATTGTTAATTCGGCATTTGCCAACTCATAACCTTTAGCTTCCAAAGCGTCACGAACTGCTGTAAAATCTGTTGCTTCTGTATAAATTTCAAATGCTTCATCTGATGTTTGCAAATCATCTCCACCAGCATCCATTACATCTTCAAGCATTTGATCTTCATCTGCATCTGTTGTTGTGCGATCAATTGCAATGTATCCTTTACGGTCGAACATATATGCAACCGAACCAGCCGAACCCATACTTCCACCATTTCTTGTTATTGCAACACGAACTGATGAAGCAGTTCTGTTTTTGTTATCTGTTAATGCTTCAATTAAAACAGCTACACCACCTGGTGCATATCCTTCATAAGTGATTTCTTCATAGTTATCTGCTGAACCACCAACAGCTTTGTCAATAGCTCTTTTAATATTATCTTTTGGCATATTAGCAGCACGAGCCTTATCCATTACCAAGCGAAGTGCAGCATTGTTCGCAGGGTCAGGATCACCACCTTTTGCAGCCATGAATAATTCACGTGAAATTTTTTGGAAAATTTTTCCACGTTTTGCGTCTTGGGCGTTTTTACGACCTTGTATATTGTGCCATTTTGAATGTCCTGACATCTTGCGTCCTTCTTTCTATAATTTAATTATGAAAACCTCCTACATTTTATCAAAAAAAAAGCTATTTTAAAATAGCTTTTTTCTTCTAGTTTTATAAATAATGCTAAAAATTATAATCGTCATTATTATTCCAATCAAAGCACCACAACTATCAATCATTACATCGTCAACTAGTGGTGTTCTTCCACCTGTTAATTGTTGATGAAATTCATCTAAGGAAGCAAGTCCAGTTACACTTAACCATGAGAACATAAACAATGTCAATTTTGATTTTACTTGGCTAAATGTAGCCACCCACAAAGTAGCTCCCATTATAAAATAGCTGCCAAAATGTGCTCCTTTTCGTATTATAAATTCAACAAACTTATAATATCCAACTGTTTGAATTGATTGGTCAGCACCATCATAATGAATATGAAAATTACTCAATAGTCCATATAATGGCTTACTCGTTAAATATTTACTGAATGTTGGAACCATTGTTTGCTGCTTATATGTCATTGAAGAACTAATGAATATAGAAACTAACATTACGATAAAAATTATTCCTGCAATTTTCTCAATTTTTTTAGGCATCTTTCTCACAATTTTTCGTTAATTTTTTTTGCAAAGCTAAAATCTTCTGTTTTATATGCTCCATTTAATCCCATTAAATAAAAAATGTATGAAACAATAATTATCACAACAAAATCCAACGGATAATGTATCCAATTTAAACCACCGAATTCTTTACTTCCTATAATAGACATTATACCTAAGAATAATAATAGATATAGTATCCACAGACTTCCTTTTAATTGCTTTTTAAAATCATTCCATCCAAGTTTATTCTCATAATAAAAATAAATCGGTAAACCTAACAATATAATACCTATCACTTCTATAGTAGTTGGAAATTTTGCCCAATATATTGCTAAAGAAATTATACTAAATGTAATAGGAGCAAATACATTTGCAAATTTCACCTTAAAGGGTCTAACAAACTCTGGAGCAAGTCGTCTTAAAGCAATCAAAATTACAGGTCCAGTCAACATAGCTATTAACATCATGGATGAAATCATGCTTGATAATATCGACCATTTTTTAAAAACAACAATAATGATTATTCCAACAAATAAATTAAATAGCATTGCATTTCTAGGAATACCATATTTTTTATTTTGTACACCTAAAAATTTAGGTAAGTGTCGATTATCAGTCATACTATACAAAGTCATTGCTGTTGAGGTTGTAAATACCACTCCTGATCCTAAAGGCGAAATAAAAGCATTTAGATATAACAATGTAGTAAACCATCCCAAATTTAGTAAAACTGCTAAATTAGCAAATGGCGAAGTAAATGAAACGTTTTGCCATCCGCTTTTTATCAACTCAACGGGTAAGGAACCAATAAAAGTTACCTGTAATGTTATATAGATAACTGCACTAATTGCAAGAGAAATAATTATTGCTCTTGACATATTTTTCTCGGGATTTTTCATAGAGTTGCCTAAATTAATAACCGTTTGAAAAGCATTATACGACAAAATAATACCTGCTGAACTAATAGCAGTAAATATCGGTGCTGTATTATATGGCATAAATTGTTGCAAACTTGCTCCGAAATTCTCAGTATGAAATGAACTCATCATAAACAATAATATCGTTAATATAGGAATCAGCATTTTAAATACAATAACAACATTAGTAAATCGTGACATTAATTCGACAGTCCAATAATTTAACAATGTAAAAATTATCATCATTACAATGACAGCTATCAAACCACTAATAGTAATATCGTCTTGTTTAAAGAATATTTTAGTCCAACTTGCCCACTTCCAAGGCCAAGTACTCATATATTGAATTGTAGCAACTGCTTCAATAGGCAACAATGTCAATAATCCTAACCAATTTGCCCAAGAAGAGATAAACCCTAACAATGAACCATGTGTAAACTGAGCATACCTACTCATTCCACCACCTATAGGAAACATCGAACCTAACTCTACATAAATTAATGCAACACAACCTATTATTATAGCCCCTAATATCCAAGATATAATAGCAGCTGGACCAGCTTCTTGAGCAGCAATTCCTGAACCAAACAGCCACCCAGAACCTATTAATCCGCTTAAAGAAATCATTGTTGTTGAAAATAAACTTATTTTTTTGTTTCGCAAAATAACCGTCCTTTTAAATCTATAACTAATATAATAACATAAATAAAAAAATCCTCTTTCGAGGATTCTTTTATTCTACAGTTACACTCTTAGCTAGATTTCTTGGTTGATCAACATCATTACCACGTTCTAAACTTGCATAATAGGCAAGGATTTGAGCCGGTATAATACTTATTAATGGCTCCAACATCTCATTAATTGAACTTAAGACAATTTGATCACTGTCTTGTTTATATTTTTCATTTGAAATAACCAATACATTGGCACCTCTGGCTTGTACTTCTTTGATATTTCCACGTGTATGTTCTGATGTATTTGGATCATTAATGAAAGCAACAACTGGCGTACCCTCTTCAATCAAAGAAATTGTTCCATGTTTTAATTCACCCGCTGCAAAACCTTCAGTATGAATATAAGAAATTTCTTTTAATTTCAAGGCTGCTTCTAAAGAAACGTCATAATCAACTCCACGGCCAATATAAAATGCATGTGCTTGATTAATAAAGAATTCATGAGCTAATTTTTTTAGCATTTCTTTTTCATCAACCATTGATTGCATTCCATTTGCAGCTAAAGCCAATTCTTCTTTTAAATCTAGTTCTTTAGCTTTTTGACTATTCATTTTTTCTCCTACAGCTTTTGCTAAAACTGCCTGTATTGCAATTTGAGCAGTATAAGCTTTAGTAGAAGCAACTGCAATTTCAGGCCCCGCAAATAACTGCATTTGATAGGTTGATTCTCTCCAAAGTGTTGAATCTTTAACATTTGTAATAGTTAGGGTTGGTAAGTTTAATTCCTTAACTTTAACAAGAACTTGGCGACTATCTGCGGTTTCTCCACTTTGTGATAAGAATATAAAGAACGGATGTTTTGATAGCTTAGGCATATGATATCCAAACTCACTTGCCACTTTTACATCAACAGGTATGTCAGTCATTTCTTCAATTAGAGTTTTACCGACTAAACCAGCGTGATAACTAGTTCCGGCAGCTACAATATAGATTCTATCAGCCTGAGCCATATCATTTACTAACTTTTCTTCAACTTTTACATCATCATTGTTATCAAAATAACTTTCACTTATTTTTCTCATTACAGCTGGTTGTTCATCTATTTCCTTTAGCATGTAATGTTCATAAGTGCCTTTTGAAATATCATCAGGATCTAAATCTACTGTATATGAATTTCTTTGGATTTCATTATCATCTTTGTCAAAAATCGTATAAGAATTTTTTTCTAAAACTACAACTTCTTTATCCATCAATTCAACAAATTGATTTGTCTGTTCAATCATTGCCATGGCATCTGAACAAATAACATTAAAGCCATCACCTAAACCTATTAGAAGCGGGCTCTTATTCTTAGCCACAAATATTTCATCTGGATTTTTTTTATCTACCATACCAAATGCATATGATCCCTTAATTAAGTTAACAGTCTTCTTAAATGCTTCTAACGTTGACATCCCTTGTTTTGAAAAATAAGAAACTAACTGTACCGCTACTTCTGTATCTGTTTGACTAGCAAATTTTACATTTGATAAATATGTATTTTTCAATTCCTCATAATTTGTAATAACACCATTATGAACCAAATAAAATCTCTCATCTTCTGAAAATTGAGGATGAGCATTTTCAACTGTTGGCTTACCATGAGTTGCCCAACGAGTATGACCTATTCCCATTGCGCCATTAACATTACTTGAAATAGCATTTTCTAGTTCTTTTATTTTTCCGACTTCTTTAACTAAAAAATCTTCTTGTCCATTATTTACAAAAATTCCAGCGGAATCATATCCTCTATATTCAAGTTTTTTTAATCCATCTATTAAAATATCCTTAGCATTATTATTTCCTATTATACCTACTATTCCACACATAATTATCTTCCTTTTTAAAATTGGTATAGACAAAATTTTTAAAATCCATCATTTAATAACAAGAATAAATGTACATTCATAGGCGATAATTGTCAACTATTTTTATAATTTCTTTATTTTTGAAATAATTGGTATATACAATAATGCCAAAATAAACAAAAAAATAGAGCTTTCCAGCTCTATTTTCCAATTTCTGATTTAACTACATCAACGATACTATCACAATATTCGTTTACTTTTTCTTCTGTTGAAGCTTCAACCATAACACGTAATAAGTCTTCTGTCCCACTAGGTCTTACTAAAACACGTCCATCGCCAGCCATTTTTTCTTCAACTAATTTTATTGAATCGACTATCTTACTATAGTTTTCCCAACCTTTTTTATCAGTTACAGAAACATTAACAAGTTTTTGTGGATATGTTTTTACTGGGGCTGCAAGTTGTGACAATGTTTTACCAGTTTGTTTCATCACATTCATTAATTGAATTCCTGTCAGCATACCATCACCAGTGTTATGGAATTCAAACAATACTACATGTCCTGATTGTTCTCCACCTAATGAGTATCCATTTTCTCTTATTTCTTCAACAACATGACGATCGCCAACATCAGTTTGAACGGATTTCATATCATTAGCTTCAATAGCTTTATAAAGACCAATATTACTCATTACAGTTGTTACTATTGTATCTTTTTTCAATGTTCCATTGTCTTTGAAGTAGTTACCCAAGATAAACATAATCTTATCTCCGTCAACAATTTCCCCATTTTCATCAATAGCAATACAACGATCGCCATCACCATCAAAAGCTAACCCTAATTGTGCACCTTGTTTAACAACTTCAGCTGCCAATTTTTCAGGATGAGTTGAGCCAACTCCATCATTGATATTAATTCCATCAGGATTATTAGAAATAATATTAAAGTCAACATCTAAATCAGCAAATAAATTACCTGCAATTTTACTTGTTGCTCCATTTGCAGTATCAGCAACTAACTTAATTCCAGACAAATCTCCAGGAACTGTTTGTTTCAAGAATTCAACGTATTTCAAAGATCCTTCTGGATAATTTTCAATTGTTCCTAATCCTTGTGCCGATGGTCTAGGTAGGTCATCTTCTGTTGCATCAAGATATTTTTCAATTTCTAGTTCAGTTTCATCAGCTAATTTATATCCATCTGAACCAAAAAACTTAATTCCGTTATCCTGGGCAGGATTATGAGATGCTGAAATCATGATACCAGCATCTGCATTTTGAGCTTTTACTAGATAAGCAACTGATGGTGTTGTTATCACATCTAAGTTTAAAACTTCAATTCCTACCGAAAGTAGCCCTGAAATTAATGAATATTGAAGCATTTCTCCTGAAATTCTTGTATCTCTTGCAACCAATACTCTTGGTTGTTTTTTTTCAGTATGTTTTGTTAATACATATCCACCAGCTCTACCTAACTTAAATGCAAACTCTGGTTTCAAACCAACATTAGCAATGCCTCTTACTCCATCAGTTCCAAAATATTTACCCATTTTAAAATACCTCTTCCTTAAGAAAAATTGGTTTAATTATTTTTTTCGTCATTATTATTATTTTTATTAGTGTCAGTATCTGGAGAATCATTCTTTTTATCTTCTGTCTTTTTTACTGTTATTTCCACAGTAACAGTTTTTGGATCTGAATCCCAAATCTGATCTTTAAAAACATCAGTAAGTGTTATTGTTTTTTTAGTATCTGACTTAATTTTAGATACATCTATCGGAATACTTAATTCACTTATTCCTCCTAGTGTATCTTCATCACCATATACTTTTACACTTTGAGTATCTAACTTCATGGCATATTCATAGCCATCAACAGGACTACCTGTTTGTTTAGTTGTGAGTGATACTTGTTTACTTGGAATTGTAACTGGGATTGATACGTGCGTTGTCTGTGGATTTAACACTACGTTAACTATTTTACCATCACTATCTAATGCTTGTAATAAAACTTCTTTATCAATATTAGATTTAATATTTTTAGGTAAGTCAACATCAGCGACAACTTGAGCAACTTTTCTTACTTCAGACCTTGGACCAGATACTGTTACAGTATCTGGATTAGCAGTTGGCATAGCAACTTTATAGCCAGATTTTATTGAACTTTTATCAAAAACAATTTGAATTGGAAATACTCTTGAAATTTTTGTTTGAATATTGACAGTTACGTATTCAGGTTTGATATTTGTTTTTATCTCATTATTTAATCCCGTTGTTCTTAGTTTAACTTTATGTTGTCCAACGCCTAAGTTTGTTAAGTCTAAAATAACATGAAAGTTTTTAGTTTTCTTTGTTGTTTCTACTAACGATGATGAACCAGTTAGTTTAACATCAACGGTACTAGGATATCCTGTTACAAAATATTTATCATCATCTACATTCGTTTGAACTTGCACATCTTTAACTGTAACAACTTTAGTTGCAGTTTGCTTAATTTGTTTACTTGCAGCATCTCTTGTTGAAAGTGATCCCGGAGAGCTTACACTAATAAATAACCATATAGCAATGACGAGAGATACAAGAGCGTATGCATATTTACTATCAAAGAAATTTTTCATTATTTCTTACCCCCTTGTCCATCTTTACTAAAAATTGAAGACAAGAGACTACTTTTTTCATTATTAATATTTAATTGAGCATTTAAATATTTTAGATAATCTTCACGTGATAAATTAGTCATCATTTGACCATTTCTTGTGATCATTACTTCACCAGTTTCTTCTGAAACCACAATTGTTAATGCATCAGTCACTTCACTAATACCAACTGCAGCACGGTGCCTTGTACCAAATTCTTTAGGTATAGTATTACTTTCAGATAGTGGTAAATATGCAGCTGCAACTGCAATCTTGTTATTTTGAATAATAACCGCTCCATCATGAAGTGGAGTATTAGGTATAAAGATATTTATTAATAGCGCTCCTGTAACTTCCGATTCAAGTGGAATACCAGTTTCAATATACTCTTCAAGCCCTGTATTCATTTGAATAGTCATTAAAGCACCAATTCTTCTTTTTGACATATATTGAATAGCATCATCCAAACTACTGATTAAGTTTTCAGCAGAAGCATTAGTTTCTTCATTATTACCAATTCCAAAAAATGGTGCACGTCCAATGTGTTCCAAGCCTCGTCTGATTTCAGGTTGAAAAATAACGATACTTGCAATAATTGCCCAACTTAAAACTTGATCCATTAAGTAAGAAACAGTATGCAAGTTTAAAAGCCAACTGAATCCTTTAATAATTAAAATAACAAATATTCCTTTTAGAAGCTGAATGGCTTTTGTACCTTTGATAAGCATTAATAACTTATACAAAGCAAACCACACTACTAAAACATCAATAATGTTAGTCAATGTGGACCAACTAAAAATATCATAATTTAATATGGTCATTGTCTCTCTCCTAACCTATAAAACCCATTATACCAAATACACAATTATTTGATTAATTGGATATCATTTTAAACTCTAAAAATAAATCATTATATTTTTGAATATATTTTTTACCTAAATCGTTATAAACTTGCAAATTATCTAAAGTAGATTTTTTAGGATAGAGTTCTTTATTATCAATTTGCTCTTTATTTATATATTTTTTTGCAAATTTATTAGGAGTTGCATAACCAATATAATTAGCATTTTGAGCAGCATTTTTAGGATCTAGCATAAAGTTAATAAAGTCATATGCGCCCTTTTGATTTTTACTAGTTTTGGGAATAACAATATTGTCAAACCACATGTTACTACCTTCTTTAGGAACAACATATGTCATATTTTTATTTCTATTCATTATCTCAGAAGCTTCACCGGACCATGTAACTGCGACTGGTGCTTCATTATCTTCCATATACATCTTAATTTCATCGGCAACTATTGCTTTTATATTAGGCGACAACTTATCTAAGTGTTTCTTAGCTTTGATTAACTGTGTATCATTTTTTGAATTTACAGAATATCCTAAATCTATTAATGACATCCCCATAATATCTCTAGCAGAATCTACGATTAGAACTTTTTTCTTAAATTGTTTATTCCATAAGTCAGACCACTTTTTTGGCTGAATATTTTCAGGCATTCTTTTATCATAAACAATTCCTAATGTCCCCCAGAAATAAGGAATTGAATACTGATTATTTTTATCAAATGAAAGGTTTAAAAAAGAATTATCAATATTATTTATGCCATGAATTTGTTTCTTATCTAATTTTTTTAATAGTTTTGCACTTTTCATTTTTTGAATCATATAGTCACTAGGTATCGCAATATCGTAATTTGTTCCACCTTGTTTCACTTTTGAAAACATCGCTTCATTGCTATCAAAAGTTTCGTATATAACTTTATAATGATATTCTTTTTCAAATTTTTTAATTAATTTAGGGTCAAGATAATCTCCCCAATTATAAATAATTAATGTTTTAGAATTGGAATCCGTAGTTTTATTTAATTTGATGTTAGCAACAGTAAATACTCCACATAGGCTAAGCAATAAGAAGATATAAATAACTACTTTTTTCATTACATTATTCTCCCTTTCCCTACTCCTACAGATTTCTTATTGCGGACTGATAATAAATAATATATTACAATTAATATCAGTGAGAACACAAAAATCAAGGCAGATAAAGCATTAATTTCTAAACTAATACCTTGTCTAGCACGTGAATAGACTTCCACTGATAAAGTTTCAAATCCATTTCCAGTTACAAAAAATGTTACAGCAAAATCATCAAGAGAATACGTAAATGCCATAAAAAATCCAGTCAAAATACTAGGAAATAAAAACGGCAAAGTTACTTTATTAAATGCTTGAAGATTTGATGCACCTAAATCCTGAGCTGCATCAATCATTGTTTTATTCATTTCCTTTAGTCTTGGAAGAATCATTAAAACAACAATGGGAATACTAAAAGCAATATGACTCAATAAAACTGACATAAATCCCAAACTAAAGCCTAATACAGTAAACAAAATTAAAAAACTCGATCCAATAATAACATCCGGAGAAACTAATAAAATATCATTTAATGATAAATAAGTTGTAATCAATTTTTTTGAGTGCAAACTATCAATGAATAACGCTCCTGCTAATCCAATAATTGTTGCAATTAAGGATGACAAAATAGCAATCAAAAAAGTATTAATCACTATACTTATTAATCGATTATCAGAGAATAATTCATTAAAATGATCCAATGTAAAGCCCTGAAAGCTTCCCATACTATTTCCAGTATTAAATGCAAACAATACTAAATAAGCAATTGGTAGATACAAAATAACAAATAATAAAATTAAATAAACTTTTGAAAAAATTTTATTC
The DNA here is from genome assembly GCF_052828685.1 of Daquilactobacillus linshuiensis. Classification (NCBI taxonomy): domain Bacteria; kingdom Bacillati; phylum Bacillota; class Bacilli; order Lactobacillales; family Lactobacillaceae; genus Daquilactobacillus; species Daquilactobacillus linshuiensis. The sequence continues at coordinate 305,779 of NZ_CM128255.1, read as the reverse complement.
ATCTACTTTTATACCTACCTTTCTTTTTGAAGATTTAGATGTAATTAATATGATAATAACCATTATGATCACTAAAATTACACCTACAGTGGATCCCATTCCCCAATTCATTGTTGTTAAAAAATGTTCTTCAATTGCCGTACCTAAGGTAATAACACGATTGCCACCAATTAATCTGGTAAGCATAAATAATGATAATGAAGGAATAAATACAGTTTGAACTCCGGTTCTAATTCCATTCATTGTTAAAGGAAGAATAATTTTATTAAACGTTTGAACCTTGGTAGCTCCTAGATCTTGACTTGCCTGTATATAAGTTTTGTCTAGAGCTTTTATCGAATTATAAATTGGCAATATCATAAACGGAATTTCGATATAAGTAGCGACAAATATAAAACTAAAATTAGTAAATAATAATTGCTTAGGAGCCACTCCTAAAAATGACAAAAAAGAATTAACTGTACCATCGTGGCTTAATATACCAATAAAAGCATAAGCCTTTAATAACAAATTAATCCATGTTGGCAATACTACCAATAAAATTAAAAAAGAATCATATTTTGAATTGGCTATAAAATATGCCGCTGGATAACTAATTATTAAACACAAAAAAGTAATTATAAATGCAAATAAAAATGAATTAAATGTCATCTTTAAGTAAGTTATAGAAGAAAAAAAGTTAAAGTAATTACTAAATAAATTTGTGCCTTTGTTAATTGAAAGCGACTGAATAAAGATTAACAAAATAGGAACAATCACAAAAAACAGTATCCAAAAAAAGTAAGGTATGTAAAAGACTTTTTTTCTCATCATTTACTCCTCATAACTTTCTAATCGGGCATCAAATTCTTCTTCAGATTCATTTAAACGCATAACATGAATATCTTCTGGTTCAAAAAATAATCCAATTCCTTTTTCTTCTTTTGCAAAATTAGTTGAATGAATTAACCATTCATTATCATCTTCATCATGTGCCAATATTTCAAAATGATCGCCTCTAAAAGACTGACTATCCACATTAACCACCAATTTTCCATTTTCTTTTGTAGTAATGTCTAAATCTTCAGGACGAATTACAATTTCTATTTTTTCATTTTTAGGAATACCTGCATCAGCACACTCAAATTCTTTACCGACAAATTCCACTAAATAATCATCAATCATTTTTCCTGCAACAATATTACTATCTCCAATAAAATTAGCCACAAAATGATTAATAGGTTCATCATAGATATCAACAGGTGTTCCACTTTGTTGTACAATTCCATCATTCATAACAATTATTTCATCACTCATTGCAAGAGCCTCTTCTTGATCATGAGTAACAAAAATAAATGTAATGCCTAAATCTTGTTGTAATTGTCGTAATTCATATTGCATCTTTTTTCGTAACTTCATATCTAATGCTGATAAAGGTTCATCTAACAATAATATTTCCGGTTCATTAATTATTGCCCGGGCAATAGCTACTCTTTGCTGCTGGCCACCTGATAATTCATCTATCATTCGACCTTCAAAATTTTCGAGCTGCACTAACTTCAATGCTTTTTTTACTTTTTTTGTAATGATTTTTTCATCAATTTTTTTTAATGACAAACCAAAAGCAACATTTTCATAAACATTTAAATGCGGAAAAAGTGAGTAGTTTTGAAAAACTGTATTCATATTTCTTTTATTAGCAGGAAGATTGCTTATATTTTTCCCATTAAAGATTACTTCTCCACTAGTTGGCTGCATAAATCCTGAAATAATTCTTAGAATTGTTGTTTTTCCTGATCCAGAAGGTCCTAAAACTGAATAGAATTTTCCTTTTTCAATTTCTACATTAATGTTTTTCAAAACAACATTATCATCAAAAACTTTAGTTACATTTTTTAATTCTAAAAGAGTCATATCTACTCCTCTAATTCAATATTCATTGAATTTTCCGCATAATTAATTTTTGTTCTTATATTTGAAGCTGTTTTTCGAGAGATCTTTCCTTGCTCAAGTAAATTTAAAACTGCTACTCTTTGTTCTGACAATACAGCAGTTCTTAATATATTTACCTGTTCTTCGTAATCTTCAATAACTTTATCCACATGCTTCAAAGTCTCTACTCTACGACGATAACTCGAAGCTAGTTGATAAACAAGATTTTGGTTGTATTTTTTTTCAGTTTCATTTAAATACTCAGATAATTTTTTAATAGCGTGCTTAGCTAGCTCTTTTTCATAAATTTTTGCTTCGTGCATCATTTTTTTATGTTTTTTGGATTCTAGTTTAAAGTATTTTTTTAGTCGTCTTAAGTTTAGTATTAACGAACTTATCATTAAACTCCAAATCGATATAGAACGATTATCCTTATTAAGATTAATTTTTTTCAATATTTTGTTAAGACGTTTAGACTCATACTTAAAAATATCTTCACTAATATCACTTTTTTTATGAAGATCATTAAGTTTTTGAAGCTCAGCATTTAAAGTAACCGCATGCAATTCCATATTTTGACGTAATAAGTCCGAAACTCCATTTATTGAACTTTTACTTAGTTCATACGTAGCCAATATTCGTTCGTATTCAGAAATCAAATCAAGAGTGGCTTGTTGATTGTCTTGTCTGCGCTGCCCTTCTAAATATTGAATGGCTATTTTTGTAATATAAATTTCAGCATTTGTTTGTGATACTAAGCCTTGATTATTTTCATCACTATCTTCATCTAATGAACTACCACGATAATGAACAGGACTATTATTTTTAGAAATTAAAGGTATAAAAATGGTAGCTGAAATCAAACTTAAAATAATTACAACACTAGCAATAAATAACACCAGTGTTCTTTTGGGAAAGGGACTTCCATAATCTATAACTAACGGCAATGATAAAACACCAATCATAGTAACTGCACCACGTACTCCTGACAGTCCACTTAAAATCGCCATTTTAAGACTTGCACGTTTTTTTCTAGAGAATAGATCATATATAAAAGACCAAGCAGTTCGCACTAATAATACAGCTAGCCAAACTACAATGGCGTAGCCAATTGCCAAAATTGTACTGTGTTCAGAAACAATGATACTTCTCATAGCAGAAGGCAACTCAATACCTAAAATCACAAAAACAATACCATTTAATACATATACAAATAAATTCCAAGTTTTAGTTGTGACAATTTGTAATTCTGACGAGTATACAGAAAATCTCTTATTACTTGAACCCATTTTGAATATTCCACCGACTACTACTGCCACAACACCTGAAGCATGAAAAACTTCTTCAGAAATAAAATAAATTAAAAATGGCGTTATTATTCTAATAATTGTATGTAATGTACTATCGTCAATTCCTTGTTGATAAATAAACAACTCTAAGATATCAATTAACCACATTATGAATAAACCAACTAAAGCTCCGACAATACTCATATAAAAAAAATCAACGACCGCAGCCTGTAAAGAAAAAACACCAGAAACGGTTGCTGCAACCCCATATTTAAAGCATATTAATCCTGAAGCATCATTGATTAGACTTTCACCACTTACCAAATGCATTAAGTTGCTAGGTAGCTTGGCTTTTTTAGAGATTGACTGCACCGCAATTGGATCTGTAGGTGCTAAAATTGCTGCTAATGCAAAACTTGTTGCCCAGGGAATATTAGGAACAATTAGATGAATAATTCCACCAACTAAAAAAGTCGAAATAATAACTAAAACAATCGCATTTGCTATTATTGGCTTTTTCATTGTCCAAAGTTCTTTTTTAGGGAACCGACTCCCATCATAAAATAAAATTGGCGCGATAAATAATAACATAAACCAATCAGTCTCAACTGAAATCTTAACTTTAAACAAAAGAGCCACAACGAGTCCTAGAGATATTTGTATCAAACTTCCCGGAATAAACACAACATAATGTGAAATAACGTTTGATAAAACAACAAGAGTGATTAAAAGCAAAATCACTTCCATAATTGCCATCTAATCACTCCCATCTTTTTTATAAATTTATTTATCTTCACCAATAATTCTAACTTCTGTTTCTAAATCAACATCAAATTTTTCCTTGATAGTTTTTTGAATTAACTTAATTAATTCTAAATAATCAGTAGCTGTTGCAGTATGATTTCGATTAACAATAAATCCTGCATGTTTTTCAGAAACTTGTGCTCCACCAACCCAGTGGCCTTGAAGTCCTGCTTTAATAATTAATGGACCAGTAAAGTGACCTTTTGGACGTTTAAATACACTTCCACATGAAGGATATTCTAAGGGTTGTTTAGATCTACGTAGCTCATTTAGTTCATCCATTTTTGCTTGAATTACGTCATGTTTTCCAGGTGTAAGTGCAAATGTTGCACTAATAACAATTCCACCGTTTGATTGAACAGCACTCATTCTGTAACTAAAGTTCATATCATTATTACTAAAAATAACAATCTTACCATTAGGCATTAAAATTTCAGCAGATTCAAGACACTCTGAAATTTCACCACCATAAGCACCGGCATTCATAAATACCGCGCCACCAACACTTCCTGGTATACCTGCAGCAAATTCAAGTCCTGATAGACTAAATTTACTTGCAACTTTAGTAGTTTCAATAATTGTTGCACCAGCTTCAGCAGTGATGTTTTGACCTTCTACCTCAATATTTTTAAATTCTGGTAGAATGATTACCATTCCACGAATTCCACCATCTTTAATAATCAAATTACTAGCATTTCCAATAACTGTAATTGATATATTCTCATCATGACAGTAATCTACGAGGCTAATCAATTCCTCACGATTTTTAGGAAACGCTAAAGAATCAGCCGGTCCACCTGTTTCTGTAAATGTATACTTACTTAATGGTTCATTTTTTAAAATTTTAATCTTTGAAATATCAAAATTAGACAACTTAAAAGCCTCAAATCTATATATAGTTTATATTTAATTTTAACATAATCTACTTTATAGAACATTTTCAAACTTCCATATTTAACAATTGTGTTAGAATTTTATTGTTAAATACTAATTAAGAAAAGAAGTAAGTAATTATGTATGATTTTGATGAAATTATTGATAGAAAAAATACTAATTCTGTTAAATGGGCAGCAACAGGCTCACGTTATAATAACCCTAATATTTTACCGATGTGGGTTGCTGATATGGATTTTGCCACACCAAAACAAATTGTTGAAGATCTAAAAAAGACCGCAGAAAATTCAATCTTTGGTTATCCTCTACCACCAAATGAAAATAAAGAATTGATTAATGCAGTTAAAATTTGGTTAAAAAGACGTAACGAATGGAAAATCAATTCTGAAGAAATTGGCTTTTCAAATGGGGTAATTCCCGCATTATCATTGGCGCTTAAGTCAGTTACCGAGTTAGGTGATTCTGTGATATTACAAACTCCTTTTTATGGACACTTTAAAACATTAATTGAAGATTCTCATAGAACTCTTATAAATAATCCTGTTATTGAAGACCAATATGGGTATCAATTAGATTTTGAAGATTTTGAACAAAAAATAATTGATAATAATGTAAAAGCCTTCATTCTTTGCAATCCTCATAATCCAACAGGTAGAGTTTGGAGTGAAAATGAACTTTTACAACTAGCCAAAATCTGTAAAAAACACAACGTATGGATTTTATCTGATGATATCCATAGTGACTTAGTTCTTCCTGGATATAACTACCAACCTCTCGCAAAGATATGTCCAGAATATAAAGATCATATTGTAACTTTTAAATCTGTATCCAAGACATTTAATCTTGCTGGATTACAGTCAGCTTATTACATTACAACAAATAACGAACTTCTTAAAAAAATGGATATGAATAGAAACGAAAGCTTTCAGCCTAAAATGCTTAATACATTTGCAACTGCAGCTATGATTTCCGCATATCACTTTGGAGAGCGCTGGTTAGAAGAAGTTCTTAAATACATTGAAACTAATTATAATTACTTAGACTCTTTTATCCAAAAAAATCTTCCTAAAGCTAGAGTCGCAAATCTTGAAGCAACATATTTATCATGGATTGATGTATCATACTTAGGGATTACAGAAGAAGAATTAAAACAAAAGCTAGATAATGCAGGTTTAGGTGTTGAAACTTCTTCAGAATTTGGTATTACTAGTCCTAAAAGATTATATATAAGAATCAACATTGCTACTCAAATGAGCAATTTACAAATTGGCTTACAAAGACTAGTAGAAGCCTTAAATTAAGAGGAGATATATATGGATTTTATTTCGATGGATTTTGAAACCGCAAATCGCTATCGCTCAAGTGCATGTTCAATTGCGCTGGTTATGGTTCGCAATAATGAAATAGTAGATAGTTTTTATTCACTTATTAATCCACAAGACCAATTTGATTACAGAAATATTCAAGTGCACGGCATACATCCAGAAGATGTAAAAAATGCTCCAACATTTGATCAAGTTTGGAATCACATATATCCACTTTTTGACGCTAATCATTTAGTCGCAGCGCATAACGCTTCATTTGATAATAGTGTATTAAAATCTACATTAAATTCTTACAAAATAAATGTTCCTCATTATCTTACAATAGATACAGTTAGAACAAGTAAGGCATTTTATCCAGATTTTCCTAACCACAAACTTAATACAGTATCTGAGATGTTAGATATCGATTTAAAGCAACATCATAACGCTCTATACGATAGCGTTGCATGCGCTGAAATACTGTTACATACTGCTAATGAATTTGGATTTGAAAGACTAAAAAAGATGATTAAGTTAACTTAATCATCTTTTTTTAATTCCATTTTTAAAATATTGTCATTTTTACTTACAGTAATAAATCCAAATTTCTCATATAAATGAATTGCAGATTCATTTTTTAAATAAACTTCAAGCCATATCTTTTCTAAATTTGATAGATTTAAAAACCAATCTATTGTGTCTATCATTAACTCACTGCCAACGCCAAAATTCCAAAATTCTTTGTCAACGACAATGCCTAATTCGCCATTATCAATATTACTAAAACCAATTATTTGATCATCATTGATTGCTACTACTAAATTATCAGTTAAGGAATCATAGATTTTAGCGATATTTACTTTCATATCTTCATCTGAAACATTAACTTCTGGTACTTCTAAGAATGGATAGTTCTGAATTTTTTTATAAAAGTTGACCAAATTTATAGAATCATCTGGTATTGCAGGTCGTATTATTAATTCATCACTCATTTTTTGATACCTCTTTGACTATATCTTCATAATGAGCACCTGTTGCAGTTAATTCTATTGATCTTGAATTATCACTGATTTTATTAATTTCTATTTTTAAATATTGATCAGGTAAAAGATCCAAAATAAACTCTGACCATTCAATAACAGATATCCCGTCCCCTCCAATGTACTCATCAATTCCTACTTCAAAAGGATCCGAAAACTCCAAACGATACATATCCATATGATATAAAGGAATACGTCCGTCTAAATATTCTCTTACTAAAGTAAACGTTGGGCTTTTAACATTTTTATTAATTTCTAAACCTTCCGCGATACCTTTAGTAAGAGTTGTTTTACCTGCTCCTAATTCTCCATCAAGCAAAACAACATCCCCAGCTTGTAGAGATGTTGCTAGTTTACTTCCAAAATTTATTGTCTCTTCTGCGTTATTTACTATTTTTTTCATATAATCATATTAAATCAATGTTTGAGCAGCTGTCAAAATTGAAACCTTATATACATCTTCAGCATTAGCACCACGAGATAAGTCAGAAACTGGTTTATTCATTCCTTGCAAAATTGGTCCTATCGCTTCAAAACCACCCATTCTTTGAGCAATCTTGTAACCAATATTTCCAGCTTCAAGTTCTGGGAAAATAAATATCTTAGCATTACCAGCAACTTTAGAATCTGGAGCTTTTGATTTAGCAACACTTGGCACAAAAGAAGCATCGAATTGTAATTCGCCATCAATTTCCAAATCAGGATCAAGTTCATGAGCAATTTTGGTTGCTTGAGCAACTTTATCAACTTCGTCAGACTTAGCTGAGCCTTTAGTTGAAAAACTCAACATGGCAACTTTTTGATCAATATCAAATAATTTAGCTGTATTTGCAGCTTCAACTGCTATTTCAGCTAATTCTTGAGCATTAGGATTAATATTTATAGCACAGTCAGCAAATAAATATCTTTCATCACCCTTTTGCATGATAAATGAACCAGCAGTTCTTGATACACCAGGTTTTGTCTTAATTATTTGTAATGCCGGTCTAACAGTATCTCCAGTTGGATGAGCAGCACCAGATACAAGTCCATCGACTTTATCCATATAAACAAGCATTGTTCCAAAGTAATTAGGATCTAATAACATAGTCTGTGCTTGTTCAGCTGTGTTCTTGCCCTTTCTTCTTTCGACAAATGCAGTAACCATCTCGTCAAATTCTGAATAATTATTAGGGTCAATCATTTCGATTTTTGAAACATCAAAACTTAGCTCTTCAGCTTTTTTAACTATTTCTTCTTTTTTTCCTAATAATACAGGCACTACGATTCCTTCTTGTTGCAACTTAGCAGCAGCTTCAATAATTCTAGGATCGTCACCTTCTGGTAATACTATTCTCAAGTTCTTACCATTAATTTTAGTTTTTAAAGTGTCAAATAAATCCATCATCATTCCTCCAACTTATACTTTTTTAGGTAATTGCCAATCTATTGGTTCCATCCCATATTCTACCAGTAATTCATTAATTTTGGAAAACGGTTTCGTTCCAAAAAAACCTCGATGCGCTGAAAAAGGGCTAGGATGCGCTGAACTAATTATTTTATTCTTGCTTTGATCAATTAAAGAAGTTTTAGCTTTAGCCGAATTACCCCATAAAACAAAAATCACATGACCTCTATCAGATAATTTTTTTATAGCAGCATCAGTTAAATTTTCCCAACCTTTATTCTGATGAGAATTAGGCTGATGTTCTCTAACAGTTAAAACAGTGTTTAACATTAATATGCCCTGTTGTGCCCAGGATTTCAAATAACCATGATCAACTGGTTCAATTCCCAAATCGCTATATAATTCTTTATATATATTTTGCAATGAAGGCGGAATTTTACAACCCGGAGCAACAGCAAAACTTAATCCAATGGCCTGATTAGGGCCATGATAAGGATCCTGTCCCAAAATCACTACTTTAGTATCTTTAAATGAAGTCCAAGAAAAAGCTTGATAAATATTATGCATATCAGGGTAGATAGTTTGTGTTTGATATTCATTTTTTAAAAAATTATGAAGTTTTTTATAATAATCTTTTTCAAATTCAGGTTGTAAAACATCCTGCCAATCATTATTAATAAATCTATGCATATCTCTAACCACCTAAATTAAATATATATGATAAAATTCTACATGTATAGAATAACATTTGGAGGAATATTTTTTGATAAAATTAATCGCTTCTGACATGGATGGAACTTTACTAAATGATCAGATGGAAGTTTCAGATAATAATGCAAACGCAATAAAAGCAGCACAAGATTCAGGTATAGAATTTTTAGTTGCCACAGGAAGAGGAATTAAAGAAGCTCGACCATTTTTTGAATATGCACATATCAATTCAGGATTCATTACATTAAATGGTGCTGAAGTATTTAATACCAAACAACAAGTAGTTGATACTCACAAAATAAAACCAGCACTAGTAAAAAAAATCACTGACAAATTCAGTAACGAAGATATTTATTTTGAATTAATTACTAATAAAGGGATTTTTTCGAATAGTTATGACAAGCGACTATCAAGTGTTGCCGATTTAATGATTCTTTTGAATCCAGGTCTTACAATGGCAGAAGCCATGAAGATTTCTGAAGAAAAATTAAAATTAATGACAACCAACTATATTAATTCTTATGACGAAATTTTGGGCAATAATGATTACGACATATTAAAAGTGATTGCCTTTGATTCAAGAGGACGTGATTATTTAAAAGATCTAATTGCAAAAGATAACGAAGATGGTAATTTGGTTGTTACATCCTCATCAGTTAACAATATCGAAATTAATGATAAAATGGCTCAAAAGGGATTGGCATTATTAGACTACGCAAAGCATCAAGGCTATAAGCCAGAAGAAATTATGGCAATCGGAGATAATTTAAACGATTATTCAATGATTAAAATGGCTGGAGTCGGAGTTGCAATGAAAAATGCCATTCCAGAAATAAAAGAAATTGCCAATATGCAAACAGATACAAACGTAAATGATGGAGTTGCCAAAGCAATAAAAAAAGCTATAAATCTCTAAAAAAGAGGCTAGACTATGGAGTTTTATTTAGAGTTCAACAGTGCAACTACAAAAGTTGTATATGATAATGAATATAAAGCTAAATATATAATTCATAAAAATAAAAACTCACTAGTATTAACAGATTTAAAACAAAACACACTTGGAACTATTAAAAGTGTCAATTCGATGTTAGATACTTATGAGTTTTTAATACCAGATGAAATCTCCGGTCGATTTGTTGTGCTATCTTATTTTGCTAACAACTTTATCTATATACCAAAGTTACAAATGTTAGTTGGTGGAAATACAAAGAAGTTTACCTTTTTAATTAGAAAAGGAACAAAAAAAATAGCTACCACACAGTCCATTTTATTAAAAAACGGACCTCATATTTCAATCAATATATCAGATAAAAACAATGTATATTTAATAATTTTATTAATAGAGTTATTTGATCAGATAGGATTTATCAGCGATAAAGATAAACGAAATCAAAAAAACAAAAAACGCAAAAGTAAAATTATATTCAATAATTTTGAATGCACAGAAAAAGACGAGTTATGAACTCGTCTTTTTTTGAACTAAAACCATTTTTTACGTAATTCCTTTAAAAATTGGGGAGAAATATCATAACCATTTTTTTCAGGAATTACAGCATCAATATCACAATAAGGACAAATTGCAGTCTCACCATCATCTGTCCATTCATTAATTCTTGAAGTTTCAAAAATATCTAGGCAATAACAACATCCACATAATGCAACTTTGTCTAAATATTGTTTATTATATCTTGTTAATTCATGTTCATCTTCTTTTTTAGGGAGAGACAGAGAAAGATAATAATACGAATCATCATCCAAAATAAATGTATATAGAGGAATACCAAAACCATCATTTTTAATACTTTTCATTAAAATTTTAATGAAAAATTCTACTAAATCGGAATCAACGTCCTCACTCATTTCATCATTTTGAGGTATTATCCATAGACTACCTATACTTCAATTTTATCCATATACAGTGCAATTGACATTGTGTAATCGCAAAAGTCAAATGATGCTTCAAATATACTATATGGTCTTACCTCGTCAATTTCTAACTCAAGGTCATCGGGTGCATCACCACACGTAATAAGCATGCGTCCTTTTATCTTTGCTGATCTATCAATATCTTTTCTAAAAGATCTATTTTCTTCTAAATATTTTTCAATATCATAAAATAATGATCCTTTTTTTAACATACTTTTTCCTTATCGACTATTATAATTCTTTTTTTTATTGAGTTACATTTTCAAAAACTTATCTCTGGATTTATTAGAATCTTCCAATTTAAACATTTTGATAAAACTTTGATAATCATCTAATCGTTTATCTGGTATCGGTGTCAGTGCTTCTTCAGGCTGAATATCCACACGATTTAATCCCCATTTTCTTAACACATTAAAAAATTCATCTGAAATACGAATATCACGTTCTCGAATTTTATCAAGACCCCAATCATTTTGCTCTTTAGAGAGGTTGAGCAAAATTTCTATTTTGGATTTTTGATAACTTTCTTGTTTTTTAGTGAAATAATTATTGCTAGCTATAATATTAAGTTTCTTTTGCAACTCACGAGATTTCAAAGCACGTGGCATAATTAGTTGACCTCGAGTGCCAGTAATCAAATCAGGCTTTATTTGTTTTTTCTGAATATTCTTTGAATCCATAACGAATATAATTCTCATTCGCCCAGATGATATTTTTTTGTTCTCGTTGTCGAAGTAGTACGTTCAGTCAACAAAATATCAAGGATATCTGGCATTGTTTCGCGTAGCAAATTTTCTTGAATATTTGCCGCACTGATATTTTCAATTACGTTATCACGATTGTTAGTTAATTCTGTTCTTTTTTCTAACACAGGCAAATAACCTTCGTCTTTCATTTCTTGATATTACTTTATCCTAAATTGATGTTGTCGCCAATATCAACTTCCAATGTTTCTGCAATTTTCATCAAAGACACTAATAATGCCACTGGCTTGTTTTTATTGAACTTAGCGATGACATTTCCACTTACCCCAGTTGAATCACGTAATTGTGTTTTATTCATCTCTTTATTAATCAGTAATTTCCAAGGGTTTTTATAAGTAATAGATACGTTCTTACCTCAGCTTTTATACTGTTCTATTTTTTAACTTTTAATTCGCATTATATCACGATATACAAATATCATTTTAAAGTATTTATAATTTAAAAATTCCTCTCCCTCTTTCGAATAAACAAAAGACCTCATGATGAAATCCTGTGTGAAATTAAAAAGTCTCTCAATCCACAAGATCAAAAATGTCCATATTATCTTTTTTTACGATATATCTGGTTATTTTAAATGAAATCAACTGAAAATAGTTTATTTATTAAAACTTCCCGAAAATCATCAGACAACTTGAATAAATAACGCTTATTATCAACGAATCCTTTATTTTCAAACAAGGTTAGTACTTTTTAACTTGCTCAATAATTTTGATTCATTTTTTATCACAAATATTTTTCTCCAAAATAATTTTTAAGAAATAAAAAAGAGATTAAGTTAATTCCTTAATCTCTTAAATAATTTATAGTCATATTTTTTAAATATGAAAAATTCCTTTAATTGCGAAGAAAATAATTGGAATTAATAGCGATGGCATCATATTTGCAGCTTTTAAATCTTTTAATTTTAATAGATTTTAATAGACTTAGGCCTGATGCAGCAACCATAAATCCACCCAGAATTGCTATTTCTGTGATAAAGGGGTCACTCAACCATCCTCTAGCAAAAGTTGAAATTAAAATTATTAAAAACTGGAAAAGAAAGATAATTGGTGCAGTAATCATTATACCAATTCCATCAGCTGCGGCTAGTATAATAACCATTACAAAATCTAAAGATGAATTAACAAATAAAAATGTAAAATTATGCGATGTAGCAGCCATAATAGCACCTACAATTGGTAAAGCACCTAAAGTTGATAGAATAACTTCAGTAACAATAGATTTTGATAATCCTTCAGACTTTCCTGCAGTTAATTTATTTATTTTCCCTTCTAGATCCCACCATGTAACTAGTACTGTTCCTAACACAAGTGAGATTATAAATGAGACTGCGTATTGTGATTTTTGCATGTACACAACTACACTCTCAAATCCAACACCAAATGCTATGAATCCCAGAATAGATAGTAAAATGTCTTTATAACTACCATTCATTTTCTTTCCTATAAGATTGCCAAGTATTGAATCTATTACGATTCCACCTACATCTGCAAAAGTTCCAGTTAAACTTTGTATCATTATTTCTCTTTAACCTTGTTATCAGTAAATTACTTAATCAGTACTTACTAGATAATCCCTTCTGTCTTAGAAATTAACTCTAGACGGCCCTGTATTGCTTCTGTTATTCTTGGTGCCCAATAATTAAATGTTTCTTCGTTATATACCCAGGGAGACATTGTTGATGCACGTAGTATTTCTAATTTTTCTTCTTTGTCATATTCCTCTTATTTTATTCCCAATGACTTAATAAAAGTAACTGGAGATTTTCCATAAATATCTGAGCTAAATGTACTTGCTGAAGTGAGGAAATCTAAATTATAAATATCTCCACCTTTTGCTGACGAAGTATAATCATAAAATGCCTGAGTCAATTCATTCATGTCTTTTAAGCTATTATTTCCCTCTTCTTTATATACCCAGTAAATCATATTAAAATCAGGATCATATACAGCATGTGAAACAATTGTTTTACCATTAACAGTAAATTTCTGACCATCAAATAAATCATGAAACTTGTGTGATGAATATAGACTACGAGCTACTAATCTTCCATATCCTGCAATATTTAATGGTAATACTTTATTTGTGGCCCAGACAGCAGCTGCAGATCCTGCTGCTTTTGAGCCTTCCAGTGTAAATTGTCCAATTGAGGCAGGAACAGCTACACCTTCCTGAAATGCATAAGGGGCGTAATAAGTAAGAGAATCTTTCATTCTAGTGTCTGCGATTGTTAATCCACCGGCATTATAAGGAATGTATCCGACTTTATGAGGATCAATTGTTACTGAATCACTCTGAGCAATTGCTTTATATGCTTCATACACATTTCTTTTTAAGAATTGATTATTTTCAGTAAAAATACCATATTTTTCAAAATTTTCTTTTAATTTGTCATATTCAATGAAATTATTATCTTCATCTATATGTACTGCTCTACCGTATCCACCATATGCTGCATCGATATGAATTGCAAAATCCACTCCCTGTTTACGGAATTTCTCTCTTAATTCTACAAATTTGTCTACTCGGTCAATGACACCTTCTTCTGTAGATCCAACCACCGCAACAACTCCTAATATAGGAATACCATCATCGACATTTTCTTTAATAATTTGTTCCATTTTTTCTATATCAACACGATAATGATTATCTACTGGCAATACTATTAAATTATCTTCACCTATTCCCGTTATGTCTAATGCTTTTTGCCATGAATAATGCATTGTTGAAGGTACCAACCATTTCCCTAATTTTTGTAAGTTTCTTCCACTTCTTGCCGAAGCTGCTTTAGCTTCATTTTTTCTTTCACCTGTTGCATCAAGCAAGTCTAAACATTCTTTTATTGACATATTTTGAAGTTCCCACTCGCTTTTATCTTTAACTAACTCAGGCATGACTTCTTTTACAGCAAAAGGAATGGATGCAACATTTCTAATCATCCATAATGCACTAACATTTGCAATTGTTCCATCTGTGGCAACATATCCCCAACCATTATCTGAATATCTATAGGCTTATTTCGAATTTATAGGCTTATTTTCTAAAGTAATTAATGCCCATTGCACTCTTCACTTCATACAGTGTTTGGTTAGCAATCTCATTAGCTTTTTTACTTCCATCTTCTAACATTTTATATACAAAGTTAGGATTTTTAGCATATTCTTCTCTTCTAGTACGAATTGGTTTTAAAATACTATTTAAAACTTCAAATAAATATTTTTTTATCTCAACATCACCAAGTCCACCTTTTTGGTAGTGAACTTTTAGATCTTCAATTTTATCACGGTCTTTTCCAAAAATATCTAAATAAGTAAATACAATATTTCCTTCTATTTTTCCTGGATCACTAACATGTATATGATTGGGATCAGTGTAAATTGACATAACTTTTTTATAAAGAGTTTCCTCATCATCTGATAAATAAATAGTATTTCCTAATGATTTACTCATTTTAGCATTTCCATCTAATCCAGGTATTATACCCTGTCCTTCAGGTGGAAAAATTCCTTCTGGTTCAACTAATACATCTTCATAAGTACTATTAAAAGATCTGACTATTTCACGAGTTTGTTCTATCATAGGTTTTTGATCATCTCCAACTGGTATAAGTTCTGCCTTAAATGCTGTAATATCGGTTGCTTGACTAATTGGATAAGTTAGAAATCCAGCTGGAATCGATTGATTAAATCCTTTTTATTTAATTTCAGACTTAACTGTTGGATTTCTTTCTAAACGAGAAACTGTTACTAGATTAGAAAAATACATATTTATTTCCGATAATGCTGGTACTTGAGATTGAATATATATATTTATTTTATTAGGATCAAGTCCAATTGCTAAATAATCCAATGCAACTTGAAGAACACTATCTCTTACCTTTTCTGGATTGCTAGCATTATCAGTCAAAGCCTGTAAATCAGCTATCATGACATACATCTCATAATTACCTTCATTTTGCATCTTTACTCTATTAACAAGAGATCCTACAAAATGTCCTATATGAAGTTTTCCAGTTGGTCTATCACCCGTTAAAACAATTTTTTTATTCATAACTTTTCCTCATTTCCAATTTTTTATAAAAAAAAACCGTCTTATTCTCTAAAGAATAGGACGGATAAACCGCGGCCACCTAAATTGTAGATTAACTACCACTCATTATTATTAAAATAAATAGACATCAAGTAACCCAATTCGTTTATTGTTTCTATTTCAGTAAAAAAGAAACTCCCTTTATCAAACTACTTTATTACTTACATGTATAATACCTTTTATTCATATGTCAAGTATTTATTTACTTGTTATAATTATTTAATTTTCAAATCCTAAAAGAAAAGTCCTACCATTGTCGCAGTTAATAATGATGCCATTGTGGCTCCTAATAACAGCTTTAAAGAATATTTAGCAACAATCTTACCTTGCTTAGCATCAATTGCTTTGATTGATCCTGATATTATTCCTAAAGTTCCAAAGTTTGCAAAACTTATTAGGTATGTAGAAATCATTGCAACACCTTTTGGAGTCAATGATTTTACAATCTTAGCTAATTCGCCCATTGCAACAAATTCATTAGTAATTAATTTTGTAGCCATTATACTTCCGATTTTTACAATATCTTTTCCTGGAACTCCTATCAAATAGGCAATTGGTGCAAACACATATCCTAAAACATGCGTAAAGCTAAATCCAAAGAAAAATGAGAATATATTATTTAAAAATGCTACTAATGCAACAAATCCAATCAGCATTGCAGCTACTGTTACAGCTAAGTGGAAACCATCTAAAATATACTCACCTAACATTTGGAAAAATGGTTCACGTTCCTTGTTGGCAATACCATCTTCTCTTGTTTCAAAACCTTCTTCTTTAGGTTCATATGGATTTACTATACAAGAGATTATTAATGCTGAAAAAACATTTAAGAAGACTGCTACTACAACAAATTTTCCGTCTACCATAGACATATAAGATGCTAACATTGCAGCACTAACCGCTGACATTGATGAAGCACATATTGTATACAATTGTTTTGACGATAGCTTAGAAATTTGTTCCTTGATAGTCAAAAACACTTCTGGTTGTCCTAATACTGCTGTTGAAACCGAAAAATAACTTTCTAGTTCTCCCATTCCGGTAATCTTATTTATTATTTTACCAACCCATTTAATAATAAAAGGCAAAACTTTAATATAATTCAAAATACCCACTAATGCTGAAATAAATACAATCGGCATTAATACATTAAAGAAGAATACTGAACTTCCTTTTGTAATTGAGATACCGCCAAACACAAAGTTTACTCCATCTGCGGCTTGTGCCATTAACCAACTAAAAAAATTGGAAATCCCAGTTAAAACTGATTCTCCACCGGTTGTATGTAAGCATAAAAATGAAATAATCAATTGTAATCCAAGCATAATTCCCATTTGTTTAAATCGAATTTTTTTTCGATTTGAACTAATCAAGAATCCTAACGCAAAAATAAACAATAGTCCTATAAGGCCTCTAATTATACTCATAGTTATCTCCTTATCCAAACATCTTTAATAATGTTCTAGATAAATCTTCATCAATTTTCATTGGTGAATTGCCGACAAATCGTTCCTTCATCAATCTATCAATATTATTTAACATTTCTTTTTCATCTATATTAAAAGTAGAAAATGCAGGTAATCCTAATTTTTCATCTCTAAATTCTTTGAATTTTTCTGCTGTAACTTCTCCAATTTCTAAATCTGTAGCGTCTTCAGGGAAACTCGCTCCCAAAATATACCCTATTTCACGTATTTTTTTCATTTTAACAACTGAAGTATATTGGAGTGTTCCTGGTAATGCATATGCACAGGCCATTCCATGAGGGATCTTATACTTAGCCCCAATTACGTGTGCTTGTGAATGTCCCACATGTGTTCCTGCATTACTTAATATCCAACCACCTAGTGCAGCCGCAACCATCATTTCTTGACGTGCTTCTAAGTCATCTCCATTTTTAACTGCTTTGGGTAAATATTTAACAACTAAGTACATGATTTTTTCACAAATTGCATCTGTAACTGGTGATGACAATAGTGATGTATATCCTTCTGCTGCATGGGCAAAAGTATCTAATCCCGTTGCAATTGTCATATTTTTAGGTAAAGTAGCAACTAACTTAGGATCCAAAATAGCAAATTCACTTACAGCATTATTAGACAAAACTGCTAATTTTTCTTCTGTTTCTTTATTAGTAACAATTAAAGCATTTGATAATTCGCTACCAGTTCCCGAAGTTGTGGGAATTGCAATTAATCCTTCAACCCTATTAGGTATTTCTTTTCCATTAGCATATTCACTAATTTTTCCACCGAAAGTTCTAACAATATTTATTCCTCGTGCTGAGTCAATTGAACTTCCTCCTCCAATACCAATAATACAATCACAATTTTCTTCTTTGAAAATCTTAGCTCCGTTGTCAACCACTTCTGTTGGTGGATCTGGAACAACTTGATCATAAATAACCGTATTAATATTTTGAGATTTCAATTCAGATAACATCTTTTTAATTTCAGATGTTTCAAGTAAAAATTTATCAATGACAATCATTGGTTTTTTAAACTTTTTTTCTGAAATAATTTCTAAAATACTTTTTGATAATTCATAAGAAACAATAACTTTTACATTTTGTTCTAATTTATAATCCAATTTTACTTACCTCTTATATATTAATTTTCTAAACTTCATACTCAAAAACTGAATAGCTGGACCTGTTGTTAGTGCTGTAAATATTGTGATTAATCCAAACATTCCGCCTAACAAGTGACCAACTATTGTTAAAACAATATCCATTGTAATTTTAGATCTTCTAATGCTCCATCGTGTATGATCTCGTATAGTAAACATAAATCCGTTAAATGGATCAACACCAATATCACTTGCCACAAATAGACTTATACCAATGTAATATAAAGAACATCCAACAATTCCTGCTAAAATTCTTATTGATATATCTGTACCCGTAAAAATATGTGGATATAAGTTACTTCCAATTGAAATAAAAGTTCCATACGGTACAAGATATAAAATTGTTCCAATATTTAAATACTTTCTTTCAAAAAAATATAAGAATATTATAAGAGCAATATTTACAAAATTTGATACAAATCCCAATTGCACTCTATTTAGTCCAAAAAAAAGCTCTAATTCCATCATATACAATTCCAACAGGATCATTCCCAAGCAAAGTATTATTATTAAATGCCAATCCTATGCATACTGTAAAAATCCCCAATAAAGAAATAAATATAGATTTGGCGGTAATTCTGTTATTTACAATTTTCATTCTAATAATTCAACTCTTTATATGCTTCATCAGCATTTTTACAAAATTCGACAACTTTTGGTATATCTTTTTCCATTACACCATCACTATATTTATAACTAGTTTTTGTGAGTGAATCTACACCGTAAGGCTTTACTTCTTTAACACATTGAGCAACATTATCTAGTCCTAATCCACCAGCTATTATTACCGGAATATTTACTGACTTAACAATTTCTGCGTCAATATTCCAATCATGAGTTTCCCCACTTGCACCAATTCCTGTATCAGCTGCTAATCCAGAATCAGTAAGGATATAGTCTACATATTCAGAATATTCTTTTGCTCTATTAACTGCATCTGGACCATCTACTAAAACTGCTTGCATTAGTTCAACACCAGGACATTCTCTATGTAATCTATCAGCAAACTCTTTATCTGCTGTGTAATCCATACCAGCAATATGTAAAATATCAGGCTTCACTCTTTTAGCAATGAAAATCATTTCGTCAACATCTTTGTTTAACATAATTGCTACAAACTTCACTCCACGCCTTCTAGTTTCAGCAGCAATTCTATCAACAACATCAAAAGGCACCCTATGTGCAGGTACTCATCCACTTTGCATTGGAACAAGTCCTATATGATCCGCACCAGCATCCATTGTTGCCACCGCTTCGTTATAATTTACAATTGAATATATTTGTTTTTTATCATTTTTTACACCATTTCCATAAATTTTTTAGCTCCATTTATTACATTTCTAATACTTAAATCTGAAGAAACTGCTTTTTCAGATTCTAAAGTTAAACTTGCCGCAGCTTGAGTCAGTTGTCTTACTTCTTTTAAGGGTAGTGAATGTTTATAGTAAAACGCAGCCCAGGTTATTGTTGCCATACTGCATACTGCAATCACCAGCTCCATTAGCACTAACGATTTTTTCTGCAATTGTAGGAATTATATTTACTTCACCATCTCTTGAACACAATATTCCTTTTGCACCCATTGAAATAAATACGTTTTTTGCTCCACACTCATCCAACGCCTTAGCTGCTTTTATAGCACTATCTTGATCATTAATCTCAATACCAGTTAACAACCCCGCTTCTAATTCGTTAGGCTTAAAAGTATCTAGCTTATTTAAGACATTTCTGAACTTACCTACTTTGGCTATTGATACTGGATCGGCAAATATTGGAACTTTAAAATTATCGGCAAGCCACTCTATAGAATCTTGAGAAATATTTCCATCAATCACACAAATTAAAGCATTATTTATAAAATCTATTCTTTTGTTTAAAAAATCAGGAGTAATATTCTCAACGATTTTCATATCATTGATTGCAGTAACCATATCGCCTTTTTCATTAGTTACATATAGATATGCTGAACTAACCCCACCTTTAATCTGTTCAGCATAGTCTAAATTTATATTTTCTTTTTGACATTCTTCTTGCAAAATATTTCCAAAGTAGTCATCTCCAAAAACAGTAATTAAGTATGAAGGTACTTCAAGTCTTGTTAAATTTTGTGCAATATTTTGTCCTAATCCGCCTACATTAATTAATCTTAATATTTCCAACTGTTAGAATCTCTCTCGATAAACATTTCCACATAAACCTGCTAAGTCTAAATTAAGTCCTCCAACAACAACCACATAGTCTTCGTTCATCATTTCCTCCTTACTAAATATATTTGATAAAATCATTTTAGCATGCGCTTACACATCAATCAAACAATAGTTTAAAATCTAAACATATGTTGGTAAAAAAACGAATTAATTGTATAATTAATGAAAGCGATCACACCAAATTAAACATAAGTGTAATATTCATAAAGGAGAAAATATGTCTAATCGAGAAAATGAAATTCTAAAACTAATAAAGGATAATCCATTTATTTCTCAAAATGATCTTTCTTATAAATTAGGAATAACACGCTCTGGAGTTGCAACCCACATACATAATTTAACTAAAAAAGGGCTTATAAAAGGACGAGGATATTTACTAACAGATAACAAAGTAGCATCTATTGTTGGAGGTATTAATATTGATACTTTAGGTATATCAAGCGAACAATTGATAACATATAATTCCAATCCAGGAAACATAATACAATCTCTAGGAGGTGCTGGAAGAAACATTGCTTTAGCTTTAACAAAATTATCAATATCAAATAATTTTATTTCTGTATACGGTGATGACATCAACGGTGATAAGTTCATAAATAATTCTCATGAAAACAATATGGATATTGAATGCTGCGAACGTTTAAAAAATGAAAGAACATCTTCATTCTTATATGTAATTAATCCTGACGGAAAACGATATGTTGGGGTTGAGGATATGAGAATATATGAACAGATAACTCCAATTTTTCTTGAAAAATATATTGATAAAATTAATCAATCAAAGTTTTGTATTATTGACACAAATATATCTGGAGAATCAATTCTATATTTATGTAATCATGTTAATGTACCTATAATTGTTAAAACAGTATCATTAAATAAGAATTCTCGCTTATTAAAAAGCGCTTCGAAAATAGATATTTTAATCACAACAAAAAAAGAGTTAGTAAAACTAATCATTGATGGAGGATACAGTTTTTTAAATATCAAACAAGCTACTAATTTGTTATTAAAAATGGGAATAAAAAATGTTATTATTTTTGACGTTACAGATGGGTTACATTATTTTTCTTCTAAAAAAAGATTAAAAATCACTAAACCTCAAATAAGTGTTTCAAATTTAAATGGCTCAAATGCTGTATTTACTTCTTCTCTTATTAAAGGACTCTCTCAAGGACTATCTTGGAAAGATAATTTAACCTTTTCCTATGCTGCCGCAATAGTTAATTCACAGTCTGAAAAATCAGTATCTCCAAACTTATGTACCGATACAATAACTAAATTAAGTACACAAATTTTTAGTGATAAATAAAAAAGCTACCGGCTTTAATAGCCAATAGCTTTTTATTTTTCTTCACTCTCACTTGAAATCAATTGCAAATCTCCACTGATTGTCCAATTACTTATTTGTGCTGGAATTAAGAAGTGGTCTCCTTTTTTTAGTTCATATTCATTACCATCAGTCACTAATTTACCTGAACCTGTAATTACTGATGCTAATGTATATTTACCATCTTTATGTTGTAGATTTAATTCATCTTTTATCAACCATTCATAAACTGCAAAAAATGGTGATTGTGGGGAATGAACAAATGTATTAATTAAATTTTTGCCATTTTTTTTTGTTTCAATATTAATTTTTGGATCAACGTGGGGAACCGTTATTGTATCTTCTGATTGTTTAATGTGTAGTTCGCGTTTTTCACCAGTTTTTTTATCAACGCGATCGTAATCGTACATACGATATGTTGTATCACTACTTTGTTGTGTTTCCAACACCATGATTCCTTTATTCAATGCGTGAACTGTACCACTTGGCACATAGAAAAAGTCTCCTTTTTTAACTGGAACTTTTCTTAATAAGTCATTCCATTGTCCGTTTTCTAGCATTGAGTTTAGTTCTTCATGAGTTTTTGCATTATGTCCATAAATTAATTCTGCACCTTCTTCGGCATCAATTATGTACCAGCACTCAGTCTTTCCTAGCTCTCCTTCGTGTTCTTTTGAGTATGCGTTATCTGGATGAACTTGAACAGATAGACTATCTTCAGCATCAAGAATTTTGGTTAATAGTGGGAAAACATCCCCCTTTGCATCACCAAACAGTTCACGATGTTCATTCCATAAATCACCTAATTTTGTGCCAGCATATTCACCATTTATTACAACACTTTGTCCATGTTGATGTCCTGATATTGCCCAGCATTCACCAATATCACCTTCTGGAATATCATAATCAAATATCGTTTCTAGCTTACGACCACCCCAAATTTTTGGTTGGAAGTATGGTTTCAAAAATAATGGTTCCAAATTAATTACCTCTTATCAAATTAATATGTTTTTATTCTATCATTGTATGCGTATTCAATAAATAGAAATCTCTTACCATTTGGAACAAATTCAATTTCTTAAATCTCTTTGTCTAAATAAAAATGACATTGAATTCAATGTCATTTTTTCTGTAGTACTTAGATTTTAGTCTTTATTTTGCTTTTCTTACTGCTCTACTTTGAAGAACAATTAGTAGTACTGATCCAACAATTACTCCAATTAAGATTGATAATAAGAACAATCCTAAGTTATTTGTTGCGCCTAGTACACCAACAATAGGTCCACCATGAGGAACAACGTCAGTTATTTTAAAGATTGCACCCATAATTCCTGCTACCGCACTACCAATCATAATACTTGGAAATACTCGTTTTGGATTTGCTGCAGCAAATGGTATTGCGCCTTCTGTAATTCCAATTAATCCCATTAGAATAGCTGGAATTGAAGCTGATGATTCTTCTTCACTAAATAGTTTTCCACGTGTTGCTGCGGCAACTCCAACTGTCAATGGAGGTACGGCAACACAACATGCAACTATTCCCATGATTTGTGGAGTATTAGCTGTGATTGAAGCAACACCGAATAAGAAAGCAATCTTGTTAATTGGGCCACCCATATCTGAAGCAACCATAACTCCAATAATTGCACCTAAAACAATACTTGTTGAAGGATTCTTTGACAATGCCGTTAACATATTTTGTAGTGCTGTCATTAACCATGAAATTGGTCCACCAAGCAAGAATACAAATAATCCTGAAAGTATTGCTGTACCTAGTAGTGGAATAACAAATATTGGCATAACTGGACGTAAGTTCTTTGGTACTTTCCAACTATTCATCCATTTAACTAAATATCCACCGACATAACCAATTAAAATTGCACCTAAGAATCCTGTACCAGCTTTTGTTCCTAAGATATCTGGAGAATTAGCAACCATAGCTGAAATCATAACTGGTGCCAAAGCTGCACGTCCTGCAATAGCATCAGCAATATATCCAGCAAGAATAGGAATCATCAATGTAAATCCAAATACACCTACTGCATTCATCTTAGCCCAAATAGTACCTTCAGGAATAACCATTCCTTGAGCTGTTGCATGTCCACCAATAGCAATTGACAAAGCAATAAACAATCCACCAACAACAACAAATGGAATCATGTGTGATACACCGTTTAGAAGTTGTTTTACAGCTGGTTTTTGTTGTTTTGATTTACTGTTACTACTTGTTTTTTCCTTCTTTTCTCCACCATTATAAACTGGTGCTGAAGACATTTTATCCAGTACTTCATTTGCATCTTTGATTGCATCTTGAGTATTACTGAAGATAACTTTTTTACCTTCAAAACGATCCATACCGTCAATTGCAACATCATTTGCTAAAACGACTACATCTGCATTTTTTACGTCTTCATCTGTAATAACATCTTCAGTACCAGATGCACCTTGTGTTTCAATTTTTACATCATAGCCTTTTGCTTCAGCTGCTTGTTCTAGCTTTTCAGCTGCCATATATGTATGTGCTATACCGACAGCACATTTTGTGACACCTACTATTTTTGTCATTTGTATACTCCTTTATTTATTAACAATTTCTGCAATCATATTAAACAAGCCATCTTGATTGTGTTTATTGTCATGTAATTGTTTTACAAATTCTTCATTCATTAATTTTCTTGAAAGCATTGATAATAACTTCAAATGATCCTGATTTCCATTACTATTTGGTGTTAACAACACTGTAGCAATTTCAATATCTTTCCCATCTAAAGATTCCCAAGAAATTGGTGTTTCAAATGTTACGACTCCAATTCTTGCGTCATTTAAATCAGAAACTTGTGTATGAGGAATGGCAATTCCATCTGTAAATCCTGTCGTTCCTTCTTCTTCTCTTGCTAATAAACCTTTTTCAAGTTGTTTAGCATCCACATTTAATATTGATCCTAAATCTTTCGCAATTTCTGCTAATGCTACATCTTTTTTTGCAGGATTTATTTTTAAGTCTGTTATTACACAATCCTTTAATAGTACTTCGCTTGACATTATTTCTCTCCAGTTAATATATTTAAAATTTCTTGAATGTTTTTGGCATTCTCTAATTTAGATATTCGTTCTTTGTTCTCAATTACATCATTTAAATAATGATAAAATTTTCGAATATATGGACTAGTTTGATCATTCATTCCCATAAAAAATACAATTTTTACATTTGCAGACATCCAAGAAATTCCTTTTTTAGATATCACAACAGAAATGAATGGTTCTTTTATAAATTTGGTATCTGCGTGTGGTAAAGCAATATTATCAACTGCAGTACTTGAAATGTCTTCTCTTTTTAATGCTGATTCAGTTAATCCATGTGTAGCAAATTTTTCTTCTATAGCTTTATTTGTAACTTTTTTAATTACTTCTTCATATTCCACTTTTTCTTCTTCAATAAAGATCAAATCATTTTTAAATAGTTTAGAAAAATAGCTGAATGATTCATTTTTTGAGTTTATTTTTTGTATTGTTTCTTTGATTTTTTCTTTATCATCATCAGTTAAAAATGGTGATACTGTAACTATAGGTTTTTCAAAATTTAGCAAAGGTACTGTTGAAATAACTAAATCTTCTTGAATATCAGAGTCTTGTACTTCATGACTTCTAAGAATTCTTTTAACTGATACAATATTTCTCATATTTTGGTTGATTTTCTCTTCTAATAACCTGGAAGTTCCAATGCCTGTATTACATACAATCACTGCATTTACAGGACTGTCAGGCGTATGTTTTCTTTCAAAATATGATTCAAAATGCAATGCAGTAAATGCGACTTCATCCTCACTTAGATTTGTATTCATCAGAGTATCTAGTTTTGATATAAGTTTTAATGCTTCCTCAAAAGATAATGGAAATTTCCGTTTAATCTGCTCTGTATAAGGGTTAGAAACATTCATTCCAAATTTATATCTTCTTAATGCACCCGATAAATGCTGATATAAGCCTTCAATTAACTGTGTATCATAATCATTTTCTAAGAATTCTTTTATATCTGACTCTAAACTTATTAAATCATCATCGTGATTTATTTTTATATGATTCTCTAATTTGATTAGAGCAATAAAGTTATTTAAATATATGAGTTGTTCTACGTTTAATTTGTAATTAAATATTTTGTAGTAACTTTTACTCAACTCATTAGTTTCGTCCTCTAGTTTTATCACTGATTCCAATTTTTTTTCATCAGAATTAGTCAAAGATAGTTGAAGAATTAAATAGATTATTAAGGTTTCGTATTCATAATCCGTCAACTTATATCTATTCTGCTCAATAAAACTGTCGACCAACTTAAATATCTTCTTTGTTTCATTTTGTTTAATATACTTATTTAATATATATGGAAAAACCACATTTTCATGGTTACTAGACATTAATTTATTTCCCCAGAATTTATGTATAACATCTATTAAAAATGGATATTTAATCTTTTCTGGTAACACAACACTTAATGAACCACTATTATTTATCAAGGTGCCACCATTTTCGGAAATAAAATTTCTAACTTTTGTAAGATCTGATTCTATGGTCCTTCTGCTCACATATAATTGATCTGACAATTGTGCAATAGTTACTCTTGATTTTTTAAAAATCAAAGTCGCTATTATATACATTTGTCTATCCTCTGGAGTATCAGGAACTACCAAGTCTGAATCTTCTTTAAATATTTTTTCAAAGTTATCTAATTCACCTTCAAAAAATATTCCCTTTGTTCTACTTCGTCTTAAAGTAATATTTTGATCACTGACACGTTCAGATAATAAGTTAAGATATTTAGTTACCGTTGGTCTAGAAATATTGAATTGTGCAACTAAATCTGAGTAATGGACTTCTTTATTGTTCAAAATATACTGAGCCATTTGTAACTCAGTTTTTGATAATGACATTTTAACCCCCTTCCTTATGAAACCCCTTACAAGAATTATCATAGCATTATATATTTTTTGTGCGTGCAGATAAGTTAATTAACTATTAGTAAAATATTTGCGGAACAAAAAAACATCCCCAAAAAGGATGTTTATAAAAAGTATAGCATGTATATTTTTGTTAAGGAAAATACGTCCTTTGCTAACTATTGTTTTCGTTTTCCATATTGTCTAAGAAATAAATTAATGTTTGTAGTTCATTAGCCAAATCAACGTTGTGAACTCGTATATCATCTGGTACAGATATCCGAATTGGCGTAAAGTTTAATATTCCTTTTACTCCAGCTTCAACTAAATCGTTAGCTGTTTTTTGAGCAACATCAACAGGAACCGACAAAATAACTATATCTATTTGTTGGAGTCTTAATTGATTTTGTAACTCTTCCATTCTATAAACTGGTACACCACTTTGTACTGTATCAACAATTTCAGAATTAACATCAAATGCTGCTGCTATTCGTACATTATTTGTTTGTGAAAAATTATAGTTTAATAAAGCATGTCCTAAATTACCAACACCTATCAACGCAACATTAGTTCTTTTATCTTGATTGAGTAATTTTTTGAAAAAAGCTAATAAATCCTCAACATCATACCCATATCCGCGTTTACCCAATGCACCAAAATATGAAAAATCACGTCTAATCGTTGCACTATCAACCTTTGTAGCTTCGGCAAGCTCTGATGATGACACCTTATCTGTTCCAGCATCATTTAAATATTGAAAATAACGATAATAAAGAGGCAAACGTCTAACAGTCGCCTTTGGAATTTTTTGATCCATAACTTCCCCCATGCTGTTCATTTTTTCACGTACTTTTATACTTATAGTATCTAATACCCATCAAAATTACAATAATCATTGTATAACTTTGTGAATTTTTTTTAATTAGATGTTACTATATTATTATTACAAACTAGGAGACATATTTTGATTTTATTACAAGTTAACAAGGTAGCTCGTTTTTTTGGAGTAGATAAACTTTTTTCAAATATTACTTTTTCAATCCAAGAAAATTCAAGAATTGGATTAGTTGGACGTAACGGAGTCGGTAAATCAACTCTATTAAAAATTATCAATGGACAAAATCCTCCAGATGAAGGCGAAGTTAGTAAAAGAAAAAACTTAAGCATTGGATATCAACAGCAATCATCAGGTCTTAATTTGAATAATACTATTTATTCTGAAATGCTAACTGTCTTCAAAGATTTACAAGCTCAAGAAGTTGAATTACGTAACTTAGAATCTCAAATGGCAAATGGAGATCCAGAATTATTAAAACACTATGATCAACTACAAAATGACTTTAAAAATAATAATGGATATGGCTATGAAGCTGAAATAAGGTCTGTTTTAGCAGGATTTTCTTTTCCTGAAGACACACATAACAAAAAAATATCAACTCTATCAGGTGGAGAAAAATCACGTCTTGCTTTGGCAAAACTACTATTAGAACACCATGATTTATTACTTCTTGATGAGCCAACTAACCACTTGGATATCCAAACATTAGAATGGTTAGAAAATTATCTAAAAAGCTATAATGGTGCTCTTTTAATAGTCTCTCACGATCAATACTTTTTAGATAAAGTTGTAAATGAGATAGTTGAAATCGATCATCACAGTTCAACTCATTATTCAGGTAATTACAGTTTTTATTTAAAAGAAAAAAAGAAAAATCAAGAGTTAGCTTGGAAGAAATACAATCAACAACAAGATGAAATAAAAAAATTACAGGAATTCGTTGATAAAAATATTGTTCGAGCTTCTACTACAAAACAAGCACAAAGCAGGCGCAAACAGCTTGAAAAAATGGAAATCATTGAAAAACCTCAAGGACAGATGGGAAGTGCCCGTTTTAGATTTTCTGCTAAGCGTCCAAGTGGAAAAGATGTACTAGCAGTTAAAGACTTAGCAGTAGGATATGATAGTAACAATATAATGTCAGAACCAATTAATTTTGAAGTAAAAAAAGATGAAAGAATCGGAATAATTGGTCAAAATGGCGTTGGTAAATCGACTTTATTAAAAACTATTTTAAACATTATTCCTGCTCTTAGAGGTAATATTTCTTTTGGAACTAACGTTGATATTGGATACTATGACCAAAATATTCAAAATCTAGACAATAAAAAAACTGTCTTTTCACAGATTCATGATGAACATCCCCTAATGACCGAACAAGAAGTTAGAAGTATTTTAGGGTCATTTTTATTCAGAGGAGATGATGTAACTAAACTTGTTTCATCTTTATCAGGAGGAGAAAGAGCACGTCTTCTTTTAACAAAGTTAAATATGGAACATGATAATTTCTTAATTATGGATGAACCTACAAACCACTTAGACATTGACAGTAAAGAGGTCTTAGAAGATGCATTGTCTGAGTTTGATGGGACTGTTTTATTCGTATCACATGATCGTTACCTTCTTAATACTTTAGCTACTAAAATTATTGAAATAACACCAAACGGAAGTATAACTTATCTTGGAACGTATGACTATTATGTAGAAAAAAAGAATGAAAATGACCTTCTTGAAGCTGCCGAAAATGCTAATACTCCTGTAGAAAAAACTATCAGTGATAAAAAATTATCCTACGAACAAAGTAAAGAAAAGCAAAAGCAACAAAGAAAAATTCAACGTGAAATCGATGAACTAGAAGCACAGATTGATAAAATTGAAACTAGAATTTCTGAAATTAATACTGCAATGTTTGATGAAAAACTTGTTAATGATTACGAAAAAATGTCAAATTTACAAAAAGAATTAAATACACTTTCTTTACAATTACCTGAACTAGAATCAAAGTGGACTGAAAAAAGTGAAGAACTAGAAAACATTTAAAAAAGCTTGCCTATTGGCAAGCTTTTTTATTCAAAGTCTAAACTTGGATCTGCGTTTAATGATAATTCTGTAAAATTATTTTTATCATATTCCACTTGAGCAGCCGCACCAATCATTGCCGCATTATCCCCACATAATCTTATAGGTGGAACTATTAGGTCTAAATCTAGATTGCGTTTTGTAATCTCATCTGCAAATCTTTTCTTTAAACCACTATTTGCAGCCACACCACCAGCTACAATTAATTGCTTCACTGGATTATTTTTTAATGCTCTAAATGTTTTTTCAGTGAGTATATCTACAACACATTCTTGAAAACTAGTAGCTAAGTCATTTTTATCCAATTTTTCTCCAACTTGATCAGCATGATGAACAGTGTTTATAAAGGCACTCTTTAGTCCACTAAAACTAAAATCAAGATTATCTTCTTGTAACATCGCTCTTGGAAAGCCAAAAGTATCATTACCTAACTGAGCCATTTGATCAATTTGTTTACCTGCAGGATATTTTAGTCCTAACACACGACCAATTTTATCAAATGCCTCACCAACCGCGTCATCCCTTGTATCACCAAGTCTTTTAAATTCTCCTGGGCTATCTACTCTTACAATTTCCGTATGTCCACCGGAAACAATTAAAGCCATGAAAGGATATTTCAAATCACTTACAAGATTTGCAGCATAAATATGGCCAGCCAAATGATTTACTTTAATCAAAGGCAAATTATGTGCAAAAGCTATACTTTTAGCCGCCATAATCCCAATTAATAAAGATCCTACTAAACCTGGCCCATAAGTTACTGCTACTGCATCTAAATCTTCATAAGTTACTCCTGCTTCCTTTAAGGCTAAATCAGTACAGATTGTAATTTGTTCAACATGATGTCTGCTGGCAACTTCGGGCACAACACCACCAAATCTTTGGTGGCTTTTAATTTGAGTGGCAATTATATTTGAAAGTATTTCTTTTCCATTTTTTATAACGGCGACACTAGTTTCATCGCAGCTAGACTCAAATGCCAAAATAAGCGTATCTTTCACTTGTTTCTCCTAATCCTTATTGATATGTTTACACAACTCAATTGCATCGTGTCCATTATCATAATAGTTTTTATTAACTCGTATTTCATTAAACTCTAACGATTTATATAGTCTAATTGCATTATCATTTTTTGAATCAACTTCTAAAGTTAATTTTTTAAAATCATTTTCTTGAACCATTTTAAACAAAATTTCTAACAAAAAATGACCTACACCATTATTTTGAAATTCAGGAATAACTCCTATATTAGTAATGTGTGCTTCATTTTTATTTCTTTTAGATAGTCCAACTATACCAACAATATCGTTTCTTTGTTCAACTAATAAATAGATGTTTTTTCGGTTTGTTAATTCAAAAATATAAGTTTGTTTACTCCATGGTTGAAAAACTGGGAAAATTAATTTTTGTATTTTAAATAACTCTTCCACGTCCTCAAGATTAGCTTCTCTTATTTTAAAATTTATATCATTTAAAATAATATTTTGTTCTTGAAAACTAAAAGGTTTTTTTAATAAATTTTTAAACCCTTTTAACATAATTATCATCAATATCCTTATTATCTCTATTCTTTAGCCAATCATATTCAGCTTTGGTATATCTGAGATACTTAGGAATAAAATCATCAATATTTTCAACTGGTTTGATTGATTTTGATAATTCAACTAGATTATGAGCATTAGGCTTATACAGATCAGAAAAGTCTACATTGTTTAGTTGATTATTAGCTTTTTGCTGAAGTTCATCAATATCTGTACCTACAAAAATCACTTTATCATCAATATCTTTTAGTTGATTTATTAAATCATCAATTGTGTAATGTCCATCTTCTAATTTTGAAATAAGTACATTATCTTGCCATTTATAGGCACCTGCGAAAACATTACTTCTTCTAGCATCAAAATATGGAACAATAATAACATCTTGTTTATTAATATTTGCAGCAATTAATTCTAGGCTTGAAACACCTTTTAAATCAATATTTAAAGTCCAAGCAAGTGTTTTAGCAGTAGTTACAGCTATTCTAACTCCTGTAAAAGATCCAGGTCCTTGAGCAACTATAATCTGATCAATATCTTTCATAGTTAATTCAGCTTTTTTTAGCGATTCATCTATTGCCGGTAAAAGCGTGATACTATGAGTCTTTTTTTCATCACTAAAATATGAAGATAGTTGTTTACCGTCTTCATCTATAGAAACAGATAGTACTGTATTTGAAGTATCAAAAGCTAATGTTTTCATATATTTATAAATCCTACGTTTTTTTCTATTTTAACATTAAAAAAAGAGCTCTTCAGCTCTTTAGTTAATTCTTCTAAATTTTGATCTATCAACCCAAGCCAAAACTAACCATAAAATAATAGTTTGTATTGGAAGAGTTATAAGTTCTTTAGGCAATCGAATCAAAAATAACTTACTAAATGGAACTGCTCCCATCATGCTTATCCAAAGCGTTGTGAAAAACATATTAATAATTACAACTATTAATGTGACTACTAATAAAACTCTCCAAAAAGTTATTTTCTTTTGAAATAGCACCAGTCCATATATAAATCCTGCGATTCCGGCGGACAATGTGAATCCCCAGAAAAAACCAGCAGGATCAGGAAATACAACATTAGCAATAATATCCGTTAACATCCCTGCAATAGTTGCTTTAATTGGTCCAAAATAATATCCAATTAAACCAGTTGCTATAAATCCAAAACCTACTTTGACAATACTTGTTCCTACTGTCAACTTACTCAAAATTATCTGTAATGCTATTAATGCTGCAAGCCAAGTCAATTCTCGAACGCGAAAAGCATTTGTTTTTGCACTATTATTCATTACGGACACCTCCTATTAAAGAGCTGCCACAAAAAGCGTGGCGAATGCGGAAATAAAATCGCGAGTAATCTCTTCGTCCAACGTTCACATTCCGTTCCGTCGGCACTTAACGCTTTAATTCCTACTCCATTATTTTGAAAACTTAATTATAATAGCACAATTTCAAAAAAAGACCTAAGATTATTACTCTTCTCTAAAATCATGATCATAATCATCATTCTTTTTAACATGCTGTCTGCTTACAACTCTTCTTGGTCTTAATAATAAAAGAGGTATTACTATTAAAAATACCCACCACAAATGGAAGAACAAGCTTACTAAGCCAGCAACCAAAAAGAATGGAAAAATAAACCAAGCAAAACTGCCTAAAAATCTAAACATTAATATTGTTATAAGTATGAACCACAAAAAGCCCATTTTTTTACTTCCTTTTATTGAATTTGAGAGTATTCTACTCCTTCAATAAAAAAAATCAAGTGATTTATTTCCACTTGATAATTAATTCTGCATTCTTTTTTTCTTCGGTTTCAATTCGGTGATATGTCAATAGTTCTTTTTCATCTATTTTTACAAAAGACCGTGGATTATCTCCATAAACCAATTCGTTTTCATATTTTATATCTACAGTTTTTATTGAATGTTCATTTAAAAAATCTATATCTAAATTATCTAGTGCCCAGTCAAAATAATAAGAATTATTAACATGTTGATTAATGTCAATATTGTAATATCCAATATGTATATCACGTTTATTATCTTCAAAATCAGTTTTTTTAATTCTAGGAAATTTTTCCATACCTGTTAATGCTATTGATCCCAGTGGCTGAACAATTTCTGGAGTTATTTTAACCATTGATCTTTTTTTAATATCAATTAATACAAAAATACTATTAATCTTAACTAATTCATTACCTTCTAAATCTTTAATCCAGAAATCACGGTAACAAAAGAATTTATTATAACTCTTAGCTTGAGTTGAAATATCTATTTCTTCATTCACTTTCGGCATACGGGTTATATCAATATGATACTGAGTTACAACCCATCCAAGCCCTTTTTCTACCATACTTTCACCATCTAAATGTAAACTATTTAGTTGGTTTTCTGATACTAGCAAAACAAAGTTTAACATTGAAGATAAACTCATCTCACTATTTTTGTTGGTGAAAAAAAATGGTACGTTATGTCTTTGCGTATATATATCTGCCGTCATTTTATTTCCTCATAATTCATGATAAATATCATAAACTTCATTTTTAGATTTATTAACCAAATTAGCAATCTCTTTAATAGCAGCCTTAGGCTTATAGCCATCATCAATCAATGCTTGTACTTCTTTTTTTATATCAGTATTATCGACATTAATTTCACTAACTTGCTTTTTACCAGAGACAACTATCACAAATTCACCCTTAGGATCATGTTCAACAAACCATTGTTTCACTTCTTTGATAGCTCCTCTAACAAACGATTCATGAATTTTGGTTAGTTCTCGTGCAGTGACAATTTGTCTATCATCACCAGCAACTTTTCTTATATCATCTAGTGTTTTTAACACTCTAAAAGGAGATTCATATATTATTGAAGTCTCAACTCTATTAACTATATCTTCAATTTCTTCATTTCTTTGTTTCCCTTTTCGAGTTAAAAATCCATAAAAGTAAAATGGCTGCGGAACAAGCCCTGAAGCTATTAATGCTGTTATTGAAGCAGTTGCACCTGGGAGAGGAATTACATTTATTCCTTGTTTTATTGCTTCTTGTACTAGTTCTTTACCCGGGTCACTTATGCTAGGAGTTCCAGCATCTGACACTTGTGCAATATTTATACCCTTTTTCAATTTTTCAATTAATTCAGGAATACGTTGCACTTTATTGTGTTCATGAAAACTTATTTGTGTGGTGTCTATTTTAAAATGGTTCAATAAATTTTTTGTGTTTCTTGTATCTTCAGCTGCAATCAAATCAACATCTTCTAGTTGTCTAACTGCTCTAAACGTCATATCTTCAAGATTTCCAATGGGAGTTGGTATTAAAAAAAGAGACCCAAATGAATTATCTTGAAAACTCTTTTGTTCATTCATTTATGTCCCTCAATTCACTTTAGATTTATTATCACTTCTGCCATAAATGATTCCTAAGCAAAATGCACATTCCTCGTTATCCTTACGATGAGACCCATACATCGGAGTACATACATGATACCCTTGGCTATATAGTTTTTCTAAATTTTGATGTGCTTGCGATACATCGTCATTTGCTTTAGCAGAATTTTTATTGTTCAACTTATTACGTAAATTATCATTTTCAATTTTAAGTTCAGCGTTTTCAACAAGAATTGATGATAGTCCCTCTTGCATGTCCTTAATCTTAGCATTTAAATCTTTTGCCTGGGCAAGAAGCTTTTCAAACTCTTGGAAATAATCTTTTTGTACCATTAATTATCCCAACCCCTTAATTTTTTATTAAACTCAAAGTTAATGCTTCTAAACATGCTTGAAATGCTACATTACTCTTCCACTTCTTCACAGTTTCTAAGTAAAGATCAATCTGCTTAGTTAATTGTCTAATTGTTGTTGATTCACTCAGATCTTTAGCAAGTATAAGTTCTTTATTTAAATCATATTTAAATGATATCTCATCACTGAACAGTTTTTCAACTATATCCCAGAATAATTCTTGCTTATCTCTATTATCTACAAGTGTTTTAATTTTAGTTTGAATATTTACAAAAGCGCTCATATCCTGGTTTTGAATTCTTTCAAACCAATTTATTACTATTTCTAAAAATTCTGAAAATGATTTATCGTCAAACTCTAAAATATTTTTTAATTCGGTAGTTTTATCAATAATATTTATATTTTTTTCAGAAAACCCTTTTTCCTTTAAACTATCAGCTAATGAACTGTTGTCAGTTATATTTATTTTGAATGTTTGTACTCGTGATAATATAGTTGGCAAAATTTGGTTTTTTGAATCTGTTAATAATATTATTAATACTTGCCCTTCAGGCTCTTCAATAAATTTCAATAAATTATTGGCTGCTTGAGGAGTCATTTTTTGAGCATCATTAATAATTAATATTTTTGTATCACCTTGAGTCGCACTTGTTGACATAGCTTCTTTATACATTTTAACTACATCTACACCAATGCTTCTCTTGTCTGTATCTATTTCTAATACATCTGGATTATCATTTAAATCAATCGTCTTACATGCGACACATTGCATGCATGGTAATCCATCATGTAAATTTTGGCAAAATCTTGACTTCGCCAAAAACAACGCCATTTCATGGCGCTGCTGTGTGTTTCCACCCTCAAATAAATAAGCATGGGCTAAACGTTTATTATTAATAATACTTTTAAATTCTTGAATAATCTGATTATCTAATGACATATTTTCCCTTAAAATCTATGAAATCCTTCAACTGGAAGAATGAATACAGTTGCTCCACCAACTTGAACTTCAACTGGTGTCTGCATTGTAGCATCAGCAGCCATACTTATTGGTGGTGTCATAAATTGTTGTCTCGTATGTGAAGTTGATTTAATTATATCTAGAATTTCATCAATTTTTTCATCCTCAGCACCAATCATAAACGTTGTATTACCAGATCTTAAAAAACCACCTGTGGAAGCTAGTTTTGTTGTTCTAACATTTGCATTCATCAACGCATCGCCTAATTCCGCGCTATCTTTATCTTGAACAATCGCAATAATCATTTTCATAATAATTTCCTCCTATTCAAAAACCCTTGGGAATTTGTTTAATATTAATTCTAATACATCCAAAGCAACTTTTGTTGGATCTTGATTTGCATTTATTATTTTTATACGTTCAGGATTTTGTTTTTGCAATTCTAAGTACGTATTTCTGACTCTTTGATGAAATTCCAACTTTTCTTTTTCTAAACGATCTTCAGTACCTGAACGATCTTTTTTTATACGTTCAAGACCAACCTCTGAAGGAATGTCAAAATATACTGTCAATTTGGGCATAATACCTTCGATTGCAAAATCGTTTATACTTGCAACTTCTTCAATACCGATTTGTCTTCCACCACCTTGATAAGCAATTGAACTATCAACAAATCGATCGCTTAAAACAATCTTATCTTCATTAAGTGCAGGAATCACAATATCAATCAAATGTTGTCGGCGTTGTGCTGCATATAATAAAGCTTCTGTTCTATCATCCATTTCTAAATTTTTAACATCTAAAATTAAGTCACGAATTTTTTCAGCAATTGCACTTCCACCAGGTTCTCTAGTAGAAATAATTTCCCTACTAGTTTTACTTTTTAATTCTGGCAATATTTTATTGAGTGCAGTAGTCTTACCCGCACCGTCCGGACCTTCAAATGAAATAAACAAACCACTCATACATTAATACCTCTTTCATATAGTTACTATATTACTTTAATTAGGGTACAAAAAAAAGAGTATCGGCGTAAGGAATACTCTCTTTAGTTTGCTTTAACATTTCTATTACGCGCTTGTTTATATAAAAAACGATGCTTTGCTTTTTGAGTTTTAACTCTTAATAACATTTCATCAGAAATATCAACTGCATGCTCTTGTATTACATGTAAGTTATTAATCTTTGTTTGCACTTTATCAATCTCAGATAATAATCTGTTATCTTCTTTTTCTTTATACATTTTTTTGCTTTTAAACATACTAAATCTCCCTACGACCTGAAACTGCTCGTTGCAGTGTCATTTCATCTGCATATTCGATATCAGCTCCAACAGATAATCCATGAGCTAATCTTGTAACTTTAATTCCTGCAGGCTTAATTAATTTTGAAAGATACATAGCTGTTGCTTCTCCATCAGGTGTTGCGTTTGTTGCAATTATAATTTCACTTACCTGATTATTATCTTTAAGTCTATTCAATAGTTGTTTAATATTCAAGTCTTCCGGTCCAATTCCATCAATTGGTGATAAAACTCCACCTAATACTTGATATAATCCATCATATGTATTCATTTCATCAAATACCATGATATCTCTAACTTGTTCAACTACTAAAATAGTTGATTGATCTCTTGTTTTATCCTTACAGATATCGCAAATGTCATCTTCAGTAATATTCCCACATATTCTACAAAACTTTAAATCTTTTTTTGTAGCAATAAGAGATTGAGAAAAATCAGTGACGTCATCTTTTTCCATATTTAATGTATAAAAAGCTAGTCTCGTAGCTGTCTTTTTACCTATTCCTGGTAGCTTCATAAAACTTTCAATTAATTGTGCTATTGGTCTTGGATATTGCATTTTATAGTCCCTTAGCGTATTTTCCTAATTTTTTTTCAGTAGTTTCTGCAATTGATTTTTCACCCTCATTAATTGCCATTATCAATAAATCTTGAAGCATATCAGGATCTTCGGGATCAATTACTTTAGGATCAATTTTAATATCTGTAACTTCGTGCTTACCATTAAAAGTCACCACTACTAAATCATCTGCTGACTTACCAACAAATTCTTGTTCATCAATTTCTTTTTGAGCTGCTGTCATTTCCTTTTGCATTTTTTGAACTTGTTTCATCATTCCTGCCATATTTCCTGGCATTTGAGGCATTCCCTTCATATTTACCACCTAATCTTCCTTTATATTTATGTTTTCTTTGCCAAATAAATTTTCAGCAATTTTTACTGCTTTTGATTCTTGCTCTGTACTAGTATCTATTTCATCTTCTTCAGAATTTTTTAAATCTGCACCATGCTCTTGAATATATTCATGTCTAATTTCTGGCCATTGGTTCTTTGCTACCAAAACAATATCCATGTTTCTTTTGACTAAACTATTTAAGTTGTTTTTTAATGTATCCATCATTTCTTGATCTTGTGTGACCTTTTCAAACCAAAGAGCATAATCAAAGGCAACAACAACACCTTCATTGCTTGCTGCTACAGGGTTTGATACGTTCATCATTGCCCTTTGTGTTATTGGTAGCATTTGCATCATATCAGGCCAAATTTCACGAACTTCATTCAATGCTTCTTTAGTTGCAGCTTTCAATATATCAAATATAGCGGGTTTATTACTACTGATACTTTTCTTAGAACTTTTCTTTCTGACTGCTTTTTTTTCTTGAATACTTACTTTAGAAGTTGAACTTAATTTTTCTTGAAGCTGACTAATCTTATTTTCTAATTGTGAAATTTTATCGTTTAATTTCGAATCACTTTCTATAACATTATTTTGTGATTTTGTTTCTTCCTTAGAAGCGGCCTTAACTGTCATAATTTCTAAGTAAATATCTATTTGATTTGAATTTTTTAAGTTTCTTTGGGTATCACTTACAATATTTACAATATTAAATAATCTGTCTTGGGTAAATAAATCTTTAATTTCTTCTAAATCTTTTTTTATTGAAGTTTGAGATATTTGTTCTACATTATCAGATTTTAATAATATCAAATCTCTACATAAAGTAATGATACTTTCGGTAAGCCTTTGAGGTGATCTACCAGTTGCAAGAATATTATTTAATTTTTTTAGTGCTTCTGAAGTATTGTTCTCGGCTATGTCTTTAAAGTAAGAAAGTAACTGATCGTTTCTCAGTGCTCCCGTGACTTGTAAAGCATTATCTAAAGTTAATTCATCATCTCCAAATGAAATTGCTTGATCCATAATACTTAATGCATCACGCATACCACCCTCAGCTGCAGTAGCAATTATATTAACCGCTTCATCGTCAAATTTGATTTTTTGATCATTTAAAACAAATTCAAGTCTTTGTATAATTTCAGATTTACTAATTCTTCTGAAGTCAAATCTTTGTGTTCTAGAAATTATCGTAGCTGGTATTTTTTGTGGCTCTGTTGTTGCAAGAATGAATACTACTTTAGCAGGTGGTTCTTCTAATGTTTTTAAAAGTGCATTAAATGCACCTTGAGACAGCATATGAACTTCATCAATAATATAAACTTTATACTCTGCTTGTGTCGGCGCATATTTTGCTTTGTCTCTAATTTCACGGATTTCTTCAACACCATTATTTGAAGCAGCATCTATTTCAATAATATCATTTAATCTATTTTCATTAGCATCTTTACAAATTTCACATTCATTACAAGGCTCACCATCTTGTGGGTTCAAGCAATTAATTGCTTTAGCCAAAATTTTGGCACAAGATGTTTTTCCAGTACCTCTAGGTCCACAAAATAGATAGGCATGACTAGTTCTTTTATTTTGAACAGCATTTTTTAACGTCTTCGTAATTACTTCTTGGCCGACAACGCTACTAAAGTCTTGTGGTCGAAATACACGATATAAAGCTTGATATGCCATCTATGAACTCCTTAATTAATCTAATATCTAATGTTTTAATTATACTTTACTTTCTATAAATAAAAAACTCCCAGCTAATTGCTGAGAGTGTTGATTTACAAACATAAGGCACATGACGCAACCTACTTAGTGCTGCTTTCTTCCGAACCTGACACGATTCATAAGAGCACCATTGCCTATGGCCTTGCGGCAAATACTATATTAACAAAAAAATACTAAAATTACCATATTAAGACTTATTTTTTTTTCGAATTTCTTGAAAAAAATCTTTCAAAATTGTTGCACATTCATCTTCTTTAACACCTGAAACAATATCAGATTGATGGTTATATCGTGCATCTGTCAATAAATGGTTTAGTGTGTCTACTGACCCAGCCTTTAAATCTTTAGCACCGTACACAACATTTGGAATTCTACTATTTATTATTGCACCAGCACACATTGGACACGGCTCAAGAGTAACAAATAATGTAGTATTCTCTAATCGCCAAATATTAATTTTTTTACAAGATTCTTGAATTGCTTCAATTTCTGCGTGCCAAACTGAATCTTGAAGAGTCTCACGTTTATTAAACCCTTTCCCTATTATTTTTTTGGTTTTATTATCTACAACAATTGCTCCGATAGGTACTTCAGCAATTTCTTTTGCTAATTGAGCTTGTTGTAATGCTAAATCCATAAATAACTCTAATTCATTTTCAGTAAATATTTCATCAGTCTTCATTAATTGATTTTATTATGTAATATCCTTTATCTTTATTTACTATTTCAGCATTTCCAAATGTTTTTAACATTAATTTTTTTGCAGATGGAGCTCCTTGTTTTTTTTGAATTACCACCCAAATGCTGCCTCCAGTAATCAAATGAGCTTTTGAACC
Source organism: Daquilactobacillus linshuiensis (assembly GCF_052828685.1). Taxonomy (NCBI): domain Bacteria; kingdom Bacillati; phylum Bacillota; class Bacilli; order Lactobacillales; family Lactobacillaceae; genus Daquilactobacillus; species Daquilactobacillus linshuiensis. Next base: position 264,636 of record NZ_CM128255.1, on the reverse strand, counting down.
TGTTATCATTTCGTTGACAACATCTTTTCCAGCTCTTATAGGAGGGTTCGTTAAAATAGATGCATATTTATCATCTATATTTTCATAAATGGACGATTCTTTAATAGTTATATTATTAATTTTATTTATTTCGGCATTTTTTCTTGCTAATTCTAATGCACGATTGTTTACGTCTGATAAAGTAACATGGCGCTTTGTTAGTGATTTAGCTAGTGACAGTCCAATTGGGCCATATCCACAGCCTAGGTCTAATATATCCCCTTCTGGAACTTGTGATTCATTAAAAGTATTGATCAATACTCTTGAACCGTAATCGACAGTGGTTTTGGAAAAAACTCCATTATCAGTTTCAAATTTTAATTTGTTACCTAATAAAATAAAATCCCACACTTTTATATTATGTTCAGAATTAGGATTGCTTTCAAAATATTGTTCAGACAATGGCTTTCTCCTAAAATTTTATTAACTTAATTTTACTAAAGTTCTGCAAACAAAAAAAGCCTCCATTCAGAGACTTTTTATCAGTTATTATTTAAGGTTAACTGTTGCGCCAACTTCTTCAAGTTTAGCTTTCATTTCATCAGCAGCATCTTTAGCTACGCCTTCTTTAAGAACTGAAGGAGCGTTATCTACAAGATCTTTAGCATCTTTCAATCCAAGACCTGTAATTTCACGAACTGCTTTGATAACTTTAACTTTTTCTCCACCAATTTCTGATAGTTCAACATCAAATTCATCTTTTGTTGCTGCGGCTGCACCGTCAGCTGCACCAGCTGCTGCTACAGGAGCTGCTGCTGAAACATCAAATTCTTCTTCGATTGCTTTTACTAAGTCGCTCAATTCCATGATTGAAGCTTCTTTTAGTTGATCAATAATTTTGCTTGTATCTAAAGCCATTTTATTTTCCTCCATTAGAAAAAAGTTTTTTATTTAGTTTAATTAATTATGCTGCAGGTTCATCTTTACTATCAGCAACTGCTTTAACTGCATAAGCAACGTTTCTGACAGGTGCTTGAAGAACTGATAACAACATTGATAGTAGACCTTCGCGGTTAGGTAATTTAGCAAGTGCTTGAATTTCTTCAAGTTCAGCAATTTTACCTTCGATCATTCCACCTTTGATTTCCATTGCTTCAACGTCGTTGGCAAACTTGTCAGCGATTTTTGCAGGAGCAACAGGATCTTCATTAGAATAAACAATTGCTGTAGGGCCTGTGAATTGTTCATCTAATCCTTCAAAGCCAGCTTTATCAGCTGCACGTTTCAAGATTGAGTTCTTGATAACTTGCATTGAAGCATCATTTTCACGCAATTCAGCACGCATATCAGTTACTTGAGCAACTGTTAAACCAAGATAATCAACGATTACCAATGATTTAGCATTTTTTAGAATTTCTGCTGTTTCATCAACAGCAGCTTCTTTTTTAGCTATGATGTTTTTGTTCAAACCATTTCACCTCCGAATAATATTTTCTACTTGAGATAACCCGAGCATCAAAAAACTCTGCACCCAAAGGCACAGAGTTCATCATCGATAAACTGGCCTCGGCAGGATATTAAGACTTTCGTCACCTGAGTCTTCGGTAGAATTAATAGTTATAAATTATCACTTAATTTACATTAAGTCAACTTGATATTAAACTTCTGGATTAATTGTAACGCCAGGTCCAAAAGTTGATGTCATGTTGATACTCTTGATGTAAACACCCTTTAATGAAGCAGGACGTGCTTTAACAACTACATCGTACATTGCTTTGAAGTTTTCTGCTAATTTATCTGCATCAAATGAAATCTTACCGATTGGTGCATGAATTAATCCATTAGCATCAACACGATATGCAACTTGACCAGCTTTAATATCATTAACAGCTTTTTCAACATCCATTGTAACTGTACCTGTCTTAGGGTTTGGCATTAAACCTTTAGGTCCAAGTACACGTCCTAATTGACCAACTTTGGCCATCATTGGTGGTGTTGCAACAACAACATCAAAATCAAACCAACCGTCTTTAATCTTGTCAACAAGATCATCTGAACCAACAAAATCTGCACCAGCAGCTTCTGCTTGTTTAGCTTGTTCACCTTCAGCGAAAACAATAACACGTTGAGTTTTACCTGTACCATTTGGTAATACGATAGCACCACGTAATTGTTGATCAGCTTGTTTAACATCTAAATTCAAATTGAATGCAACTTCAACAGATGCATCAAATTTTGCAAAATCGATTTCTTTTAGTAATGTTGCAGCTTCTGTAGCTGAGTAAGTCTTGTTACTGTCTACTTTTTTAGCTGCTTCTATATATTTTTTACCATGCTTAGGCATGCTAAGTTCCTCCTTGCTTTGTGGTCTAGTGGAGTTTTACTCCTCCCACTTGTTAGAAATGTTTTCACATATCTTGTAAAACTGCGTTACTAAAGTAATTGGATTAACCTTCTACAGTGAATCCCATGCTTCGCGCAGTACCTTCAACCATACGCATTGCAGCTTCAACGTCTGAAGCGTTTAGGTCTTTCATTTTGGTTTCTGCAATTTCGCGAACTTGATCTTTTGTTACGCTAGCAACTTTTTCGTCTTTTGGATTACCAGAACCCTTTTTAACACCTGCAGCTTTCAATAATAATATTGCAGCTGGAGGAGTCTTTGTAACGAAGTCGAATGAACGATCTTCATAAACAGTGATAACAACAGGAATAATCATTCCGTTTTGATCAGCTGTTCTTGCATTGAAGTCCTTTGTAAAAGCAACGATATTGATACCAGCTTGACCTAGAGCAGGTCCAACTGGTGGAGCTGGTGTTGCTTGTCCAGCAGGAATTTGCAATTTAACAATGTTTGCAACTTTTTTAGCCACGGTACATACCTCCTTTGTCCGTGATGTGGTTTTAATGAGGATCTATATTTCCTCTCCCACAGTGCTTATAAAACACACTTGAATAGTTTAACATGTTGAACATGTATTTTCAATATAGTTAATTATTGTTTGTCGACAAAATCATAATCTAATTCTGTGTTAGTCAAACGACCAAACATATCAATTTCTACTTTTAATTTCATATGTTCTTCGTCTACTTCAGTAATTTTACCAGATAAACCTGAAAATGCCCCTTCTACAATAGTGACAACTTCACCGACACTAAAGTCCGTGTCGTGACTACGTTTACTCATACCAAGACTGTGTAATATATGATCAACTTCCTCTGGTAGTAAAGGTGCGGGCTTACTTCCTGCTCCGTGGCTACCAACAAATCCCGTAACTCCAGGAGTATTACGAACAACAAACCAAGATTCATCAGACATAGCCATTTCAACTAAAACATACCCTGGGAAAGTCTTTTTCATTTCCGTTTTAGTTTTACCATTTTTAGTTTCTGTTTCTTCTTCTTCAGGAACTATTGCGCGGAAAATATGATCTTCCATTCCCATTGATACTGCACGTGATTCAATATTTTCTTTAACTTTATTTTCATATCCTGAATAAGTATGTAAAACAAACCATTGTTTTAATGTTTCTTCTGCCATAACAGCCTCCTAAAATTAAGCAAAATAAAAAAACCTTCAACAATAAAGGTTTTTACTCGCAAGTAAATATTATCAAATAAACTTTAAATTCTCAAATTATTTTGAAACAAAGTTATTTATTAAAAATATAATCAATGCATCTATTGCTGCAAAAAAAATACCATACATAACAGACGTCATAATTACTGTCCAAGAATCTCTACGAGTTTCTTTTGCTGTTGGCCATGTAACAATTTTCATTTCATCTTTAACGCTACCAAAAAATTTAAATAATTTCATTATATTAATACCCCTACTATCTTGTTTCCTTGTGAAGAGTATGCTTTCCACAATGTTTACAAAATTTTTTCATCTCTAAACGCTCTGTACGTGCAGGATTTTCAGTAACCGTATAATTTCTAGATCCGCAAATAGTACAAGCTAAAGCAATCTTTCTCAATCCCATATCATAAACTCCTACACTTCTTTAACATTCAATAAGTATATATGCAACTAGATATTATGTCAATTAATCAAAAAAGGATGACGATCGTCATCCTTTACTCGCGAACTTTATTTAAAATAATCTAATAATTTCTTTTTACAATTTGTTTGAGCTAATTGTATCTGACGCTTATTTGCTTTTATTTCATTGGCTTTTTTATAACCTAATAGCATTTTAAAGACTTCAGTTTCAATTTTTGTTAATCCACCCATAAAGTCATCTAGATCAAAAATCTCGTGGTTATAAATAACTGTATGATTTGCTCCAACAAATCCACCCTCAAAAGAATCTTCTATAATACTAGTTTCAAAAGAGCTGGCTTCTTTATTAATTTTTCTTTTTAGTGCAAGTTCACGACGTAAAAGACTTTTTGCATGATTGGCTAGGCGCATCTTATAAAAGTTTCCAAATTTAGATCCCTGCTCCCCATTAAATCGAAAGCATGTTTCATGACACACAATATATGCTTCCTGTATCCAATCATTTCGATCAAAATTACGAATATAATACATACTAATAATTCCTTCGGTTATTGGAAGAAATTTATTGAATAATTTTTTTAATGCTTCAGAACTATTTTGATATTTAACTAAATTTACCAATTCTAAGTCATCCGACTTTTCTTTCATCTAACCTCCTTACCATCAACATTTTAAAAATACACATATATCCTATGTTTAGTAAGCGAACAGATGTTTATTGAACAATTTTTTCAATTGTTCAATAAACTCCTAATTTTCTAATAAGTTAAATAATATCTCAAATAAAGAAACCAAAAGTATAAAAAAATAATTACTACAGAAGCTACGTATTTTTTATTTAAGACTGTTTCCTGTAGTTCTAGTAAAAAAATGAATACTTTAAAGAATATTACTTCTGAAACATTGTCATCTCCCATAGATTCTTTTACATTATTTTTCTTAATTTTTCTAAATAGCTTAATTAATCCAGTAACAATAAGAAAAAAGATAATTTTATTCTTATCTAAATTTAAATCAATTCCAATAACTCTATTAATATGAAGGTTATTTAATATATTTATATTCACAATTGCATTTACAATACAAAAAACATTTTGTGCTACCATTGCTTCCTCTCCTGATTTATTTACATCAACTATAATATACACCATTTAATGTAATTTTATGATAACATATTCATATCATAAAAAAAAGGATAACACAAGTTATCCTTTTTTTGCTAAATCTTTAAAAGTACAAAAACACATCAACTATAAATACACATAATGATTAAATTTAGCGTAGCAATTTTTTAAATGAATTTCAATTCCTATATGTTTTTTTCTATTTTTTTGTTTGGTATTAACCATGCCATAGTAGCAAATAAACTTAAAATCATTCCTAAAATTGGAAGTATAAATGCCAATATAACTCCCAAAATGTATAACCCCATTGAGTAATAAATCTTATTGTCATTTTGCGTACTTTTTGTTATCAATTCATGTTCTTCATGAACAGAAATTAAGCTCATATTAAATATATAATATGCAATTGAAGCCATCAAAAATATCAACGCATAAAAAAATTCAGGAATCGATGAATAAATATGATTACCCACCCAAGATGTCGCAAAGGGTACTAAAGATAACCAGAATAATAAATTTATATTTGCCCAAAGTACTTTCCCAGAAACTCTTTTAGTTGCTTGCAATAAATGATGATGATTGTTCCAATATATAGCAATTGACACAAAACTTATAACATATACACAAAAAGGCTCAACAAGCTTTAGTAAGTTTTCAAATTGATCACCATCTGGTGCTTTTAAATCCAACACAAGAATAGTAAGAATTATTGCCATTACTCCATCAGTAAATGCTTCTAATCTTGCCTTTGACATAGTCACTCCTTTAATACTAATCCATTAACTTAGTATTTTTTACATCTTCAATTGTTTTTGTTCCAGCAAGCTGCATAGTGATTGAAAGTTCCATATTGATATGTTCCATTACATCATATACACCTTGTGCTCCACCTAAGTTTAAACCATAAATGATAGGGCGACCAATTGCAACTAAATCTGCACCACTTGCAAGAGCCTTAAATACATGTTCTCCACGTCTTACACCACTATCAAAAATAACTGGTACTCTTTTAGCAACTTTTTGAGCAATTAAAGGTAGTACTTCAAATGAAGCTGGTCCACCATCAAGTTGACGTCCACCATGATTTGAAACCCAAATACCGTCTGCTCCAGCATTTATTGCAATTTCAGCATCTTCTGGAGATTGAATTCCTTTAACAATAACTGGTAAACCACTTAAATCTTTAATTTTTTGAATATCTTCAGGAACAAAATCTTGTTTTGCGGCTGCATAGATTTCTCCAATTCCCTTACCAGTTCCATCAGCTTGGCTATATTCTGCTAAATTTGGCATTGGTAGTGGAAATTCAAAGTTATTAATTACATCTTCTTCACGATATCCACCTAGTGTTGAATCAACTGTAAGAACAATTGCTTTTGCATTTGCTTCCACAGCTTTTTTAATAATGAATTCATTAAATCCATCATCTTTACTCATATAAATTTGGAAAAATTGTGGTGCATCAGGTGCAGCGGCAGCGGCATCTTTAATTAACGTATTTGCATAAGTACTGATGGAAAAAATTGAACCAGCTTTTGCCATTCCAATAGCAGTATTAACCTCTCCTTTTTCATGAGATAGTCCTTGAGCTGCTGATGGTGCTTGAATAATTGGTGTTTTTAAATCAATATCCCATAATTTAGTACTTAAATCAGCATGATCAATTCCTTGTAATACTCTAGGTACAATTTTTTTTGTGTTGAATGATTCAGTATTTTGGTCCATCGTCCATTCATCTTCTGAACCGCCACGAATGTAACCAAAAGCACCAGGTTCCATTCTATCTTTTACTTCTTTTTCTAATGATTTTAGATTAACTATTTTAATATTTCCTTCTGCATTACTTGCTTGATATGACATCCCCATATCCTCCTTAAATCTATACAAAATATTAAAGCAAGAATAATCATAATTCTGTGTTTTTTTTTAGTCAAATATTTGTTCCGACAATTTATTTTAACGATTTGAATTATTAACGTTTTTGCTTTTCAAAGATTATAATATGTTTAAAATTAAGAATTTTTAGGAGGTATATTATGTTAGACGTTATTGATTCTATTAATCGTTTGTCTTGGACAATAGAACATCATCATGCTCACATATTAAATAAGCATGGTTTTATGCGTGCTTGGGCAATTCAATTTGAGCTTGCATATACTGACTTTAGAACAATTCAAATGGCTTTACAATTAAGCGGAACAGAGAATCACAATCTATTAAAAGAATTTACTTCAAATTATGAAGAAGTATATAAATATGAATATGAGTTTGCTACAAATGGATTAGATGGTTTCAATTTAAAGTTTAATGATAGTGATTTACCTAAATATACTGAAGCTAAAGATAAAACTTTGTCTACTCTAGATAAAATCAAAGAGCTTCAAAATAATACAAAGGGAGAATAAATTTATATGGTAGCTATTAAAAATGACATTACTTATGACGATAAACATAATTTAAAACTGGATATATATGAAGCAGATAATCCTAAGAATATAACTATTCTAGATATTCACGGTGGCGGATGGTTTAGAGGTGATAAGAAAAAAGATACAGATGTTGGTGAATTCCTTTCAAATAATGGATTCAACGTAGTAATACCCAATTACAGACTTGCTCCTGATTATTTTTACCCCGCTCCATTAGAAGATATGGACAATGTAATTAACTGGATAAAAGAAAAATATCCAAAGAATCTAATAATTGTCCTTGGGTCTTCGGCTGGAGGAAATATGTCGGTTGAGTTAGCTATTAAATATGGATTCGCCGCAATTTCTCTTTCAGGGATATTTGATATTGACGATTGGCTTCAAACACATCACGATGTAAAAGGTCAACGGGATCAAAAACAAGATTTCACTAATTCACCTAGTTCATCAATTAACCAGTCTGGAGAAGATGATCCATTTTATAAGTGGTTCATTTTAAATTATTTAAATAATGATGAAAGCATCGCGCCAATTGCAACACCATATCATCGAATAAACGAAAAAACTGGACCATTATTTATCGCAAATTCTCTTGATGAATTTGTTCCTAATTCGGGAGTTTTAAAATTATCAGAAGTTTTAAGTCAATTTAAAATACCATTTACTGTAAAAATGATTCCTGGACATCGTCATGCTAAAGGCTACCTAGAAGATATTTGGCCATCTATTTTAGAATTTATTAACGAGAATAGTAAAAAAAGAGAATCCTAGGATTCTCTTTTTTTACTGCATATATTTAATCATAAGTTCTTCATAGATTTTAATAAAATCTAGATACATTTTTTTCTCTACAAATTCATTTGCTTGATGGGCAACAACAGTTTCACCAGGTCCAAACACAACAAATGGAAAATCATAATCTTTTTTCTTTAATAAATTAGATGCATCTGTTACACCAGGAGATACTAACTTAGGAATTTCTCCGTTCGAGTACTTCTCCCCTATTTCTTTAGCTAAATTCAAAACTTTTGAGTTATCAGAATGTTCAACTGATTCCAAAGACATAAATACATTCATATCAACTTTAGAACCATTTTTGTTTTCTTGGTCGACTAATTGCTTCAAAGTTTTTTCAACCATTTTATTATCGAATTCTGGTATTGTTCTAACATTTATTTCTGCTGTTGCGTTTTCAGGAATTGAGTTCACCTGATTTCCTCCATCAAAGACTGTCGTATTAAATGTCAAATCACCTAAAAGCTTGCTTTTTTTATCTGTACTTCTAAACTGTTCGTTAGCCTTGTTTAATATGTTAATCAGTGGGTCTATTGCATTATAACCTAAAGAAGGCATTGAGCTATGAGCTGCCTCACCTTTTGAAGTTAGTCTTATATCCATTGACCCTTTATGTGCATATACCAAACGATATCCAGATGGTTCGCCAATTATCAGTGCATCAACATCTTTCATCACATCTTCTTCAGAAAATTTTTGAGATCCTTTTTCACCAACTTCTTCACCCACAGTTGCCATTAGTCGAATAGTACCTTTGGTTAGCGCATTATTTTCTTTAATTTCAATCATTGAAATAATAAATGCTGCAAGACCAGATTTCATATCCGTTGAACCACGTCCAAATAATTTTCCATCTTTTTCAACTAGTTCAAATGGATCAGTGTCCCATTTTGACATTTCACCTGGATCTACAACATCCATATGACCAGAAACTCCAAGAACTGGTTTCCCTTGACCTATTTCAGCTACTAAATTCACTCTATTTTCTTCAATAGGAATTATATCTGTAGCAATGTCATATTTTTTAAATAAAGCAGTAATATAATTGGCAACTGTCAATTCATTACCATTTACTGAATTAATTTTAATTAAATCAGCTAAAATTTTCACCTTTTCATCATCACTAAAAACCGCTTTCATTACTTAATATCTCCTTTATCAACTAATATAAGTCGAGTGTAGTATTGAAAAAAATAATTTTCAACGGACACGTATAAAGAATTTTTTCAAGTGATTTGCATTATTTTTTTATAATTCTTTTAATAAGTTTCTTGCTTCTTCATTTTTTTCTTCTTTTAACAACCCGCTAATTTCTTGTCCTATAGCTAAGATTGCTTGATCATCTTGAGTACTTGCCATAATAAAAGCTATTTTTAAAAACGTATCTAGTTCTTTAATCGCATCTAAATTACCTTTTATAGCTTGATTCGTATAAGATCTAATAATTCTTTTGAATTTTTTAATCTATTTTTCTTTTTTATCACTAAAATAAGGTATAAATAGCGCAACGGAAACTGCTAGAATCTCTGCCACAGCAGTTACCCATTCTGATAATGGCCCTATTTCCATCATTATTCTCCTATTTTAAAAGTTTAATATATTAAAAGGGATGTTATATACATATTAACATCCCTTTTTGTTTATTTATTAAGTAATTTTTTTATTCCTTCAGTCGTTTCATCAACACCAAATAATACTCCACCAGGTTGCAAAACTTCTGTATTTTTTAATGTCCCTAAAAAGTAAGGGTCAAATCCAAAGTCATTTATTACAGTAGCAATCTCTTCATATACGCTTGGATCATCTCCAGCATATGCTATGGCTTTTCTTTTACTCGATTTTGATTCATCAAGCAAATCATGATATCCCATATGATTAAATGCTTTAACTACATGACTTTCATTAAAATACTTTTGAACTTCCTGTGTTGAGGTTGTATTTTCATCATAGTATATATTATCAACACCATCAATTTCCCACCAATAATTCATGGCGTCAATAATTACTTTATCTTTTAATAACGATTTATCTAAACTTCGATATTTACTTAGAGGCATAGCTAAAATAATCAGATCTGATTTTTCAATTACTTCATTGCTATACATTGGAACAGCACCTTTAGTAATTACATTAACTGACAAAGAAATCTTTTCTGGATCAGAAGATCCAGAAATATTAATTGAATACCCCGCATCTATTCCAAGCTTTGCCAAAGTAATTCCTAATTTACCAGCTCCTAATATTCCAATTACTGGTTTAGTCATTTTTATTTTCTGAATTTAATATTTCTCTTACGCGAGGAATGACTTTTGTACCATATAACTCAATTGTTTTTCTTCTATCTGTTTCAAACTGTCCACCAGTACCATAAACAAGATCAAAACGACCAAGGCCTAGTTCCTTAATTACACGGGCCATTTTTTGAGCAACAGTTTCAACACTTCCAACATAATATGAACCCTTATCTACTTCAAAGCTATATCTTTCTTTTGTCATTGCTGGCCACCCACGGTCTTCACCGATTCTGTCCATATTAGCTTTGATGTATTTCCAACCAATTTCAAATGCTTCTTCATCAGTGTCAGCAATTATTCCATGAGAATGCATACCAACTGGTTTTACAGGCATTCCTAGTTTTTCAGCAGCTTTATGATACAAATCTATATATGGAGCAAATCTTCCAGGTTCCCCACCAATAATAGCTAGCATTAATCCATAACCATATCTTACAGTTCTAATTACAGATTCTGGCGTTCCACCAACACCAACATAAACTGGCAACTCATGACCCACAATCTTAGGATACATTTCTACATTTCTTAATGATTGAGTAAAATTACCATCCCAGTTAATAACGTCTTCTTTCAACAATTTATCAAATAAGGCAATTTTTTCTTCAAAAAGTTCTTCATAATTTTTTAAATCAAATCCGAATAATGGATATGATTCCGTAAATGATCCACGTCCGATCATAATTTGAGCTCTTCCACCTGAAATACCATCGACTGTGGCAAATTTTTCATAAACTCTAACTGGATCATCTGAACTTAAAACAGTAACAGCTGTACTTAATTTTATATTTTTTGTAACACTAGCAATTGCACCGAGTAAAACTTCCGGACTAGAAATTGAATATTCTTTACGATGATGTTCACCAAGAGCAAAGATATCTACTCCAACTTCATCAGCAATCTTAGCTTCATTTAATACATTTTGTAGTGATTCACTTGAATTCATTAATTCTCCATTAGAATCTTTATAGGCTACATCCCCAAAGGTATTCAAACCAAATTCGATATCATTTCCATTTAATACCATCTTAAATCCTCCAACAAACTTAATCATCTTATTAAGTTTTCTTATATATAAATAATTTAGACCACAATCTCTAGGTCAAAAACATTGTACGTCATTTTGAAAATTAAGTCCTTGATTTTTGCTCGGATCAAAAAAATCCCCTAAAATTGGGGATTTTAAGTTATTAAATTCTGTCTAATATTTCACTTAAAGCTGGTTGATCACGTACATCATACGTCTTGCGATATGTATCAATAGTTTCTTGATCAAATACATTTGGATCAAGCGGTACTAAATGTGTATCAATTGGGTCAATATCGGCAATTTTTGCATCTAATACAATAGGTTTTTTATTACCATTTTTTTGTAGCTCATTAATTTTTTCAAAGGCTTCTTTTAATGAAGGTAAATCAGTTGCTGTAAATCCAATAGCACCCATATCTTCAGCAATATGTGCCCAATTTGCGCCTAATAAATCAATTCCATAAGGAGCTTGATTAGCAGCAATTTTTTCATGAGCAATAAAACCAAATGATTTGTTTTCTAAAACAACATTGATAACTGGTAAATCATATTTTACTTCAGTTAAAATATCTTGCATTACCATTGCATAACCACCATCACCAGAAATACTATAAACCTGACGATCTGGATAGCTCAATTTTCCTGCCATACCAGCTGGCATTCCATAACCCATTGTTGCAAACCATGCTGAAAGTGTGAATTTTTGATTCTTATTCAAAGGAATTTGACGAATTGCCCATTCAGTATTATTACCTACATCCAATCCGTAAACTGTATCTTCATTTGAATTTTCTTTAATAGCCTGAATTACACTCTCTGCACGTAGTCCCTTACTATCATCTTTAGATAATTCTAACAACCAGTTATCCCAATTCTTTTTATCTTCTTGAGCGGCTTTTAACCATTTACTTTCAGGTAATTTGATATTTTTGTCTAGTAACGCTTTCATGAAGTCTTTAGCATCAGCAAGTATAGTAATATCTGCATCGTGTTGCTTACCTAAATCTTCAGCATTGTTATTAACTTGAATAACTTTGACATTATTAGGCCAAAAGCGAGCAAATGGAAAGTTTGAACCAACAAATAAAATTAAATCTGCACCTTGAGCAACTTCAAAAGCAGGTTTTGTACCAAGTCTTCCCATTGACCCCATAAAGCTTGGATGATCACTAGGAATAATTCCCGTACCAGGAACGGTTGAAACTACTGGCATTTGAAAATTATTTGACAATTCAATTACTTCGTCTCTAGCACCATAAGCACCACGACCTATCCAAAGAACTGGATGTTTTGCTTCTTTTAGTAATTTAGTTGTTTCTTCAATCGATTCATTTGAAATTTTTGAAGTAAATTCATTTCTATATACTTTTGAAGTTTTAAATGGTTCAAAGTCAATCTCTTCACCTGATAAATCATCTGGAATTATTACAACTGCAGGACCCATGTGTGTATATGCAGCTCTAATTGCTTCATCAACTACGTAAGGAATTTGATCAGCGCTCACAACTTGTTTGTGAAAAACGGCAACATCAACAAACATAGGATCTTGATTCATTTCTTGGAAGAAATTAGTATTCATTACACCTGTTTTTGACTGACCAATAATTGCTAACACAGGAGCATGATCCATTTTAGCATCGTATAATCCATTAAATAAATGAGTAGCTCCAGGTCCTGCAGAGCCAAAACTTACTCCAATTTTTCCAGTTAGTTTGGCATCTGCTGAAGCAGAAAGTGCACCCACTTCTTCATGTCTAACTTGAATATATTTCAAATCTTCACGTTCTTGATATAATCCATCAACTGTATTATTTATTGAGTCAGCAGTAATACCATAGATATGGTCTACATCCCAACTTTTTAAAACTTTAGCTAAAGCTTGTGCGGCTTTCATTTTTGACATAATATATTACCCCTTAAATCATTTTTCGTAACAGAATGTTATGCTACATTTTTATTTTTTTTATGTCAAAGAATTTGTCACGCAATTTAAAATAAAAGAGTTTTACTAATAGCAAAACTCTTTTATTTATTATTTTTTTGATCATGTAAATAATTATATAAGCCCAACATTGTTTTATCTTCTAACTCAATAGGCTTGTCATCAAGAGTAACAGAACTAATTTCTGTATAGTCTTCAAAATCAGGAACTTCAAGAATTTGCCTTCCTAAGAATTGATCAGCTGTATCATATGTTTTTGTTTTACCTTCATAATTTATAACTAGCATTTTTCTTTCCTCCTATATTTATTTGTATATTACACCTAATAAAATTAATAATCACGTAATTAACATTCTGAATTTATTATAAATGCATAAAAAATAATCCACCCATTATGGCGGATTACTTTCTTATTTCTTAGTAGGAATTAACTTTCTTAAAAAAACAACTATTGATAACATAAATGCTCCTAAAATCGTCCAAATTGAACTATTCTTTTCACCTGTATTTGGTAAAGTATTTCTTTGATCTTCATTACTAATTTGACTATTTAATCCTGATCCATTACTCATGTCCTTAAATCTTACTTGCGCTTTACTACTATCAGAAGTAAGTCCATTACCCTTAGAATTATTATTTTCAACTCCAGGAACTTGATTGTTATCTCCATTACCACCATTTCCAGGATTTTCTCCCGGTTTAGTTGATTTTTCTTTAACAATAACCTCTACTTTTTCACTGTCTTTAGTGAGTGATTTATTTTTTGCGACAGTTTTTAATACAACTTTATCACCTTTTTTAAATAAGACTGCATCAATTTTGAAATTACCATCTGAATTAATTGTTGTTTTCTTTGTTGTTCCATCTGGTAATACTGCTACTACTTCAAATGTTGTTCCTTCCGGAATCGGTTGTTGTAAGTCAACATGTCCCGTTACTTTTGTATCACCATTGTATATAGGGTCAACAATAGGAGCTGCTACTGTGTACTTATCTAATGAATTATTTGTATCTTTTGCCTGCACTGTTGCAGTTACTGGTGTACTATCTTTTGTAAACTCTCCATTTTTAGCCGTTACTTTAACAGTAATTTCATCTCCAGCTTTTAATGAATCCACTGGCAATTCAAAGTTTCCTTGACTATCAACTGTTACTGTTTTTTCCGTTCCATCTGGTAACGTTACTACTGCTTCAAATGTTGTTCCTTCCGGAACTGGTTGTTGTAATTCAACATGTCCTGTTACTTTTGTATCACCTTCAGTAATTTTGTTAATTGTTGGTGAATTTACTGTATATCCATCTAATGGATTACTTATTTCTTTTGCCTGCACTGTTGCAGTTACTGGTGTACTATCTTTTGTAAATTCTCCATTTTTAGCTGTTACTTTAACAGTAATTTCATCTCCAGCTTTTAATGAATCTACTGGCAATTCAAAGTTTCCTTGACTATCAACTGTTACTGTTTTTTCCGTTCCATCTGGTAACGTTACTACTGCTTCAAATGTTGTTCCTTCCGGAACTGGTTGTTGTAATTCAACATGTCCTGTTACTTTTGTATCACCTTCAGTAATTTTGTTAATTGTTGGTGAATTTACTGTATATCCGTCTAGTGGATTATTCACTTCTTTTGCCTGCACTGTTGCAGTTACTGGTGTACTATCTTTTGTAAATTCTCCATTTTTAGCCGTTACTTTAACAGTAATTTCATCTCCAGCTTTTAATGAATCTACTGGTAACTCAAAGTTTCCTTGGCTATCAACTGTTACTGTTTTTTCCGTCCCATCTGGTAACCTTACTACTGCTTCAAACGTTGTTCCTTCTGGAACCGGTTGTTGTAAATCAACATGTCCCGTTACTTTTGTATCACCTTCAGTAATTTTGTTAATCGTTGGTGAATTTACCGTGTATCCGTCTAGTGGATTATTCATATCTTTTTGTTGAACTATACCTTTAGCAGGTAAACTGTCCTTAGTAAATTCTCCGTTCTTTGCTGAAATAACTGCTGATATTTCTTCTCCAGCTTTTAATGGATCTACTGATAATTCAAAGTTTCCTTGACTATCAACTGTTACTGTTTTTTCCGTTCCATCTGGTAACGTTACTACTGCTTCAAATGTTGTTCCTTCCGGAACTGGTTGTTGTAATTCAACATGTCCTGTTACTTTTGTATCACCTTCAGTAATTTTGTTAATTGTTGGTGAATTTACTGTATATCCATCTAATGGATTACTTATTTCTTTTGCCTGCACTGTTGCAGTTACTGGTGTACTATCTTTTGTAAATTCTCCATTTTTAGCTGTTACTTTAACAGTAATTTCATCTCCAGCTTTTAATGAATCTACTGGCAATTCAAAGTTTCCTTGACTATCAACTGTTACTGTTTTTTCCGTTCCATCTGGTAACGTTACTACTGCTTCAAATGTTGTTCCTTCTGGAACCGGTTGTTGTAAATCAACATGTCCCGTTACTTTTGTATCACCTTCAGTAATTTTGTTAATCGTTGGTGAATTTACTGTATATCCGTCTAGTGGATTATTTTGATCCATTGGAAAATTAAGCGTAACAGAACTACCTCCAGCATTTATTGCAGAAAGAATATCTGCAGAAATGACGGCGTTATTAATGGCAGCAGCTTTTATTGTAGACTGTGCAACTCCAGGATGTTTAACTGTCACGTTCAATGTTCCACTAGTTTCACCTAAAATATTAGCTGATAAAGCATTATTTAAAATATCCGATGTTCCATTGGCAACTTCATCAAGCACTTTGAACAACTCATCACTAGCAAGCTGCAACGTTTCAACAAGAGGCTTTATAAGAGGATTAGTAACATTTATAGCATCTATTGCATCTCTAAGAGGATAAAACAATGCTACATATGCTTGATGTATGTACTTACCTAATCCATCTGTAAAATCAACAGATATAGACTTACCATCTGCAGAGACAGTTGCTGGAAGAGTTTCACTATAACTTCCTAAACTCTGTATATTTTTTAATGCATTAAATGCTGCTATAACAGAAGGAATCTTATAAACTGCATTTAGTCCATCAATTGCGGTTCCTAAGGCTGTAAACAATTCATGAACTCCAGGAATTTCTCCAGGAGTTATAGGTAAAAGCTTAGCATCAACATTTACAGTAGCTCCTCCAATAACCTTACCTTGTAATTCAGGAGGAAGCGTGTATACAAGTACTTTCTTGTCTGCTACACCAACTGAAGCTAATGCTTGACCAGTGAATTTCAAAGATAGATCAAAATTTCCCTGACTATTAGGTGTTAAATCAGTTCCTGTCAGTGAACTTAAACTTGTATTTGAAGCAATCGAAATATCACCTAATCCAATACTACTCGGTGAAATCTTCGTACTGTTTGCATCTTTAGGTTGCACTGTAGTTGCTGCAACTATACCGCTACTATTACCTAACAATAAAAGCGCACCATTGGCGATATACAACGTTTTCACTAATAGTTTCTTTTCCATGATAATTATTTTCCTTTCGTATTTATATTTAAATTAAAATTATCATGTAGAATGAACTAAGTAAATAAATATACTTATGAAAACCATAAAATATCATTTATTACAATAAAAGGACTAGGTTTAAAAACCTAGCCCTTTATTATGATCGCTCCCGGATTCGAACCGGGGACCTACTGTTTAGGAGACAGTTGCTCTATCCATCTGAGCCAAGCGACCATTATAAATAGCATTATAAAATGCTATTTTTTTCTCTTACCTTTATTTTTCTTATCTCGCCAACGTTCTTTTTTCTTTTCTTTAGCCTTTGTATCATTTTTTTTAGAAATAACTTTTTTTATATTTGTTGTAAAGCTACCATCTTCAGTAATCATAACTTGCTTAACATCAAAGTCTTTAGCAATATCATTTTTAAAGTTACGCATGTCATGGGCATTTCCAAAAGTAATACTAATACCATCTCTTCCCATTCTACCAGTTCTTCCGCTTCTATGAACGTATTCTTGAGTAGTTCTTGGAATCATGTAGTTAACAATTGTATTGATTGATGGTATATCTATCCCTCTAGCCGCCACATCATTTGTTAAAATCAAATTAACTTTTTTACTTGAAAATTTATTTAAGGCATCTTTTCTTTGTTGCGATGACGATTTACTATCCAAAACAACAAAATTTATTTTTTTATAGTTCAAATTTGTTATTGTCTTATGTAACTGTCGTGAACTATTAAAAAAAACCACCCCATGAAATTTATTATTGTGAGCCAATCTTCTGATTAATTCATCTTGATTATTTGTTGCCTGAATAAAGAAATGTTTAATTCCTTTTCGATATTCATTATTGTCCCTATCATCAATAATATCAAAATCGCGTCCAAACCACTTATGTAGTTCATAAAAAATTGGATTGGAAGTTGCTGAAAACATGGTTATTTGAGCATCTTCTTTAACCCTTCCAACTATATCTCTAATCTCTTCTAATTTTATATTAGATAGTAATTCATCAGCTTCATCAATTACTAATAAATCAACACTTCCTGGCTTAACTTTTTTTAAGCTCATCATTTCTTGAAGCCTACCTATTGTTGCCACAATAACTTCAGGCTTCTCTTTTTTTAATTTTTCAAGTTGTCGCTTAGAATTAGCCCCACCTGTTAATGCCATAACTTTTGCACTTACTGTTTTTAAAATTGGCTGCAAAACATCCCTAGTTTGAATTGCTAATTCTTGTGAGGGTTCTAATATAATCACTTGCAATCCTGACTTAGGGTTAACCATTTCAGTTAACGGCAAAGAAAATGCCAATGTTTTGCCAGATCCTGTAGGAGCCATAGCTAATAAATTTTCACCATTTTTAAATGATTCATATACTTTTTCTTGAATAGAGGTTAATTCTTTATAAGATTTTTCTTTAAAATAATTTTCAAATATTTCGGGTACTTTCAAATTTACACCTAGTCTGCTGAAAATTTAATTCCAGCATCTTCTCTTAATTTATATAATGTTTCGTTTACTATTTTTGCATACTCAAACAATCGTTTATATTCTTCGATATTTTGCTTTTCTATAATTGATGAAAAAGTTTTAGCTTCATCAACCATTGGATTAGTATTAGCAGTGAATTGGATTTTCTTTTTTTCGTCATTACTTATTTCAGTAATGTCACGAATCGTTCCAGCATTATCCAATTGAAGTGTATCTTTTCCAAAATATATTTCAGAACTCATAAAGGAATTTTTAGTTTTACCAAATAAAATGTTTACATCAAACTCATTATATTTTAACGTAACCACTCCACTACCATCAATACCCGTTTTTATAATTTCAGGTTCATACCTCACACTTTCCGGTCTTCCAAACCATACAATAGCATCATATATCGTATAAACTCCAAGATCATATAAAGCTCCCGCAGAAAATTTTAGAGAAAATATGTTTGGTTCCTCACCAGCAAGAACTTGATCATATCTACTAGAATACTTCATATAGCTCAAACTTGCTCCGGTCAAACTTTCCCTATGTTCACCAATATATTCATTTACTTTTTTAAAACTATTTTCATGTATGTGTCTAGCCGCCTCAAATAAAAACAGGCCACTATTTTTTAGCAATTCTTCTATTTCTTCAAATTCTCTCGGATTAGAAAAAGATGGTTTTTCAACAATTACATTTTTGCCATGCTCTAGAGCAGACTTAGCTTGCTTAAAATGAAGGCTATTAGGTGAGGCAATGTAAACCGTATCAAAGTCTGAACTCTCAAAAAACGCATCCAAATCAACACTAACTGCAGCATCAGGTTTATTCACATCAGCCGCAAATTTTTTTGCTTTCTCTTCTGTTCTAGAGTAAACATGGGTCAATTCAAAACTCCCACTACTATGACTTGCATCAACAAATTGCTTTGTAATCCAATTTGTTCCAATAATTCCAAGTTTTTGCATAAAAACACCTCCAAAATATAATCACTCATTAGTCTGAACTAAGCTATTCAGTGAATCCACATTCCCATTTAAAACTGATAGTCTATAACTTTTTTCTCCAGCATATCCAGGAATACTTGTCGAATTATTATATTGCCAAATCAACCAATTATCACGTTGTGGCTTAGATTCTGAAACATACCATATTCTTGAAAAATAACTACTTAATTTTTTTGAAGAATCGTCTAATTGAATTATACAATTATCACCATAATAATTCTTTATATCAGTTTTTAATGTATCAACTATTTTTATAGCCTTTTTTTTCGGAATACCTTCTTGCTCATATTTTCCATACGATGAAACTTTTAATACAAAAGGTAACGTACCACGTTGCATTACCAAGGTTTTTGTAATATTTTCAAATTGTTCTTTTGCAGTAGTGTCAAAACTCACAACATGAAAAAAACCATATTGTAATTGAGTACCCTTAATTCTGGAAGTGTTACTTTCTAAAAAATCATCTGAAAAATTTGCTCCTTGAGTCGCCTTTATATAAACAAACTTTACTTTATGATTTTGTAATGCCACGAAATCTTGATACCCATCACTTTGATCAAGCATTACACCTAAAATTGGATATTGAATTTCATTTGGCCTACCAGCACTTTGAATTTTTCTCAAAATTACACCCGTCAATAAAGAAATCATAAGTATAGTAATAGCTATAAAGATTAAAATATTTCGATGTTTTTTTATATCTTGACTTTTATCAGAATATATCGGTTGTACTCTTTTTTTCATACATTCCTCGAAAAAATTAACTGTTTTTTATTGTTAGTCTTGTAACACTTTCAATATGATTAGTCATAGGAAACATATCGACAGGAGTAATATTTCCTATTTCATAATGATCAGAAAGATTCTGTAAATCCCTTACTAGAGTTGCCGGATTACAACTTATATAAACAATTTTTTTAGGCATAATCTCTTTAATCGTGTCAATTAATGATTTATCCAATCCTTTTCTTGGTGGATCTACCATCAAAATATCAACTTTTTTACCATCTTGTGCCCAATTTTTTAGTATATCTTCAACTTTTCCAACCTGAAAACTTGCATTTCCAATATGATTTACGGTTGCATTTCTGTTTGCATCTTTAACTGCTGCTTCTACTATCTCAATCCCATCAACTTTTTTGGCTTTTTTTGCCATAGTCAATCCAATTGTACCTATCCCAGAATAAGCATCTACAACTACTTCTTTTTCACTCAATTCTGCTTTATCAATAGCTATTTGATACAATTTTTGAGTTTGAATAGAATTCACTTGATAAAATGAATTCGGAGATATTCTATACTTATTACCCAAAATCTCATCTTCAATATATGGATAACCTCTTAAAGTTTTATTCTTCTTTCCTAATAAAGTATTAGTTTTATTTGAATTTATATTTTGAATAACACTAACAACTTGAGGTAATTGTTGAAGTTCATCTGCAATCAAATTTAACTCTGCAATTTTTTCTTTAGTAGTTACTAAAACTATCATGAATTGGTTAGTAAAGTGTCCTTTTCTAACCATTATATTTCTTATTTGTCCACTATTATTTTCTTCGTTATAAGCTTTAACATTATATTTTCTTAAAATATCACGTACATCTACAATCAACTCATCAATTCCGTCTTCTTGAATTAAAAAGTTTTCCATCGGAACTAGTTCATGACTATGACGTCTGTAAAATCCTGTTTCTAACTTTCCATCTATGTTTCTAACAGGAATTTGTGCCTTATTACGATATTTAAACGGATCTTTCATTCCTACCGTTTCTTTAACCTGTATATCATCCATATGTTGTTTTTTTAGTAGATTTTTAATCTGTTTTTGTTTAAACTCCAATTGTTTTTCATACTTTAAAAAAAGTAGTGGCGCAATTCCAGTTTGAACATATCTACTATCTTTTACTTCTTGTCTATCTGGACTTTGTTTTAATATTTCGATAGTTTTTGCAAAACCGTAGTCTTTGCCTACTTTTAATATTTGTACTTTTACCTGCTCATTAGGTAAAGCATTATCTATAAACAAAGGATAACCATCCACTTTGGCTATCCCTTTTCCTTCGTAGGTCAAATCTAAAATATCAACAATTATTTGATCATTTTTCTTCATTATTCACCTTTTCATTTTCAATTAAAACGTCTTTACTTATTGAATTCTTTAATTCATCAGTATTCGCATATATATCAATATGTTGCTGCAAATTGGTAAATACAACGGGAGCATCTCCACCGTATTCTCCATCCAAATTTATCATTAATTTTTCATTATCTTCTGGAGTTATTTTTATTTTTCTAGTATTAGAATAAATGATTTTATCATTGTCAACGTGTCTTCCACCATTTAATGCTAACGCTATCAGATGAAGAATTTCTTTTAAATTACTTGTTTTAATAACTATTAAAGTAAATAATCCATCACTAAACTGTTGATCAGGAACAATTTGCTCCATTCCTCCGACTGAATTAGTCATAGCTATGAAAAACATTGAAGCTTCACCATCATATTCTCCATCGTCATATTCTATTTTCATTTTTGTTGGTTTAATTCTAGGAAGCATCTCGGCTCCCTTAACTAAATATGCCAAATATCCCAATACTGATTTCAAAGCAGAAGGAACTTCATAGGTTAATTCGGTCATTGATCCACCAGCAGCAATATTCATAAAATATGTATCATTTGCCTTACCTATATCCATTGGTAAATATGTTTTATTCAAAACCACTTTTGCAGCTTCTATCGGATCTTCACGAGGAATTTTTAAAGCGCGTGCATAGTCATTAGTTGTACCTGCTGGAATTATCGCTAGTTGTGGCCTTTTATCAAGCCCAGCTATTCCATTTACGACCTCATTAATTGTTCCGTCTCCACCGGCAGCAACAATTAACTCAAACCCCGCTTTTGCGGCTCTTGTAGCCTCATTTTTTGCAGAATTTTGGTCAGCGGTTGTCCTAAATGCACTGGCTTCGTATCCTGCTTGTTCAAGTATATCTAATATTCCGCCAACATTATTAGGCATGATTTCATGACCTGAAGTTGGATTATAAATTAATCTTGCACGCATAACATCATCCTCGTGAAATTATCTTTTCTTTATTTCATCCATTAATATCTTATTAACAACCTTAGGGTTAGCTTGTCCATGAGTTTCTTTCATTATTTGACCAACTAAAAATCCAATAGCCCTATCTTTACCATTCTTAAAGTCGATTATAGACTGTTCATTATTATCAAGTATATTTGAAATGATTGGTATTAATATTTCAGGATCAGATTCTTGAACTAGTCCCTTTTCTTTTACCCATGATTCAGGTTCTGTTCCATTTTCAATTGTTTCCTGGAATACTTTTTTAGCAATCTTAGATGATATTGTACCGTCAGTAATCAATTTTATCATTGTTGCTAAATTAGTTGTCGTCAATTTTGTTTCTAATAAATCTAACTGATTAGCGTTCATATAAGCATTGACTTCACCCATTAGCCAGTTTGAAACAAGCTTAGGATTTGCACCTAGCTTAACAGACTCTTCAAAAAAATCTGACATTTCTTTTGTTGCTGTTAGTACGCCCGCATCATATTCAGGAATTTCTAACTCGTTAACATATCTTGTTCTTCTTTTATCTGGCATTTCAGGAAGATCATTTTTTATTTCATCTACCCAAGATTGCTCAATATCATACTCTGGTAGATCAGGCTCAGGAAAATAACGATAATCATCTTTACCTTCTTTGACACGCATCAATATTGTTTCACCAGATGGTTCATCATATCTACGAGTTTCAGGTAAAATTTCTTCTCCCATCATTAGCATTTGTGCTTGACGCTTTTCTTCAAATGCTAATCCTAATCTAACATGGTTAAATGAATTTAAGTTCTTTAACTCAATTTTTTGTCCATACTTTTCAGATCCTATTGGTCTGATTGATATATTACAATCAACACGCATTGATCCTTCTTCCATCTTAACATCAGATGCACCGGTAAACTGAATAGTTTGTTTTAATTTTTCTAAATAAGCGTATGCCTCTTCAGGACTTTTCATATCAGGCTTTGAAACTATTTCAATTAATCCTGTTCCCTGTCTATTTAAATCGACATATGAATATCCGTCGCCGCCATGTGTATTTTTACCAGCATCTTCTTCAACATGCATTTCTTCAATACCAATTTTTTTCTTTTTACCATCAATTTCAATTTCTAACCAACCATCATGTGCAAGCGGTTTTTCATATTGGGTAATTTGATAAGCTTTAGGATTATCGGGATAAAAATAATTTTTTCGATCGAAATGCGTATGATGTTCAACCTCTGCATGTAAAGCTAGAGCAGTCATTATTCCTAATCGATATCCTTCTTTATTTACAGTTGGTAGTGTACCCGGAAATCCAAAATCTAATACATTAGTATTTGTATTGGGTTCGGCACCAAACATTACAGGAGATGGACTAAACATTTTAGATTTTGTCTTTAATTCTACGTGAACTTCAAGTCCAATAGTTGTTTCAAAATTCATATTAGCTATCTCCTTTCAAACTTGGTTTATTTTCATAAAATTTATTTGTTTTTTCATATGCATATGATGCATTCAAAACACCTTGATCATCAAACTTTTTACCTATTATTTGTAATCCAACAGGCATCTCGTTAACCATACCAGCAGGTATTGAAGCTGCTGGTATTCCTGCCATATTTGCTGGAATTGTTAACATATCATTCATATACATTGTCACTGGGTCATCAATTTTTGACCCAATATCAAAAGCAGTCGTTGGTGTAGTTGGTCCCATTATGTAATCATATTTAGTAAATATTTCATCAATTTCTTGATTTATTAAAGTTCTAACCTGGGCAGCTTTCTTGAAATATGCATCATAGTAACCAGATGATAGAGCGAATGTTCCTAGCATCAAACGACGCTTTACTTCATCTCCGAATCCTTGTGATCTACTCTTAACAAACACATCATCAAGATTTTTAACATCTTTTGCCCTGAAGCCATAACGAATACCATCAAATCTTTGTAGATTTGAAGAGGCTTCACTTGATGCCAAAATAAAATAAGTTGGAACTGCATTTTTTACATTTGGCAAAGATATGGTATCAACAGTAGCACCCATTTTTTTAAATTCTTCAAGTGCACTTGCTATTACTTCTTTAATTTGTTCATTAACTCCGTCCCCCATAAATTCCTTAGGGACAGCAATTTTTTTGCCGTTCATATCTGGATTTATATTCTGTGAGAAGTTAGGGACAGCCTCAATTGCAGAAGTATAGTCTTTATCATCTTTGCCACTGATAGACGTTAATACGGCAGCAGCGTCTTTAACTCTTTTAGATAAAATACCAACTTGATCTAAACTTGATGAAAATGCAATTACTCCCCATCTAGAAACTCGTCCATAAGTTGGCTTTATTCCAAATACTCCATTAAATGCAGCTGGTTGACGTACAGAACCACCAGTATCAGTACCTAAACTTGCGATAACTTCTCCTGCCGCAACAGATGCAGCAGAACCACCTGATGATCCACCAGGTACTTTATTCAAATTCCAAGGATTATGAATATTCCCAAAATAAGATGTTTCACTAGAAGAGCCCATAGCAAATTCATCCATATTTAGTTTTCCTACATTTATTGCTCCGTCACTATACAATTTTTCCATAACTGTGGCATCGTAAACAGGTACGAAGTTCTCTAACATTTTACTACCGGCAGTAGTTTTTAAATCTTTTGTTATAATATTATCTTTTATTGCGATAGGAATTCCACTTAAAAGATTATTAGGATCAATTCCTACTTCATCTAGTTGCTTTGCTTTTTTTATTGCTGCTTCTTTATTTAAGGTAATAAATGCATTTATCTTTTGATCAATATTTTCAATGTTATCAAAAGTATCTTCAACTAATTGAGTAGCAGTTATCTCTTTATTGACTAACATGTCATGTAATTTTTCAATTGAATTTTCAAAATAATTCACTAGTTGTCACCTTCTGTCTCTAAAATTGATGGAACTTTTATTAGTCCTTTATCAGTTTCTGGAACATTTTTAAATAACTCTTCTCTGGTTTCTGAAGTTTCTGGAATATCTTCGCGGAACAAAGTTTTTCTAGAAGCTAAACTAGTTGTTGGCTCAACTCCTGTTGTATCAATATTTCTTAACATTTCTTCCATTTTTATAACATCTTGGAGTTTTTTTGCAAATTCATCATCTGAAAACTCAAATTTTGACAAATCAGCTATATGTTTTATTTGTTCTTTATTTATCATTTTATTACCTCATTAATAATCATTAAATACATGTGCGTAGAAGTTCTTCTGCCCTTCTTCTCGAGAAATGAACGCTTGTAATCCATTAACAGACTCAACTTTAATCTCAAGAGGAACTCCGACTGGCAAATATGTCGAAGCTGCATTTTGAGTGTATTGTGTAAAGCTTCTAACTTCTGACTCTCCATAAAATTGAGTTGTTATAGTAATACTCATTCGCTGTAAGGTTCCATTATCATAATGAACCTTAGCAACTACACCAGATAATTTGGGGAAATAGTTTTGTATATGTGATTTAAATGATGCAAAGCTGTCCGCATCTGAACTATTAATTACCTTTGCTTCGCCAACAACTGGTAAAATTTGGCTTTCATAACTTAAATCTTTCCAAGAACTGATTTCAGATGTTCCATTTTTGCTTACACCGTACATAAAATAGCTTCCACCAACTAAACTATCAGATTCTTCTGCCTTATACAATCCAACAACTATTGGTATATCTTTAGTCTGTTTCATTTTTCTCATTCTTTGAATAATTTCATCTGCCATTTTTTTACCTTGTTCAATACGTTTGGCTTCAGAAATTTTCGTTTTATAAGTTGAACCATATTTAACTTTAGTATAGTAGTCTACCTGGTTCATAGATAATCCTATAGAAACACCTGAAAGAGCATAATTACTCCCTGATTCTTTATAAAAATCATTTTCCATTATTTGAGAAAGATACAAGGGATTTCTATCATTAGGTTCTTTTTTTCCGTTATCTTCAGGATTTAATCCATCAGGATTTTGAGATGATTTTCTACCAATCCACTGTTGTACTGTATTTGCTTTTAAAACTTGTCCTTCTTGAAATGTGTAATTTTTGGTTGGAAATTCTTTTTTTGATACATCAATTAATCCAGATTCAAAACTTTGAAGATTGAACTGATTATCATTATTTCCACTCACAAGCCCAGCTATTGGGCTTACTTGATATTGTTTTCCCTGCAACAAGGTATTATAAGAATTTCCATCACTTGACGATGTTGTTTGAACAGTTTTAGTCTTTTTAGAGTCATCAGTACCACCAGTTGACAAGCTTGAATTTTGTAAATTTCCACATCCAGCTATTATTACAGCTATTAAACTTAGAATTATGGTTCCTAAAAATTTTTTCTTCAAAATAACCCTCCTAGTCAGCACTTTTGCTATCTGACAAATAACTATCCAATGTATCTTCGTCTATTATATCAATATTTAGGCTTTGAGCTTTAGTTAATTTACTTCCAGCCTTTAATCCTGCAATAAGTATATCTGTATTTTTTGTTACAGAACCTGTCACCTTAGCTCCCAAGCTATCTAATTGATCAGAAAGTTCTTTTCTCTTATATTTTTCCAGAGTACCAGTTATTACGACTGTTTTACCGTTAAAATGTTCATTATTATCTAAATTCAATGTTGAGTTCAAATAAGTCATATTAACATTTGCTTCTTTTAATTCTTTAATTAATTCTTGAGCTTCAAGGTTTGAAAAATAAGTTTGTAAACTATCAGCAATAGTTTCGCCGATAGTATTAATTTTTGAAATTTCTTCCTTTGATGCATTTATAATATTATCCATATTAATAAACTCTTCGGCCAATAGTTTGGCCGCTTTAGCACCAACATGCCTAATTCCTAAACCATATAGTAATCTCTCTAAAGAATTTTCTTTGGAATTTCTAATAGCTGTCAATAAGTTATTAATAGATTTTTCCTTAAAACCATCAAGTTTTAACAAATCTTCAAAGGTTAGCTTGTATAAACCAGCAACATCTTTGATCATTTCTTTACTAAAAAGTTGTTCAACAATTCTAGGACCTAAACCGTCAATATTCATAGCATTTCTTGATGCAAAATGAGTTAGTCCTTCTTTAATTTGTGCTGGACACATCGGATTAATGCATCTTAAAGCAACTTCATCCTCTAGATGAACTAGCTTAGAGTCGCAGTATGGACAGTTTATCGGAATTGAAGTTTCTGGTAAATTTTTTGGTCTTTTATTTTTCAAAACTTTCGATACTTCAGGAATAATATCTCCCGCTTTGTGTAGAAGAACAAAATCTCCGATACGAATATCTTTATCTTTTATCATCTCTGCATTATGTAAAGTTGCTCTTGAAACAGTTGTGCCGGCTAATAACACTGGTTCCATTACAGCTGTTGGAGTTAATACACCCGTTCTCCCCATCGTCCACTCTATATCTAAAATTTTAGTTTCAGATTGTTCTGGAGGAAATTTATATGCAATTTCCCAACGAGGAACCTTTACAGTATTTCCTAATTCTTGTTGCAAATTCAAGTTATTAACTTTTAACACAATGCCATCAATTCCGTAGTCTAAATTATCTCTTTGTTCTTGATACTTTTGGATATAATCTTCAATTTCATTAATGTCATTAATAGTTGTCGAACTAGGATTAGTATGAAAACCTAGTTTATTTAAGTAACCAATTGCCTGACTTTGTGTGGTCACTCCAAATTTTTGGGCATCCACTAAAGTATAGATAAATGTACTTAAATTTCTTGATCTTGTTATGTTTGAATCTAATTGTCTTAAACTACCAGCTGCAGCATTTCTTGGATTAGCAAAAACTGCCTGTCCTTCGAGTTGTCTTTTATCATTTAGTTTCTTAAAAGATAACTTGGGCATATAACATTCACCACGAACTTCAATGTTCAAAGGTTCAGTTAGTTGTTTAGGAATATCAGTGATTGTCATAATATTAGCAGTAACATCTTCTCCAGTTGTACCATCACCTCTAGTAGAACCTTGAATAAGTTCACCATTTTCATATATTAAAGATAAAGCAAGTCCATCTATCTTCAACTCAACATTATAATCAGTTTTTTTTCCAATATTTTTTTGTGTTCTCTGATCGAATTCCTCTAGTTCTTCAAAAGAAAACACATCACCCATTGATAACATAGGGATCTCATGTGTCACCTTAGAAAATTCTGATAATACTTCCCCGCCTACTTTTTGCGTAGGGGAATCTTTTGTAACTAGTTCAGGAAACTCTTTCTCTAAATTTTCTAATTCACGATACAAAAGATCGTACTCACTATCTTCAACTAAAGGAGCATCTTTTGTATAGTAAGCTTCACTTAATTCAGAAATCTTTTTTCTTAATTCACTAATTCTTACCTGTGCATCATCTACGTTCATAAGATCACTCCTTTAGTAATTCTAGGCTTTTTTAATTGGCGCAAATTCGGCTAAAAGTCGTTTTACTCCTTGTGAATCAAAAGCAACATCAAGTTCAGCATCTTTTCCTTGACCGTTAACTTTCACAATAGTACCAATTCCCCATTTTTTATGTTCAACTTTTTGACCTATATTCCAATCTTCAGCAGCTGCATTATTATTTGCTGAATGTGCAACAGGTGCAACATAAGTCCCGCTAAATGTTCTAGCAGATTTATTTTTTGAAAATGGATATTTTTCATTGCTTTTTTCGAATGGAATATTTCCAGCCTTAGGATCTTCTTGATCTAAATATTTATCATCTATTTCGACAATAAATCTTGAAGGAGCATTTGATTGTAATCTACCGTAGAGCATTCTACTATGCGCATTGGTGATAAATAATTTTTTCTCAGCACGCGTAATTCCCACATATGCCAATCTACGTTCTTCTTCTAGTTCACTATTATCTGCAGCTGCTCTACCAAGTGGAAATATTCCCTCTTCCATTCCAACTAAAAATACAACTGGAAATTCTAGTCCCTTTGCAGCATGTAAAGTCATTAAAGTAACTTCTTTTACATCCTCTTCAACATCATCTTGATCGCTCACAAGCGATAGTTCAGTTAAAAAGCTTTCTAGTCTTAAAGTGTCTTCATCTTCGTATTTGTCATCAAATTGTTTTGTAACAGTTAATAATTCTTCAATATTTTCAATTCTTGATTTTGACTCTAAAGTATCTTGGGATCTTAAATCATCGATATATCCTGTTTTATCAATAGTTTCTTCTAATATCTCAGTAATTGGTGCCACAGTTATTTTGCTTTGAATTTCAGTTATCTTTTTAGCAAAATCACCTAATGTATTACGAACTCTACTTGGCAAGTTGGATAATTCGATATTTCTTGAAGCTTCTAATAATGACCAATTATGACTTCTTGCAAAATCTTCTAGCTTGTCTAAACTAGTTGGTCCAATACCTCTTTTAGGTGAATTAACTACTCTTCTAAAACTCATAGAATCAGATGAATTTCCAATTAACCTTAAGTATCCCATAATATCTTTAATCTCTTTACGATCATAAAACTTATGACCACCAACTATTTTATAGGGAATATTTGCTGATAATAGTTTTTCTTCAAAAACACGAGACTGAGAATTAGTACGATATAAAATCGCGAAATTTCCGTAATTATAATTATTCTTAGCAATTATTTTTTTAATATTTTCAATAACAAATATTGCTTCATCTGATTCACTTTGTCCACGATAATAAGTTATCTTTTCACCTTCATTATTTTCGGTCCAAAGTTCTTTTGGTTTTCTATTATCGTTAAAATTAATAACATCATTAGCAGCGCCCAATATATTTTTAGTAGAACGATAATTTTGTTCTAACATAATTGTCTGTGCATTTTTATAATCTTTTTCAAAGTCTAAGATGTTATTCATATTGGCTCCACGCCATCCATAAATACTTTGGTCAGCGTCACCAACTACACAGACATTTTCATGAACTTGCCCTAATAAATGAACCAATCTATACTGAGCTTCATTAGTATCTTGATATTCATCAACATGAATATATTCAAACTGTTCTTGATATTTCTTTAATACTTCTTCATTTTCTTCAAACAATTGAATAGTTTTCATAATAAGATCGTCAAAATCCATTGACTGATTATTTTCTAATTCAGCTTGATAGTCCTTATAGCACAATGCTACTGCCTCTTCAAAAGGCCCACGTGTATTCAAAGCATACTGCTTAGGTGTTAATAGCTCATTTTTAGCATTACTAATCATTGAAAGTATCGCCTTCGGATCATATTTTTTAGGATCCATATTATGATTTTTTAATATTTGCTTTAGTAATGTTCTTTGTTCTGCTGGATCGGCAATTGAAAACGATCTTGAAAATCCAATATATTCTGCGTCACGTCTCAAAATTCTTACACATAGCGCGTGAAACGTAGAAATCCATATACCGTTTGCTTGATCACCCAATAATTTATTCACACGTTCTTGCATTTCGCGTGCAGCTTTATTAGTAAATGTAATCGCCAAAATTCTCCATGGCATAATATTTTTTTCTTTTATCAAATATGCCACTCTATGAGTCAATACACGAGTTTTTCCACTTCCCGCACCCGCCATAATTAAAAGAGGTCCTTCAGTTGTTAAAACTGCTTCTTTTTGTTCTTTATTCAACCCATTCAACAACTGATTTTCACTCAAAACACTAACCTCTTTTTTCAAATTTATTACTGATAAATTGTACTATACTATTATAGACAATTAAAATGCCTTTTGCATTGTTAATCCAATTTTAAATAATCAAAGACAAATAAAAAGAAGATACTCAATTATCTTCTTTCCTATTTAAAAATTTTTTCAATTGTTTTAATTGTTCATCACTCCAAGGACTATTACGAACAATTTGCCTATCATAATGATTTTTGACATCATTATTTATCTCATCTTTTAAATTTTTTATTCTTTTATAAAACTCATATGAAGGAATTCTGACTGCGCCTCTAGAAAAAACCGTCCATTGCTCAGCCTGATCACTTGTAACTACAGTCACAATATTTAAAGGAGAGTTTAATTCATCACTTAATGCTTCTATATACGAATCAGCTGTTTGATCTTCTGGTGTAAAAACAACCTCTAAATTAAACACATTAAACGTCTCTTTTATTCCCGGAACATACATTGCATCAAAAACAACAATCATTCTTACTTGTTCTATTTTTTTATATTCAGCCAAAGAGTTTAATAATGTATCTCTTGCTTCAGAAAGTCTATCTTGATTTTTTAATTTGCTTAAATTTGGCCAGCTTCCAATCACGTTATAGCCATCTACAATTATAATCTGATTCTTTTTCACATTATTATCCTCTACGCGAATTAAACGCTTGATACATCAATACTCCAGCAGCAACACTTGCATTTAAACTTTGAACATGACCAACCATAGGAATTGAAATAGTCTGATCCATCTGTTTTTTTACGACTGGAGATATTCCCCTACCCTCGTTACCGATAACTAATCCAATATTCCCTTTGGCATTCCATTTAGTATAGTCAATCCCAGACATATCGGTACCAAAGAACCATACGTTTTTTTCTTCTTTTAACTTCTTAATGGTGTTAACTATATTAGTTACTCTTACAACTGGTACATGTTCAATTGCTCCAGTTGAAGTTTTTGCAACAACTGAAGTCAATCCACTTGAACGATGTTTAGGTATGATAATTCCATGAACTCCTATTGCATCTGCAGTTCTTAAAATTGAACCTAAATTATGAGGATCAACAATACTATCTAAAATGAGTATAAACAAGTCTTCTTTTTTTGAATCGGCTATTGCATAAATATCTTCTAATTCAGCATATTGATAAGCTGAAATACTTGCTATTACACCCTGGTGATTCCCGTTATCAGATAAATTATCAAGTTTATTTTTAGGTACTTCTTGGATAACTAATTTATTTTCTTTTGCCGTTTTAAATATTCTTGATAGCTGTTCACTTCGCAAATCTTTTTGCATAAATATTTTATTTATTCTTGAGCTTGCATCATTAGATTTAAGCACTTCTAACACAGCATGAATTCCAAAAATAAATTCATTTTGTTCTTCATCATTGTTATTGGAGATGTTTTTCATGTGCTTCACCCGCTTCTACTTTTTCAATGCAATATTTTGCCAATTCATCAATTCTATCTTTTTTTTCAAGTAAAGAAAGATATCCAAAAACAGCCTCAAATCCTGTAGACATATGGTATGTAACAATACTTGTATTTTTTGCTTTAGTATTTACTCGAGCATTGCGACCTCGCTTATAAATACTTAGCTCTTCATCTGTTAAAATCTTTTCTTCTTCCATTAACATTATTAACGAAGCTTGTGCTTTAGCAGAAACAAAATTTGTGGCTTTTTTTTGTAATGCATTTACTTTAGTAAGCCCTTTACTTAAAAGATACTTTCGTATATATACCTCATAAACTGCATCGCCTAAATATGCAAGTGTCACACCATTTAACTGTTCATAAATATTCATTAATTTTCTTCCTTATGCCAACGAGTTCCATTAGCAGTATCTTCTAAAATTATTCCCTGATTTTTTAATTCATCACGAATTCGATCACTTTCAGCAAAATCTTTATTCTTACGTGCATTATTTCTAGCTACAATTAATTCTTCGATTTTTGTATCAAGATTTTGTTCTTCAAGCTCAATTCCAAATACACTAGTTAATTCAATCAAAGTGTTTTTTAAATAAATCAAATCATCTTTTGAAGTTTCTTCTTGTTCTAAATAGTTATTGATTAATTTAACTAAATCATAAACAGCAGTAATTCCATTTTGAACGTTAAAATCATCGTCCATAGACTCAATAAAATGATTTTTTATTTTTGAAATTTGGTTTTCAAGCAATGGTTCTTTTGAACTATTAGTATTCTTAAGTCGATAATTTAGGTTATTAAAGCTCGTCTTAATTCTACTCAAATTATTTTTTGCATCCTCAATATTTTCTTGAGTATATTGAAGTGGTTTTCTGTAATGCACCGTAGACATAAAAAATCTTAACACTTGCGGATTGACTTCTTTGATTAATTCATGAACAGTGATGAAGTTTCCAAGAGATTTACTCATTTTTTCTTCATCTTTTCCAATTGTTACAAAACCATTATGCATCCAATAATTAACAAATTTTTGACCTGTCTTAGCTTCACTTTGTGCAATTTCATTTTCATGATGTGGAAATTCCAAGTCTTGTCCACCCCCATGAATATCAAAATTGTCACCCAATATATCAGTAGACATAACTGAGCATTCAATATGCCAACCGGGTCTGCCTTGTCCCCAAGGAGAATCCCAAGAAATTTCTTCAGGCTTAGCAGATTTCCAAAGGGCAAAATCAATAGGATCTTCTTTGATTTTTATTTCTTCAGATGTAACATGATTGCTTGCGCCTTCTTCTAAGTCATCTATATTTTGACCAGAAAGTTTGCCATAATTATCAAATTTTCTTGCTCTGTAATAGACATCCCCCTTAACCTCATAAGCAAAGCCATTATCAATTAGTGTAGAAATAAAATTAATAATTTTAGATATATATTCAGTTGCTCTTGGATTTTTTGTCGCTTGTTTTATGTTAAGTGCTTGAGTATCTTTTTTAAATGCGTCAATGTATTTATCAGCAAGTTCTTGTACAGTTATACCATCTAAATCAGCTTGTTTGATCATTTTGTCGTCAACATCAGTAAAATTAGACACGTATTTAACTTTATATTTACGAAATTCAAAGTAACGTCTAATTGTATCAAACGCTACCGCAGATCTAGCATTTCCAATATGAATGTAATTATATACAGTTGGACCACAGACATACATTGACACTTGATTTTTAATATTAGGAATAAATTCTTCCAACTGATTAGTCATTGTATTATAAATTTTTATCATGAAGCCCTCCATTGCTTTTTATCAGTGTTTATATTTTAACAAAAAACATTAAATTAATCTCATTATTAAGTGCTATTCTATATAGAATGAAATTTTTTTAGACTGATAAATTCAATTTTGAGATATATTTAAAATACTAAAGTAAATTATTTTAATTTTATTTCTTTACTAATTTCAGTCATAAAAATACCCCGAAAGTTAAACTTTTGGGGTCTATATATTTTTTATTATCATAATTTGAAAATATATTATTTAAAATACTCTTTCAATATCTTCAATAAAATTATTTAGAACTTACAACACTCATCCAAATAACAGATACCAAAATTAGTATACCTCCAAAAATAAAATTAATAGTCAGTAGTATCTTGAAACAAAAGCATCTTTTTGTTCATCACCTTTGATACAAGCTTTCTTTCAACTATTTCAGAATTTGAAGGTAGATACTTTTTTTGATCGTTCAATTCTCGATTGATAATACTTATATAAATTCTTTGTCTTATGATCTTTCCAAACTTCATTCCAGTCTTCTTTATCATATTTATTGAAATTCATAAATTTGAATTATTCGATTTACTCGTAATACATCTTTGATTATAGCCATAAGGTTTTTTACTATTTAAAAAAACACAAACAAATATATCTATGAATTTAGAAATAAGATAAATCTCTTTACCAGAATTCAATTAATTTGAAAGTAAAGAAAAAGGCATTTACCTTTCGATAAATACCTTCATTACTCTCTACCAACACCAGTTGACAAAGAGCTAAACAAATCTAATTTAAGGAGTTCTTTATATTCTGTATTATTTTTTATATTTGACTTAATGTATGATTCAAATGAGCAACTGCTTTTTCTTTACCGAGTAATTCAATTGCTTCGCCAATTCCTGGTCCATGCATTGACTGCGTTGTAGCGATTCTTATAGGCATAAATAATTTTCTGCCTTTTACACCGGTTTGAACTTTAGTTTCATTTATTGCATTCATTATTTGTGTAGCTGTAAATCTATCTAATTTTGTTAAATTATCTTTAAATACTTCAAGCATTGGTTTTGCTTCATCATTATTCAACTCATCTATAGCTTCTTGAGATAAAGTCTCTGGTTCATTTAAGAAAATTGAACCAAAATCTGACATTTGAGCGGTATAGCTCATTTGTTCTGTAAATAGACTTACCATCTGGCGAATCCACTGTATTGTTTTTGCATCAGGATTGGATCCAACTAATCCTTTACTAATTAACTCTTCCAACGCTAAATCTGTTAATACACTTAGATCTGTTTTTCTAACGTATTGATTATTAACCCACTCAAGTTTTTTCTGATCAAACTTGGCAGGTGATTTACTTAGACGCTTTTCATCAAACATTTTTATAAGTTCTTTACGATTAAATACCTCATCTTCACCAACCGGTGACCATCCTAATAAAGCAATAAAGTTAAACATTGCTTCAGGAAGATATCCAAGAGCTTTGTATTGTTCAATAAATTGAAGTATAGACTCATCACGCTTACTTAATTTTTTACCCGTTTCTGTATTAATTATAAGTGTCATATGTCCAAATATTGGTGCTTGCCATCCAAATGCTTCATATATCATTAGTTGCTTAGGAGTATTAGCGATATGATCATCACCTCTTAATACATGTGAAATTTCCATTAAGTGATCATCAATTACTACAGCAAAGTTATACGTAGGCATGCCATCACGTTTTCTAATAACCCAATCTCCACCAATAGTATTTGATTCAAAGCTTATTTTTCCTTTTACAATATCGTCAAATTCATAAACTGTATTTTCTGGAATTCTAAAACGCACAACAGGAACTATTCCAGCGGCTTTTTTTTCTGACTGGACTTTTTTAATTTCATCATCACTCATTCCAGCATATTCATATTCATAATGAGGCATTTCTCCTCTTGCCTTTTGCTCTTCTCTCATAGACTCAAGTTCTTCTTCAGTCATATAAGATTCATAAGCAAGACCACGTTCTAACAATTCATCTATATATTTAGTATAGATTTCTTTTCTTTCTGATTGTCGATATGGACCAAAATCTCCACCTACATCAGGTCCCTCATCCCAATCCATTCCTAACCATTTAAGATTATCAAGTTGAGACTTTTCACCGTCTTCAATATTACGCTTAGTATCTGTATCTTCAATTCTAATAATTAATTTACCTTTATTGTGTCTTGCAAATAAATAATTAAACAATGCTGTTCTAGCATTCCCTATGTGTAGATGTCCCGTTGGGCTTGGTGCGTATCTAACTCTAATCTTGTTTACCAAAATAATACTTCCTTTATTTCTTTTTATTTTCTTTAGTTTCATTATTGTCGCTGTTATTTATACCCTTAGTAGAGTGTTTAGGCTTTGCAAAAATCATTCTTCCTGCATCAGTTTGAAGAGCACTGGTAATAACAACATCCAGTTCTTTATCAATGAAGAATTTTCCATCTTCAACTACTACCATTGTACCATCTTCTAAATATGCCACACCTTGCTGTCGCTCAGTACCTTCTTTGATTACAGTAACTTTCATTTCTTCACCTGGAATTACTGTTGGTTTAAGAGTTCTAGCTAATTCGTTAATATTCAAAATTGGAACTTTTTGAAATTCACTGACTTTATTCAAATTAAAATCATTTGTTACAACAATACCATCAATCGTTTTTGCTAATTTCAAAAGCTTCATATCAACCTCGGGAATTGTATCAAAGTCGCCCTCGTAACTTTCCATATTGATATTTTTATCAGCCCTCATTGTATTTAAAATGTCTAAACCACGACGTCCACGTTCTCGTTTTAATACATCTGACGAATCCGAAATCAACTGTAATTCATGAACAACAAAGTTAGGAACTAATATAGTGCCTTCTAAAAATCCAGTTTTAGCAATCGCATAAATTCTTCCATCAATAATTACAGAAGTATCTAGAATCTTATATTGATAAAAATCTTTTTTCTCAACTGGTTTGATTATTTCACCAATATCAGAATTATCTTTTTTCCTTATTTGAAAAATTTTTGTCCATTCGCCAACTCTTCTTGTCCCTACTCGAAAACCCAAATATCCAAAAATCACCATTAAAATAACAGGAATAACAATGCTAAAAATTGGATGGTTAAGACTATATAGTGGGATAGAAATAATATTAGCCAGCACTAGTCCTATTATTAATCCCAAACTTGCAAAGATTATATATCCTGTACTCAATTCATTTAATCGTTTTTCTGTTTTGTCTACAAGAGTGATTATTGGCTTAGTAATCAACAAAGAAATAATATAAAAAACTATAGCACCAATAAATGCATTAACAATACCCAACTCTAAAATTTGATTTTTAAAATTCAATACCATCCACAACACTGGTAATACTGCCATTCCAAAACCAATTCCGATTAACACCGCCAATATTTGAATAACTCTTTTTTTCAATTTAATCACCCTCCTTTCCCTTTAAAATACTTTTCCGATTGCTTCAGAAATTGTACTTACTCCAATAATTTCAATTTTAGTATTTGGACGCCACTTATTCAAATTATTCTTTGGAATAATTATCCTATTAAATCCAAGTTTCTCCGCCTCAGCTACCCTTTGAGCAATTCTATCTACACTTCTGATTTCTCCTGTTAGTCCAACTTCACCTACAAAACAATCAGAAGAAGGAATTCCTATATTCTTATAACTGGATACAACTGCCATAGCAATAGCAAGATCAATTGCAGGTTCATCGAGTCTAACTCCACCTGTAGCCTTTAAATACGCATCTTGATTTTGCAAAAGTATGTTTGCTCTTTTTTCTAATACGGCCATAATTAGTGCAACCTTATTATTATCAACACCTGACGCTGTTCTTTTTGCATTACCATAAACTGTTGGACTTATTAAAGCTTGAACCTCAACTAATATTGGTCTTGTTCCTTCCATCGAAACAACAACTGCTGAACCATTAGCATCTGCAAGTCTTTCTTCTAAAAAAATTTCTGAAGGATTATCTACTTGTGCTAATCCTTCTTCTTGCATTTCAAATACTCCTATTTCATTAGTTGAACCAAATCGATTTTTAACTGAGCGCAGTATTCTATATGCTTGGTGGCTATCACCTTCAAAGTATAAGACAGTATCAACCATATGCTCTAAAACTTTTGGTCCTGCAATTGCCCCACCTTTTGTAACGTGTCCAACAACAAAAACCGTTATATTTTGCTGCTTGGCTATATTCATAAGTTCAGCAGTAACTTCTCTAATCTGAGAAACACTTCCAACTGC
Organism: Daquilactobacillus linshuiensis; assembly: GCF_052828685.1. Lineage (NCBI taxonomy): Bacteria > Bacillati > Bacillota > Bacilli > Lactobacillales > Lactobacillaceae > Daquilactobacillus > Daquilactobacillus linshuiensis. The sequence continues at coordinate 225,855 of NZ_CM128255.1, read as the reverse complement.
TGATGTAATTTCAGGTTCATCCATCGTTTGAACTGAATCAATTATTAAATAGTCTGGATTTAAGTCATTTATTGAGTTTCTTATTTCTGACATATCAGTTTGAGGATATAAGTATAAATTGTCACCTGTAACATTCAATCGATCAGCACGCATCTTTATTTGTGAGGCACTTTCTTCTCCAGAGACGTACAAAACTGTACCTCCAGTTTGTTGAAGCTGACCCGAAACTTGAAGTAATAAAGTAGATTTTCCAATTCCAGGATCACCACCTATAAGAACCAAAGATCCAGGTACGATACCACCACCAAGAACTCTGTTCAATTCAGACATTCCAGTTTTTATTCGTTTTTCTTCTTGAAAATTAACTTTTGTTATTGGCTCAGGTTGAATATTTTTTGAATTTTCTCTTCTGCTTGGCGTAGCTTTTTGAGTGAGCTTTTCATCTTGTATTTTTTCTTCAATTAATTGATTCCAAGCACCGCAGTTAGGGCATCTTCCTAAATATTTAGGAGACACATATCCACAGTTTTGGCATACAAATTGTGTCTTTATTTTTGGCAAAAAACTTCTCCTTAATTACCTGAGGATCCAAAGCCACCATCTCTTGTAGTGACTCCTCCTTCATCGTCATCTGTTCTTAAATATTTAACAAAAATTCCTTGTGCAATTCGCTCACCTTTTTTTAGGTGTACGTCAAATGGAAAAAAATTCAGCATTTGAACAAAAATTTCACCTTCATTTTTTTCATTTCCATAGTAATCAGCATCAATTATTCCCACAGAATTTGGTAAAACTAATCCTCTTTTTAAAGGACCACTTGATCTACTTACCAGCGTTAATACTTCATCATCTTGCATGTAAGCTTTAAGCCCCGTCGGTACAAGTACCGGTTTTAATTCTTGTTGTACATCTTCCCTTAGCTTAGTTTGTTTAGATAAAAGTTTACTTTTTGTGTTATTTATTAACAATGAAAGTTTATATTTCCAGATAGATGGAACAACGAAATCTTCTGCGCATTCTATGTCATATCCAGCAGCAGATTTAGTTTGTCTTTTAGGTAAATTTATATTCTTATCTTTAAATCTTGTAACTATTTCAAAACCTCTTTTTTTCATATAAGTTTCTCCTAAACATATTGTATAAAGCATACCATTTTTATTTTATAATTTACTAATTATCAAATGACTTTTAAAAATAATTTAGTTACTATATGAATAGTATAATATTTATGTTTAGAAAAGAGGTTATCAAAATGGAATTTGATGCTGAAAGACATCGTTTTTTTATTGAAGAAAATGGTGAATTCATTGGTGAAATAAAATTTACTCCAATAAATAATTCTAAAGTAATAAGTACTGATCATACTTTTGTAAAAGAAAGCCATCGTGGAAAAGGTTTAGCTCGTCAGTTTGTGCAAACTGTAATTGATTATGCTAAAGAAAATAATCTTAAAATTTTGCCAATCTGTCCTTATGCAAAAAAGGTATTTAACCAAGAACCAGATATACGAGATATTCTTGAAGAAAAGTATTTGAATAATTTAATCTTAAGGGAGAAACAAAATGGATCAAAATGAACTAAAAAAAGCAGCTGGTATTAGATCAGTAGATTTCATTAAAGATGGTATGACTGTAGGACTTGGAACTGGCTCAACTGTTTTTTATATGGTTGAAGAATTAGGCCGCCGCGTTAATGAAGAAGGACTAAATGTACAATGTGTTACTACTTCTGACAGAACTTGGGATCAAGCTGTTAACTTAGGAATCAAAATGCTAGATGTTAATGAAGTTGGCGATATTGACTTAACAATTGATGGTGCAGATGAAATCGATGATAATTATCAAGGTATTAAAGGCGGTGGAGCTGCACATTTAAAGGAAAAAATTGTTGCACTCAACTCAAAACAAGTAATTTGGATCGTTGACCAAAGTAAAATAGTAAATACACTAGGTAAGTTTCCATTACCAACAGAAGTAATTGAATTTGGAAGTCAAAAAACATTCGATTTACTTCAAAGTGAAGGCCTAAATCCTAAATTTAGAAGAAATGAAAATAATGAATTAGTTAGAACAGACTCAAATAACCTTGTTGTTGATCTGTATTTAGAAAAAATCAATCATCCACACTTACTTGCAAAATATCTAGATGGTATAACAGGTGTTGTTGAACATGGTTTATTTTTAGATATGGTTAATACAGTAATCATCGGTAACGAGGGACAACCTAAAGTTATTGAAAACATTCGTTAATTATTTGGAGTGATTTTATGGAAATAACAAATGAAATATTAAAAAAATTCGATAGTGATTTAAAAAATATTCCTGCTTCAAATGTAATAAAAAATACAGTTGCAACTAACGGAATATATAAATCAAGTGAAAATTTGTCTTCAAAAATCAATATGGATCCTGTTTTTTCAATTGATTTAAATACAAGCTCTGTTACTGATCAAATGAAATCAGGCCTATGTTGGGTTTTTGCAGCATTAAATACTCTTAGGCATCCGATTGAACAAGAGTTTAAAATTAAAGACTTTGAATTATCACAAGGCTACATTTTATTTTGGGATAAACTAGAAAAATCAAATTTCTTTTATAGTAATGTCATTAATACGGCTAACTTACCGGTTGGCAATAGAAAAGTTGATTTTTTAATGACCACACCTCAACAAGATGGCGGTCAATGGGATATGGTATGTGCATTAATAGAAAAATATGGACTTGTTCCAAAATCAGTAATGCCTGACACATTTAGTCGTAAAAATTCTACTGAGTTGAATGACGTTCTCAATAAAAAATTACGTAAAGATGCAATTGTTTTGCGAGAACTAGTGAAACAAAATGCTTCTTCTGAAAAAATTGAAGAGACTAAAGAAAAAATGTTAAGTGAAATATACCGAATTTTAATTTACTCTGTAGGTACACCTCCAACAGTTTTTAATTGGTCATATCGTGATAAAGATAAAAACTATCACGAAGATAAAGGCATTACACCTCAACAGTTTTTCAAAAAATATATTAACTGGAATTTATCTGATTACGTATCAATTATTAATTCTCCCACTGACGATAAGCCATTTAATCATGTTTATACTGTTGAAATGCTTGGAAACGTTGTGAGAGGACGCCCAGTTAGACACCTAAATCTAGATATTAAAGAGTTTAAGTCTCTTGCTATTAAGCAACTAAAATCAGGTGAATCTGTTTGGTTTGGTAGTGATGTTGGGCAAAGCTCAGATTCTAAACTTGGAATTATGGATCCCGATTTACACAACATTGATCATCTATTCGAATCTGATTTTTCAATGACAAAAGCACAACGTTTAGACTATGCGGAAAGTTTAATGACTCATGCAATGGTTATAACAGGAGTTAATCTTGATGAAGATACTCCAACAAAATGGAAAGTAGAAAACTCTTGGGGACAAGATGTTGGTACTAAAGGGTATTTCACAATGAGTGACAAATGGTTTGATGAGTATACATACCAAATTGTTATTAATAAAAAATACTTACCAGAAAATCTACAATTGATTTTAAAAAATGAAACTAATAACCCTAAAATATTATCTCCATGGGACCCAATGGGAGCTCTTGCCTAAAGACCTTAATAGGTCTTTTTTTATTACTTTAATTAACAATTTAAACTGTTATAATATCTTCTGTAGAACTTAAAGGAATAAGGAAAAATTATGTCAATAGATAAAAAAGAATTATCGCTAGAAGCAAAAAAAAAGCTTCATAATAAATTAAGCTTTGCAGGAATTTTAATTGCACTTGGTGTTGTATATGGAGATATTGGTACCTCACCTTTATACGTTATGAAAACCATTATTGGCGAAAATGGTGGTTTACAAACAATTTCTACTGATTTTATCTTGGGAATTGTTTCATTGATTTTTTGGACACTAACAATAGTTACCACTATTAAGTATGTGTTAATTGCTTTGAGAGCAGATAATAATGGTGAAGGCGGAATTTTTGCTTTATATACCCTAGTTAGAAAACGCGGTAAATGGCTTATCATTCCGGCTATGATTGGTGGTGCAACTTTTTTAGCAGATGGAATGATGACACCTGCTGTTACTGTTACTACTGCTATTGAAGAGCTTAAGGGGATGAAAATTTTTCACGGTACCCCAATTACTACTCAACAGCAAGTGATTATTATTACTGTTATTATTTTATCAGTTCTATTTTTTATACAAAAATTTGGAACAGAAATAATTGGAAAAGCATTTGGTCCAATTATGATGTTTTGGTTCAGTTGTTTAGGTTTGATTGGTATTTACAACCTATCTTTTGATCGGTCATTCATCAGAGCTTTAAACCCATATTATGCAATCAAATTATTAATGAGCCCTCAAAACATACATGGACTATTTATTCTGGGAAGTATTTTTCTTGCCACTACTGGTGCTGAAGCACTTTACTCAGATATGGGACATGTTGGCCGTGGAAATATTTATGGAAGTTGGCCTTTTGTAAAAATATGTCTTCTTCTTAATTATCTTGGTCAAGCTGTTTGGATTGATAAGATTAGAACAAACCCTATTATGCAAAACATGACAGGTATGAATCCATTTTTCCAATCAATACCCGCATCATTAAGAGTTGCCTCAGTTTTACTTGCTACTGCTGCTGCAATCATTGCATCACAAGCACTTATTTCAGGATCATATACTCTAGTTTCTGAAGCTATTAAATTGAAAATTTTCCCTCGTTTGAAGACATTTTATCCTACTAACTTTAAGGGACAACTATATATCCCTACAGTTAATAATATTCTTTGGATAGCATGTATCTTTATTGTCTTTTTCTTTAAGACATCAGCACGTATGTCCGCGGTCTATGGTCTAGAAATCACTATAACAATGCTCATGACTACTATATTGTTATATCAATGGTTATTATCAAGAAAAAATCTTAGCAAGATTATTTCTACAATAATAGTTATGTTCTTTTTCTTTATTGAAATAATATTCTTCATTACAAACAGTACTAAGTTTGTAAACGGTGCATACATAACAATGTCAATTGCCTTTGCAATTATCTTTATTATGTTCACTTGGTTATATGGGGACTACTTAAAAGATAATAATTCATTCCGACGTCATTACGTTTCCTTATTAGCATTTAAAAAGCAACTTCATGATCTTCAACAAGATGATGAGATTCCTCTTTATACAGAAAATCTCGTTTATTTAACTAAGGTACGTGAGGGCTTCAAAGTAAGGAAAAATATAATATATTCTATTTTAGATAAAAGACCAAAACGTGCACGTATATATTGGTTTGTTACGGTTAATGTTACTGATGAGCCTTATACTACCGCATATAGTGTCGATACGTTTGGAACAGATTATATGGTAAATGTACAACTATACTTAGGATTTAGAGTGGATCAAAAAGTTAACGTATTTTTAAGACAAATAGTTAATGATATGATGATTAATGGTGAGTTAAAACCTCAACCACAAAAATATACAACTATACCTGATCGTCAAGTTGGAGACTTCTCTTTTGTACTTATCAAAGAAGTATTATCTCCAGAAACTCAAGTCAATTGGTTTAATAAGTTTATAGTAGCTACAAGATTAAAACTTCAAAAATTTATTTCTCCTGCAAACTGGTTTGGACTATCATATAGCGACGTTGTTGAAGAGCGCGTTCCTTTGGTAGTTGGGCGTCTTCCTGTTGAAAGATTTAAATTAAGTCGAGTAGATAAAACAGAAGCAGATGACTTGGAAATAGATAAAGAAATAGATATTAATGATGATGAAAATTAAAAAAGAACTGGTTTATTCCAGTTCTTTTTTGCTAATCAAATTTAGTTTGTTATCAAATTCATAAATTATAGGCTCAGCATTCCCGACTTCAACACCGTCAATACTTTCATCTGAGATATTCTCAATATACTTGATTAGTGCTCTTAAAGTACTACCATGCGCAATTATTATTTGATTTTTATTCTGCAGTAGATTAGGAACTACATTATCCAAATAGTATGGAATAACACGACAAGATGCATTTTCCAAACTCTCACCAAGAGGCATAGATCTAATATCCATGTTCTTATATCTTCCAACTACAGAATCAGGTTGGTCTAGTTGTGGTGGTTGTTCTTTATAACTTCTACGCCATAAAGCAACCTTATTTTTACCATATGTTAATTTTGTATCATCTTTGTTTAATCCACGCAATGCACCATAGTGGCGCTCATTTAATCGCCAAGATTTGTGTAATGGCTTATATAAATCATCGAGCTCTTCTTGAATTAAATAAGTCGTTTTTATTGCCCTTGAGAGTACAGATGTATGGTAGTCGTATATCTTTTCCGAAAAATTATTTAAGATCAAATTACCAGCATTTTTTGCCTGATTTTCACCTTTTTTAGTTAAGTGACTATCCGTCCAACCTGTATAAATATTTTCTTTGTTAGCATCACTTTGCCCATGTCTAACAATTATCAGTGAGACCATAATACTTCCAATCTATTACTTAATCATTGGTTCTCCAATACCTTTTTTACACTCAACTTGAAGTGTAACATGTCCAATTCCATATTTATCTTTTAAAAGATGTCCAACTTTGTCATATAATTCTTCAGTTTCCACAATTTTTTGAGCTTTATCAACATTTATATGTGCATCAAATATTATCAAATTCTCATCAATCATCCATAAATGCGCATGATGAACATTTTTAATTTCAGGCAATGTCAAAATAGTTTTTTTAACATCTTCTAAATCTATATTTGGACTTGCTTCCATTAAAATATTGACGGTTTCTTTGACTACTCCATAGGACTCTTTCATAATCCAAAAGGCTACTAAAATCGTAATTAATGGATCAACCCAGTACCAACGAAACAATTGAACAAAAATTGCAGCTATTACAACACCCACTGAAGAAACGGTATCAGACAACATATGTAACATGGTGGCTTTTATATTTAAATTATTCTTAGAATCTTTTAATAAAATACCCATAGAAACACCATTAGCCAATAGACCTATAATAGAAACTATCATCATTAGTGATCCGTTAATTGTTTGTGGTTGATTAATTCTTTTAACACTTTCAATTACTAAAAGTACAGTAATAGCTATTAATACACTTGCATTAATAAAAGCAGCTAATATTTCAGCCCTCTTGTAACCAAAAGTCTTACTAGAATTACTCCTCCTTTTACCAATTAAATGTGCTACATAAGAAATAACAATAGATATTGTATCCTGTAAATTATGAACTGCATCGGACAATAAACTTAAGGAACCCGAAAAAACTCCACCTAAAAATTCTAAAACAGTTATTAGCGCATTCAAAATTGTTACGAAAAAAAACTTTTTTCCTGTTGTATCATGTCCATGTTCCATTTTTCTACCTCCTTTCTTACTTTATACGATAATTGTACCAAATAAAAAGTGGATAGACTATAAGTAGTCCATCCACCATAATTAATGAGCTGGTTTTGTATCTATTTTAATTGGTTTATGTATATCCATTGAATCTGAGTAGGAGCGGAAAATATAATGTTTCATACCTTCTCTTGCTTCTCGTCTAGAAACATTATGGCAAATACGCTTTTTAGTTATTTCTTGTCCTTCAATATTTTTAAAGATACAAGTCACTTCATAATCTCTCGCATTACCAAAAAAAAGCATTTTTACTTCCTCCTAAAAATATACACATTTCTATGCGACTAGATAGTTATACCACGTTCAAAATGACATATCAATAGTTTTGTTTAAACTTTTTCAAAATACATTTAATGCTTATTATTTACTAAAAATATTACTTATACCACGTTTTATAGAGCCAAAAAAAGTTGCTGATTTTACAATGTTATCCGCACCGACATATTCTCTGATTGCTCTAAGTACTCTTTTTGAGTCTCTTGACGCAAACGTAAAAGTTCCACTTTTTTTCGTTTTTATACCAAAGCGAGGAATCCACTTATTAAAGTAAACCGAGGCAATAACCTTGTCTACCTCATTCCAAGGAATTTGAATATAATCTTTTGATGTTCGCTCACTAAAATATTCAAATCCTTTATCACCAACTATAATTTTGCCATAACTAGTAAATCCTAAAAATGAAGTTGCCTTCATTTCTAAATCTTTTTTTGTGTTCATTGATCCTATCATAATTTTCCTCAACGTTTCATTAAGCCGTTGTATAAAAAAAGCCCTGTAGATTAACAGGGCTTTTTAATATTACATTATGTTCATGTAATGGAATAAAATTCCAACTGCGAATAATCCAAAAATAACAATAATTGGAGAAACTTTTTTCTTAAGTAACCACATACAGAAGAATGTCAACAATAGCCCTGCAAGACCTGGAATTAATTGATCCAAGTTATCTTGAAGTGTTGTCACTTTTGTAGATGATAGTGCTTGACCAGCTGCTTGTTGTTCTAAGGCTGATTTTATTCCAGCAGCTCCCTTTGGTATACCGTTCCAGTCAATGTATGCACCTTTTTGTAATTTAACAGATGATACAACTGGGGTGAACTTAACAGCAACCCAACGATTAACTAATGAACCTAAAATGAACATACCAAGAATTGAAGCACCCTTAGTTATATTTTGTAATAAGTTACCAGATAAATCTTCTGAAATTTTTGAACCTGCTTTATAACCAAATTCTTGTGTATACCATGTGAATCCCATACGAATAGCATTCCATAATACAAAGTAAAGAATAGGTCCAATAATATTTCCACTCATAGCTAAAGATGCTGCTAAGGCACCAATAATTGGTTTAACTGTAAACCAGAATACCGGATCACCAACACCGGCTAAAGGTCCCATCATACCAACTTTTACACCTTGAATAGTAACATCATCAACTGGTGCACCATTAGCACGTTCTTCTTCGAGCGCCATAGTAACACCCAAAACAGGAGATGCTAAGTATGGATGAGTATTAAAAAACTCTAAGTGACGTTTCAATGCTGCAGCACGATCGTCTTTTGTTTTATATAATTTTTTAAGAGCTGGGATTAATGTAAATGCCCAACCACCATTTTGCATACGTTCATAATTCCATGATCCTTGAAGGAAAGTTGAACGTAGCCAAACAGAAACTCTATCTCTTTTTGTTAATTTTACTTGTTCTGCCATTTTTACTCTCCTTCTTAATAATTATCTATAATATCGCCAACTGGATCACCAGTTCCGTTATTACTACTATTATTTGATGAACCACCTTGTTGTGACAATGCTAGGTAAATTAGAGCCATTGACAATCCAATTGCACCAAGACCAATAAGAGTTAATTCCTTAACTGTTGCAAGTACAAAACCAATAGCAAAGAATGGCCATACTTCTCTTGAAGCCATCATATTAATAACCATAGCATAACCAACAGCAACAACCATTCCACCACCAATAGCTAAACCATCAGTTAGTTGTTGTGGAAGTAGGTTTAACCAAGCACTAACGGTCTTTGTACCTACAGCTAGAATTAATCCAGCAGGAATTGCAATACGTAAACCTTGCATAATAATAGCGATATATTGCCATAAATCAATTTTTGCAAAATTACCTTCTTCAGCAGCCTTATCCATAATATGAACAACACCAGTTGCCAATGTACGTACAAGAATTGTCAATAGTAATCCAGCAACAGCTAGGGGAACAGCAATAGCAATAGCAGTTTTTACACCTTTTTCACCTTGTCCACCTAAAACTAGAATAATTGCAGAAGCAACAGATGCTAAAGCAGCATCAGGAGCAACAGCTGCTCCGATATTAGCCCATCCTAGGGCAATCATTTGTAAAGTACCACCCAAAATAACACATGGTATTAATTGACCAGTAACTAATCCGATCAATGTACATGCAATAACTGGTTGATGGAAATGGAATTGATCCAAAATACCTTCCATACCAGCTAAAAATGCAACAATAAGAACTAAAATAACTTGAATAACGTTCAATTGCATAATTTATTTCCTCCGGTTTATTTTAATTTATCTAATTCAGATTGAGCTTTTCTTAAAATTGAATCCATATTGTCTCCAGAATCACTAGGGACTTTACGTACATCAAATTTCAAACCAAGTTCTTTAAGTTTTGCAAAAGTATCAATATCGTCTTGATCAAAAGCTAATACCTTATTTGGTTGAACTTTACCAGTTGAATGTGCCATTGAACCAACGTTAATTTCTTTCAATGGTACGCCACCCTCAACGGCTCTTAAAACATCTTGTGGTGTTTCAAATAATAGTAAAGCTTTTTCTCCACCAAAATGTTTGTCATCTTTTGCTAATTCAATCATTTTATCTATTGGAACAACGTGAGCTTTAACACCTACGGGAGCTGCTTGTTTTATCAAGTTCTTACGTAGCTCATCTTTAGCTACGTTATCAGATACAACAATGATCCTTGTTGCTCCAGATGTCTTTGTCCAAGTTGTTGCAACTTGTCCGTGAAGCAAACGAGTATCAATTCGTGCAAGTGGATATGTCAACTTACCAGGCTTTCCACCAGCAGGAGCTGTTTTTACCTCTGCTTGAGTTGTAGCCGGTGCTTTATATAGTGATTCAGGTTTTACCTTTACACCATCTTTTGCAGAATCAATTATTGCACTAGCAATTTCGTGTGCAGTATTCATTGACATTCTTGCAGAGTATGCTTCGATAAGCATTGGTAAGTTAAGACCTGTAACGATAGCCCAATTATCTTTATGTTCTTCAAACAATCCATTTGATTGGTTAAATGGTGAACCACCCCATAAATCAACCAAGAAAAGAACCTGATCATCGGAACTAAGATTCTTAACCGCTTCTTCCAAATGTGCCTTTAAGTCATCAGGACCTTCATTTGGCATGAATGTAACAGTTTGTACATCTTCTTGCTCGCCAAAAATCATCGATCCAGATTGTTTTATTCCTTCAGCAAATTGACCATGACTTGCAATTATAATTCCAACCATTACAAAACCTCCCTTATATTATTTGGCTTCAAAATAAAAAAATATGAAAAATTGCATTAAAATGAAACCGATATCTTAGCCCGCAAATTAACATTTGTGAACGTTATCAATTATAGAACAATGAATTTAAAAAAACCACTTTTTGCATGTAAAAGTGGTCTTTTATTCATTGAGTGAAATATTGCCTAAGAATCAATATTTCACTTGCTAATGTTAGTTATGAAACATAATTGGTATACACCATCAACAAAAAATTATGTATTTTTTAAGTTAATTGATATGTTTTTAAGCAACTCACTCAATTGATTGTTAGGATGCTCTTTTCTAAATTTTAATGGAGTTTGACCTACTTGCTTCTTAAATAAAGTACTAAAATATGCTGGATTATTGATTCCAACTTCGATTGCGACTTCAGGTATACTTAATGCAGATGTTTTTAATAAATTTTTGCTTTTACTAATTCTAATTTTGGTCAATTCTTCTAAAGGTGTAATTCCAGTTATTTTTTTAAATTGATGGTGTAAATAATAAGGAGCTCCATGAGCCAACTGTGCAATTAATTCGAGATTTAATTCTTTTTTATAATTTAATTTAATAATATTTTTTATTTCAGTAATCCATTCTTCATTTGTAGTTTTTTCGCCCATAGGATTGCACTTTTTACAAGGTAAATACCCTTTGCTTCGTGCTTCATCGACATTTGAAAATAATTCTATCTCTTTTTTTTCTTTTATATTATATTTACAAGATGGAACACAAAAAATTTTTGATTCCTTTCTACCAAATAAAAACTGTGTGTCAAAGTTTTTATCTTTACTTAAAATTGCTTTCCATCTTTTATCTGTTAATCTATATTGTGTCATATGCATACCTCATGAGATATAATATATATAAATTCTATTTAAATTAAGTGAAAAAGCTAGATTTTAAAAAAAATTAATATTATGAGTAGGAGAAATATATGAAAACTATTTTCTATGATTTTATATCAATTAATAACAAAAATATTTTTTATGCCTATACTGACGAAGGTATTTGTTTTATTGGAAGTCCAAATAAAGATATTAATGAGATAAATAACTTTATTAAAGTCGATCAATTACTAAAAAAGGAAAATTCATTTTACGAAAAATCATTACTTAAGTATCTACAAGGAAAATTGCATGATTTAAATCTAAATATAGACTTAACTTGGGCAACTAAATTTCAAAAGTCAGTTTATAAAGAACTGAAAAAAATTGGTTATGGTCAAACAACTACCTACTCTCAATTGGCGATAAATTTAAAAAAACCAACAAGTATAAGAGCGGTTGCTTCAGCTGTTGCCAAAAATCCTATTCTTTTTGTAATTCCTTGTCATAGAGTCCTAAGAAAAGATGGCTCTTTAGGTGGCTTTAGAGCCGGTATAGAATTTAAAAAAGAACTTTTAAATCTAGAAAATAGTTAAATATTTGCTATACTAATATTAATAATAGTTTTGCCACCGGGCACTTATAACTTCTGTAGGTCATAGTAGAAGTTATAAGTGTTTTTTTAATATTTAGGAGGAAAAATATGGAATGGATTTATCTATTAATAGCCGGAATTTGTGAGGTTTGTTGGGCTACATGCATGAAACTTAGCGAAGGATTTACTAAATTAAACTTTTCTATTTTTACAGTAATAGGAATGATAGTAAGTTTTTATTTTCTTATTAAAGCATCTAAAACTCTTCCGCTAAGTTTAGCTTACCCAATATGGACGGGAGTTGGAGCTTTTGGATCTATTCTTGCTGGAATGATTTTATTCAAAGAGAACATCTCTTTTTTAACATGGATATTTATTGTCTTTTTATTAATTGGAATAATAGGTATTAAAGCAACGAGCGGTCATTAAAAAAATCATACATAATAATATGCATGATCTTTTTATTATTAAATATTATATAAATGATTTATTGGACCTGAACCTTTTCCTAGATTCAGATTTGCTTCCAATGCCCCAGAAAGATAATTTTTAGCTAGTTCTACTGATCTATATAACGAGTAATCTTCAGATAATCTGCAAGCTATGGCAGATGATAATGTACATCCTGTACCATGTGTATTCGGATTATCTATCCTCTTACCATTAATCCATCCGCTTTGATTATTTCTACTATACAAGTAATCATTTGCATCATCACCAAAATGTCCACCTTTTATTAATACAGAACATTGGTACATATCTCCAATTTTTTTTGCAATTTTTTCCATATCATTATCAGATTTAATCTTACTTTTACCTAAAACTTCTGCTTCAAAAATATTAGGAGTTATTACTGTTGCAAGTGGAAATAATTTCGTTTTCAACGTTTCAATAGCTGATCTATTTATTAATTCACTGCCACTAGTAGCAACCATGACAGGATCTACAACAATATTTTTCACTTTATATTGTCTTAGTTTTTCAGCAATTATATTTACTATCTCCCCGTTTGAAACCATTCCAATTTTTACTGCATCAGGTCTAATATCTGTGAAAACTGCATCCAACTGTTGTCCAACAATGCCAGCTGTAACTTCCATAACAGAAAAGACTTGTTGTGTGTTTTGCGCAGTAATAGCTGTTATTACACTCATCCCATATTTTTTATGTGCTGCCATAGTTTTTAAATCTGCTTGAATACCAGCACCGCCAGAAGAATCTGAACCAGCTATTGTCAAAATTTTCTCCATTATTTTACCTATCCTCACTTCCAAACGGTTTAACAAGTTCAGCAATACTTTTAGTATTTTCAATTATATTCTCACTATTAAAAATTTCTGAAACAAGAGCAATTCCATCAATTCCAGTAGAGTATAACCGACTAATATTATTTTTATGGATACCCCCAATTGCACATACAGGAATATTAACAGTCTGAACTATTTCTTTTAACTCTTCAATAGAAACTTCACTGGCATCATTTTTAGTATCAGTTGGAAAAATTGCACCCACTCCTAGATAATCTGCTCCTTGTATTTGCGCTTTTTTAGCCTGTTCAGCTGTTTGAACAGATACACCAAAAATTTTATCGTTATTTCCCCAACCTTTTTTTGCATCTAACAAGCTTATATCATTTTGTCCAATATGTATTCCATCAGCATCAACCAATTTAGCTACGTCTAAATTATCATCTATCAAAAATGGAACGTTATATTTTTGACATATTTCTTTAATTTGTTTTGCTAAATTTACAAATTCCTCAATTTTTAGCTTTTTTTCGCGTAATTGAATTATAGTTGCTCCTCCAATGATCGCCTGTTCAACACATTGGCCTAACGTTCTTCCATTCAACCATGTTCTATCTGTTACCGCATACAAATTTAAACTATTTGCTGTGAACTTCATAATTTGCACCTTTTTCCAGGTCTTCTTCATCCATCTTACTTATTGCATCGATTAAGTAATTTCTAAAAGTTGAATTTCCTGAATTAGTTTCAATTCTTTTTTCTTCAGCAAACTCTCCAGCTAACCCCATCATACTGACAGCTGTTACAACTGAATCAAAAATATTATCCTGATTAACTGATATATATCCAGTTATTAAAGCACTTAACATGCATCCTGTACCTGTAATCTTTGCCATTGTTGAAACACCATTTTTAATAGCAACTGCATAATCACTATTAGCAACTATATCAGTAGCACCTGTTATAACTATAATTGCCCCAGTTTTCTTACTAAATTCTTGAGCATAGTCAATAATTGATTCAATATTATCTTTTGTAACCACATCTTCTTTACTTGCATCTACGCCATGAGAACTTCCTATTCCCTTCGCCATTACTTTAATTTCAGATAAATTCCCTTTAATTACGGTGAACTTTACTTCATTTAAAAGCTTATTTATAAAATCTTTTCGCATACTTGATGCACCTACACCAACTGGATCTAACTCAACCGGCTTGTTGAGTCTATTTGCTTCTTTACCAGCTTTTAGCATGGCTTTTTCTGTATTCTTATTAAGAGTACCAATATTAATATTTAAACCGTCACTAATTTTAACTATCTCTTCAACTTCATTTGCATCATCTGCCATTACAGGAGAAGCTCCTGCTGCTAACAATATATTTGCACAGTCATTAACAGTCACATAATTGGTAATATTATGAATTAGTGGGTTGTTTTTTCTTAAATTTTCTAGATATTCTTTCATTATTCTTGTTCCCTTCTTTAATTAAATGATGCGATTTTAAAAAAAATCCTCCTTTTTCCTATGAACGAACCAGAATTAGACAAAAAACAAGCCTACCCATATTTGGATAGACTTGTTTTTAAACAATATCTTAAGACTTACCTACGTTAGTATTACCCAAATCAGGTTAAAGGGTCGAAGTTAATAACTTCCTCTCAGCCTGCCACTACAAGCTCCCCTGTTCATATATAATTTTATATCTTGAGTATAATTAATACTAAATAAATCGTCAAATTTTATTGATCATTTAATTTTAAATCCCAAACTAAATCCGCATTATATTTTTGAACTTTATAGTTTGTACTATAAGGAATCATAAAATAGACTATCTTACTCTGTAACAAATCAGTAATAGTTTTCAAAGATTTTGAACTTGGCTTGACTGGATCTACAGGATCAATAGGACCACTTGAACCATCGTTTCTTTTCAAAATATCTATTAAGTTAGAACTTCCGTCGTTAACCGGTTTATAATCTTTATCGTTAGGATCACCTTTTCCTATTTGATACATAAATCCATCAGACTCAGTGAAGGGATTACCTTGAGCTAACTCCAATCTTTTTAAGCTTAATTGAAAGTTAAATTTCATTGGATTATAAATATTTATAATCGGAACATCATTAATTGACTGAGGTGAAACTTTTTTATAAGGAGTTTTAACCTCATTAACACCAATCTTATTTACAGTATTCTTTTTGCTTCCAATAATTTCAGTGCCCATATTAAACGTTTGAGGAACAACAACTTCTATCGTTCCATTAATATTTAAATTAATTGAAAACTTTGATTCATAATTAAAATCAGAATCATAGACTTGTTTTGCATCATAATTTTTTGAAATAGCAAATTCAATATTATTATTTCGAGTTATAGAATATCCCATCATATTTTTTTCATTAGTTTGAATCTTGTTTTGAACATTTCCTCGATTAAATGATCTTTCTTCACTAATAAGTGACTCCAAGTCATTAATTGATACGTCACTCAAGCCCTCAACAGCACCATTTCCTAGACGATTCCAAGTGTTTTCAGATTTTAATTTATAATAAATTCCATATTTTTCTAATGGTTTTTTTACACTTATACTTGCCTTAACACCCGAATTAGGCAGTTCCTTTAAGTCACCATTAACGTAATCAAAGCTTGCCGTTCCATTATTTTCTGCAATAGTTTGCTTTTTATCGCCATTACTTAAAGTGATATCTGAAATATACGATTTAGTTTCAGGGGGATTATTAGGATTATTTAAGTCAGGGAAATCAGACTGCCCATTTCCATGTTTTCTACCAAAAACACCAAAAGCTCCATCATTGTGATTGGGAGAAATTGGAGCACCATATCCTTCAATGGTTATATTATTAGCTGCAATAACACCTCCGATATATAAACCACTACTTGAATTTCCCGCATAAAAAGAGCCATGAGGAATAAGCATAGTCCCATACATTACATTTGACATTTCGTTTAAATAGACAGCAGACTTTTTGCCTATTCCTGCCATATCTCTTTTGTCACTACTTAAATCTTCGGGATAATTATCTAGATCATACATATCGTTAAAATTATTTAAAATTTGAGATCCCATCCAAAGAACCTTTGAATTATTCCAATCACCTTTTGCAACACCCAGAGCTTCATTCATAAATTTTTCGTCAATAACTTTACCATCTTTAACTTTACCAGTTCCAAATGAATCGTTTGTACCCCAAGTGAACTGATAAGGAACATTATCATGTGTAAAATTAGTATAGTTTAATATAATATAAGGAATTGTAGATGAATCTAAGTGATTTTCATCATTATAATAACTTTTGGAAAAATTAAATAAAATTCGAATTCCCGCTGGTTTTCCGTTATTACCTGCTTTTTTTGCCGCATCAAAAATTTTTTTCATATCAACATTCACAGCGACTACAGGTTTACTATTTTTATTTTCTATTGATTTACCAACATCGTTAGCATTAATTATATTTGTAACTACTGCAACGGACTTATCAGGCTCAGCAATATATTGAGGATTTGATTGACCATCTGTAATGATTCTATTATCACTCGACCAAAATCCATTATTATCTGTTAAATTTCGATAATAATCACTGACATCCTGTATATCCTGCTCTACACTTCGTCCAGGTACAGTATTTTTACTTTGATACTTGGTAATATTATTATCTTTGAATTGAGTTAAATCATTCAAACCATTTATTTTCGTGCCATCTTCAGTAACAGTATCTAAATTGTTAGTCCAAGTTGTATCTAATAATTGTTTTAATAAATTAGTTGATAATTTTTTTTCAATTTCACTTTTGGGTGTATCAGTAATAAATTTAACTCTTTTTTCAGAACTGGGAAATATTTTAAAAGGATCAGTATTTTGTTCATAAGGCCACATAGATGCTAAATTAACTATCATTTGCCCAGTGGGATCAGAAAAGGCAGGATCTTTTATAGTATTTTCTTTATCTAAATCATTTATAATGACTGCCGGATTCCACAACTGAGAATAAAAATCTCTTGAAGACTCTACAGATCCACCTGATGGATAGGTATTTAAACTATTATTTCCTATTCCCCATTGAGAAAAAGCGGCAGTTTTATCAAATGCCATTGAATTAGCCATAAATCTACCAGACATTGTTGCTCCACCTATATGTCTAATACGATTACCAGCAGTAAGCATATAATCTGATGAAACCCCCAGCGGATATTTACCGTCTATTCGAGCATTCTCAGCACTAGCACTAACCATTGATGGCAACATAAAAAGGCCAACTGCAAATAATAGCTTTATTAAAGCTTTTCTTGGCTTTCCTTTCATAATTTTCCCCCTATATATACATATACACAGTAACATACAACTTATAATTAGCTTATATTAACGTTCTTTTTATTTCTTTTATAACCTAAATAATAGCTAAATATTAACAGTAAAATAATAATAGTTATTATTATTAGCAAAATCCATACCCATGAAAAGCTCTTATTGCTTTGATTTAACTGCATTGCTTGTACAAAGCTTATTTCAAAGTCCCTATCAAAAACCCACTCGCTGATTCCATTTGTTGCTACTAAGTGCAAATGATATTTCCCAGGATTAATCCATTTACCATCCATGGGTATTGCGTATTGAAAAACAGAATTAGGAGCTACACTTCTTTGTTTTGACGTTTTATTAATTAAAGCCTTGGAGTTTCCTTTTCGTATAACTTTCGCATTAACATCTAATTTTCCAATTGTTGCGGGTCTAGTGTTTTCTAATTTTGTCAGTATTGCTGTGTTTCTCGAATAATTATTCTTACTTGGTCTTATTTCTCTCAATTTTAATGATGGATAAATATGAGAATCTTTATGTTCTCTAAGAATAATACCTAAGGCCATTGAAAACTGATTTCTAATACCAAAATCACCTTGCTTAGCAATTTGATTATTCTCATTATCACCATCAACAACGTAAAATGCTCCCTCTAAAATACCGTCATAAGGAGTTGTCGGCATATTTACAGTAAACTTAACTTTTTTTGTTTCATTAGCAGCTAATTTAACTTTTTGTGGTGAAGAAAAAATCTCATTAAACTTGTACAGCGCGTTCGACACTTTAGAAACATTATACTTATCATAAGCTTCACTAATACCATTAGCTGTATAAGCGGTATTGGGCGAGATTTTTAAAGTTTTTTCGTCTTTAGTTAAATTTTCAACTGTTAAAACTAAAGTTTGACTCTGTCCCGGTTTCATTAATAAATCATAGTAAGAAACAGTATTGTCATACTGGTTATCAGGTAATTCAGCACTGACAGTGAAGCCAGCCTCAGATGCTTGAACAGGCTTTGCTGAACCTAAAATAATTCGACATGGAATTATTAATAAGAAAGTCACAAATAAAAATTTACAATAATTTTTCATAGAAAACTCCTAATTCTATACTAATATAGCAAATAGAAAAAAAGGTTGGATAAATCCAACCTCTTTGCTTATTATCCTTTTGATGTGGCTGTAGTTGTGTTTCCAAGTGTCCAAGTAATTGTGGCATTATATTTACCAGATTGAATATCTTTAGCGCCACTTAGTGCAAGCGATGCGCCCTTATCAAAACTTAATTTAGATGTGCCTTGACCATCTGCTCCAGCAGTAGTGGAATCCCAAATTTTACTTGGTGAACCATTAATTTCAACACCAGTTAAATTTGGCAATGAAATAACCCCATTAACTGATCCTTTACCATCTTTATTTGTAAATTCAGAAATAGAGGCATTTAAAACCCAGCTGCTTCCTGATCCACGATAATCACTGATTTGTAAATTTCCATTATTTCCATCATTATTTGTCAATTTATTATCAGTATTTTCAGTGCTCGTGTGAGAATCATTATGAGGATCAGAAATTAAATTGTCTTTTTGATCTAATTGTCCCTGTCCTTTTAACATATCTACAATTGAAAGACTTCCAAAGTTAAAGTCTGGTGCAGAGTCAAAGCTTAGTTTACCAGCTTCGACATTAAATTCAGCTGTAGTTGTAGCTGTTGCTGAATCTTTTCCAACTTCAATTCCATCACCATCCCCAGATGCTGACTTAGCGCTTACAATTGAAGCTGGCCCTAAAGTTGATAATACTAATACTGATGCTAAAATTAAATTCTTACTTTTCATATCTTTTCTCCTTACTTAACTTCGTTAAAAATAGATGGGGATAAACTTTCTAACAGTGCACATTATATTATATTACTAAAAAAAATCAAGATTTTGTTAGGCCTACAATTACTATTATATCAGTATTTAAGCCGCTTTTTTTTAAAATACGTTTTCATAATTCACCATTTTTTAATTAAAATGATTCAAATAAATGAACATTTTTAATATAGATTTAAATTCTAGATTATGTTATTATTTGTTCTAGATCAAAAGGAGAATAACAATGAAAATTACTAAGAAAAACATAATATACGAAATATTCAATGCCATTACTCATGGAATTGGTTTTATTTTAAATTTATTTTTATTCGTTTTATTATTAATGAAAGCTGTTCAAAATCAATTGAACACTTCACAAATACTAAGCCTAGCAATATATGGTACAACACTACTTTTATTATACCTATCTTCTACACTATTTCATTGTTTAGCTTTTACAAAGGCAAAAAGAGTTTTTCAAATATTTGATCATAGTAATATTTTTTTATTGATAGCAGGAACATATACCCCGTACTGTATAATTGTAATTGGGGGGCTAAATGGTTTGCTTATGCTTATTTCAATCTGGATTTTAGCAATTTCTGGAATAGTTCTTCACATAATCAGTAAGGGTAAAATGCAAAAAAATGAAACTACTATATATGTAATCATGGGCTGGCTGTGCATGCTAGCAAGCAAGGATTTATACTTTAACCTATCGCATACCGGATTTTGGTTATTGGTTAGTGGTGGTATCACTTTTACGCTTGGTGCATTAATTTATAGCATTCCCAAAATTTCTGGAATGCACTTGATTTGGCATTTTTTTGTTCTTGCTGGTACGACCTTAATGTTTTTTTCAATATATTTAAACATATAAATATTTTAATTAAAAATAACCATCAAATGCATTATCAACCCACTATCAAAAAACACATATAGCCCAATAAATATGTAACAAACTTTCATTAAAGTTTCTCCATATTTTTCCATAATTATGGATACTATTTTATTTAAAGAAATTTTCTTAATAACTACCACTACCAGAATACTTAAAAAGATTATGATTATTAACGTTAGAAAAAAATTAGTTATATTTTCTTTTAACAATATTGGCGAAAAAACGGCTAAATTACATCCTAAACAAACAGAAAGATACGTTATAAAAACAGATATGAATGGACTCTTTTTATCAATTATATTCTCATCATCATTTTCTTTTCTAAGTGCTAAATAAATTGGTAAAAATCCGAGGACTCCTAATATCCATTCTGGTAAAAAAACAGATAAAGTTTTCCCTATTAAGTAACCAATAGTGACCATAAATAAATTACCTAACAAATATCCCAATAAGACATCATTAAATTTATATTGTTTTAATAAAAAGATTAACATGAAGAAAAAATCCAAATTAACACTTAAAAAAGTAATCATTAATATCCAATAGTTCATAAAAAATCCTTTCAGAAAAATATATTATAATTTAAACACAAAAAACTACTTAGTAAAATTACTAAGTAGTTTTTTAATTTATTTTTCTTCTTTATATAAAACACCAATTCCCAATTCATTCAATTGTTCAGGTGATACTTCATCAGGGGCATTAGTCATAGGCTCAGTTGCATGGGAGTTCTTAGGGAACGAAATAACATCACGAATATTATCTCTTCCTGCTAATAACATAGCGAATCTATCTAATCCTAAGGCAATACCACCTGATGGTGGGAATCCATATTTCATAGATTCTAACAAGAATCCAAACTGTTCATAAGCTCTTTTCTTAGTAAATCCAAGTACTTCAAACATTTTTTCTTGAACTTCTGGATCAAAAATACGTAATGAGCCGCCACCAAGTTCATAGCCATTTAATACTATATCGTATGATAAAGCATGAGCAGAATGTGGATCAGTATCTAACATAGGAATATCTTCATCCCTTGGTCTTGTAAATGGATGATGAGCAGCTATCCAACGTCCAAATCCTTCATCATATTCAAATAATGGCCAATCAACTACCCAAATAAAGTTAAACTTGTTTTCATCAATAATTCCTGTATCTTTTGCAAAATATTTTCTTAAGTATCCTAAGCTATCACAAACAACAGAAAACTTATCAACTACCATTAAAACAAGGTCATCTTCTTTAATATCTAATGTTTCAATCAGTTTTTCTTCAAATGGTTTAACTGCTTTAGCAATTGATCCGGAAAGTTTACCATCAACCATTTTAAGCCATAGTAGTGATTTAACTCCATATCTTTCAACATATTGTTGTTGGAATTCAATATCTTTTCTTGAATATTTTGATGCTGCATTCTTAACAACAATTGCACGAACAAGATCTGTATCTGCTTTTATTAATGGAAATTCATTATTTTTCATCAATTCTGTAAGATCTTGTATCTTCATATCAAAACGAATATCTGGTTTATCAGATCCATACATATCCATTGCATCTTGCCACTTAATTCTTGGAAATGGACTTGGGATATCTATATCTTTTACATCTTTCATTACTTGTGTCAACAATCCTTCAATTTCTGTTTGGATTTCTTTATCAGATAAGAAAGTTGTTTCAACATCAATTTGAGTAAATTCCGGTTGACGATCTCCACGTAAATCTTCATCTCTAAAACATCTCGCAATTTGATAATATTTATCGAATCCCGATGCCATTAACAATTGCTTAAACAATTGAGGCGATTGTGGAAGAGCATAAAACTGTCCTGGATATACTCTAGATGGAACCAAGTAATCACGTGCGCCTTCTGGTGTTGATTTAGTTAGGTTAGGTGTTTCAATATCTAAAAATCCATGATTATCAAAATAATTATGTACTGATCTAGTAATTGCAGCACGAGTTCTGATAGCTTTTTGTAATTCTGGCCTTCTTAAATCGAGATAACGATATTGTAATCTTAACTCTTCATTAGCAGTTGTATTATCTTTTATTTCAAAAGGTATTGGTTCAGATTTATTGATAATTGTTAATTCCTCAACAAAAACTTCAACCATTCCAGTTTTCATATCAGGATTAATAGCTTCTTTTGAACGTTTGCGAACTATACCTCTAGCTTCTATTACATATTCATTTTTTAAACTGTTTGATTTTTCAAAAGTTTCTTTATCTGTGGAATCATTAAAGGTTAACTGTACTATTCCTTCACGATCTCTCATATCTACAAAAATTAGGTTACCTAAGTTTCGTTTGTTTTGTACCCAACCATGTAAAACCACTTCTTTACCAATGTACTCTTCGGTGACTAATCCACAATAAGTTGTCCTACTGTTCATAATATTCCTCCATAGATAATAAAATTAATAAAAATAAAAAAGCACCCCTGTATTTATCAATACAAGGGTGCTTTTGCACGGTACCACCTTAATTTTTTGCTCAAGGTATTTAACGATACCACTCGAAAAGTAAATTCTTACTTTTAGGTTTCTAAGAATTGTCACTTAAAATTGAAATGCTTTCACCATCCGCACTCTCTCTTTACAATTATTTCTTTATTATTCTTATCATTAACCCGACTTATTTTTATTTAGTTCATAGTATAGTTATCTAATACTATTATGTCAAACTATTTTTTACAAAAAAAGCAACCAACTGGTTGCTTTTGAAACTATTTAGACAATAATACAAGGAATATTGGACCCATCAATGTTAAGAATATATTTCCAATTGCATACGCTGGTGCAACTGCTGCAGCAAAGAATGGGGCAGCGTCTGTTCCAACACGCTCAGAGATATCATTCAAAGCAGCTGATAATGTATCAGCACCTGTTTGAGCACCAATTAATGATATTGGTTCCATTTTCATGAAATAGTAGCCAATAACAAATGTAATAAATTGAGGTAATATTGAAACAATTACACCAATTAACAATACCGAAATACCCATTGAGTGCATTGCGCTTGTAAATGTTTTAGCAGCCGATAGTCCAACTGTAACAATGAATAGATTTAGACCAATACTTTGGAAAAATTCCAACAAGTCATCAGGAATACTATCCATATAAGCATGCTTATCTTGATAGATACTCATAATTAAACCAACTATTAAACTAGCAGTACCACCACCTAATGCTAATGGAACACCATTAATTTTAGCTTCTACTATTCCAAGAGCAGCACTTAGTGCCATTCCTAATGCGAACCAAGCGTAATTAATAGCAATTGCACTTGAATGTAGTTTACCCAATTGTTTTGTAAGTGATTTAACACTATTTTTAAGTCCTAATAATGTAATTGTGTCACTTATTTTTAGATTTTCGAAATCTTTTGGATCTAAACGTTCACCATTTTCCTTAGCAATCATCACACCATTTTCAGCCGCTTTTTTAAGTGATTTTACAGTGAAATTTTTACCTAGAACTACTTGTTTACTTTGGAAAGAATTACTATTTGGTTCAATTTCAAATAAGCCACTATTGTTTATAACCGAGCTAATTGACTCAACTCCACCTATTAAGGTTAGCGTATCACCAGCATTAACTTGACTTTCATTTGAATTATTACCATTTAAACCTGCTATAACAACATTATTTGAAAAATCAGTTTTGATTTCTTTAAGATTCTTACCAATTAATGCGGAACCTTCAGAAACATTAAAAAATCTAATTTTAGCTGGAATAACTGGAACTGGAATCATTTTCAATTCTTTAGCAGTTTTTACAGCCTGTTTCTTTAATTCAATGTGCATCATCTTAGGCATAATGTCTCTAATGAATATTAAAACTCCGATAGTTCCAAATACATATGTCAAGGCATATACAATTGGAACCTGATTGCTATAAAGTGTTTTTAAATGATCTGAAATTGGCAACTTAGCAATTGTTTCTAATGAGCTACCGATAACAGCAGATTGTGTTAATGCACCAGCAATAATACCAGCAGCAATTCCTGGGCCAACATTAAATGCCTTAAAGCATGCCCACGAAACAAGAAATGAAGCCACTAGAAAAATTAATGTTGCATAGACAATTTTAGCACCAAATTTTTTCATACTTGAAACAAAGTTTGGTCCTACCCTATATCCTATAGCAAACATAAAGAAGTCAAAGAATATATCTCCAAGTAATGTATCACGAGTAAAAGAACCCAATTGTCCAATAATAAGTGAAACAACTAAGACACCAACAGTTGCTCCCAATGTAAATGAACCTATTTTCAACTTACCTAATAGATATCCTAATGATAAGCAGATAAAGATAGCGAACACCGGTGTGTTAACCAAAAAATGACCTAACGCATCCATATTAATAATATCCCCTTTTTAACTATTTATTTTTATATTGATCATGATATTCCTCTAACAATTGAGCAATACGTTTTCCAGTTTCTGCATAATTTTCTGCTGGTTGGTTAGCAAGAGATATGCGAATATAACCGTCTTCAGTTCCCATACCAGATCCATCCATAACTGTTACACCATATTTACTTGCTAGTTTTCCTTCGAATTCTAGGTAATGAACATTTGATTCAAAGTAATCACGGAAATCTTTATCATATTTACGCTCAACAACGTCATAAATATTAACTAATGTGTAATATTTAGCATTATCAATTGAACTATTTCCTTCAATTCCCATAGATTTATAAAATGTTTGATAGCGGTTATCAACAACTTTTTTAGAAGCTTCGATATAAGGATCCGACTCATCGTTTTCATGAATTAGACTTGTCAAACTAAATAATGCCATCATAACTTGTTGTGGAGTTGACAATCCAGCTGTGTGATATAAACCAATTTCTCTACTGTCAGCAACAGTTCTATCAATAAACTTCATATCTAATGGATTTGGAACAACCAGTGAATAACGATCTGTAAATTCTTTTTTAACAGATTCATCCTCTGCAGTTCTTTTAGCAATAATCTTATCAAACACATTATCCTTATGAGTTGCAATTAATCCAATACGTTGGCCAGTTGCACCATATAATTTTGAAAATGAGTATACTAGCAATGTATTTTTAGGAGCAACTGAGTAAATAGTTTGGAATCCATTTACAAATGTTCCATAAACGTCATCAGTAATAATAATAATTTCAGGATTTGCTTCAACAACTTCTTTAATCTTATCTAATGCATGTTTACTAAATGCTCGTGATGCAGGGTTTGTTGGATTAACAACAAAGAACGCCTTAACTGAAGGATCCTTCAATTCATCAAACTTAGCATCAATCATTTGCCAATCATCTGATTCATCAGAACTTACATTAAATTCTTTCAAATTAAATTCACTTAATTCTGGGATTTGTAAGTAAGGAGTGAATATAGGTGTATTAATAGCGATTGTGTCACCTGGTTGCAATATTCTACTAATTTTTAATTCATTGAATAAGTATACCATTGCTGCTGTTCCACCTTCAGTTGGGAAAACATCAGTTTGATCAGCAAGCTTAACCCCGTTATATAATGATTGTTCCAAATATCTATTCAAAATCTTTTCAACATTAATAAGACTTCTTGAAGGAACTGGGTAATGGTTACCAATTGCACCATTTGAAAATTCAAAAACTAACTCATCTTGATTTAGATTCATTGTTTTTTCAGTGTAGTCTAGAACATCGCCAATAAACTTATCTTCTTTTGAAGAAGATAAAAATTCTCTTAATCTGTCAGCAATTCCAGTTTGCTCAATATATCCAGCCATTGAACCTTCATCTTCATTTATTGTCTTTAATGACTCTTGGATTGCAAATTCAACAATACGATTATAAGCTAATCGAGCAGTTGTATTTATCCAATTAGGATTACCTCTACCAACATTAATAGGCTTCAAGCCAAGCTCATTATTTTCAGAATTTTCTAAAAATAATGCAGCTACCTCAAAATTTGACATACCCTTCAATGTATCAATATCCAAATTTTTCATTCTAATACTCCTTTTTTTAAAATTAATTGAAAATAGTTCAAAATTTCTCAACTCGGATTATTATAACACTCCCAATAATTTGTACAACCCCGATATAATAGCTTTTTCACCACTTTTAAATTAGAATTTCTTTGCAAAAAATTAAAAAAAATCTAATTTTCAAAATAAAAAAAGCTAGTGTACGACTCTGCAATCAGCTTCGTACATTAGCTTTTAAAATTAAAAACAATAAATAATTCTAATAATTAAATTTAAAAATTCGATTTTTTCTTAAAATTAATATTTATTAATTACAAGTTTTTGTCCATTTTAAATGTTAATTTAGAAAATTCTGTTCCCCTTGTTACCAAATCGGCCAAGAAGTTAGTTGTTATTTTATTATAATGGCTTGCAATTTCATGATTTTTTTCAGTCAAATATTTTACTGGATCTTTTTTGTTTGATATTTCATTATCAACAGCATCAATTTTTGTTCTTGCCCACTGTGATAATGCCTTTTGATAATCGATATCATCTTGTTTGAATTCTTTGTAGTGTGACTCGACAATCATTGATAATGCCTCATTTAACCAATATGCACTGGTTAATTTCATTTTATTAGGAACATTTTTGTAAGAGTCATCTGTATCTGTTACATTCGCAAAAAATGGAACGTGTGGACAAAATGTAGGGACTCCAAATCCTAACCACTGAACTCCGCGAACTGATTCGGGAACACTATTTCTAATTTGAATTATATGTGAATTTGCTGTTCTTGATAATGAAATTGATCGATATGTTGTTTTTTGTTCTTCTGTTCCATTTCCTAGCGGATCAAATTCTGTTTCATTAAAGTGTGATTTTAGTATATATTGAACATCTTCAATACTTATTTTTCTATTTGCTTTTCTTATAAATGGCAACTCACTTGATTCTGGATTTTGTTTTACTTCAGGATTCAAATATTTTTGAGCATACCAAACTCTTGGAGTATTATAATGACGATCTTTTTGTGTATCTGTTCCAAATATTTTTCTAAAATTCCACTCTGTCTCACTTGGATTTAAATTATTATTTTCAACAAACTCTTGAATTCCATCTGACCACATAAAATTTTCAGGGTCGTTAAAGTCTATATTTTGAATTGCAACTTGGTTTGCAGCCACTGCATAACAATCATCTGGTATCTTAACAGCAACCCAATGATGCCCAGTGACTATTTCTTGATACCACACTTCATTACCATCCATATACTGAACACCATTACCTTCAGCAGATCCATACTTAGCTACTAGTTCTCCCATTTTCTTTACACCCTCACGTGCAGAATTTATATAAGGTAAAACCAAAGTACACATTGAATCTTCAGCAAGCCCATTTTCTACCAAGGGATCATAAGCTAAAACGCGTTCATTTGCATAAACACTTTCTGTGGCTGACAGAGATACATTTTTTTCATTTATTCCATCTTCTTCGTTGATGCCATCTTTTAAGTCAATATTAGACGTCGATGTATATCTATATCCATTTTCTGGTAAAGGAACTTCTAGACCATTATAAGTTGATTTATATATTTCTTTTCTACCTGAAGCAGCAGGCTGTACAAAGAATTTCTTTGGATAAATAGTATCTAATCTATCTTCATTTCTGGATATAATTGTTGATCCGTCTAATGTAGCTTTTTTGCCAACAAGTACCGACGTACAAGCTGATAATTCTAATCTATCTATCATAATAGTATCTCCTTATACTCGCGAAATTATTTTCTCATTTTTTTCTAAATGATCTAAATAAACTAATAATCTTTCAAAGAGTAAATCATTTGTTTGTTCATACTTTTTTGATAATTCTTTTCCTATTTCATAAACACTTTTATTCCCATCAATCATTAAAAAAACAAAGCTTCCAAATTCATCTAGGTCTAAATAAGATTTCTCAGGAATTTTAAAATGTAATTTTCTTAAAAATATTTGAATAGGATGATTTTGCTGCCTAATTATCGAAACAATATCATCGTTTATTTCATAATTGATATCTTTATTTTTTCTATATTTTATATTTTTTAGGTTAATTTCTTTCATCCGTTGTTTCACTGCTATTGGATGCTCCTTTTTTTATCCTATACAAAGGAATTAAAATTAAAATAATCATGATAATTAATAATATTATTGCCATAGCATTAGTGTTAGCAAACCCTTTAATAGCACGATCTTTTAAAACACCCATAACATGTAAAATAATACCAATCAATCCTATAATAGAACCTCCGGCTACTAGGCCTGATGAGAGACTTATACCATTTTGTATACGATTCTCTTTTACATCATCATTTTTAGTAGTCATTTCAACTAGTTTTTTAATTAAAGCACCTATTAAAATAATTGATGTAGTTGAAATAGGTAGGTAAAATCCTAGTGCAACAGTCATAACAGATAAGTCTAGAAAATAAAATACAATAGCCATTACCACACCAACTATAATCATTATCCAAGGTAAACTTCCTGACATAATGCCTGACGTTAACGTGGCAATTAAATTAGCTTGAGGAAGACCAAATGTAGGTGTTGCACTTGTTGAACTGAACTGAGGTGACAAGATACTAATAGTTCCAACTGTAACTAAAACTCCCACGAATCCTGCAATCAAGAAATACTTCATCAATTCTTTTCTTGAACCGCCTAATATATAAGTAACCTTTTGAGATTGCATGTAACTACCACCAACAGAAATAGCGGTAACTAAAAATGTTCCAAACATCAATAAAACTTGACTGTGATAATTGGTTTTCCATCCAAAAATAACAAACACCAAAGTCATAATGACTAATGAAGCTATAGTCATACCTGAAATAGGATTATTAGAACTTCCAATAGTTCCAGCCAAACGACCTGAAACAATCACAAACAACATCCCTAAAACAAGAACTAAAAGAGCACCAATAATTGAAATTAAAACATTCCCACTTAAAATAAATCCAAGTATTAAAGTTCCAAGAGCACCTACTCCAATTGAAATAGTACCCAAATTATTCTTTTCATCACTTGATGCTGAACTTGCACCTAATGCACTTTTTAATGATGTAATAATATTAGGGACTAATTGTAAGGCACCAATAATACCTCCACAAAGCATCATTCCTGCACCAATATATTTAACATAAGAACTGGCAATATCATTCACATTCATACTATTTACTGCAAGTCCTGAATTATTCCAAGCATGAGCGCTATTTCCAGCCAAATCTGTAAAGTAACCAATTAATGGGGCTATGGCGAAATTAGACAAAATTGCTCCTGAAAAAATTGATATAGCAACAGGTAGTCCAATTATAAAACCTATACCTGCAAGCATAGGATTAACTTCAATGTCGAGTTTCCATTTATAAAAACTACTACCAACATAGCTAATCATGCTGTTAAAAATACCAAAAACAGAGGTTGTTAATAAGGTGATTCCACCACCAATACCAAATCCAATCCCCATATATTTTAAAGAATCTCCACCTTCATCAGATGCAACTAAAGCTTCAGAAATTGCCATTGCCTCTGGATATACTAATTTTCCATGTTCTTCTATTAATAAATAATTCTCAACTAATGATGAGACTCCTAAAGCAAATAATACCCCAAAAAAGCCTGCTAATATTCCTTGAATAAAATTGATATGTCCACCGACTAAAACAATAGCTGGTAATACATAAATCATCCCACTAGCAATAGATTCTCCACCACTAGACATACCTGCAGTTATATTTTTACCAAGAATTCCCTTAGATTTCGCAAATGCTGCAACTACACCTGATCCAATAATTGACCCTGGTATTCCTGCAGAAACAGTTAATCCAGCTTTCATACCTGAGTATGCAGTAGAAGCTGCAAAAACAATTGCTAATATTATCCCTGTAATAAGTATTACAGCATTTCCTGATTTATTTTTCTTTCCATCTCTAACATAAGGCTCATATTTGTTACCAGGAACGCCACCATATGCGTCCTTTGATAATTTTTTTGCCATTTATTAGTACCCCTTTCGTACATCAATAATTAATTAATACCTTTTTTATTTGTGAAAATGGTATCAATCATTCACAAGTACTTTAACATATAATCTATTATTCAACACAAAATTTTCAATAAAAAAAGCTCATTATAAATGAACTTTTCCTTAAAAGTATTCTCTAAGTATTGGGACCTTCACACTGAACTGGTCATCAAATTCAGTGATTTTTTTATAATTACCATCTATTTTTCCAAACTTAAATAACTCTTTCATATTTGTTTTTCCAAGTAAAACTTGTGTTAATTCCCTAATATCTATTTCAATATCAAAGCTTTTTTCCTTTACTCCAT
This sequence comes from Daquilactobacillus linshuiensis, assembly GCF_052828685.1. Classification (NCBI taxonomy): domain Bacteria; kingdom Bacillati; phylum Bacillota; class Bacilli; order Lactobacillales; family Lactobacillaceae; genus Daquilactobacillus; species Daquilactobacillus linshuiensis. The sequence continues at coordinate 194,833 of NZ_CM128255.1, read as the reverse complement.
TTAAATTCCAACATCCATTATTCTCTTCTATAATATCGTCATTCACCTTTAATTTAATATCTTCTCTCAAATTAATTTTTGATAATAGTTTAGATAAATTTACTATTCTTGCCATCATATAAGGCTTTACTTTCAGCTCAATTGCTCCAGGATCAGAAAATATTGACAAATTATTTTTAGGAATAGGCGATTCATAAGTGAATTTTTCGTAACTATTTAAATGACGATATACAAAGTTCATCAACATATTAAATGCATTAAAATCACTATATATTAACTCTTTTATCTGAAATTCATTTTCAGTTCTTAAATATATTAGATATCCTTTTATTTCATTACTTAACGTGTATTCAATCAATTCCCAATCAGGATGTTTTTGAGGTAGATAATCCCACCACCAGTCAGGACGTATGATTCCACCTGATTCATTCTTTGTTGTATAAGAATAGAATTCTTTTAGTTCTTGAGTAACTGAATTTAGTGATACTTTTTTAAAAGAGCCCTTGTTTGAAGTCTTTATTCTAGATAATTTATCTGCTTTTACTGAATAGCAATATCTATCGAATACATATTCATATCCAAATTTTCTGTAATACCTAAATGAAAAAGGAGCCAAGTAAGATAATTCTACTTCTTCTTTATACATATTTTTTAATGCCACTTTTAACAGACTACCTGCACTAACATCTGATATATTTTCTGGTAACGACATAACATCAGATATTCCAGACATATTCAATTCTGATTCAAAAATATGAACTTGAAAAGGAATTGTTAGTAGACTGGTTAATAATTGACTATTTCCGAAATATCCATAAGGCTGAGAATTATTATATCTAGTTTTGATAAATTTTTTTCTATATTCAGAATTTTTCCTATTAAAAGAATATAAATATAAATTATAGAAATCTTCAAATTCGTTTTTTGATAATTCAAATTTATTCATAACTATTATCCCTTTATAAGTTTAAATTGACTCCATGGTTTAATTGTTGGAATTAAGAATTTTTCATCATCGGATATCTTTCCAATAATATTTCTTCTCCCATCATTTTTAATATCACACAGTGCTATTTGTACTTCGCCTTTATATCTGTTGTACTCATCGTTAACAATGATAACATCCCCAAAACTAATATCTGTTGTATTTTTTTGAGGAATAGTTTTATTTTCGTACTTAACTCTTGTTTGTGTATCCCTAATTAAATATTCAGACGCATCACCGCGATATAAGTGAATATTATTAAGTGCAATTTCTTTTTCTAAATCACTTATGTTCTCTTCTAAATCAACTTTTATTGTTGTAAATGAACTATTGAAAACACTTGCAACTTTTTCCAAATCTTCCTCACTTGCAAAAGCATTTCCTATTAAAATGTCATTAATTAATCCACTGCTTAACAGATGTCTCACTTGAGTATCAATAGGTAGGTCACGATCTTTTTCAAGAGTAGGTAATCCTTCACTTACTGGCCATGGACCAATTTGTGCATTTTGTGAACTAATAAATGCTGCGGTTACTAGATTATGATCTGCAAATACTTTTGACCATTTATTAAAAAAGGCATCTCCTAAACCCGTATACCTTTGAGGATAGAAATTATGGCAACCTAATAAATTATCTGTATTAGGATCATATGACATTATATTATCGATATAATGGGTACCCGCACTCATATTAATTTCAATTTTTAAATTAAAAGGATTTCTTGTCATTCTAGCTTCTTCTAATCCCGTAAATCCTTCGTCCAAACGTATTCCCCATACTCCAAGATCATTAAAAAATGATAAATCATCATAGCTTATACCTAGTTGCTTAAAAAGTGAAGGATTAATATCTAAAATCACTTTAAAATTTAAAGTATTAGCGTACTCAATAATTTTCTTGAATTTTTCAATCACTCCATTTTTACCATCTTTTATTTCAAGTAGTGACATAAAGATTCTTTTATAACCATATTTAGCAGCTAAGTCTAAATATCTTTTATTTTCTTCAAATGAAGTTTGCTCTGGATAGATTGAAACACCTAATTGTCCCATATCAAATTACTCTCCTATTTTTGTGTAATAAAAAAGAATGGAAAAATTTTCCAATCTTTTTATTTTTTTAAGCTGCTTTTAGCTCTTGTTCTGCTTTTGCCTTTGCTTTGTCTGCTGAGCGGAAGAAGTAGAAGTAGATTAGTCCATCTAATAAAATATTAATAAGTTGCAATACACCACCTGATATATGACCAGTTGCAATTATTCCAGATATTACTGGAGGTGTAGTCCATGGAACCATAACTCCCATTGTTTTAGCAACTAATCCTGTTGACATAGCAAAATATGTTGTAAGAATATTCATCATTGGAGCAGCAATGAATGGAATAACAATTTTGTAGTTCAAAACAACTGGGAATCCAAAGATTATTGGTTCATTTATATTAAATAGATTAGGAACAATAGCTAATTTACCAAGTGCTTTATACTCTTCACTCTTAGAAAAGAATGCCATCATTACTACTAAACCGATAGTAGCTCCTGAACCACCCATGTGAACAAAGTTATCAACAAATTGTTGAGTAACAATATTAGGTAATTCTTTACCAGCAGCAAATGCTGCATGATTTTGGTTCATAGCTGCTAACCAAATTGGCATCATAACACCTGAAACAACATTTGCCCCATGAATACCAAAGAACCATAATCCAGTAACAAATAATTCAGCTATTAAAATACCCGGCAATGTATTACTTAATTGTCCTAATGGCTGTGCTAAGAAATAATTCATAACATTAGGAATACTTTGCATTGGTGTTGCTTCCACACCAAGTCTGATAATCCATACTAATAATAGTACTAAAGTACCTGGGAATAATGCTGTAAATGAATTACTTACAGCTGGTGGAACTGAAGCTGGCATTTTAATTGTCCAGTTTCTGTGTACCATCCAAACAAATAAATCTGTAATGAATAATCCAACAATAATAGCAGTAAATAATCCAGCCGAATCAAGTTGTGTAAGAGGAATTGATAATGATCCATCCTTAGCAACTATCATAGGAATTGTTAAAATATATGCACCCATTGAAACTAAACTCGTCGATATTGCATCAACTTTATAGCTTTTTGATAAGTTATAAGAAATACCAATTACTGCAATCAATCCCATCAAATGAAATGATGCATTAGTTATATATTGAAGAACCGTTGCAAAATTACTTCCAAATGTATGGTTCATAAAATCAAGGTATGGTTGATATGGAAATTGTGCCAAAATCATAAATACAGAACCAATAATAATCATTGGAACCGCCATTGCCATACCATCACGTAAAGCAACCATGTGTCTAGAAGACGCAAATTTTCCAAATGCGGGGATAAGTTTCTCGTTTAAAAAGTCTGAATTTTTTTTGTTCATTTTCTTTACCTCCAAATACTAATTTATTTTTTCTCCATTAGTTTCTACTACGTTTTTGTACCAATAGAACGAATCCTTTTTATATCTTTTCTTGCTGCCATTTCCCTTGTCATCTTGTTCTACATAAATGACACCGTAGCGTTTTGCCATTTCTCCAGTACTTGCAGAAATTAAATCAATAATTCCCCAAGGAGTATATCCAATCAAATTAACACCATCTTCGACAACAGCTTTTTCCATCTCTGATATATGATTTCTGAAAAAATCAATTCTATAATCATCGTGAATTTCTTTTTCGCTAGTTAATTTATCAATAGCACCGAAACCATTTTCTACAATAAATTGTGGAAGATACCATCTATCATTCATCCAATTCATTGCATATCTCAATCCAACTGGATCTATTTGCCATCCCCATTTAGACGCTTCAACGTAAGGATTTGATACTAAATCATTTTGCTCATCATATATAAGTTCGTTATAATTTTTTTCTTCTGTAACAAATGACATATAGTAACTAAAACCGATATAGTCAACTGTTCCATCTTTTAGTATTTGTTTATCTTCTTTAGAAATATCTATATTGTAATTTTTACGATCAAAATAATTTAAAATCCATTGAGGATAATAACCTAATGCCTGTACATCACCGTAATAATATCTTGTTTGCATTGCACGTTGTGCTTTTAAAATATCTTCGGGTTTTGAAGTTAAAGGATACACCGGACACATTGCTATCATAGCGCCAATTTTAAATTCAGGGTTGATTTGATGTCCCAATTTTACAACCTTAGCACTTGCTACAAACTCATTATGAGCTGCTTTAAACATTGCTTCTTCTGGATTAGTTTTTTCATCCAAAATCAATCCAGAATCTTGAAGTAGATGGTGAGATTCTCGCCAATTTGTTTGATTATTTATTTCGTTAAAAGTCATCCAATATTTAACTTTATTTTTATATCTTTTAAAACAAACTTCTGCAAAATTCTCAAAAAAATTTATTAATTTTCTATTTGTCCATCCACCATATTCAGTAACTAAATGGTATGGGATTTCAAAATGAGATAACGTGATAACAGGCTCAATACCATATTTTAGACACTCATCAAATAAGTCATCATAAAATTTCAATCCTGCTTCATTAGGAACTGACTCATCTCCATTAGGAAAAATTCTGCTCCACGCAATCGAAGTTCTAAAGCAATTTATTCCTAATTCAGATAATAATTTAATATCTTCTTTGTAAGTATGATAAAAATCAATTCCCCAATGATTAGGATAAACTTCACCATCAACAACTCCATTTGTTACTCTTCTAGGAGTATCTTTATTACCAGCAGTCATAATATCAGCAATACTGACACCTTTTTTACCTTCTTGCCATCCACCTTCAAGTTGATGCGCCGCTACAGCACCTCCCCAGAGAAAATCTTTAGACATTTTATAACTCTTAGTCATTATTTAATCTCCTATATAAATCTACAATTTCACCGGCTAAATCTCTGAATGTTATCGCATTCATTATGTGATCTTGTGAATGGACAGATAATAAAGTCACTTCTGCATGTTTACCTTGTGCTTCTTTAGTTAACATATCGGTTTGCGAATTATGAGCTTGTGATAATGCTTTATCTGACTCTTTTAATTTTTTTTCTGCTAAATCAAAATCACCATCTTTTGCAGCTCTAATTGCCTCAAAGGCCAGACTCTTAGCATTCCCTCCGTTAACTATTAAACCCATTATTGCTTCTAAATTTTCATCCATTTTTTTGACCTCTTAGTCCATTGTTTCTAGTGCTGTTTCTAACACTTTTTCACCATTCATCATTCCATAATCTTGCATGTTGATTGAAACTACTGGAATATCTACTCTTGATTTAAAATCATTTTCCATATATTTAACTTGTGGTCCAAGCATTAATATATCGGGATTTTTTTCTTCTAACTTTGCATTTGCATCAGAAGCTGCTGTTGCAAAAATATCTGCCTTAATTCCTTTTTCTTCTGCTGATTTTTGCATTTTTGTTACTAATAAACTAGTTGACATACCTGCCGAACATACTAGCATTATTGTTTTTTCTGCCATTTTCATTTCCTCCTTTTTTGAAAACGTTAACATTTACAATTTGATTATAATTTATGGGTACAAATTTTACAAGTACTAACTAATATTTTAAAAAAGCTTTTTTATAAGTTATGCTGTATTATGAAATTATGATAATTATGAACATTGGGGGACAATATCATCTATCACACAATTGCTGAGCAGATAATTGACTCAATCTTAAACAAGGAATTTAAAACGAAATTGCCAACTGAAGCCCAACTGATGGAATTATATGGAGTCAGTAGAAACACTATACGTCGCGCTATAGACGTTGTTTTCCAAAGGGGATTACTTAAAAGAGTCCAAGGAAGCGGATATTTTATAAATGATATAAGCCGTGAAGGAAAATTAGTTGTAAATCTATCAATGGGAGCGGGCAATCCAATTCGAGTTAAGGATAGTAAATTAGAATCAAAAATACTTTCTTTTGATTTAATAACAGCAGATAAGCAACTATCAAAAGAATCAAAAATTCCACTCGGAACTAAGCTTTACAAAATAGTACGGCTAAGATACCTGCAAGGAGACTTATATTGTTTAGAAACTGCTTACTATGTGAAGTCTGTAGTACCTTATATTCCAAAAGAAGTTGGGCAGCGATCTATATTTAATTTTGTCAAAGAAACATATGATATTAACGTTACAAATAGCGAAAACTACATGTCAGTAACCAGTTTGGATCGTCAGCAGGCAAAGCATCTAAATAAAAGCATAGGTTCACAAGAACTAACTCTTACACAATATAATTATTGTAAGAATAATGTTTTATTTAATTACTCATATTCTATGTATGTTTATCCAAATATTAATTTTTATTTCAATTCAACAAGAAGTACGGAATCTTGAAAGCTATGAAAATATTTTCACAGCTTTTTTTAGTATAATAAACATAGCAATTCAATTTTTTGATATTGGACAAAATTATGGAAAAACAAACTTTTATTAATTCGGTACTCTCTTCATTTATTGATGAAAAATACATTTCATCAAATCAATTTGAGCCCCAACTTATAACTAATTCATCTGACGAAAACATTAAAGCTCATATTAACCAAGAGCTGCAAACTTGTACTGGCTTTACATTTGCTGTTGCCTTTATTTCTAATTCCGTTTTAACAGACTTAAAGGTTTTATTTGCAGACTTACATACAAAGGGTATTTCTGGAAGAATTTTAACTTCAACATACTTGGCATTTAATCAGCCAAAAGTTTTCTCCGAACTTTTTAAAATTCCTAATGTTGATGTAAAAATAATGGAACAAGAAGAAAATTTTCACGCTAAGGGTTATATTTTTGATCATGAAAACTATAAAACCATCATTCTTGGTAGTTCTAATTTAACCACCTCTGCATTAATCAGTAATTATGAATGGAATATTAAATTTTCATCTTTAGACAATAGTAAATTAACAAATCAGTTTTTGTCTTCCTTTGAAAATCAATGGAAAAAAGCCCAACCATTAACTGCTAATTGGATTAGAAATTATACGGATTATTTTAAAAAGCTATCTTTTTCAAGAGTTCCAGTGGCCAATTTCACAACAGAGATTGTCCCAAACAATATGCAAAAAGAAGCTCTTTTATCATTACAAAATCTAAGATCTCAAAATGTTAAAAAAGCACTTATTATTTCTGCAACTGGTACTGGAAAAACTTATTTAGGCGCATTTGATGTTCAACAATTTAATCCGAAAAGATTTTTATTTGTTGTACATCGAGAACAAATTTTGAAAAAATCTCTAGAAAGTTTTCATAAAATATTAGGCGGTTCTTTGGATAGCTACGGTATTTTTTCTGGAAGCTCTAAAGATAGGAATCACAAATATCTTTTTGCAACTATCCAATCAATTTCACAAGATAAAAATTTAGCTAAATTCAAAAATAATGAATTTGACTATATTTTAATTGATGAGGCTCATAAATCTGGAGCAAAATCTTATCAAAAAATAATTAACTATTTCACCCCAAACTTTTTATTAGGTATGACTGCGACTCCTGAACGCACCGATGATTTTAATATTTATGAATTATTTGATTACAATATTGCCTATGAAATTCGACTTCAAAACGCCATTGAAGAAAACATGCTGAGTCCATTTCACTATATTGGAATCGTTGATTACGAATATCAAAGCAAAACAATTGAAGAAAAAACTCCACTTAAATATTTAGTTTCTGAGGAAAGAATGAATTATGTTATAAATCAATTAGATTACTACGGTTATTCAGGTGAAAAAGTTCACGGTTTGATTTTTTGCAGCAGAATAGATGAAGCAAAAGAAATCGCAAATATTATGACATCAAAAGGACATCCCTCTGTTGCCCTAACCGGAGAAGACTCTATTAGTACTAGAGAAAAAACAATAAGTAGATTTGAAAAAGGAAAGATTGAGTATATTGTAACTGTCGATATTTTTAATGAAGGTATTGATATTCCCAAAATTAATCAGATAGTTATGCTTAGAAACACTGAATCAAGTATTATTTTTATTCAACAACTAGGTCGAGGCTTACGCAAATATCCAAATAAGGAGTTTGTCACTATAATTGATTTCATTGGTAATTATAAAAATAACTATTTAATACCAATTGCTTTATCTGGTGATAAAACTTTAAACAAAAACAACTTAAGAAATAAGATCGCAATTAACCAAGTAATTGGTCTTTCATCAATTAACTTTAGTGAAATTGCTAGGCAGAAAATTTATAATTCCATTAATAATAACAATCTTACTCTCTTAAACAACTTAAGATCATCTTATATTGAGTTGAAAAATAAAATTGGAAGAATTCCGTTGTTACAAGATTTTCAAAAATTTGGAACAGTCGATCCTCAAGTTTTTGTTGATAAGTATGAAAGTTACTATGATTTTTTAATTAAATTGCACGAATCAAAAAATCTTACAAATTATGAACAATGCTTTTTAAAATTAATCTCCAAAGAATTTCTTAATGGAATGAGGGCTCACGATTTAGTTCTTATTAAAGAGTTATTATCAAAAGAAAGTATTACAAAAACAGACTATATTTCTCAACTCAAAAAATTAAATACCTATGTTAATAAAGAGACTATTACTTCTGTCGAAAATCATCTTACTTTAGATTATTATCAAGATAATGATAAGAAAAAATATGGTCAAATACCATTCTTAAAAATTGATAATAATATTTATACTATAGACTCAAAAATTTTTTCATACTATATTTCAAATAAATATTTCAAATCACTAGTTGATGATGTCATTAAAGTTGGATTATCAAAAAATCATGAATACGCAATTGATAAACAACTTACTATTGGTAAAAAATATACTCGCCGTCAAGTAAATAACCTTATTGGCTGGCCAAAAGATCAATCTTCTTCTATTTATGGATACAAAGAAAAGTACAATATTTGTCCAATTTTTATAACTTATCAAAAAAATGAAATGGCTATTAACAAATATAATCACACCAATACTTTTTTTAATCCCTCAACGATTAGTTGGTATTCAAAGAATAGAAGAACTCTGGAATCAAATGAGATTAAGAACCTTTTTAAACACAATAAGAATAACGAAACATTATTTTTATTATTTATCAAAAAAAGTGACGATGAAGGATCTGATTTTTATTACTTAGGTCCGATAGATTTCGACTTTAATTCCATTGAACAGCAAATTAATATTGTTAAAAACAAAGAAGTTTCCGTTGTAAAGGCAAATCTTATTTTGCGAAATCCAGTAAATTACGACTTATTCTTAAAAATAACTAAATAAAAATCCTCTTATGAAATGATTTTGAATTTCATAAGAGGATTTTTTTAAACTTCTTGACCTGATGGTCGTATTAAGACTTCACTTACAGTAACATGTTTAGGCTGATCAATCGCATAAATAACAGCGTTGGCAACATCTTCTGGATTAATAGCAAGTGCAGATTTCTCTGGTGCTTCCATTAGTTGTTTCACACTATTAAGAACATTTTTATTTCCAATAGTATTAACTAGTTCTGTTCTAACTGCTCCAGGAGAAATTATGGTTGAACGTATTCCATTATTCTTTTCTTCTTGACGCAATCCTTCCATTATTGCTCGAACTGCATATTTAGTTCCGTTATATACAGCTGAAGATGGATATATAACATGACCAGCTACTGAATCCGTTGTTATAATTAATCCATCTTGTTGTTCTTTCATAATAGGTAATACTTCACCTATTCCATTCAACACTCCCATAATATTAACATCAAGCATCTGTTGCCATTTATCATACTCTCTATCACTTAAATTACCTTGCGGCATTATACCAGCATTATTATATAAAACATCTACTCTACCAAATTTATTAATAGCAAAATCAATTAGGGCTTTTATATCTGTTCTTTTAGTTACATCGGTTACTTTATATAAAACATTGTCCCCTAATTCATTTGCAATTTCTTTTAATTTATCTTCACGACGTGCCCCCATTACTACTTTTGCACCTTTATTTACTAAAAGTCGTGCAGTTGCTTCGCCTATGCCCGAAGATGCGCCTGTAATTATTACTACTTTATCTTTAATCATCATTTATCTCCTTACAATTAATACATAAATTATAGTTTCTAAAAATCATATGTAAAATACATATATCTGATACAATAATATAATTAAAAGGTATAAGAAGATGGAGTTAATTTATGGATATTCGCATATTAAGATATTTTTTGGCAATTGCCCAAGAAAAAAGTATTTCCAAAGCAGCTCAGTATTTACACATTTCCCAACCAGCGCTATCAAGACAGATAACAGATTTAGAAAACGAGTTAAACATTAAACTATTCGATCGAGGACCCCGGGAGATCAAATTAACAAAAGATGGTCATTACTTACGACAAAAAGCTTCTGAAATAGTACAACTTGTAGATAAAACTTCGTATAATCTACAAGCCAATTCAAATATAGTCAATGGTGAATTGGATATAGGCGCTGGAGAAAGTATGGGAATGCAGCGTATTATGGAGGTAATTGCGGGAATTATTACGGATTACCCTGACATAAAATTGCATTTTCATAGTGGTGATTCCACTGATGTAGAATCAAAATTAGAATCTGAAATACTTGATTTTGGAGTTATTATGGGTGAAAAGCCTTTGAGTCAATACGAAACTTTAAAACTTCCTGAAGTAGATCATTGGGGAATTCTAATGCCTTTTGATTCAACCTTAGTAAAAAAAGATACTATTTCTCCCGAAGATTTAGTGAAAATCCCACTATTAGTTTCTAATCAAGCAAAACAACGAGTTAGATTTCAAGATTGGTGGAGTAATGTTAGTAATGATTTAAATATAATTGGTACATATAATCTAGCTTTTAATGCTTCTTTACTTGTTAAAACTAAAAAATGTGTAGCCTTAACTTTTGATGATCTTATTAATACAGATAAAAATTCAGGATTAGTCTTTAAAAGATTAAATCCTGATTTGTCTGAACCAATAACCTTAATTTGGAAAAAGAACAAACTTATGTCGAGTGCGGCTAGTTTATTTATAAAGAGATTAAAAGAAAACATTGCCAAAAAAGCTTAACCACAATTGAAGTTAAGCTTTTTTCTTAGTTGAAAAATCACGTTGCTCAGTTAAAAATATATTAAAAAATAAAGTTATATTCACTAATATTAACGCATATACAACTTGTACTAATCTAGCAATTAAAATAACAATCATCAAAAACAAAAGCTCAATTAGTTCTAGTTTGTTAACTTTCCAACTTGCAAAATTATTTAAAAAAATTTCATTTTAGACTTTTTAAATAAATTAATTAAATATTTTCTTTGCAATGTTAAAAGCTGACCAAGCCTTTGGCCATCCAACATAAAAAGATAAATGAGTAATCAGTTCACTTATTTCCTCTTTTGTAATTCCATTTTCTTTTCCAATATTTAAATGTGCAGATAATTGTTCAAAATTACCTCCAGATATTAATGCTGAAATTGTGATTAAGCTTCTATCATGAGCAGACATTTTATCTTCTCTCGACCAAACTTGACCAAATAATATATCATCATTTAATTCAGCAAATTTTGGAGCAAATTCTCCCAGATTATCTCTTCCTGCTGTTTGTTTTTTCACCATAATTAATTAACCTCCAAATTATTATAAATTTCATCACTTACCAGTTCCAACCACTCTGGACTGCCTGAAGTAATAGCAATATGTGTGAACCATGAATCTTTTGTTGCTCCATACCAATGTTTTACTCCATCATGAGTTACGACAACGTCACCTTTTTTTAATAAACGTGGTTTATTACCATCTTCTTGATACCATCCTTCACCGTCTGTGACTAATAAAATCTGGTATCCATCATGATGAATATGCCAGTTATTTCTACACCCCGGTTCAAAGGTAACATTTCCAACGACTACATCAACTTGTGGATCATTTACAAGCTCTTTTAAATAACTCTGTCCAACAAAATACTGAGAATATGCATCATTTTTTTCTCCTTTAGGAAATATATTTTCGTCTTTCAAAAGCTTCACCTCTATAACTTAAAATTATTATCAATTAAATTGTAATTTTTATGTTTAAAAAGTCTAATACATAATTCAGATAACTATCTATTAACTTTAGTTATAGATAATTACCAGCGTTCACTCTTCACTCGATATTGGTAAAGAACCTTAAAAAAGGCAGGTAATTGATAAATCAATCACCTACCTTCTCAGTACAACTATTATTATAGTCCCACTCTTTCAAAAATATCATCCACATGTTTCAAATGCCATTTATAGTCAAATGCATCATTAATTTGGTTTTCACCCAGTCTATCAATAATGAATTGGTCATTTCTTATTAAATCTTGGAAATTTTTTTCATCATCCCACGCAACTTTAGTCTTTGGTTGAACCAAGTCATAAGCTTCTTCACGAGTTAGACCAGATTCAACAAGTTTTAACATAATTCTTTGAGAATATATTAATCCATGGGTTAGATTTATGTCTTTTTCCATTTTTTCAGGAAATACAGTGAGATTCTCTACAATTTTTGAAAATCTCATAATAATATAATCCAATAATTCTGTTGTGTCTGGAATTATTATTCTTTCCGCTGAACTATGAGAAATATCTCGTTCATGCCATAACGGAACATCTTCTAATGCAGTAAAAGCATGTCCTCGAATAACCCTAGCTAAACCAGTTACATTTTCTGAGCCTATTGGATTTCTTTTATGAGGCATGGCTGATGACCCTTTTTGGCCAGCGGCAAAAAACTCTTCTACCTCTCTAACTTCCGTTCTTTGTAAATGCCGAATCTCTAAAGCAAATCGTTCAATTGATGTAGCAATTAAAGCCATTGTTTGTACATAATCTGCATGTAAGTCTCTAGGTAGTATTTGAGTAGAAATTTCTTGCGGTCTTATTCCTAGTTTTTTACAAACAAACTCTTCAACTTCAGGTGGTGTATTAGCAAAAGTTCCAACGGCCCCACTGATTTTGCCTGCTTCAACACCGCTTGCTGCATTATTAAACCGTTCAATATTTCTCTTCATCTCTGAATACCAAGTTGCTAAAACAAGTCCAAATGTTGTGGGCTCTGCATGCACACCATGAGTTCGTCCAATCATGGCTGTATACTTATATTCATTTGCTTTATTCTTAATTACTTCTAACAAATGCTCCAAATCTTCTTTTAATATTACGTTAGCTTGCTTCAATAAATATCCGTAGGCAGTATCAACAACATCAGTAGATGTTAATCCAAAATGAATCCACTTTCTTTCTTCACCTAAAGATTCTGAGACAGCTCTTGTAAACGCAACAACATCATGTTTGGTTTGTTGTTCCAATTCAACAATGCGATCCACGTTAAAATTTGCGTTTACCTTAATTTTTTTTAAATCTTCACTTGGCACTTCTCCTAAATTACTCCAAGCTTCTGTTGCGGCAATTTCAACTTTAAGCCAAGCGTTGTACTTATTTTCATCAGTCCAAATACTTCCCATTTCGTTACGAACATATCTATCTAGCATAAAAAAATCTCCTAATCTATAGTCCAGATTTTTGTATTGTTAATATTGCTTTTTAAGAAGTCCTCTTCTGTAGAAGATACTAGAATGTATCCAATTTCATCTTCTTGGTTGAATTTATTTCTTGCATTATGAAACAAAAATTTCCACTGAGGTTTTTGTTTTAAAAGTTTTAAAACATCATCTCTTTGATTTTCAAAAATTCTTAAAATTGTCGCGTTCATTAAAGGAAAAATTTCAGGAATTGGCCAATTAGCAACTGCTCTTAATTGTAATTCAAATTGAGAATAACCAGTTGCTAATTCGTAAGTATTAGCAGAGTATGGTAATTCAAAACTGAAGTCTTTGACATATAAAGTATTATTATCACCTAGAATAAAATTGACACAAAGAAGGCCTACATAATTAATTGATTTTGCAATTTTTAGTGAAACCCTTTGTATTTCTTCTTCAATTCGAGGATCATTTTTTATAAATACTGTAGAGTTAACCAAAACATCATTTTCATATTTATTATTTGTTAGTGGATATGTATGAATTTTTTCGTTAACATTCTTTGCTAATGTTATTGAAAATGATTTTTGAGGCACAACATAAGCTTCAAGTATATATGTTCCAAATTCTATACTACCTAATAATTTTTGAAAATCTTCTTCAGTATTAAATACTAATTGCTTTGAAATACCTTTTTGAATTGGCTTTAAAATACAAGGATATCCAACTTTTTTAACCCCAGCTTTTAAGTCGTCATCATTAATCACCAGAAAAAAAGGAGAGATATTAATATTTAACCCATCCAAAAACGTTCTCTCTAAATATCTATCCTGAGATAAAGTTAACAGTTCTGTCCCTTGAATTACTGGATGTTCACTAGCAATTTTTTCCAAATCTTCATTATCAATATCGATATTTTGATACAAAAGAATATCAGAATTCTCAGCAATTTTTTTGATATTTTCATAATCATATCTATTTACAACGATATGATTATCAGCTCCTGCAACAGCTTCGTCGTTATCTTGATTAACTGCTAAGTTGGTTTTAAAGCCCATTTTATGTGCTTGAATAAGTAATAGATATGTTTCATATCCACCACCAATGACACCAATGGTTGAACCTGGTTCTAAATATTCTCTCATAATCTACTCCTCTTCAAATATCACTTGCCCATTTTCAAAGGCTTTTATTCGTGCTAGCGAGTGAACTTTTATTCCCTTTTCATCAACAATTGAGCGACCTTTTTGAAAAGATTTTTCTATAACGATACCAGCTCCAACAATAGTTGCTCCTGCGGATTCAACTATCTCTGCTAAACCTTTTACAGCTTGTCCATTTGCTAAAAAATCGTCAATTATTAACACATTATCAGAACTGTTCAAAAAGTTCTTTGAAATACTTATCTTATTACTTGTTTGTTTGGTGAAAGAATATACATCAGCTGTATATAAGTCGTTTTTTAATGTTAAAGATTTATGCTTTCTAGCAAAAACCACCGGTTTATCAAAGCAAAGTCCTGTCATCACTGCTGGTGCAATTCCCGAAGATTCAACAGTAATTATTTTTGTAACATTTTTTTCTTTAAATACATTGAAGAATTCTTCACCCATTTTTTTCATTAAAGTAGGATCAATTTGATGATTTAAAAAGCTGTCTACTTTTAACACATCTGTTCCTAAAATTCTGCCGTCTTTTTTAATTCTTTCTTCTAGTTCCTTCAAAATACTTACCTCATTTGTATTTATTGATACTTTTAATAATATCACTGGGACGATTAAAAATCATGATATAAAAAAGAAACTAAAATAAATTTTTAGTTTCTTTTAGGCATAATAATAAACAGCATCATGTAGTAAAGTAGGCGCATTTTCATTACTATTTTTTATATAATAATCTGCAAATCTTTGATCTGCTAAATACATATCTACTAATCCCTTATGAGCTTGCGCAGAGTAGTCAGTCCATGTAAATGATAGCCATTTTTTATGTAGTTCAAATACTTTCTTTCCTAAACTAGTTTTTACATCTTTTGAGTCATTGAGCTCATTCAAAGATTTAAATAATTCGCCTTCAACTTTTTTCATTTGTGACATGTCATCTTTAGATAGAGATAAATATTTTTTATTAGCCTTTTCTATTGCCTCCTTTGAATATTTTTCTACTAGTTCTTCGCCATATTTTTCCATGTTTTTTTCAATTTGTTCATTTTTAAATGCGGCAAATTTTTCTTCATTTGTCATATTTTGTTCACCTCGATAGTATTTTATAGTCTTATCAATAGTGTTCAAAAGCTGATCTATGTTATTTCTTTCAATCAATAATTTTTGTCTGTGACTAATCAATGCATCTATATTAGAATAATCGTCATTATTTAATATTACTTTGATTTTTTCCAGTTCAAACCCAAGATGCTTATAAAACAATATTTGTTGCAGTCTATCAATTTGCTTCTGCTCATATATTCTATAATTTGATGACGAAATTCTTGCGGGCTTAAGCAAATTAATTTCATCATAGTATCTTAACGTTCTCGTGCTAATTCCAGACAATTTAGCGACCTTATTAATTGTATACTCCATAAAATCATCCTTTCAACAAAGAACACTATAAACTATTACGTTGCGTTAAGGTCAACACTAATTATCAAATCTATCTAAGTTATATTGTTTTATAATTTTTAACAGCTTCTTTGTATATGTTGGATCAGTTGCATATCCATCAGTTTGTAATGCAAACGTGGCATCAACATAATCTTGTGCAGCTAATACATCATGATATTGTCTAGGGTTCCAAGAAGTTCCATTAGCTAAGAGCACAGCATGATCTTTCATTGAATCTTTATAATCTGAGTACACCCTAAATCTGCCATGAATTTCTATCCATTTTCCATTAACAAATTCTTTGGTATATAAAACTTTAGTATTAGTAGGATCAGTCCCTTTTACACCAAAAAAATTATTATAGTCTCTAGCCAAAACGCTTTTTCCCCAATTACTTTCAACAATCGCTTGAGAAATAGTAATACTAGGTAAAATCCCATATTGTTTTTTTAAGGTAATCGCATATGGGCTAATTTTATCAATAAACTCGTTTCTTTTTTGTTCAACAATTTCGGTCTTACTAGGTTTATTATTTTGAATTATTTTATATTGAGACATCGCTAAAAAAACCGTTGTAATAAGTACAACAATTAAGCAAACAAACAATAATATTGTAATATATGAATTCTTTTTATTACGTCTTCTTTTTTTCTTAGACAATTTGAACCTCTTAATATGTTTCTATATTAAAATTAAAACAAAAAAGCCTAGCATAAGCTAGGCTTTTAGCATTTATATCTAAAGAAATTATGCTTTGTTTACATTTACAGCTTGTGGTCCGCGATCACTTTCTTCGATATCAAATGTTACAGCTTGTCCTTCTTCCAAAGTCTTGTAGCCTTCACCTTGAATTGCTGAGTAATGTACGAATACATCACTACCATCTTGGCGAGTAATGAAGCCATAGCCTTTTTCTGAATTAAACCATTTTACTGTTCCATTTTCCATGTTAGAACTTCCTCCTGAGGATTTAAAAAATTTGTAATTTGTTCGTGGTACTTGGAAGAAAGTCTTGCGATCTGTCGAACCATTAACCATTTCACAATACACACATATACTATCATGCAATAAGAAAATTAACAATATTATTTGTTCATAAATGCCGTTTTCATGGTGTTTTCACGTATTTTTCAAGATTTAAAAATATTCTAATTAAAATATATTTTTCCATAAATAAATTATTTACACACAAAATAAAAAAGGCTATTCGCCTTTTTAAATTTGAACATCTTTTTCATAAGGAATTGACACTTGTGCTCCAGCAGCTTGAACTGCAATGGAAGAAGCTTTATTAGCAAAAGTCATTGCTTCTTCAATATTTGAAAGGTCATCATTTATTTTTGTACTAAACGCACCAATAAATGTATCTCCAGCAGCAGTTGTATCAACAGCTTTTACTTTAAATGCATTTACAAAACCAGTCTTATCACCAGTATTGTAGTATGAACCTGTTGAACCAACAGTAATTAAAACAACACCTGCACCCATTTCAATAAGTTTATTTGAAGCTGCATCCATTGAATCACGATCTGTAACTTCAATTCCTGTTATTAATTGAGCTTCTGTTTCATTAGGAATAATAATATCTGACATCTTAATTAACTCTGCTGGAATATCGTTTGTAGCAGGAGCTGGATTAAGAATTGTTTTAACATCGTTTTCTTTGGCAACTTTAAATGCTTCCACAATAGCTTCCATTGGAACTTCAAATTGAGCTATTAAAATATCGGCATTTTTAATTACTTCACTGGCCGCTTGAACATCTTCTGGGCAAACCTCGTTGTTTGCACCGCCATAAATCATGATACTGTTTTGTCCTTCTTCATTAACCATGATAAATGCTTGACCAGTACCTGATGTTTTTGAAGTATAAATATAATCAGTATCCATGCCATCTTTTTTGAAAGTATCAAGCATAAAATCAGCAGCACCTTCATCACCAACACGACTTATAAAGCTTGTTTGAGCACCTAACCTTGTAGCAGCAAGAGCTTGATTAGCTCCCTTTCCACCACCAGCTTGAGCCATATTTTCCATTTTCATAGTTTCTCCAGGAAGAGGAAAATGGTTTAAATTTAAAATAGTATCAACGTTTGTTGATCCAAGAACTACAACTTTTTTCATTATTTATAAAATACCTTTCTTGTCTTAAAAAACAACGCCACTTTCTAAAATTATATTTGAGTAAGGAGTTTCTTCACCAGTTCTAATGAATGCACGAGTCTTACTCAAATCTTTTTTCATTTGTTCATGGGGAATGAACTCAATAGGTGTATCTCCAAGTAAATCCTTAACCCTTTGTAATTGTTCAGGATTGGCAGTCTTCATTTCTTCTGCTAAATATATTTTTTGAACTTCAAGCTCACTTAATACATTTTCTAATACAGCCATAAAACCAGGAAGACCTGCTTCAATAGCTACATCAATTTTTTCAGTATCACTTGGTACAGGCATACCAGCATCACCAATAGCCAATGTATCAAAATGTCCCATATCTGAAATAGCTTTTGAAATATTACTATTCAAAACTCTAGTTTTTCTCATATTTTTCCTCCAATGGAAAGCTAATCATAATAAATCTACCATAATAATTTAACATGATATGTATCCACTTTCAATAAAAGTTCGTACCAATTTAAAAGTATTATATTATTAGTATTAAAAAAGAACGTTTAATAAAACGTTCTACTATCTTCCTATTATTTTTAATAAATTTTTCAATATTTTATACGTATTATATTTAAAAGTATTTATTGGAGATTCAAATACTCCTACCATCTGTTGAGCTTTACCATTAAAATTTTTTTTAAATTCTAGTACTCCATCACTTCCATCGAAACTTCCGTCAATTCCAAAAAAATTATATCTATGGATTCCAGAATCAATTGTTTCTTTTATTATCTTATCTTGAATCTGATAAGGACCATAAAATTCCATATATTTTTCATAAGTACCAGAAAATAAATAGACTATCTCTTGTGGAAGTTTAACAAACATCCCTCCAGCAACTATTACTGTATTTCCATTTGATTCCGATTGTAATTCTCTAGCCCGCTTTATTCTATTTATATGCGCTTTTTTTTGATCATCGAACTCATTAAACTGTCGCTTAAATTTATCATTATTAGGATACTTCTCAATCTTTTGATTTATTTTTTCAAGTTTATTATTTAATTGATTAATTTTTTGATTTTCTTCAGATATATAATCTATAAAATTCATTTCCGCAACTAAAAATTGTATTTTATCTTTAAACGCATCAAATGCGTATTTATAATATTCTAATGATTTTGTTCCAATTCCAAGACGTTCTCCAGTATCATATGTTAAATCATAAAACTTATTTAAGTCTTCTCTAGGGAGCTGTCTAAGCTTAATACCAAATTGTTTATTTTTCTTTAAGTAATAATTAACATCCTTACTATATGTCTTAACTACTTCCTTATACGATTCTTCGTCAAATTCTTTAACATACTGCCAATAAGTAGTATTTTTTAATCTTGCTTCTTTTTCTGATTTAGCTAAGCCATTTTGAAATTTTTCATGTTTGAAACCAATGCGTTTAAAATTATTCAATAACTTATCATTTGCTTTTGATATTGGATTACCTTCATTATCAAAATCTCTGTAAACAACATTAGGTGCCACTCTCAAAAATAATCCACCATGTTTTTTTGCAAATTTTTTAACTTCATTAAAATAATACCTTAGTAACTCTTCATCATCGTAATTTAATAATGGTCCATGATCGAAACCGAACACTTTTCCAAGCCTTACATGTTGAGCCGTTACAACACTTCCAGCAATAATCTTATCATTTTTATTAACTACACCTAGTATGAATACTTCATTGCCACGTTTTTTTAACACTTCAAACTGATTGATCGTTTGTGCAAAATTCCCAAGTGGATGATTCAAAACGAATTCTTGCCAATCATTCATTCTAGTACTCAAATCTATAAATTCCATACTAACTCCTTATTAGAACACTTTTTATACATCACATTTTTATAAATTTCTAATAATGACTTAAACGAACGATTATGACAGTCAATTTTTAAACAAAAAAAGAAGCTAATCAATTTAAGCTTGATTAGCCCTAATGTGTTTTAAGTAGTTTTTTAAAAGAATAAATTAATGTGACAAAAAGGTTCGTTTTTGTCACTAATAGTATAAATTAATACTACTATTCATATATTTATATGTAAACATCTATTAATTTCTCTTTAAATTATATTCTTTTAAAATTCTATATATAGTTCTATCACTTATTTTTTCTCTTATTGCAATTTCTTTAATAGTTAACTTAGTATTCTTATATAAATGAATTACTCTTTGAATTTTATTTCTCTTTATTCGAGGTCTTCCTAATTTTTTAGTTGTTATAGCAAGAGCCTCCTTGGTGCGTTGAGAAATCATCTCAGCTTCTAATTGTGCCATTGCTGACATTATCGTAAATAAAAATCGTCCATTTGGAGTGGATGTATCTACCCCATCAGATATTGAGGTTAAATGAATTCCTTTTTCATTTAATTCCGCCATTATATTTACTAATTGTTTTGTACTTCTAGAAAGTCTATCAAGTTTATAAATCAAAAGTGTATCTCCAGTATCCAGATTAGATAGAGCTTTATGTAATTCTTTTCTATTTTCTTTTCTTCCCGATACCTGTTCTTTATAAATCTTATCCGGATTATAAACTTCTATTGCCCGTAACTGGACATCAATTCCTAAGTCTTGTTTATTTGTTGATGTTCTACAATACGCTATTATTTTAGTCATAGATAATTATTCTCCTTAAATATAAGTTTCATAATTATCCACATTAAACCAATGTTCTAAGTACCTTCAAGAGCTGCTATTTCAAATCAATTCCCAAATCTCGTAAGTGTGTATGATATAACTCATATTAAGGATCTGATATTGCATTTATCATCCTTCCAGCGATGACATTTTTGACACTTCAGTAATGCAATGTTATTATGTATTTACAAATGAGAACCATAGTTACACCGAATTCACATCCACTGCCATGGATGTGTTTTTTTGTATGATTTTTATAATAAAAAAGAACACGCACTGCCATGCGTGTCCCAATAATTGGCTTGTTGTTGCCTTACTTCCGCTTTGATAGCCAATAGGTGAAGTATGCAACTGCACACCCACTCAAAGTGGTAGCGACCATAGTCATGACAAATGAGACCATAGTTAAACACCTCCCAACCGTGCATATTACCCAATTGGGCTGGCAACAAAATAATTTTAACAGTATCATAGCTCATAAAACAAGAAAACATTTGATTACTAAACTAGTCATCCAATTTAACAAATGCATTATTAACCTCTTGTCTAGCAAATAAAATCAAAAAAGTACCAGCCTTATTAAATCAAGGTTGGTACTTTTATTTTTACCTATATGCGGGTAAGAGGATTTGAACCTCCACGGAGAAAATTCTCCACAAGATCCTTAGTCTTGCGCGTCTGCCAGTTCCGCCATACCCGCATACAATAAGTATATATCTTTTTTATAGTCTATAAAAGAAAAAAATGCAGATTTCAAATATCCACATTTTATAAATACTTTTCTTCTAAAAAAATTAATCTTCCTCTACATTTTCCGCAGACAAATTTTTGTGTATTAATTTTTTTAATTCTTTTATACCGTAGTCCACAAGAACTACATTCATATATTTTATATTTTTTCTTTTTTGACTCAACAAACTTAGGTGCATATCTTAATCCACCAACTCTTAATAACAATTCTTTAAACTCTTTTGAACCATGACTATGTCTTCTAAGCCCAGAATAGTACAAATGATAGTGAACTAGTTCGTGCTTAATAATTCCCACTAAAGTATTTTCATTATATTTTTCAACAACCGCTGGATTTATATCAATATGTCCATCCTTTAAATGAAATCGACCACCAGTTGTTTTTAATCTAGCATTAAATTTGGCAACATTCTCAAATTCTTTGCCAAAATATACCGATGAAATTTCCTTAACAAGATCAGTTAATTCTTTATCAGTCATTATCCTTGAAAAATCTTTTGAATATATTTAGAGATTTTATCCGTAGCTTCTTCTTGCTTTAATTCAGCATTATTAAAAGCTTCAATATCCACATCCCTATTGTCTTTCATGCTATCAACCATATCTTGACAAGCAGCAGCATATTCGTCATATGTAACAGCTAAATTATGTTGAATTCCCATTAATCTTGCTGGAGCTTTTACTTCATGCATTACTTTAGCAATTTTTTTATATTCATCTGTTCCCTTTTGAAAATCGCCTTGTATTTCAAGATAATCAGATGACTTCATGTCTTTTAATTTATTGTTGTCGATTGCTTTTTTAATTTCTTCAAATTTAGGATTGAGTCGTTCTTGCACTTCTTGTGTTTTTTGAATCATGTCATTGATTGTGTTGGCATATGCCATTGCTTTTTTTTGCATTTGATTCATTAATCTTACACTCTCTTTCTTTGAAACATTTTAACTAATTCTACAACTAGAACCATAATTATGCCACCTGATAATACAGTTATCCATTGTATAAAATTCAATTCAGTCACATGAAAAACTCCGTTTAATCCAGGAACCATAATAGTTACTGCTAATGAAATCACTGAAATAATAATTGACCAATTAAACACTCTATTTTCAAATGGATTATTTGTGAATAACGATCCATGAATATATTTGACATTAAAAGCCTGAAACAATTGTATCAAACCTAACGTTGCATAAGCCATTGTTAAAGCATCTGCATGTATTAAATCATTTCCTGCATGAAAAGGATATGTTATTCCAATAAAATATACTCCCAAGGTAATCACTCCCTCAAGAATTCCTTGATATATTATTGAAAGCCCTACTCCATTAGAAAAGAAGTTAGAATCCCTTCCTCTTGGCTTTTGTTTCATAATATCTTTTTCACTTGGTTCTACTCCAAGAGCAATAGCTGGTAAAGTATCTGTAACTAAATTTATCCATAATAATTGAACTGGTTTTAATATATCCCAACTAAGTAAAGTCATCATAAACAATGTCAAAACCTCACCCAAATTAGCAGATAATAAATATTGAATAGATTTTTGAATATTACTAAATACTTTTCTACCTTCTTTAATAGCATTAACAATAGTAGCAAAGTTATCATCAGCTAAAATCATATCGCTTGCTCCCTTAGAAACTTCAGTACCAGTAATACCCATACCAATTCCAATATCTGCTGTTTTCAAGGCTGGCGCATCATTTACTCCATCTCCAGTCATTGCTACTACCTTGTTTTTTTTCTGCCAAGCTTTCACTATCCTGACCTTATGTTCAGGAGAAACTCTTGCATAAACTGAATATTTTTCTATATTTTGATCAAATGTTTCTTCATCAATTTTATCCAGTTCATCACCAGTTAGCACTATTTCATCATTAGTAGAATCTATTATACCTAATCTTTTAGCGATAGCTTTTGCAGTAATAGGATGATCCCCAGTTATCATTATTGGTTTTATTCCCGCTGATTTTGCCTCTTGCACTGCTATTTTTGCTTCTGGACGTTCTGGATCTATCATTCCAACTAATCCTACAAAAATTAAATCTTTTTCAATATTTTCACTATCTACAACATCTACAAGATCATCGATTTCTTTATATGCAAAAGCTAAAACTCGCATTGCCTTTTGGGCAAGTTTTTCATTTTCTTGTAATATTTGTTTTACGTCAATTTCATTGATACTTCTTATTTTGCCATTATTATTAATTCTAGTAACTCTTTTTAACAATTGATCTGGTGCACCTTTGGTGGATATCATATAAGTGTTTTCAAACTCATTAACCGTACTCATTAGCTTTCTATCTGAATCAAAGGGTACTTCTTGAACTCGTTTATGAATATCCAAAAAGTCATCCACATCGATGTTTTTATCTAATGCAAATTGAATTAAGGCCGTTTCGGTTGGATCTCCTAGTAACGAATTATTTGCTCTTTTTGTGTCATTAGCTAGCATCATTATTTGAAGTAGTTTGTTATTTTCATCAGCTAAAACCTTTTTGTCAAATAACTCCATATTATCAAGTATATATTCAACAGTCATTTTATTAACAGTAAGAGTTCCTGTCTTATCAGATGCAATTATATCAGTGCTACCTAACGTTTCCACAGCTGGTAATTTTCTAATTAGTGATTTGTATTTAGCCATTTTCTGCGTTCCTAATGCTAAAATTATGGTCACTATTGCCGGTAATCCTTCTGGAATTGCAGCAACTGCAAGAGATATTGACGTTAATAACATCTCACTGATTCTTTGTAAGATTGGTAATTTGTCCGGATTATTAATTATTCCAACCGCAAATATTATTACAGCAATAATTAAAATTAATACAGTTATTATTTTGCCAAGTGATTTGAGATTATCTTGCAGTGGTGTATTAATTTCTTTAGATTGATTTAACATCCCAGCAATTTTTCCAACTTCAGTATCCATCCCAGTAGCAACAACAATTCCACTACCTCTACCATAAGTTACATTAGTATTCATAAAAGCCATATTAGTTCTATCACCTAGTGGAACCTCACCACTTAATTGTTGTGTAATCTTATCAGTTGGTACAGATTCACCGGTTAAACTAGATTCTTCAATTTTTAGAGATTGGCTATCAAGAATCCTTAAATCAGCAGCTACAATATCTCCAGCTTCTAAAAGTACAATATCACCAACGACTAATTTTGAACTAGATATTTTTTCTATCTTCCCATCTCTCAATACCGTCGCTTTGGGTGTAGTCATTTTCTGCAATTCATCAATAGCGTTTTCCGCCTTGGATTCTTGAATTATTCCCATTAACGCATTTAATATAACTACAACTAAAATAATTAGTGCATCAGTCCATTCTTTAAGTAAAAGTCCTGAAACTATAGCGGCGATGATCAAAATAATAATCATAAAATCTTTAAATTGATTTATAAATTTCTCAATTAAAGTCGATTTTCTTTTTTCTTGAAGTTTATTCTCACCATTTTTGTTTAAAATTTCTTCTGCTTGAATTTCACTAATTCCATACTTACTGGAATTAAATTTTTCAATCACTCGTTCTTTTTCTAAGTTATAAATATTCTTTTTCATCTTCTTTCCTCCATGAATGTATAAAAAAAGACCTACACACAAAATAAAGTGTGTAAGTCTCACAATTTAATACAAATCCAGATTCATTCTTGTTGATGGATTTGTAACACTAGGGCCTGTTACTCCCTTACAATTATAGTATATCATATAGAATCAAAAACTGTATAAGGTAAACGTCTTTTATGCTCAGTTTTTATAAACCAATTTTCAATTTTCTCAGCTGAATCTTCAGAAATTTCTTTTCCTTCTAAATAGTCATCAATTTCTTCATATGTTACTCCTAATGCTTTCTCATCAGGAAGAGAAGGTCGATCTTCTTCTAGATCTGCAGTAGGAATTTTTTCAAATAAATGTGAAGGCGCACCAAGTTTTTTTAACATTAATCTTCCTTGACGCTTATTCAGTCTAAATAACGGCGTAATATCAGCAGCTCCATCACCAAATTTTGTATAAAATCCAGTTATATTTTCTGCAGAATGATCTGTTCCTACAACAATTCCATTATTATCACCAGCAATTCCAAACTGTACCGTCATTCTTACTCGAGCTTTTATATTACCTTTATTAAAATCTGTTATTTTAATATCATTATTTTGAATTGCTTTAACCAATTCATCAACAGAATTTTTGATGTTCACCGTGAAAATTTCGTCTGCATTCATCCATTTGATTGCTTCTTGTGCATCTTTTTCATCTGCTTGAGTTCCATAGGGCAATCTTACTGCTATAAATTTATATTCTTTATTCCCAGTTTCTTCTCTTAATTCGTTAATTGCCATTTGCGAAAGTTTTCCTGCTAAAGTTGAATCTTGTCCACCAGAAATTCCAAGTACCAGTGTTTTTAAAAACGGACGATTTAATAAATATGATTTTATAAAATTTATAGAACGTCGAATTTCCTCTTCAGGATTAATGAAAGGTTTTGTCATTTCAAAATCAATAATTTTTTTTTGCAATTCTCTCATTGTTATTCTCCATAGTGTAGCCCATTAACATAGTTTCTTACTTCAGCAATATATTCCATTTTATGGTCATATAATTTTTGTGATAAATCCACTGGGTATATTTGTGGGTTCAAATCTCTTTTATATTCTTCCCACAATGAGCTTAAGTTATTAATTGCATTATCACGTGCTTGTGTTGCTGTTGGTAAGTCGTATACTAATTCACCGTTTACAAAAATATCTTTTAATAATGGAATAGCTGTAAAGTTCTTCACAGTCTTGTTGATATAAGTATATTGAGGATGGAACATATAGAGCTCGCTTTTTTTTCTAGGATCATCGTCAAAAAGCGTTACATAATCACCTTCGGATTTTCCATTTTTATCATCATTAGTAATTCGCCAAACTTGTTTCTTGCCTGGAGTTGTAACTTTTTCGGCGTTACTTGATAATTTGATGGTATCATCCATTTGTCCATCATTATTTTCGATAGATACTAATTTATAAACAGCTCCTAGAGCTGGTTGATCGTAAGCTGTAATTACTTTAGTACCTATACCCCAAATATCAATTTTTGCATCTTGCATTTTAAGATTTAAGATAGTTTTTTCATCTAAATCATTTGATGCATATATTTTGGCATTCACAAATCCTGCATCATCCAATTGTTTTCTTACACGTTTAGAAATGTAAGCCATATCACCTGAATCAATCCGCACACCTTGAAAGTTTATTTTATCGCCAAATTCTTTAGCAACTTTTATAGCTGAAGGAACTCCACTTCTTAAGGTGTCATATGTATCAACAAGAAACACACAATCTTTGTGTGTTTGTGCATAGGCTTTGAATGCTTCATAGTCATTTTTATATGCTTGAACAAGAGAATGAGCATGTGTTCCACTTACTGGAATTCCAAAAATTTTTGCAGCACGAACGTTACTTGTCGCATCAAATCCGCCTATATAAGCTGCGCGAGTGCCCCAAATAGCAGCCTCCATTTCCTGAGCCCTTCTAGTACCAAATTCTAAAAGCAAATCTCCATTAGCTACTGACTTAATTCTAGCAGCTTTTGTTGCAATTAAAATTTGATAATTTAAAATGTTTAAAATTGCAGTCTCAACAAGCTGACATTGAGCTAGAGGACCTTCAATTTGCATGATTGGTTCATTAGCAAAAACTAAGTCTCCCTCATATGCAGAGCGTACAGTTAGTTCCGATTTAAAGTTTTTTAAATATTTTAAAAAGTCTTCTGGGTAGCCAACTTCATCTCTTAAATATTGAATATCAGTTTCTGAAAATTGTAAATTATTTAAATAATTTACAACATGCTCAAGCCCAGCAAAAATAGCATATCCATTTTCAAAAGGAAGATTTCTAAAAAAACATTCAAATATAGCTTTTTTATTATGAATTCCTTTTTTGAAATAAGTTAACATCATATTTAACTGATATAAGTCTGTATGCAATAACAAACTATCATCAGCATATTGATTTTTCATGATTACCCCTCGTGTAATTAATATTAATAAGAAAACTATATCATAAATATAAAAAAAAGGGGAAGCGCTTAGAAAAAACGCCATCCCCATTTATTAAAATATTGAAACATGGATTTTATGAAGACTTTAAATCCCTTCAAACTTCTATGAGATTCCATCCCGTAATAATGAGTTACAATTGCAGAAGGAATATAATAAATTTTATTTCCATTTTCTCTAATTCGGTCACACAAATCATTATCTTCAAAATACATAAAGAATCTTTCATCAAATCCTTTAATATCCCTAATTACTTTTGTTCTTAAAAACATAAAAGCACCTGAACCATAATTTATACTTTGAATATTATCTTTTAAATTGCGACACTCATATTTACTTAAGCGTTTATCAAATATTCTTTTTATAAATTTAAACGGAATAAATCTCAACATATAATCAAATACATCTAATTTTTCTCTAATTAGATATTGTGTTTTACCATCTGGTCCAACAATTTTAGGTGTCAACATGCCTATTTTAAAATCTTGTGAATTCAAAAAACTATACATTTTTTCAAATGATTCTTTAGTTATCAAAATATCTGGATTACAAATAATAAAAAAATCTGTAGAAATTTGATTGAGAACATTATTATGCCCATGACCGAAGCCTTCGTTAGGACCTTTTAAAATCCTGACATCCTTATTTTCATAAGCTTCAAGCTTTTCTATATACTCAGCTTCAGAACCGTTATCATGCACAATAATATCAATATCATAATTGGGTCTAACATTATCAATCCAACTATCTAAAGTTTTAAAAATGTAGGGACTATTATAAGTGACAATACTAACAGTAACACTTGGTTTCATATATTTATCCTAATCAATTTCTTCCATAAATTTAGATAGCGCTTCTTGCCATGTAGGAATTTTAAATCCTGTTGATTTTGCTTTACTTAGATCCATAATTGAATGTTTTGGCCTATATGCTTTTTGTGGAAATTCTTCAGAAGTAACTGGCTTAACTTCAACATTTTTATTTCTTAAAATCTCAGATGCAAATTCGTACCATGTACACGAGTTATCATTAGATAATTGATACAATCCATATTCAACTTCATTTTCTACAACATAAGTCATAAACTCTGCTAATGTCCTTGTCCACGTTGGCCTTCCAACTTGATCATTAACAACTGTCAACCGACTATGATTTTCTGCTAATTTCAACATTGTATATACAAAGTTTTTGCCAAATTCACCAAAAACCCACGATGTGCGAATAATGTAATACTTATCCAATATTGATGAAACCAATTGTTCCCCGGCTAATTTAGTTTTTCCATACTCATTTTTTGGATTTGCTGGAGAGTCTTCTGTATACATTTTTTCATTTTTTCCATCAAAAACATAATCAGTACTTACATAAATCAAAGTAGCTCCTACATTTTGCGCAGCTTGAGCAATATTTTTGGTTCCTTCAATATTAACCTTTTCGTTAATTAATTTTCCTGGCTCCTCTTCGGCAGCATCAACAGCTGTATATGCGGCACAATGATAAACTATTTCAGGTTTATTTTCTAAGAAATAGTTATTGACTGCTTGTTCATTGGTAATATCTAATTCTTTAGAATCAGTAGCTGTATATATTTCATTTTTTTCATCTAGTAATTTTTTCAATTCTGTTCCTAGTTGCCCATTACCACCTGTTATTAAAGTTTTCATACATTATACTTCTCTTTCTAATATTCATTATTCTTTGAAATAGTTAATAATTTGCTTTTTGCTTTGTTATGTATAAAAGGAATTTTAAAAAGAATTTTCCCTATTACATCTTCAATCGTAAAATATTTTTTTATATTATTCAATTGTGTATTATTAATTTTATTCTGTTCAAACAATAAATAAGTAATAATTACTTTTTTTATATCACTTAAAAATATTTTAAAAGATTTTACATTATATTTTATCTTCACCATACCTCGAATTAAAACTTCATAATACATCATTTTTGCAGTGTCACTCATTGTATTTTCGCCAGTTATATATACACTACACCCCACCTGCTCATCAATAAACCATTTAAACTTTTCTTTATAAAATAGCTCTATCCAAAACAACCAGTCTTCATCGTATTCAATAGTTTTATCAAATCTTAGTTTATTTGCTTTGAACACAAATGAATTTATTGGAAAAACATTATGTTCAAGCAACTCATCTTTATACCTAATAGTAGGAGTATATTTTCTTTTTTTATTTTCTTTTACATACTCTGCTGACATAGCATAGGCATCAATTTTTTTGTTTTGTATAAAAAAATTAATTGACTTCTCTATTTTATCTATACTTAATGTATCATCAGCATCTAAAAATTGTATATATTTTCCCTTTGCAGTATCTAATCCATAATTACGGGCATTACTCCTACCCTTTTTTTCTAGTCTCACTAAAATGATCCTATCATCTTCTTTAGCTAAATCACTAACTTGTTTATTAGTTTTATCAATTGACCCATTATCTACTACAATAATTTCTATATCTTTATAGGTTTGAGATTGACATGATTTAACAGCTCTTCTAATAGTTTCTTCGTTATTATAAGTGGGGATAATTATTGAAACTTTAATGTCGTTATTCATATCTTCTCCTAATTAGATTTGTAAATATTTATATTTATTAATTCCAAATAATCCATCAATGTAATATTTCAAAAATCGAATTCCATTTTTTTTAGTAAAAATACTTTTAATGCAGAACAATAAAAAATATGTATTAAATATTAGTTTATTTTTCACGGTACCATTTTTTTTAATAAAAATCACAAGATTTCTATACATAAAATATTCCGATAAACCTGTAATTTGATTAATAGTATGAGATCCTCGATGCCAAACAATTATATTAGTAATACATCTTACTTTATATTTTTTCTTTCTTGCATTCATACACCACTCATTTTCCTCATAAAATAAAAAATATTCTTCAGGAATATACCCTACATCTTCTACTATTTCCTTCTTAAAAAAGAGACATGATCCGCTAACATAATCACAGTCAACATACTTACTTGTTAGACTGGCTATATCCATACCCTTATATAGTTCTTCAGCCCTACCATAGTTCATATTCACTTTTGATCCTGCTGATTGAATTAAATTTCTTTTATCATAGTCACAAACAACAGGTCCGGCAATTCCCAATTCATTTTCAGTTGTAAAAGCCGATACAAAATCTAATATTAAATTCGGAGTTATATCAACATCATTATTTAATACACAAATATAATCACTATTAATTTCTAGTGCATATTTAATACCTAAATTATTTCCTTTTGCGTAACCACCATTTACTGGCGACTTTATTAAATATTCTTTATCAATAGCTTTTTCTATTTTGCTTAAAGATTCATCTGTAGAATGATTATCGACAACAATAACTTTATAATTTTTGTAATTGATTTTTCTTAACTTTTTTAAACAATTTATTGTATCCAAAGCATTATTATAATTTAAAACTATTATACTAACTTTAGGATCTTGCATGTTTATACCTTACCTTTTTAAAAAGTTTTTCCCTCTATTAATTATCTCATATAAAATTGGCGTCTTAAATATTATCAGTACTGTAAAATATATCACTGCTCCTACTAAAACTTCAATTATCAAGTGAACTATTGATATAGATAGTATGTGATTCATAATAAACAAAAGAATAAACATTATTAACCCTGATATTACATATCGATAACATCCTTTAAATAATTGGAAAACTGAAAAATCCTTGTTAACGTAATACAACTGAATAGCAGTTACTATAAACTCAGACAATATTGTAGATAAAGCGGCTCCAATTGCTCCTAAATAGACAATTAGAGGAATATTTAATATAAGATTAAATATTGCACCAATAATAACTGAGGACGTATACTCTTTATTATGATTTGTTGGTAATAAATATTGATTACCTGTTATACTTGCCCACGCTATTAATGGAATTACTAGTGATTCTACAAGTAATATATTACCAACACTACTAAATTTTGGACCAAAAAATAATATTGAAAACTCTTGAGAAACACCTGCAATTCCAAACATAAGAGGAATAGAAACAAATGATATATAATCAAAACTTTTTGTTAATAGTTTTTTTACCTGTTGATGGTTACCATTCATAAAATTACTAGCAACTCTCGGCATTACGACAGTTGCTAATGAGGTTAACAGTGCAACTAGTAGTTTAATAATTTTATCTGAACTATCAAAAAATCCTGCACTTTCTACAGAACTAAATATCTTTAACATAGGCTTATTCAGTACAGAATAAATATTAATAGCTATCTGTGGAATAAACAAGGCAATTGCAGGTAATAAATGCCTTGTAGGATGTAATTCTTTTATCTGAATCATATCTACTTTACCTTTTAGATATGGCCAAAGTGTTATATTACCGAACAATACAGATAATGAAGTAATTAATATATAAATAAATAGATCGTTTTTACTTTTCACAAAAATAAATATACAAGCTAATGAAATAGCTTTAACTAAGATATTTCTAGTAACTGTTACTTTAAAATTTTCTAAGCCCATAAAAAACCATGAAATATCAAAAGCTACTGCTACAATAGAAATCCCTTGTGCGAGATAGTAAGAATGATACTCTCGATTTATATTAATAAATATAAGAAACAATACTGTTGACATTATGACTGTCATAATAAGTAAAGATTCAATTTCCCAAAATGTTTTACTTAACTTTTTTTTATTATCTCGCCTATATGCAATTTCTCTACCACCATATAGATTGACTCCAAGAGTTGCTAACAAAATAAAATATTGTGTAATTGCATAAGTATACGTATTAATTCCAATGCCTGTTGGTCCAATCACTCTGGAAATATAAGGTATGGTAACCAAAGGAATAATTAAAATAAATACTTGATACAACATATTATATAGATAATTAAATATCAAAAGTAGTTCCTCACAATTCTGAATACATATAAAGGCAATGCATAATTGCATTGCCTAATAAATTATTACTGACCATTTTTTGAATAAGTTTCTTCAACCAATTCCTTATCCTTTTTCCACCAGTCTTGATTTTCTGTATACCATTTTATTGTGCTCTCTAAGCCACTTCTAAAATCAGTAAACTGTGGTTTCCAACCTAGTTCTTCTCGTAATTTTGTAGAATCTATTGCATATCTTAAATCATGTCCAGGACGGTCTTTTACAACATCATATGCATCACTTGGTTGACCCATTAATTCTAATATTAATTCTAATACGTCTTTATTATTTTGTTCCCCATCTGCACCAATTAAATACGTCTCTCCAATCTTACCCTTAGTTAAGATTGTCCAAACTGCACTTGAATGATCTTCAGTATGAATCCAATCACGCACATTTTTACCAGTTCCGTATAACTTAGGTTTTATTCCACTTAATACATTAGTTATCTGTCTTGGAATAAACTTTTCAATATATTGATATGGCCCATAATTATTAGAACAATTAGAAATTGTAGCTTGCAAGTTAAATGATCTAACCCATGCCTTGACTAATAAATCAGAACTTGCCTTTGACGATGAATAAGGGCTACTTGGATTATATCTACTTTCAGACGTAAACTTTTCACCAATACCCTCTCCATGCCCTGGTAAGTCCTCTCTCAACGGTAAATCACCATATACTTCATCAGTGGATACATGATGAAAACGTACGTTATATTTACGACATGCTTCTATTAATGTATATGTACCTATGATATTAGTTTGAATAAATGGTGAGGGATCTTTTAATGAATTATCATTATGACTTTCAGCTGCATAGTGAACCACAGCATCAGCGTCTTTTACTAATTCATTAACTAGTTTTTCATCAGCTATATCTCCAACAACAAGTTCTACTTGACTCTTGTCAAGTCCAGCAAGGTTTTCTTTATTACCAGCATAAGTTAACTTATCTAGTACAGTTATATGAACTTCGGGATGATTTTTAGCAACATAGTGAACAAAGTTAGATCCAATAAAACCCGCTCCACCAGTTACAATAATGTTTTTATATTCCATACTTATCACCTATATTTCTCCATAAACAAATGGATTGTCTTTTTCAAACTCTGTTAGTGTAGGTTGTTTAGCATCTTTTTCAGATGTAATAGCAGTTTCAAAATCTATTGGCCAATTAATATCTAATTCAGGTGTCTTAAATGATATTCCACCGTCCGCTTGTGCATCATAGTAGTTATCACATTTATATAAAAAGTTAACATTATCAGTTAGTGTGACAAAGCCATGTGCAAAACCCTTAGGTACTAAAAGTTGACGATGGTTACTTTCTGAAAGAATGTAGCCTTCCCATTGTTTGTAAGTGGGAGAACCTTTTCTTAAATCAACTATTACATCTAAAACAGCTCCTGTTACAACCCTAATAAGTTTTGTTTGAGCAGCTTTTCCACGTTGAAAATGCAACCCTCTCAATACACCAGCTTGTGTAGAAAGTGAGTGATTATCTTGTATAAATTCGTAATCAATACCAGCATCTTTAAAATCTTTATCTGAGTAAGATTCAGTAAAAAATCCTCTATGATCTCCAAATACAGCAGGTTCAATTATTTTAACATCTTGTAGTTTTGTTGTTGTTACCTTTAATTTGCCCAATAGTTCTTACCTAATCCTTTTCCACTAATCTTAATAGATACTGACCATAATCATTCTTTTTTAATGGCTGAGCTAACTTAATAACATCTTCTTTAGAAATATAACCCATTCTATATGAGATTTCTTCTAAGCAAGCGACTTTAAGATTTTGGTTCTTTTGTATAGCTGATATAAAACTCCCCGCCTCTTGTAATGACTCGTGTGTACCTGTATCTAACCAAGCAAAGCCTCGACGCATGATTTCAACATCAAGTTGATTATTTTTTAAATAAGCTTTATTGATATCTGTTATTTCTAATTCGCCTCTATCAGATGGTTTAATATTTTTAGCAATATCAACAACTTGATTATCATAAAAATATAGACCAGTAACAGCATAATTACTTGCAGGATTTTCTGGTTTTTCCACAATTGATTTTGCATGCATATTCTCATCAAAGTCAACAACTCCAAACCTCTCTGGATCGTTCACATGATATCCAAATACTGTTGCTCCTGATTCTTTATTTGAAGCACGTTGAAGCATTTCTGATAAGCCACTTCCATAAAAAATATTGTCACCTAAAACTAAACATACTGAATCATCACCAATAAAATCTTCACCGATAATAAAAGCTTCAGCAAGTCCATTAGGTTTATCCTGTACAGCATATGAAATATCAAGTCCTAAATCATGTCCGTTTCCAAACAATTCTTCAAATCTTGGAGTATCACTTGGTGTTGAAATAATTAAAATATCTTTTATTCCCGCTAACATCAAAACAGACATTGGATAGTAAATCATTGGTTTATCATAAACTGGAATTAGTTGTTTTGATACTGCTTTTGTAATCGGATATAGTCTAGTTCCTGATCCTCCGGCTAAAATTATTCCTTTCATATTTCACCTCGTTTTTTAATTATTATATAATACTTTTTTCCTTAATAAATGAATATCTATTACTTTAATTTAATAATATATTTTATAAGTTCTACTATTAACTTAAATCTATCTGTAAACATTGGTATAAATTTTCTCTTGGACATACCCGTAACATTATTCCCATGGCGCACATATTTCATTAAAGGCTTATTTATAATTGATATTTTAAATTTTTTCATTTTTGCTACATCAAAAATCCATTGATCATGCATAGGAATATTATTAGGAAACGGGATAGCTGCATCTAGTAAGTCTCTACTAATTGCCATCATAGCCCCAGTATAGCTATTACTAACTATATTTCCAAATATTCCTTGATTTAAATTGTTCTTATTATAATGATTCCAAGAATTATCTATTACATTAAAATGACCATCAACTACTTCACTATCATGTACAACTAATTTAGCACCTGTCTTAAATTCATTCATAACTTCATGTACCTTTGTAGGTAACCACATGTCATCTTGATCAGAAAAAAATATATATTCTCCACTAGAATTTTCCATGCTTTTTTCAAAGCTTTTAATTGGGCCTAAATTTCTATTATTTTTTATTATTTTAAAATTGATTTTTGATTTATTTGAAATAGATTCAATGATTTCTAAAGTATTATCACTGGACATATCGTCCACTATTACTATTTCATCTTCAGATGAAAGTTGTTGTAAAATTGAATTCAATTGGTTAAAGATTGTATTCTTTCCATTATAAGTTGCCATACATACAGAAATCATATTACAATTTCCCTTTTTTTAATTTTAGATAACTACTGAGTGTTAATTTCCAAAATGTTCTATTTTTAACAAAAATAAATTGTTTAAAACTTCTCAGTAATAGATTTTTAACGAAGTTATCTAGTTGATCCTTATTATATTCTGTATAAAATAATATTTCAGAATTTAAAATGCTCTCATATCTACTGTAAGATACTGAATTAATGTTTTGAACTGACAAGCTATGCATTATTTGCTCGGGAACAATAATATATTTCTTGCTTTTAATTTTATTAAATTCCCAAAATAACCAATGGTCTAAAAAGTCTAAGCTGAATTTTTCATTAAATCCACCTATTTTAAATAATTGATCTATCGACAATACACTTGCTGAATTAATTGCCATAATTGAATCATTTGTTAAACCTTGCTTAGGAACTTCTTTTTTTCTCAATGAAATGTAATTATTCGCAGATAAAGGAGATATTATAGTGTCATTACTTTTAATTATTGGAAGTATTGCCTTTATTTTTTCAGTATTTGTTGACATTACTTTTTTTAGATAGGTTTCAGTTATCTGAGTATCATGGTCTAATAGCATTAACCATTTTGCATTATTGTCTATTGCATATTTTAAAGCTGTGTTATATGGCTTTGCTAGCCCATGATTTTCAGTTGTTTGAATATTTATGACATTCCTATTGCTAATTTTAGGCGCAACAGCTTTATTATCATAAATAATTAATTTAATTTTGTTCTTTTTCGCATAATCCAATAATATCTTTGAACTTGGAGTATTTAAAAAATCTGTTTTATAAGTTACAACTACTACTGCTAATTCAGTCATTTGAAACCTCAATCAATATATACAAGATATATATTTACATTAGGAATATATTTAACTTCATTTAAAAATTGGAGTAATTGTTTTTTTGTTGTTATAGATTCTTTTACAAATACAATTTGTGATAAATCATTAGTTGTGTTCATTGCTTTGCCGGAATCTATTGTACTTATCTTAAATTCACTTTTATTTTCATTCAAAAAGAAATCATTCAATTTTTCTTCTAAATTTTCCTCAAAAAAATTAACCGAAATATTTAGATTATCAGAATCACTAAAAGCTTTTATTTTTTTAAATAATTTTCCTAAAGTATTAACTAAATTTACTTCTTTTGTATGGTAAAGCTCAACTCCCTTTACCGAATCAGATAAAATATTTATATCATAAATTCTAGGGTCATAATAAGCCTTAATAACTACGGCTATTACAGAAATTATTAAGGAAACAACAAGAGACATTGCATAATATTTTTTATAGCTTTTATTCCCTTGAATCTCTGAATTTTTTGCTTTTCCAATCACTTTTGCAGATGTTTTTTTTGAAATATCTGAATTATTCTTTACAACAAAATTTGAAATATAATTACTTAGTTTTATGGCTTTAGAAGAAGTATCAGCGCTTGCGCTAATTGTTAATACTGACGTCCCGTTTTCTACAGAAAGTTGATAAGAATTTATTTCGTCCGCACTCATTTTTAAATCTTTTTTTGCTGCACTATCTAACTTGCTTTCAAATCTTTCAGAATTTAATATTTCTTTTTCTGTATTTATATAGTACTGAATTCCAGTACCGTCAATTTTCTCATAGTTAGGGAGAATAGCAACTTGGGACTTAGCTGTATAACTTACTTCAGATGTACCTTTTTTACTATAAAGATAAGTTCCCGCTATCATTACTCCTGTTAAAATTAAAAAAGTCAACAAAAAAAACTTCCATTTTGTTTTCATACTTTTTAATAGAGACTTAATTGTATGTGTATAGTTTATTTGATTCATTATTTTTTTCCGCCTTATTTCCTAATAAATATTCCATAATGTATATAATTACAAATAGATAAAAAATTCTTTGTGAATCTATTAACGACAAAGTTGGAGCCATCAGTATTAAGTAAATCACTATATTCAGTGCAATTATTTTTTTAGTACTATTGATAAAAAAGTAAAAAACTTTATGCATAAAAAACAGAATACCTATTATTCCAAAAATACCAAAAATAACTGGAATTTCCAAAACACCCATATCTTCTAAAAAATATTTAGCATTGGCTAATGCAATATGCCCAGATATTGGCCCATGTATTAACTGTCCAAATCTTTTAGAGTCAGGGAATCCAATTCCAAACCAGTTATTATTAAAAATTTTCCCAAGATAATACATGAACTCATTAATTCTTATATTTAGGCTTTCTTTTCTACTGCCTGAAGTAAACATATTTATTAATAGTGGAAAAATTGCAATACTACCAATACCTCCAAAAACTGCTCCTAAATAAATCATTAATGGGGTTCTTTTTTTTGCCATATATCCGATAAATACCAAAAATAGTACTATATCAATAATCATATACATTCGTGTTCCTGAAACAAAAATAATATACATAAGATCTATGCCAATAATAATCAAGTCCAAAATAAAGTGATTTCTTTCATTGTAATTAGAATAAATAATAGTAACTAATATCGAAAATGATATGAAATCGGCTGGTCCTGCTATTCTTACAAAATGAAAAATCGGACCAAAACTGTCATATATCGGATTTAGTCCATATTGACCTAAATCAAGAAAAAAAATATTCTGACTAATTAATACTGATTGTAGCAATAACAATAAAGAGTAAAAAAGTCCAATTAGCTTTATTGAATTTAGTATAAAATTAAAATCTGCTCTCTTTTTTAAAAAAATTGCTAAGTAAAAATACAAAAGAAACATGAAGTAAACATAGCTATTTTTTAAAGTCACAACTAAACTTTGGTTATAAACTACTTGAGAACCCCATAAGATTAGTAAATATATTATTATCCAAAAAAATATCACTGGCATAAATTCATAATTTCTTTTTTGGGAAAATTCTTTAAAATTAAAAATAAAATTTAATACTAAAAGCAAAAAAATAAGAATTATTATAAGTGGCTTATATACATACGAATTTACTAAAAAAAGTTTAGCAGAGGTCGTAAATAATGAAAAAAAGGAGGTCTGTAATAATAAGATGATTAAAATTGAAATTCTATTTATTTTTGACACTCATATATCCTCTACTTTATTATCTAAATAATTTTTATTATTCTTAAAGACTACATTTTTAAATCTTTATTAAACCAATAATCAACATATTTGGAATTGCCATCAGAAGATCCTGAATATCTACTAATTACCTTTATATCTTTGCTGAGAAATTTATCACTCATTATTTTTTCTTCAAAACCACTATTTAAAGAATTGTAAACATTTGGATAAGCATTAGCGACATCCGTGCGTAAAACATTTTTTATTTGTTTTCTGTATACTTCCAGACCTGTTTTTTTATTTAGAAAAATAAGATAATGATACGGTTTATCAATACTTTCACTAGTTGCATGCCATCCTCTAAGATAAATGGTATTCCTATTTACTTTATTAAAGTCATTTAAGTCTGCTCTATTTCCCGATTGTAATTGAGGAGTAGTAATTCCCTGATTAACAAATGTATAGTCTGTAACATCATAATCACCATTGGGATCAGACGAATATCTTGACATCAATACATATTTTTTCCCATACATATTTTTATCTAGTTTAAATTGATTATCAAACCCAGAATCCTTAGAATTTCTTATATTTGAATATGTACTTCCAACATCATTTCTTACTGTCCTATCAATTTTTAAACGTTTTACTTCTTTTCCTGTTTTAGCATCTAATAAGAATAAATAACTATATTTTTTATTATTGCTTTCACTAGTTGCATGCCATCCTCTTACTTTGATTGAGGTTGTATCTACTGAAATTCCATCAAGATTAGCATGGTTCCCATTTTCCCATCCTGGAACTGATAATTCATTATCAAACCGTACTTCCGATACATCACCTTCCCCACTTGGATTTGATGAATATCTTGAAATAAATTTATATGTATGTCCCTTCATAAAATCTTCTATAGGAATATCAAGAGAAAAACCACTATTTTCAGCATTATAAATATATGGATAACTATCTTTTACATCATTTCTTTTCTGCCTGTTAATCTTAAATCTTTTAACTTCTTTGCCTGTATTTTTATCAAGCATAATTATATAACTATATGGCTTATTTTTACTGGTTTCATCTATCTGCCAACCATCCAAGTGAATCTTATTCTTTTGAATATTTAAATGATCCATACTTGAAGCCTTTGTAACAGCATTAGGCATTGAAATCACTTGGTCATAGTAGTGATCATTTGCATCATTATTTCCATTAGGATCAGATGTATACCTTGACATTAATATATACTTTTTACCATACATATTTTTATCAAGTTTAATATTAGTGTTAAATCCAGAAATATCTGATGTTTTTATATCTGAAAAAAGATTCTTAACATCCGGACGACTAGTCCTATTAATTTTTATTCGTTTTACTTCTTTTTTAGTGTTTGGATCCATTAAAAATAGGTATGTATATTTTTTTTGATCCATATCTTGAGAAATATGCCATCCTCTTACACTAAATTCACTTGGTGAAATTTTAACTTCATCTAATCTTCCATTATCTGGTAGTGAAATTTCATCACTAAATATATGGTCAGCAGTATCGTAATCCCCATTAACATCTGAAGTATATCTTGACATCAAGATATACTTTTTACCATACATATTCGGAGTCACTTTAAAATTAGCACTAAAACCGGAATTCCCAGAATTGTAAATATTTGGATATGCATTCTTAACATCTGTTCTTGATTCGCGATTTATCTTAACTCTTTGAACTTCTTTTTTTGTTGATGCATCAAGCAAGAAAACATAACTATAATTTTTACCCTTGCTATCATCAGCAGCATTCCACCCTCTTACATGTAAAGAACTACCAGTGAATTTTTTTTCGTCTAAAGAACCTATATTGGAGTTCAATGCCTGTCCATCATATCTAGTAAGTCCATTAGATTCAATTATACTATTTAGCAATCTAGGGTAATTAGGGTCTGTAGCATAACCATCTTGTTGAAGCAAGCTTGTTACCTTTTTATAATCAGTAACCCCAAGTAAATTATGATATCTTGAATTGACAACCAAAAAGTTTCCATGGTCTTCAACACTTTCATTTCTACTTGGATATTTTCTGAACTCGGCATTTACAGTCACCCAATTACCATTTATATATTCTTGTGTTGGCATTAAGACATACTGTCCATTGTAACGTCCTTTAATTCCAAAAAGATTATTAGCCTTTTGAGTTAGTCCAGACTGGCCCCAGCCACTTTCTATAATTGCTTGAGCTATAGTTACTGATGGTAATACTTTATAATTTTTCCAACCATTAATTGCACCTGATGCAACACTATTAATAAAGTCTTGGCCACTAAAAGTTGTAATTCCACCATTAATTGCTGTTTCATCAATAAGCGATTTAGTAGCAATTACTAGAGAACGATTATTATAGTATCCAGGTCCTATTGAATTATCAGATGAAACCTTGTTTTCCTCTTTTTTATCTACTACTTCATTTTTAGAACTGGTATTATCTACATCATTGTTACTATTATCATTTTTATCTGATGACTGTTTTTTATCATCATTTTCTTTTTGATCTGGTGTACTAATATTGTTAGAGCTATTGACAGTTTGAGCCATGGCATCACTGATTAATGCTGGTGTATTAAACATTGATGCACTTAGAGCACTTGTCAAAAGCAAACCATTTTTTAATTTTTTCTTCATAATATATACTCCTCAAAATAATCAAACTACCCATACATGATAAAGATATCATATAGATATTAATACATGTCTTTTTTAACATTTTCTTAATAAAAAGAAATATAATTTTTATACTATAACATTAATAAAACTCATATATTGAAAAATTCCAATGAAACAAATCATTAACAACATAGTAAATTTCAACTTATCATAATTCATTTTAGAAATTATATACATGATAGAAATTATTATAGTTTCATACATAAACATAAAGGTTCTTGGACCTGAAGCCCAAATAGTAGGTGAAAAGCCCATAATAATTCTCGATAAAAATCCCACTACAAGTAAGCCTACTATAAAAAATGAAGTTAAAGACTTTTCACCAATAATACATATTCCAAAGATCAATATAATTGAAAGCAATAATAAAACTATATCAGGAATCCAAGTAACAATATTATTTTTTACTAAATTCGTTCCATACTCATGTACTGAATT
The DNA here is from genome assembly GCF_052828685.1 of Daquilactobacillus linshuiensis. Taxonomy (NCBI): domain Bacteria; kingdom Bacillati; phylum Bacillota; class Bacilli; order Lactobacillales; family Lactobacillaceae; genus Daquilactobacillus; species Daquilactobacillus linshuiensis. The sequence goes on along the minus strand of NZ_CM128255.1, from coordinate 152,673 downwards.
AACAAAAAAATAATTAATCGGAAGAATATGGTTAAATATTTCATTTTTACCAAAAAGAACAACAAAAATTGCAGGTAAAGCGAATAGAGAAGTGGTCCATATATTTTTTAAAAGTTTTTTTTGCAATATAGCCAAAAATACACAGATAGTTAAAACAAAAAACAACACTTGAAAATTAAATAAAAAATGACTAATTGTTGAAGAAAATCCTAATTCAATTTTCTTCAACAATGATACTTTATCCAATAAAGGCATTCTGCTCATTTCAACACTATTTCTGACTTTATTTCCTTTTGAAAGTAGTATAAATATAATAGAACCCAGTGTAATAAGTAATTGAAAAAATTCAAATTTAAAATCCATCTTATTTAGGAATTTATAGCATACAATACTAGCTAAAATCAAAAACATTATCCCTGCCATTTGCTCTTGATTTACAGCATAAATTAAGAATAAAATTGATAAGATATAAATTAAGATGTTATTTTTTTGATTGAAATATTTTCTAATTATTGGGATAAGAGATAATTCTCCACATGCTAGAACCCATAAATAATTTGTAGTCGTCGCAACCCACCCAGCTTGATTAAACATTTCTACTCTAATCATAAAGAACAAAGAAAATGATGATATAAGATATAAAAAATTCTTTTTATCGTCTTCAGTTCTTAGTAGATATCGATAAGGAATATATACGACAGTAAACATAGCCATGGTATCCAAAATTCTCCACATAAAAGATAAATGAACCATCAAAGACAAAACTAATTCTATCAACACTCTAGAAGACCAACCATCATACCTGTATTTCATGAAATTAAAAATTCCATATTCAGATAGCATATGTCCAAAACCTTTGTCGTCTCCTCCTACTGGAATAACCTCATGTCCACCATAAATATTAAGAATAATATTTAAAAAAAATAATAAAAAGATAATTAAAACAATTGCAACTGTTTCATAGTTTACTTTCTTTATATATTTTTTCATCATAAAAGAATTTTTATCCTCTCTCTAAATAAAATTCAAATCTATCACTTGCATATTGTGTTCTTACATATTCAAAGGGCAAGCCATCTTCTAAAAATGTTAATTGTCTTAGTCTCAAAATAGCAGATGATCTTTTAACATCTAACAAATTAGCAATTTTTTCTGATGCTAATGTCGCTGTTACCGTTTGATTAGAATTACCTATTTTATATCCACCCTTATTTTCAAGAGCATTATAAAATGAAGTTGTTATATCCTTTTTACTCAAATTAGAAATCAAATTGGCTGGTACAGTGGTTGTCTCAAAACATATAGGTTGTCCATCTGCATATCGTATTCTTTCCATCCTCAAAACTTGTTGTTCGGATTCTAAATTTAGATTTTCCATTTCACTAATAGATGGATCTGATAGATAATAACTTACAGTTTTACTTGAGGGTACTCTACCTTGAGATTTCATTATTTCAGTAAAACTTGTAGTTCCAGTCATTTTTTCTTGGACTCTACTGCTTGCTACATAAGTTCCTGAACCAACTTTTCGCTGTAGAATACCTTCATCAACTAACGTTTGTACAGCCTGTCTTAAAGTCATTCTGCTCACATGAAACGTTTGAGAAAGCGATCTTTCAGATGGAATTCTTTCTCCTATTTTCCACTTCCCTGACTCTACTTCTTTTTTTATTTGATTATGTATTTGGATATATACCGGTACATTCATAAAAGGTTCCTCTTTGTAATTTATTAACACATTTAAAAGCACAAAACTAATATACCAATTATAACAAAAAAACAGGACCTACGGTCCTGCTTTTCAACTTATTGGGCTAGTTGGATTCGAACCAACGCATCACGGGATCAAAACCCGTTGCCTTACCGCTTGGCTATAGCCCAATGTTATGGAGGGGAGAGGATTCGAACCTCCGAACCCGAAGGAGCGGATTTACAGTCCGCCGCGTTTAGCCAGACTTCGCTACCCCTCCAAAACAATAAATATATTACAGAAAATACCTAACTAATGCAATAGTTTTTTTTAAAAATTGAATAATAAAAAACCACTAAACAAATTTAGTGGTTTAATTTCTAATTTACACCCTTCATTAAAGGTTTAATTTTTGGAGTTAATAATGCCAAAATTATAGCAAATACTATAATTAAAACACCTATAACACTAAAGTACATAACATCATTAACTTCATAAAACTTAACTATTTGAGCATTTATCGCTTGTCCAGCAGCATCTGCTAAGAACCACATACTCATCATCTGTGCACCAAATGCTTTTGGAGCTAATTTAGTTGTTACTGATAATCCAACCGGTGAAATCAATAACTCACCAAACATTACTAAGGCCCAACTTAACACAAGCCATAATGGACTAATTTTACCTGGTGTTGCTAAAGGTAGTGCCAGTACTAAGAATGATATACCTGTAAAAATTAAACCTAACCAAAACTTAGTTGGTGAACTTGGTTGTTTCTTGCCTAATTTTGTCCACATCCAAGCAAAGAATGGTGTATATAAAACAATGAAGAATGGATTTAACATTTGAAATTGTGGTACTTGTAGATTCATGCCACCAAAATGAAGTTGTGTTCTATTTGCAACAACTAAAGCAAGAACAGATGATCCTTGTTCTTCAATTGCCCAAAAAATAACAGCTGCAATAAATAATAATATATATGCTCTGACACGAGATTTTTCAACTTTTGTAACTTTTTCACTTCTAAGCATAATTACAAAATAAATAACTGGAATTAATACACCTAAGATACTTAAAATCCAAATAACATTACTAATATTTAATGTATGAGTAAATACCATTAATGCTACTAATACAGCAACTATAACTGCTCCGATTCCAATATACTTAATTACTGAAGATCTTTCTTCGTCAGTAATTGGATTAGGTACTTTTAAACTATCTTCATGAAGATTTCTTTTTCCATCAAGAACATAAAAAATTAAACCTAAAAACATACCAATTGCTGCAAGTGAAAATCCTGCGTGATAGTTATATTTTCCTTGAACATATCCAACTGCGAGAGGAGCCAATAATGAACCAAAGTTAATACCTAAAACAAAAATACTAAATCCTGCATCACGACGTGTGTCTTCTGGTGAATATAGTCCACCGACCATTTCGGAAACATTTGGTTTTAACATACCTGTACCAACAGTAATTAATAATATTGATACGTATAATGCGGGAGCACCAAATGGTAATGCTAAAACAATATGACCAAACATGATTAGCACTCCACCCCAAAACACAGTGCGACGACTTCCTAAAATACGGTCACTAACAAATCCACCTAAAACACTACTCATATAAACTAGGGAACCGTAAATTGACATAATGGAAGCAGCAGTTGCCTGAGGAAATCCAAGACCGCCATTCATCGTCTTATCAAACATGTAAAGCAATAGGATGGCACGCATCCCATAGTAACTAAATCTTTCCCAGAATTCTGTTAGAAATAAAGTTCTTAAACCTTTCGGTTGCCCAAAGAATCCCTTATCTTGTTTTGAGTCCATAATCTTACCTCTCAAACTATAAATTAAAATTTCTCTAATAATTGTCTAATATCATAATATTAAAATTCTTTGATGTCAAAGGATTTCTAAAAAAATAAACAGATTTTTTTAATTTAAGAAAATAAAAAAAGGCCTAAAGGCCTTTTATACTGGCAATAACATGAATAAATATGCAGCTACCACAGCACCAGCTGTTGGTGCTACAACCGGAATCCATCCATAGCTCCAGTCTGATGTTCCTTTGTTTTTAATAGGTAAAATTGTATGCATAATTCTTGGTCCCAAATCACGTGCAGGATTCAAAGCATAACCAGTTGTTCCACCTAAAGCAATAACAATTGCAAAAATTAATAGACCAATTAATACGGGCTTGAACGGACCAAAATTATTGTGTCCAGTCATTTCTAATAAAACAAACATTAAAGTAAATGTACCTACAAACTCACTAATGAAGTTTGCAATTGGATTCTTAATAGCAGGTACAGTGGCAAAAGATGAAAGAATTTCTGTAGAATCATCTGTCTCTTCCCAGTGTGGTAAAAATTGTAACCATACTATTAACGAACCAAACATTGCGCCTAATAATTGCGCAATAATATAGAGAATAAATAGTGAGAAGTTGAGCTCACCTGTAACAACCATTCCTAATGAAACGGCCGGGTTTAATAACGCCATACTCATAAAATTAGATGCGAATACACCAAATGTCACAGCAAGTCCCCATCCCAAAGCGATAGTCATCCAACCATCATTAAATGATTTTGTTTTTTTCAATAAAACACCAGCAATCACACCATCACCAAGTAAAACCATGATAGCTGTTCCAATAAATTCACCCAATAATTGAGTCATTGTACTTGTTCCCATTTATATTTTCTCCTAATAAAAAAATAGATGCTGTTTTCAAACAACATCTACATATTTTATCATTTAATTAATATAGAACAACTAATTATATTTGCATAATTATTTTTTAAACGCCTTTGTTGCTTCAATAGCATTTTGCCAACCTTCATATAAATAACTTGCCCTATTTGACTTCATTTTGGGTTTTACAAGAGTTCCTTCATGATAGTCCTTTTTTATATCTTCTGTTGAGTTCCATACGCCAACACCCAGTCCTGCAAAAAAGGCTGCTCCTAATGCAGTTGTCGTATCTAATTCATTAGCAACCTGTACATTAGTCTGTAAAATATCTGATTGAAATTGAACTAAATACTTATTTGCCGCAGCACCACCGTCAACTTTTACCAAAGGTATGTCTAATCCTGAATCATTTTTCATAGTATCAACAATATCTTTAAATTGATAAGAAAGTGACTGCAAAGTGGCTTTTACTAAATCCTTATCCGTTGTTCCCCTTGTAATTCCAAAAATACTTCCTCTAGCATTCAAATCCCAATAAGGAGCGCCTAGACCAGAAAATGCTGGAACAACATATAATTCATCATCATTAGCTGATTCTTTTGCAATTTTTTCAGTTGAAGGTGTATCTTTAATAATTTTTAAGCCATCACGTAACCACTGTAATGCTCCACCCGCTACAAATATTGTCCCTTCAAGAGCATAATTAATTTTTCCATTAATTCCGTAGCCGATAGTCGTTAATAATTCATTATTAGAAATAATTGGCTTATCTCCAGTGTTCATAACTACAAAGGCACCTGTTCCAAGATTTCCTTTTGTCATACCTTTTTCAAAAGCCATTTGGCCAAATAATGCTGCTTGTTGTGAACCCGCCATTCCTGTTATTGGTACTTGGCTACCAAAGAAATGATAATTTACTGTTTTGCCAAAAATTTCTGAATTACTTTTCACTTCAGGTAACATTGCCATTGGAATGTCTAAAAGATCTAACAATTCTTTATCCCAAGTCAAGTCATATATATTAAATAACATAGTACGACTAGCATTGGAGTAATCTGTATAAAATGATTGTCCTCCAGTTAGTTTCCATAAAATCCAAGTATTAACAGTTCCGAATAATAGTTCACCTTTTTCTGCTTTTTCCTGTGCACCAGGTACTTTGTCTAATATCCAGCGAATTTTTGTAGCAGAAAAATAAGGACTGATTGTAAGACCTGTTTTATTTCTAATCATGTCTTGTTGATTATCATTAATTAGCTTATTAACTAAATCAGTAGTCTGTCTTGATTGCCAAGCTATTGCATTATATATAGGAAGTCCAGTGCTTTTATCCCAAACAATAGTTGTTTCACGTTGATTAGCAATCCCTATTGTTTTTATTTCGTCGGGCTTTATTCCTGATTCAATAAAAACTGTTGCAATTGTTGATAATACGGAGTTCCAAATATCTATAGCGTTTTGTTCAACCCATCCTTCTTTGGGATATGTTAAATCAATTCTTTTTCTATTCATGGCAATTCTATTGCCTTTTAAATCAAAAATAACTGCTCTGGTGCTTGTAGTTCCTTCATCAATTGATAATATATACTTCTTCATTTAAATACTTCTCCAACAATAATTAAGGTATTAATAAATATAATCCTGCTCCCAAAATTCCTCCTACAATCGGTCCTAAAACCGGAATCCAACTATAAGACCAATCTGATCCGCCTTTATTTGCAATAGGTAATATTTGATGGGCGATTCTTGGTCCTAAATCTCTGGCAGGGTTAATTGCATATCCTGTTGTTCCACCTAATGACAAACCAATCGATGTAATTAAAACACCAACAGCCATTGGATTTAGTCCATCAGTAAATTTTCCTCTAGTAAATGCTAATAAACCAAATACCAAAACTACTGTTCCTATAACTTCAGATACAAAGTTTGCTCCATAGCTCCTAATTGCTGGTCCAGTAGCAAATGTTCCTAAAATGACTGATTGATCGTCAGTTTCTTTCCAATGTGGTAAATATTGTATCCAAACTAAAATAGCCCCAAATATACCACCTAATGTTTGTGCAATAATATATGGTAGGACATATGCCCAATCAAAATTACCAGCAACCGCCATTCCAATTGTTACAGCTGGATTCAAATGTGCTGGGCTCAAAAAGCTTGATGAATATACACCTAAGATTACAGCAAATCCCCATCCTAAAGTTATTGCAATCCAGCCTGCACCTTCTGCTTTTGTTTTCTTCAAACTAACTCCCGCAACTACACCATCACCAAGCAAAACTAAGACTGTGGTACCAATGAATTCACCAACTAATTGCATAAATAAGCTATTATCCATTATTATTACCTTCTTTATCTTGAGATTTGTGTGTGAAGACTCTAGTAGCTTTTACCGCCTGAGTCCATCCTTCATATAACTCAGAAGCACGTTTTTTATCCATTTTAGGTTTAAAGATTTCGCCATCTGCATATTCTGCTTTAAGTTCATCAATATCTTTCCAAAAACCAACACCTAGTCCAGCAAGAAATGCTGCTCCTAAGGCTGTCGTTTCAAGGTCATGAGCTTTTTGAATTGGAATTTGTAAAATATCAGATTGAAATTGTAGTAAATAATCATTATTAGCAGCTCCACCATCGACTTTTAACAATGGAATATCAATACCTGTGTCTTTTTTCATAGTATCAATAACATCACGTGATTGATAAGCCAATGATTGCAAGGTGGCCTTAATAAAATCTTCTCTCGTTGTTCCTCTAGTTAATCCAAATACTGCACCACGAGCTTGAGAATCCCAATATGGTGCACCTAATCCAGTAAACGCTGGAACAACATAGACTTCATCATCATTTTTTGATGCAATCGCTGCCTCGTAAGAATCAGGTGCATGTTCCACCATATGCATTGCATCACGTAACCATTGAATTGCAGAACCAGCCACAAAAACACTACCTTCAAGTGCGTAGTATACTTTTCCATTTATTCCGTAACCAATTGTTGTTAGTAAATTATTATTAGATATTTGTGGCTTTTCACCAGTATTCATGACAACAAAGGCACCAGTTCCATAAGTATTCTTTACCATACCTTTTTCAAATGCCATTTGCCCAAATAACGCTGCTTGCTGGTCTCCAGCCATTCCTGAAATTGGAGCTTCTGTTCCATAAAAATGAAAATCCTTTGTTTTCCCGTATATTTCAGAGTTAGATCTTACTTCAGGAAGAATTTTATTTGGAATATTTAATATTTTTAGAATTTCTTCATCCCATTTCAATTCATTTATATTAAATAACATGGTACGACTAGCATTAGAATAATCCGTTATATGCGAATCTCCACCGGTTAGTTTCCATACAAGCCACGTGTCAATGGTTCCAAAAAGCAATTCTCCTTTTTCAGCACGCTCTTGTGCACCTTCAACATGATCTAATATCCACCTAATTTTCGTTGCTGAAAAATATGCGTCTATAATCAAACCAGTTTTTTCATGTATTAAATCAGAATAACCATCATCTATTAATTTTTGAGCAATATCTGCAGTCTGCCTTGATTGCCAAACAATTGCATTGTAAATTGGAAGACCTGTTTTTTTATCCCATATTATTGTGGTTTCACGTTGGTTTGTTACACCAATACCAGCAATTTGGTTCGGTTTAATTTCCGATTCAATAAACACGTTTGCTACAGTTGATAAAACAGCATTCCAAATTTCATTAGCATCATGTTCTACCCAACCTGGTTTTGGAAAATACTGTGTAAACTCTTTTTGCGCATCAGCTAATTGATGTCCTTTTTTGTCAAAAATAATTGCACGTGTACTAGTTGTACCCTCATCAATTGCCATAATATATTTCTCTGCCATAATTTCCTCCTTTTTATGAAACCCTTTACATTCAAACTTTATAACATCTTTGCATCACTTGTAAACAAAAATGAAGCGACATAATTTTATTGTAATTTCTCTCACAGATAATTATGTTTGTTATTCAGTGTTTTTTATTAAAAAAGTATAAATTTGTGAAAAAAATAATCTAAAAAAATAAGATTGCAATAGTAGCAATCTTATTCAAAATCATCAGGATAAGAAACAATTTTTACATTTATGTTAGGAGATATAACTCCACTTTTTTTGGCTACATCCAACTGATCTTTCATATAATCTACTGCGACAAAATCAGATGAATGAATCCAAAGATTATCAACATACCATTGGTTATTGATAAAATCATCTACAAACGTCTTGCCCTGAGGAACTCCCCAGCCAAGACTATTATCAAGTGAAATGTGTGTGACCTTAGACTTATTTTTTATAAAAACTTCTTCTAATTCTTTAACCGTATTAACTAATTGCCAATTTTTTGGTTCATAACGTAAATCATCTAAAAAAAGTTTCATATTTAACATCTCCCTCAAACTAATGTTATCATATCAAAATAGTCTTTATCATTAAAAAATATATTTTAATATATATTATCAGCAATCAAGAGGTGTTTTATGTTCTACTTATTTATTATATGTGTAATTATTCCACTACTTATTTTAATGCTCATTAAAAAAAATAATTTTTTAAAAATTTTAATTGGCGCATATTTAAATTTATTTTTTTCGTTTTTTGTTAGTCTTAAAGTAACAGAAATATATCTGAATAAAAAAATATCAACTGTTGAAATTTTCAAAAATAATATTACATCAATCAAGTTTATATTTTTAATAGCAATTATTTTTCTTACTACTTTATTTATAGTACTTTTAATTATAAAAAAATTCTTTTCTGTTAAGTTTATAAAATTCAACAATCAAAAACATATAAGATATATAATTCCTATATTACTATTCACTTTAGGCTTTTTCTTATTATTATCAGCATTATGGGAAAATAGAACTTTTGGGTTACTCACACCTGAGCAAATCATTTATAATTTAACTCAACCAATGGAGGGTGCTGACAATAGCTTTTTGATTTCTTTTCTCAAAGGTCCACTACTTAAATCTATCATATTCTTGTTTGTTGTATCCTTTTTTTATTTATATTTCAAAAATTTCAAAGTTTTTATTGGCTTCGCTAATAAAAAAATATTAATAAAAATTTCAACTGTTTTAAGTGTCTTAAGTATAATTTTGTCACTATGTTTTACAGCTATCGCCGCAAAAAAAGCTGACGCTTTTGCCTTTTATTCTTATCTAACGTCAGATTCTACGTACATAAAAAATAATTACGTAAAACCTGATTTTCAAAAACTAAAGTTTCCTAAGAAAAAAAGAAATCTAATATATATTTATTGTGAATCGTTAGAGTCAACAACTATCTCTAAAGAATTAGGTGGTCAATGGACTACAAATCTAATGCCTGAACTAACAACCTTATCACGTCAATCCGATAGTTTACATTTTTCCGATACTGATAAGGAATTTGGAGGCGCTCAACAACTTCCTGGAACAGGATGGACTGTTGCAGGAATGGTTGCACAATCATCCGGCCTACCTCTAAAAGTACCAACAGCATCTGGAAATGATTATTCAAAAACAAAAGGATCAAAATTTTTGCCAGGAGTTATTTCACTAAATGATATTTTATCTAAGGAAGGCTATAACCAGACACTCCTTTTAGGTTCTGACTCAACATTTGGTGGGAGAAAAAATTATTTCCAACAACATGGAATTAAAAAAATTGATGATTTAAATCAAGTAAAAAAAGAAAAAAGACTTCCTAAAAAATATCATGTATATTGGGGGTTTGAAGACTCCAAATTATTTAATTTTGCAAAAGAAGATCTTACAACTTTGAGTCAGTCTGACAAACCATTTAACTTAACTATGCTAACAGAAAATACTCATTTTATTGGTGGATATGCCGAAAAAGATATGCCCAAAATATACAATGATCAATATTCAAATGTCGTATCTTATTCAGACCATCAATTAGTTGAATTCGTAAATTGGATAAAAACCCAACCATTTTATCAAAATACTACAATCGTTATACACGGCGATCACTTATCTATGGATCCATATTTCTATCAAGGAGTTGAAAATAGGCGAACTTTTAATCTAATTATTAATGGTAGTGAGTCGGCTGCCACTGTTAATACCAAGAATAGAGAATTTAGTACCTTAGACATGTTCCCTACGACTTTAGCAGAGCTAAACGTCGAAATCCCAGGTGATAGATTAGGACTAGGTACTAATCTTTTATCTAATAAAAAAACTTTGATAGAGAGGGATGGATTTGCAAAAGTTAATAAGGAACTTTCAAAACGATCCACTTTCTATAACAAAACATTCATGAATAATAAATAATAGTATTTATAAATATTCAAGCAAAAAATCCATAAAGACTATTTAAAATCTTTATGGATTTTTATTTATGCCAGTTGCAGGATTCGAACCTGTGACCGCCGGTTTACGATACCGATGCTCTACCAACTGAGCTAAACTGGCATAATAAATACTTTTAATCAAAGTACTTATTTAAAAACTTACCTATTTTATTTTGATATAACTTAGGATTTTTTGCAAATGATTTCGCATGACTTGCGCCCTTAACTAACCAAAGTTCTTTTGGACCTTTAGTTGCTTTATAATTTTCATATACCATTTTCGTTGGGACAAAATCATCTTTATCGCCATGAATAAAAAATGTTGGTAAATGATTATTATTTAGCTGTTTAACACTACTTGCTTCATAAGGGTCATATCCGCCTTTTATCTTAGTTACCCAACTAAGTGTTTTTACTAAAGGTATCGGTGGAATTTTATAAAGATTACCAGCTTCATAAAATAATTCGTCTTTTAATGACGTATATCCGCAGTCTTCCACAATTGCTTTTACTTGTGATGGCAAATTGATTCCACTTGTCATCATGACTGTCGCTCCACCCATACTTATTCCATACAATCCTATTTGTGAATTTTTTCCATCTTTTTTTATTACTTTATTTATCCATTTTAAATAGTCGTCTTTATCCAACCACCCATATCCAATAACATTACCCTGACTTTGACCGTGAGCTCGATCATCAGGAGCTAAGACATTATATCCCATATCATGAAACATCTTTATTTGTTGAGCCATGTCTTCTTTTTTGCCCATAAATCCATGAGCAATTATTATGGTTTTTTTAGTTGTATTCTTCGCTGGAACATAATCTGCAACTAATTTTAAATCATCTGTTGCTGAAAGTTGTTTCCAAGTTATTTTATTTTTTTCTAACCATTTTTTTGCCTTATACATACTTTGTGTTGTTTTTTCGGACTTTAAAAAAGTTTTTTGTCCTGGTACAAAAGCAACATCATAAAAATACAAACTTGCAGCAGTAAATACACTTGTCAATAATACAATAATCACTATAATACTAATAATTATTTTCTTTTTCATATTTTCACCTAAGAATAGTTTGTATAAAAAAAACCAGCAAAAGCTGGCTTTTTACTCCGGTTGTCAGACTCGAACTGACGACAACCTGATTAACAGTCAGGTGCTCTACCAACTGAGCTAAACCGGAATATAACTTGACGACTATTAAATAATATCTTTTTTAAAAATATCAGTCAAGTTATTTTTTTCTATTTTGTAATTTTTGTAACTCCACCCATGTATGGAACTAATGCTTCTGGAATTGTTACTGATCCATCTTCATTTTGATAGTTTTCCAAAATAGCAGCCACCGTTCTACCAACAGCCAAGCCGGATCCATTCAAAGTATGTAATAGCTTAACTTTTCCATCTGAATCACGATATCTTATTTGAGCTCTACGTGCTTGGAAGTCAATACAATCTGAACAACTAGATATTTCTCTATACATATCTTGTGCTGGCAACCATACTTCTAAATCATAAGTTTTTGCTGCTGAAAAGCTTGCATCACCACTAGCTAAAACTATCCTATGATATGGAAGATTTAATTTTTCTAAAATATTTTCAGCATTCCTTGTCATTTTTTCTAGTTCATCATATGAACTTTCTGGCGTTGTAAATTTAACCATTTCAACTTTGTTAAATTGATGCATTCTAATTAAACCACGTGTATCACGCCCAGCACTTCCAGCTTCAGATCTAAAACTTGGACTTAGCGCTGTAAATTTTTGTGGAAGTTGATCTTCATCTAAAATTTCACCACGATAAAAGTTAGTTAAAGGAACTTCTGCTGTAGGAATTAGGGTTAATGGGTCTTCTTCATTAAGTACTGTATAGACATCTTCAGTGAATTTAGGGAATTGAGACGTACCAAACATTGAATCGTTATTTACTAAATAAGGAGTAATCATTTCTTTATATCCTTCTTGGGCGTGTTGATCCAACATAAAACTATACACCGCACGTTCAAGTCTTGCACCAAGTCCCACATAATAAACAAATCTACTTCCAGAAACTTTTGCTGCACGTTCAAAATCTAATATTCCAAGTTCTTCTCCAATTTCAAAATGTGCTTTAGGTTCAAAATCAAATTTTCTAATATCTCCCCATTTTTTAACTTCTTCATTAAAACTTTCATCAGGTCCTACAGGAACAGAATCATCTGGAAAATTAGGTAGTCTAACTAATATATAATTCATTTTTTCGTCAACATCATTTAATTGATTGTCTAGATCTTTAATTTGGGCAGATACATCTTGCATAGATTTGATTTGTGAAGAAGCATCTTCTTTATTTCTCTTAGCCTGAGCTATTTTTTGAGATACTTCATTTCTTTGTGCTTTTAAATTTTCTGTTTCTACTAAAATTTCTCGACGCTTAGAGTCTAGTTCTACAACTTCGTCAATTTGTTGTGCAGTAACTCCTCTTGAAGCTAGTTTATCTTTTGCCCATTGTGGGTCTTTTCTGATTTGTTTTATGTCTAACATAATTTTCTCCTTTTTATTTTGCTAATAAAAAAATCGACTCATCCCTGCAAAGGGACGAATCGATTTATTCGCGGTACCACCCAAATTCAGATACAAATATATCTGCTCTTTGAGGATGATATCGATATCCAACCGATGGTTATTAGCCATAAGCTCGAATACTGGAATATGACTTTGCTAATTCTCACCAACCACTAGCTCTCTGAAAAGTCTGATAGGTATTCTTATCGCTTGTTGATTTAATAATAATGCATAAGAAATATTATTTCAACTTAATCATTTAAAGTTTGTTGATTTGTCCAAATTTCGTGAATTAAACTATATAATTCGCCATATTGTCCTTCAAGGCCGCCATAAACCCATTGAAACATAAATGCTTTTTCATTTATTCCATTAGGTATCAATTTTTCACTTTCAGCAATTACAAGATCTGCGTTTTCTATTTCCTCAGTTATATCTACAAAAGGTATTGACTCAAGCATTTGCATTAAATCACTGTGTATCATGAAGAACCTCTCCATTCCAACGAATACTTGAACTCTATTTTCAACTCGATTTAATATTACTCTTCTACTAATTAAATCATACATCCCCTCAGCAATATTAACTGTATCGTTACTAAATATTTGAAATTCATCTCTCATAGCAACTTGCTGAACTGTATCTAGCGTCATTTTCTTTAATTCAGGATAGTCTAATTTTGACATTGACAATTGATAATTTAAATAAAAGTCAGACAGCCCCATATAATTACCCTTAAAGGCAACACTTGCTACCGTTGAAGCAATAAAGTTATTTTTGAATTGCTTCATTGCATTGTCATCATAATCCATGGCATCTTGCAAATCTAAAGGAAATTTAGAAATTATTTCTTCCACAAAATTATAAACATCAGGATTAGATTTTCTAAATAATTTTAAAACTCTATTAATTGCCTCATCATCTTGGGGCATGAAAGTTGGCATACATGTGATATATAAATAATAATGTGCAGACTCTAATAGCTCTTGTTCTGAATTTAAAGGAGACTTTTCGTTTCTTGCCTCTAAATAATTTTTTACAACATTAGGATACGGATAGCGTAGTAAGACAATTGATAAGTCATCATTTGTGATTACTCTTCCTCTACTAGTATTATTCGTATTAATAGCAACAAAGGTTGCATAAAACTCTAAAGTTGTTTTATCAGGTACAGGTATATTAAATTCATTAAGAGCATATTCAACAAAATCTAAGCATCTATCGTGCGATATGTTCTTAAAAGGCCACTCGTATCCACGTGTTGCATTCCAAATCAATCCAGTCAATCCTAGTCTTACCATCTTTTCATCACCAATAATTTTTATTGGTTCATAGGTTAAACGCAAATTAAACTTTTTCATGATTGTTCTAATGGGTTTTAAGTGCCTTAAAACTGTAGCTTTACTACTATTTTCTTCCTCATAAAAAGTTTGAAACGAACTACATTTTTCATTAATAATACAGTTCATAATAAATTTATAAGGATGAGAATTTTTTACCAAATAAAAATGGTACTTATCCGGATCTACATTAAATATTTCAGAAATACTAGGATTCTTTTTTCCCAATATTTCTTCCATATCATTTAGAATTCCTAAATAAGTGTTGTAAATACTTCCATAACTTTTTTTAAGTAAGATAGCGATTTGTCTTAAGTTCACTTCTTCTATTTTATAGTCAAGTGCTCTATAAGTGCTTAATCTGTCAGTATCTGCCATCTCTCTGACTTTGATTTGAGCAATTTTAATAAATAAACTTAACTTTTCTGAATCTGAAGAAGTTAAAAATAAATCGTTTGATTTTTCCAAGACAATTCCTCCGACATTAATATTCATTTTAACGTTAATTTATTTTACTTTTTTAAACACATATTTACAACTCAATATCTTCTAATTTTATAAATTTAGTTTTATATTTTACTTTATAATAAATAAAAAATATCACAAATAATGGAATACTCATATAACTAATCATTAAATTAAACCAATTTAATGATAATACAGAGTTGATATCTTGACCGAAAATTACAATGACTCCTAAAAAAATAGCTAACAATGGACCAAATGGATAAAGTGGAGCCTTATATTTTAAAATTCCTAGGTCCTTTTTTTGTACAATAAATGCTTTTCTAAACCTATAATGCGACCAAGCAATACCTAACCAAGCAATAAATCCAGTCAATCCACTTGCTGCAACTAATAATTGATAAACATTACTACCAACGATGCTTAACATTAAAACTGCTAAACCAAATATCCCCGTTACTAATAATGCAAAGACTGGTATACCATTATTATTCGTCTTTGAAAAAATTCTCGGTGCAAAGTTTGTCTCTCCCATTGACCATAGCATTCTCGTTGCTGCATACATTCCTGAATTTGCAGCAGATAATACTGCTATCAATATTACTACGTTAATAATATCAGCAGCTCCAACTAATCCAATCTTGTCAAACACCAATGTAAAAGGACTTATCGCAATATCTTTTACACTTGAGCCTAATAATTTTGGTGAGGTGTATGGTATCAAAGCTCCAATCACAAAAATAGCTAATACATAAAAAATTAATATACGCCAAAAAACTTGTTTGATTGCTTTAGGGATACTTTTTTCAGGAGTCTTTGATTCTCCAGCTGTTATTCCAATAAGTTCAGTACCTTGAAACGAAAATCCTGCAACAACAAAGACACTCAACATTGAGGGAAGGCCTCCAACAAATGGAGCTTTTTTATAGTGAAAATTCGTCAATCCAACACTAGATTTGCCATTAAATCCAAAGAAAATCATCAATCCACCAACAATTAAAAATGCAATAACTGTAACAACTTTTATCATTGACATCCAATATTCAGATTCCGCAAAAGTCTTAACAGAAATGATATTAATAAAAAAAATCACTATTAAAAAAAACAAACTAATTAGCCATCCTGGAATTGAGGGCAACCAATAATGAACAATAATTGCGGTTGTTGATAAATCAACGGCTAAGGTAATAGCCCAGTTAAACCAATAATTCCAACCTAATGCAAATCCAACAGCTGGGTCAATAAACTTATTTGCATATGTCGAAAACGATCCTGAAACTGGCATATAAGTGGCCATTTCGCCCAAACTAGTCATTAAAAAATATACCATAATACCAATTGCTGTATAAGCAACCATCGCTCCACCTGGTCCAGCAGTTGAAATCGCCGACCCACTGGCAACAAATAATCCTGTTCCAATACTTCCACCTAACGCTATCATCGATAGATGTCTTGTCTTAAGTGACCTATTCACTTTTGTATTCTTACTCATATTCTTACCTACTTATAAAGTATTACAAATAGTCGAATAATAACTAAAAAACTCTTTATTATGCATTGCGCATAACAAAGAGTTTAATTTCACTTATCTCAGTTATTAATAGCGCACCGCAGTTTTCTGCGACAGTATATTACCTATTAAGCAATATCCCAACAGATACTTTTCATAGAAAATATCCATTTCGGCATCTCATCCTTTCAATAAAAACTATAGCTGCTATGTCAGCAGTTTTTATTTACTAATAATCAATGCACCTCTATTTGTTAGAGACATTGTAATATATACAAATTCTTAATTCAATAAAAATATAACTATTAGAGCTTTTTCATATAATATTGTTGATTTTGCAATCCCAATATACTCATATCCGCTTCATACTTATATTCAAAACCATTTTTTAACAAAACTTTTTTTGATGCCTCATTTTGTTTGGTAGTAGACGCCCACAACTCAGTAATATTGAGTTTTTTTGAATATACAATAGCTAGCTCAACAGCATCTGTGACAATACCTTTATTTCTATAATTTTTATCAATTGCAAAACCTAGTTCCCTTGTATTAACTAAATCTTTTGATTGCCCTCTCTGGTTTAAAAATAACAATCCTACAAATTTATTATTATATAATATCTTGTTATACCAAGGATTATTTACTATTTCATTAAACATTGCTCTTGCTACATTTTCCGTTAAATTTTGAGGAAATCCTGCACTTTTTATACTTGGATCAGATATCAACTCAAAAAAATCACTAAAATCATTAGTATTAAATTGTTCCAGTTCAATTTTAGTCATTTTTCATTACCCCATAAAAAAATAAATCAATGAGTTCAATCATATCAAAAGAATTTTTTTGTTCATCATTTACAACATAGTTAATTAACATATTAATAAATACCAATATCGTTTTATTTGATACTTCTGGCCGAAGTTCCCCACTTTTTCTTCCTTCACGGAAAAAATTATTCCAAAATTCTTTTTTGCCTTTATTATACTCATCTAAAATTTCATTTTTACCTTTATTATCTTGCATTTCTTCTAACATAAAATTGCGGAAATTCTCATTTATTTCTTCAGCTCCTTTATATTTTGCCTCAATCATTTGCTTAACTTTTTCTTTAAAATCCAACGAGTCATTATTCACAATTTTATTAAAATCTATATATCCATCCCTAATAGCTTTAATCACAACTTTGTGAGCTAATTTTTTCTTACTTTCAAAATACTTAAAAATAGTCACTTTTGACACATTTGCTTCTTTAGCAATATCTTCAACTTTAGCTTTGTTATATCCTTTTTTATAAAACAACTTCTGAGCTGAATCTAATATTAATTCATCTTTTTTCATCTACATTTCTCCTAAGTGAACTAATCTACTTACAAAGTTCATATTACAATTTAATCGCTTATTTTTCAAAATAAATAACTGAACTTTTTAGGTTTTAATAGTTCATTTATTTATTGACTTTTATTTTTTTTAGTATTAATATTCAGCTTAATTAGGAGGTTGCGCGATGACAATTCAATTAAAAATTGAACACTTAACAAAAAAATTCAAATCCTTTAAAGCACTAGATGATATTAATATAACGCTCAATAGTGGGGAAGTGCTTGGATATATTGGTCCCAATGGTGCTGGAAAATCTACAACTATTAGATCAATACTTGGTATTCTTAATCCCACTTCAGGAAAAGTTGAAATATTTGGCCAAGATGCATTTACAAATGCAGCAAAGATTCATGAAAAAATTGCTTATGTGCCAGGAGATGTCTATCTTTGGCCTAATCTCACTGGTGGAGAAACTATAGATCTTTTATTAAAAATGAATAATCAAAAACATACCTCACTAACTGATGATTTGATTAATGATTTTGATTTAGATACTTCAAAAAAGAACAAAACTTATTCAAAAGGAAATAGACAAAAGGTCGCCCTAATAGCCGCTTTTTCTACAGATGCAGAAATCTATATTTTTGATGAGCCCACATCTGGCCTTGACCCATTAAATGAAGAAATATTCAAAAAACATCTAAAAGCTCTTAAAAAAAGTGGAAAAAGTATACTCCTTTCAAGCCACATCTTAAGTGAAGTTGAAGAAGTTGCCGATCGTATTTCTATTATCCGAGAAGGAAAAATAATTGAGACAGGTACTCTTGAACAAATGCAATATTTAACAAACACTCTTATTGAAGCTAATGTTAAAAATTCACCAACAGAGATCAAAAATATTAAAGGAATTACCAATCTAGTTATTAAGAACAATAAAGTTAGTTTTCAAGTTAATGCGGATAATTTGAATAATGCCATCAATTATCTCACTTCTCTTGGATTAGTTAGTTTAAGAAGTACTAAGCCAACACTTGAACAAATATTTTTACAATATTATAAAATGAGTGGTGATAATAATGAGTAATTTATTTAAAAAAACTGGTTATTTAACACGCACATATCTAAAAAAAGATTCACTTTTAATTGTTGGAGCTATTTTATCTTTATTTATACTAATAACCGGAGTTGCAGCAGTATTACCAGCAGTTTTTAAAAGTTACAGTTCCAGAGTAGCGATTGTTGAAACAATAAAACAGCCGGCAATGAAAGCAATTATTGGCCCTTTCCATGGTAATTATTCTGTTGGTAGTATTTACTCTTCGATGATGATTGTTTGGAGTAGTATTTTAGCAATTATTTTTTCAATTATCATCGCAATTAAAAATACTCGCAGTCAAGAAGACTCAAACTTAAGTGAATTATTATTATCAAAAAGTATAGGTAGATTATCATTGCCGATGGCAAGTTTTTTTGAACTAAGTATATTATTTACTATTACTTTTTTGTTCAACTTTATAAGTCTTACATTTTTAAATATTTCTGGATTAAGTATTGAATCAAGTTTTGTCTTCTCTTTAGGAATAAGTTTAATTGGACTCTTTTTTGGGACACTAACAATATTATTTGCACAATTAGCTAATACTTCTAGTGGTACTAATATTTTATCTTACGCAACATTTCTTGTTTTTTATGTACTTTTAATAAATGGCTCTCAAAATAAAAAGGACTTTTTACTTTGGTCCACTCCTTTTGGATGGTTAACCAAACTTAGTGTCACAGATAAAAACTATCTAAGTCCACTATTTATTACTATATTATTCACTATAATCATTTTAGTAATCAGTTTTTCTCTTCAACTAAAAAGAGATATTGGTACAGGAATTTTGCCTACTTTAAAAGGAAGAAAATCGGCTTCTGCTTTATTATCAGGATTTTCATCTTTAATATTTAGAAATCAATTAACTTCAATGTTAGTATGGATATTTATTTTATTTTGTGCTGGATTAGCCTACGGTTCTGCCTTTAAAGATATTGGAAAAATTGCTTCCAGTAATCCACTACTTATGCAAATGATTGCCAAGCAGCAGAATAAAATGATTATTAATTTTTCATTTATGATATTAGGGATTTTCTCTGTTATTTCTACTATTCCAGGATTATTAACTATATTTAGAATCAAAACAGATGAAACTAAGGGATTTCTTGAACTCATTCACAGCAAAAAAACATCTCGTACTAAAATCTTTTCGACCTACTTTTTTATTGGTATTTTAAATACTTTATTAACATTTTTTTCAGGAACATTGGGACTATTTTATGCCCAAAATAGCACTTTAAAAAATCCAATTTCTTTTGATCATTTTTTTAATGCATTTATTTCATACCTTCCAATAATGTTGTTTATTTTAACTATAGGTGCTTTTTTAATTACATTCTTATCTAAATTTAATAATTTAATATGGTTGATACTCTACTATGCATTCTTTGTAAATTATTTTGGAAAATTGTTTAAAATGCCTAAATGGTCGATAGATATTTCACTTTTTGGACTAATAAAAAGAACTTGGATAACTCCATTAGATAATAAATATATAATTGCTTTTCTTATTGGTTCACTTCTCTTATGGATCAGCAGTTTGATGAAATACAATAAGAGAGATCTCGTATTTTAACAGCATATAAATTGTAGAGTAGTAGTTTTTAACGTATGATTGAATTAAATAATGAAAGGTCGTGATTTTATGAGTTTTTCTTTTCATGGAAAAGAAGTAAGAGTTCCGGGAAATAGACCCGAAATAGGTTCAAAAATGCCATCTTTTAGTGTCTTTGATAAGAATAATAATCTTGTTTCACTGAACAGCTTGCTCAGTGATAAACCGCTATTAATAAGTGTCGTTCCTGATATTGATACAAGAGTATGTAGCATCCAGACCAAGCATTTCAATCAAGAAGTTGATAATCATAACGAAATTAATTTTGTTACAATCTCAACTAATACAATTGAACAACAGAATAATTGGTGTGCTGCTGAGAACGTTCAAAATATGCGAATGCTTTCTGATAAAAATCAGAATTTCGGTAAAGCGCTGAGTATATTCATTCCTGAATTAAACCTTGATTTACGCTCAGTTTGGGTAGTAAATTCTGAGGGTGTAATAACTTATAAAGAAGTATTAGAGAACCAATCAGATGAGCCAAATTATTCAATGGTTTTAGATCATATTGATCAGATGTATACAAAATAAAAAAGAATTCCAATTGGAATTCTTTTTTATTTTGCAGGCTGTCTTCTAATTATTGCCCAGGAAATAACATTACATAGCATATATAAAACAGTTACCGTGCCTATTAAAGCCCATATGTTTGGACCTTGAACACCTGAAATTACTTTTAATAACCTTACAATTGTGTTTTGCATTTCATTAGATAAATTTCTGAATATATAAATTATAAGCATAGGTGAAAACACCAAACATGCTGCAATGATTACTAAATATTCTTTTTTGTATCTTTTTAGAATTAATCCTGCTATCATCCCTAAACTCAAAACTAAAATTATTAATAAAAAATCTAATAAGTTATTCTCAAATGAATAGTTACTAACTTTAAATAAAATGTCTGCCACTTTTGTATTTGCACCATTACCAATTTTATCTAATATTAATGAATAAATATCATTAACCACAGTCATTACAAAAGAGATAATAACAGAAGATACAACATAAGACTTAAATATAGTACTTCTTTTTGAACCAAATTGAATTGCCATATTAAACCCAGCATTTATCATTATCACTCCAACAAATAACGAATAAAATAATGTTGGAACAATTATATACATGGTATCACTTACTACAATAGGTTCATCATTTAATAAACTTACTATAAAGGGAATTATCAAAGTAAACGTAACTAGAAATGCATAAAAAGTAATTATACTATAGCCTGTTCTTCTTATTCTTTCTTTAATATTTGCCATTAATTTCATTGATTTGTCCTCCCAACAAAATATTCTTGCAAGTTTAATCTCTTAATTCTAATTTCATCCGGTAATTCCTCATTCATAGAGATATTTTTTATGTATATTTGTTTTATTTCAGAAAAACTATGAGAATAAAAAACATCGTATTTGTTTTCAATATCGGTTATCAACTCTGCTCTACCTTCTAAAATCACAGCTGAATTCAATAAATTATCGATATCATCGTCAACAATCTCACCATTTTTTATAATAATAATATGTTCAAATAACTGTTCCATCTCTTCTATGATATGTGTAGCAACAATAAATGTTCTTGGCCTTTTTGTATAAGTTTCCATCATAAATTCATAAAATAAATCTCGGTGATTTGCATCTAGTCCTAAAATGGGTTCATCCAAAAGAACATATTTTACAGGAGCACAAAGAGCAATTATTAGTTTGGTAATTGAACTATAACCTGTGGATAGTCCGCCTATTCTCAGATTTGTATCTAATTCAAATTTTGAAATCATTTGATTTGCTAGCTCCCAATCAAAATCTCCAAAAAATAACTCTGCCGTTTTTAAAATTCTTTTTACCTTTGAATCCTTATTAAAAAAATTCTTTTCACTGCTTAAATATATTTGTGATTGTGCATTTTCATTTTCTGTTACAATTTCACCATTTAAAGTAATCGTTCCATCGGTCGGGAATTCTCTATTACTTATTAAATTCATCAAAGTCGATTTGCCCGCACCATTTCTCCCCAATAATCCATATATCTTATTTTCATTGAATATTGTATTTATATTTTTTAAAACTTTCTTCTTTTTATAACTTTTTTCTATATTTTTTATCTTTAATTCACTCATCTTCATACCCCTTTTTAATAAGTTTTTGGAGTTCTTCTAAACCGATATCTAATTCTTTAGCCATTTTGGTAGTCTTAATAACATAGTTGTCATAAAACTGTTCTTGATGCGTAGTTTTAATCTGTGTTTGAGAATTTTTAGTTACAAACATCCCTAAACCACGTTTTTTTTCAATCAAGCCTTTATTTACAAGAATATTCATCCCTTTTAAAACTGTTGCCGGATTAATTCTGTACTCCTTAGAAATTTCAGTCGTAGAAGGAATCTGTTCTCCACTTTTATAAATTCCTTTAAGAATTGAATCTTCTATTTGTTGAGCGATCTGTTGATATATAGGTGTTGAGTCATTAAATTTAAAATACACAAAATCATTCCTTTCAAAGTAAAATAACATTCCTAGCTAGTTGGTTAGTTACTTATGCAATTAACCGTATACCCGTAAATGATTTTTGTCAATTTTATTTTATAGACGAAATAAATATCAACATGTTATATTGAAAAAAGAGGACACTATTATGAATAAAAAATATGAAACAATTATAATTGGATCAGGCCCTGGGGGTTTAGCTTCGGCTTACGCTCTCAACCAAAAACAAGCAGTGCTTGTTGTCGAAAATAATCTTTGGGGTGGAACTTGTCCAAATTATGGATGTGATCCAAAAAAAATGTTGTATTCTGCAATACAAGCAAAAAATCAGTCGAAAAATCTGAATGGATTTGGATTAGATAGTACTCCAAAAATTATTTGGAAAGATCTTATGAAGTTCAAATCTTCTTATACAAACAAAATTCCTATTGAAACTAAAAATAGTTTGACTTCTAATAATATTGATACTGTTTATGGAGAAGCTTCATTTATTTCGAAAAATTCTATATCTGTTAATAACGAAATTTACACAGCTGATAATTTTATTATTGCTACTGGACAATCACCAATTATTCCTGATATTCCAGGAAAAGAGTATTTCAATACAAGTACTGATTTTCTTTCATTTGAAAATCTCCCTTCAAAAATCGCATTTGTTGGTGCTGGATATGTTTCAATTGAGTTAGCAAATATCGCTGCTGAATCTGGCGCTGAAGTTCATATAATTCAACACAATGATAAAATCTTAAGAGATTTTCCTGAATCCTATTCGAAAAAAATAATATCCGATTTAGAGAATAAAGGGATTATTTTTCACTTTAATACCTCTGTAACAGAATTAACCAACGATACTATTTTAGGAACTGATAATCTAAATTTAAAAGTTAATAAGACTATTTCCGCCTTAGGTCGACGTCCTAATATTGATAATCTTAATCTGGAAATAGCTGGAGTAGATTTTGATAAAAAAGGGATTTTGACAAACGAATTCTTACAAACAACTAATGATAATATTTATGCCATCGGTGATGTATTAAGCAAGACCGTTCCAAAATTGACACCTGTTGCAACCTTTGAGGGTTCTTATGTAGCAAATCATATTCTTGGTGATCAAAAAGCAGTATCATATCCTAAAATACCTCAGACGGCCTTTGTTAATAAAGAAATCTCAAAATTTGGTATTTCCATTGAAGAAGCAAAAAAAAATCCCGATCAATATGAAATTATTGATCAGGACGTAACAAATTGGTATTCCTTTAATAGAATCAAGGAAAGTGACGCTAGAGTTACTACTATTTTTGAAAAAAATATATTTGTAGGCGCTGTTGTTTATTCATCTATAAGTGATGAGATAATTAACTATCTCACTTTTATTTCAGACCACAATATTGATAAAGAGCAATTGAGTAGAATGATTTTTTCCTACCCATCTCCTGCTAGTGACTTAAAATATTATTTTTAATCAAATACTGTCTAGCTACGACATCTGCTTTTTTATGCTTTACTGTGACTTGATAATTCATTTCTCTCATATCAGCATCAGTTATTTTACCCGAAAGTTTGTTTAATTGACTAACAACTTTGGGGTTTTTATTTGCAAAATCTTGATTCATTAAAGGAGCTCCTTGATATGGAGGAAACATTTGTTTATCATCATTTAACACCACTAAATTATATTCTTTTATTTCAGCATCTGTTGTAAAACCATCAACAATATTTACTTTTCCTTGTATTAATGCCTTGTACCTAAAACTTGGATCTAAAGTTTTTATATCACTTATTCTTATTCCATATAGTTTTTTGAGTCCTTTGTAGCCATCTTTTTGATGGTAAAAATCATTGTCAAATCCTGCTTTTAAACTGTACAATACATTATTCAAATCACTAATATTTTTCAGATTATATTTTTGTGCAAAATCTTTTTTAACCACCAGTGCAAATCCATTTTGATATTTCATTGGTGACAAATATGCCATGCTATATTTCTTTTTTAATCCTTCTTTTGCAAGTTTATAAGTCTTATCCTGATTGTGATTTACTTTAGAAGTTTTTATTAACGATTCCATTACTGTCCCTGTAAATTCGGGATATAAATCTATTTGGTTGGTTTTTAATGCATTAAATAAAAAAATAGTTCCGCCAAAGTTACTCTTTAAAATAACTCGAGTTTTAGGTGATTTTTCCTGAATCAAGTCTTTATACATATTTATTAATATCTCAGGTTCACTCCCCATTTTACCTGCTATAACTATATTTTTATTATCTGATTTTTCCAAATTAAACATTGTTGTACCTGTAATAACTATTAACAATGATACTAATATAATAAATATTTTTTTTAATGACAATTTACTTACCAGCTTAATTAAAAAACTAAATATCATTGCTAATAATGCGGCTGCAACAGCACCTATAATTAATAAAGCATTATTATTTGTTTGTATTCCTAATAGTATATAAGATCCTAATCCACCTGCTCCTATAAGTGCTGCTAGTGTTGCTGTTCCAACAACTGATACCGTTGCTATTCTAATACCTGAGATTATCATATTTTTTGATAGTGGTAATTGTATCTTTACTAATTTTTTAAATTCCGTTAATCCAAATGCTTCCGCAGCTTCATTAAGTGAAGGATCTATTGAAACTAGCCCCAAATAAGAATTCTGAAATATAGGTAAAATAGCATATACAACAAGTGCAATAATAGCCGGTATCGTCCCTATTCCAACAAAGGGAATTAACAATCCTAACAAAGCTAAACTAGGAATTGTTTGAAAAATACCTGTTATTTGTAATATGATTTCTGCTATTTTTTTATGTTTTCTAAGTAAAATTGCTAATGGAACTGCAATAAGTATTGCAATAAAAATTGAAACTAGTGATATTTCTATATGTTGAAAAATAGCCTTTATTATTTGACCTCTTTCCGTTTGGAAAGTTCTAATTATTTCATTCATACTAATTTATAATTTGTTCATCACTGATAAAACTCAAAAAATTATCGATTGTGATAAAACATTCCCCAACTTTGATATTTTTATTTTCCTTAAAAATTTGAGCAAGTTCAAAAACGGGTGTTTCGTTACTTACCTCTATAAACTTCTCATTCTCAGGAATTTTCTTTTGTGCATAATCAATAGTCACCAAATACTGAGCCGTTATATTTTTAAGGTTATGACTATCTTTAAAAAAACTTTTCACAAAATCATTAACTGGTGTATTAAGAATTTCTTTCGTTGTTCCGACCTGTTGAATAGCACCATCTTTCATAACGGCTATCTTTGTTCCAACTTTAAGTGCTTCTTGCATATCATGAGTAACAAAAACAAAGGTAGATTTTATATCTTGGTGCAATTTAATAATTATATCTTGTAATTGTCTTCTTGATATGGGATCTAATGCACTAAAAGGCTCGTCCATCAAAATAATTTTAGGTCCTGTTGATATTGCTCGAATGATTCCTACTCTCTGCTGCTCTCCTCCCGATAATTCACTGGGATATCTATCAGCATAAATTTTATGGTCTAAACCTACCTGATCTAATAAATTATTTACACGATCTTTTATATCTCTTTTTTTCCATTTTAGTTGTTCTAATTGGATTGCAACATTTTCGCAAATAGTCATATTAGGAAATAACGCAATATTTTGTAATACATATCCTGTATGTAATCTAAATTCACGTAAATCAAAATCAGTTATATCTTTACCATCAACTAATATATTTCCACTATTTGGTTTAATCAATCTATTAATCATTTTTAGAGTGGTTGTTTTCCCACTCCCACTTGGGCCAACTAATACAAACAACTCATTGTCATCTATTTTTAAATTCAAGTCACTTATTACTGAATTATCATCGTAATTTTTAGAAATATTTTTAAATTCAATCATATTTAATCTCTACTTTTTAACTTTATAAACATATATTAATTAATCCCAAAATAAAAGTACATCATACGATGTACTTTTTAAAATTATATTTTTATCTTCTTCTATGTTTCATAAAAGTCACAAAGTGTAAAATAATAGCCAATAAAATAAAGAATATTATAGTAAAACTAACATAATTTATCCAAAAATTATTCATTGATACTACACTACCTAATCCTGCTTGAATTCCCATAGTTAATAATGCCATTATTGCTATCATAAAAAATAATTGTATATATCTTTTCAAAGTAGAATCATCCTTTCGTATTTTATTGGAAATTTTTTCTCCATATTTTTTACAAATTTTTTTCTTATTTTCAGGTAATTCCTTCATACCAAATGTACCAGGCAAAACAATCTCACCAACTTTTATAACACCAGCAGTACTCATAACTCTATCAATTGTTTTAAAACTCTCGTCAGTAACTCCAGTTATAAAATTCTCTGTTTTACTTGCATAACAACTAGTTAGGCTCAAATAATGTTTATTTTTAAATGGTCCGGGTATTGTATCTCCATTTTGTTTAAAATAAACAAACTTCGGTCTCATGCAATCAAAAAAGTTTTTTAATACACCTGATAATTCACGCCAATAAGTTGGAGCAGCAAATACCCAAACATCCGCTTGCATTAACTTTTCACTTAATTCTTCTAATACAAGATTTTTCTCACCACGTTTTCTTGGGGTGATTTTATAATCTTCTAGAAATATTGTTTCTTGTTCACAACTTTCATTCACATTTTTCATTACTTCTGCTAAGAGCTGGGCATTTATACCATTTCTTTGATGGCTAGCCAAAATCCCCAATATTTTCATATAATCAACTCCTTCAACTTAATTATAACTATAATACTTTTTGGTTTCTATTTTATTTTTTATAGCTACAATAAAGATATAAATTAATAAAAGGGGGAATCTTATGGAGATAAAGATCACTACTGATTTAAATTCCCAGATTTATAAAGATGCATTACAGATAAGAAAAAATGTATTTGTTAAAGAACAAAATGTGCCTGAAGATATGGAAATCGATGAATTTGAAAGCAACTCAACATATTTAGTCGGCTACAAAGACTCCATACCAATCGTTACTGCTAGGTTTTACAATACAGCTGATAACGGCTGGCATATTCAAAGAGTAGCTACCGTCAAAGAATTTAGAAAAAAAGGATTAGCTAAACAATTACTAAAACATATCGAAAACATGGCCCAAAATAAGCATATTAATTATTTGATTTTAGGTGCTCAAGATCAGGCACAAGAATTTTATTTAAAACTGGGATATCATGTGATTGGTGAACAATATATTGATGCAGGAATTAATCATCATGACATGAAAAAGGAGATATAACATGGAAAACACGTTTATTATTGGTGCAAACGGACAAATTGGCCAACTACTAGTTAAAAAATTACAAAGTAAAAATATTAATTTTACTGCCGGTGTTAGGAAAAAGGAACAGCTTGAAAATCTCCAAGAAAAAAATATACCTTCTAAATTAATTGATCTTCAATCATCAGTTGAAGAAATTGCCAAAGCACTGGAAGGTAGCGACAGTATTATTTTCACCGCAGGTTCTGGTGGTAAAACAGGCGATGATATGACTTTAGAAATCGATCTAGATGGTGCTGTTAAAACAATGGAAGCAGCCCAAAGAGCTGGTATCAAGCGTTACATAATGGTGAGTTCTGCTCAAGCTGATGACAGAGAAAAATATAAAGACTCACCAATAAAACCATATATGATAGCAAAATTTTATGCGGATCGTGAGTTAAGACGTTCAAATCTTGACTATACAATCATACATCCCGGTGTATTAACCAATGATCAACCAACAGGAAAAATCTCGGTTGATGACTTTAGTAAAAACACCAAAATTTCTCGTTTTGATGTAGCCGATGTATTGTCCTCATTAATTGATAATAAAAAATCTATTCGTAAAGATTACTCTATTGTAAATGGTGATACTGATATTAATACTGCTTTTTAATTTTATAAAAGGAGAATTATCATGAAAACAATTGGATTTATTGGTACTGGTGTTATGGGAACTGGGATAATTAATAATCTATTAAAAGCTAATTATCCCATTAATATATATACTCGCACAAAATCAAAAGCAGAACCTCTACTTTCAAAAGGTGCTAATTGGTTTGATTCACCTAAAAGTGTAACCGAAAGTTCAGATATTATCATGAGTATGGTTGGTTTTCCAAAAGATGTAGAGGATATATATTTTTCTAATTCAGGAATATTTGCTGGTGCAACTTCAGATAAAATCTTAGTTGATATGACAACAAGTACACCCACTCTGGCAAAAAAAATTGGTGAATTTGCTGAAAAAAATAATATTAAAGCAATAGACGCACCCGTTTCTGGTGGAGATTTAGGAGCTAAAAACGGAACTCTAACAATTATGGTTGGAGGAGATGAAGAAGCTTATGGCGAATTATTACCAATTTTTGAAGTTATTGGTGGAACATTTAATTACTTTGGATCATACGGTGCTGGTCAAAATGCTAAGATGGCAAATCAAATTATGATTGCTGGAACCATGACAGGAATGACCGAGCTACTAGTTTATGCCAAAGCAGCTAACTTAGATTTGAATAAAATTGTTGACACTGTTAAAGGTGGCTCAGCCGCTAATTGGAGTCTTTCTAACTATGCGCCAAGAGTATTAAAGGATGATTTTACTCCTGGATTTTTTGCTAAACATTTTCTAAAAGATTTACGAATTGCTCTTGATGAAGCAGCAAAAATGAATATAGACTTACCCGCTACTAAAGTTGCTACTCAATTATATGAAACACTAGTTGACGAAAAAAATCTCGGTGATGATGGTACTCAGGCATTAATTAAATTATGGTGGAATTAAAAAGACATTTATATGTCTTTTTTTGTTCTATAATGTATATATGAAAAAAAATAAATTACTCAACAATACAAATATTTTATTTATTCTAAAAGGCGCCTTAATCGGAACAATGACTGGAATAGTCGTCAGTCTATTTAGATTAGCTATTCAAAAAATGTTATTTATTATTATATCTTTTTTTAGTCTTGCTCATTCAAATCACATATATCTATTTATACTCATTTTTATATTTTTAATAATTGGAGTAATAGCTTCTTTATTGATTAAATCTGATCAAAATATTAAAGGTTCTGGTATTCCTGAAATTGAAGGCCAACTTATGGGAGAATTAAATGTTTCTTGGTTTTCAGTACTTTGGAAAAAATTTATTGCTGGTATTTTAAGTATTGGATCTGGATTGTTTTTAGGACGTGAAGGACCATCAATTCAATTAGGTGGAGTAATTGGACAAGGAACTTCAGAAATAATTAATTCCAACCCTTCCGAGAAAAGAATATTAATTGCAAGTGGTGCAGCGGCAGGACTATCCGCTGCATTTAATGCTCCTATTGCGGGCACTTTATTTATTTTAGAGGAAGTCTATCACAATTTTTCTCCTTTAGTTTGGATAAGTGCGTTATCAAGTTCTTTATTTTCTGATTTTATTTCATCTAATTTTTTTGGTTTAACACCCGTTTTAAATATTCACTATACAAAAAGTTTCCCATTAAATTATTATTGGATTTTAATAATCTTAGGGATAATTCTCGGATTACTTGGCTTTATATATCAAAAATCAACATTAATAATGCCAAATATCTATGAAAAATTATTTGCTAATATTCCAAATTATTTTTATGGATTTATTCCATTACTTATTTTAGTTCCTATTGGTTACTATGCCCCTAAATTTTTAGGTGGCGGAAATTCCTTAATTCTGGATCTTTCCCAGCAACACATCACTCTTTTTTTAATAATCTTTATTTTTCTACTTAGATTTAGTTTTTCCATCATTTCTTATGGATCAGGTTTACCAGGTGGTATTTTTCTTCCTATCTTAACATTAGGTGCACTAATAGGAGGAATTTTAGGACTAATTTTGAATCAGTTTCACTTGCTTCCTACTGAGTATATTTCTAATCTCTTAATATTTTCTATGGCCGGTTATTTTTCAGGAATAGGAAAAGCTCCTTTTTCAGCAATTATTTTAATAACAGAAATGGTTGGTAATTTGTCCCATTTATTGCCACTTGCTGTAGTTTCTTTAGTAGCTTATATAACAGTTGATGTATTAGGAGGTGCTCCTATCTATGAGTCTTTACTCCAAAAGAAAATATCAATCAACAAAGTTAATCAACTAAGTAGTGATATTGATCAACTTGAATTTCCAATATACGAAAACAGTTCATTTACGCAGCAAAGAGTTAGAAATATAAAATGGCCTCAAAAGACTTTGTTAAGCTATATTAGACATGGGGATAACAACATTATTCCAAATGGGGATACAGTTATTAGACCAGGAGATACACTTATAGTTTTAATTGATAGTAAAAAAAGAGCAGAAGTTAAAAAAGAATTAGATATTCTATCTAAAAGAGAATAGCAAAAAACCAACCTATAAAGGTTGGTTTTTTTATTCAGTCACTCTGAATTTATATATTCTTACTCTAACTAAACTTTCCCCTTAAGTTTTCCCCAAAACCGCTGGTCCCCAAAAATTCTTTTCCCCAAAAGAATTTACATTTAAAGACGTATTTTTATACTACGTCGTTAACAGTTCCTAGTATAACGAATAGTTTTTTTGAATTCATACCAAGTATGTTCATTTAAATAGTTTTTTTTGATAATTTCTACTATTTGTCCCATATATTTACTTTTAATAGGAAAAAAATGATATTTTTTGATAAAATACGAGTAATAGAATTATATTGTCTATATGATGGGGAGAAATTTATGTATAGGAATAAATTTTTAGATTCTTGGGACGAAAAAAAATTTGAACTACTACTATATTTGAATAGTCATAACAACAACTGTACAAAAGAGGCTTGTTATACTTATTTAGGTATTACACCAAAAACTCTTTTTAAAATTTGTCAATCTTTAGATGATGTTTCAAAAGAAACCGATTTTTTCACCTTAGATATTACACAAAACAGACTATTGTTAAAAATAAATGATCAAAAAAATCTATCGAATATCTTTTTTTATTTTCTTTCTAAATCAACTAATTATGCTGTGATTTCACAACTTTTTTATAAGAAAGAAATTAACATGTTAGATTTACAAGATGAATTAGGTATTAGTCACTCAACTCTGTATAGAAAACTTGATGAATTAAATGAATTATTATCAGTTTTTAAGCTCAAAATTTCTAATAAATCCTTAAAAGGTCCTGAACTACAGATACGTCATTTCTTCGTTGATTATTCCATCAATTTTATCCCACATGATTATCTATTAGAGAATTTAACCAATACAAAAATCAATGATTCAGTTGATTTTTTTGAAGAGTCTTTTAATCTTAAACTTTCCCCAGAAGCAAATTTACTATTAAAAATCTATCTATCAATAGTAAAAAAACGCTATGAAAAAGATAAAATTGATACATCATCTTTAATGAATGAATTTCCATTTACTGCAACTAATTATACTTTTTCAACCCAGCTGAGTTTTATGAATGTTTATCAAAAATCATTTATTTATAAAGACTTATCTGAATATCTAGATACTTTTTTTAATAAATTTAACCTAAAAAATTCTCCCGAAGAAACAATAATGTTCTTATTGTTTTTAATGGGAAATAATATCGTCCCTATAAACTCTAAAATATTTAATGCTATAATGACAATTCAAGATTCTTCTAATTCACCAATTACAGGAATTGTGGGAAGAATTTTAGATTTATTAATTTCAAATCAATTACTAAATAGTGATGACTTATTTTTACAAAAAGAGATTTCTGATTATATTAATATAATTTGTTGGAACCAAAGCATTTACTATGGTGGTATTTATATGTATGAAGATTCTAGCTTTGAAAATTTTATTGACTTACGAAAATTCAAACCAATAAGAGAATTTATCAATAATTTTTTCACGTCTGAATATCCTGAAATGGCTAACTATGAGTCACAAAATAAAAGTTTCATTACTAATCTACTTCTAATTTTTTTGTTTGCATCAAATCACAGTTCGAAATCATATAAAATCGGCGTAGATATACAGGGAGAAATGATGCACAGTAAATTAATTCAAATGAGATTAATTAATCGTATCAATTCTTTAGGTTATGTTGTAGCAACAAAGGTTCAACCACTTTCACAATATGATTTAATAGTCAGCAACATTGACTCACCAGCATTTAGAAAACAATCCAAAGATTACTACCTTTTAAATCATCAGTTTACACCTGAAGACTTTAATATAATCGAAGAAGTTATTCGAAAAAAAGTAGAATAATATACTTTCCAGCAAAAAAGCGTCTTTTCTAATCAGGAAAAGACGCTTTTTGATATCAGAAAATAAAACTATCATAGTTTTTAATAAAGTCATTTATCTGTTCAAATGAATCTGAAAATAGAAGCATTTTTCTATGTTCCTTCGTCAAAAATCCTAAATCAACCATTTGATCATACATTTTTTCAAGAGAATCATAGTAACCAGCTTGGTTAAAAATAATATTAGGTTTAGCATTTTGACCTACTCTAGCCCAAGAATAGGATTGACTGATTTCCTCAATTGTTCCAGGACCTCCTGGTAAGGCTAAAAAAGCATCAGCTAAATTCATCATTTTTTCTTTTCTTTGATCCATTGTATCAACTATCTCTAAAGAAGTTAGATTTTCATGTGCTTGCTCATCATCAACTAAAAAAGTTGGAATTACGCCATATACTTTGCCTCCTAAATCTAAAACAGTGTCTGCAAGTATCCCCATTAGCCCTCTATTACCACCACCATAAACTAAGTCGTAGTTATTTTTAACTATCCATTTTCCTACTTCAACTGTATTTTTTAAATATTTCTTATCAAATCCTTTTGAAGCTCCACAGTACACAGCAATTTTAGTCATTTTTTCTCCTCTAGGTAAGGTCTTATAGAATTATTTATTAAAGAAGTCATCATTTCTATAGTATTCTCATCAAAATTATTTCTTGATTTTATGAGAGTGTGCATAAATCCAATCATTCCCCAACATGTATAGCTTAAAATATAATTACCATCATCATTATTTTTAAAAGGGAGTATTTCAATCCCTCTTTTTATTGTTAATTTAAGAAGATTATTCATTAAATTTGAATCTTTATTTCTACATAAAATCCCCAGCTCTTTCATATTATCAAAAACATAGTTTAATACATGTGTGAAGTATTTGATACTCTTCTCATTGGCATTGTACGCCTCTACCATTTTTGAGAATTCGGTTAAAGCATGTTTTTCTGTTTTGTTTTGTAAATCATAAATATCCTTATAATGTATATAAAAAGTTCTACGATTTAAGTCCGCTTTTTTTGTGATTTCTGTGACTGAAATTTCATTAATTGGTTTTGCTTCTAAAAAGTATATAAAACTTTTTTCAATACTTCGTTGTGTTTTCAATGATCTTCTATCCATAATGGTCCCCCTGATAATTTATACATAATTATACATCAAGTGTGTATTAATTCACACTATAAGTTATATTGCCTATTGTGAGTTGATTTATAAGTATTAGTATTAACCACAGTAATCAAAAAGGAGATAATTATGTTTTTAGCACTTAAAGAAATCAAACACAGTAAAATCAAATTCAGTTTATTGACTTTAATAATATTTTTAATAATTTTTTTAGTTATGTTTATAACCGGATTGGCAAATGGACTTTCTAATGATGGAAAATCCGCAATTAGTTCTAGCAAAATTCAGAGCTTCGTTTTAGAAAAAAATTCTAGTAATAGAATTAGTCGTTCAAATTTAACCAATGACGATATAAAAAAAATTAAACAAAAAAATAATAACCTTACACCTTTAACCGTATCTCAAAGAACAATTCAAAGTTCTAATAATAAAAACAATAAAAACGATATATCTTTTTTTGCAATTGATATGAATGCCTTTTTAAAGCCTGAAATAAGTGAAGGTAAAAATATATCGAATTCAGATATGTCAAATATTGTTGCAAGTAAAAAACTTAAAAAATTAGGATATCATATTGGAGATAAGGTTAAAGAAACAATCACCAATAAGGAATTTAAAATAGTCGGGTTTACCGCTGATAAATCCTATTCTCATACTCCAGTTATTTATATTAACAACAATGAAAACAGCAAAATATCCACCTTAGGTATTAATACTCTTGTAAGCAAGAAAAAAATTTCTAACATCAATAATTTTGATGTTGTTAATACCTCAACAATCATAAAAAATATTCCTGGTTACTCTGAAGAGCAAGGCTCATTATTAATGATGATTGGATTTTTATTTGCAATTTCTGTAGTTGTTTTAGGTGTGTTTTTCTACATAATAACTCTTGAGAAACTTCCTCAATTAGGAACGCTAAGAGCTCTTGGTACATCTACTAAATATCTAAGCTTCAGTCTAATATCTCAAGTTTCAATTATTACTATACTTGCATTAATTATTTCAGACATACTTATACTTGTGATGAAAGCTTCATTGCCTACCTCTATGCCATTTGAATTAAATTCATTAACACTAATTGGCACAAATCTATTATTTATTATAATCTCAATAATCAGTACATCCCTTTCACTAGTAAAAATTACAAAAGTTGATCCAATCTCTGCAATCGGAGGAAGCAAATAATGGAAGTTTTAAATCTAAAAAATATTTCTAAAATATATAAAGACGGTAATGAAAATATTGAAGTCTTAAAAGATATAAATTTAAGTGTTAATTCAGGAGAATTCGTAGCCATAATTGGTCCTAGTGGTTCTGGTAAAAGTACTTTTTTAACAATGGCAGGAGCTTTACTTCACCCAACAAGTGGTTCTATTGTTATTGATAAAGAAGATATCACTAAAGTTACAGACAAACAATTAACAAATATCCGCTTAAATAAAATAGGATTTATTTTTCAAAATGCTGAGCTAATACCATATTTAAGTGTTGTAGATCAATTAAATTTCATTTCTAAGATTGCCCATATTAAAGAATATGAAACAAATAACTTTAAAATTTTAAAATCTGTCGGTTTAGAAAAACATTTAAAAAAATTCCCAAATCAATTATCTGGTGGTCAAAGACAACGTGTCGCAATTGCGAGAAGTTTAGTAAATAACCCTACTTTATTGCTAGCCGATGAACCTACTGCAAGTCTTGACTCTAAACGAGGTATTGAAATTGTCAAAATGCTACAAACCATTAGCCATCAACAAAATAAAGCTGTCGTAATGGTTACTCATGATGAGAGAATATTAGAATTTGTGGATAAAATTTACAAAATTGATGACGGTAATATGACTCAAGAAATGTGAACTCAATATTTCTTGAGTTTTTTATTTTCAGAAAATAAATATTTTTTCAAAATTATGTTCTCAAATACATCTTTAACCCTTATAATAGTATCTGCATGTTGTTTGTAAATAAGAGGATATGAAATGGCCGTAATTATCAAAAAAATTATCAGTGATAAGGTTCTTTTAATCGCCTTCATCGCTGCCGTTGTAACTAGTTTCTTAACTGCTCCACATATTATTTCTGATATAAATTGGCACACTATAGCATCACTTTTATCTATGATGTTGCTAGTTCAAGTGTATGAATATCTTGATTTTTTAGAATTTATTGCTGCTAGTCTAACAAAAAGAGCTAAGACCGTCCGCCAATTAATGATGGCAATTGTCTGCTTAGCTTTTTTTGGAGCGTCAGTTTTAACCAATGATATCGCCATTCTTACTATGGTTCCACTTTTTCACAAGATGGCAAAAAATCTTAAGATAAGTCCGGTTATGCCTGTTATTTTGATTGCGGTATCTGCTAATTTAGGGAGTATTTTGACACCTTTTGGTAATCCTCATAATTTGTATGTTTTAACTTATTACAATTTATCTATGGGACAATTTTTCAAGATGTCAGTTCCAATAACAATAATCAGTTTCATCGTTTTATTGTTACTAACTTTAACGTTTCCTAAACAAGAGATACATGCTCGCAAACTAAAAAATATTGTATTAAATAAATCAGCACTTTCAATAACTTTTTTTATAACTATATTATTTTTTCTAAGTATTTTTTCAATAATTTCCGTTTGGATTCCGCTAGTTGCAGCTATTATTTGGACCATCTTTTTAAATTATCACGTAATAGAAACCGTCGACTATTCACTATTATTAATCTTTATGTGTTTTGCAGTTGCAGTTGGAAATGCTGGTAGAATCCCTTCTGTCGTAAATTTATTTAAATTTTTAGAACAGGATCAAATGAGTACCTATTTGACAAGCATTGTCACAAGTCAATTCATGAGTAATGTTCCTTCTACTATTCTAGTAGCTCAATTCACTAAAGAAGTTTCTGCTGTATTCTTAGGTACTAATATTGGAGGTCTTGGAACGGTAATTGCTTCAATG
The DNA here is from genome assembly GCF_052828685.1 of Daquilactobacillus linshuiensis. Classification (NCBI taxonomy): domain Bacteria; kingdom Bacillati; phylum Bacillota; class Bacilli; order Lactobacillales; family Lactobacillaceae; genus Daquilactobacillus; species Daquilactobacillus linshuiensis. The sequence continues at coordinate 115,226 of NZ_CM128255.1, read as the reverse complement.
GCTAATTTATTAACATTTAAGCAGTATAATTTTTTCTTCAAGGTCAAACCCCTAAGATTTTTGATAATATTTTTTGTAGTAGATGTGTTGTTATTAATTTTGTTTGGAGTAATTGGCGCATTATTATTAAATATTTAAAAAAAGCTGGAAAATTCCAGCTTTTTTTATTTAACTATATTGCTATCAGGATCTGTATCTGGGAGTTTCTCTAATCTTTTCATATCTTCTGGAAGAATTGTAAAGTCAACTTTTGCATTTTCTTCGATATGCTCTTTACCGATAGCCTTAGGTAAAGGTAGTGTGCCATGTTGAATACAATATCTTATTGCTATCTGTGCGGGAGTAACTTGATATTTATTTGCAATTTCTTCAATTACTGAATGAGTTAATAAATTTCCTGTTGCTAAAGGTGAATAAGCTTCCATCAAAATATTATTTTCAACACAAAAATTCATAATTTTAGGTTGAGTAAATCCTACAAAGTGCCTGATTTGATTTACCATAGGACTAATTTCAGAGTCTTTTATAACATTTTCTAAATCCAACACACCAAAATTGGCTACACCAATAGCTCTTACTTTTTTATCTTTATATAATTTTTCAAATGCTTTCCATACTTCCATGTTATCTCTATCATGAATATTTCCCATGTCATTCCATGGCCAAGGAGCTTGTAATAAATATAAATCAATATAATCAGTTTTTAAATTTTCAATAGATTTTTCAAATTCATCTAAAACCTCTTGGAAAGTCATCACTTCAGGAGGCAACTTTGATGATATGAATATATCTTTTCTTTTTATTCTTGAATCTTTTATTGCCTGTCCAATACTACTCTCGTTTTCATATTTTTTTGCTGTGTCAAAATTTCTATATCCTAAATCTATTGCCTGCTTAGTAGCATCATAGGCTAATTGTCCACCAGGGATTTTCCATGTTCCAAACCCTAACTTAGGTATACTTACTCCATTAGAAAGTTCATAAAATTCGTTTATAATACTCATAAAAAAACCTCCTTTGTATATTAATTTCATTATGTCATGCTGCGATTCACTTTACTAATAAAAGACTCATTGAATGTTTTATTTTATTCAATTATGATATTAATAATACTTATTGGAGGAAAATAATGACAAAAAACATTTATCTAGCAGGTCCATTTTTTGATGAACAAAACGAACAAAGAAATCGTGCTCAAAAAGCTTTTGAGGCTCTACAAAAAAACCCAACAGTCGGTGATATATATCTCCCAATGAACAATCAAGAAGCTAATTACCCTGAATTAACTCTTGAATGGAGTAAAGAAGTCTACCATAGAGATATCAATGCCATGCAAGAAGCAGATGCTATAGTTGCCATTCATGACTTTGAAGGTCACGGTATGGATGAAGGAACAGCATTCGAAGTTGGTTGGGCTGTTGGAAAAAAATATATCGTAGTATTCCAAGAAAAGAAAAATCCTGTTAATGTTATGATTTTACAAGCTGCCGACTATTTCACCGATTCTTTTGAAGAATTAAGCAAAATTGATTTTGACAATGAACAAAAAAAAGAATATAACGGCGAAATTATATAAAAAACGATTCTCCTCTGAGAATCGTTTTTTTAGTATTCATCTTTAAATTCTTTTAAGAATTTTTCCATATAGTTATGACGACTTTGGGCTATCCTTTTTCCCTCAGTGGTATTCATTTGATCTTTTAGTAACAATAATTTCTCATAAAAGTGATTAATAACTGTTCCTTCATTTCTATATGTTTCATGCGTTAATTCTTCTCTTGGTTTAATTTTTGAATCGTAAATTTTGTTTCCTTTACTTCCACCGTAGTAAAAAGCTCTTGCGATTCCTATCGCTCCCATTGCATCTAATCTATCAGCATCTTGAACAATTTGTCCTTCAATAGGTAACTGAATTTTATTATCAAGATTTTTAGAATACGACATATTATTAATGATAAACAATATTTTTTCTATATTATCTTCATTGATACCCTGCTTTTTCAAAAAAAGAACTAATTCTTCTTTTGATTTATTTACATCGTTAACAATTTTTTCATCGATTGTATCATGTATATTTGCCGCAATTAAAGTAATCTCAATATCAGCAGTTGGTTCAGTTTCTAAAATTTTCTTTGATAATTCAACAACCCGATCAATATGATCAATAGAGTGTCCTGTTTCATCATTTTTGAGAATTTCATTTCTATAATTAATAATTCTTTTATTCATTTTAGATTTCCGTTCTAATTATTATTAAATCAATTACCTGCATAACAGAATCAATCATTTAATCAAATGTAATTCTGTTAGTTCACCAAGAGGTGTTACTTCTTTTAATTTAAATCTTTGACGATAACTGCCCTCTTCAAATAATCTTTTACCATGTCCAAGTAAAACCGGTACTATTTGTATCCATAATTCATCTATAAGATTTTCTTCAAGAAGTGGTTTAATTATTGATCCACCACCAATAACCCATATCCACTTACCTTCTTTTTTTGCTAATTGCTTAATTATTGTGGCAGGATTTTCAGATACAAATTTAGTATTATTATATTTCATAGTTAAATCATGAGTAAAAACTATTTTTTCTTTTCCAGGATATAATTCTTTAGTATTAAGATAATTTTGTGTTTCTTCAAAAGTGGTTTTTCCCATTACAAATGTATCTACGTTTTTTTCGAACTCTTCATACGTAGATTTGCCATTTAAATTACTTTCAAATAACCAACTTAAATCATCACTATTATCAGATAAAAAGCCATCCAAAGTTACAGCTCCATAAAATACAACTTTTCTCATTTCAGTTACACTCCAATAGCTGTAATTAAACACTTGTAGTATACTTTCTAAGCCACCTAACGGATTTGAACCGTCGACCCCCACCTTACCATGGTGATGCTCTACCTCCTGAGCTAAGGTGGCATATATACTTAATATAACAATTGTTATTAATTCTCTCAATACTAAATTTACTTTATTTGTTTTGTACTCTATACTCTAATTATTAAAGGAGCAAAAAAATGTCACCTAACAAAGAAAACTATCTAAAAGTTGTCTACGAGTTAACTTTAGATTTTAGAAAAGTTACTAATAAAAACATATCTTTAATTATGAATGTTAGTGCTGCTTCTGTTACTGAAATGCTAGCTTCACTAGCCAAAGATGGTTTAATTGAACATAAGCCTTACAATGAAATAACTTTGACAACTTCAGGAAAGAAAGTTGCTAAAGAATTAGTAAAACGTCATAGAATTTGGGAAGTTTTTTTATCTGAAAAACTACACTATGAAATCGACACTCTTCATGAAGCTTCAGATCAACTTGAACATACTTCAGATAATGAATTAAGCGAGCGATTAAATGAATTCTTAGGCTATCCGCCTCGCTGTCCACACGGCGGCATAATTCCTGGAAATATTAAAAGTAGTCTAAATTCTGACACTCCTCTTACAGAATTTGCAACAGGAGCTATTAAAAAAATTCACCGAGTAGTAGATAATCATGAGTTTTTGAAAAAATTTAAGACTACTGGATTAACAATTGGTGAAGAAATAAAAATTCTTGAAAAAAATGATAAGAATATTATTGTTGAATCAAAAGAAGATGGAGCCGTAGAAATTCCTATTTCAGATGCAGCATTTATTTTTCTCAAATAAAAAAAGGGATAAAATTTATCCCTTTTTGTGTGCTATTAGATCCTTGTAAAAAATAGTATATGCCGAATTTTTGTAAGGAAATAGCCAAAATGACAATAATCCACCAGTTAGTACATTTAATATATTCCAACCAACAAAACTCAGTTCCAGCATGAAATAGTCCCATTTATGATTTTGTAAAATTCTATAACTATTAAACATACTTGAAATTATACCTAGTTTTCTTCCATTTGAATTTGCTTCTTTATAAATGAAATATTGCTGAGAAAATACTACTTGTAAGTATAATCCAGGTATAATCAAATAACTCAACCCTATTTGAATAAGAAAATTAGAAATAATCCACATACAAATAATTTGAAAAAAGTAATCTGGTTTAAATACTCTAAATGCACTCTTAATTGGAGTAGCTAAACTTTCATTGTTTTCACTTCTTAGCCAATCCAACAGTGTATATTGTGAACCAACAACAATCATAGCTATAAACAGCTGAAATCCTAACAAAAGAATAGACTGACTAGCTGAAAAACCAATAATTTTTTGGCTCGTTATCATTTTTGATATTTCATCTACACTATATTGAGATACAACATACGACGAATAGTAGTAAATCATTGTAAAATAAATAACCGTCAAAACAGCAGCTGGAAGATTTAATAATGTAAGTCTTTTTCTTTCAACTTTTAACAACATCTTTGCTTGTAACTTTACTTCTTTTGGGCTTAAAATTCTTGGCCTCATTTAACATGCCTCTCATTTCTTAACTTATAATATACTAACATAGTTGACTTTATTAAAAAAATTAACTATAATTCATTTCAACTTATCAAAGGAGAAAAAGATTATGCAAAAAACAATTGTAATATTAACAAATATTCGTTGGCAAAGCCTACACTAACCGTGTTGGCTGATTTTGCGTAATCAATTTGCCCACACGGAAAATTTCTGTGTGGGTTTTTTCTTTGTCTAAAGACAACTCCCACTAAAACTGGAAGTTGTCTTTTTTTTACGCAAAATTTCAACAATTTATTTATTTTAACTAAAAAAGGAGAAAAATAATATGAAAAAATTATATGGAGCAATTTCAATAATCATCATTTTTTTAATCTTTTCATTTTTTAATGAATCACAAAAACTATCAAAAAATACCATTCCTCGAGTGGGTATTCTTCAATTAATGTCTCATCCAGCTTTAGACGAAATCAATAAGGGTATTAACGATAGTTTAAAAAAAGCAGGATATGTAAATGGAAAAAATATACATATTGACTATTTAAATGCTGAGAATGATCAAAGTAACTTAAGTACAATGAGTAATCAATTAATTCAAAAAAACTCTGATGTCGTGGTTGGAATAGCTACTCCAGCAGCACAAGCGTTAGCAAATGTAACTAAAAAAACACCTATAGTATTAAGTGGTGTAACAGATCCCAAAGGTTCTGGATTGGTTAAAAATAATTTGCATTCTGGAAATAATATAACTGGTGTCTCCGATCAAGCTCCGATAAAAAAACAATTTGAATTAATAAAAGAAATAATGCCGAATATTCATGATATTGGACTTATTTATACATCAAGCGATCCTTCTGCAACTACCCAAATGAAACAATTCAAAAAAATTGCAACTGCTTCACATGTGAACGTCCACGTTTCAAGCATAAGTTCATTAAATGATTTAACCCAAGTTACACAATCGTTAATTCCAAATGTTCAAGCAATATATATTCCAACAGATAATACAGTAGCCAGTGGTTTAAATAATATTAAGTCATTAACAACACAAGCAAAGATTCCTGTGTTTCCAGCTGCTGAAACCATGATGAAAGATGGCGGATTAGCTACAGTTGGCTTAAGCCAATACGAAATAGGAAAACAATCAGGAAAAATGATTATTGATATTTTAAAACACAAATCTACTCCATCAAATACCCCAATAAAATTCATAAGAACTGGTAAAACAATTATCAACTTAAATCAAGCCGAGAAATTACACATTACCATACCTGAAAAATTAATTAAAGAAGCAAAAGAAAAAGGAGAAATTTTACAATGAATATTTTAATATCAACGATTGGTCAAGGAATCATCTGGAGCTTACTGGCAATAGGTCTTTATATTACATTTAGAATTTTAAATTTCCCAGACATGACTGTAGAAGGAAGTTTTCCACTTGGAGCTTCAATAGCAGCTATCAGTATTTATTCTGGACATTCAATATTTTACTCATTATCCATATCGTTTATTGGAGGTAGCTTAGCAGGTCTTACTACGGCCATTTTATATACAAAATTAAAAATTCCCATTCTCTTATCAGGAATTTTGACCATGACTGCTTTGTACTCAATAAATTTAAGAATACTAAAAAAAGCAAACTTATCCTTACTTGATAAAAAAACAATTTTTTCATATTTCAGAGATTTACCAGCAAATTTCAATATAATCTTGGTAGGTATAATCGTTATATTTATTACTATTATTTTATTAATTCTATTTTTAAATACGGAAATGGGACAAGCTTTAATAGCAACTGGTGACAACGAAATTATGGCAGAATCTTTAGGAATTTCTATAGACAATATGAAAATATTAGGCTTAATGGTTTCAAATGGTTTGATTGCCTTAACTGGAGCCTTTGTCGCACAACAAAGTGGATACGCAGATATAACAATGGGAATTGGAGTTATTGTTATTGGATTAGCTGCAATAATAATTGGCGAAGTGGCTTTTGGAGAATTATCCTTAACTAACAGAATAATCGCAATAGTTGTTGGTAGTATAATTTATAGATTAATTTTACTCGCAGTCTTACAACTTGGCTTCAATCCTAATGATTTAAAGCTAATTTCAGCAATAATTTTAGCAATCTGTTTAGCTTTACCTAAATTTCGCGAAACGACTAAATTTTTATTAAAAAGAGGTATTAAATAATGACACCAAAATTAATTTTTGACAATGTTTCAAAAATAGTTACAACCACTGTCAATCAAAATACAATATTAAAAAAAACTGATATTAAAATTAATAATCAAGATTTTGTTGTAATTCTAGGTACAAACGGAGCTGGTAAATCAACTTTTATGAATTTAATTGCCGGCAATTTACAACCATCTAGTGGTACAATTTTTCTAGAAGATAAAAATATTACTAATCTAAAAAAACAAAAACGTGCTAAATATATTAGTAGAGTTTTTCAAGATCCAAAATTAGGAACAGCCCCAAGAATGACTGTCGCAGAAAACTTACTGTTAGCTCAAAAAAGAGGGGCACATCATAAACTCGTCCCTAGAAGATTAACTACTCAAATGAAATATTTTAAAGAGCTAACACAAAAACTTCCAAATAATCTAAATGAACATTTAAATACTCCAACCCAAAACTTATCTGGAGGACAAAGACAAACTTTGAGTTTCTTAATGTCTGTTTTAAAAAAGCCTGAGATATTGCTGCTAGATGAACATACAGCGGCATTGGATCCTCAAACAAGTAATGAATTGATGAAATTAACTGATAAGACAGTTACTGAAGAAAAAATAACTTGCCTTATGGTAACCCACAATATTGATGATGCCCTCAAATACGGAAATCGACTACTTGTTTTCAATAACGGACAAATAGTTTTAGATTTGGATAAAGAATCGAAAGAAAGTTTCACTAAAGAAAAACTATTAACATATTTCAATTAAGTTAAACCCCCGACATTAGATCTGATGTCGGGGGTTTTGTTTTAGTTAACGTTAATTTGTCCATCTTTTGAAGAAATATTTAATAAGTTAGTATTAGTCTCATCGTTTTTAAATTCTTTTTTATAGGATTTTCCTTGAACAATGATTGAATCATCATCACTATTATTACTTATATTTAATCCAGAATTCTTTAGCTGATTAATTTTAATATCTCCATCATTATTGAAAATTTTATTGTCCTTACCATTGACATTTACTTGATACATTTCAATAGTTCCATCACTAACAAAAATATCGGCATTTTGAAGACTAGAATTGGTCAACCTAAAGTTATCATCAGATTCAGTTTTTATATCCTTCAACTGTGAATTTTCAATATTTATGCCTTCAGACTTAACGCCACCTCTAATAATTGAGTTTGTAATTTCTATTTGTCCATCATCTGCTTCAATATATGATTCATTATTTATATCACTACCGTTCAAATAAACGTTACTGTCCTTAGAATTTATTGTCATTTTAGAAGTAATATCATCACTTATTTCAACTCTGCCATCAGAATTTTTTATATTTATTTCATCGAGTTTTTTATTGTTAGGTATAGTTATTTCAATCAAATTGTCATACTTATTATTAAAAAAACCAATTGTTGTATCTAATTTTGTACTTTCTCCGTTTACATTTAAAACGTCATCTGTTTGTTTATAAGTAGACATTTCTTTATTATTACCACTTCTTTTTATTGAAAACTGTTTTCCATAAGAAACTTTTACATTTGTATCTGAAGTATTAATGTTAATTTTCTTAAATTCTTTCAAGTTATTTTTAATTTCTTTTGAATTATTTTCAAATACTTCAGTATGACCATTTTTTACTATTAAGTTTTTTGCGCCACCTAAAGCAGCTCCTACTACCACCATAATCATAGCAATGAAAAGTAATATGGAAGTAATAATATAATATTTTTTCATTATTTTTCCTCCTTTGCTTTATAGTATTGTTTATTGAAGAATTTTTTCCCAACATATTTAGCAAAAGAAGTAACGGCATCAACTAATATTTTGATAATGTAATACGCTCCAGGTGCGATCATTAGACCTAAGATCAATGTTCCTATTCCAATTCCTAAATAGAATAGACCTACAGACCAAGTTATAAATAAGACAGTAGCTCCTTTAGTTAAAATCCAAATTCCTCCAACAATCAGCCCAAAAATTAAGCCCAAAAACCCAATAAATAATCCAAAAACAATTGCAAAAAATCCAATTAAAATTGCTAATAACCCTAACCCAGCAGGTATCGCTGTTGGTATAGCAAGCAGTCCCAAAATAATAATCCAGACAATTTTCATCTGATTATTTTTTTTAGGTTTTTCATTTTTTACAGTTTTAACTTCATCATTATCAATCACTGAATAGTCAGCCAAAATTTTTCTTGCTAGTTTTTTGGGTGTTCCAAGTTCTGCAACAATTGCATCAGGAGTATTTAACTTAGAATCTAAAATGAACTCCTTATAAAATTCCAAGATATCTTTTTGCTCATCTTCATTTAGACTAGTTATATTTAATCTCAATTCTTCAATATATTTATTTACCATCTCATCTCTAGTCATTATTTACCTCCAATATTTCATTAACCGTAATCATAAAACCGAGCCAATCTTTTTGTATGTCTTCTAATCTTTTTTTTCCTAAATCTGTAATTTTATAGTATCTACGGTTACGCCCTTGATAAGGTTGATCATACGTTGTTAAGTAGTCATTTTTTTTGAGTCTTCTTAAAACAGGATAAATAGTAGACTCAGAAATATCAAAATTTTCTTGAAATCTTTGAGTTAGCGTGTATCCATATAAATCTTCTTTTAACAAAAAAGCAAGCATCGCTCCATCTAAAACTTCACTCGGAATTTGAATTGCCATCACTTTATCCTTTCTAATATTATATATCGTATAGTATTATATTAAATAAAAAAAGATGTTTGTCAACATCTTTTAATTTAAGATAATTTTTTTCTTAATATTCCAGATATGAAGTCAATTAGTGTCACAGTAATTATTATTCCGATCAAAATTATACCAACTCTATTCCAAGATCTTGTTTGTATTGCAAAAATAAGTGGTGTTCCTATTCCACCTGCACCAACCATTCCTAGTATCGAAGCAGAGCGAACTGCAATTTCAAATCTATACAAAGTTAGTGACAAGAACTCAGGTAATACTGTTGGTAGTGTTGCAAAGAACAATACTTGAGACTTATTTGCACCTACACTTGTTATGGCTTCACTAGGACCGAAATCTGCATTTTCCAACGTCTCAGAAAATAATTTCCCCAACATTCCAATAGAATGAATACTTAACGCTAAAACCCCCGCGAAAGCCCCCGGTCCAACCGCTTTAATAAACATGATTGCTAAAACTATCTCTGGAAATGTTCTAATAATTATTAAAATAACTTTACCAGTTTGACTTTTAAATTTTCTACCACCTTTTTTAATATGAGCAGAAAGAAATGCAAAGGGCACACTCAAAATTGCTGAAATAAAAGTTCCTAAAAATGCTATTGCTAACGTTTGTATAATCAAAGAAACTAAGTCTTCCCCACTTCCATTATATACATAGCTCCAGTCAGGGTTAAAAAGTCCACTAAATATTGACTTACTTACTTCTTTAGCAGAATCTTTTATCCCGATATTTCCTATACCAGAAATACTCCAAATATAAATTATTACAATAACAATTGCCCAAATAATCCAATTGTATTTAGGGTTTTTTAATATTTTTTTAGTCATACTAATTTCTCCCTTAATACATTACTTAAAGTATCAATGATTAGAACAACAATAAAAATAGCAATAATAATAACTGCCGTTTGGTCATATCTAAACGAGGCCAGTGATCTTTGAAGATAAACTCCAATACCACCTGCACCCAAGTAACCAAGAACAGTTGAAGCACGTACGTTAATTTCAAAAGTGTACAAGAAATAACTGACAAATTGATTTAATACTTGAGGAATTATCGCAAATACAATTACTTGCATTTTGTTTGCGCCACTGGATATTACTGACTCAACTGGTCCTAAATCGATAGTTTCGACAGTTTCATAAAATAGTTTTGATATCATAGCAAACGAAAAAATAGTTAACGTTGCCACACCTGCTACCGGACCTATTCCGACTACTGCAACAAACAAAGCTGCTAGTAACAAGTCAGGTAGTGTCCTAACTAAGTTCAAAATAAATCTTATTATTCCAGTTATATATTTATTTTTGATTACAGTTCTTGCAGCAATAAAAGAAAATGGCAATGCAATTATAGTACCTAAACTAGTTCCTATAATTGCCATTTGTACGGTTTCTAGCAAAGGTTTTATAACATAGTTACTATAGGTCCAGTCAGGATTAGCCATTTGCTTTAATAATTCAAAGAATTGAGAAATATTAGTAATAAGCAGATTAAGATTTACACCTGTAATAATAGAACTGGCTATCAAACAAAGTATGAAGATAATAATCCAAAATACAGACACCAAATGTAATTTTTGGACTATATTTCTTTTAGGAATATCATTCATTTGTTATCTCCTTTTGCAAAATATTACCGTTATAAATTTCATCTAGTTGGCTTTCAGTTACATCTTCTATTTTTTTGTCATAAATAAGCTCTCCAGATCTTAATCCTATAATTCTAGAAGCATATTTTCTAGCTAACTCTTTAGAATGTAAATTAATCATTATCGTGATTTTTAATTCATCATTTATCTTTTTTAAATCATCAAGAACTAGTTTTGTCGTCATAGGATCTAAGGAAGCAATTGGCTCATCAGCTAATATTATCTTTGGATCTTGAATTAATGTTCTTGCTATTGCAACTCTTTGTTGCTGTCCTCCAGACAATTCATCAGCTCTTGTATATACTTTTTCAGCCAAATTAACTCTTTTCAAAGCTTCGATAGCTTTTCTTTTATCAGTACTAGAAAATAAACCTAGAATACTCCTAAGTGTTGAATAATATCCAATTCTACCTGATAAGACATTTCTCAATACTGATGATTGTTTTACTAAATTAAAATTCTGAAAAATCATTCCTATACTTCTTCGTATAGTTCTTAGTTTTTTCCCTCTGGCCTTTACTATTGACTCTCCATCAATTAAGACATCGCCTTCACTTATTGTTTGTAATTGATTTATAGAACGTAACAATGTACTTTTTCCAGCTCCTGATAATCCTACAACAGCAATGAATTCGCCAGAATTTACTTCTAAATTTATATTTTTAAGACCTAACGTACCATTATCATAAATTTTTGAAACATTTTTAAACTTAATCACAGGTTCATTCATTTAATAAAGCCACCTTTTCAGAAAAAAAGTCGTTTATTTTTATAAACGGCTTTAATCATTCTTAGATTTTGATTTATAAAATTATTTTGTTAATTTTTTAGCGTCATTACTATACTGTCTAATCAAATCAAAGTTACTGTCTTTAGACTTCTTATATCCTTCATGAGAATAAATTTCGGATATAATCTTATGACCATCTTTTGTTTTTGCAATTTTAATAAATGCATTTTGAATTTTCTTTTGCCATTCTAGTGATATATCTTTTCTCACAGAAACTGTGTCATTTGGTATAGGTTTTGTAAAGTAAATTGGTTCTACTTTATTCATAACATCTGGTACATCTTTTTTAACAATATTTCTGGCATCTTCAAAGACAAATGCAGCATCCGTATCACCATTCAATACAGACATTATTCCTTGATCATGTCCTTTAACTTGGACAGTCTTTATTCCATCTTTGTTAATATTAATTCCTTTATTCATTAACTCAACAGCAGGGAATATATATCCAGATGCTGAAGTTGTATCTTGAACGGCAATCTTTTTACCTTTCAAGTCTTTGATACTTTTAATATTGCTACCTTTTTTAACAACAATCATAGATCTGTATTTATCAACCAATTCATTACTATTCTTACCACCTGGTTGAACTATTTTGTAACGTTGAGCTTGAAGTAGCACTTTTGTACCATTTTGTTTATGTGCCATTACGTATGCATCAGGAGGTAATAACCCAACATCAACTTGTTTTGATCCCATTGCTTCTACGATGGTATTGTAATCTGTCGATACACTTACCTTAACTGGAATACCTAATTCTTTAGATAGTAATTTTGCCAAAGGTTTCGCTTTTGCTTCCATGGTATCTGCTTGAGATGACGGAACAAATTGAACCTTTAATTCCTTTAAGTCCTGAGAAGCCTCTTTTTTATTTTTTGAGCCACAAGCTGCCAAACCAACCCCTAAAATCAATACAAAAACTGCTAGTAGAATTTTTTTCCAATTTTTCATCTACTTCATTCCTCCTTTACATTATGAATTAACATTATTACAAAAAACGAACTTTATCAACTCAAAATAATCAAAAGTTTGTTTTTTATTGGTACGAACCAATTTAAAACCTTTATATCATAGGTTTTTGTAATTAAAATCAATAAAACACGAACATTACACAAGAAATAACAGTTGACTTTCGCAAAAATATATTCTATATATAGATATGCATCATATCTTTAGCACAATATGATGTATGACTTTAATAAGTTGGTTTATTAACATTCGCTTTTTAGGAGAAGTTCAAATGCAAACTTTTGATTACAATGATATACAGCTCATACCAAATAAATGTATTGTCGATAGTCGTTCACAATGTGTTACCAGTGTAACTCTTGGAAATCACACCTTCAAAATTCCTGTCGTTCCAGCAAATATGCAGACTGTTATAGATGAAACATTAGCAAAGCAACTTGCTAACAACGGGTATTTTTATGTAATGCATAGATTTGAACCAGAAAAAAGATTATCATTCGTTGAAGAAATGAATAAAAGTAATTTGATTAGTTCAATTAGTGTTGGTATCAAAGATACTGAGTTTTCTTTTATTGAAGAACTAGCAAATAAAAAAGCAATTCCTGACTACATTACAATTGATGTTGCTCACGGTCATAGTGACGCAGTTATTAATTTGATTAAACATATCAAAAAAACATTACCAAAATCATTTGTTATTGCAGGTAATGTTGCCACTCCGCAAGCGGTTAGAGATTTAGAAAATGCCGGTGCTGATGCCACAAAGGTTGGAGTAGGACCTGGTCGTGCATGCATTACAAAATTAAAAACTGGCTTTGGAACTGGCGGATGGCAGTTATACGCTATTAATTTATGCTCAAAAGCTGCAAGAAAGCCAATTATTGCTGATGGTGGAATTAGATATAATGGTGATATAGCCAAATCAATTCGATTTGGAGCAACTATGGTAATGATTGGCTCACTGTTAGCTGGACATAAAGAATCTCCAGGTGAATTGATTGAAAAAGACGGTGTTAAACAAAAAGAATATTTCGGATCAGCTTCTCAATATCAAAAAAATGAATATAAAAATGTTGAAGGAAAAAAATTATTTATTAACTATCGCGGTAGTATTTTTGATACACTTAAAGAAATGCAGGAAGATTTACAATCTGCAATATCTTACGCTGGAGGAAATGATCTTAAGGCAATTACTAAAGTTGATTATGTAATTGTTAAGAGCTCAATTCTAAATGGCGATATCAATATTTAGGAGATTTTAATGAAAAATATTTACCTTGCCGCACCTTTTTTTGATAAAGAACAAATTTCAAAGCGTGATAAACTTGCAGCTTTACTTTCATCAAATCCAACTGTTGATAAAGTATTTCTACCAGGAGAACACGAAGACGATCCAGAATCGGAATTCGGTTCAATTGAATGGCAACTTGCAACTTTTAAATTAGATATTAATCAAATAAACCAAAACGACGTTGTGGTTGCTATCCTTGATTACGATAAACCTGATTCTTCAGATCCAGGAACAATTTGGGAATGCGGATATGCTTTTGCAAATAATATTCCTGTTATTGGTGTTCAATTTGACAGTTCTAATAAACTTAACTTAATGCTTTCAATGAGTCTTACAGCTTTTTTCAATCCTGAAAAAGACATTGAAGATATTAAAAATTATAATTTTGATTTACTTCAAACAAGATTTTCTGATTACGAAGTATTTTAGTCAAAAAAAGAGTTACTTAATATATAAGTAACTCTTTTTTTGACTATGTATAAATTGGGGTGGGTATTAATACCCACAAACAGTATTACACATCAATTTAATAATTAAAATAGACAGCATCAACTTTGAACAAGGTTAAATAAATTACTTTAAAAATTTAGCGTCATGTTTTAAATCTTTAAAAACGATTTTATCTGCTATACCTATAAATACACCTTGAAACAATAATGCAATGACTGTTCCAACATTTACAGCAACTATATTTCCCTCAATCAGATAGCAAATTAATATCAAAATAATCGGAGGAATAAAACTCACAATTTGTGCAATTTCAGGATTTCCTTTGAAATATTTGAATCTTAAAATATACGACAAATCATCATTTGGATGTAAAACCAAATTCACTCTTTGGTATATGGATATAGCTACAGCAATAAGGACTATTCCAATAATATCAAGGAACAAACGCCAACCAATTGGTAAATTTATAATATGCAAATTATTTAAAATAAATGTAAAAAATTGAACAAGATAACTAAACGGAATTATAAAAATAAAGTTACCAAGCATTCTAGCCCAGTCCATTTCTTTCAATAATATAGAATTAAGTACAATTACCACAATCCCATATACAAAAAGGATATTACCCAAGTTTATACCTAACATCTTTGACAAATTAGCAGCTGATGCAGTCCATAATGCACTGCCTAGATTAGTCGATATAGTCAAGGCATTAGCAAATGAATTTAAAAAAATCGAAAATATAAAATACAAAAACATTTTATTCATAAAATATCTCATCAGCTATTTTCCTTTATTATTAACTTTAACGCTTCTTTTTTTGCTAAGCTGGATAATTCATTATCTTTAACAAATTTTTTAACCCACTTTGGATCAATTTTTCCATAATCTCTAAGTGCCCAACCTATAGCTTTTTGAATAAAAAATTCATCTGTATTTATATCATTAGTAATCATTTTTGATAGGTAGTCAGTATCAACTTTTTGTTTAAAGCCTAACTGCAAAATTATACCCATTCTTCGAACCCAAAATATTTCATGCTCATAAAAAAGTTTACCAACCCAGTTAAAATCTTCAGGATGTAACTTTACATATTCGCTAAACAATTTTCTCCAGACATCAATCGTATCCCACCACATTTTTGATTGTGACATTTCTAAAAATTTAAGCAAATAATCTTTATTCCATCTTTTCTTTGCTCTAACTGCTAAATCAATTGCCAGATACTGGTATTCTCTTGTATCTTGGTCATAATATTTTTTTATTTCATTAAATAATTCTTCTGTTAATAACTGCTTTATTTCTTTCCAAGCTTCTTTTTCGAGTGTATGTCTTTGAGTCGCATCCACTCCACTGAACTTAAATTGATTTCTCATATAAGAAGCCATTTTTTCACTCTTTTTAGAGTCAAACGGTAATTGTATCATGGCAAACCTCTTTTTTATTGGTCTTCTTCTGGCTGTGCAGTCTTTTTATCTAACTGTTTGAGCATAATTCTTGTTCCAATATTTTGAATACCTTCAATCTTCAAATTTTTACGAATACCATCATTCATCTTATCAAGAATTTTTGCTAGTTGTGTCCATTCTTCAGGTTCTAAATAATCAATATACTCTGGAATATAAAAGAGACTTTTTTCTGCTTCATGGCGGCCTTTTTCAGTTAATTTTACTAGTTGAACTCGTCCATCTTTTAAAGATTTATTTTTTGTAACAAGTCCCTTTTTTATAAGCTTATTTACAAATTCCGCCGTTGATTGAACGCTCATATTTAATTCTTCTGCCAATTTTTTTTGTGATATATTATCTTCTTCACTCAGTGCAACAAGAATCTTATTTTGTCCTCTAAAAACTGGAGAGTGGCGCTCAACTTGTTCATTTGCCATATTTTGTAATGCAGTAAATTCATATAACTTTGCCGCTAATTCATGTTTCTCAATTAAATCAACCATATATCCTGTAAGTCCTTTGTTTTATTAACATAAGTATAACAGGTATTTTTGCTAAATTATAGCAAAATAATAAGGGCACCTTAATAAAATTGTTGACAATATACTCAGGTACCCTTATTATATTTTTTGTCAGGTACCCTGAACAAAATACAAGGAAGTTTTATTTATGGAAAATGATTACGCTATTGAAATCAATGAACTAACAAAAAATTTTGATCAGCAAACTGTTGTTGATCATATATCACTTAATATTAAACGTGGTGAAGTTTTTGGTCTACTAGGACCTAACGGAGCTGGCAAAACCACAATGCTTCGCATGATGACAACTCTATTAAAACCAACTAGTGGTTCAATCCATATTTTGAGTCATGATGTAAAAAAAGATCCTCAATTAATACGCTCAACATTTGGCTTAACAGGACAATATGCATCCGTTGATGAAGATTTATCCGCTCATGAAAATTTGATGATTTTTTCAAGATTAAACGGATTATCACGCATAGAATCAAAAAAACGAACCGCTGAATTACTTGAAGAATTTTCCTTAGTTAAATCAGCTGATAAGTCAGTTTTAAATTTTTCTGGAGGTATGCGTCGCCGATTAGACTTAGCAATTAGTCTAATTACACAACCTCCGTTAATATTTTTAGATGAGCCAACTACTGGACTAGACCCACGAACACGTACTCAAATGTGGACCACTATTAAAACTCTAACTGCAAAAGGATCAACAGTAATTTTAACCACTCAATATTTAGAAGAAGCAGATAAATTAGCTGACAGAATTGCTGTTATTGATCACGGAAAACTTATAAGTACTGGTACACCAACAGAACTTAAATCTAAAGTTGGTGGCACCAAATTTAAAATTGAAATAAAAAATGACAAAAAAATAATTCTAGCAACAGACATTATCAAAAGGAACTTGTCAGCAATACCTCAAATAGATCACAACACAATAAAAACAACGTTTAATAATTTAAAATTAGTTGGCTCTACACTAGAATCACTAACTAAAAATGGCATATCTATAACAAGTATGTCTATATCTCAGCCATCTATGGACGATGTTTTCTTTTCACTAACAGTCGGCAAAAATTAAAAGAAGGTAAATACTTATGATGAACTTACAAAAAACAAATATTTTTTCTAATATTACAACAATGACCTATAGAAATTTATTAAAGACACTGCATAATCCAGATAAAATTTTGGACGTGATTTTTCAACCTATTATATTTATGTTAATGTTTGGCTACTTATTTGGAGGTGCCATTGCTGGCAACGTACATGCATATTTACCAACAATTGTACCCGGAATTTTAATGCAAGCATTAATATCAGCTGCTTCTGGTTCAGGCAGTCAGATCAGTGATGACTTTCATTCTGGAATTTATGATAGATTAAAATCTCTACCAATCGCTAACATCACTCCATTAGCAGGTCAACTATTAGCTGATATATTAAGATTATTTATTGCAGCTATCGCTTCTTTAACCACAGGATTTTTAATGGGTTGGAGACCTGGTGCAGGGTTTGGGTGGGTAGTTTTAGTAGTACTACTTGATATATTTTTAGGTTGGTCATTAAGCTGGATTTTTGCACTATATGGAATACTAGCAAAGGGTTCGACAATGGTTGAAAGTGTATCATTAATAACTATGCTTTTATTAACATTTCTTTCCAGCGCTTTTGTTCCTGTTAGTACTTTGCCCCACCCAATGAAAATCTTAGTTAGTTTTAACCCTGTATCATACGTTATCCAAGCATCACGATTAATGCTGAATCAAGGCGTATGGTCTTCACAAGCTTGGGTTGTATTGATTTCTGGTATATTGGTAATTTCAGTTTTTGCACCATTAACAGTTTTTACTTACACTCATAAAAGCTAAAGAACTTTATTTTAAAATTACAAAACAAATAAAAAATCAGTCTAATAATTAGACTGATTTTTTATTATTTATTCTTTATATACTTGGTTCCACTGGCCATGTCGACTAATCCACTGGCTGATGTAATTTCAAATGATTTTCTGTCTTTAGATAAGTCTGCATTAATTCGCGTACCATCTTTGAATTTCATTTTCAATTCATCTTTATCAATTTCGTAAGTCCCTTTATTGCTACCGTCTTTAAAAGTCTTATCTTTTGAAAAAGTCATAGTATCTTTTGTTGACGTGAAAAGAACTGTGACTTTTCCTGTGTAAGAACCTTCCAGACGACTTGCATTATAGTTGTGCCATACAAAACCAATAATAATTAGTAATATAACTGCCACCCCAATTACTATTGATTTGTGTTTATTAATAATTTCTTTCATTTATATATTCCTCATTAAAATTAATTTCTATAATATGCTTGGTCTGCAAATCCACTTTGACCCCCGCCAAGAATTATACGATCTTTACTCATATCCGAATCATCAACTGATCCGGCCTTTGTTCCTTTAGGAATAAATAATAACGGGCTCATTTGTGACATTCCTTCTTGGAATCTACCAATAGTTCCCAGCATTGCACCATTTTCAGTCATATCACCCTTAGCAATGACTTCAGGAACTCCATCTTCTTCAGTACCGGAAATTATGGCACCTTTGTTGACAGATATATTTAAACCAGCAGGTCTATTCATTATCTTATTAGTGATATTCATAGATTTTCCATCTGCCGGATTAGTCCAAGTACCAACTAAACTTTCATAATTATCAGATTGAATTTGTGTTAAATTCATTTTTGAAGAACTTTTATCCTTATTAACAGATCCTTTAGGCTGTCTCTCATATACTTGCAAGTAAGGTTGATCCCCTACCCAAAAAGTTATATGTTCTTTTGTTCCATCAATAGTGGATGGAAGTCCTTGTTTCATACCATCCATATCATCTAAAGAAACATTTTTAGGATAGAAATCAATAGAATACTCATGAGCACCTAGTGTTCCAACTACATTTAAATGACCATTTTTCATATTAAATCTAGCATTCGAACTATTATTTTCACTATCACTCATGGTAGAACCAACTAATTGAGCTGAATTATTTGTAACTTTGTCAGCTGTAATAGCAATACTATCCTCTGGACTAGGAGCTTGCCACACACTCCCTTTTCCATCTAAATGGTTCACAGAGACCGCAACTTCTTTCCAGTCACCAACAATGCTCTTATAATTTCCCTTTTGAATTTGATCAACGTTCATAGTTAATTCAGAATGTTTAACATTATTCTTTTTATGAGAAACGACTTTTTCGCTTCTAGAATCACTACTATGTTTTGCAGTTGGTTTATCCAAATTACTACAAGCTGTTAGTAGTAAAACAGACATAAAACCCACTATTGTATAGGAAATTTTTTTCATCTTTAATTCTCCTATTACTTGCGAAGTGCATTAAAAGTTGAAGCAGCGGCTGCAATACCAGCACTAGTAGCTGCTGACTTAGTATTATCCGCAATATCTTGTTGCATAGCTTTAATTTCTTCTTGAATAGACATTTGGTCTTCTTGGAAGTGCTGTGTTTCTAATAGATTAAATGCCTCTTGTAAATCGCGAGCACGATTTTCTTCAACTAATTTATAAAGTCGGTAAGCGTCTGTATAGTTGTAAAATTTCTCTGGAAAACCTTTTGAGCCATTTTGGTATACAGGATTATCAATCTCAACTTGTAATTCTTCTTTCTTTTTTCCAACTAATTCGTTAGCTGGCATAATATAGAAGAAATATTTAATTGCCATTAATATCAAAGCTGGTATTGCAAAAACCCACGCATATTGTTTAATATCAGTTAACAAATATATACCTGCAAGTATCCATAAAGTAATAATAGTTCTATGAAATTTCCTTTTACCTTTTGTAAGTTTTCTTTCAGCAATATTTAAATTTTGTTGAGCATTTGCTACCCCAACAGTTTGGCTTCTTTTTTCGTGTAGATAATTTAGTAATTCTTCTTTAGTCATTTTATTTTCTCCTAATTCTACTCATAAAAAGACACTCACTCACATGTGAGTAAGTGTCCGTTTAGAATTTATTATATTTAGTTATTAACATCCAAACCATAGAATGGGTCGCCATACCATTGGATTGTCATATCACTTACAGTAATCATACCTTTGTGAGTTGTCTTATCAACAGAACCCGTTACTGTGAGATTAGAAATATAGGCAGAAACATAAGAAGGGTCTGTTAAGTTGTCTTGTATAAATGTTGAATACAATTCTTTTGCCACACCCATATCTGAGGTGTATTCATCCATATTGCCAGAAGCACTTAGATGTTGTGAAGTGAAAGTCCAGTCAGCACCTGAAGGAGCTTTGCCCGTTGGGATACCCCAATATTTGCCATTAGCTGACATATTAACTAAACTCATAAAATCAGCTTTAATGGCTTCAGCGTTTGGTGTGTAAATATTGTTTGTTGGAGGATTTGTATTTCCACCATTGTTATTGTCGCCACCATTATCTGGAGGAGTTACGTTTCCACCATTATTGCCGTTATCATTTCCGCCTGGATTAGTGTTTGAACCACCACCATTGTTGTTTGATCCACCATTATTTGGAGGTGTTACTTTACCATTGTTATTACCGTTGTTTGAACCAGTATTATTTCCAGTTGAACCATTGTTCTTTGGAGAAGTTGGTGTGGCCGGTTTAGCAGGTGTCTTTGTTCCTGAGTTGTTGTCAGTCACTGGCTTGTTAGGATTCAAATTATAAGTATGGTTATTACCATTTGTATCCTTACCTGTTACAGTTTCGTTTGACGCATTAAACCACAACTTGTTTCCTGCATAGATTAAATCTGCATTGGCTATTTTGTTGATTTCAGTTAAACGTGCTACTGAAGTATTGATACCATTTTTGTTTGCAGCTTCTGCAATTGTTGAAAGTGTATCTCCCCATTTAATTGTGTAAGGAGTTGTTCCACTCGTTTTTAGTGCTGATTGAATTGATTCCACAGAATTAGCTGTCCATGTTGCAGCATCTACTTTATTAGAACTTATAGCTGTTAAGCCAAGTCCTACCCCTAAAGCCAAAGCACTAGTAGTGATGGCCTTTTTTGCCTTATTATTGTGTTTCATTTTTCTAATTTGCTTTCTTGTAAGCATAATTCCCTCCATAATTTAATTATACGTATATAAGAACTACTGTATTTTAACACAAAACAAGCATTATATTCCATTGTTTTTTAAAAACAAAGCATTTTGTTCTCTTTAGCCTCTATTCAATACAGATTAAGATTAGATAATAACCTTAATCGAATTGGAGCAAAGTTTATGCCCGACATTTCAAAAATTATTAGAGAACGTAGAATTGCCTTGAAGTTGTCCATACCTAAGGCTGCTGAAAAAGCTGATTTAAGTGAGAGTTTTCTCTCAAAATTCGAACGTAATGTAATTCCAAACATTAGCTTGGATAAGTTTTTAAAACTTTGTGATGCATTAGACTTAAAAATCACCGATATTTTTGACGAAAATAATCTTTTTGACCCTTCGGAAATAAATACTCCCGAATTATTTAAATATTTAAAGGCTTTACCTTTAGAGACACGAGAAGAAATTTCAAAAAACTTTTTGAACATACTTAAAAAATCTAACGAAATAAATAAAGATTAATCCTCTATAAAAAAATGCCCTAGGTAGCTATTGCTACTTAAGGCATTTTTTATATTCTTGGCGACATTTCTGGCGACCAATTTTATAAATCTGACTAATTTTAGGTTATGAAAACTCACTTATACTGCTATTAAATCCACATAAATCCTGATAAGTCACATTTATAGTCTATTCCCACTCAACTGTTGCTGGTGGCTTACTTGTAATATCGTAAACTATACGGTTAACGTGATCCACTTCATTTACAATTCTTACTGAAACTTGTTGTAATACATCCCAAGGTAATTTTGTGAAATCTGCCGTCATTCCATCTACAGAATTTACCGCACGAATTCCAACCGTATAGTCATAGGTTCTTCCATCACCCATAACACCTACTGAACGAATCCCTGGCAACACTGTGAAATATTGCCATACTTCTTTATCTAATCCTGCTTTAGCGAATTCTTCTCTTAGAATATAATCACTATCACGAACTATTTTTAGTTTATCTTCAGTTACTTCACCAAGTACTCGAATTCCTAATCCTGGTCCTGGGAATGGTTGACGCCATACTAATTCATGTGGCATTCCCAATTTTTCACCTAATTCTCTTACTTCGTCTTTGAATAATGTATTCAAAGGTTCAATCAAACTAAATTGCATATCTTCTGGAAGTCCACCAACATTATGATGTGACTTAATTGTTGTTGCTGTACTTGTTCCACTTTCGATAATGTCAGTGTACAAAGTACCTTGTGCTAAGAAATCAATTCCGTTCAACTTAGTTGCTTCTTCATCGAACACTTGAATGAATTCATTTCCGATAATCTTACGTTTTCTTTCTGGATCTGATACTCCTGAAAGCTTATCTAAGAAACGTTTCTTAGCATCTACTTGAATAATATTTAGTCCAAATTTACCACCTAGACTATCCATTACTTGTTCTACTTCACCCTTACGAAGCAATCCATGGTCAACAAAGATGCTTACTAATTGGTCTCCTATTGCTTGATGTAATAATACACCTACGACTGATGAGTCAACTCCGCCTGAAAGTCCTAGAAGAACTTTTTTATCGCCAACTTTCTCTCTGATTTTTTTTATTTGCATTTCAATGAAATCATCCATTGTCCAATTATCAGATGCTTGGCACACGTTATATGCAAAGTTCTTTAGTATTTCCATTCCATATTCTGTATTTCTTACTTCTGTATGGAATTGAATTCCATAGATTTTTTTCTCACGATTTTCAATTGCTGTAAATGGTGTATTATCACTTTCTGCTACTGTCACAAATCCTTCAGGAATTGCTGTAACTTTGTCTCCATGACTCATCCATACTGTTTGTTTTTCTGGAAGTCCTTTAAATAAGTCTGTGTCTTTGTCAGTGATTGTGATTTCAGCTTTACCGTATTCACGTTCGTTAGAAGCTTCTACATTGCCACCATTCTTGAAACTTATTAATTGCATACCGTAACAAATTCCTAAAATTGGAATTCCCAATTCAAAAATCTCTTGGTCAATAGTAAATGCACCGTCATCATAAACACTCATTGGTCCACCTGAAAGAATAATTCCTTTAGGTGCCATTTTTTTGATTTCTTCTGCACTTGTTGTGTTAGGAAGAAGAACTGAATAAATACCCAACTCACGAATTCTACGAGTAATCAATTGATTATATTGACTACCATAGTCTAGAACAATAATACTATCAGCATTAACTTGATCTGCCACCACATTCACCTCGTCTAAATTTATATTTATATAATTGTACATAAAAAACACCAATGTGTACATAGGTACGCACCAGTGTTTTTCAGAAAACAATTTTTATATTAAATCACATAACCTGTAAATGCTTTTGCAAAGTCTTCATACATATCATCATCAGTATCAACTTTCCACTTGTTGCCATCTTTTGTAAGTTTAACAGTCATATCTGTTTCTTTCTTCATATCTGTAGTTTTTAAATAACTTGATATGTTATTAGCAACTTCGTCATTTGCTTCTTTATCTGTATTACCAACATCTGAATCAGAATCTAATGCATCATCAAATTTCTTCTGTTCTAAATCATTAATCTTGTCACCAACAGATTCTAAGTTAATAGTATTTGTTTTGACTTCTACTTCTGCTTCGTTGTCACTAATTTTTTTTATTTTTGTATCTATTGTTCCGTGATCCAAATTGAATTTTTGAACTGCATCAGCAACTTTTTTATTTGTTTCATCACTTATATCTCCCGTGTCGCCAGAAAATACTTGTTCTTTTAATTCGTCTTTCATAATATCTGAAAAATTATTCTTTTCATCATCTTTATCATTAGCAACATATTTATCATAATTTTTGTCATCTTTGTTTAAATAAATGGTATTAACAAAGGCTTGCACTGCTGCTTGAGGTCCTTTGGATCCATCTTTATATTTCTTAGTATCAATGTTAATTGTATTAGCTTTTACTTCATCATCATATGATGTGTATTTCAAAGTATATTTTGTGTTTTTCTTAGCTTTAAAGTAAACATATCCTTGCGATTTGTCACCTTTTTCTAACTTAGAATCGTCTAAATCTCCATCTTCATATGAAGAAAAGCCTTTTACCTTATTACCATCTTTATCTACTAAGACAAAATCACTAGCCATCGCCGTAATACTATCTTTGTAATTATCGTTTGATATTTTTATTTTTAACCCCAAAGCATCTTTATCATCGGCAACTGTAAACTTACCTGACAAATTCTTTATCGTAACATTTTATCCAGATACTGACTTACTTCCGTCACTTTGTTTGGAACAAGCCACTACCAACAACAATAATGGTAATAGTAATAAACCTAATAAAAACTTCTTTTTCATAATTTCCCCCTTAAATTAAATATTGTTATGCTGAATCAATATATCATATAAAAAAAACAAAAAAAATATGCAACCCCAACAGTAGACGTTGCACATAATTTCATTATTTAATATTTCTTTAGGTATATTTTATCTATTTGGTGATCACTTGACTTATGTATTATTAAATCCGCCCTATTCTTAGTTGGTTCAATAAATTCAACTAGATTCTTATAATTGACCTTTTCCCAGGTCTCACTTCCTAATTTTAGAGCTTCTTGCCTACTTCCCATTGCCCATTTATGATAATAGCTAGATTCGTCTGTAAATGCCGAATCAAGCAATGTTTCAAACCTATGTAAGTACCAATTCTTGATATCGCTACTTTTTGCATCGATATATATTGAAAAATCAAAAAAATCACTTACATATATTCTTTGATTGTCAGGCAACTGCAAAGTATTAATTCCTTCCATTATCAATATATCTGGTTGATTAATTTGATAATGTTCATTTTCGACAACGTCGTATATTTGATGAGAATATTTTGGATACTTGACAGGTCCTAAATTTGCTTTAGTATCATCTAAGAATTTTAAAAGTTTAGGCATATCGTAGCTTTCTGGAAAACCTTTTTTATCTAGTATTTGCTTTTCTTCGAGAATTTTATTGGGATACAAAAATCCATCAGTTGTAATCTGTTCAACTTTATATTGTGGATAGGCTTTTTGAAGCATTAACTTTAAAAGTCTTGCCGTAGTACTCTTGCCTACCGCAACACTTCCGGATATTCCAATAATAAATGGAATCTTTTCAACTTTTCTATTTAAAAAATGTGCTTTAGATTTTTGTAAATCTTTAAATCTATGCATAAAAATGTGCAATAAATGCCTAATTGGAGCATAAACTACACGCACATCATCTATTGAGATTTCATCATCTAATGATTTTAATTTTTCTAATTCTGCATCAGTAATTGCAACTGGTGATTTTTCACCATGAAACTTTTGCCATTCTTGGCGACTAAACTCATCATAGTTCATCAATTCATCCATAATTATTTACCTAAATCCCAAAAGATTTTTGATACTCAATTTCTCCACTAATATTTTGCAGAGCATTTTTCTTAAGTTCTTTTATCATAAAATATTTTTCATTAACTGAATAACTAGGCCTTATGTTAAACTTGCTCGCCGGTTCATATCCAAACTTACCATAAAATTTGGGATCTCCTAGTATATGTATTGCAGTATATCCGAGCTTTAAAGCTTTATTTTCTGAATAATTTATTAGTTCTTTACCAATTCCTCTTTTTTGAAAACTAGATTTTACACTTAAAGGTGCTAAACAAAGGCCCTTTTTGTATGTACCTATCTTAATCGGCGTTAACATAACGTGACCTATAATCTCTTTATTCTCTACGGCAACTAAATCAAGCTCTGGTATATAGTTAGTTTCTTTCCTAAGATTTTGTATTAAAATGTACTCATCACCAGAATGCTCAGCATTTTCAAACGCAGATTTTACTAACTCTTGAGTCTGAACATATTCATCAATTTGTGTCATTTTAATAATCATAATTTCTTCTCACTTTAATAAATGTTATTCTTATTATAATAGAAAAAAGCAATAAAGGTGCACATATGACAAAAATAGTTTTATTCGGAGATTCAATTCTTGCTGGATCTTTTCATGGAAAAACATCAGATATTTTTACTGACCGTATTAAAAATAATTTTCCAAATTCTGAAGTAATTAACGTTTCAATTCCTGGCCACAAAACTAGTGATGCTATAACACATGTAGATAGAGATGTGGCTAAATTAGACGCAGACGCAGTGGTTATTTTTTTTGGTGCAAATGATGTATCAACCATAAACGAAATGAAACCGGGATATTTCACTGCAAACTTAGATTATATAATAGAAAGCGTTGGAGCTGATAAAATAGTTTTGGTTTCTCCTCCATATATTGATTATAAGCGTCAGCTTCATCGTTCTTGGCCTCGCCAAATTCAATTTCAGTTAGCTGTTGAGCATATTGCGCAAAAAAATAACATCCCTTATGTAGATATAATGTCTAAAATGCGAGAAAATGAAAATCCTAATTCTTTATTACAACCAGATGGACTACATTTCACAGACGAAGCATATGATATGTTAGAAAAAGAACTAGTCGCAAAATTAAAAATAGTATTAGATAGAAATGGAATTAAATAATGAAACCTGGACTAATAAATTCAACAAAACTAGCTTTTAAAAAATCATTTACTATTAACGAATCAACCGGTAGAGCTGATTATTGGTGGTTTTACTTAGGTTACTTACTCATCAAAATATTCTTATTCATAATGGCTAGCTTTGCAGTTTTGCCATTAATTGGTAGTTTTCTTATTATGGATAGTAATTTATTGATCACGACATTTTCTTTTTTTATGTTATCAATGATAATAACTTTATATTTATTATTAAAAATTCCATACATTACAATCACTATCAGACGATATAAAGATATAAATATGAGTGGATGGTTTACAGCACTATTAATATTTTCAACAATTGGCTTTATTATCAATTTTATTTTTATGTGTATGCCAAGTAAAAATAATAACAATCGTCAAGAAACATCCTCTAATAAAACAATAAAAAGAAGCTCTGACAATTCAAAGAAGTATTTACAAAGAAGATCTATAATGCGAAATCAATTGTATAAAAAATAATTAAACAAATAAAATATTAATTTTTTTAGGATACAAACTTCGGTAAGAAACTGAAATTTGTATCCTTTTTAATAATTTTAGTTTTAAAAAAACTAACATTAAGATTAAATATTGGTTTAAAGATTTATTCCTTGTATACCATACTCATAAGTCCATTTTTTTATATTTTCCATATTTCCAGATTTATAAAATTCTGTAATCTTTGTATTCCATTCTTCCCATTTATTTAGTGGAACATTTATTAAACCAGCACCACCATCAATCATAATTTTATTTGCTGCAAGGGTGGCAGTCCTTTTGTTTCCATCCCAAAATAATTGTCCCCTCATATTATGATACATAAGTGTCAATGCCTTTTCTGTGGTTGAAATATCAGAAAGCATTAACTTATCAAAATAGTTTTTCTCTTTTTCTTCATTAAATGGAGGTGGGGTAAAATCATCAGATCCAATATTAACTCCACCCTCTGCATCCTCGGATCTAAATTGCCCAGGATCAAGTGAATCTCTTGCGGCTACAATTTTATTTATATTTTTTTGAAATTCGATAGTAAATGGTTCTTTACTTTCAGTAACATATTGCCAACCACGTTTCAAATTTACAATAGTTTCAATATCATCTGTAGAAACACCTGAGACTCCCAAGCCATCCATTATAGTTTGTGTTTGAGGAAGAGTTGTATTAACTCCTTCAAAACGTGAATTCGTGTGTACTAGTTTGGTAAAGTTAGACCTAGCAAATCGTTTATTTTGCTCTGGGGTCATTTCATATTTATCTTTTAAATCCATCATTTTCCCTCACTCTAATTTCAACGCTACGTTTAATAACAATCTTTTATTACATTAATAATACCATGTATCTTATTTTTAATATATTTTGCAAAAACAAACTGTGGCAGAAGTCGTTTAGCAATTAAACATAAATAAGCCCATAATCAAATTTATGATTATGGACCATTCTTTAAACAAAATTAACTGACTAATAAAATGTGTTGAATAAAAACGTTTTTTTTATTTATTTGTTCTTTTATACTCTGAATCAAAATACTTACCATTTCTAATATCATCTACAATTCCATCGTAGGGTTCTTCAGAAATTACATCTTCATTATTTTGCCCAGCATCACCCATATATGTTATGTTGGCGAATTCAGGTACGACTAGTTTTGGATAAGTTTCGTACTTCTCACGGGATTCTTCCATCAAATCAATGTGGTCATTTTGATAAGTAACAGTGATTTCGGGATGTTCTTCAACCCACTTAGGAAAGAAAATCGTTCCGTGTAATTTTTTCTCATTTGGCATAAAATCAAGCGCAACGTCTGTACCTGTTGGTTCAGTCCAAGTTATTTTATATACACCAGGTGTTAACATTATAATATCGGCTTCTTGGTCAGTAACCCATCTTCCAGCAACCATTCCACCATGAATTCTATAGTCTACTGTATGATCATTTTTTGCATACCACTCATATTCCCATCCATTATCATAAGTGTAGATAAAATGAGTTCCTAAAAAATCTTCTAAAGTTTCAAATTTCTTTTCCATAATATTCCTCCATTAAAATCATGTAATTAATTACATATTTTATTTAACTTGATTATGTTAATATTTACATGATTAAAAGTCAAGGAGTAAACAATGGCACAAAAAAATATTCTTCAATATATTATTTTAGGACTTCTAAAGCAACATCCCAAAACAGGTTACGAACTTAAACAATCGTTTGAAAATGATATTGGCGAATTTTGGCAAGCAAAGCACAGCCAAATATATCCAGAACTTAAAAAACTTGAACAAAAAAAATTAATCCATCATGAAATAGAGATTGTTGGAACAAAGATGGAAACAAAAAAATATTATATAACCACTGCAGGAAAAGATTATTTTTTAAAGTGGCAATTTCTTGAATCAACAGATATAAATCCGCACAAAGATGAGTTCACTTTGAAACTATACTTCATTGAAGATAAATCCGATCCCCATATAAAAACAATGGTAGAAAACCAGTTAAAACTCCATATTGATAAACTTAATCACCTTAATGAAAGAGAAACTATTCTATTCAGTGACAAAGAAGATATAAATAACGCTTATGGACATTACCTAATACTAAAAAAAGCTATTAGCCGTGAAAAAGATTATATTGACTGGCTTGGGGAAATATAAAAAAACACACTTCTTGGTGTGTTTTTTCCGTTCTTACATCTCATAAAATTCTTCTGGTACTCTTTTAACTAATTGATTTAATTCTCCAATTGCTGATATTGTCAACTTATGCATTGCTCTTGAAGTAATTGTATATATTAATTGTTGTTCGTCTTCAGTAAATTTGTCTTTTGAAGCATCCCAAACAACTACTGCATCAAATTCCAATCCTTTTGCAAGGTACGAAGGAATTACAAGGTTTCCTTCTGCGAGTCTTTGATTCTCTGATTTTATGAGCGTGACTTTTTCACCCATTTTTTGCAATTTTTCTGTTAAAGAGACACTATCCTCTAAGTTTTTAGCAATTATTGCAGTTGTATCATTTTGTTCATCATTTTTATGCAATTGTTTTATTACTGAATTAAGTGCGTTTCTTTCATCTACATCCACAATAACGTTTGGCAAATCACCTTGTCGATTAAATGGTTCAATTTTTTGACCATTTGTCAAAAGTGCTCGGGTAAATTCAGTAATTTGTCGAGTCGATCTGTATGAATGTGTTAATTGCACAACTTTGGTAGATTCAGATTTAAACATTTTTTGAACTTGAGATAATAGGCTTTGACTATTATTCTTAGTAAAAATTGACTGATTCAAATCTCCAAGCATAGTATATCTTGCTCTTGGAAAATTGAATTTCAGATATGCCAATTGAAACGGAGTATAGTCTTGTATCTCATCAATAAATACAAATCTCATATCTAAATCTCCATGTTTTCCAAGTAATAAGTCATATAGATAAAGATATGGAGTGATATTGGCTATTGACATTTTTTTGTTTCTTAGATTCTCATTAAAGTCAGATACAAATTCTTGCCATTCCATATTCGAAATATCATATTTTGATAAATCAACTAGTTTAGGAACCATATTTAAAAAATTAATATAGTTATTTGAAATATTGAAAAATCTATTTCGTAATACTTTTTTTCGCACATTTTTATATGCATATGTAACTATTTTTCTTGCTAAAAATTTCTGCTCTGAATCATTTGATTTAAATTCTTGGTCTGCTGTTGCATATAGGGTTTGTAACTCTTCTTTACTTAAACTTTCAATTGCTTCTGATACCCATTTAGACCGCATTTCTGAACCGATTTTTGTATTCAAAATCTTTAATAATCTTTCTCTTGTTGCATCAAGTCGATTACTCAACTTGTATTGATCACCAAAACTATAATAAATTTCTTCAATTTTTTCTTTGGTAATTACTACTTGTCCATCACGCTTGATATCTCTGAAACTAACTCCTGATTTTCCAAGTAACTCACTATACTTAGTAATTAAATTAAAAAATCTAATATCAGATACGAATTGATTTATTTTTTTCTTTGATTGATTGTCATTATCAACAAACTGTTGATTCAAGTTTTCAACTGTTACGTTAGGTAAACGGCGTGCGACATATTGTAAATAAGTCATCTGAACCATATTTTGTTCACCCATTTCGGGCAAAACATCTTCAATATAGTCATTAAATAGTTGATTAGGTGAAAACATAACGACTTGACTTGAATTTAAGTTTTTTCGATATCTATATAATAAAAACGCAACTCTTTGAAGTATTGCTGAAGTTTTTCCTGATCCTGCTGCTCCTTGAACAAATAATAAATGAGAATCTGTATCTCTAATAATCTTATTTTGTTCACGTTGAATAGTAGTTACAATGCTTTTCATATGAGTTGAAGATTTATCATCTAAAACTTCTAACAGCATTTGATCTCCGATTGTTTCTTGAGTATCAAAATAATTTTTGATTTTTCCATTTTCGATCAAAAACTGTCGCTTCAAAAATAAATCAACGTTTTGTTTCCCATCAGGCGTATCATACTCAACTTGACCTAAATTACCATCATAGTAAATAGATGAAATGGGTGCTCGCCAATCATAAATCAAGAAATTATCTTGATTATCTATATCAGTAAAAGAACTCATTCCAATATAAACAGTTTCTTTTCTTCCCTCACCCGACTCTTCAAAATCTAAGCGGGCAAAATAAGGTGTTTTTTCTAGTCTTTTTAAAACACCAAGTCTTTGTTTTGATTGTTGCCAACTATTGTTACGTTCATTTAACATTTGCTGTTGCTGATGAATTGATAAAGCCGAATCCATCGATATGTAATCGTCGCCTAATCCGACATGGACATCATCATGAAAAGTATCGTTGATTCCTTCAATATCTTCTTTAGCACGTTGGATATTTTCTTCCATACGATTTTGACTAATCTTTATTTTAGAAACGACTTCATCAAGGCGTTTCTGCTCTAATTGCTTTTGGCTGTCTTCAGTCACGATAACTCCCCACTAATTAAAAATACGATATATAATCATATCATTTCTAAGATGAAAACGCAAACAAGTATTCAATAAAAACAGCGGCTATTCCAGTCATGTAACTGAAAAATGCATACATGCTAAAAACAAAAAACTTACGTTCATACATTAGTCCAATTAATTCAGAATTGAATGTCGAAAAAGTAGTAAATCCTCCACAAAATCCTGTACCTAACAATAGATACAATAAGGAATTGGACCCATAAGTTTTATAAAACATTCCTAACAATAAGCTGCCTAAAACATTAATTAAAAATGTAGCACCTATTTTGTAATTATAATTAAAAAAATTTACATGTTTTGTTAATAAATAACGACCAATTGCCCCTATAGCGGTACCTAAAAAAATCACTGTTAATATTTTCATTTTATTGGCTCCTTACTTAATGAAGTTGCACATTTCATGCCTAAAATTGCCGCGAAGAAACCTAAAATAATTGAACAAATAGTGTACAAAATCATTCCAGAATAATTATTAGTTAGATACATCTTTAAAATATCTAACATTAAACCTGAAAAAGTTGTAAAAGAACCTATGAATCCTGTCCCAATTGCTAAAGTCCAAATATTTTTGAATTTTAGACCAAAATAATTATTCCAAATTGGTAATAAAAAACTACCTAAACTATTAATAATTAATGTAGCAACTGGTACTCCCATAAAACTCGGAATACTTAGTCCTAATAAATATCGGCAAATTCCGCCAAAACCACCAAAGATTGCTATTGCAAAAACTGTCATGCTACCCTCACATAAATACTTTTTATTACTAATTTAATTAGTATACTTTATTTAAAAAACACATGCATTTTTTATTAAAAGGTATACAATTAAACAAAAATGGAGGTGTAATTATGAAACAAGGAACAACAATTATTACATTGGATAATGGATACCATCTTTGGACTAGGACTGTTGGTAAAGGTGATATTCAATTATTATGTTTACACGGTGGCCCTGGTGGAACGCATGAATATTGGGAAAATTTTGGTGATGAACTTGCTGATTTAGGAGTGCAAGTATCAATGTATGATCAATTAGGTTCTTTTTATTCTGATCAACCAGACTACTCTGACCCTGAAATTGCCGACAAATATTTAACTTACGATTATTATTTGGACGAAATTGAAGAAGTTCGTCAAAAACTTGGACTAGATAATTTTTATTTGATTGGACAATCATGGGGTGGCGCACTAGTTCAAATGTATGCAGAAAAATATGGTGACCATTTAAAAGGTGCCATCATATCAAGTATGGTCGATGAAATTGACGAGTATGTTACAAACATCAACAAATGCAGAATGGATGCTTTAGGACCAGAAAAAGTTAAGTACATGGAAGAAATAGAAGCAAAAAACACTTTAGATGATACTACTTATCAAAGCTATGTTGATATTTTGAATGCTGAATATGTAGACAGAAAACAACCTCTAGCAATTCAACACTTAGTATCTACAATGGCAACTGATGTTTATAACGTATTTCAAGGAGACAACGAATTTGTTGTTACTGGAAAATTAAAAGACTGGCATTTTAGAGAACATCTAAAAAATATCAACGTACCAACTTTAATAACATTTGGCGAACATGAAACAATGCCAATTTCAACAGCTAAAATAATGGCTGAAAAAATACCACACGCAAGACTTGTAACTACACCAAACGGCGGACATCATCATATGATTGATAATGCTCCTGTTTATTTCAAAAACTTAAAACAATTCATAAAAGATGTGGAATCTAACAATTTTAATGACTAATAAAAAGGATTGAGCTCTTGCTCAATCCTTTATTTTTACTACCAATTTATAATTTGTTAGCATTATAACTATAATAACAAATACATAAATAGGCAGACTCAATATTGTTCCATCATGGAAAACACTCATTAAATATGTAAACAAACTAACCACTATATAGTAACCAAAACTAAAAATACCACTAGCAGTTCCAATATCGTCTTCATAACCAATTAATGCGATGTTCAAAACATTTGGTAAAGCAATATTTAAACCCAAAAACATCCCAAATATCGTCATTAATATTAACCATAATACATTAATTAGTGAACTTACAATAAATAACGTTGCAAATATAACACTAACAATTAGTCCTATATAAATAACTTGTTCAGACGATTTTTTATTAACTAAATAACTGGATATCATCGCACCTACTATACTAGAAATCGCTAATATCATTCCCAAAGTACCATATATTGCTGCACTCATATTAAAATGATTAATGAATATAAATGGAGCTTCTGCATAGTAGCTAAATAACACTCCATTTATACCACCAATTAACAATCCATAAGTTAGTATTTTGGGATCTTTTAATAATCTTTTTGTTACTTTGATATAAGACACTTCCTTGTTTTGTACTTGCACTATTCTTGTTTCAGGAAGTCTGAAATAAGAATATAACAAAACAAGAATTGACATACCAATCAATATTGAAAAAACACTTTTATAACCAAAATAAGTTTGAGCTATGCCTCCAATTAAAGGACCTATTGCAGGAGAAAGCGACATTGCCGCTCCAACAATAGAAAAAACTTTTACACCACGTTTGCCTTCAAAGGACTCACGCATGATTGTTTGTGTAACGACTGAACCAACACTTGCGCCAAATGCTTGAATAAATCTTGCAAGTAATAACATATAAAAATTAGTCGCTATAAACAAAAAAATGTTACCTATTAAGTCGATCCAGCACTTTGACCAGCAGCAAATACCGGTGCGACCATAGAGCTAGTAATCAGTGCTGTTAGTACTGAAGTTGTTACTTTAATACTTTTTTTCATAATGCAATCCCCCCATTCCCCATTAAGCTGTTGGTGCATTGTTCAACGTCCACATTAAGTTAGCCGAGTAACTTCCTGCTAACGTTGTTGCTGAAGGAGCTGATAGTGAAACGTCTTGTGCACTATTAGGTAAAGTGGCTGTCCACTCGCCTAATCCAGCACCTTCTTTAGCAGTTAAATATGGTATGTCTGTTTCTGATACTGTAATACTTGATCCGTTTAAAGTTGGTTGTTCTTCTGGTTTAAAATCGGATCCATTATCGTGTGTAAAGGCGGCATTCTTAAAATTAAATTGAAGTTGTGCACCTTTCATAAAATTATTCTTGGTAGTTTCTTTCCACGCTTGATCCGCAGAACTAATAGCACTTCCATCAGAATTTACGTATTTAACCGTTAAATTCCAACCAGCGCCACTACCTCGAGTATCAATAATACTTGTTCTGAAATCGTCTGTTTTTTGGTATGTTGTCGTTGTTTGCTTACTTGTATCAAGTACTAAATCATTAAAACTAATTGTTGGTGTTACGTCATTAATTTTTAAAGTTCCATTTGGATCAGCTTTTACGTTGACATCCGCTTGAGTTGTTTTATCTTCTGCATTTACTTTGTTAGTTATTAGCATACCCATCGATGATAGTACTAATAATGATAAAATCATGTTTTTTTTCATATTCCCCATCCCCTAAAAAACTACTATATATTTTTATTTCTTTTCTTATATAGTAAAAATGTTATTCCCAATAACATTGTAAAACCTATTATTGTGCTTAAGCTCGATAAACTATTAGACTCACCAGTTAGTGGTAATTGCGAACCGCTTATATTTGAAGCAGTCTGTGTTGTAACTGAGTTTGTACCATTATTGCCAGGTTTTGAATCTGGTTTACCATAAAATTCAACTGTTGCATCACTATTTCCAACTGAATCAGCTTTTACTAAATTAGGTTGAATAAGCACAATACTTGTAAACAAAAATACAATAATAAAACATTTTTTAATATTGCCTGTCATTTTGTTTCCTCCCCATATATCTTATGTAGGTAAGTACCTACCCCCAAAAACTTGCGCACGGTAAATATGTTACGGCGTTAACAATTCTTAATTCACGTAGTAATATATTCCCAAGAATATTACAACTATTTTTTCTTGTAATCAAAATAATTATATTTTACTTATTTATATTTATAATCACATAAGAAAATGTTTTTACACTTTGCTCATAATTTCGTTTAGTATTCCTTTTATAAATTTGTATATATAATAGGAAGAGAAATTTATATATTGTGAAATATATTTTTTGTACTCACAAATAATTAAACCAATTTTAATAAATTAAAGTATAATAGATTAATAGTATTAAAATTTGAAAGGAAGTATCTAAGCTATGGAGAAGGAAAAACAAACTCTTAGAAAACTTCACACCAAAGGTTTTCTTTTGGCACTAATTGCCTCATCTCTTTGGGGTGTTTCTGGTACTGTATTGCAATTCGTCTCAAAAGATAAAGCAATTCCTGCCGAATGGTTTATTGGCGTTAGAACCATTACAGCTGGAACATTGATTTTACTAGTTGCCTTAATAACAATGCCTAAAGGTAAAAAATCTAAAATATTTGATATATTTAAAAGTTGGAAAAACATACTTTTATTAGTTTCATTTTCTTTATTTGGACTAATTGGTAATATGTATACTTTTTTCTTAAGTATTCAACACGGTAATGCCGCTTCGGCAACTATCCTTCAATACTTAAGTCCATTGTTCATCGTATTAGGTAGTATTATATTTTTAAGACAAAAGCCTACAAAAGTTGATGTAATCACATTTTTCTTAGCCTTATTTGGTATTTTATTACTTATCACTAAGGGAAATATTAATCATTTAAGCATTCCTTTGGATTCATTGATTTGGGGAATTTTTTCTGGTGTTACTGCAGCCTTATATATCGTAATTCCAAAACAGCTTATTAGTGAATTTTCACCTCTTGTTGTTACTGGATGGGGATTTTTTGTTAGTGGTATTTTATTTAATATATACCATCCTTTTTGGATCAATCCTCCTAAACTAGATACTGGATCAATCCTTGGTGTTGGAACTGTTATTTTAATTGGTACTGTGGCTGCATTTTTAATTATGGTTATGAGTTTACAGTACACAACCTCAACCATTGTTGGAATCACCGATGCAGTTCAGCCTATCATAACTTTCATACTAAGCATTTTCTTCCTTGGTTCAAGTTTTTCTTTTATAGAAATTATTGGTTCT
The DNA here is from genome assembly GCF_052828685.1 of Daquilactobacillus linshuiensis. Classification (NCBI taxonomy): domain Bacteria; kingdom Bacillati; phylum Bacillota; class Bacilli; order Lactobacillales; family Lactobacillaceae; genus Daquilactobacillus; species Daquilactobacillus linshuiensis. The sequence continues at coordinate 78,081 of NZ_CM128255.1, read as the reverse complement.
TTAATCGTTATCGTCGCTATTTATATTTTAAATAGATATAACGAATAAATATTATTGCTTAGCTAACCTCCTTGATTTACACTTATGTAAAAAGGGAGGTTTTTTATTATGAAAATTTTGGTTTATTCTGTTAGACAAGATGAATTACCTGTTTTAAATGATTGGATACAAAAGCATCCTGATATTCAAGTGGATCAAACAACTGAATTATTTACTGAAGATACGGTTGAAAAAGCATCCGGATATGATGGTGTAGTGTTGTTCCAGCAACAACCATATACTGATAAAGCTGTTAATAGACTAAATGAATTAGGTGTTAAAAATATTTCACTTAGAAATGTTGGTGTAGACAACATAAACTTAGACTTAGTAAAACAAAATGGTATGAAGATTACTAATGTTCCTGTCTATTCGCCAAATGCTATTGCTGAGCATGCAACATTTTTAATGGGACGTATTTTAAGACGCGTTCCTGAATATGACAAGAAAATCGCTCGTGGTGATCTACGTTGGGCTCCAGAAATTGGGCGTGAAATTCGTAATCAAACAGTAGGCGTTATTGGTACAGGTCATATTGGTAGAGTTGTTATCAATATAATGAAGGGATTTGGAGCTAAAGTTATTGCCTATGATATTTTTAAAAATCCTGAATTAGAAAAAATGGGACTCTATGTTGATACACTAGATGAATTGTATGCACAGTCAGACATCATTACTTTGCACGTGCCTGCAGTTGCTGACAACATTCATATGATTAATGAAGAATCTATCAGCAAAATGAAAGATGACGTTGTTATTATAAACGTTGCCCGTGGTTCATTAGTTGATACTGATGCGTTAATTACTGGTCTTGATAGCAAAAAAATCAGTGGTGCTGGACTAGATGTTTACGAAGATGAAGTTGGAGTATTCAATGCTGATTGGGAAGGAAAAGAATTCCCTGACAAACGTCTAAAAAACTTGATGGATCGTGATAATGTTATTGTGACTCCGCATACAGCATTTTACACAGACATGGCAGTACATAACATGGTAACAGTCTCAATTGAATCAAACATAAAATTAATTAATGGTGAAGAACCTGATACATTGGTTAAATAAAAGGGATACGAACTGTGACAGAAGTCGCAGCTCTTTTTTCTTACAATTTTGTAAGATAGTTGTAAGTATATTCGATGTCTGTAATTCTTTGTTTTGGTTATGATTATTTCATAAACAAACAAGGAGAATCATTAGAATGAAAAGAACTATCGAAATTATCATTGGTATCGTATTATTTTTTGGAATAGTCGTTGGATTTGCGACAATATATTGTAAAGATAAATCAGATGATATTTCTATGACAATAAATCAAGCAAATCCATTTTTAAAAGAACAACCCGTCTATGTGAAAATAGATAATACTAAAGGTGCTGATGAAGATGGATATGGTAACTACGTATATACTTTAACAGGCTACAAAAAAGATGGGTCAGCTATAAAGGTTAAATTCGTCGGTATGGGTAAACTAAAACAAGATCATTATTTGAAACTTAGTGCCAAAGGAACTTCGACCCAAACTTATAATGAAACTTTCATTAAGGATATGCCTAGCAAAGTCCAAGACAAATTTAAAAGTCAGGAGGCGGCAAAATAATGGATAAAATATTATCAATTATATCTCTAGCCTTCATGACTGTTCTTGCACTAATTCTTACTTGTGCTTATTACTTTAAAGGTCAAGCAGTAGTTATCTTAAATAAAATAAAAAATAAGCAATTTTAAAATTGCTTATTTTTTATTTGCTAATTCATAACTCTTAGTAATAAATTTAATGATTTCTTGATTATCTGATCTTTCATCAAGAACAATTGAAATCCAGTGTTTTTTATTCATATGATATCCTGGAAATATTTTTTGATTATCGATAACCTCAATATTTTCAACATGCAGATCTATAACTTCTAATGGCTGAGTCCCTTTTAATCCTATTTTTTCAGGTTTTACAGTTAATATTCCGGCATACCATTTTTTGGTATCTTTTCTTCTAAAAATAGCATTATTAGGAAATTTTTCCCACAAGAATTCTATCTCATCATTATATTTCTTAGTTATGTAATCAATAATTTGCTTCGTTTGATTGCTTTGAAAAACTTCCTTATCAAAACATTTGTCTTCTATATCTTCAATGACTTTCTCATAATCACTTCTAACTTGACCTACGAACTCTCCTTGGATACTCTCATCTAGATGAAGAACATACTCTTCTTGAGTAGTATTGTCTATCATTCTTGTTTTGATATCACCTTTATCATTAATATTTATTGTCAATTCAAATTGGTTATCAAAAATATTTATTTTATAAATATATTTTTCGTCTGTTTTTTTAAATCCATATTTCAATAGTTTATCAAAATTAACTTTTTTCATAATTTTCCTAAAATAAAAAGCTGAAGATTACTTATCTTCAGCTTTTTTTGTAGTCTTTTTTGTTGTAGTTTTCTTTGCAGTTGATTTCTTAGGTGCTGTGGCAACATTGTCTTCACGTCCTTTTAGAAAAGCTAATACATCTGCAGCATGCTTAACACGGTCTAAACCATTTTTCTTAGGGCGGCGGCGGCCACTAATACCTGTATGTAAATTTCTTGTCATGTGATTCCCTCCTCCCTATTTCACTATCTTCTATATTTTAAGAGAAAATCACTAAATATTCAAGATTTTGTTGCAAATTAATACCAAGAAGGTTTATCTCCATCTGTATTAGGTTTATTAACACCAATAGATTCCTTATTATAGAAAGATTCATCTTGAGATATTTTAACTACAATATCTGCAATACTTCTTCTTGAGACTTCTGTTCCCTTAAATTTCTCATTTTTTGTTGTTATTTCATACTCAATTTCATCATTATTAGTCAACCAAGCAGGACGGATAACAGTATAATCAAGTCCAGAATTTTCGACAACATCTGCTGCAGATCTATAGTTAGTAATATAACTACCGAGTGTTGCATTGTTCCATTCACCAAACTTACCCGGAACTTCATCATAGATTCCTAACGTGGAAATCCAGATTAGTCTTTTTACGTTATTTTCTTCCATTACTTTTCTTAAATCATCTTTTGAAGATGCATCTCCTTCAAATAAAGTAACTCTATTCGATAACATATTGTTAAGTCGCTGAGAATTTCTCAAAAATAGTGTAAGACTAAAATCTGTTCTTTCTAAAAATTCTTGCTCTGCTAATCTAGCAATCTTACCATTTGCTCCTAATACTAATATTTTTTTCATAATACTTACCTCCAATACACATCTAACATAGTAGTTATTATTAAATAATGCAAAGAAAGGTTCTCATAAATTTATTAATTGTTAAATTCTGAAACTTTATTAGCTATCTCTTTGTAAATTACTGATCTAATTGCAACAACCTGAGCGATTTTTAATTGATCTTCATTCATTGTAAGATTGCTAATTGAATTTTTCCCATCTAATATTTCCATTTCCTTATTGAACAAAGAAACAAAATTATCATACCCAATTTCTGGATTATCCAATTCAAATACTCTATTAATGCCTTTTTTAATAACATCCAGTGAAAATACCTGTTTCATTATGCTAACCACAATAATTGAAGCAAGATGTTTTTTACTATATTTTTTCTTCTCAGGTTTATCTATCACTTGCATTTTTACATAACTATTAATCATTGATTTTGTAATTGGTTTTTCAAGAATAAATGACACATTTTTTTCAATCTCGAGTGTCACTTGATCCATATATAACTCTAAATCAGGTAATTCTGACCATTTTGGTAAACGATTTTCGCCAAATTCTTTTAACCATACATTAAATTCTTTATTATTCATAATTTCTACTCCTTACTAACAATACAAATTTTAACTTTATTTTAAGTAAAATTCAATTCTAAATGTTATTGACTCGATATTTATTTATTGTATAATCAATTTACATTTTATTATAAGAGGTTAATACTATGACAATTCATTTAGTAACTGATTCTACAGCACAGCTAACACAAGAAGAAATAAAAAAATATAGTATTCACGTCATTCCACTAATTATAAATAACGGCAAAACTTCTTTAAAAGACGGTATAGACATTTCTAGTAATGATTTTTTAAATCAAATTAAATCTGACAAGGCATTTTCTTCAACAACCAGTCAGCCAGCCGTTGGAGATTTTGCTGAATTATACGAAAGTTTAGGAAATCCAGAAGATGAAATAATATCAATCCATCTAACTAATTTACTTAGTGGCACAGTTGATGGTGCCTTTAGCGCAGCTAGTCTTTGTGATAAAAAAGTAACCGTTATAGATAGTAAGTTAATGGATCGCGCTTTAGGAGAACAAGTATTGTTAGCAGCCGAATTGATAAGTCAAGGTGAAAATACTGAGGAAATAATTTCAGCTTTGGAATCCTCAAAGACAAAAAAAGACACTTTTATTTTTTTTAATTCCTTAGATGCTCTTCAACGTGGTGGGAGAATAAGTAAGACTTCTGGATTAATTTCAAAATTTTTAAAAATAAAAGTTTTACTCAAACTCGAAGATAATAATTTAAAACTGGTGACTAAAGGGCACGGTAAAAAATTCATCTCTAAATCTGTTAGTGACCTACTAGATGATTTAAAGAACGAAGAATTAAAAACTTTTTCTTTGATACACGTTGGCATTAATGAAGAAGATATTGAATTAATAAAACAGCAAGTTCTAAAAGATCATCCACAAGTGATTTTTAAAGACTTACTAACAAGTCCTATAATTATGAATCATGTTGGTCTTGGCACTTTTGCATTCATATTTAGCAAACAATAATATTAGTCTTCAAACAACCCTCTTTTTACGTTAAAATAATACTAATAATCAATAGAAAGAGGATGATATTTTGGAAGAAAGTATTTCACATTTAATAAAAGTCTTAAGTAACCAAATCTCACGTGATATCAACACATTTGCTTTACAATTTAAGTTAACAGGAACTCAGATACAAATTCTAGATTTTTTAAATAATTATTCTGCAAATGAACATGTTTTTCAAAAAGATGTAGAAAAAGAATTCAACATTCGTAGATCAACTGCTACAAATATTTTGAAAAATATGGAAGAAAAAAATCTTATAAAAAGAACAACATATTCTAGAGACTCTCGTCTAAAAATTATTGAAGTACAAAAATCTGGAAAAGATATTCAAAAAGAAATTTCAAAATTCTTATCAGATACTGATTCAAAAATTTTAAATAGTCTTGGGGCATTTGAAAGAAGAAGTTTCATAAAATCCCTTCGTAAAATACCTGAAAAAATTAGTAATGAGGCTAAATAACAATGGTTAGAAACGTATTAATGGATTGTGATCCTGGTATTGACGATGCAGTTGCCATTACAGAGTTAATTGCTAATCAAGAAAACTTGAATATTTTAGGGATAACTACTGTCGGAGGCAATCAAACACTTGATTATGTTACTAACAATTTAAAAAAATTGTTAACTTTTTTTAATGAGAATATTGATATTGCTTCTGGACAAGACAAGCCGTTAATTAAAGATTTATTTACTGCTGGCGAAATACACGGTGAAACTGGAATGGACGGATACGATTTTCCAAACACTTATGAGCAATATCCTCTCAAAAGTACAAATGCAGTAGATTTTATGAAAACAAAAATCGACTCCGTAGATTCTGTTGAAATAATTGCTACCGCACCATTAACAAATATTGCACTTTTATTCAAAACATATCCACAAGTACTCAAAAAAATCACTCGTCTTTACATAATGGGAGGTTCTTTAGAGCAAGGAAATATTACACCTGCTGCTGAATTTAATTTTTTTGTAGATCCTGACGCTGCCAAAATTGTCTTTAATTCTGGTGTTTCCATTACAATGAGTGGTCTACATATGACAGAAAACAAAGCATTTTTTAGTAGCGAAGATATTAATAACTTCAAAAATCATGGACGTGTTGGACAAATGTGTTATTCTCTTATGAGTTTTTACCATAATGCAGAAAAAGAAAATGGATTAAAGACATCCCCAATGCATGATATCTGTGCTGTCACTAGTTTTTTAAAGCCTGAACTTTTTACTAAAAAAACATATTCCATTGATATAATCACCGAATCTAATCTTCGTGGAATGTCTTTAGCCGATAAAAGACTTCAGTCTGAGCAAAAAAATTCAATTGATGTTCTAATGGATGTTGATAGAATTGCTTTTAGAGATTACTTATACCAATCTATTGATAAATTAAATTAAAAAAATAAGCCTGACGGCTTATTTTTTATGCATTAATTTCTATTATTTTAAATCTAGTTACATCTACTATTCCCTTATCAGTTAATCTCAATTTAGGAATAACATCTAATGGTAAAGCTCCTAATTTCATTATAGGGTCAAATTTTTTATTAACAAATAACTCTTCATGACATATTTGATTAAATTTTCGCTGATTTTTTATTAATTCATTAACTGACTCTACACTTATTAATCCGCCCAATTTAAAAGATATTTCGGCTAACTTCTTTCTTTTTTTAACTGCTACTGCTCCTCCTTGTATTCTTATTAGTTCATTAACGGCAAACTCCATATCTTTATTATTTGTGCCAACAACAACTATATTATGCGAATCATGTCCAATACTAGTAGCTATTGCCCCATCTTTTATACCGAATCCTTTTAATAATCCAAGGCCAACATTTCCTGTCTTATGATGTCGCTCAATAACTGCAGCTTTAATTACATCTTTTGACTCTTCATAATCAAAATCATTGTCTTTTGTATGTTTTATTACTTCAGTTAAATGCAATGTTCTACTAGTATCTTTTAGTCCTATTACATTAGCTTTTTCACTTGTAATATTCATTTTTAATTGTTGAGAATTAAATTTATCTAGATGTACCGTTTCTAATAAATCAGAAAAGCCATGCATTTCATTTTTTACTTCTAATAAATACTCTCCCTTTTGTGCAACTAAAATTCCATCTATATAGGTTTTATTTACATTAAAATCCTTCAAATTATCTACTAATATGAAATCGGCTTTTAATCCTGGGGCTATTGCTCCACGATCTTTAAGTCCACAACATTGTGCTGTATTTATTGTTGCCATTTGAATAGCCGTTATGGAATCCAATCCTTCTTTTACAGCAACACGAATACTTTCATCTAAATGACCATTTTCTTTTAAGGTTACAGATTGTATATCATCTCCGCAAAAACAACAAAATCTTGAATTTCTCAACGTGACACCTTTTAGTAAATCAGGCATATTCTTTGATACTGTTCCATATCTTAAATATACATACATCCCTCTTGAAATTCTTTGAAGCATTTCATCAACTCGTGTACACTCATGATCATTTTTTATTCCTGCAGCTATATACGCATTAAGATTTTCGTCTAATAAGGAAGGGGAGTGACCATCAATCTGCTTATTATTATTTATTGAAACCAATAATTCATCTAATACGTTATCCTCGGCATTAATTACACCATCATAATTCATAAACTCTGCTAAACCATAAGTCATGTTTTCTTCATATGATTCTTTTATTTCTTTTGCGGTTATTACAGCTCCAGAAGTTTCCAATTTAGAACTAGCTGCGGGCACACAAGAAGGCATCGTATATTTAATATCTAGCATTGTATTTTTTGCTGATTCAATCATATAATCCAATCCACGCATACCAGCTACATTAACAATTTCGTGAGGATCAGCTAAGATTGTAGTTGTTCCATGAGGCGTTGCCAATTGTCCAAATACTTCTGGTGTCACATTCGCAGATTCAATATGAATATGAGGATCTATTAGTCCAGGAACTATAAATTGTCCTTGTCCATCAATTACTTTTTTACCTTTATAATTGCCAAAACCCAAAATTTTGCCATTAGAGATTGCTAAACTTGATTCTATTATCTGTCCATTATAAACATCAACTATTTTTACATTTTGAAAAACTATATCAGCTAATTCTTTTTTATTTGCTTTATTAATTAAGTTTTTTAATTCTTCTTTTTTCATATACATCCCCTATTTAGCTGGCATTTGATGCATTGTATACAATAATGCTAAGAACAACAAAGCAATCACGTACATAATTGGATGTACTTTTTTTGCCTTGCCAGAAGCAATCATTGTTATTGGATAAGAAATCAATCCAAAGGCTAAACCATAAGAAATATTGTACGTTAGTGGTATACATAAAATAATCAAGAATGCAGGAAATGAAGTTTCAAATTCATCCCAATTTATTTTGGATATAGTTTTAATCATAAAAGAACCTACAATAATTAATACAGGAGCAGTAACCTCAGAAGTAACTATTGATAATAAAGGTGAAAAAAACAAACTAAGAAAAAACATTACCGCTATTATTAATGATGAAAATCCAGTACGACCTCCAACAGCAATACCTGTCGAAGACTCTACATAACAAGCAGTTGGTGTAGATCCAAAAATTGATCCTGCTATCATTGAAGTTGAATCAGCAAATAGTGCTTTACCGACTTCTTTAGGTATTTTATTATTTTTTATAAATCCTGCTTGCTCAGCTAAACCAATAACTGTACCAGTTGTATCAAAGAATACACTTAAGAAAAAGACCAATATAACAACAACCATTTGAATAGAATTAATATAATGTAAATTCATTATGGCTGCACCAAAAGTTGGTTTTAAGCTCGGTATCGTTGAAACAATACTTGATGGCATAGAAATTAATCCAGTTATCATTCCCATCACTGCTGTACCTGCTATGCCAATGAATAATGCACCAGTTACATTTCTTGATAATAATATCATTGTTAGAATTAAACCAAATACTGTTAACCATACGTGAGGATTTGACCAATTAGTTATCGTAACCAAAGATGAATTACTATTTACAATTATTCCTCCTTGTTTCAAACCTGTGAAAGCAATAAACAATCCTATCCCAACTGCCATCGCCGATTTTAAATTTGCAGGTATTGCATTGATAACTACTTCTCTTACCTTAAATACAGTCGCTAACATAAATATTAAAGATGCCACAAAAACTCCAGATAAAGCAGTTTGCCAAGGAATTCCCATTCCTAAAACAACTGAATAAGCAAAAAAAGCATTACTTCCTAATCCTGGAGCAACAGCAATTGGATAGTTAGCTATGAATGCCATTGCTATACAACCAACAATTCCTGCAAGAGCTGTTGCTACAAACACAGCTCCTTTATTTAACCCTGCATCTCCTAATATTGTAGGATTAACAAATAAAATATATGACATAGAAATAAATGTCGTAATTCCCGCAATAATTTCTGTTTTAACAGTTGAACCCTTTTTACTTATTTTGAATTGCTTTTCTATCCAATTCGTTCGTGTTTTATCAAAATCATTTTGTATATTCTCCATTTTTCCACCTTTTTATATTTATTCATTAACAATAAAACAATTATATACTATAATTATTAATTTTTAAAGTGAAAATACAGACAATACCATTACAAATTATTCTATTGTTCGCTTTTTATAATTTATGTAAAAAAATAAGCCTTTCGGCTTATTTTAATGCTATATTTCTCCATCAGCAATCTGTTCTAACATTGTTCTAGATGGAATAAAGAATAATTGCCCCGATAGTATGTCAGAAAATGTTAACAAGAAATCAGTTGTATCCATCATTTGTTGTAACATCATCTTTGTAACTGTCCAATGTCTTGCATACCCCATAAAGTATGTTCCTGTATTACTTGAAGCAGGGTCGGAATATGGCACATTCATACGAACTATTTTTTGTTCCACTCCATCTATCTCAAGTTTAGAACTAACATTATGTGCATTATGATACTTATCTTCATCTTCTAGCTCTAAATCAGAAAATTTTTCTCTACCAACTGCTTTTTCTTGCTCTTCAGTTTTTAAGTTTTCCCAGAATTTCATATTATGACGCCACTTTTGTGCAAAAGCATATGATCCGTTAATAAAGTCAGGATCTTCATCACCAATAATTGCATAATCAGCGGCATCTTCTAAGGCAGGTGCCTCAGTTCCATCAATAAAGCCTATTATTGCGCGACCTTCAAAATATCTAAATCCCTTGGTTTCATCAACTACTTCTGTGATATCTGATAAGAATTTCATAAATTGTGTTTGAGCTTCATAAACTACTGCTTCATTACTTGCTCTTATGTGGAAGAAAATATCGCCTGGTGTTGAAGGCATTACATACTTATCACTTCTTATTTCTTCAAATGTTTCTAACTCTTTTGGTTTTTTAGCATTGGGAAATAAATAGTCCCACGCATTATTACTAAAACCAATTGCAACTTTTAATCCTGCATCTGCATCTCTAATTTTTAATGACCTAATTATTGCTTGAGATCTATCTGCAAACTCAGATATTGCTTCTTTTTCTTTATTTAAGTCTTCGCGCTTTAATTTTAATACTGTAAATTGAACATGCTCACCGATATCCTTCCAAACATCTTGTGCTAAAGCTGGATTCATTTTTGTCATAATTTTTCCTCCCAATTCTAACTTGGAATCATTCTAATTATAACCCGTAATTAACTTTAAAAAAAGCCATTCTCTAAAAAATATTAAAAAAATCTGTCTATACCAATAAAACGCTTGCATTATACATTAGTTATATGATTAACTAATAGTTGGAATTTTAATTATATTATATTTATAAGGAGTAAATTTATGAAAGATTATTTACAACGTATGGGTAGATCCCTACAGCTACCAGTAGCTGTCCTACCTGCCGCTGCCTTATTACAAGGTATTGGTCACATGTTACCTCAAAATTGGGCATTCTCAATTTACTTACAAAATGGTGGAACTGCCATTTTAGGTAGTTTAGCTATTTTATTTGCAGTCGGATTATCTTTTGGTATGTCAGAAGATCAAAATGGTGCTGCTGCTTTAGCTGGTTTAGTTGCTTATCTTGTTCCTACAAAAGTACTAGCACCTACTGCTATTGCAGGTCTTTGGGGCATTAAAGAGACTTCTGTTAATCCTGCTTTTGGTGCAATAGACGGAAATGTCCTTATTGGTATTGTTGCTGGTTTAATTGCTGCTGCAATGTACAATAAGTTCCATAAAACTAAATTACCAATGGCATTATCATTCTTTAGTGGTAAAAGATCTGTTCCTATTATCACAGCTGTCGTTATGTTAGTATTTTCTGGTTTAATGATGTTGATTTGGCCACCTGTTTATGATGCTTTAGTTGTATTTGGTAAATCAATCGTTGGTTTAGGTGCAATTGGTGCCGGAATTTATGGATTCTTTAACCGTCTTTTGATTCCTACTGGTCTTCATCAAGCTTTGAATTCAGTATTCTGGTTTGATGTTGCTGGTATCAATGATATTGCTAAGTTCTGGTCAGGTCACGGTGTTAAAGGTGTTACAGGAATGTTCCAAGCCGGTTTCTTCCCAGTTATGATGTTTGGTTTACCAGCTGGAGCATTTGTAATTTATAAAAATGCTCGTCCTGAAAAGAAAAAAGAAGTTGCATCATTGATGATGGCTGCTGGTTTTGCTTCATTTTTCACTGGAGTTACTGAACCTCTTGAGTTCTCATTTATGTTTGTTGCTTGGCCTTTATATGTATTACACGCACTATTTACAGGTTTATCTTTAGCATTTGCCGCCTTTATGCATTGGACAGCTGGTTTTTCTTTCTCAGCTGGGTTAGTTGATTATATTTTAAGTTTCAACTTACCTCTTGCTAACAAGCCTTATATGTTAATTATTCAAGGTCTTGTTATGGCAGTTATTTATTACTTTGGATTTAACTTTGCAATTAAAAAATTCAACTTAATGACTCCTGGTCGCGAAGAAACAAGTGAAGGTGATCAAGAAGTTACAGTTGATACTGATAGCAGTGACGATAAATATACTGCTCAAGCTAAAAAAATCTATGCTGCTATTGGTGGATACGATAATATTGACATTGTTGATAACTGTACAACACGTCTTAGATTAACAATGAAAGATACTGATAAAATTAACGAACCTGCAATTAAATCTTCAGGTGCTGCTGGTGTAAGTAAAATCAGTAAGACTAACTTACAAATTATCATTGGTACGGAAGTTGAATTTGTTGCTGATGCATTGAAAAAACTATTTAAAGAAAAAGCTCCAATATCTTCTGTAGCAACAAATGTTAAAAATGATGCTCCAGCAGAAGAAAAAACTGTTAATCCACATTCTGGTCAAACAGATGAATTTTACACAGTTGCTGATGGTAAATTAGTTGATATTGAGTCTGTAAATGACGCAACATTCTCACAAAAAATGTTAGGTGATGGATATGCGGTTATTCCTACAAATGGTAAAATCGTTGCACCTGTTGATGGTGAAGTTGTTACTGTTTTTCCAACGAAACATGCAGTTGGATTTAAGACTGAAAATGGCCTAGAAGTGTTATTACATATGGGAATTGATACGGTCGAATTAAATGGAGAACCTTTTGACATAGCTGTTGAGGCAGGTCAAAAAGTAAAACATGGTGACGTTGTTGCTAATGTTGATCTAGATAAGATTAAAAAAGCCAAAAAAGATACAGCAATGATGGTAATCGTTACAAATATGTCTGAAGTTTCATATATGAAATTCTCAGCAACAGATACTGATGCAAAATTAGGTACTCTAGCTGTTAAAGCAACTATTAAATAAATAAAAACCGTAGTCTTAAGACTACGGTTTTTTTATTTTAAAAAATCTATAATTTTAGAAAATGAAGAATCATATAAGTCAACTGACAATAGTTCTAAATATTTTAAATTATTTTTTTCTAGCGCCTCTTTTAATTGCGGGTGCCATAATCCTGGAGCAAATATATAGTGACTGTAATTTCTAGATATCAGCTCTTCTATATTATTCTTTGTATTATCTAACTCTATTTCTTCATTGATTCCCTTTTGCTTTAATGCTGCATTCACTTTTTTAATATAGGGTATTGGACGTGTTTGATAAATTCCTGAAGGTAAAAACTCAGTGAATTCACTTGGTTCTGATTGCCATATATATACAACTTTTCCCATTTTATTTACCTATTTTCCTTATATCAATATTCCATCACAGTGGTCTATTTCGTGTTGAATTATTTGAGCTACAAAACCGTCAAAATTTTGCTTATGATGCTTAAATTTATTATCATAATAGCTTAATTCAATATTCTCATATCTTGTAGTTGGTCTTTGACCTGATAATGATAAACAGCCTTCTTCTGTTTGAAAAGGTTTATTTTTAGATATGATCTTTGGATTATACATAACTACTTGGAGTATACCCATTTGCACTACAATGATTCTTTTATTTATAGCAATCATATTAGCAGCCATCCCAACACAAATCTCACTATTTGCTTTAAGAGTATCTAACAAGTCATTACCAATAGTCAAGTCATTAATCGTCGCCTGTTTTGACTTCTTTTTTAAAATGATTGTATCTTTATTAATAGGTCTAATCATTATTTGTGATATGTCCTTCCTGCTTCTATCATAAAAGCTCGATATATTTGTTCAGTTAACACTAATCTCATTAATTGATGAGGTAGTGTAAATCTCCCAAATGAAATAGAAAAATCCGCACGATTTGATACTTCTTCACTTGTTCCTAAAGAACCACCAATAATAAATGTAATATCACTTTTTCCATAAGTGGTTAAATCAGCAACTTTTTTTGCTAATTCTTCTGAACTAAGCTCTTTACCCTTAATAGCCAATAAAAAAACATATTCTTTATCTTTAATCTTTTCTAAAATACGTCTTCCCTCTACCTGCTTAATCTTTTCCATTTCTATTTGGCTTAATGTTTCCGGCGCTTTTTCATCGGGCACCTCTACTATTTCAAATTTTCCAAATGCCGATAGTCTTTTAGTATACTCAGCAATTCCTTGTTTTAAATATTTTTCTTTAAGCTTTCCAACACCTACTATTTTTATATTCATATTTTCTCTTTTCCACAAATAATACACAACCATTGTCAAAAACTATCAAGTTTTCCACAATCTAATAATTTCTATTTCTATATATTGTACTTCATTTTTTTATAACCACTAAATATTCTATCAAAAAATATTTTTTAAAAATAGACCACTTTTTTATCCACATTTAACTAATTAATTTTCACATGTTTGTGGAACAAGTCTAGTCCCCTTTATATCAACGTTTAGAACACATGTTTTGTTTGTGGAATCAGCACTTTTGCACAGACCAATTTTTGTTGTGCATAACTTTTCAATAAATAATTTGTTTAATTCACAGTATTCACAGAGTTTTCCACAGAAAAACCTAATCATCTATTTCTTTTTTTCACAACTTGACAAAAAAATAACAAAAAAAATCTGTGAAACAGTAACGATTCACAGATTCTTTATTGTGGTACATCCCTTATATCCCAACGTATTTGGGTACTATAGTCATCAGCTCTTACACCTCCAGCAGGTACTTGTAAATATAACCCAGCATTATTTCCCCAATTGTTAGATACCGTATAATCATTCTCAGTATTCTTATTCTTTTCCACAATTATTGGTGCACTATTGAGTGTTTGATCACCTAATGATGACTTATACTTCAACATATCTTTCATAATATATCCTGTATTTTTTCCTTTTAAATCTTGAAGCATACTTACACTTAGCTCCCAGTTGCCTTTGTTTGCCCTTGTATCGGTAACTTTTAAGGCACCTGTAATTGATTGTATCGGATAATTAGTCAATTTTGTTGGAACTGTTAGGTTTGAACCAAAACTTATATTTGTTGGAAATTCACTTATTGACAAAGTTCCACTTTCTACATATTTTGTAGCAAATCTTTGTACTTTAGCTGCATTCAAAGCTGTCGCAACTTCTGGAGGTTCACTACTCCATTTATTTACAATCTTACTACTTATTTTTTTCACTCCTGTAAAACTTCCAGTGGGATTGGCATCATTATCAATGTCACTACTCCAATATGAAACATCTGTATTTTCAATTGTAAAATCGGTCAATGCTCCTATTGTTGTGGTTAACGCCTTGTAATTAGTTCTTCGATTTTTTAAGTCAACTAACTTAGGTTGATTAGCATAAAAAGTACTAGCCGTCCCACCATCAAAAGCTAACGCTCCATAAATTCCATCTGACACTGCTTTTAATGTTGCACCCGGTTCCATATTTATTGAGTTTACTCCCAAGTCAATATTTATTGCTGGCAAGTCATGATCGTCAACATTATCTAAATCCATTACAGATCCTGATTTCAGATTAATTGTTAAACCCAATGGGTATTCGCCTATTGATGCTGCCGTATCTCCATTTGCTCTAAAAATGTCATGTCCCCATTTTACTTTCAGATTAGCATTGACTCCTAAGTTAACTACCTTATAAAATCCCCATACTGTTGGCCATCCTGATTGACCACTAGTTGCATATGATGTTTTGAAATTGGCAGTAGCACCATCTTCCATAGTGAATTGACGTTTAAATCCTGTATCTGTTATTAAGCTAGCAGTTGTATAATCTAAAATTGCCCAATCAGTTCCATAATTATCTCCTAAATAAGTAGAATTTTTAGTAAGAATAAACGATCCTAACTCAAAATTTTCATAAGCTGTTGAAATATCATTATTCCCACTCATTTTCACTTCACATTTATGTGCTTGAGCAACTCTATTAACTGAGTTTTTTTCAGCTGTAATTCCACTAAATTCAAGATTCCATCTTCCTTGGGCTACAGTGCCTACAACAACAAATCCTTCACCATTTTTGTTATTTGAAATATTAGCATTACTAAGTTTGAATGTATGACTAGTAGCCAAATCATTATATGTTAAAGGAATATATTGACTGCCTATATTCAACTTATGATTGTTAGCGTTGATGGACAAGTCTCGTCCTATTGCGGCTATCTTAGTAGTACTTGTTCCCATACCATTAATATCAGCAGTAATCTCAATTTCTGTTACATCTTTATTATTCATAGCAGCTACAAATTTTTCATATGTATCTACAGTTGCAATAGTTTGGGCTTGTTTGTCAGATTTTATTTTCTCAGGAGCTACTTTTTCGTTTACCTTAGTATTATCACTGTCAATTTTTTCAATATTTTTTTCTATTTTAGGCTCTATTTTTTCTTCAGTTATATTTTCTTTTCCTGCAACTTCTTCAATTGAATTTGCATAAACAGCAGAAACAAAAAAGAAGATAAAGAAAGTCAAAACAATACTAAATGCTATTAATAATTGTTTTTTCATAACTTTACCTCCTATTTTTTATGCTGGTGTATCATTTAATGTCCAAACTAGCGATCCTGTATATTTTGTTGCTTGTGCTGCACCAGATGGTACCATTAATTGCACTCCATCATTTACATTGGCTTTTCCTGATCCATCATCGATTAATGATCCATATTTTTGTATCCAAGTTAGATACCCTTGACCAGCTGCGGCTGTCATTACAGTAACATCACTTCCCGGAGTTAAATCTAATTTGCCAGTAAATCCTGTTGGTGCCACTTCTGTAGATGGTGATGAGATTGTTTGTTTATTCAAACTCATTACAGCACCTGTTAGATCAACTCCTCCAGTACTTTTTAGTTGCGCAGTTTGTCTAACTGTTAGTTTCCAACCTAATCTACCACCACGTTTATCAGTAACTTGTACATAATGTGGTACTTCTTTTTGAGTGTCATCTTGATGAGTAACTTTCATCGGTTTTGCTAGAAGAGTAAGATTTTGGCCAGCTTTTAATTCATTTGTCCCAAAATCTATCCCTGTTGGTACAGCATCTAAAGATAATGGACCTGTAGTTCCTGGTCTTTCTGGTTTTACTGGTTTTGTAGGATCTGTTGGGTCTAGTGGAACAGCAGGCGTTTTATCTTCTGTAAAACTCGCAGTTACATTAGTATCCAAATTCCCTACTGGAGCAGCTAATACTGCTGTGTTTGTTCCAAGTAATGTTAACCCTGTTAGTATTGCCAGTGAATGAATTTTCTTATTCATAATTACACCTCTTTTCATTTTTATTAGTAAGAGTTTTGTTCACCCTCTATACTATTTTCTTAATCTTATCAAGTAGAAAAATGTTATGCAAGAAATAACATCATAATTATATTTATAATAAAAAAGATGCTAGACAAATGTCTAGCATCTAAGAATGTATATTTAATTTTGGGTTGTCGCTTGTAACTTAACGTCAGTTTCTTTAACTTTTCCATCACGATAATATTTAACTTTGACAGAATCTCCAATTGAATGTGCATATATTTCTGTATGTAAAGTTGCAATTCCATCTACTTTTTTACCATCTATTTCTGTAATTACATCATATTTTTCAATACCAGCAGCATTTGCTGATGTTCCTTTTGAAACTGAAGCAACTAATACTCCTTTTGTTACTGAAGATGGTAGCTTTAATGTTGCAGACTGATCTGCGCTTGAAACTTGATCTAAATCAATAGCTTTAATACCAAGTGATGGGCGTTTTACTTTTCCATCATTTACTAAAACATTGATAATTTTTACTACTTCATTACTTGGAATGGCAAATCCCATACCTTCAACAGCTGTACCATCTCCACTTGAGGCAAGTTTCATTGAGTTTATTCCAATAATTTGTCCTGAAGCATTTACTAGTGGTCCACCTGAATTACCTTGATTAATAGCAGCATCGGTTTGAATAACATTAGCTTGTCCAATATCCTGTCCTGTAGTTGCATCTTGAGTCGCTACGGTTCTACTCTTAGAAGAAATAATTCCTTCTGTTACAGAAGTAGCATAGTCACTTCCAAGTGGAGAGCCAATGGCTATAACAGGATCTCCTTCAGAAATATTACTTGAGTTTCCAAAACTTGCAGTTGCAGGAACTTTGGAACCATCGATTTGGATTACTGCTAAATCGGTAACTTTATCGGTACCTATTAATTTACCTGTTACTTTTGAGCCATCCTTAAATATCACTTCTAACTTATCGGCCCCAGATACAACGTGATTGTTTGTTACAATATATCCCTTACCGTCTTTTTTAGAATATATCACCCCAGAACCTTCACCATATTTTTCGAGTGAATTACTTGAGCTATTTTGCTCAGAGTTACCAAATAATGAGTCTAATAAGTCATTTGAATTTTTTGTCGGTTTTTGGTAGTTAATAACTGATACAACAGCTCCAGATACTTTTTTAAATGCCGAACCCATTTGTGTATTAGATTTAACATTTACATTACTAACTTTTGTAGTTCCACTTTTTGCAGTACTATCATCAGTTGAATTTGCATTCATTTTACTTACTACTACGCCAGATACGACACCACCAATTACTGCAGAAACTAAAGCTACTATAATTATTTTCCATAATGAATTATTTTTTTCCATATTTAACATCTCCATAAATAAATTGAGATTATTGTAAAATTATTATTTGAATAATTTATGAATAACTTTTGATATTTTTATATATTATACAAAGGCTGTGCAATTTTAGGGTCTGTGTCACTAATATGAAAATCGTGTTCTACACCAAAATCGTGTTGCATCATATCTTCGGCAACAGTTTTATGTGCCAAATCTTTCAAATTATTCTCAGGACTTAAATGACCTAAAAATATTTGTTTAGTATTATCTCCCATGATATCCATTAAGGTATTAGCTCCATCTAAATTAGACAAATGTCCCTTATCGCCTAATATTCTTTGTTTTAAAGGCCATGCATATCTTCCATTTCTTAGCATATCAATATCATGATTACATTCCATTAAATATGCATCTGCTTTTGAAATAATTCCTTTTACTCTTTGAGATACATAACCTGTATCTGTCAAGATTGCAAAACTCTTATTATCATAGTGAAATTGATAAAATTGCGGTTGTGCTGCATCATGAGACACTCCAAAGCTTTCAACATCCAAATCTTTAAAGGATAATGTAGTACCCATATCAAAAATATGTTTATTTTCATTATCAACTTTTCCAATTTTAGAATTCATAGCTTCCCAAGTACCTTGATTGGCATATACTTGTATTCCATATTTCCTTGCTAAAACACCAACACCTTGAATATGATCGCTGTGCTCATGGGTTACTAATATAGAATCAATATCTTCTATATTTTTTCCAATACTTTTTAAAGACTCTTGTATTTTTTTACCAGATAATCCAGCATCCACTAAAATTTTACTTTCAGGCGTTTCTATATATGTTGAGTTTCCTTGACTACTACTTGCTAGAACACTAACTTTAAATTCTGAACTCAATTTACGACCTCTTATTGATTCTTCATTATTGTTCCGTTAAACGCATTTACAATTTTTATTGTCTTTGTTTCGGAACTTTTATTTTTAATTTGAACATACCAAGCTGGAATATATATAGAATTTCCTTTTGCTGTTAACAGTTTTTTATATGCATACTTCGTCCATACTATTTTGGAATTATCTGGTATTTCTGAAGCTGTATATAGTTTTTCAACTGCTTCTTTTTCTGAAATAGCGTCTTGCTCTTCACGAAGAACAGAAATTTTATTTATATTAGTTTGTTTATACATTAAGATACTACTATTTTTTTTAGTAAATTCAACTTGTGCATCATCATCAAATATTTCACCATAAGAAGTCATTTGTGAATAAACATAATTTTTATCATTAGATAAATAAGGATTATATTTGTAAGATGTTCCTAACAAAACATTATTAGGATTACTTATATACTTATCTAATACTTTTTTTACATCTTTATCTTCAATATAAATAGTATCTTTTAAATGAACTACTAATGAATTACCTGATTGAATTGCATCTTGTGCTTTAATTTGATTTGATTTATCAATAAGCTTGGTATTGGGTCTTCCTGCAAGATAATATCCTTTTTGCTTTTTGTTAGATAGCTTACCACTGACAATGTTTGCACTTTTCATTTCTTGTGCAATTGACGTTATATCTGACTTATTACTATTAACAACAACATTTTGAGATTGATGATAAGAAGCAAATAAAAAAATATCTAGCGCAACAAAAACAACAAGAAAAATCATTTCTATTCGTCTAAAATCCATAATTATTTACCTCCCACTTTATCAGATACACCTATTAGTTCTTCTAAGGAACTCCAGGTATTTCCAATTCTTATAAAGTAAGAAGGTATTAAATCTACAATGTCATCATTGTCATCATCTTTTTCCCATTTATAGCCTAAATCAATATAAGATATTTTATTTGTATCATATCCATGCGTCTTCAAATCATTCATTATTTCAGCTGTACTCTTCAAAGTTATTGGCTTTTGATCTGAAGGAACCGGTACTTGAATTACACTATTAGAAAACTGCGTTACCTGTTCAGATTTGTTAAAAGTTATTTTAACTGCACCAAAATCACTTTTTTCAAATGTTGGGAATCCTTCAACATATTCTCTATATACTAATACTCTATTCTTCCAATCAACGTGGGACAGTTTAGCATTTGATAATGGATTATTTATCTGATTAATAATATCCACACCTTTATTCAATACTTCAGTCTTAGATTTTGGAAAGTGCTCCTTAGAATAATCATAATAAGCAAGCGTTCCTTTATTCTTATCGGAAACCAATCTTTGATAAGCTGATGCACTATATGTTGTGGTATCACCCGAACGGCGTGTTGATATATCATTTGAGCCTAATAAAGAAGATATATATCCATTATCTTCTTGTTTAGATACAAGATAGCTGTAAGGTCTCAAAGAAACTCTATCTAAATAATTAACATCCACTCTCTTATTTTTAACTTCTAATCCAACTCTTAAAGAAACATCAGTTTTAGCTAAAAGTTTTCTTATATTTGTTGAGTCTCCAGAATTAACAGAAACCCTATAAATTGTATGTGTTTCATCATTTCCTAAATAAATATTTTTATCATCTTTATCTAAATAAAATAAAACGCGATTAAACATCGTTTTGTCATTACGTTTTAAACTATTCTTGTTAAGCATCTGTCCATAATAGCTCAAAGACATCTGTAAGGGGTATAACAATTGAACTGAATCTTTATTATTAATGAATTCTTTATATTTAGCTACATCATTTTTTGACTGAGTTTTTACTCTAGTAAACCTCCACTTACCCATATCTTTTTGAAAAGCACTAACAATATTATGCTTATTGTTATAAACCATTTTTATATCTTTACCATCATTCCATAAGATCTGTGATGGCGAATATACTTCACGTTTGGTCACAACGTTTTGAATATTTACTTTGTTTTTAGCAATATCAGTATTAGATTGCATTTGATAACGAGAATTATTAGTCCAAATTA
Organism: Daquilactobacillus linshuiensis; assembly: GCF_052828685.1. NCBI lineage: Bacteria > Bacillati > Bacillota > Bacilli > Lactobacillales > Lactobacillaceae > Daquilactobacillus > Daquilactobacillus linshuiensis. The sequence goes on along the minus strand of NZ_CM128255.1, from coordinate 56,820 downwards.
AAAATGACAAAACAAAACTAATAATTATTGCTATAACAACTAATCCTTGAATTATTGTTCTACTAATCTTCATCCCATTCACCCACACTTTCGTTTGGATTATAAGGAAGAGAAATATAAAATGTCGATCCCTTACCTTCAGATGAATTAACCCAAATCTTACCTTTATGTTCTTCTACAACTTCTTTAGAAATTGATAACCCTAGACCTGTACCACCTTGTTTTCTTGAGCGAGCTTTATCAACACGGTAAAAACGATCAAATATTTTAATTTGAGCATTTCTTGGAATACCTAATCCCTGATCATTAATACTAATAATCACATGCTTATTAGTTTCTAGCAGTCTACAAGTAATTACTCCACCATCCGGTGAATATTTAATTGCATTATTCAATATATTATCAATAACTTGGGTCATTTTATCAGTATCAATCTCTACCCATAAATCATGCTTTGTAAATATTCTCTTAATTGAGTAATTTTTAATTTTTGTGCCTTCTTCTTTTGCATGTTCTTTATCTTTTGAAATCATCATATCAAAACGGTCAAGTATATAATTAAAGAACTCATTAAAATTAATATATTCTAATTCGAGTTTTGAAGTTCCTTGATCCATTCTTGATAGACTTAATAAATCATTAATCATACGAATCATTCGTTCTGTTTCTTCTACAGTAACTTTCAAAAATTGTGGAGCCAACTCTTTATCTTCCCAAGCACCGTCATTTAAAGTTTCAACGTAACTTCTTATACTTGTCAACGGAGTTCTCAATTCATGAGAAACATTAGAAACGAATTCTTTACGTTCTCTATCAACACGTTGTTGTTCTGTAACATCATGTAAAACACAAACAACACCACTAACAAAACCACTATCTCTTTGAATTAAAGAAAACTCAGCATTTAATATAACATCATTATCAGGAGCATCAATAATTATAGAATCCTGTTCTTCTAAAATATCTTGGAAAGAAAACTCAGCATCAAGGCCTAAACTTTCAATGATTGGTTTTCCTAAAAGTTCTTCTTGATCCTCAATATTTAAAAATTCTTGTGCCATTTCATTAACAATTGTTATATCTCCCCGCCTATTGGTGGCAATAACACCGTCTGACATTTGAGAAAGAACAGAGTCTAATCTTCTACGTTCAGATTCAGTATTATCAGTCTCTTCTTCAACCTTAATACTTAAATTGTTAACTGCTAAAGCTAGTTGACCAAGCTCATCTTCACTATATACACGAACCTGTCCAGAATAATCACCATTAGACATTTGAATAGCTTGTTGCTTCATTTCATCAATTGGTCTAGTAATTGCCCGGGAAATAAATATGGCAATTATAGCTCCAACAAACCCTGCAACTAACGAAGCAGACAAAAATATAATAATAATACTATTAATATCTTTATAGACATGTTCCATATTAGCTCTAACATAAATGGCTCCGATAACATTACTAGAGTCATTTACCGTTTTAACTAACGGTTGCATTATTATATAGGAACTGCCACTGTCTTTATCGTAAACAATTTGAGTTAGTTTTCGATTGTTATACATCGAAGTTTTTATTTGAGCAATACTTGTTTTTGTACCAATTGATGATTGTTTATTAACGTTAGAATTTCCAACCACTGTTCCATCTTTATCAACAACTTGAATTTCAGAAATTGAATTATTATCGATATCTTGAAGAGAATTTTGAATTCTTTTATTCATATCTGATTTATGCGTATACAAATCTTGTGTTATTTGGTTTGAAATACCTTGCGGAATTTGTATTGACTGTTCAAAATTTTGAACATATTGATGTTCAATTTGACGTACAAAATAAGCCCCAATAATTTCAATCGTAGCAATTAAAATCATAATGAGTGCAAATGGAATTTTAAAATGTATTGAATGTATAAACTTTATTTTTTTATTCACAATATTACCTATAAAAAAAGTCCACAAAAAAATTGTAGACTAATTAATCTTCGCTATCAGTATTTTTTAAATAATAACCGACACCACGACGTGTCATTAGCCATTCTGGTTGACTTGGGTTATCTTCAATTTTTTCTCTTAAACGGCGAACTGTTACATCAACTGTACGAACATCCCCAAAATAATCGTACCCCCAAACAGTTTGAAGTAGGTGTTCTCTTTTCATCACTTGTCCTATATGTTGTGCTAAATAATAGATGAGTTCAAATTCTCTATGAGTCAATTCAACTTCTTTACCATTTTTTTTAACGATGTAAGCATCTGGTAAAATAGTTAAGTTTCCAATCGTTATATTATCAGAAGAAGATTCTTCTTCATTAGCAGATTGCACAGTATTTTGTCTTCTTAATTGTGCTTTTACACGAGCGACTAATTCTCGATTGGAAAATGGTTTAGTAACGTAATCATCTGCACCAAGTTCAAGACCAATAACTTTATCAATTTCAGCATCTTTTGCTGTAATCATAATGATAGGGGTATCATGAGTTTTTCTAACTTCACGGGCAACCTCTAAACCATCCATTACAGGAAGCATTAAATCAAGCAAGATAATATCAGGATTTACTTCTTCAACTTTATCTACTGCTTCTTGTCCATCAAAGGCGGTAAATACCTCATACCCTTCTTTTTCCATATTGTACTTAATAATATCCGATATCGGTTTTTCGTCATCAACAACTAAAACTTTCTTCGCCATATAATCACACTCCTTAGTGTATTCGTACATATTATACTAATAATAAAAATATAAAACAAAAATGCTTTATATTTTCTAAAAAGCGTTGCAAGAAAATACATAACTATGGTAATATATTTATTGTTGTAAATGGGTGGTTAGCTCAGCTGGCAGAGCAACGGACTCTTAATCCGTGGGTCCAGGGTTCGATCCCCTGACCACCCATCGAGTAACTTTTAACCGATTGTATTAGGGCTTAAAGTCTTGATATAATCGGTTTTTTATTTTTAGAGATTGCATAAGGTTGTAATTGAACATCTAATTAGATGTTCAAAAGTATGTTCAATTTTTTACTGTGTTGGCAGATAAAAACACCTCTGATTAATTTCAGGGGTGTTTTTTTATTTGTAATTAATTAGTTCATTAACATTATATTTTCTTTATATCTGTATTCTTCTTAATAATTGATTCCTGAACACCATCTGAGAACTTTCCCTTAATAACTTGGTCTACAGTTTTAGTAATTCTTATTATCTCTGCACTAATATCATCAGTTTTTGAGTTAACATCTCTCCTATGATTATATTTGCTCTCTTCTTTTTTCGTAACCTGTACATTCCCTATTGCAGTTATTTGTTGTTTCTCAAAAAACATTTTCATTCCTTTAATATCTATCACACTCATAGTTTCTTCCTCAATTGATAATATTGTTCATCCATGTCATTTTGTGATTTTCGATATCTTGTAGAATATTCTTCCCAATTATCATCTAATTTTCTTAATTCATTATTAATATTCTGATCCGCTTCGTCTCTTAAGTATTCCAAACTTCTGTAAGAATTTTTTATTAATTCCCCATAATCATTTAAGTCTTTCAAATAATATTCAGAACGTTTAGATAGGTCTTCGAGTTCCCGATCAACTTGATTCTTTTCGTGCATTAAATCTTCTTGTTTTAGCTCATAGTTCTTTTTATTCATAGAATACTCATCTTCAGCTTGTTCAATTTTTACTCTAAGCTGTTTTATCTCATCTTCTATCATAATAAATTAAATGACCTCGCTAATTCTTGATCCGTTTCAAGTTTTGCTTGAACACCTTTTTTGATATTAGTACTAATATCTGAATAATCAGACTTAACTTGTTCTGCTTTTTTAATCTTGTCTTGGTAATACTCTATTACTTTAGTAACAAATTCACTCTTAGTGGCATTTACTTGTCTTAAAGTATTCATAATATCATCTTCTGATAAGTCTTGGCCCATGCCACGAGCACGTCTTTTGGTATCTTTCCAAAGATCTTCAGCCTCGCTAATATAACCATTTAAGTCTTTAATTAGACTATCCATGCTTTCATCAACATACGTCTTAATATTATCCGCTAATATTACTGCTGCTGCACTATCAAGGTATATTTTGTCAGACTTACTTAATCCACCTTTACTTAACTTATCTTTTAATAAATTTAAGTTCAACATACCTATTTGTAATTGATTTTCTGGTACCAATTTAATATTTCCATTTTTGTCATATTGATATCCACCCCACATATGTTGACTAATAACATCGTGCATACTTTTTGAATTAATGTGCATAACGGTTCCTACAGCTAATAAATCATTAAAGTATCCGAATACCACAATATCTTTTGAATCAATAATATTGAATATCTTAGACTTATGCTTAAAAACATTCATCATTTGACCAAGACTTAGACTTGAAAATATATTAGGACCTTCATATAAGTATGCACCTGATAACCTCTTCATTTGTTTTTCACTTAAGTTTGCGACTGCAAACTGTCCATCCATTGATCCTAATGAATGACCATACACTTCAAATCTCGCATTACCGTATTTATTCATCGCATTATTTAAAGTTTCATATGAAGATCTAAATTGTGGTGGAATTAGATTGTTATAAAAAATACCTGTTGAATTAATGATTGGATTAAATGCAGCAAATCCGAAATCTATATTGTTCGCCCAGTCTATTAAGGTTGTTGAACCACGATATAAAACTGTCACTCGATCTACATTTTTGTAATCTTTAGAAGTAGGATGTTTAGGTAGTTGCTTATTTGTAATTACATATGAGTTTTCACCAGTCCACCATTTATTATGTACTTCACTTACATAACCGATAAGCTTTTTTCCTACAAATATTGGATCCCCGAATTTAAATTTTTTGTATTCTTTTTTCGCTAATTTAATTTTTTCTCGCTGATTCAATCTCATTTATTCTCCTCCCATTAACATAAATAATTTTTCACTTGGATCTGTACCATTAGTCTCAAAAATATCTTTTCCATTTATGTTAGACTTATCTATTCCTGATGAAAACTTTAGAGATTTATCATTATTAACATACCCATAAACTATTATTCCTCCCATAGGATTGCGTTCTACTTTTGAATAATCAATTTGAATACTCTTAATATACTTTTTTTTATCTAATGCGTGTAAGTCATCATGAATTAAGTCCTTGTGCTTCTTTATTTCACTAATCATTTCTTCATGAAATCTAACATTATCCATATGAACCTTCACCCCTATTCCAATACTTATTATTATCAGACCAAATAATATAATTAAACTTGCTTTCTTTTTATTCATTATCAATCCTCTTTTGTAAAAAAATAATATCATATTATTAATTTTTAAAAAATTAACACTGTTGATAATTGGATTTGTGAATAATTGCCGCGTAATCACAAGTATCCAAAATTATGGATATAAAAAAGCAGGTTAATATTCAATATTTTCCCTGCCTTACTAAACCAATTTCTTCTTCATTAATTTTTGTAATTCTACAGATTCTCCAAAAGCTCCTAGTTCTAAATCATCATTATATTTATCCAAATTAGTATCAAATTCTAATTTACTATCATTATTGACATAACCTTCAAAATCTATCCCACCCATTGGATTATGTTTAATTGTGTCATATTTTATTTTAAAAGAATGAATCTTACCTTCATTAGTAAAAGCTTTTTTGTCAACATTCTCTATAATTTCTTTTTTTATTACCTCCTGTGCCTTATCGCTTTTAACTACTCTAACCATTTCTTCATGAAATCTAACATTATCCATATGAACTTTCACCCCTATTCCAATTACTATTATTGCTAAACTTAATATTACAATTAGGATTTTTCTTTTCTTATTCATTATTAACCTCATTTATATAATGAATAGTTTCATAAATCAATCAATTTAAACATAGAACATCTTGCTACGAAGCTTTATTTAACAAGGTTTATAGTTAACTGAGTATGTATTTTGTATCTAATTAAACTTAAACTCTAATTAAACTTAAACGTAGTAAGTTCTACTAAAAATATATTTATAGTTTCATGCTTAAAATAATAAATTATAATATTCAATTCATCCTTAGGCTTTAATAGGTTATACATTTAATATGTTCAGGTTTATTCAGATAGTAATTATAAAAGGTCAAGTTTAGTCAAGTTCTATATACGATTTAATACTAGGTTTTCCTAGGTTGTTGGATTGAATAAAATCAAGTTTTAACAGGTTCTACAATGCTAATAGCCATTTATACAACATTCCTGATAAACGCTTATATAGCACTAAAAAATACACCAATTTATCAATGTAAAACTTTACCCATTCATTAGCATAATTTAGCACGTTACTATCATTGTTATATCAGCCATAACACAACTAATTAACCACCTTTAATATCTTTATTTCTTTGACATTTTTTAACATTAATCTAAGGTTTTATAAGGTTCTAGTTTGAGGTTTTTTGAGGTTATCAATCTCAAAACGTTAACATTACATATATAAATCTCAACATTTCTCAACAATCTACTTTAAAAAAGTCAACATTTCCCCATTTCTGGAGAAAATAAAAAAAGATGATCTAACTTAGACCACCCCTATACCGATATTATCGTATATTTTTTTACAATCTACCTCTATCCGTTTCCCGATCTCCCTTAGGTACTTAATTTATTTTAATGAGGGATGTTATTTATTTTCTTCTATTATGTCTTTTAACACCATCTTATAAAATAAAATCTTTTTATTAGATTCATCTTTCCACGAGACCATTAAAAATATCCCTAAAATTAGTATAATCGTATATAAAATAAAAAATATTGACTGGTTCATATCCCCGTTAGATAAAATGCTTTTTATAATAAATTGTAAAATATTCATTATTCTTTCATACCCCAATATTGATAAAGTTGTGATTAATACTGTTAATACGAAATTTATGAATACATGATTATAACCTGATGAACTAAGTAATATATAGTAATTATTCATTTCTGTACTAGTAAGCTTACTTTTTAAAACTAATTTAATAAAACTAATTTTATGACTTATATCATAATTATTATTAAAATCTTGTTCATAAAATAATTTATCTAATTTACTAACAACATCTTCAATTTTTACCTTTCTAATCCAATAAGCTGGACTTGAATTTAATCTTTCGTCTTTAAATTTTTTGAATTCCCTTGGTATAGCTACAGAAACTAAAAATATGACATAAAAAATAAAACTAAAAATAGAATATATAAACGTAGCCGTAAAAAAGTTAATAATTATATTATTATTAGTATTTTTAAACCAGATGCCTACAATTATTGTATATACTAATGATATAAAAAATAGTAACAATAATAATATTTTTGTTTTCAACCACGCTTTTTTATAAAATATTTTTTTGTTTTCTTTCATACTTACCCACCTCACATAAATAATACCAATAAAAAAGGGATGTACCAACATCCCCCCATAATTAATAATGCAAAATATTATCAGTTATATAAAAGCCTAGTTCATCACTAATCTTATATATGTATTTATATATCTGATTAAACAATAAACTTCTATTTAATAAATCATCAATAACAATTCTAAATTTATTTATATTTCGAATATTCTTAGATAATCCAATGGTAATAATATCACTACACTCGTTAGTAAGTTCTTCAATACGTCTATCACTATTTTTATATTCACGTAACAAGTTTTCTATGTAATTGGCAACAGTCTTATATCTCAACAATAAGTATCCTCGGTTTTATTTTGTACGTGCTTGGGGAGATCTGGCAGGCACATTTAATCAATATAATATTTTTTCTTTCTGTAGTAAGTAACAGTAACCACATTTATAACACCTTTTGAGTAAGCTGTATTAACAGTTATATCTTCACTATTTTCAAGTATCCAATTATTAACCACTTCATCTAAATTATCCATATAACCATTTTCAAATATCTTAATTTGTTTCATGAATTTGCTCCTATTCTGAAAAATGTCAGGTTTTATCAGGTTTTCGGTCTAAATTCCGAATTATCTCGCTTAAAGCTAGATACAATACGGTTAGATTTCCCTTACTCTCGCAACGGTTACAAGTCAATACCGTAAAACCGTAACTTTTTTGCTTGTACTCTAATATATTTTTTATATTTTTAAAACTTATATTGTTTTTTATTTTTGTATGAATTTATAGCGGTTTAACAGTATTTATAAAAATATAGGTTCGATCCCCTGACCACCCATATAAGTACTTTGAAAGGCTGTTATATCATGCTAAAGCATTGATATGATTGCCTTTTTATTTTTCTCAATTTTGTCACTCTGGGTAGTCAAAAAATACATTATTTCAGAATTAAACGAACTAAAATAAAGGCTTTTCGGAGCTAAATAATAGAGTTTTGGGGCAAACAATATCATAGAATTGTAAAAAAAAGGACTTTAAAAAGTCCCTTTTATATTATTTACTTTCTTGTAAATCATATGAATACCGCCATCGTCCAATTTCTTTAATGTATCAAATTCAAAAGTATCGTCAATATATTCTCCAAAAGTATCAAAAACTGATTTTTCACTCGAATCACCATTTACATGGGGAGAAACAACTAATGAAATTTCATCAACTAAATGTGCACGTAGAAAAGCACCATTAATAATTGATCCCCCACATACGGCTAAATTATCGATGTTAAAATACTTTTTTAATTTAACAAGAACGCTCTGAAAATCAAATTCTTCCTTACCACCAACAATATATGGAATTTGCATTGACTGCAAGAATGATAAGTATTTTTTCTCAGCTTTCTCTGTCACAATTTCTACCGCTCGCATTTTATGACCATTATATTTAAAATAATTTTTTTCCCATCCGCACACTCCCGTTCGATCAAATGAAATTGACCAAGTATCAGATTTTATACTAGGAATCCAATCTTCATATTCAATATTTTCATCTGAATATTTACTTAAATCGGGAGTGCCTTGTGCAGCGTACATCTGTATAGTTTTTCTTCCATTTGCATCTGCATTACTAATTCTAAACAGTTCATCAGAATAATAGGATCCTGATATTGAACTACTATGGGGACCATCAATTTTCCCATCAATTGAAGTATACATATGAATAGTTACTTTACTCCTATTCATTCTCAAAAACCTCCTTAGTTAATTAAGCCTCCAAATTATTATAAATTTCATCAGTAACAGGTTCTAACCATTCAGGAGTTCCTGTAGTAATTGCTAAATGTTCAAACCAACTGTTCTTGGTAGCGCCATGCCAATGCTTTATTCCATCATGGGTTACAACTACATCCCCCGGTTTCAATAATTGAGCCGGCTTTCCTTTTTCTTGATACCATCCTTCTCCACCAGTAACCAATAGAATCTGATAGCCGTTGTGATGAATATGCCAATTATTTCGACAACTTGGTTCGAAAGTGACGTTTCCCACACCAACGTTTATTTTGGGATCAGCAACCAAGTTATTGAGATAACTTTGCCCCACAAAATATTGGGCAAAAGCATCATTTTTCTCACCTGCAGAAAAAACAACACCATTTTTTACATCTTCATTCTTCATATTTTTATCTCCTATAAACTAAAATTCTTCAAATAGGCTTCAAACGACTCATCTTCTGAAATGTTCTGATTGATCTTGTCTCGATACCAATCAATTTTATGATTCACAATAATCAAACTTTGTTGCATACTTTCAATTTGTTCTTGGGCTCTGGTTTGCACCTTTTCTAACAATTCTTGTCTCTCTTTCATTGTTTGATCACCTTGAGATCGTAATTGAATATATGTTTTAATTTCTGCCATTGTCATTCCTGTACTTTTGAGATGAAGTAAAAATTCTAACCATTTAGCATCATCCGTTGTATAAAATCGGTGATCATTAGTATCTCTATGTGGAATAATCAATTTTTCATTTTCGTAATATCTAAGAGTATAAGAACTAATATTCATCTCCTTGGCAAATTCACCAATCCGATACTTCATTTCATTCATTGTCTGCCTCCTGATAATTTAGACTATATAACTTAGAGTGTACTCTAAGTCAATAAATTTATTTTACTAAAAAAGAGAATCCAATTATAGAATTCTCTTTTCATTTTTTTGCTGTACTTAACGGGAAAATAGTAATCACAATTGCCGTTAGTAAAACAGCATAAATCATTGCTGGTGGGTAGAAAACAATTGAACTTATAAGGCCTATTATTTTAACCGCAATATCATAATAGATCCACTTATTGCGAGCATTCAACCTTCGAGTTAGTTGTTCGTTATCTTTATTTGCATTTTTTAAATTACTGTACATTATAGTATTAAATAGTGTGACTGATAAAACAACCACTCCATAAAATACCTGCGCAGTAGTGTTGTAAAAGTTACTAGCAACAATACTTGTCGCATACGGAAACAATGAAGAGCAAAAAAGCATAATCAAGGAAGTCCACGTTACTTTATTATCTATCTTTTTCGCATGATACCACTCGTTATGCATATGTACCCACATAGATCCTAACCAAAAGAATGATAAAGTATACGCAAAAAAATTCTCACGTAGTTCCCAAAATCCTTGCGGTGTAATAGACCTTGGCTTTTCAAGCTCCAAAACAAGAATAGTCATAACAATTGCCAATACGGCATCGATAAAAGTAGTTAACCTTTCTTTACTCATACTTTCCCCCATTAACTAATTCAATTATTTCTTTTCCAGCTCTCTTAATTCAGCCTCAGTTGCTTTCATATGGTCCTCGTAATGTTCCAATTTATAGTTCAAATGATTTATTGCAAATTGAATATCATCACGGCGTTCTTCCATCGCTGCAACTTGCTCTCGTAAAATTTCTTTTTGTCTAACAGTGTTATCCTCAGAGTCATCAACTAAATCGATATACTGTTTCAAAGCCTTAATTGACATCCCTGCTGCCCTCATTTGTTTAGCAAAAGTAATTCGACGAAGTATTTTCTCATCTATCTCTCGGTTACCTGATTCATTTCTATCAATAATTGGAATTAATCCTTCTTTTTCATAGTAGCGAATAGTGTCTGTTGAAACTCCAGTTTGCTTACTAGCTTCACTAACATTCATAATTTACTCCCTTCAGTTCTTAGTATACCGGTCTTGTTTCAGTTTGAGTAGTTGGGTCTGCAATACCCACACTGTCATTTTTCAAAAATTCAGGATTTTCAATTATTCGTAATACAACATCCGCAATGCTCCTTCTTGATCCTGAAACTCCAACATAAGACTCATCAGCGTGTGTAATCTCATATTTGACTTCACGATCATTTAGCCATGGCAAACGAAGAGTTGTATAGTCTAATCCCGACTCTTTTAAAATCTCATCAGACCGCAACGCCGAAGGTAATCCACTACCAATCTGTTCTTTATTCCAACGGCCAAATTCACCAGGAACTTCATCATAAATTCCTAAAACATTAGAGTAAATTACTCTCCCACCATTATTTTCTTTCATTGCTTCAACAACATTTTGAGTTTGATGATTATCAATTGTATGATCGACAACTCCAACAAAAACTATATCTTGATCAACAACTGCAGCCCTAACATCATCAATATCATCCAAACTTCCTTCAATCAAAGTTACTCGTGAATTATCTTTTAAGTTACTTAAACGTTCTTTATCTCTCAAAAATAATGTTAATTCAACGTCATTGAATTTACTTTCCATTAATAATGGTTGCTCAATTAATCGTGATATTTGTCCATTTGCCGCCATAATTAATACTTTCTTTGTCATAATTAAAATACCTTCTTTCCTAAAAAATATTAAACACCTTGGAGTCCACTCCAAGTCAATAATTATTCAGTTTTTTTGTTTATTGAAATTAATATTAAAAAACCCCAAAATAGAAAACTACATATAAACGACATCACTACTCGATAATATTGTGTCATATCAGTTATGCTTGAACTAAAAATTACTACAATTGATAGACCAACTGGCCCACCTAATTGATGAACAGCATTTGTCATCCCCGAAGCAGCTCCGGCTTGTTCTGGACTTACATCTGTAATTCCAGCTGCTGTTAATGGAGCCAACAGCCAACCTTGTCCTAAACCAGTAAGAATCATTGGTACTCCCATAGTTAAAAAATATCCTGACTTAGGATCAATCGTTAAGGAAACTATCATGCCAATAAGTAAGATTCCTTGTCCTAATAACATCACTTTGTTATTCCCAAGTTTAGTGGTTAGTTTAGGAAGATATAGTGCTGCAATAAAATTAACTATTGTCAGTGGAAGAAATCCCATTCCCGACTGAAAAGGAGTGAAATGATACATATTTTGCATAATTTGAGGCAATATGAACCAATATGTAAGCATAGCCATCATAAAAAGAAATCTTGCAATATATGCACTCGTTCTAATTCGATTATTAAACAAACTCATAGGAATCAATGCGTAAGAAACTTCGTTTTCATAATATACAAAAATTCCAATAATTATGATTGAAATTAAAATCAGAAGTAAATTATTGCTAGTTATTCCGTATACAAATAATGCAGCCATAACGACAGATAATATCGCCCCTAGATAATCAACTCTTTGTTTAGTAGTTTTTGTATCATCAACTTTTTTCAAAGCTAAAATTAATAGAAACAGTGCAAATGGTACGTTTATTAAAAATCCTGCACGCCATGAAATAGCACTTGTTAACCATCCACCAAGTAATAGTCCCACACTAGATCCAATTCCTGCTGTTGCTCCATAATACGATATTGCTTTGGCTCTCATTTGCCCGTCATAATAATCCATTAGTAAAGCTAAAGAAGTTGGAGCAATAATAGCAGAACCGACTCCTTGAGCAGCCCTAAAAATAATCATCATCATTGATGAATTGGTTATACCTATCATAAGACTTGAAAATCCAAAGATAAATAACCCTATTACAAATATCATCTTTCTTCCTATTAAATCACCTAAGCGACCTGCCAATAATAAAAAACTTCCAAATGTAATTGTATATGCATTAGAAATCCAAGCCAAGGTGACTGGATTCATATTTAAATTCTCTGCTATTTTTACTGTACTAGTAAAAATAATGGAATTATCCATTAATATTAAAAAATACGAGAACAGAATTATAAATAGTACTATTCCAAATTTTTCATCTTTTTTCATAAATACTTCTCCATTCATTAAATTAAATTTGATATATCTCCTAATGTTTTTGTTATAACTTCAGTGATTAATGCTTGGTGAGTAGTTTCACTCATTGAAAAATACATAATTATTATCTTAGCCATTTTTATTACTTCACTTAGTAATGAAATGAAGTATAGACCTTGGAGTCCACTCCAAAGCAAGTATTTTTATAAATATTTTTCAACAAATAAAAAAGACCTAATAAAAAGGTCTTAAAATTATTTCTGAACAAAAAGGAGATATGACATAAGTATTAAATACTCCAATTAGTACAAGTGTTTCAATTTAACGTGTTTCATAAGTTAGCAAATTCTGCCGCTAAAAATACCGGTTTATCTAATGGTCCACTTTCACGATAAAACACATTTAGTCCATTAACTTTAATCGTATGAAATTGCATATAATTGCCTCTTTTTTATTTTATTATTTTACTTAAAAGATTGCTTGCGGAAGAATTAAGATTTCATTCATTCTTTCTTTAAAAGATAGAAAAATATTTTCTTTGAGATTATAATTTTTTTACCTAAGGAGAATATTATGAAAACAAAAAAATTAAAATTGATTTCTTTTTTATTATTATCTTTGTTTATCATTGAGACTATTGGTGTACTAAGCCATGCAGGTATAATTTCAGAAGTAGACAATTACTTTTTTTCTATTACGAGTCATCATGGTTCATTCAGTACAGGTATCTTTTCTGTCATAGCAACTCTTGGCAGTCCAATGGTTGTAATTATTTTGAGTTTTATCCTATCTTTTTGTATATACATTTTTCAAAACCACTTATTAGGTATCTGGATTTTAGTAACTCAACTTATCAGTTCTGGAATTGCAAAAATAATTAAAATACTCATTCACAGACCACGACCAACTCACCAATTAATTCCTGATACTGGTTTTAGTTATCCTAGTGGGCACGTTTTTTGCACTACTATTCTTGTATTATGTCTACTACTTACTTTTTTAAGTCACATAAAAGGACAAGAGAAGAAAGTAATTGTCTTTTTAATTGGGACTTTATGGATAATACTAGTTGCTATTTCAAGATTTTACTTACGAGCTCATTATTTCAGTGACGTTTTAGCTAGTACATTATTAGCATCTAGTTTTTGGCTGTTTATGTTTGCTATTCAAAAGCAATTCAATCAAATAACCATAAAAATTGTGACAAAACTAAAACCAACTAAAAATTAGTTCACACTATTTTTGAAATTAATCGGATCAATAAATAGCTATTAACACAATAAGTTTTTTATCGTCATACCATACTTAAACATACACTTGTAAAAAATATGTAGAAGGTTCTGTTCGAATCTTATTGAAGTTCTATTTCTTAAAAAATGATACACCCCTTTAATTGCACGTAATTAAATATTTATAACCGTACCTATACTAAAGCTATTTTAAAAAATATTATTTAGGCAGTAATCGTTTTGGACAATACCATGTTAAACAGTTAATAGATCCACCAAGTGTTGATAATTGTTTAACATTGATTGGAACTAATTTTTTGTCCGTATATTGGCTAAGTAATTGAACTACTTCTTTATCTTCAGGAAGGTTATATTGAGGAACATAAACCGCTTCATCTGTCTTCATCATATTGATATACAACCCTGTAGCAGATGGCACCTCACTGTCATATTGAGTTTTTGACTGGTAATTTGATGGAATTTCTACAATATTAACTTTTGGCAGTTTTTTACTTAATTCTTTTTTACATGATTTTTGCCCTCAAAATCTCCGATAAATAATGTATGCGAATTCACAAAAAACACCTGTCCATCAGCATGTGCTAATACATCTCCTGGTTCAGGTGATATGAGAATAATATTTTTAATATGTAACTGTGTTTTTAATGTTTTAAGTAATTCATTTTTTGAATATTCTGGATTATCTTTCAGAATTCGTTTAGTGATAATAGCAGTACCCACACCATCAAAAACAAAATTACCTCCATCAAGAATGATATCTGAACTAGTATATTTGAATTTATTATTGTCTAACCATTTTCTAAAATTAGTATCAAGATAACTACTTAAACTATTTTTTAGATATCTTGGATGATATTGAAACTTTACTAGACGGTCTGTAACAATTGGTGCAACATCTTTAATCCAAATATCGTCATATTTGACTGAGTTGCTTTTCAAATGATTTCTAAGTTCTTTAATATTATTTTTAAAGGGTTTATAGTACTTATTATTTGAGTAGCCTGTAAACAACGTTTCTTTTGAATTAGACGATTCTTTAAATAATGTAATTAAACTAATTATAATAACACCTCCCATTAGTATCTTTTTCACAATTAAAACTCCTTATATTCCAATTGTCCTGATTATATATGATGATTTTTTTATATTTTTTAATAAAAAATATAAAGCTATGGTTAAGCTATAAATCTGCTCTTGACAAAAGGACAATATTTTTAATTAATTTATATATTTAAAGGGATTTTATTCTCACATATCTACTATTGTTATATTCAAAAAATAATTCTTAGTTCACAATTTATTTGCTTTTACCTGTTAAATAATGGCACAAAAAAAACGAGCATCAAGCTCGCTTTTTAGATTTCACTCATTGCCTTATTTATTCTTTTTCCAAGTTCATTTGCTAATTTAACACCATCTTCGTAGCTCTCGTTATCATTTGTCATTATTGACACGGTATAAGTTTTCCCGTTACCTAATTTAACTTGTCCTTCACTGTTAATAATCCAAGTTGTTTTTTGTTTATTTCCATTTGGATCATCCCCACCTGATATATCAAGCCAACCATTTTTTACATAATCTTCATGAATATCACTATCAGTAGTTATACCCCAGTCTTAATCATCTTGAACTCTATTCATAAGTGTTTTTATATATTGTTTTGAATCTTGTGTTAGGTATTTATTATTATCATCAAATATTGTATCTAAAATTTTTAATTGGTCTTGAGGAGTTGAATTCGTTAATCCCCAAGCTGCAGGATTATTATAAGTATTTTCCATATTCAAATCGGTTATAATTCTAGAAACTGCATAACGTGATCCTAGTGAGTTTTCTAATAAATTATTTGCTGCATCATTATCTGAAGTTTCTATCATTGCTCTGGCATTAATAATCTGATCATTAGTTAAATTTTGTGTATATTTTAATTCATGCATCAATTGCGTTATTATCGCCAATTTATACACACTTGCCGTTGGATATGCTGCTTTTCTACTATTAGTTGCTGTATAGATTCTATTATCTTTTTTTACTGCAATACTGATATTTTGATCATTATTTTCACTAACATAAGTCTGTACATCTTTCCACGGACTAATAGTATTATCCTCTGGTCTAAATTTTATAAATAATAAAATTCCCAATAATACTACAAGAAAAATAGCTAAAATATTTAATCTCTTTTTATTCAAATCTACTACCTCATAAATATAAAGTTATCTATTCTTTATACTCATAATTTTAATTATTATAACTGATATAAATTATCACTAGTTCTTAATTACATCACTTTTATTTTTTTAGATGTAATTTGTATTTAATAAGTATAGCAAAAAAGACACCTATCAATGATAAATGTCTTCAATTTGTAATCTTTAAAATTTATTATTTACTTATTCTTTTTTCATAACGATTAAACATTATCCAAGCAACAACTGTAAAGAATACAGGTCCTGCTATTGACCAAATTGTTTGACTAAGATTTCCATCAATTGCAGGTTGAATAATTGTAAATACATTTGCAAAAGTAACCGTGAACATTACTAATGCAACACATACTTTATAGAAAGTTTTGCCTTTATAAATTTCAAAAGGTTTTTCAATTGTTTTATCTTTTTTGAAACCTAAAAATGCATAAGCAACAAAAACATAAGGTAGTGTCATAGCAACATTAGTCATAGCAACTAGTATTTCAAAGAACTTAGCAGCTCCCTTACCACCAAATGCTACTAATGCAATAATTACAACAACTACTGCTGCTTGAGTCCACATAGCTGTTTGTGGCATATCGTATTTATTAACTTTAGTCCATGATTTTGGCCAAAGTTCTTTTGGCGTTCCTTGAATTATTGTTTTTAATGGTGAATAAATAATTGTAAAAAAGGCACCGGACAACGCTAAAAACATCGATAATCCCATATATCTACTTAGCCAAACCCCTACTTGAATAGCAGCTTGATGATTAAGATGTAAAGCCAATCCTAATTGATATCCCATGTTATTCATTGCCATATAAGCTACATTACCAAGAGTAACTGTTGATTTTGCACCGGTAGCTGCTGCAAATCCTCCCTCAAATGCAAAATGCCAGTTAGTAAATATTCCCATAATAAATATTCCAACTGCATAGCCAATAGCAATTACGATTGCAGAAATTGCTATTCCTCTTGGAAATGTAACCTTAGGATTTTTAGTTTCATCAACTAATCCACCAACTATTTCTAAACCACCATATGCAAAGATGGCAAACACAATAAAACTAAAAATTTGTATCATTGAAGTGTAATTTGCGTTAGGTGATTTAAAAAATCCCTTCAATGTAATTGGTTCAAGAGTAACACCTTTATTCAATAGTAGAATAATTACCCCACCTACAAACAAAATTACATTAATTAACGCAATTGCAGTACCACCAACACTTGTTACACGTTTTACTTGATCAAGACCTTTAGAAATAATAAATGTTAATACTAAAATCCAAATAATTGCTAAAACACCGAGTGTTTGGACACTGTTAAGTCCGAATAAACTCCATTGTTGTGTTTTATCAACACCAAAAATCATATTAGAAAAAGGAATCCAAATTCCATTTCCAACATTCACCATCCAAATAATATAAGAGGCAAACCACATAAATGTTCCTATAAAAGCAAATTTAGGGTTTACTGCTTTTTCCATCCATGAATAGATACCACCTTTTGCTTCTCCAAAAGCAGCACCCATTTCTCCAAGCATAAATGCATAAGGAATAAAGAAAGTAATGGCAGCCACAATATACCAAAATATCGAAGCATATCCCATTAAATAAAAAGCTCTAGGTATATTAGTGAACCCAAAAACAGATGTGAATATCACTAATATTAAAGCCCACATAGTTAGTTTATTTTTTTCTTTTGTCATAATACCATCATCATCTCTTTCATAAATTTACTTGTAATAATATTATTATTCTATTTTATTTCTATAATAAAAGCTACCATATTGAATATTTATAAAATTTATCTATATACGAAACTATATTTTATTATTTAAGCAATATTACCATATATAGTCATTCACTATAAAAAAATATTGATATTTTAACTTTTAAGAATATAATATATATTTGTTTATGCCGTATACATTAAATCAGCTAATTTCAGTAGCTTAGTTTTTAATAACGGTTTATGCCATAAACTATTTACAAGAGGAGATATTTATGAAAACTTTTTTTAAGAAAAGGAATAATTTAATAGGATTTATTATATTCCTTTGCATCATACCTATTTTGCTATTATTAGTAATTTTTAATTTTATTAAGTACGAGCAAACCACCAATATAAAAAATATGAATATTGCGGTTGTAAATCAGGATAAGCCTGCAAAATTTAAAGGAAAAACTGTTGATGTTGGAAAAGAAGTCGAAAAAACTTTATCCAAAGACAATCAAGTAAAATGGCATTTTGTAAACGAAAATAACGCAAAGAAAAATTTAAAGAATGGTAACTACGCAATGCAAGTAGTTTTACCAAAAGATTTTTCTAAAAATGCTACTACAGCTTTAAACAAAGATCCTAAAGTTAGTTCTTTAGAAGTAGAAACTTCAAACAAAAATAATTATTTAGCCGGAATGATTACTTCTCAAGTAGTTGAACAAATGAAAAGCAAAGTTGTAAAAAGTATACAACAAGCTTACGATCAAGCAGCTTTAACCGCACTTGGCCAATTAGGCGATGGCGTTACACAGGCAAGTGATGGTGTTAAGAAGTTGAACAACGCTTCTGGACAGTTAAATGAGGGTAGTAAACAAATTTCTGATAATCTACACGTTTTAAAAAATGGGACTCAACAACTAGCTGATGGAGCTTCACCACTAAAAAGTGGTGTTCAACAACTTACCGACGGCTCAAACCAATTAGATAGTAATTCACCTGCTCTAATATCTGGAGCAAATCAGTTAAATAGTGGAATTGATCAACTAGCGACCGGTTCAGGATTATTAAATTCAAAACTTGCCGAAGCTTCAAATCAAATTGACAGTCAACTAAATAGTAATAAAGGTGACTTAACTAGATTATCCGCTGGACTTAAAGCTTTAAATGACGGAATTCAAGAAATGAACACAAAAGTTAGCGACCCAGCAAACGATAATTCTGCAATTATTACCGCTGATTTAACTCAAGTGGGAACTCACTTAACAACTACCGGTAATTTATTGCAAGATACTGCCACAAAACTACAAGATGTGAACTCTCGCGTATACGACACACAAAATTCCGATAGTGTTGCCAGTCACTTACAAGCAACTGGAGATAGTTTATTACAATTGAAATCATTAATGACTTCTAATTCAGATGTCTTAAGATTTTTGATAACACATCCTCAAATTATGAAACAATTAAATGACATCTCTAATGTTGCAAAAACAAATCTTGAAGCCGCTGGAACTCAACTTACAGTTTCTGGTAATGACGATATGCTCCCAGTTAAAAGCAATCTTGCAAGCATGGGAAATGAACTTACTAGTTCTGGAGATTTGTTAAAAGGTGATGTGACAAATCAATTAACTAAAACACAAGAAAATATGAATCAATTAAAAGAAGGTATCAACTTAATGGCTCAAAAGAATCAAGCTCCTGCTGCTTTATCAGGTGCACAACAAGCCATTGATACATTAACTGCTGGCCTTAATGAAGTTAACGCAGGATTAAAGCAACAAGGAAGTACAACGGATACAATGGGGGGAATTCAAGCCACTCAACAAATTCATGACGGTCTTGTTCAAGTACAATCAGGTCTAAAAGGTAAAAATGGTCAACTCGGTCTTGTTCCTGGATTAATGACTTATACATCTGGAGTCCATCAAGTAAAAGATGGTTTAACAACTTTAAATGACAATGCTCCAGTTCTTGTTTCTGGAATTACACAATTAAATGATGGGGCCGGACAATTAGCAACTGGTTCTGATAAACTAACTACCGGTTTGAAACAAGCCGGAGATGGAATTAGTCTTTTAAACGTTAAATTAATTGATGGTAGTAAACAAGTTAAAGGTTTATCTACAGGATCTGCAAATGTTAATCATTTTGTTTCCCCTGTTAATGACAAACTTATTAATAATACGAGCCAAACAAGTAACTTAATTAATGTATTCTCACCACTAGTATTAACTCTTGTCTTCTTTGTTGGATCTATGCTAACTCAGATGTCATTGTTTAGATATAACGAAAATATAAAAGACTATGGCTTACAGAAAAAGATAATTATTGTTTCAGGAATTATCATTGCTCAAACTATTTTTATTGATTTCTTTGCTGTGATATTTGGACTACAAGTTCAACAACCAATTTCATTTGTTATGACAAGTCTATTAACAAGTGGCGTATTTACATTAACTTGCTTGGCATTAGACAAATTATTCGGAACAATTGGCTTATTATTTGCTCTTGCACTTCTTTTCCTACAACTAATTATAACCGGTGGATTATTCCCTAACGAAATGCTTTCGGCCTTTTATAGAACACTAGCTACTTTTCTACCTGGAACATATTCAATTAGTAGCTTTGAACAAGTAATCAACGGTAATGGTAGTAGTCTTGTAGCCAATAGCATTATCTTAATATTATTTGGAATAATATTCTTTGTAGCATTGTTTGGAGAAGATATAAAAAATAAATTCTCTCCAAAGCAACCTACTGTATAAATTTGTATTAGATATATATACTCTATACCGAAAGGAGTATATATTTATGGCATTAGAAAATTTAAATAAGTGGGCTTTCTTTTATTTTTCACCCGACTTCTCTCCAGAAGAAAATACAGTAATCAATAAAAATAAAGCTGGCACTTGTGAATTTATAACTGTTGGTTTCGATCCAAAGGCAAAAGAAGATGGATCAATTATAGAAATCGCAAAAAAATTAAAAGAACAAGGGGTTCAATTCATAGAATTATGTGGTGGTTTTGGTCCTACATGGACAACAAAAATAAATGAAGCATTAAACTATGAAATTCCCGTTGGTGCAGTGACTTACGGTCCTGAGTTCAGAAAACAACTATACGATATCATGAAGTAAAAAAAGGAATCCTTTTAAGGATTCCTTTTTTACTCTTCTATTTGATAAAGCTGTAATAACTGAGCTTGATTAATTTCAGTATAAAGTACACTCGCTAACGATTGAGGAATATGCCCCGACGTGACTCCAGTTCTCACAAAATCATACTCATATTGAAATACCTGTACATAGACATCCCTATCTACTTTTGTAGCTTCAATACCATATCTATGTTTTATACTATTAAAAAATCTGTCCATTATCTTTCTAACCATATAAACAAAGTCATTATCAGCATGTTTTTGTTCAATTCTTTGTTGCAAGATATCATTCAAATAATCGTCTACTGCCATTATTATTTCATTATTTAAATCTAACAATTCTGAATGCACTCGATCCCAATTTTTCACATTTTTTGCATATCGTGGATCATTTTTTAACTTTTTCATTCTAAAATCATTTCTTTGTTTCTTTGTAATCACTCTATGAGATAGATGCCAAACTAATTCTTTTCTCAAATGTTTAATATTATGTCTAAGAGCAGTTATCCACTCCTTAAACGTAATCTTAAAACTTTTTCTAACAGAACGACTTAGTCCTCTTTGCATTACTTTTTCATAAATACTAATTGTATTCATACTATATCTATTATTTCCATTATATTCTTGCAATAAAGAATAGATTAACTCTTTAGTATCATTTAACAATAATTCAGAGTTTGCAGTGAATAATTCTCTATCTATATTATTCATATTATTTTTTTGTGATTGTAACTGCTGGTTCAAAGTCTGTCTGATATCATAATCAGTAACTACTTCTCTCATCTGCAAAATTGCATGATCCACCATTTTATTTCTTACATGTTCTAAATCGGCATGTGAGAATTCTTCTTCTTTTTTAGGAAGTATTATTGGCAATATAATCGAAGCTGTAAGCATGCTTATAATGATTACAAATGTTGCTACCAAAATTAGTTCATTCCTATATGGAAATTCTTTACCTGCAAGTCTATGTGGTAATGAAAAAGCCATTGCTAAGGTCATCGTTCCATGTACTCCACTTAAAGAAAATATTGAAGCAAAAAAACTTTTTTGTTTCTTTTTTAAGTTTTCGTTTTCTTTTATTGACCATATATATCTAAGTAATACCATGGCAAAATATATTAGAATACTCAATCCTAATAATTGGATAACTCCTGTTACTCCAATAATTTTCATACTGTTCCACACAGAAGGTAATGCCATACCTAAAATCAAAAAAACAAAGTCATTTAGTATATCAGTAACTATTGACCAAATAGTTCTTGATGTTAGTTGTACATTGGTTGAAGTCAGTCTCAACCTGTTAGACTCCCAATTATGTTCTATTCCAGTTGCAACTACTGCTAAAATACCCGAAACTCCAAATCTTTCAGCTAATAAATACACTGCAAATGGAGTCAATAAACTTATAGGTATAGTTATCAATTCAGGATTTTGTACACGAGTATTTAACACAAATCTAATCATAACAACCATATAACCTGCTATTAACCCAACTACAATTCCTCCAATAGAAACAAACAAAAAATGACCGATTCCTTGGCCAAGAGAAAAAGTACCTTTAGACATAACAGACAAAGCCAAATCAAGCATTGCTAGGCCAACAGCATCATTAAATAAAGACTCTAGTTGAAGATCATCATCAACGCTCTTAGGCAGATCGGTTCCTTGAGTAATTGATTGCACAGCAACCGCATCTGTTGGAGTTATAATAGCAGCAAGTGCGAGTGACAATGGTAATGTCCATTCTACTTCAACTTTTGTAGCAATAATTCCAACAAGAATTGCAGAAAAAACAGATAGAAAAACAGATAAAACTATTATTCTAGAAAAATTACTAGTTATTTTATTAAAAGACTGCTTTTGCCCCTCATTAAACATTAATGGAGCAATAATTATTAGCATGAAAAATTCAGGTTTTAATTCAAAATTTTTAAATATTGATACAAAAGATAAACCAATTCCTGCTACTGTTAAAATAAAAGCTTCGGGTATCTTAGGAACAAATTGTTTAACTATATTTGCTCCAATCACCCCTAATAGTAAAGATGCTACTATCGAAAAATTATTCATAAAATATTCCCCTAATACATGTTACTTTATTAAATCTTTAATAGTATAGAAGACTCTGAAGACAATTTCCATAAATAATAGAAAATCAACCATATTATTTATATTTCCCAGGAAATTTTCTTTTTTAATTGTTCTGTACTTTATTTGTACTTTGAATTAAAATGTTGATATATAAGCTTTTTAAGGATGTATTCACAATGACATATGATAAAAATCAAATTGGCAAAAGATTATTAAAAATAAGAAAAGATAACAACTTAAGTATGGAAGATTTTGCAAAATTAATAGATATGAGTGGAAAAAGCACTATAAATGAATGGGAAAAAGGACGCTCAATTCCATCAAAAAAAGCTCTTAGAAATATATCAAAAATATTAGATATTGATAGTAATTTCATTTTATATGGTACTTTTTCAAACTACGTAAAAAATTTAATTTTGTCGACAATAAAATCTAGAAACGATGAACCAATAATCTCAACTTTTTTTGATTACTTAACTGAAATTGATGCCTTATCTAGATTTGAATTCTACGAAAAGGAATATCCTGTTCAAACAATTCAAGATCAAATTTTTATTAAGGAAAAAATTCTAAATACAGCAATAGAAGTTACATTAGATGAAAATATGGATGAGCTTACTGGTTTCTTAAAGAATAATCATTTTACTTTTTCATCACCTCAGCATACTATTCTTAATGGAGTTAATATTTTTTTTCTAAAAAAAACAAATAAAGACAATTTAAGCATTAATACTCTTATTGATGAACTTATATCAGTAACAACTATTGATACCAAATCTATCAATCACATTTCTCAAAATGATTACGCAAAAATATTAGTCGCAACAAATAAATTTCATACTGAGTTGCTTAAAATTCAAGTAAAGGAGAACCACTATGATTAACAGTGAACCAATTCATGAAAGAACAATAATAGCAGAGCTTTTAGCATTAACTTCGGGAAGTATTGATGGCTACTCGTATCTTACACATGGAAATGTATTTGCTGGATTACAGACCGGTAATTTAATTTTACTTGGAATAAATATTGCAAAGGGGCATTGGAGTTTAATATTAAACTACTTAATTCCCATATTCGTTTTTGTTATCGGCGCAACCATTACAAAACTTGCCAGCCTTAAGATTTCTCACTACCATAATATTTCTAGACAAGAGTTTATTTTGGGGGTGGATTCAGTTCTTCTAATCTTAGTCGGAATAATAGGAAATAAAATACCACTTTTATTAACTTCTTTAATGATGTCTTTAGTTATATCTATTCTTTTTACTGAATTTAATAAAATTCACGGAACACCTTTAACAGTTATCATGATGACAGGAAATTTCAAAAATACTGGTACTTTATTATTAGAAGGAATATTAAAACACGACAACAAATTAATCATGCGTAGTTTTGAAGTTTTTAAAATAATTCTTTCATTTTTTATTGGTGTCATTATTAATGCTATTTTAGTTAAATATTTCTCTTTTCAAGCTATATTTTTCAGTGCTATTATATTAGCTATAATATTATTTACCATCACTTATAATAACCATAAAATCACAAGTAGTTTATCAGGAGAAATGTATGATAAAACAATTATTAGCAAAAAAGAATTTAACAAAAGACCTTAATAAGTCAGGTATTCAATTAGAAAAAACTTTATCAGCCAAAGATCTAATTTTTTTAGGTATTGGAGTCATTATAGGTTCAGGAATATTTATAACACCAGGAATTATTGCTGCAAATATTGCAGGTCCTGGTGTTGTTTTTACTTATTTACTGGCAGCTATAGTATGTATTTTTGTGGCTTTTTGTTATTCAGAGTTTGCTTCTGCAATTCCTTTATCAGGAAGTGTATATACCTATACATACTCAATATTTGGTGAATTTGCTGCATGGATTATTGGCTGGTCCGTATTTTCTGAATACTTATTTTCTGAGTCTTCAGTTGCCGTTAGTTGGTCAGCTTACTTTCAAAATTTTTTATCAGGATTTGGAATAAAATTACCCGATTATTTAAAATCCGCTTACGGGTCATCAGGAAATTTAAAAGGTGGTTTCGACCTATTTGCTTTTTTAATAGTATTTTTCGTTACTGTATTACTTCTTCAAGGAATGAAGGAATCTGTGACAATTAATAAAATAATGGTATATGTAAAAATTTTTATTATTCTACTATTTATAGTAGTTGCTTTATTTTATTTAAAACCAAATAACTTTTCACCAGTTCTCCCATTTGGACTTAGCGGATTGGGTCGTGGTACTTCATTAGCTTTCTTTGCCTTTATTGGTTTTGATATTGTATCAACTGCCAGTGAAGAAGTTAAAAATCCTGAAAAAAACGTGCCAATTGGTATTATTGCTTCACTAATGATTACTGCAGTAATTTATTCTTTAGTTGCTTTTGCATTAGTTGGTGCTGTTCACTATTCAAAATTAAACGTTGCTGATCCAGTATCATTGGCACTACGTCTAATTCATCAAAACTGGATTGCTGGTTTTGTTTCTTTAGGAGCAGTTCTGGGTATGACCACAGCTCTTATAGTTGTTTTATATGGTGGTACCAGACTAGTATTTTCAATAAGTCGAGATGGTTTACTTCCTAAAAAATTAAACAATTTAAATAAAAACAATATACCTGTTTCAAGTACAATAATTTTTGGTTTACTTTCAGGATTAATAGCCGGAGTTATTCCAATCGATAAATTAACAGAGTTAGTAAATATAGGTACACTTTTAGGTTTTTCTGTTGTTTCAATTGGGGTGATTTTTTTAAGAAACTCCAAAAATACTAAACACTTAAATCCTTCATTTAAAACTCCTGGATATCCTGTTGTCCCTCTCATTTCTTTCATTTTATGTATTTATTTAATGTTAAATCTACAATCATTTACTTGGATTGCTTTTGGAATTTGGCTGCTAATTGGGATTTTAATTTACATTATTTATGGATATAAAAATAGTATTTTACATAATAAAAAGGAATAGCTAAAAGTTATTCCTTTTTATTATTTTTTGAAACTGCCAAGTTTCAAATCCATACTTAGATTTCGAATAATTAATTTGTTGATAATTATTTTTTTTATAAAAACTAACATTAATAGTTTTATTTGTTGATAATAATATTTTCCCACCATTTTTTTCTACAAGCTTATCAAGCTGCTCTAATAAAAACGATCCTACACCTTTACCTTGAGTATTGGGATTAACCGTTAAAGAATCGACATACCAAGATATTTCCTGGGAAATAATTTCGTCGTCCATATCATTTATTACTTTTAAAAAATCATATAAGCTTTTCAGATTTTTTGGTTTGTACATATTAGCTCTAGAATTCATTAAATACTTTAGTATTCCCGGATCTTTATATCCTTGTTTTTTGACTAATAAAACTCCAACTATCTGATTATTATCAATTGCAATATAGCTACCATCAATTTTTTCAAACACTTTAATATTTGCAGTAAATAACTCTTTTAAAAAGTCCAAGCGGTGAGTTTTCTCTGGTAAAAATGCAGTAAATACAGGATAATCAGCAAAAGCATTTAACAATATATCAGTCATACATTGATGATCATTTATTTGAGATTTTTTAAAATTCATTTTTTCTCCTAAAATAAGTTATCGCTATCCTCATTAAATTTTGCTCCTAAAAATATTATTTGAAATGTAACAATTAACAATTGTCCGGCGGGAAAAAAGGTTAAGACCAATATATCTGCTAAAACAATTATTGACACGATTTTCCAATTTGTTAACGCCTTATAAATTCTCATATTTTTAATATCGTTAGCTGATTTTTTGTGTCCATTTAATTCATCCGACATGATAATTTTATGAGTTAAAAATAAATATGATATTGTCCACAATGCATATACAATTGTATAAAATATTTCAGGACCTCTTGCATTTAAGTTCTTTCCTATCCACGCTGTAGCCACAGGAAGAAATGAAGTAGCAAACATCCAAAAATTATTTGCCCAATATATTTCTTTCGTCACTTTATGTACTTTAGAAAACATATAATGATGATTATACCAAGCTACCCCAATAAATAAGTATCCTACCATATAAGATATTAAATAAGGAATTTGTGGAAAAATTGCTTCAAATTTTAACGATTCTGGAGTTTTAAACTCTAAGATCATTATTGTAACAATAATTGCTATAACGGCATCTGTAAATGCTTCTACTCTTGATTTATTCATAAACTCACCCCTGCAATTATTATAACAAAAAGGATACAGTGAACTTACTGTATCCTTTTATTTGTATTAATTAATGAAATTGCATTCCACCATCAACAATAATTGTTTGTCCTGTTATGTAATTAGAATCTGGTCCTGCTAAGAAACTTACTACATTAGAAACATCTTCAGGTTCTGATAATTTTTTAAGCGTAATATCTTTAGCAAAGGTCTGCATTCCCCACTCATCATCTTTACCAGCATTCTTACCTACTTCATGTGCAATATCCATCATCATCGGAGTCTTAACAATACCAGGTGCATATGCATTAACAGTTATACCTGATTCTCCTAAATCACGAGCTGCAACTTGTGTAATTCCACGAACTGCAAATTTAGTTCCACTGTATAATAATAAGTTTGGGTTACCAACTACTCCAGCTTGTGAAGTTGCATTAATTATTTTTCCACCATGTCCAAATTTTTTAAATTCTTGAATTGCAGCTTGTATACCCCAAATCACACTTGCTACGTTAACATGATAAACTTTATTAAACATTTCAGGAGTAATTGTTTCAATAGGCGTTGTTGGCCCTAATCCAGCGTTATTTACTAATACATTAAAATCTCCAAATTTATTAGAAACTTCTGAAATTGCATTGGTTATTTCTTCTTTATTAGAAACATCAACTTTAACTGCCAATGCGTTTTCTTGACCTAAATCATCAACAATTTTTTGAGCATTTTCAATATTCAAATCTAAAACACCAACTTTGAAACCATCTGCTGACAATCTTCTTACAATTGCTTCACCAATACCTTGTCCACCACCAGTTACAACTGCCACTTTATCTGTCATAAGACTATCCTCCTTTTTTTATAATTCCAACCTAATTCTAGCACATAAGTAAACGTTTTCAATTGGATAATGCATGCTTTGTTATTATAATGAATATAAAAAAAGAAGGTGATGATATGAACAATTTTAACAATGATTTCTTAAATGTTTTGGAAGTTGATCCTAGTATCATAGTCGACTTAAAGTATGCAACTACTGATAATTTTACAGGAAAAAAAATTTATGATTTTAGCACAGCTATTTCGCGTTCAGGTACAGTTAAAAAACTAGGAATAGCTTCACGCTTATTAAAAAAACAAGGATATCGCATTAAAATCTGGGATGCCTATCGCCCTGTTAGTGCACAACAAAAGTTATTTGAAGTATACCCAGACCCTAATTTTGTTTTACCACCAAATCCAAATGCTAGTCATCAAAAAGGAGTTACATTTGACTTAACCATCACTGATATGGATGGGAATGAATTAGAAATGCAATCGGCATTTGATGAGTTTAATGAAACTGCAAGCCGGTCTTATAAAGGAAGATCTCCACTTCAGCAAAAGAATTATGATATTTTAAACGATGCAATGACAAAAGCTGGATTCATTGGATATAGTGAAGAATGGTGGGATTATAGGGATTCCGATATGGATAAGTATGGACCTGCTTCAGCTAATCCTAACGATTATATAATTTAAAAAAGAGCTTAATTAAGCTCTTTTTTTGCTCTTCTACCTTCTTTTCTTGCACCTTTTTTGATTGTCTGTCTAAACTCAGGAAAACGATAAGAAAGTACCGTTGTATACATTAAACTAGCACTCCCTGTTAGTATCCAAAACTCCCATGCTTGACTTTTTCTTATTCTATTAAAAGGTAGTAATTCTTCCACAATACTTCCTTTTAGTTCCGAAAAATATTGATTACCACTTAAACTATGATGCATTAAATATATCTCAATCAATATTTCCGTTATTAAGATTAATACCCATCCAATTAAGTAAGCAGACCCTCCTTTTATTTGAACGCATTTTTTTCCACTATCGCCTACGTATGGTTTTACTTTTGCATAATGTCCTTGAAAAATGCCGATGATAATTCCAATAATAAAAATACTTAAAATTATTATTAAATTAGCTGATTTAAGAGTAATAAAAAACATAATTATTGAGTAAATCGGAATAATTAAGTAGGTAAACCTTTTAGGCGTTTCAAATGAATACTGCTTATAAATAAAGTAAATTAAAATTATTACACCTAATATATCCATAATATTCCTCCAATTAATGCTATATATTATATATTTTATAAAAAAACGCAACACTTATTTTGGTACGCACCAATTGATTTTTTTAGTTGCGATTTTAATTTTATTTGGTATTATTTATTCTTAGAAAGAATACGAGGATAACTAATGGCTGATTTAGCATACCAAAGAATAATTAACGAGTTAAAAAATTCTATTAATAATGGCGATTTTGCCGAAACCATGAAACTCCCTGATGAAAGATCACTTAGCGAACAATATAATGTTAGCCGATCTACCATTAAAAGGGCTCTCAGTGTCTTATCTCATAGAGGAACTATTTTTAAAAAACGTGGATCTGGTACTTTTATCAATCCATTATATTTGAAAAACAACAACTTCTTCAAATATAATGGTAGCAATCTAGGAATAACCGATAGTTTTACAGTTCCTGGAAAAACTCAAAATATACAGCTAATTAGCTTTGATGTTATAAAAGCTGATGAAACTACTAAACGAGACTTATTTTTAAAAGAAGATGATTTTGTTTACAAAATTGAACGTCTTCGATTTTTAGACGATGAACCTTTTTTGTCTGAGATAAGCTACATTCCTATAAAACTATTCCCAGACTTAAATAGTGACATAGCTAGTAAATCAATTTTTAATTACATGGAAGAAAAAAAGAATTTAAAGGTTACTAACTCATATCTAACGATTTCTACTGAACCCTCAAATAAAAATGATCAAATAAAATTAAACCTAAAAACAAATGAACCAGTTGGAATTATGTCAGGAATTTTCTTTTTAAATAATGGTACTCCTTTTGAAATATCAACAATGAGAGTACATTACAAATATATGAAATACGATACCTTTATAACAGTTTCTTAAATTGGTACGTATCAATTGACAAAATGGTTGACTTTTTTAACCATTTTTTTTATTATGTAGTTGTTATTAAAATAAAAATAAGAGGTGCTTCCATGACAGACTATTCAAGCAAAGAATACTTGAACAAACTTGATGCTTACTGGCGTGCTGCTAACTATGTATCAGTTGGTCAATTGTATTTAAAAGACAACCCTTTATTAAATAGAGAAGTTGTAAAAGATGATATTAAAGTACATCCAATCGGACACTGGGGAACAATCTCAGGTCAAAACCTTATCTATGCACATCTAAACCGTCTTATTAATAAGTACGATTTAAACATGTTTTACGTAGAAGGTCCTGGTCACGGTGGACAAGTTATGGTATCTAACTCATACCTTGACGGATCATATACAGAAATTTATCCTGAAATAACTCAAGACGAAGCTGGTATGAAGAAATTATTCAAACAATTCTCATTCCCAGGTGGTATTGCTTCACATGCTGCTCCTGAAACACCAGGTTCAATCCACGAAGGTGGAGAATTAGGTTACTCATTATCACACGGTGTTGGTGCTATCTTAGATAACCCAGACCAAATTGCAGCTGTTGTTGTTGGTGATGGTGAATCAGAAACTGGTCCATTGGCTGGCTCATGGTTCTCAAACGTATTTATCAACCCTGTAACTGATGGTGCTGTATTACCAATTCTTGATTTAAACGGATTTAAGATTTCTAACCCAACAATTCTTTCAAGAAAATCTGATGAAGAATTGACAAAATACTTTGAAGGTATGGGTTGGGATCCAATGTTCTTCGATGTTACAAAAGAAGACAACTACCACGCTAAAATGGCAGAAGTTTTTGATGAAGCCATCGAAAAAATTCAAGCAATCCAAAAAGATGCACGCGCTAAAGGTGCTGACAATGTTGAAATGCCACATTGGCCAGTTATCATTGCTCGTATTCCTAAGGGATATACTGGACCTAAAGAATGGGATGGTTCACCAATTGAAAACTCATTCCGTGCTCACCAAGTTCCAATTCCTGTAGATCAAAACAACATGGAACACATCGATGCTCTTATTGACTGGTTAAAATCATATAAACCTGAAGAACTATTTGATGAAAATGGTAAATTAATTCCTGAACTTGAAGAAATGGCTCCTAAGGGTAACAAGCGTATGGCTATGAACCCTATCACAAATGGTGGTGTCGACGTTAAAGAACTTGACTTACCTGATGAAACAAAATATGCTCTAGAATTTGACCGCGCTGGAGACTTAATGGCTCAAGACATGATTGAATTAGGTAAATATTTACGTGATGTAATTAAAGCTAATCCAACAAACTTCAGAATGTTTGGACCTGATGAAACAATGTCAAACCGTTTAGGTGCAATGTTTGAAGCAACAAACCGTCAATGGATGGAAGATGTGAAAGAACCAAACGATCAATTTGAAGCACCTACAGGACGTATCCTTGATGCTCAACTTTCAGAACATCAAGCTGAAGGTTGGCTAGAAGGTTATACATTGACAGGACGTCGTGGAATTTTTGCATCATATGAATCATTCCTACGCGTTGTTGACTCAATGCTTACACAACACTTCAAGTGGTTAAGAAAAGCTGACGAACAAGAATGGAGACAAAAATATCCATCACTTAACGTTATTGCTACATCAACTGCTTTCCAACAAGATCACAATGGTTACACTCACCAAGATCCAGGTATTATTACACACTTGGCTGAAAAGAAGCCTGCATTCATTCGTCAATACTTCCCAGCTGACACAAACTCATTGCTTGCAGTTATGCCTGAAGTATTAACAAGCTATGAAAAAATCAACTTAATTGTTACTTCAAAACATCCAAGAAACCAATTCTACTCAATGGATGAAGCAAAAGTATTAGTTAAAGACGGATTGAAGATAATCGACTGGGCATCAAATGACAATGGAGATCCTGATATTGTTATTGCTGCCGCTGGTACAGAACCTAACCTTGAAGCTCTTGCAGCTATTAAGATTTTAAGAGAACAACTTCCAGAACTAAAAGTTAGATTTATCAACGTTGTTGATCTATTGAAACTTCGTTCACCAAAAGTTGATCCTCGTGGCCTAACTGATGAACAATTCAATGAATACTTCACAGTAGACAAACCAGTATTGTTTGCATTCCACGGTTTTGAAGGATTTATTAAAGATATCTTCTTTGATCGTGCAAACCATAACTTACACGTTCATGGTTATCGTGAAAATGGTGATATCACTACACCATTTGATATGCGTGTTGTAAATGAAATGGATAGATTCCATATCGCAGAAGACGCTGCTGTTGCAGTAATGGGTGATAAAGCATCTGATTTTGCTGATTCAATGGAAGCTATGGTTGATAAACACAACAAGTATATTAGAGAATTTGGTGATGACCTTCCAGAAGTTACAAACTGGAAATGGTAATAACATTCAACGAGATAAAAACTAAATAACTAAGTATTTTTCACATTCAACAAAAAAGCTACGACAATGTCGTAGCTTTTTTGTATTATTCTATTTTTTAAATATTATTAAAATCCACACAAAGTAAAAATTACCAACTAGCTTTTTTAACTCCTGGAATTTTCCCAGCATGCGCTAATTTTCTAAAATTCAATCGACTCATACCAAACTTACGCATATAAGCATGTGGTCTACCATCTAATTCATCGCGATTATGTAACCTTGTTGGACTAGCGTTTCTTGGTAATTTTGACAATCCTACATAATCCCCATTATTTTTTAATTCTTGCCTAATTTCAGCATATTTGGCAACAGTCTCTTGTTGTCTTTTTAACTTTGCAATTTTTGACTTTTTAGCCATAATTTCTCCTTACTATAATGAATCAAGTGGTATTAAATCATATATTTAAAAAAATAACAATTATTTGCTTTTAGTTAGCCAAAGTACTTACCAAATCGTCAATTTAGACCTATACTAGATTTGTAATTAATGAAGGAGGATTTTAACAATGACAGATGTAGAAAAAACATTAACTTTGGACAAGAAGATGAACGAAGTTTTTAGTTGGAGCGACGATACCACTCCTGTTCGCGACGCTTTGTGGAATCACTTCATGGATGATAATAATAAAGATACTATGAAAACCATGGACGAAATGAAGAAGTTTGAAAATATGGATGACAGCGAAGTTGCTAGCGCTGCAGAAAAATTATTAAAAAAATAAAAAGAGTCTAAAGACTCTTTTTATTTTTGCTTAAAGATAAATAATTTACTAAATATATAATTAATAATAACTATTATTACGTTATCAATTAATTTAACTATCAAACTATTACCACTCATTAATGTAATTCCAACGTACAATATCACTGCTTCAACACCTAATGAAAACACTCTTGCGGCAAAAAACGAAATAAGTTCTTTAAAAATTCTCGAAATATCCCAACTTCGAGAATTAAATACATAATATTTATTAGTTATATATGCAAATAGTACTGATAAAAACCAAGCTATTAAGTTAGCCACTTGATAATTAAGTGGCAAAACAATGGTAAAAACTGCATATACAATATAATTTACTGCTGTCGTTGCTACTCCAAAAATTATATAGTTAATTAATTCTTTATATTTTATATATATATCTTTCATTAAATCTTGCCCTTTAGTTTATTTATTTTCTATCATACCAATAAATTATAAACAAATAAAAAAAACCTTGAAATATATCAAGGTTTTTTTAATATCTTTTTATACAAATAAACTTAATAATAATACAATTCCCAAACCAACTACAGAAATAATTGATTCTAAGACTGTCCAAGTTGATAATGTTTCTTTAACTGATAAGTCAAAGTATTCTTTGAACATCCAAAATCCTGCATCATTAACGTGTGAAGCGGCTAAACTTCCTGCACCAATAGCCAAAACCATTAAAGAAGGATCAACCCCTGCTGATTTCATCAATGGCAAAACTAATCCTGCAGCTGTTAAAGAAGCAACAGTTGCCGATCCAAGAGCAACACGTAAAACAACAGCAATCAACCAACCTAAAATTAATGGAGATAGATTTACACCGCTAAATAGTTTTGTAACGGCATCACCAACTCCACCGTCAATCAAAATTTGTTTAAATGCTCCACCACCACCAATTACTAGTAGCAACATAGCAATTGATTTAACAGCATCTTCAAGCGTATTCATTATTTCAGGTGTCTTAATGCGACGAGCCCATCCCATTGTATACATTGCTACTAATAATGAAATTGTCATTGAAATAGCTGGTGTACCAATAAATGCGATGATACTATCTAGCATTGATGGATTTTTTGGTAATGCTCCATGATTAAAAATCATTTGATAGATTGTAGTAATAGCCATTAATAAAACTGGAAATAAAGAAGTTAAAACACTAATACCAAAACCAGGAGTTTCTTCTAAATTAAATTTTTTCTGAGGTCCAAGAGCAGTTAAATTTCCAGTACGTTCAAATGCATCAGGAACTAATTTGCGTGCTACTTTTGTAAAAACGGGTCCTGCAATAATAACTGAAGGAACAGCTACAATAATTCCATATAATAGCACGTGACCTGCATTAGCATTAAGAGCAGCAGTTATAGCTGTTGGAGCTGGATGAGGTGGCAAGAATCCATGTGTTACTGAAAGAGCTGCAGCCATTGGTATTCCTAGATACAAAATAGGAACTTCAGCTTCCAATGCAATAGCAAATACGATAGGAACCAACAATACCATACCAACTTCAAAGAATAACGCAATTCCAATAATAAATGATGCCAAAACAATAGCAATTTGAAGTCTTTTTTTACCAAACTTTTCAATCAAAGTATGTGAGATTCTATAAGCGCCACCTGCATCAGCAACCAAACGGCCTAGCATGGCACCAAATCCAAATACTATTGATAACTCCCCTAATTGTCCACCAATACCATTTTGAACACTAGTAGCAATTTTAGTAAGTGGCATTCCAAGACCAACACCCACAATCATAGCAGTCAATACAAGTGATACAAACGTGTTAATTTTAAATTTAATAATCAATGCTAATAAAATAGCAATTCCCACTAATAAAACTAAAAATTCCATAAGATTTCTCCTTTATAATTAAAAGTCAGCGCTTACAATATATCCCCAATAAAAACCCGCAACGCGAGCTTATTTTTCTTCTTTTTTCTTAGTATGAGTACGTTGAAATTCTGCTATTTCACTGTATTCATCTTTGAATTTTTTAGTCAACCTAATCCATATAGGAAGTAAATCTCTATATGCTTCAAAGTTCTTCTCATTTGGTTTATGAACGTTAGTTACACCAATCATATCCTTAACAGCAGATAAATCATCAACATATCCTAAACTATACATTCCCATAACGGCAGCCCCAAGACATGAGCTTTCAAAACTTTCAGGAATAGTTACATTTTGTTCAAATACATCTGCAAGCATTTGACGCCATAATTCTGATTGTGCAAAACCACCTGTCGCTTGAATACTCTTTGGCTTGCCAGCAATCCCTTCAATCATTAACATAACCATATAAAGATTGTAGACAATTCCTTCAAGAGCAGATCTAACCATATGTGCTCTAGTATGTTGACGAGTTAATCCGAAAAATGATCCTCGAGCATCTGCATCCCAAATCGGAGCACGTTCCCCTCCTAAATATGGATGGAACAATAACCCATCTGAACCAGCTGGAATTTTTTCAGCAATTTCAGTTAAGATATCATACGTTGAAACTTGCATTTGCTCTGCCGTGATTTTTTCAGGTTGGAATAATTGGTCCCTTACCCAGCGAAAAATAATTCCACCATTATTTACTGGTCCACCTACAACCCACTTATCTTTTGTTAGGGCATAACAGAATAATTTTCCATTAGGATCAACTATTGGTTTGTCAACAACTACACGAACGGCACCACTAGTACCAATCGTAACAGCCACAACTCCAGGATCAATTGCATTGACCCCTAAGTTTGAAAGAACTCCATCACTTGCCCCAAATACAAACGGCGTATCCATTGGAATGCTTGTAACTTTACTTGTAGTCATATTCATATTAGTAATCTGATCTGTTGGTTCTACTAATTCAGGTAATTGATCACGAGTAATTCCAGCGACTTCAAGAGCTTGATCATCCCAATCAAGATTAAAAATATTAAATAATCCTGTTGCTGAAGCAATTGAATATTCCATTTTATATTCTTGAAACATTCTAAAATATATATAAGTCTTGATATCAATAAATTTCTTAGCATTGTCAAAAATATCTTTATGTTCATTTCTAAGCCAAATAATTTTAGATAATGGAGCCATCGGATGAATTGGAGTTCCTGTGTGAGAATATATCTCTTGTCCCACACCACTTGCAAGTAATTCCTCACTATATTTTGCAGCACGATTATCAGCCCAAGTTATAACTCTAGTTAAAGGTCGATCGTTTTCGTCCATTAAAATTAAACTGTGCATTGCTGATGAGAAACTAACACCTTTCAATTCTCCAGGTTGAACATTTCCCTTACGCATGACTTCGAACAGTACGTCAGTAACTGTATTAAATATTTCCTCAGGGTCTTCTTCGGCCATTTCTGGCGTGTCTTGATACAAAGGATATCCAATATTAGAGTAAGCTTTAACATTACCCTTCATATCATATAAAACAGCTTTTGTACTTGTCGTTCCGATATCTGCACCAATAATATATTCCATAATACTACCTCTTATTTCTTATCAACGGCATGACCACCGAATTCATTTCTTAAAGCTGCAACTACTTTTCCAGTAAATGTATCATCTTCCATTGAGCGATAACGCATCATCAATGATAATCCAATAACTGGTGTTGCAATTTGTTGTTTTAATGCTTCGTCTAAGGTCCATTTACCTTCTCCAGATGAATGCATAACTCCTTTTATTTCATCTAAATTAGGATCTTTTGAAAATGCTGACTGAGCAAGTTCCATTAACCAACCTCTTATTACTGAACCATTGCTCCAAACTTTAGCAACAGCTTCATTATCATAATCAAACTGACCATGTTCTAAAACATCAAATCCTTCGGCAATTGCTTGCATCATTCCATATTCAATCCCGTTATGAACCATCTTTAGATAGTGTCCACTACCAGCTTTTCCTGTATAAAGATAGCCATCTTTTTGAGCTATACCTTCAAATATTGGTTTCAAATATTTTTCAAATATATCTTTATCATCTCCACCAATCATGAAATTACCATCTTTGTTAGCACCACTCATTCCACCTGATGTTCCTGCATCAAAAAAGTTAATCTCTTTTTGTTTAAGAATTTCATTATGTCTTAGTGAGTCCTCAAAAAACGAATTTCCTCCATCAATTAAGATGTCACCTTTGGACATTTTTTCACTCAAGACATTTATTGTTTCATCAGTTGGTTTTCCAGCAGGTAACATACTCCAAACAATTCTTGGACTATCCAGTTGTTTTAATACATCATCAAGGTCTACTGCCGGACTTGCACCTAATTCACTTGCTTTTTTTACTGAATCTTTATTCAAGTCAAAAGCAACAACCTCATTATTGTTTCTCAAAAGATTTTCTACAAGGTTTAGACCCATTTTTCCTAAACCAATCATTGCTATCTTCATAATTAATTCCCTCTTTTACTTGTTTCTTAAAAGCACAAAAACATTATATGAAAAAATTTTTCTTTTTGCAACCGTTTACAAGAAAACTTTTTTCATGTACTATATTAATTGAAAGTTGAAGGTAAAAATCATTATGGTTGATGAGCTAAATTCATTAATAAAATCATACTATGAAAATCTAAATGGTAAATACAAACAAATTGCTGATTACATTTTAAACAACGAAATAGATGATAATATATCAATACAGATTTTGGCAAATAATTGTAACGTGTCGACTGCAACTATTTCAAGATTCTCTAAATTACTAGGTTTCAAAAATTTTCAAAGCTTGAAAATTGCCCTTTTAAATCATCAAGCTCAACAAAATAAATATCCTATTTATCACGGAATTGATAAAGAAGACTCCTATGTTGCAATGGCAAAAAAAATTTTTTCTGCTAATTCTGCAGCTCTTAATTCAACCGCATCCTTATTGAACGAAAAATCATTAAAAAAAGCAGTTGATCTTATAATCAATTGTGATAATTTGTGTCTATTCGGACTAGGTGCTTCTGGTATTGTCGCACAAAATGGTTATCACAAATTCTTAAGAACAGCAATAAAAGTTGATCACACTACTGACTATCATATGCAATTAATGCAAGCAACTAGACTAAACTCTAGTGACTGTGCAATCATAATTAGTCATAGCGGAGAAAATAAAGATATTTTAAAAATTGCTGCAGTTTTACAAGAAAATAAAGTTCCAATGATTGTAATTACAAGCTTTGGAAATTCTTCTATAACAAAATTTGGACGAGTTAATATATTGTCTATATCTGAAGAAAAAAATTATCGTGTTGAAGCACTTCATGCCTTAATAGCACAAATGAGTATAGTCGATAGCTTATTCATGATGACAACAGTTAAAAGTGGTAAAAAAAACGAGAAAATCTTTTCAGCAATACGGAATGAAATTGATAAAACAAGGAACAAAAAAAGCACAGATTAATGTGCTTTTTATTTTATAAAACTTTACTTGCATCTGGAATTCTTTCACTGTTTTCCGACTTACTTAATGTTGCTTCACTACTATCATTAAGTATAAATGAATCAACAGCCTTACATCTAGGACAAGTTAATTCAATTTTAAACTTCTCAGAGCCATCATCATTCGTTCCAATTTTTTCTTTTTTACTAATTAGCATTGCAGGATGCTCACAATTAAAACACATAAATTTTAGCATTCTACGTTCCACAAATTCATCAGCTACTGACATATTAACACTCCTCCTTATATTTCTATATTCATTTTAATATGTAATCTCGTTTTTTCATAATATCTAATACTATTTCCCGGGAAATAATAACTATACTTTTCGATATTTTTTTAATCCAATAATATTTAGAAATGTTAATGCTATCCCAAAAATAATTAGAATGAATAAATCAAACCAAATTTTTTCTATTGGGGCACCATTCATAATAATTTGCGTTTGAGCGTCTCCAGAATATTTAATTGGTAAAATATATGAAATATATTTTACCCAGTCAGCCATTGTATCAACAGGAATAAGTCCAGAAAAAAATATCTGAGGTATTATTATTATCGGTATAAATTGCATCATTTGAAACTCTGATTGAGCGAATGTCGACATGAGAATTCCAAAAGATAAAGCTACAAATGCTAGGATAACATTAACTATAATTATATTTACAACACTTCCAACAATTTCTAAATTTAAAATATATATTGAAGAAATGACAATTACGAAAGTTTGTAATATCGCAAGAATTCCATAACTGAGCATATATCCAAACACAATCTCATATCTTTTAATAGGAGTAGCCAATAATCTATCTAACGTTCCACTCGTTCTTTCTTTTAATAAAGCCATTCCCGAAATTAAAAATACAAAGAAAAACACAAAAAATCCTATTAAAATTGGAATCATTTTTGCGAAAAATCCTGTATCTTTATTGCCATATACATAATGATTATTTATATTAATTTTATTCTTATTTTGATCTGTATTAATCTTGCTTACTGTTTTTAATTGTGCAATTTCAGCGATTGTAAACGCTTCTTTTAATGACGATTTAGCTTTTATAGTCTTACTAGAGTCAATATTTTCATAGATTATATCAAATTTTTTCCCACTCTGTTTAACAATAGAATCAATTTTTTGTGATTTCATGGCTTGTTTTGCTGTCTTAAAAGACGCATATGACTTAGTCTTAGTGTACTTTATATCATTTAACTTTTCTTTTATGTTAGGGGATAAATTAACCGTTCCTATTGAAGTATATACATTATTATTACTAGTAAACATTAAGTTAAGCATGAATAATATTAGTATGGGAGCTACAAACATTAAAACTAATGTTCTTTTGTCACGAACTAGTTCTTTGAATACTTTATTCATAATAACAAACGATTTCATTTTTCACTGCCTTCTACTTTCAAAAATGCTTCTTCAATAGTGTTAACTTTATAACTTTCTTTAATTATTTCAGGACTATCAAAAGCAATGATTTTGCCATTTGATAATAGTGCAATTTTATTTGTTAGCTCTGCTTCATCCATTGCATGAGTAGTAATTAATATAGATCTATTTCTATTTTTTAGTACACGTAGTTCATTCCAAATACTTTTCTTTAATAACGGGTCTATGCCTACAGTAGGTTCATCAAGAATCAATAATTGTGGATCTCCTAGTAAGGATATTGCTAATGATAATCTTCTTTTCATACCTCCTGAATATTCTTTTACTCTTTTTTTTAAATCTTTTTCTAGTCCAACTGTCTCAGAAACATGGCTTACTGATTGTAAAATCATTTTTTTAGGGATATTTTTCAATTTTGCAAAAAATATCAAATTTTCTAGTCCTGTTAGCATTTCATACAATGCATCAGATTGCGCCATATATCCTATATCCTCTAACAATTTTCTGTCAGGAGTTTTTTTATTGAATACAATAACATCTCCTTTTTCACTTTTCTGCATTCCAAGAATTATTTTTATAATTGTTGATTTCCCAGCACCCGATGGGCCTATAAGTCCGACAATTTCACCTTTTTTTAAACTTAAATTAATATTTTTTAATACAGTTTGCTCTCCAAACTTTTTTTAATATAAGTATTTCTTCCATTAATATTGCCTCACGACTAATGTATTTATCTACATTATAAAAAAAAGACTGAAATTTATCAGCCTCTTTTTCAATTGTTTCATGTGAAACACTAGTTTTTCCATACATTATTTTTTAAAATGGTTTGATTTCTATTTGGACCAACTGAAATAGTCGCAATTTTTGCACCTGTTAAATCTTCAATTGTCTCTATATACTTCTTAGTATTTTCAGGTAGATCATTATAATCTTTTATATTTGTTATATCTTCAGTCCAACCAGGTAACTCTTTATATATAGGTTTGCATCTTTTTATTTCATCAATTGTTGCTGGATAATAATCAATTTCCTTACCGTCTAATTCATATGAAGTACAAATTTTAAGTGACTCAAGATTTGTCAAAACATCTAAAACGTTTAGCGCGATATCAGTTACTCCCGATACTCTAAAAGCATGTCTTAAGACAACTGTATCAAGCCAACCTACACGTCTTGGTCGTTTAGTAACAGTCCCATATTCATGTCCATTTTCTCTAATAAAGTCCCCTATTTCATCGTCAAGTTGTGTTGGGAAAGGACCATCGCCAACTCTGGAAGTATAAGCCTTAACTACTCCGACAACTTTATCAATTTTATTAGGTCCAACGCCCGCTCCAATAGAAACTCCGGCAGCTGGATTAGATGATGTTACGTACGGATATGTACCTTGATCAATATCAAGCATTATTCCTTGAGCACCTTCAAACAATATATTTTCATTTTTATCAATAGCATTATTAAGTAATAAAGATGTATCAGTTACCATATTACGAATTTGATCTGCATATTGACTATACTCATGATATATATCATCAAAATTCATTGGTTTACTATTATATAAGTCAGTAAATTCTTTATTTTTAATATCTAAAGTTTCTTTAAGTCTATTTTTAAATACCTCTGGATTCAACATGTCAGCAATTCTAATACCAATTCGTGATGCTTTGTCCATATATGCAGGGCCTATTCCACGATTAGTCGTTCCAATCTTACTATCGCCTTTAGCCTCTTCTTGTAATTGATCTTCTTTTATATGATATGGAAAAATAACATGCGCGCGATCTGAAATCTTCAAATTTGAAATATCAACTCCAGATTCTTTTAAGGAATTAAGTTCTTCAATCATTGTCTTAGGATTTATTACTACTCCGTTTCCAACAACAGTTACCTTATCTTTATATAAAATTCCAGATGGAATTAAACGTAATTTATAAACTTTTCCATCTACATCAAGTGTATGACCGGCGTTATCTCCACCTTGATATCTTGAAATAATATTTGCATCTTTACCTAAAAAATCAGTGATTTTTCCTTTTCCTTCATCTCCCCACTGACTTCCTACAATAACAATTGTACTCATAAAAATCCTCCTATATCTTATTTCCGAATTAACTCTATCATTATAAACATAAAAATGCAATATTTCCGAACATTATTTTATAAGATATAAAAAAAGGCTATGATATACGAATTAGTCCGCATACATAGCTATATTGGAAAATTTATTATAAGATTTCACAAATAATAGTTTGGCAGTTCCTCTTGGGCCTGATCTATTTTTACTTATAATTACTTCAACTTCTCCTACATCTTGATTTGCATTGTCGCTACTTGACTCATCAGAATCATCATCTGAAGAATCCGTATCATAATAATCATCACGATATAAGAATGCGACGATATCAGCATCTTGCTCAATAGAACCAGATTCACGAATATCAGATAATACTGGTCTTTTATCTTGTCTTTGCTCCACGCCACGAGATAATTGTGAAAGTGCAATTACTGGTACATGTAACTCTTTAGCTAATTTTTTTAACTGTCTCGAAATTGCTGAAACTTCTTGTTGTCTATTCTCTTGACCAGTTCCTTCAATCAATTGTAAATAATCAATAATTATTAAATCCAAACTTCCGGTTTCTTTTTCTAATCGTCGACATTTAGCCCTAATTTCAGACATTTTTACACCTGGGGTATCATCAATATAAACTGACGTTTTGGATAGACTTCCCATAGCAACAATTAAATTTTGCCATTCATTTTGATCAAGCTGTCCTGTTCTTAAATGATTTGCATCAATACTTCCTTCAGAACAAAGCATACGGCTTACTAATTGTTCAGCACTCATTTCCAATGAAAAAACGGCAACAGTAGCATTACTTTTTGTTGCTACATTTTGAACAATATTTAAAGCAAAAGCTGTCTTACCGACGGCTGGACGTGCAGCTAATATAATTAATTCATCATCATGCAATCCAGTCGTTAGCCTATCTAGTTCTTTAAAACCAGTTGATAGGCCTGTAACTTCATCACTATCATTAGAAAGATCTTCAATTTCTTTTAGTGAGTCTGATACAACATCAGAGATTTTTTTAAAGCCGCCTTCATTAATTCCTTCAGACACATTCATAATACTTTTTTCAGCATTAGCAAGTATATCATCAATATCATCATTTTCATCAAAGCTACTTGTTACAATATCTGATGCTGCAGATATAAGACTTCTTAAAGTGGACTTACTCTTTACAATTTTTGCATAGTAAATAACATTAGATGCAGTAGGTACAGCTTCTGTTAATTCAGCAATATAGCTCGCACCGCCGACATCTTCTAACTCATTATTTTTTTTAAGTTCGTTAACTATTGTAATCGCATCAATTGCTTCATCACGATCATTTAAAGTCATCATAGCTTTAAAAACAAGTTGATTTGCATGCTGATAAAAATCTTCTGGAACTAAATACTCGATTGCGTCAATAAGTGCTCCAGAATTTAAAAATATAGCTCCTAATACAGATTGTTCGGCAGCTTTATCATTTGGAGGAATTCTATTCCCAAAGTCATTATTCATTACTATATTCCCTTTTTAATTACTCAGCTACAACATGTACTCTAATAGTAGCAGTTACATCATTATGTAGTTTTACTTTAACATTTGTATAACCTAAAGTTCTAATTGGTTCTTTTAAATCAATTTTTCTTTTATCAACTTGTATTTCATATTGTTTTTTTAGAGTT
The DNA here is from genome assembly GCF_052828685.1 of Daquilactobacillus linshuiensis. NCBI lineage: Bacteria > Bacillati > Bacillota > Bacilli > Lactobacillales > Lactobacillaceae > Daquilactobacillus > Daquilactobacillus linshuiensis. The sequence goes on along the minus strand of NZ_CM128255.1, from coordinate 12,364 downwards.
TCAGCAATTTGTTTACTTGGTATTGAACCAAATAATCTACTATCTTCACCAGCTTTTGACTTAATTTCAACTATAGTAGAATCATCTTCTATTTTACTCTTTAAATCTTTAGCTATTTGTAAATCTTTTGCTTCCAGCTTTTCTTCTTTTTTTTGTTTCCCTTTTAATTCACTTATTGCTTGTGCATTAGCCTCCTTGGCTTTACCATTCTTGATTAAAAAATTTTGTGCAAAACCATCAGCAACTTCTTTTACTTCTCCTTTTTTTCCTTTTCCTTTTACATCTTCTAAGAAAATAACTCTCATTTTAATTTCTCCTATTATTTATCACTATTTTTTAAGATATCAATTAACTGATTCTTAACTTCTTTTGTATCTTTACCTTTGATTTGAGTAGCGGCATTAGAAAGATGACCACCGCCTCCCATTTTTTCCATAACAATTTGAACATTCAAAGAGCCTAAACTTCTTGCAGAAATACCAATGACATCATCAGAACGACGGGCAATTACATAAGAGGCCTCTATATCACTTAATGATAATAAAGTATCTGCTGCTTGAGCAACAACTACAGGATCATAAATTTCATCATCTGATGCACAAATAGCGATATTTTTATCAAACATTTCAACAGACTCAATTAACTTATTCTTTTGAATAAATGAATTTATATTTTCTTTTAGTAATTTTTGAACCGTAAGCTCACTAGCTCCCAATGATCTTAAATAACTAGCTGCGTCAAAAGTTCTAGTTCCAGTTCTTAATGAGAAAGATTTTGTATCTACAGTTATTCCGGCTAACATAGCTGTAGCTTCAATTTTATTCACTTTTGTTGTGTCTTTTGGTTGATATTCTAGCATTTCAGTTATAAGTTCACATGTAGAAGAAGCGTAAGGTTCTATATAAGCTAACATCATATTTTCAGGGAATTCTTCACCTCTTCTATGATGATCAACTAATACGATTCTACCATTTGCTTTATCAATTAAATCTGAATTAATCGATATACTTTGCTTAGAATGGTCAACCAATATAAGTAGGCTATTCTCATCAAATTCTTCATTAGATTGAGCAATACTAATAATGCTCTTATCAATTTCCTCGTCTTTTCTTAGTTCTTCTCTAAGACGTTTAACATCAGTATGAATATTATTTTCATCAAAGATAATTTTACAATCCTTGCCATTCATTTCAGCAATTCGTCTTATTCCTAAACTTGCTCCTAATGAGTCCATATCAGATCTTTCATGTCCCATTACAAACACTTTATCTGAATTGATTAATACTTCTTGAAGTGCTTGACTTATCATACGAGCTCTAACTCTAGTTCTCTTTTCCATAGGATTAGACTTTCCACCAAAAAATCTTGCCTTATCATTTTCAGACTTAATAACTACTTGGTCACCACCACGTCCTAAAGCTAAGTCCAAATTACTTTGCGCCTGTTTAGCTAAGGAAATAAGATTTTCACTTCCATAAGCTATTCCCACACTCAATGTTAATGGTGAATTTTGTTTCAAAGTTTCTTCTCTGATTGTATCTAGAATACTAAATTCATTTTTCTCAATTGCCTGTAAATTTTTCATATAAGCAATAATTAAAAATCTATCGGATCCTAATCTTTTCAAATAAACGTTATATTTATTTGCCCAGTTTGTTAATTGATTGGTAACAAAATTATTAAGATTAGATCTTGTTCTATCGGTCATATTTTGGGTTACTTCATCATAGTTATCAATAAAAATTTGACCCATTGATATTCTAGTATTGTCATAAGTTTTTTCAATATCATTATACTTGGAGATATCATACAAATAAATTGTCTTGAGCTCAGTATTTATAAAAGCCTCATATCCCTTTTCATTAATATTTATCACAATAACTTCATTAGAATTATCAGAATCAATTAGACTTGAAATTTCTTCACTTAAATCCTCTACTTTAACATCTATCAAATCTTTATCATCAAAATAACTTTGAAACTTAGGATTTATCCATTGGATTTTTTTATATTTATCATACAGTGCAATTCCCAATGGCATATTCACAATTGCTTCTTGCTCACCACGATTTAATCTATAAGACATATCAGAAGCAATATGCTTTATACTTTTTTCCATGACATAGTATAAGTATAAAACAAGAAACGCCATTGCAAAATTGATTGCAGACAGTATAACTCCAAACAATGGATTAACAAACAATCCAATAAGTGCCGAAATAACTGTTATAACAAATATAATTGTTACTGCGGTTGTTAGTGCTGGAGAATTTTTTAATAGAGTTAAATTATATTTTTCTAATATTTTTTTCATAAATATCCTCTATATACTATTTTATATACCTTACAATTTTACCACACAAACTAACTAATTGATTGAATAGAAAAAGGATCGCACTATGAGTACGACCCTTTAAATAATAATTTTAGTCTTCAGCAACGAATGGTAATAAAGCCATAATTCTAGCTCTTTTAATTGCTGTTGTTAAACTTCTTTGATTCTTTGCACTAGTACCAGTTACTCGACGAGGTAAAATTTTACCACTTTCTGAGATGAATCTCTTAAGTAATTCAGTATCTTTGTAATCGATATATTCAATGTGGTTAGCTGCAATAAAATCAACTTTACGGCGTCTACGTCCGCCACCACGTCTTTGTTGTTGAGCCATGGATTATTCCTCCTATAATATTAAATAATTAGAATGGTAAATCATCATCTGAAATATCAATTGGTTGACTATTGTCAGCAAATGGATCTGCTTTTGCATCAAAAGCATTATCATTGTTATTATTTTCATTACCATTATTAGAAACATTATTGTAAGAATTGTTGTTATTATTTGGAGCTGATGAAGGTCTATTTTCAGTTGCTGATTTTGATTCTAGCAATGAAAAATTATCTACAACAACTTCAGTCACATACACTCTTTGACCTTGTTGATTCTCATAAGATCTAGATTGTAAACGACCATCAATTCCTACTAATGATCCTTTTTTTGTGAAATTAGCAAAGTTTTCTGCAGCCTTTCTCCAAATAACACAGTTAATGAAGTCAGCTTCTCTTTCACCTTGCTGATTTGTAAATTGACGATTAACAGCAATTGTAAAACTAGCAACTGCTGCACCGTTGGCAGTATATCTCAAATCAGGGTCACGTGTCAGACGACCAACCAATACAACTCTATTAATCATAAATATCTGCCTCCTTTATTTGAAATGTTTCATGTGAAACATTAAATTAATCTTCGCGTTTAACAATCATTTGACGAAGAACTGATTCATCAATCTTTGCAAGACGGTCAAATTCGCTAGTAGCTTGTGTATCATTAGCGTTAATGTTTGTGATATGATACAAACCTTCATGATAACCAGCAATTTCATATGCTAGACGACGTTTTTCCCAGTCTTTAGATTCAATGATCTCAGCACCATTGTCTTTAAGAATTTTATCAAACTTATCAACAACTGCGGTCTTACCTGCTTCATCAAGATCAGGTTTGATGATATATGTAATTTCGTAATGTGCTGCCATTTTGGCACCTCCTCTTGGTCTAATGGTTCCTATATAAATAAGAACAAGGAGCACGGAACTAATTAAAGTTCTAATACTCACAGTAAAAGATAATACCATATTTCTTTGATAATATCTATAAAAAAATCATAAATGCTCTGACACGTGATACTTAATTAAGTATACATATCAAATTACGCATTTATGATTATTTTTTATTCATCATTATCTTCGCTTATTTCTTCATCGGTTTCTTCTGGAGCTACCTTAGCCATCGTAGAAACAATTGCATCATCATCGACTCTTATTAGTCTTACTCCTAAAGTTGCACGTCCGGTTTGAGAAACGTCCTTTGCGTGGAAACGAATCATAACACCTTTATTAGTTATTAACATGATATCTTCATCACCATCAACAACTGTTAATCCTGCTAATGGACCATTTTTTTCAGTTACATTAACAGTCTTAATTCCTTTTCCACCACGACCCTTAACAGGATATTCACTTGCAAGGGTACGTTTACCATATCCATTTTCTGATATAACAAGCACTTCTGATTCTGGTTTCAATATAGAAGAACCAACAACATAATCATTTTCTCTTAATCTAATACCTCGAACACCTGATGCAGTTCTACCCATCGTTCTTACATCAGTTTCATTAAATGTAACTGCATATCCTAAATGAGTTCCAATAAAAATAACCTGTTTTCCATCTGTTAGATATACATCTTTTAATTGATCTTCATCTTTTAAAGTTATTGCTCTTAAACCATTATTACGAATATTACTAAATTCATCTACTGACGTTCTCTTAACAGTTCCTTGTTCTGTAACAAAAAATAAATTTTTCTCTTCATTATCAGAATCTTTGGGAACATTAATCACAGTTTGAACAGATTCATTAGAATCAATTCCTAATAAATTAATAATTGGAATTCCTTTTGCTGTACGACCATATTCTGGAATTTCGTATCCTTTTGATTTATAAACTTTACCACTATTTGTAAAGAATAATAATTGATCATGAGTCGAAGTATAAACTAAATGTTCAATGAAATCATCATCATGAATTCCCATTCCTTGAATACCACGTCCACCACGATTTTGAACTTTAAATTCATCTGCTGATAGACGTTTAATATATCCATTATGGGTTAACACAATCAAAATATTTTCTTCTTCAATTAAATCTTCATCTTCAAGACTCAAAACTTCACCTACAAGAAGTTCTGTACGTCTTGGATCTCCAAATTTTTCTTGAATTTCTAAAAGTTCTTCATAAATAATTTTGTCAATGCGTTCAGGTTTAGCCAAAATATCTTTTAAATCAGCAATTTTTGCTACTAAATCATTATATTCCGCTTCAACTTTATCTCTTTCAAGTCCTGTTAACCTAACGAGTCGCATGTCAAGTATTGCTTGCGACTGCTTATCAGAAAGTTTGAAATTTTCTATTAATGAATTCTTAGCTATCTCAGAAGTCTGTGATCCTCTAATGATTCTAATTATTTCATCAATATGATCTAAAGCTATTCTCAAACCTTCTAAAATATGAGCTCTTGCTTCAGCTTTTTTTAAATCAAAACGTGTTCTTCTTTGAATTACTTCCTCTTGATGAGCAAGATATTTTAAAAGAATTTCTTTTAAAGATAGTACTTTAGGTGCTCCTTCAACAATAGCAACCATGTTAAATCCAAATGATGTTTGAAGTGAAGTTTGTTTAAACAAGTTATTTAAAACAACAGTAGCACTCATATCTTTTCTGATTTCAATAACAATACGCATTCCATCACGATCAGATTCGTCATTTAAATCAACAATACCTTCTAATCTTTTATCACGAGCAAGCTCTGCAATTCTTTCGACCAATCGAGCCTTATTAACCATATATGGAAGTTCAGTAACAATAATTTTTTCTCTTCCATTTTTGGTAGTCTCTATCTCTGTTTTTGCACGTAAAGTAATACTACCTTTACCTGTTTCATATGCTTTTCTAATACCTGATTTACCCATAACCAAACCACCAGTTGGAAAATCAGGTCCAGGTAATACACTCATTAAATCAGCTGTTGTTGCTTCTTTGTTATTCATTAATATATGAATAGCATCAATAACTTCTTTTAAGTTATGCGGTGGTATATTGGTTGTCATACCAACAGCAATACCCGTTGCACCATTAACTAGTAAGTTAGGAAATCTTGCTGGTAAAACTCTTGGTTCACGTTCAGTTCCATCATAATTTTCTTGAAAATCTATTGTATCTTTATTAATATCACGAAGCATTTCAAGCGTAATTTTACTCATACGTGCTTCTGTATAACGCATAGCAGCGGCTGGATCACCATCAATTGAACCAAAATTACCATGTCCGTCCACCAGTAAATAACGATAACTAAAATCTTGTGCCATACGAACCATTGATTCATAAATAGCACTGTCACCATGGGGATGATATTTTCCCATTACATCTCCAACAATACGTGCTGATTTTTTATAAGGCTTTTCAGGTGTAACACCTAATTCATTCATTCCATATAAAATACGTCTATGAACGGGTTTTAAACCATCTCGGACGTCTGGTAATGCACGTGCAACAATAACACTCATTGCGTAGTCCAGGAATGATGTACGCATTGTTTGTGACAGCTCAATTGTATTAATTCTACGGTCTATCTCATCACTCATTAAATCTTACCTTCCTAAATGTCCAAGTTATTAACAAATACTGCATTTTCTTCAATAAATTCTTTTCTTGGTTCTACTTTATCACCCATCAACATTGAAAATACTTTATCAGCAGCTACAGCATCATCAATCTCAACACGATCAAGTCTTCTATTTTCTGGATTCATAGTTGTTTCCCAAAGCTGTTCAGCATCCATTTCTCCAAGACCTTTATACCTTTGAATTACTGGTTTTGGACTTGGTTGTAAGGTTCCAAGAACTTCTTGTAATTCTTCATCAGAGTCAATATACTTCATCATTTTTCCTTGACGCACTTGATACAATGGTGGTTTTGCAACATAAACATATCCTGCTTCAACAATTGGGCGCATGTATCTATACAAAAGTGTTAATAATAGTGTTCTTATATGCGCTCCATCAACATCAGCATCAGTCATCAAAATCAATTTATGATATCTAGTCTTAGAAACATCGAATTCTTCACCAAATCCGGTTCCCATAGCAGTAAATAATGAACGGATTTCTTCATTAGCTAAAATCTTATCCATACTTGCTTTTTCAACATTTAGGATTTTTCCACGAATAGGTAAAATAGCTTGAGTTAAGCGGGAACGGCCTGATTTTGCTGAACCACCAGCTGAATCTCCCTCAACAATAAATAATTCCGAAATTTCAGGATCTTTACTAGAATTATCAGCTAATTTTCCAGGTAAATTACTTATTTCAAGACCAGATTTTTTTCTTGTAACTTCACGAGCACGTTTAGCTGCAAGACGAGCTTTTGAAGCTAAACTACCCTTTTCAACAATTTGTCTTGCTACCGTTGGGTTTTCTAACATAAAACGCATAAAGGTTTCACTAAATGTTTTATCAGTTACTGACCTAGCATCTGAATTTCCTAATTTTGTTTTTGTTTGTCCTTCAAACTGTGGATCTGGATGTTTAACAGATACAACAGCAGTCATACCTTCACGAACATCATCACCTGATAATTTTTCATCACCTTTTAGTAATGAGTTTTTCTTAGCGTAGTCATTAATAACTCGCGTTAATGCTGTCTTAAATCCTGACTCATGTGTTCCACCTTCATAGGTATGAATATTGTTAGCAAAAGTCATCAAGTTGGAATGATAGTCATTAGTGTATTGCAAGGCAACTTCAACATTAATTCCATCTTGTTGACCTTCAACATATATTGGTTCAGGAAATAATACTTCTTTATTTTCATTCATGAATTCAACATAACTTTTGATTCCACCTTCATAATGAAATTCAGTCAACTCAGGATTTTCTTTACGCATATCAATAAACGTTATTTTTAATCCCTTATTTAAAAATGCTAATTCACGAATTCTTGTTATTAAAATCTTATCGTCATAGACGGTTGTTTCAGTAAATATATCTTCATCAGGAACAAAGTGTACTTTTGTACCATGTTCATGTTCAGGAGCATCACCTATAACTTTCATTGGTGTCTTAACTTTACCTAATTCAAAGTCTATGTAGTATCTTTTACCATCTTTAGTTACAACTGCATCAAGTTTTTTAGATAAAGCATTAACAACAGAGGCACCGACACCATGAAGTCCACCAGATACTTTGTATCCTCCACCGCCAAATTTACCTCCAGCATGAAGAACAGTGAAGACTGTTTCAAAAGCTGGTTTCCCTGTCTTTTTTTGAATATCAACTGGTATTCCACGTCCATCATCAGTAACAGTAATACTATTATCTTTTTCAACAACAACATCAATTCTAGTTGCAAATCCAGCTAAAGCTTCATCAATACCATTATCAATAATTTCCCAAACTAAATGGTGTAGTCCTTGTGAGCTAGTTGAACCAATATACATGCCCGGACGTTTTCTTACAGCTTCTAGCCCTTCTAAAACCTGTATTTGACTGGCATCATATTCTCTTGCTTTTTCTTCTTTTTCTTCAATTAATTCTTCTTCAGAAATATTTGTCTTATCTTCAGCCATATCTAATTATTTTCCTCTCTACTCTTTATTATTCGACCACCATCAACATTATATATTTGCGGATTTTTCACAATTTCTTTATTAACTCCATCAATACTTGTTGTAGTTATAAAAGTTTGAATATTATCTTCAATTGCCTTTAGAAGTTGAGTCTGTCTATTTTCGTCTAGCTCAGACAACACATCATCTAACAAAAGAACAGGGTAATCGCCAATTACATCTTTTATTAATTCAACTTCGGCAAGTTTCATGCTTAAAATAACGGTTCTTTGTTGTCCTTGTGAACCAAAATCTGAAACATCTCGTTTATTTATCAAGAATGCAATATCATCGCGCTGAGGACCTAACATTGTTGTTCCTGCCCGTATTTCTTTGTCATAGTTTTTATGATAATTATTTTTCAAATCATTATATATTTTTTCTTTATCATCCAAACTAGCATCAAAACTATTAGTTTTATATAAAATTTTTAAAGACTCTTTATCTTCAGTTAATTTTGTATGCATAGACTGCATATATATTTCTAACTTCTTTAAAAATTTTTTTCTTTCAACAATTATTTCAGTTCCAAACGCTGCAATTTGATCTGTTAATACATCTAAATAAATCTTATCTTTAGTAACTTTTTTTTGAAGTTGTTTTAAATAATTATTTCTTTGACGTAATATTTTTTTAAACTGACTAAAGTTAGATAAATAGCTTCGACTAATTTGTCCAATTTCCATATCTAAAAATCTTCGCCTTTGAGTAGGATTTCCCTTAATTAAATTCAGGTCTTCTGGTGCAAATAAAACAATATTCAAGTTTCCAACATAGTTAGAGAGTTTTTTTTGCTCTAGATTATTAGCTTTTGCTTTTTTACCTGCTTTACTAATTATGAGTTCTAATTTCTCACTATTAGTATTTTTTTCAATTCTGGCATTAATTCTAGCAAAATCCTGACCCCATTTAATTAAATCCTTATCATCAGAAGTACGATGACTTCTTGCTAATGCTAATACAAAAAAAGATTCTAAAAGATTAGTTTTTCCTTGAGCATTTTTACCAATAAACACATTAATATTAGGTGAAAATTCTGTTTCCAAGAATTCATAATTTCTAAAATTTTTAAGCGAAATTTTTTTAATATACATAGCTAGTCACTAACTATCTTAATAGTTTCATTATCTTCAATTTTCACTTCATCACCATTACGAATTTTTTTTCCACGACGATTTTCTAATTCACCATTTAAATAAACTTGATATTCTTGCAAAAAATATTTTGCCTGTCCACCTGTTGAAATAACTCCTGCTTCTTTTAGTAATTGACCAAGAGTTATAAATTCCTTAGTGAGTACGAATTCTTGCATTCTTTACCCCTTTTTATTTTGATTCAAATAATAAATACGTTCTTATATATTATAAACTTTTTTTGATATAAAAACAATGTTATAAGCTATATATAAGCATTATGAGCTAATTTAGTCTTATTTGGTATAAATATATTAAAAACATAAAAAATCGCTCATATGAGCGATTTTTTATGTTTAAAGTAATTAATATGTTCTTACTGGAGTTATAAGCTGAACAAAATTATCATCTTCATTTTGAGGTTCAATTGTAAAAGGATGTAATGGAGATGTAAATTTCATCACAATTTCAGATGTTCCAAGTACTTTTAGAGAATCTTTTAAATAATCAGGGTTAAAAGATATTTCTAAGTCTTCCCCTTCAATTTTTTTAAATTGAACATTTTCTTCAACTGTTCCAACTTCAGGAGAATTTCCATAAATAGTTACACTATTTTGTAAAGTATTAATTTGCAATTTAACAACATTATTTCTACTTTCATGTGAAAGCAATGATGCACGTTCAACAGAGGCTAACAATTCTGTTGCATCAAATACAACGTTAGTATTTGATGATTCAGGAATTAATCTATCGGTTTCAGGGTAGTTTCCCTCTAATAATCTTGAATAAAATAATGTATCTCCTAAGCTAAATAGGACTTGATTTTCAGAAATAGACATCTTTATTTCTGACAAATCATCATTAATTGTTCTAGTTAATTCTAATAAGCTTTTTCCCGGAATAATAAAGTCATAATCACTTGAACTATCTAACTGCACAACTCTTTGTGATAAACGATGACTATCAGTAGCAACTGCTTTTAATTTGCCATCCTTAATTTCAAAATTAACACCAGTTAAGATTGGTCGACTTTCTTGATTAGAAACCGCAATTACAGTTTGGCTAACTACTTCTTTTAAAAGATCAGTAGATAAAACAATTTGATTATCTGTTGCTACTTCTGGTAAATGAGGATAATTAATAGCATCAATACCATTTATAGTAAATTCTGATTTTCCAGCTGAGATAATTGTTTGTTTATTTTCCAAAACTTCGATATTTAAAGTATCACCTGGTAATTTTTTTATAATTTCATTAAAAAATCTGGCAGGCAATACAATAGATCCTAAAGAATTAATCATTAAATTATTATCAGCATTTTCTTGTGTAATAAAAGTTGTTATTGAAATATCAGCATCACTACCTGAAATAGTTAATCCATCATCTTTAAGTTCTAAATAGATACCAGAAAGTATAGGAATAGTAGTTTTTGAGCTAATTGCTCTTAATACTGTATTTACATTATTTGAAAAGATATTTTTGTCTATAGAAAATTTCATATGATGCTCCTTTATATATTATTAATAATATTAAGTAGTAATAGTAGTAATAGTAGTAGGCCCTGTTAATTCTGTTGAAAATTAGGCTAAGCCCCGTTATAAAAAGATATACACATGTTAATAACTATTGTGGATAACTAGTGGAAAAAATTATATTTATACACAACTAGTTTTTTAGTTCATTTTTTAAATCATTAACCATTTTTTTTAGTTCTGTATCAAGTTTTAATTCTTCAGAAATTTTATCACATGAATGCATTACTGTTGTATGATCTTTGCCACCGAACTCTTGACCGATTTGTGGAAGAGATTTATCGGTAAGCTCACGAGATAAATACATTGCAATTTGTCTAGGAATAACAATAGAATGTACTCTTTTTTTTCCTTTAATATCTTCTACAGATATTTTAAAGTACTTTGCAACTCTTTCTTGTATTCGAGTAATTGTTAATCCTTTTTTCTTTTTAGAAAGCTTCAAGCCCTTCATTGCGTCTGCAGCTAAGCTAGTTGTAATATCGGATTTTTGTATTGTCGAATATGCTTGTACTCTTACCAATGCTCCTTCAAGTTCGCGAACATTACTATCAATTTGTCCTGCTATATAAGAAAGGGTTTCGTCAGGAATTTCTAAATTTTCATAATCGGCTTTTGTTCTTAAAATAGCAATTCTTGTTTCTAAATCAGGAGCAGTAATATCAACTGATAGTCCCCACTTGAATCGTGATACAAGTCTTTCTTCCAATTTAGGAATTTCATTTGGTAAACGATCTGATGTAAGAACAATTTGCTTTTTATTATTATAAAGTTCATTAAAAGTATGAAAAAACTCTTCTTGAGTTCCTTCTTTGTCAGCAAAGAACTGAATATCGTCTACCATTAAAAGATCAACATTACGATAAGAATTTCTGAATTCATCTTGAGTTTTATTTTGAATTGAATTTATAAAATCATTAGCAAATGTCTCACTAGTTACATATTTTACATTGGCACTTGGATTTTTATTCAGTAGTTGATGACCAATAGCTTGCATTAAGTGAGTCTTACCTAAACCAACGCCCCCATAAATGAACAAGGGATTGTATAAAACACCAGGTTCTTCAGAAACCACTAAAGCAGCAGCATGTGCCATTTGATTACCAGAACCAGTAACAAAGGTTTCAAAAGTATACTTACTATTTAAATGGGCAGCAGGGGCTTTAACCTCGGGTGTTGTTTCTTCTTGTTCATTTTCAGAGTTATTAGTTGGGTGTTCTGATTTAACTTGGATAATTGGCGATATATCGGTTGAATATAACTCAAAAGCTGCTTCGACTACTTTATTCGCTAGATTTCTTTCCCAATAATCTTTATGTAAGGCTAGAGGGACTTCAATAATAATATTTTTTTCATTTAGTGAAATAGGAGTTGCAGTTTGTATCCAAGTTGAATAACTAACAGGTGAATATTCATTTTTTAATTTTTCTTCTAGATAGGCCCAGAAGGTTTCTAAATCTAAATTACGATTTTCTGACAC